>NZ_PGGU01000009.1 GCF_002872075.1 Microbacterium aurantiacum | reverse complement strand
CCCCTCCCGCGAGTCGCGGGAGGGGCGCCTTCTCCCATGTACTGCGCGTTGATACGCGCACGACTGAGCGGCGACGACGGGAGTGCGCGTCCATGGCTTCCCGCTCTAGGCTTTAGCTTGCGGCCCGGGTTTGACCGTTGCGGTGCTACGCGGCAATCATGAAGGTTCACGCGCCGACGAAGGTGCAAGGGCGAGGGAGCGGAATATGCAGCGTGGGTCGAACCTCCCAGCTGTGGGCGTCTACAACCAGGCGCTCGTCTTCGACCTCATCCGCCGGTCCGAGGAAGGGCTCAGCCGCAGCGAGCTCGCCGAACGCACGGGGTTGTCGACGCAGACGCTCAGCAATGTCACTCGCCGGCTCGCCAACGAGGGGCTGATCGAGGAGACCGGAAAGGTCATCTCGGGGCCGGGAAAGCCCCGGACGCTGCTCGCGCTGCGGTCGGACTCGCGCTACGCGGTCGGTGTGCATCTTGACCCGGCCGTCGACACCGTCGTGGTCGTGGATGCCGCCGGTGCTGTCGTCGCACGGACGGAGCAGACCCCCGGAGGCGCCGATGCGTCGCCGGATGAACTCGTGGAGCGTCTCGGAGACAGCGTCCGATCACTCGTCGTCGAGGCGCGCCTCCCTGCGGAACGCGTGCTCGGGATCGGTGTGGCGGCTCCGGGGCCTTTCGACCGCGAAGCGGGTCGCTTGCTGAATCCTCCGCTCCTCCCTGCCTGGCATAACGTGTCGGTACGCAAGGAATTGGAACGGGTCAGCGGGTTGCCGACGCTGCTCGAGAAAGACGTCGTCGCGACCGTCGTCGGAGAGCAGTGGTTCGACGTCGGGCAGGAGCTCTCCGACGCCATGTTTCTCTACTATGGTGCAGGGCTCGGCCTCGGGCTCTCGGTCTCCGGGGCGCCCGTGCACGGCAGGACCGGCAACGCAGGCAACATCGCGCACATCGTCGTCGATCCGGAGGGGCCGCTCTGCACGTGCGGGTCGCGCGGCTGCATCGGGGTGATCATGGAGCCGCGAATGCTCCTGGCCCAGGCTGAGCGGACATCCGCCGCAAGTGATGCGGGAGATGCGCGGATGCAGCTCGAACTGCTGTCGGCCTTGGCCGCGGCCGGGGATGGGGGAGTGCTCACAGCCTTGGAGCGTGCAGGGCGGCACCTCGCGACGGCGATCGTCGAGGTGAACAACCTCCTCGATCTCGGCATCGTCGTCCTGGGCGGTCCTGCGTGGTCGAGGCTGGGCGAACGGCTTCTCCCGGTGCTGGATCACTGGGTGCACACCACAGCCGTGAGCACGTCCACGGAGCCCGTGCAACTGCGCCCGTCGCAGATCGGCGCGGATTCAGCCGCTGTGGGAGCTGCGTGCCTCGTGCTCGACGATGCGCTCACGGCGCGTCCGTCGCGGCTCATGATCAGCCACTGACCGCACGCTGTCGGTGCTGGCGACCTGCATAGCGCGCCGTGACAGAAATGTTATGAGACCCTCTCGCGGTAGTTATCCCATTTGATAGGATTATCCGTCTGAGGGCCTCAACAGCGAGGTCCGCATGCAAAGGAGCAAAGCAGATGCGAACGAAGCCCCTCGCCGCCATCGGTGCGATCGCGGTCGGCGCGATCGTCCTCTCGGGATGCAGCGCATCCGGGGACGCGGAGACGTCCGACAGCGGAGACCGCACCATCACTGTCGCGTACCAGATGACGTCGGCGTTCCACCAGCTCGACGATCTCTTCCAGAAGGTCAAGCCCGAGTTCGAGGCCGCGAACCCCGGTGTGACGGTGAAGCTCCAGCCGATCGAGTCCGAGGACGAGTACTTCACGAAGCTCGCCCTGATGAACGGGTCGCCCGACACCGCACCCGACGTGATCTACGAGGACACCTTCCAGCTGCGCTCCGACGCCGCCGCCGGCTACCTGCTCCCGATCGACGACTACCTCGCCGACTGGGACGAGTGGGACCAGTTCTACGATGCGGCCAAGGAAGCGGGACTCGGCGGAGATGGCAGCACCTACGGAATCTCGATGGGTACCGACACCCGCGCGATCTACTACAACAAGGAGATCTTCGCCGCAGCGGGACTCCCCACCGACTGGCAGCCAGCATCGTGGCAGGACATCCTCGATGCCGCCGAAGCGGTGAAGGCGTACGACGCCGACCTGATCCCGCTGAACATCTACGGCAGCAAGAGCGGCGGTGAGCAGACCTCGATGCAGGGTGTTGAGATGTTGCTCTACGGCACCGAGTCCACCCTGTACGACGCCGACTCGGACAAGTGGGCGGTGGGCTCCAAGGGTCTCACTGACGCTTTCGGCTTCTACGACACGCTCTACAAGAATGATCTGGCGACTCCGCTCGATCTCGCCCTCGACTCGACCATCGGCAGCCGTGTTTCCACGGAGCTGCTCCCCGAGGGGAAGCTCGCCATGGCTATCGACGGGTCGTGGCTGCCCGGCGGCTGGATCAGCGGCGACAGCGCCTGGGACGGCTGGGAGGACAAGATCGGTCTCGCCAAGATGCCGACGCAAGACGGCGGCGACCCCGGCTACACGTCCATGTCCGGAGGCTGGACCCTCGCGGTCGGCGCTCAGACGAAGCACCCGCAGACTTCCTTCGACTTCATCACGATGGCGCTGAACCAGGAGAACTCCCTCAAGTACGACACCGAGAACAGTCAGATCGCCGTCCGCGAGGACGTCGCGACCGACGATGCGTACCTCTCGTACAACCCGACCTTCGCGTTCTTCTCCGACCTCGTGCAGTACACGCACTTCCGTCCGACCACGCCGGACTACTCGCAGATAACCAGCGCGCTTCAGCAGGCGACAGAATCGGTGATCACCGGAGATGCGACCCCGGAGGACGCGGTGAAGACCTACGACGATGCTCTCACCCAGATCGTCGGCGCGGACAAGGTCGAGTAGGAATTCCTCAGTGACCTCCGCATCCGCAACGCGCAGCCCGGCCCCGGTGCACACCGGGGCCGGGCGGCGCACCCGCCTCCGCGACCTGCTGCGCTCTGTCCCGTTGTTACCTGCGGCGGTGCTGCTGGTCGTGTTCCTGCTCGGGCCGATCATCTATGCGATCTGGGGATCGCTGACCAACCGGGCTCTCACCGGCTATCGGGCGGCGCAGCCCGAGTTCGTCGGTTTCGACAACTACGTCGCACTGTTCACGGATCCGAACTTCTGGACGGCGCTGGTTCTCACGGTCGTCTTCGTGCTGTTCTCCGCGATAATCGGTCAGAACGTTCTGGGGCTCGGTGTCGCGGCGCTCATGCGCATCGGCTCGAAGTCGGTCAACAGCGTCGTCGGCGCACTCGTCGTCGTGGCCTGGGTGATGCCCGAGATCGTCGCCGCCTTCGCCCTCTACGCCTACTTCTCGAAGGACGGCACACTCAATGCGATGTTGGAAGCCGTCGGCATCCCCGCGGTGAGTTGGCTCATCGAATACCCGATGTTCGCCGTCATCCTCGCCAACGTCTGGCGGGGCACGGCCTTCTCGATGCTCGTCTACGGAGCTGCTCTCAACGAGGTGTCGCCTGAGGTGATGGAGGCCGCACAGATCGACGGCGCGAACGCCGCCCAGCGCTTCTTCCTCATCACCATCCCGATGATTCGCCGCTCGATATCGACGAACCTGATGCTCACCACGCTGCAGACGCTCGGGACCTTCGGTCTCATCTGGGTGATGACCAAGGGGGGACCCGGCGTCTCGAGCTCGACCCTTCCTGTCCTCGCGTATCAGGAGGCGTTCCAGTACTCGCAGATCGGCTACGGTACGGCGATCGCTGCGGTGACCCTCGTGCTCGGCGCGATCTTCGCCATCTTCTACATTCGCATCCTCAAGCCGGAGGTCGACTGATGACCGCCACTGAAGCACTCGTCCGCCCCGCTGTCAGGCGCGGCCCACGGATCTCTGTCGCGTCGCCTGCGAAGCGCCGCTCCGCGTGGCTCGCCAACACCGTCCTGATCGTGATCGGGGTCGTCTTCCTCGTGCCGATCGCGTGGATCGTGTTCTCTGCGGTGTCCCCATCCGCCACGGTGTCGATCTCGGTGCCGGAGAGCCTCACCTTCGACAACTTCGTCTCGGTGTTCGACTGGTCGATGACGCTGCTGCCGCTGTGGAACTCGACCCTCATCTCGCTCGGCACCGCGCTCATCACCGTCGCCGTCGGCGTGCTCGCCGCGTATCCGCTCTCGCGGCACAACTCGCGCTTCCAGCGCGGCTTCATGTACTCGGTCCTGTTCGGCTCCTGCCTGCCGATCACGGCCATGATGGTGCCGGTCTACGCGCTTTTCGTGCAGTTGAAGATGCTCGACTCGCAGGTCAGTGTGATCCTGTTCATGGCCGCCACGTCGTTGCCCATGGCGATCTGGATGCTGAAGAACTTCATGGACTCGGTGCCGGTCTCTCTCGAGGAGGCCGCATGGGTCGACGGCGCCTCCGCCATGCGGGCGCTGTGGACCATCGTCCTGCCCCTCATGCGCCCGGGCATCAGCGTGGTCTTCATCTTCGTGTTCACTCAGGCCTGGGGGAACTTCTTCGTCCCGTTCGTCCTGTTGTTCAGCTCCGAGAAGATGCCAGCGGCCGTCGCGATCTTCACGTTCTTCGGCAACCACGGCGCCGTCGCCTACGGGCAGCTCGCAGCGTTCGCCACGTTGTACTCCGTACCGATCCTCGTCTTGTACCTGCTCGTGCAGCGTCTCTCCGGCAGCAGCTTCGCGCTGGCCGGCGGCGTCAAGGGCTGACCCCCACCTCCGCGTACAACCCCCCAATCCAGAAAGCACCACACATGCACGACCGCACCGCGCTCATCGAGATGCGCATCGACCGATTCATCCGCGAGCGCCTCCGTCCGGCGCGCCACCGGCTGAGCCACCCGCTCGAGGTGCGCGCCTGGGAGGTACCGGGGGAGCCGGTGCCCTTCACGGACGCCGTCCAGGCGGACTACACCCCTACCGCGGTCGGCGCTCCGTGGGGGCGCCCCTGGGGGACGACCTGGTTTCGTGTCAGCGGGAAGGTCCCGACCGAGTGGCGCACGGCATCCGGCGATCTTCCTGACGCCACCCGGGCAGAACTCGTCGTGGACCTCGGTTTCACGGCCGGACAGAGCGGCTTCCAGGCCGAGGCTCTCGTCTGGGGTCTCGACGGGAGTCCGATCAAAGCCATCTCGCCGTTCAACAACGCGGTCGCCGCGGCGGTGCAGCCGGACGGCCGCATCGACGTGCTGCTCGAGGCGGCGTCCAACCCCGACGTGGGCAGCATCTTCACGTTCGACCCGACCGAGCTCGGTGACCCCGAGACCGCCGGTGCCGATCCGATCTACGTGCTCCGCGTCGTCGACGTGGCCCTGCGCGACCTGACCGTCGAGTCCCTGCTCGACGACACCGTGATCCTGCGCGGACTCATCGCCGAGCTGGATGCCTCGTCGCCGCGGCGAGCCGAGATCGTGCAGGCGCTGGATCGGATGATCGACCTCGTCGACCCGCATGACGTCGCGGGCACGGCGGCAGACGGCCGAGAGGCGCTCCGAACGGTGCTGGCTAGTCCCGCCCATGCGAGCGCGCACGTGCTGCATGCCATCGGGCACGCGCACATCGATTCGGCCTGGCTCTGGCCAGTGCGCGAAACGGCTCGCAAGGTGTCGCGCACCTTCTCGAACGTGCTCTCGCTGATGGACGAGAACCCTGACGTCGTGTTCGCCAGCTCGTCGGCGCAGCAGTTCGCCTGGATCAAGGAGCGCTACCCGGAGATCTGGGCGCGTCTGGTCGAGCGTGTGCGCGAAGGCCGCTTCGTGCCGGTCGGCGGCATGTGGGTCGAGTCGGACACGAACATGGTCGGCTCCGAAGCCCTCGCCCGTCAGCTCGTCGAGGGCAAAAGCTTCTTTCTCCGGGAGTTCGGAATCGACACCCCCGAGGTCTGGCTGCCTGACTCCTTCGGCTACAGCGCCGCACTTCCGCAGATCATCAAGGCCTCAGGATCGAAGTGGTTCCTCACGCAGAAGATCTCATGGAACGAGACGAACCGGATGCCGCATCACACGTTCCTCTGGGAGGGCCTCGACGGTACGCGCGTGTTCACGCACTTCCCTCCGGTGGACAAGTACAACTCGGACGCCTCGCAGGCCGACCTCGCGCATGCGCAGCGGAACTTCCAGGACAAGGGCAGAGCCCGTGTCTCGCTGCTGCCATACGGTTACGGCGACGGCGGAGGCGGACCAACCCGTGAGATGGCTGCGCAGGTCGAGCGCGCAGGGTCGCTGGAAGGATCGCCGATCGCCCGGCATTCCACGCCACAGGCGTTTTTCGAGCAGGCCGAGACCGAGTACCCGTCGCCCGAGGTCTGGAGCGGTGAACTGTATCTCGAGATCCACCGCGGCACGTACACGAGCCAGCTGGCCACCAAGCAGGGCAACCGTCGCAGTGAGCACCTGCTCCGCGAGGCAGAGATCTGGGCGGCGACGGCGTCCGTGCGAACCGGACTCGCCTACCCGGCCGATCAGCTCAGGCGCCTCTGGCAGCTCGTCCTTCTCCAGCAGTTCCACGACATTCTCCCCGGAACATCGATCGCCTGGGTGCATCAGGACGCCGAGCGCAACTACGCGGCGATCGCGGTCGAACTCGAGCAGATCATCGCTGGCTCCCTGCGTGCGCTGGTCGGCGAGGGTACCCGCAGCCTCGTGGCCAACGCTGCCCCGCACGGGCATGCCTCGGTCGGCGCGCTGGCAGTCGGTGAGGCGGATGCCGTCGCGCCGGTCACGCCGGTCGCAGCGGACGGCGGGTTCGTGCTCGACAACGGGCTCGTGCGTGCAACGATCGATGCCCGAGGGGCGCTGACGTCGATCGTCGACCTGACGAATGCGCGTGAGGTCGTGCCAGCCGGTCAGAGCGCCGGTGTCTTCCAGCTGCACCGGGACACCCCGACGCAGTGGGATGCCTGGGACATCGACGAGCACTACCGCCGTAACGTCACCGACCTCCTCGACGTGGACGACATGGAGGTCGTTGACGGTGCCGTGGTGATCTCGCGCTCATTCGGCGCATCGACGCTGGTGCACAGCATCCGTCTCGATGAGGGGTCGCGAACCCTGAAACTGGCTGTCGACCTCGACTGGCACGAGCGGCAGAAGCTGCTCAAGCTCAGCGTCCCCGTCGACGTGCACACCGACCACGCCGCCTCCGAGATCCAGTTCGGGCACATCATACGTCCGACGCACACCAACACCTCGTGGGATGCTGCGCGCTTCGAGACCGTGGCGCATCGGTGGGTCAGAGTGGGCGAGAGCGACTTCGGCGTCGCCGTCACCAACGATTCCACTTACGGCCACGACATCACCCGGCACCCGCGTAAGACGGGGGGGACGTACTCGAACGTGCGGCTCTCACTTGTCAGGGCGGCGCTGTTCCCCGACCCGCAGCAAGACCAGGGCCGGCATCATCTGGAGGTGGGCATCGTTGTCGGCGGCGACCTCGTCGAAACGATCGCCGAGGGGTACCGCACAAACCTCGCAGAGCGCCGCATAGAGGGAGCCGACGACGTGCACCCCCTCGTTTCGATCGACCACCCCGGTGTGGTGGTCGAGGCGGTCAAGCTCGCCGAGGATGGGAGCGGCGACGTCGTCGTCCGTCTGTACGAGGCGCTCGGGCGTCGCGCCCAGGCCACAGTCACCGTGGGCTTCCCGAGCGGTGACGTGAGCGAGGTGGACTTGCTCGAGCGAAAGATCGAGCAGGCCGCGCTGTCGAGTCAGGATGCCGACGGCATCCGTCTGGCGCTTCGACCGTTCCAACTCGTGACGCTGCGACTGTCGCGGGTCTGAGGAGCCCTGAGCTGTCTGGCTCTCGAGCCCAACGTGGGAGACGACGCGGTACTCTGGGCCATTGGTGGAGAGCGAGGATTGCCGGATGAACGACGTCCCTACCGAATCGGAGAAGACCCGCGATTGGGCGACGCTGCCGAACGCGATCACCGTTCTGCGCCTGCTCCTGGTCGTTCCGATCATCGTGCTGCTGATCCAGAACGCCGCTCCGGTGCTGACGCTCGTCCTGCTGGTGCTGTTCGGAGTGAGCGATTGGGTGGACGGCTACCTCGCACGGCGCCTGGGACAGACCAGCCGGACCGGCGCTCTGCTCGATCCCTTCGCCGATCGTGTCGGAGTCGCCTTCATCGCCTGCGGATTCGTGATCGCCGGTCACCTGCCCCTATGGATCGCCGTCGTGGTGGTGGGCGTGGATCTCACCCTCGGAGTCGTCTACCTGGTGCGGCGTCCGGAGCAGATGCCCCCCGCGACCCGACTCGGGAAGGCCCGCACGGCGATCTTCATGACAGGACTCGCTCTGATCGGGCTGGGCATCCTTCCCGATCTCGGCGTCATCGGCGTCATCGGGCAGATCATCTGCGCTGTCGGCGCGGTGCTCCATCTGATCGTGGGATTCGGCTACCTCCGGACTCTCGTCCGGCGCTGACGTTCGCGACAGAACGGTTCACGACGGCTGGATGCAGAAGAGGCCCCGCCGTCCGGCGGAGCCTCTTCTGGAAACGGTGGAAAGCGTCAGCGCGCCGCGCCCTTCAGCGTTCCAGTCGTCTGGACGCCGTCCTCGAGGATGACGCACTGGATGATGCGGTCGTTCAGAGTGTCCCAGGTGTCCTTCGTGGGCGTGATCGGGTAGACCGTCAGCACCGATGCGTCGTAGGCGACGCCGACGAACGTGGTGAAGGGCTCGCCGATGCACTCCTGCGAGGCTGCATCGACGTCGGTCTCCGAGAACTCGCCGTCGGGCATGGAGAACTCGTAGTAGACCTCTTCATCGTGCGGCTGATCGCAGGGGGTGACGTCGGCACTCTCGATGAGACCGGACGCGCTGGCCATCTTGCAGTCGCCGACCTTCAGCGCGAAGATGTCGATGTTCGCATCTTCCTTGACCTCGCCGGTCTCCTCGTCGCGCTCTGCATCCTGAGGGGCGCCACCGCTGAGAATGTCGTTGATCGCGCTGCAGCCGCTGAGGGCGATCGTGAGCGCCACGGCTGTTCCCGCCAGTGCCAGGGCGCGTCGCGTGCGCAGTTTCATCATGATGTGATTTCCCCTCGAATGACTTGGTGAGCGGGCGCGAGAAAACGCCCTCTTCGGGCACGCTATCGGCGGGGAGTCTGTGACGCAACTCCGAGGATGCTGTGATCCGGCTGAGTGTCAGCCTTCGAGGTCGTCGACACCCGGAGTCCAGCTCACCCCGGCACGCCCCCACCCGCGTTTGCGAGCGATCTTCTGCACTGTCTTCCAATCTCGGTCGGAGAGACGGTCGACGTAGAGGATGCCGTCGAGGTGATCGAATTCGTGCTGCATGATGCGGGCACGCCACCCATCCACCTCGATGCGCACGTCGGCGCCGTCGAGATCGGTACCCGTGACCAGGACCCGATCGGAACGCCGAAGAGGGAATCGCTCGCCGGGGAACGACAGGCACCCTTCGGACTCCAGATCAGGGTCGGGCTCGCCGGGTTCGAGCGGCGCCATCCACAGCACAGGATTGATCAGCACGCCGCGCCAGGGCTGGTCGTCATCGTCCACGTATGAGTAGGTGTAGAGCCGCAGTGGCACTCCGACCTGGGGGCCCGCGAGACCGACACCCGGTGCGGTGTCCATCGTGTCGTACATGTCGGCGACGAGTGTGCGGATGTCATCGGTGATCTCTTCGACGACGGATGCGGGGGAGTGCAGGACGGGGTCGCCCATGATGCGAATCGGAAGTACAGCCACGCCATAACCCTACTGGGCGGGAACTGCCAGGTAGGGTCGTAGTGTGAGCGTAGGCGTAGGGATGAACGGGGCGGAAGTCGTCGGCGACCAGCTCGTCGGCGCGTTTCAGAACCCGGGCCTGCTGCTGGGAATCCCGCTAGCCCTCGCCGGCGCCGTCTTCATGTCGCTCGGCGCGCAGTATCAGCATCGCGGGGTCGAGAAGGTCGAACTGCTGAGCGGTGCCGACGGCGCCAACGGGCTCAGCGTCGACCAGATCAAGCGGCTCCTGACGCGGCCGTCGTGGCTCCTGGGGACGTTGATGCTGGCACTCGCCATCATCTGCCAACTCGCCGCGCTCGTGCAGGCGCCGCTGATCGTCGTGCAGCCGCTGGGCGCGATCGCGCTGGTGATGACCACGCTGCTGAACGCCCGAATCTCGGGGCACTCACCGACCAAGCAATCGATCACCGCGATCGCGTGCTGCGTCGGTGGCATCTTCCTGTTCGTGTTCTTCGCCGCGATCTTCGCGACGGAGCAGGAGATCGACGAACGCCAGCTCTTCGTGATCCTGGCCGTCCTGCTCGTCGTGATCATCATCCTGGGTGCCTTCTGGCTGATCCTCAGGCACCGCATGCGCGCGCTCTTCTACGTGATCGGCGCCGGCATCCTCTATGGCTTTGTCGCGACCCTCGCGAAGGTCGTCATCAAGCGCGTCCAGGCCGGCGACTTCGAGTGGGTGACGGTCGTCTGCGTGATCGCGCTGCTCGCCGCCGCCGCCGTCGGGGCCTACTTCGTGCAGACCGCGTACAGCTCAGGTCCGCCCGACCTCGTGATCGCAGGGCTCACCGTCGTCGATCCACTCATCGCGGTGCTCATCGGCATGGTCGTGCTCGGCGAGGCGGCCGCCGCACCGTGGTGGGTCCTCATCATCTTCGCCGTCGCCGGAGCGATCGCGGTGTGGGGAGTCGTGGGACTCGCCCGATTCCACCCGCAGGTGCTCAGCGACAGCCAGGAACTGGGTATCGCTCGCGGCAGCGACGAGACGCCACGCAGCGACTCTTCGACCAGCCCAGGACCTCAGCGCTCGACGGGGTCCGAGAACGCTCAGTAGGAGCGGTCGATGAGATCGGGCGACACCTCGGACGCGGCCGCCTCGTCCACGAAGAAGACCGTGCGCTTGCGCCCCTTCGCGCCGGCGGCAGGCACGCTGGCATAGCTCGCGCCCGCGAGGGCGAGCCCGAGCGCTGAGGCCTTGTCGGCTCCAGTGAGCACCAACCAGACGCGCTTCGACGAGTTCAGCACCGGACGGGTGAGCGTCACGCGCTCCGGTGGCGGCTTGGGGGAGTCGCGGACCGGAAGGGCCGCGACGTCCGTCACACCGACCTCTGGGCGGTCGGGGAAAAGCGATGCGATATGACCGTCGGGGCCGACTCCGAGGAAACAGACCGCGAACGAGGGCCATGGCTGCTCGTCGGTGCCGAAGCGAGCGAGCTCCGCGGCATAGGCGGAGGCTGCCTCGTCGAGAGTGAGGCCGGAGTCGGACGCGGCCACCTCGTGCACGTTGTCGGCGGGCACCGGGACGTGGTCGAGCAGTGCCTGCCGGGACTGCAGGGCGTTGCGGTCGGCGTCCTCACGCGCGACGAAACGCTCGTCGCCCCACCAGAAATGCACGAGCGACCAGTCGATCTCAGCCGCGCGCGGATCCTCTGCGGTGGCGCGCAGCACGGCGCCCCCCATCGACCCTCCGGTGAGGGCGATATGGGCGATCCGTCCGTTCCTCGTACGCGCGCGCAGGCGCGTCAGGAACCGGTCGGCAACCCGGGCGGCCACTGCCGCCGGGGTTGATTCGACAACGACCCGCTTCTCTGCGGATGCTGCTTCCATCGAGCTCACACTCCAGTCTCGGGCGGACCCAGCTTCTCCCAGCCCTCGGTTATCACTCGACCGTACAGGACATCGGGGTCGAGGCGACGAAGCTCCTCAGCGAGACACTCGCGGAGCGTGCGCCGCGGCAGGTGCAGGTCGTGATCCGGCTGCTCCGGCTGTGTGAGAACGGCGACGCCGGGCGTCGGGCGCTCCAGCAGGATGTCGCCGGTGGCGCGAGTCAGACGCACCGACTTGATGCCTTCCTGCCAGTGCTCCGGGTCTTCGTACGACCAGCGCACGGGCACGTCCAGCGCCATCTGCAGCCATGCGGCGAGCAGCGCCGTCGACGGCGACGCGGAGGCCCCCCGAACCTCCACGGCGGTGACGGCTTCGTACGGCGGCTGGTCGAGCACGGCGGCGAGCTGCTCGCGCCAGTGCGTCAGGCGCGTCCAGGCGAGATCGGTGTCGCCGGGCGCGTGGGTCTCGCCGAGCCGGGCGAGGCGATCGCGCACGTCGGACGACGTGGCGGCATCCGTGATCCGGCGCTGGGCGATCCTGCCCAGCGGGGACTGCGCGGGCGCCAGCGGCGCTTCCTCGGGCCACCAGGCCACGACGGGAGCATCCGGGAGGAGCAGGCCGGTGATGAGGCTCTCCTCGTTGCTGGCGGCGTCGCCGAAGGCGCGGAGCACCACGACCTCGCTGGCCCCGGCATCCCCGCCGACGCGGATCTGCGCGTCCAGACGTGCTTCTCCGTCACCGGTGGTGAGCACGATGACCCGCATCGGGTGCTCGCGAGAAGCGTCGTTGGCAGCGTCGATCGCGGCCTCGGCGACACCGTTGCGTGCCGCGATGACGAGGGTGAGCACGCGACCGAGGGCGACCGCGCCGCCCTCTTCGCGCGTCTTGACGAGCTGCTTCGCGACCTGGCTGACGGTCGTATCGGGAAGGTCGATGATCACGGGCGTCTCCAGACTCTTCCGTCGCGGGCCAGCAGGGCATCGGCGGATGCCGGACCCCACGAACCGGGCGCGTACTGCTCCACCGGACCGCCTTCGGCGGCCCAGAACTTCTCCACCGGGTCGAGGATCTTCCAGGAGAGCTCGACCTCCTCGTGCCGCGGGAACAGCGGCGGGTCGCCCAGGAGGACGTCGAGGATCAGACGCTCGTAAGCCTCGGGGCTCGCCTCGGTGAAGGCGTGGCCGTATCCGAAGTCCATCGTGACGTCGCGCACGTTGGTGCCGTTGCCCGGCACCTTGGATCCGAAGCGGATCGTGACGCCCTCATCGGGCTGCACACGGATCACGAGGGCGTTCTGGCCGAGCTCGGAGGCGTTGCCCCGGCCGAACAGGTGCTCGGGTGCCCGCTTGAAGACGACGGCGACCTCGGTGACGCGGCGGCCGAGCCGTTTGCCCGTGCGCAGGTAGAACGGCACACCCGCCCAGCGGCGTGTGTCGATCTCCAGCTTGATCGCGGCGTACGTCTCGGTGGCCGACTCGGGGTTCATCCCGTCCTCGTCGAGGAAGCCGGTGACCTGCTCGCCACCCTGCCAGCCGCCCGCGTACTGGCCGCGGGCCGTCGCGAGCGACAGATCCTCCGGCACATGGACGGCCGCGAGGACCTTCTCCTTCTCGGCCCGCAGGTGCTCGGCGGACAGGCTGATCGGCTCTTCCATCGCGGTGAGCGCGAGCAGCTGCAGGAGGTGGTTCTGGATCACGTCGCGCGCGGCGCCGACGCCGTCGTAGTAGCCGGCACGACCACCCACGCCGATGTCCTCGGCCATGGTGATCTGCACGTGGTCGACGTAGTTGCGATTCCAGATCGGCTCGTACAGCTCGTTCGCGAAGCGCAGCGCCAGGATGTTCTGCACCGTCTCCTTGCCGAGGTAGTGGTCGATGCGGAAGATCGAGTCCGCCGAGAACGCGACCTCGAGTGCGTCGTTCAGCTCTCGGGCCGACTCGAGGTCGTGCCCGAACGGCTTCTCGATGACGACGCGTCGCCAGCACTGGTCGTCGTCGTCTTCGTCGCCGACGAGCCCGGAGTCCTTGAGCTGCTTGGCGACGACGGGGAACGCCTTCGGCGGGATGGACAGATAGAACGCGTGGTTGCCCATCGTGCCGCGTTCGACATCGAGGTGGTCCACGGTCTCGCGGAGCTTGCGGAACGACTCGGGGTTGTCGAACTCCCCGGAGACGAACCGGATGCCCTGAAGCAGCTGCGTCCACGTCTCTTCGCGGAACGGCGTGCGCGCATACTGCTTGACCGCGTCGTACACGACCTGCGCGAAGTCCTGGTCCTCCCAGTCGCGGCGGGCGAAGCCGACCAGCGCGAAGCCGGGAGGGAGCAGGCCTCGGTTGGCGAGGTCGTAGACGGCGGGCATGAGCTTCTTGCGTGACAGGTCGCCGGTCACGCCGAAGATCACGAGGGCGCTGGGCCCCGCGATGCGGTTCAGGCGACGATCATCGGGGTCACGCAGCGGATTCTGCCCGCGCGAGATGGGAACAGTCATGAGTGGGGGATTCTCCTGCTGACTACTTCTGGGCGGCTTCGAAGAGGGCGAGCACGTCGGCCGAGGAGTCCGTGATCGTGAGGGACACGACCGGGCGGCCGTGTTCGGCGAGGACAGCCGCGTCACCGGCGGCCTGGGCCTCGATGAGCTGTCCGAAGGTGAACGGTCGCTCCGGGATCTCCAGATCCACGTCGGTGCGCTCCAGGATCTGCAGGAACACGCCCTGGGCGGGCCCGCCCTTGTGGTACTGACCGGTGGAGTGCAGGAACCGCGGTCCCCAGCCGAAGGTGGTCGGGCGACCGGAATCGGCGGCGACGAGTTCGCGCAGCCCCTGCAGCTGCGGCACGTCGAGGCGGTTCACGTAGGCCTGGATCGACACGTAGCCGTCAGCGGACAGCTGCGCCCAGAGAGCATCGAGCACGCCCTCCACCGTTCCCGAGACCGCGAGGCTCGGGTCGGAGACCCGCACCTCGACACCGTTCTCGACGAACACGGCAGCCGCCTGCTCAGGACGCGCGTCCAGCAGGCCTCGTGCGGCGACCTTCGCCGACTCGACGTCGGGCTGATCGAACGGGTCGATGCCGAGCAGGATGCCGGCGATCGCGGTGGCGAACTCCCAGACGATGAACTGCGCGCCCAGCGTGCCGCTGACGAGGATCTCGCCCGGGTGGCGCTCGTGCAGGTGGAACTCGTTCGCATCGTCGACGAGCCTGACGATCTGCAGGTCGGCGGGCAGCGCGTCGAGCTCCGGCGAGACGGGCAGCAGGACGACCGGGAGGATGCCGGTGCCGCGCTTGCCCGTGGATTCGGCGATCAGCTGCTCGATCCAGTCCGGCAGGCCGTTGATGTGCGTGCCGTCCGTGACCAGGCCGAGCTTGTCGCGTCGCGGGCTGGTTCCGGCGATCGCCGCCGCCAGTCGCAGCGCCGGGTTGTCGGCGGAGTCGACGGCGACCTCGAGCAGCGACGCCTCGGCCTCGTTCAGCAGCTCATCGATGTCGACGCCGGCGAGTCCGCTCGGGACGAGCCCGAACGCCGTCAGTGCGGAGTAGCGGCCGCCGACGTTCGGGTCGGCGTTGAACACGCGATAGCCGGCCTCGCGAGCCGAGGCATCGAGAGGGGAGCCGGGGTCGGTGACGACGACGATCCGCTCGACGGGGTCGATGCCGAGGTCGCGGAAGGCGGCTTCGAACGTGCGGCGCTGCGAGTCGGTCTCGACCGTCGAGCCCGACTTCGACGACACGACGAGCACCGCGTTCTCGAGTCCCTCGTCGAGGGCGGCCAGGACCTGGCCGGGTGCGGTCGAGTCGAGGATCGTGAGCGGGACGCCGGACGTCTGCGCGATCACCTCGGGCGCGAGCGACGATCCGCCCATGCCAGCGAGCACGACGCGGTTCACACCCTTGGCGGCCAGACCATGGCGCAGAGCGACGATGTCGGCGACCAGTGGACGCGAGATCGACACGGCTTCGACCCAGCCGAGGCGGATCGACGCCTCGGCTTCGGCATCCGGACCCCACAGGCTCGCGTCGCCGCCGGTGAGGCGCGAAGCGATCAGGTCGCGGACGAGGCCGGGGACGACCTCGTCGATCGCCGCCCGGGGTGCCCCGGACGTGTGGATCGAAAATGTCATCGCTGAGCTTCCAGGCCCTCGGAGACCTGGGCCAGGAGGTCGTGCCACGAGTCGATGAACTTGGCGACGCCCTCGTCCTCGAGCACCTGGGTGACGTCGTCGAAGTCGACGCCCAGCTCGGCGAGCCCGGCGAACACGGCGCGCGCGTCGTCGTAGCCGCCGGTGATCGTGTCACCGGTGATGACGCCGTGGTCGAAGGTCGCTTCCAGCGTCTTCTCCGGCATCGTGTTGACGACACCCTGCGCCACGAGCTCGGTGACGTACAGGGTGTCCGGCAGCGCCGGGTCCTTCACGCCGGTCGACGCCCACAGCGGACGCTGCAGGTTGGCGCCGAGCTTGATGAGATCCTGCGCGCGCTTCTCGGCGAACTTCTGCTCGAAGAGCTCGTACGCGAGACGCGCGTTCGCAAGGCCCGCCTTGCTCTTCAGAGCGTTCGCGGCGTCCGTGCCGATCGCCGAGAGACGCTTGTCGGTCTCGGTGTCGACGCGGGAGACGAAGAACGAGGCGACCGAGTGGATGCTCGACAGATCGAAGTCGGCGCTGTGCGCCCGCTCGAGCCCGGTCAGGTAGGCGTCGATCACCTCGGCGTAGCGCTCCAGGCTGAAGATCAGGGTGACGTTCACGCTGATGCCGGCGGCGATGGCCTCGGTGATGGCCGGGATGCCCGCCTTCGTCGCGGGGATCTTGACCAGCAGGTTCGGGCGGTCGACCTTCGCGTACAGTTCCTTGGCCTGCTTCACGGTGCCGGCGGTGTCGTGCGCGAGGTCGGGGGAGACCTCGATCGAGACGCGGCCGTCGACGTGGCCGGAGGCCTCCCAGACGGGGCGGAACACGTCGAGCGCCGCGGCGACGTCCTGCGTGGTGGCGGCGAACACGGCCTCTTCGGCGGATGCACCGGATGCGGCGAGCTCGGTCACCTGTGCGTCATAAGAGGTGTCGTTCTTGTCGGTGATCGCGTTCGCGAAGATCGTCGGGTTCGTCGTGACGCCCACGACGTTGCGCGAGGCGATCAGATCGGCGAGGTTGCCGGACGCGATGCGGGTGCGGGAGAGGTCGTCGAGCCAGATGCTGACGCCGGCGGCGGCGAGGTCTGCGGTGGGGGTGCTCATGCGTTCTCCTTGGTGCTGTTGGCTGCGATGGTCTCGCGGGCCGCTGCGATGACGGCCTCGGTGGTGATGCCGAACTTCTGGAACAGGGTCTTGTAGTCGGCGGATGCGCCGAAGTGATCGATGCCGACGGAGCGTCCGCGGTCGCCGACGATGCCGCGCCAGCTGAGCACTGATCCGGCTTCGACGGACACGCGGGCGGTCACGGATGCGGGGAGCACGCTCTCGCGGTACTCCGCGCTCTGCTCGTCGAACCACTCCAGCGACGGAGCGGAGACGACGCGGGCGTTCACGCCCTCCGCGGCGAGAGCCGCGCGTGCGTCGACGGCGAGCTGCACCTCGGATCCGGTCGCGATGATGATGACGTCGGGGGTGCCGTCCGGCGCCTCGGCGAGGACGTAGGCGCCCTTGACCGCGTTGGATGCCGCCGCGAAGGTATCGCCCTCCGCTGCGCCTTCGCCGCGTGCGAACACCGGGATGTTCTGACGCGTGAGGGCGATGCCCGAGGGCCCGGACTGACGGCGCAGCATCTCGAGCCAGGTGACCGAGGTCTCGTTGGCGTCCGCCGGACGAACGATGGTGAAGTTCGGGATGGCGCGCAGCGTGGCGAGCTGCTCGACAGGCTGGTGGGTCGGGCCGTCCTCGCCGAGGGCGACCGAGTCGTGCGTCCAGACGAAGATGCTCGGCACGTTCATCAGTGCAGCGAGTCGGACCGCGGGGCGCATGTAGTCGCTGAAGATGAGGAACGTTCCGCCGAAGGCGCGAGTCGGGCCGTGCAGCACGATGCCGTTGATGATGGCGCCCATCGCGTGCTCGCGGATGCCGAAGTGCAGCACGCGGCCGTACGGCGAGCCCGACCACTCGTGGGTCGACCACTCGGCCGGGATGAACGACTTCGAGTCCTTGATGGTGGTCAGGTTCGACTCGGCGAGGTCGGCCGATCCGCCCCACAGCTCGGGGAGCTGGGCGGCGAGAGCATTGATGACCTGGCCGGAGGCGGCACGGGTGGAGACCTCCTTGCCGGATTCGAAGACCGGCAGTGCGGTGGCGATGTCGGTGGGCAGTTCGCCCGCCTCGAGGCGTTCGAGCAACGCGTTGCGCTCCGGGTTCGCCGACGCCCAGGCGTCGAACGACTCCTGCCAGGCGGCGCGTGCCTCGGCGGCGCGCGCGGCGAGGCCGCGAGTGTGCTCGAGGACGTCATCGGCGACGGCGAAGTGCTCCTCGGGGTCGAAGCCGAGCACCTTCTTGGTCGCGGCGAGCTCATCGGCACCGAGGGCGGAGCCGTGGATCTTGCCGGAGTTCTGCTTGCCGGGCGACGGCCATCCGATGATCGTCTTCAGGACGATGAGCGACGGCTTGTCGGTCTCGCCCTTGGCGGCCTCGATCGCTGCGAACAGCTCGGCGACGTCTTCGACGTACTCGCCCGTCTTCTTCCAGTCGACGACCTGGACCTGCCAGCCGTAGGACTCGTAGCGCTTGGCGACGTCTTCGGTGAAGGCGACGTTCGTGTCGTCCTCGATCGAGATCTGGTTGGAGTCGTAGATGGCGATGAGGTTGCCGAGCTGCTGGTGGCCGGCGAGCGAGGATGCCTCGCTGGTGATGCCCTCCTGCAGGTCGCCGTCACCGGCGATCACATAGATGAAGTGGTCGAAGGGGCTGGTGCCCGCCGCGGCCTCCGGGTCGAACAGGCCGCGCTCGTAACGGGAGGCGTAGGCGAAGCCGACGGCCGAGGCGAGACCCTGGCCGAGCGGGCCCGTCGTGATCTCGACGCCCTTGGTGTGTCCGTACTCGGGGTGACCCGGAGTGAGCGATCCCCAGGTGCGCAGCGACTTGAGGTCGTCCAGCTCGAGGCCGAAGCCGCCGAGGTAGAGCTCCACGTACTGCGTGAGGGAGGAGTGTCCGGCCGAGAGGATGAAACGGTCGCGACCGAGCCAGTCGGTGTCGCTGGGGTCGTGGCGCAGCACGCGCTGGTACAGCAGATACGCGGCCGGTGCCAGGCTCATCGCGGTGCCGGGGTGGCCGTTGCCGACCTTCTCCACGGCATCCGCCGCCAGGAGTCGCGCGGTGTCCACCGCGCGTCGATCGATCTCATTCCACTGCAGTTCCGACACGGTGAAGCCCTTCTCCAACATTTCGAGAGCACCCGGAGAGCAGAGTCGCGGTCCGCATCGTTACGGAGGAGAGGTCATGAGCGCCGGGCGCGCGAGTGGTTTCAGCATACCGCTGTGCGTCGTTGCGTTACCTCGTCTTACAACCTCTCACAACGATGGAAAGCCGGATGTGAGACGGGGCCCGGGCGCGGGGCGCGGTGTATCGGGTGCCCTAGACTGGGAGGGCTGTCGTGACGCGTGCGGAGGAGGCGATCGAGATCTCGACGATGACTGAGAAGACCGTGGTGAAGCAGTCCATCGGCCGCACTGTCAAGGCCTACGTCGCCCTGACGAAGCCACGCGTGCTCGAGCTTCTGCTGGTCTCCACCGTGCCGGTGATGTTCCTCGCACAGGGCGGACTGCCGAACATGTGGCTCGTGCTCGCGACCGTGATCGGCGGCTCGATGAGCGCCGGATCGGCTGCCGCGTTCAACATGTATCTCGACCGCGACATCGATGCGCACATGCACCGCACCGAGAACCGGCCGCTGGTCACCGGCGAGATCACGCCGCGCGGCGCCCTGATCTTCTCGTGGACGCTCGCCGTGGCATCCACCGTCTGGCTCGCCCTCACCACCAACTGGCTCGCGGCGACGCTGTCGGCCGTGGCGATCTTCTTCTACGTCGTGATCTACACGATGATCCTCAAGCGCCGCACGGAGCAGAACATCGTCTGGGGCGGGATCGCCGGGTGCTTCCCCGTACTCATCGGCTGGGCGGCGGTGACCGGATCGCTCGACTGGCCGGCATTCGTGCTGTTCCTGCTGATCTTCCTGTGGACGCCGCCGCACTACTGGCCGCTGTCGATGAAGTACAAGTCCGACTACGAAGACGTCGACGTGCCGATGCTCGGCGTGACGCGCAACGCCTCTCAGGTGGGGCTGCAGGTCATCCTCTACGCATGGGCGACGGTCGCGTGCTCGCTGCTGCTCGTGCCGATCGCCGACATGGGCCTCGTGTACACGGTGTCGGCGCTGGTGTTCGGCGGCTGGTTCATCTACGAGTCGCACCGCCTGTACAACCGTGCGGTGCACGGTACCGAGCCGCGTCCGATGCGGGTGTTCCACGCATCGATCACGTACCTGACGCTGATCTTCGTCGCCGTTGCGATCGACCCGCTGCTTCCGTTCTGAGTCACGGCGCTCCTGCCAGGTTCAACCTCGCAGAGCTGCTGCTTCTTCGCAGAGAATCTCGCGAAACCTGCGACGTCGCTGCAGCACTGCGAAGCTACGACCTCACCTGGTGAGCGCCGGCTCTGCGTCCTGGGCGGGGGCGGCCCCGTCGGCGTCCACCGTCTCCGTGGCGTCTTCAGCCGCATTCTCCACCGCGTCGATCTCAGGGCCGGTGCGGTCTTCGGATTCCGCGACCGGAGCCGGCGCACGCAGCAGAGCCTTCGCCGCTGCCAGCACCAGCGCGAGGAGGATGCCGACCACTCCGGCTCCGAGTAGAACCGCGCCGACGAGGACGATCGACGGTCCCACGTAGACCTCGACGTTCGTCGCTGTGCCGTCGAGCAACCTCGCGGTCATCGTGCCGATCTGCCCGGCGATGAGCCACACTCCGACCGCGGCCGAGGCGACGGAGAGGACGAGGAGGGCCCAGTAGGGAACGTTTCGTGTCAGTGATGTTTTCATGGGACGAGCCTCGCCGACGCCGTGATGAGTCCCGCGTGCGCCGGCTTTGTGTCGGCTATGCATCTGCCGACCGCGTCAGCTCCTGATGCGCTTGAGATGCAGCACCACGACGGTGTAAGCGGCGGCGGCCAGCGCGGCGAGCACCATGTGGATGCCGACGAGCAGAGGCGGGAGTCCCTCACGGGCCTGCCAGACGCCGACCCCGACCTGCACCGCGATTGCCACGGCCAGGACCAGCAGCCAGCGGCGCGGTTCGAGACGGAGCACCCACGATACGACCGCGAGCGCCAGCACCAGGCCAGCGAGGATGTATCCGGGCCAGGAGTGCACGTGCGCAAGCACCGTCGCGTCGAAGCCGTGGCGCAGCACGTCGGCATCGCCGGAGTGCGGACCGGATCCGGTGGTCAGGACACCGAAGAGGATCGTGACCGCGAGCGCGAGCCCGGTGATGTGCGTCGTGACGGCGAACCACCGCGGCACCGCGCGCTCACGCGGCCCCGGTGCCGCATTCATCCGCACCAGGAACGCCGCTGTCACGCACACCAGCAGCAGAGACGAGGCGTAGTGGAAACCGACGATGAACGGGTTCAGGCCCGTGAGCACGGTGATCCCGCCCACGAAGGCCTGCGCCACGACTCCGACCAGAGTGATCCACGCCAGCGTCACCAGGTCGCGACGATCGCGAGTGGAGCGGATGGAGTGCACAGCGGCGGCGATGCACACCAGAAGCAGGACCGCCGACGCGATCGGGAACGCCGGGAGCACGAGCGGCGCGCTGACGGCGTAGGCGATGACGGCCGCGACGATGCCGCCGACGGCGTAGCGCACGGCGAGCATGAGCGCGCGCCGCCCGCCCGTCGCCTGCAGTACGAGGAGGATCACAGCGACAGCGATGATCCCCACGACCCCGGTCATCGTGCGGTTGCCGAACTCGATCACGCCATGGATGCCCTGTTCCGGCGTCGGCACCAGCGACTCCGGCGTGCACAGCGGCCACTCGGAGCATCCGAGACCCGAGCCGGTGAGCCGTACCGCACCGCCGGTGCCGATGATGATCGTCTCCGTGAGGAACGAGAGCCATGCGAGGACCCGCAGAAGACGACCGACGCGAGCCGGGGACTCCGTAGCGGAGCGGTGCTCCCGGCCCCGGGCGTCGGGAGCGGGGATCGTGGTCTCGGGCATAGGTCCTCCGGACCGCGGGTGAACGTTACGGGGCACGGCCCGGCGTCCAGGCGGAACCTGTAGAATCGGATTGTTGTGATGAGCGCTGACCGCGCTGAAGCATCGTCAACAGTTTAGGCGCGATGGATGCGCCGGTGATGAGGGCCCACCAGCGGCACCCGCTCCCGCAGACTCGACGGGGATCAGGTGTGTCGGGGCGGATGACACCGTTGGGACCTAAGAGGAGAGTGTGTGATGTCGGATGTTCTGATCGACCGCCCGGAGCTTGACGGTCTGGGGGTGTACGAGTTCGGCTGGCACGACGCGGACGCCGCGGGTGCCATTGCGAAACGCGGTATCTCCGAGGAGGTCGTCCGCGGGATCTCGGGCCTCAAGAACGAACCCGAATGGATGCTGAAGACCCGTCTGAAGGGGTATCAGCTCTTCGGTCGCAAGCCGATGCCGACCTGGGGCGCCGACCTCAGCGAGATCGACTTCGACAACATCAAGTACTTCGTCCGCTCGACGGAGAAGCAGGCCCAGTCCTGGGAAGAGCTTCCGGCAGAGATCCGTGAGACCTACGAGCGCCTCGGCATCCCGGAGGCGGAGCGTCAGCGCCTCGTCTCGGGCGTCGCCGCGCAGTACGAGTCCGAGGTCGTCTACCACCAGATCCGCGAGGACCTGGAACAACAGGGTGTCATCTTCATGGACACCGACACCGCGCTGCGCGAGCACCCCGAGATCTTCCAGGAGTACTTCGGCACCGTGATCCCCGCGGGCGACAACAAGTTCGCCGCGCTGAACACGGCCGTCTGGTCGGGCGGCTCCTTCGTGTACGTGCCCAAGGGCGTGCACGTCGAGATCCCGCTGCAGGCGTACTTCCGCATCAACACCGAGAACATGGGCCAGTTCGAGCGCACCCTGATCATCGCCGACGAGGACAGCTACGTTCACTACATCGAGGGCTGCACCGCCCCGATCTACAAGTCGGACTCCCTGCATTCGGCCGTCGTCGAGATCATCGTGAAGAAGAACGCCCGCGTTCGCTACACGACGATCCAGAACTGGTCGAACAACGTCTACAACCTCGTCACCAAGCGTGCGGTCGCCCACGAGGGCGCCACCATGGAATGGATCGATGGCAACATCGGCTCCAAGGTCACGATGAAGTACCCGTCGATCTACCTGATGGGCGAGCACGCCAAGGGCGAGACCCTGTCCGTCGCCTTCGCCGGTCCCGGTCAGCACCAGGATGCCGGCGCGAAGATGATCCACATGGCGCCGTACACCCAGTCCTCGATCGTCTCGAAATCGATCGCCCGCGGCGGTGGTCGTGCCGGTTACCGCGGCGAGGTGCGAGTGGATGCCAACGCGCACCACTCCGCGAACACGGTGCGCTGCGACGCGCTGCTGGTCGACACCAAGTCGCGCTCCGACACCTACCCGGCCATCGACATCCGTGTCGACGACGTGCAGCTCGGCCACGAGGCGACCGTCTCGAAGGTCAGCGAAGAGCAGCTGTTCTACCTGCAGTCCCGCGGCATGCCCGAGGACGAGGCGATGGCGATGATCGTGCGCGGCTTCATCGAGCCGATCGCTCGCGAACTGCCGATGGAGTACGCGATGGAATTGAACAAGCTCATCGAGATGGGCATGGAAGGCAGTGTCGGCTAGATGACGGCCCCGACGACAGCGCCCGCCGAGGCGCAGCACACGAACGCCCACGTGGACCCGGCGGCTCAGGTCTTCGCTACGGGATTCGTTCCCGTGCAGACCAGATCCGAGCGACCGCACTCGTTCGAACCCGCCGATTTCGGCACGCCGACGGGCCGCGAGGTCAACTGGAAGCACACCCCGGTCGCCCGGCTCGCCTCGCTCTTCGACGTCGCCGCCGAGAAGGACGGCGTGAGCTACGACTTCGGCACGGCGCAGCAGTATGTCGCGGCTCCGCTCGCTGCCGGCGCCGCACCGCGTGGTGACGTCTTCCTCCCGGAAGACGTCACGTCCGCCGTGGCCTGGCAGGGCTCCCCGGAGGCGCTGCACATCCGCATCCCGCGCGAGACGGAGGTCGCCGAGCCCCTCCTCGTCACGATCACCGGGCAAGGCGCCGAGCGTCGTGCCGACGCGCACGTCGTGATCGAGGCGCTGGAGCACAGCACTGCGACGGTCGTGCTGCAGCACACCGGTGCCGCGCAGTACGCGCAGAACGTCGAGATCATCGCCCGCGACGGTTCCAAGCTCACCGTGATCAGCCTCCAGCAGTGGCAGGATGACGCGATCCACACGGCGTCGCATCAGGCGCGCGTGCATGCGGACGCCACACTGAAGCACTTCGTGATCACCTTCGGCGGCGGTGTCGTCCGGGTGAACCCGAACATCGAGCTCGCAGGGACCGGATCAGAGGGCTACCTCTACGGACTCTCCTACGCCGATGCCGGCCAGCACTTCGAGAGCCAGGTCTTCCTGCACCACAAGGGTGCGCACACCACCGGCGACGTGCTCTACAAGGGCGCGCTGCAGGGTGCGGGGGCGCACAGCGTCTGGATCGGCGACGTTCTCATCGGACCTGATGCGACCGGCACGAACTCCTACGAGGCCAACCGCAACCTGGTGCTCACCGAGGGTGCACGCGCCGACTCGATCCCGAACCTCGAGATCCAGACGGGCGACATCCAGGGCGCCGGCCACGCGAGCGCGACCGGCCGCTTCGACGACGAGCAGCTCTTCTACCTGCAGGCCCGCGGCATCAGCGAGGAGGAGGCACGGCGACTCGTCGTGCTCGGCTTCCTCACCGACATCGTGCAGCGCCTGGGCATCCCGGCCCTCGAGGCCGAGCTGCTGGCGGCGATCGAGACCGAGCTCGCGGCGGTGAACGCATGACCGCGCACCGCGTCTGCGGCGTCTCCGACCTGGAGCAGGACACTCCGATCCGCGTCGATCCCGACGGCGTCCCGATCACGGTGATCAAGGACTCCGAGGGCGTCATCCACGCGATCGGCGACACCTGCACGCACGGCGAGATCTCCCTCGCCGAGGGCTTCGTCGAAGGTGACACGGTGGAGTGCTGGGCCCATGGCTCGGCGTTCTCGATGATCACCGGCGTGCCCCAGAACCTCCCTGCGTATGAGCCCGTTCCGGTCTACGTCGTCGAGATCGACGGCGACGACGTGCTCATCGACCCGACTGTGATTAAGGAAGTCTGAATGTCTGTTCTCGAGATCCGCGACCTGTACGTGACGGTCGAGACCGAGGCGGGAACCACCCCGATCCTCAACGGAATCACCCTCACGATGAACACGGGGGAGACCCACGCGATCATGGGGCCGAACGGCTCCGGCAAGTCCACGCTCGCGTACACGATCGCGGGCCACCCGAAGTACACCGTCACCGGCGGCTCCATCACCTTCGACGGTGAGGACGTCCTGGCGATGAGCGTCGACGAGCGTGCGCGTGCGGGGCTCTTCCTCGCGATGCAGTACCCCGTCGAGATCCCCGGCGTGACGGTGACGAACTTCCTCCGCACCGCCAAGACCGCGCTCGACGGCGAGGCGCCCGCGATCCGCGGCTGGACCAAGGACGTCAAGCAGGCGATGACGAACCTGCGCATGGACCCCAAGTTCGCGCAGCGCAACGTCAACGAGGGCTTCTCCGGAGGCGAGAAGAAGCGTCACGAGATCCTTCAGCTCGAGGTCCTCAAGCCGAAGTTCGCGGTGCTCGACGAGACCGACTCCGGACTCGACGTCGACGCGTTGAAGATCGTCTCCGAGGGCGTCAACCGCGCCAAGGAGTCGACCGGTCTCGGCGTGCTCCTCATCACGCACTACACGCGCATCCTCCGCTACATCCGACCGGACTACGTGCACGTCGTCGTCGGCGGACGCATCGTCGAGGAGGGCGGCCCCGAGCTCGCGGACCGCCTCGAGAACGAGGGATACGACCGTTTCCTCGACCCTGCCGCTCCCATCGAGGCGTAGGCTGAGCGTATGACCGCGACGCTCACCGATGCGAAGTACGACGAGGTCACCGAGGCTCTCAAGGACGTCATGGACCCCGAGCTCGGGATCAACGTCGTCGACCTCGGACTCATCTACGACCTCGCCTGGGATGACGAGAACGATGCTCTCGTCATCCACATGACGCTGACCAGCGCCGGCTGTCCTCTCACCGACGTGCTCGAGGATCAGACCGCCCAGGCGCTGGACAACGTCGTCGACCGGTTCCGCATCAATTGGGTCTGGATGCCGCCGTGGGGTCCGGAGAAGATCACCGATGACGGGCGCGACATGATGCGCGCCCTCGGCTTCGCCATCTGAGGATGCTCGAAGTCACCGCCCTCCCGCTGGCCGAGCTGCGCGCTCGGACCAGCGAGAAGTGGCGCGAGTACCCCGACGACGTGCTCCCGCTGTTCGTGGCCGAGACGGATTTCCCGCTGGCGCCGGCGGTCGCCGACGCACTGCAGCACGCTGTCGCGACCGGGGACACCGGCTACATCGCCTCACGCAATCCGCTCGCCGGTTCCTATGCGGCCTTCGCCCGCCGCCGGTTCGGCTGGGACGCGGATGCCGAGAGGATGCGCAGCACTGCCGACGTCAGCATGGGGATCGTCGAGATCCTTCGCCGCGTCGTCTCGCCCGGGGAACGGGTGGTCGTGACCACACCGGTCTACCCGCCGTTCTTCGAGCTCGTGACCGAGGCCGGCGGGATCGTGGAGCGGGTCCCGTTGCGGGACACCGGGACGGGATGGGAACTCGATCTCGAAGCGATCCGGTCTGCGCTCGACGACGGAGTCCGCGCCGTGCTGCTCTGCAACCCGCACAACCCGACGGGCACGGTGCACAGCCGTGATTCGCTGGCGGCTCTTGCCGCTCTCGCGGATGAGTACGGGGCAGCCGTGGTCTCGGATGAGATCCACGCGCCGCTCGCACAGCCGGGCACCGGGTACACGCCGTTCCTCGCGGTGAGCGACGACGCGCGTCGTGTCGGCTACGCGGTCGTCAGCGCGAGCAAGGCCTTCAACCTCGCCGGCCTCAAGTGCGCTCTGATGGTGACGGCCGCCGACTCCACGAGCGCGGTCGTGCGCGACCTGCCGATCGAGGTGGAATGGCGCACCGGGCAGTTCGGCCTGCTCGCAGCGGTGGCGGCGTTCTCCGAAGAGAGCGATCCCTGGCTCGACGGTCTGCTGCACACTCTCGACCAGAATCGTCGCCTCGTCGCGGATCTGCTGGCCGCGCACCTTCCGGACGCGCGCTACCGGATTCCGGATGCAGGCTACCTGGCCTGGATCGACCTCACCGGCCTCGGCTGGGGAGAGAACCCTGCGCGCCGCATCCTGCGTGATGCGAAGGTCGCGCTCCACTACGGGCCGGCATTCGGCGGCGAGGGCGCGGGGCATGTGCGCCTGAACTTCGGCACCAGCCCGGAGATCATCACCGAGGCGATCGAGCGCATCGCGGCGCTCGTCGAACGGTGAGCGCGACGCAGGCCGCCGTTTCGATCTGGGATCGTGCGCGTCTCGGCATCACCGTCGGCTCCGTCGTCCTGATCTTCCTCGCCGCCATCGAGGCACTGGCCGTGACCACCGTCATGCCGATCGTCAGCGTCGATCTCAACGGGGAGGCGCTGTTCGCGGTCGCGTTCTCCGGCACCCTCGCCACCGGGGTGATCGGCATGGTCGCTGCAGGAGCATGGAGCGACCGCACGGGTCCTCGGGTGCCGCTGTACACGGCCGTGGTGCTCTTCATCATCGGCCTCGTCGTCTCGGGGTTCGCACCCGACATGTACACGTTCATCGCGGGGCGGCTCATCCAGGGCCTGGGCGCAGGTGGGCAGACCGTCGCTCTCTACGTCGTGGTGGCCAGGGTCTATCCGTCCGAGCTGCACGGTCGGATCTTCGCGGCGTATGCGGCGGCCTGGGTCGTGCCCTCCATGATCGGCCCCTTCCTGGCGGGCGCCGTGGCCGAGTTCCTGCACTGGCGATGGGCGTTCCTGGGCGTCGCGGTGCTCACGGTGCTCGCGTTCGTGCTCGTCGCCGCGCGGCTGCGCGACGTCTCGCTGAATCCTTCGGACGACGCCACTGCGGACGCGCCGATTCCGCGCAGCGGGTCGATCGGAATGCGGATGCTGCGTGCCGTCGTCGTCGCCGTGTCGGCGGTCGCCGTCGGCTTCGCGGCAGAGGCTCAGCCGGCGATCGGGTGGCCGATCGCGCTCGGAGCCCTGGCCGTGCTCGGCTTCGCGATCCTGCCTCTGCTGCCGCCCGGCACACTGCGGGCCCGCCGCGGACTGCCCAGTGTGATCCTGGTGCGCGGCCTGGCCGCCGGCTCCTTCTTCGCCGCCGAGGCCTACGTGCCGAAGCTTCTGATGGACCGCTTCGAATTCAGCCCGACCATCGCGGGCCTCGCCCTCACGATCGCCGCGCTGGCGTGGTCGAGCGCGTCCGCGGTGCAGGGGCGCTATGGCGACCGGCTCGGCAGCACGCGGATCGTGGCCGTCAGCATCCCGCTGATGCTGGTGGCCGTGCTCAGCCTTCTCATCGTCTCCGTGTCCGGCACGATGCCGTGGCTCGCCGTGATCGGCTGGGGATTCGCCGGCGCCGGCATGGGGCTGCTGTACCCGAGGCTGACCGTGCTGACCCTGGCCTACTCGACGTCGGCCGACGAGGGGTTCAATTCCTCGGCGCTCTCGATCTCGGACTCCACGGGGTCAGCGGTCACGATCGCGCTGGCCGGGCTGCTGTTCCTCGCTCTGCCCTTCGGAGGGTCGGGATTCCCGATCGTCTACGTGTTCACGGCCGTGCTGCTGGTGGTCGCCCTCATCCCCGGGCTCAGGCTGGGCGACGGGTCTCGCTGAGCGAGACGAAGGCGCGGATGCCGGCCTCGAAGACGTCGGCGGAATCGGCGGTCGGGTCGGCGGCGCTCCCATCGACAGCGCCGATGCTCTGCGCGTGCATCCGCTGCTGCAGCAGCATCGCGTGGCCGAGGATGAACTCGAAGACCGCATCGGCGAACGCCCCGTTGTCGCCGTTGTCCCCGCTGCCCGATGCGGCCAGCGCGGCTTGCGCTCGCCCGGCGCCGAGGCGCAGCGCGTAGGCGCTCATGACGACCTCGGCGCCGTCGCGGTAGGCGAGCAGCGCGTCGCGGATCGCGCGGGCGGTCGGTGCGAGCGCGAGCGAGGGATCCGGTTCGGGTATCGCGCTGAGGATGCGGTCGGCGACGGCCGCCAGGAGTTCCTGCTTGCTCGCGAAATGCCAGTACAGGGCGCTCGCCTGCACGTCGAGTTCGGCCGCGAGACGGCGCATCGACAGGTCGGGGAGCCCGACGTCGTCGAGCAGCCGCAACGCACAGTCGACGACGCTTCGGCGGTCGTGTCGTGCAGGGCTCATCTCCTCAGTATACTGAACGGCGTTCAGGTGAACAGTGTTCAGGTGCGTCGACTCCGTCGACAGCGCGAGAACTCCCTCGAGAGGAGAATCATGTCCGAGCAGCGCGGCGACATCGGTCGCGGACTGGCCCGTATCGCGATCTTCGCGGCCCTCATCGTCGTCCTCGGGATGGTCACCATCCCGATTCCGGGCGGCGTCCCCATCACCGCGCAGACGCTCGGCGTCATGCTCGCCGGCGCCGTCCTCGGCCCGCGGCGGGCTCCGCTGGCCGTGCTTCTCGTGCTGGTGCTCGCCGCGGTCGGCCTGCCGGTGCTCGCGGGGGGTCGTGGCGGCCTCGGCGTGTTCGTCGGCCCGTCGGCCGGCTACCTCCTCGGCTGGGTCGTCGGCGCGCTCGTGGTCGGCCTCATCGTGCACCGGGGAAGGATCACCGCCTGGCGGGTGGCGCTGGGAACGGTCGTGGGCGGCATCCTCGTGGTGTATCTGCTCGGCATTCCGGTCACCGCGCTCGTGCTGGGGCTCGATCTCGCACCGACCGCGCTGGCCGCCACCGCCTTCCTCCCCGGCGATCTCCTGAAGGCCGGCGCAGCCACGGCGCTCACGCTGGCCCTTCGGCGCGCCTATCCTCCCGCCTTCGGCCTCTCCGCGTTCGATCGGGCGGCGTCGGCGCGTGTCGCCTGACACGCTGCTGGGCACGATCGGGCTCGAGAACGTCTCTGTGCGGATCGACGGGCGTGCCGTTCTCAGCGACGTCACCCTCGAGCTCGCCGCGCGCCGGATCGCCGTGATCGGAGCGAACGGATCGGGCAAGTCCACGTTCGCGCGTCTGTTGAACGGACTCGTCGCACCGTCATCGGGAAAGGTGCTGGTGCACGGGATGGATCCCGTGCAGGAGCGGCGACAGGTGCGACGCCGGGTCGGCTTCGTCTTCTCGAACCCCGACGCGCAGATCCTGATGCCGACGCCGGCAGAGGACCTGGCGCTCTCGTTACGGGGCCGTGAGGGAGGGGAGATCGCGGATCGCGTGCGCGAAGCCCTCCATGCGCACGGCCTGGCCGAGCACGCGGATGCACCGGCGTTCTCTCTCTCCGGAGGACAGAAGCAGATGCTGGCGCTGGCGTCCGTCCTCATCACCGAACCGGAGCTCGTCGTCGCGGACGAGCCGACGACGCTCCTCGACCTGCGCAACTCCCGACGGATCGGCGACCTGCTCCTCTCTCAATCCGCACAGCTCGTGCTCGTCACGCACGATCTCGATCTCGCCGCGAGGTGCGACACGGTGATCCTCTTCGACGAGGGCCGGGTGGTCGGCCTCGGGGAGCCGGCCGCGATCATCGAGACCTACCGGTGGACGGCCGGATGATCCTGCTGTACCGCCCGGGGTCGAGCATTCTGCACCGATCACCGGCCGGCGTGAAGCTCGCGCTGTTCGCGCTGGCCGCGCTCGCGCTGTCCGCCTACCCCCACGACGGCTGGAGCATCGCCGTTGTGCTGGTCGCCGTGTGCGCGCTCTATGCCGTGGCGCGGCTCCCGTTGCGCATCCTCCTCGCCGAAGCGTGGCGGCTGCGCTGGATCGTGCTGGTGCTCGGCGCTGCGCTGACGATCTTCGTGTCGCCCCTCATCGCCTGGATCAACACCGGGAGAGTCGTCGGCATCGTGCTGCTCGCCAGCCTGCTGACCCTCACCACCCGGATGTCTGACCTGCTCGCTGTGCTGCACCGGCTGATGCGCCCGCTGGGCCGGATCGGTGTCGACGCGGAATCCGTGGCGATGGCCATATCGCTCACCATCACCATGATCCCCGTGGTGGCGGGGTTCGCCGACCGCGTTCGAGACGCTCAGGATGCGCGGGGGGTTCGTCTCGGCGTGCGGTCGGCCATCCCTCTGCTGGTGCTCGCCCTCCGGCATGCGGACGACGTCGGCGACGCCCTCGCCGCCAGAGGCCTCGCCTGACCCGGCTCGGCGCGAGAACCGCAGCGACATCAGGAGCATGGCGACGGCGATGCTCGCCGTGACGACGGAGGTTCCGAAGATGAGCAGCATCAGGACCGCACTCAGCCCGGTCAGCGTGGTGAGCGCGATGCGCCGGCCGGATCGATGCGCCTCTGGAGCGGCACCCGCCTCGAACCGCGTGAAAGCGATGGCGACGACGGCGGTGAGTGCGAGTGCGAGTGCGAGCCACAGCGGGCGTCCGAGCCACCAGCCCACGCTGCCGAGTTCGGGGAGCGCGACGCCCGTGACGATGGCTCCGACCGCGGAGGCCCCGGCCATCGCGAGCAGCACAGGCATGTGCCAGAGGTAGATCGTCATGGTGCGCAGGCTGATGAAGGCCGTGAACGCCGCGGCACGAGGACGGCGGCTGAACAGCTCCAGCTGATCGCGGTACAGCGAGACCAGAGCGATGTGCACGACGCCGACCAGCAGCATGGCGGCCGTCGGCGGGTTGATGTTGGCGACGAGATCGGGGGAGTACAGGCCCGTGACGAAAGTGCCGACGAGGATCGCGAGGGCGCCCGCCGCTGCCAGGGCGCGGGTGCGTCTGGTCAGCGCATCGATGCTGCCGTCGGCGAAGAAGAATCCGAGCTGCTGCAGCGTCAGCCAGACGAAGGCGAGGTTCAGGAAACCGAGTCCCTCGAAGCCGCTTGCCCCGCGCAGCACGTCGACGGCGACCGAGACGGCCGCGAGGGCGCCGATCGTGAGGAGCGGCGCGCGCCCATGAGCGGCGACGAACAGGGGGAGCAGGGCCTGACAGAGCAGGAACACACCGAGGAACCACAGCGGCTGCCCGTACCGGAAACCGGCGGTGGCGATGAGATCGGCGGGCACGCCGGCGAAGGTGAGGAGCAGGAGCGTCACGCCGACGGCGCCGACGGTGAACATGGCCGGGCGCAGCAGCCGGTGCAGGCGACCCGCCACGAAGTCGGAGGCGGTGCCGCCACGGTTCTTCGCCCGGCGGTAGGCGATGAGGCCGGAGAACCCGCCGATGATGAAGAACAGCGGCATCACCTGCAGAACCCAGCTGAGCGGGGTGATCCACCAGGTGCCGTCGCTCGCGTTCTCGAAGACCGGTCCCGAATCGCTGACCGTGACGCCGACCATGATGGCGTGCAGAAGCACGACTCCCACGACGCAGAGAGCGCGGACGAGGTCGATTCCGGTGTCGCGAAGTCCTTTCGCGGTCGGTGCGGATGCGGCGATCTGCGGCGCCTGGACGATGGCCATGAGTCCTCCTCGGGAGCGGTGTCCCAGGAGACTATGGAGCCGGTGCGTTCCGCGGCATCAACCGATGGTGCCGTCACGCCCCCTACCGAGGGGTGAGTCAGGAGGTCGGCTCGACCAGACCGGTGTCGTAGGCGAGGATCACGGCGTGCACGCGGTCTCGGAGACTCAGCTTCGCCAGGATCTTGCCGACGTGGGTCTTCACGGTCTGCTCGGCGATGAACAGCTCCTTCGCGATCTCCCCGTTGGACTTGCCCTGCCCGATCAGCACCAGTACTTCCCGTTCGCGTTCGGTGAGGCTGTTCAGAACGGTCTCGGAGCGCGGGGAGCGGGGCCGGTGACCGGAGAACTGCTCGATCATGCGCCGGGTGACGCTGGGCGCCAGCAGTGCGTCACCTCCCGCGACGACACGCACCGCATGCACGAGTTCTTCCGGCAGAGCGTCCTTCAGCATGAAGCCGCTGGCTCCGGCCTGCAGGGCGTCGTAGACGTAATCATCGATGTCGAATGTGGTGAGCATCAGGATCCGCGGCACATGCGCGGCCGGATACGACGATCCGAGGATGCGCCGTGTCGCCTCGATGCCGTCGAGCTCGGGCATCCGCACATCCATCAGGATGACATCCGGATCCAGTCGCGCCGACAGCGCGACGACCTCGAGACCGTTCGACGCCTGACCTGCCACACTGATGCCCTCATGGGCGTCGAGGAGTGCGGCGAATCCGGCACGCACCATGGCCTGGTCATCGGCGATGAGGACGCTGATCGTCACGGGTTCTCCTTGTGGGTGATGAGGGGAAGCACGGCTTCGACGGCCCATCCGCCGTCCGCGACCGGTCCTGCACCGAATGTGCCCCCGAGGAGCTGCGCCCGCTCCCGCATGCCGCGCAGCCCATGACCCGGCGCCTGCTCGAGGGTCGTCGTCGCCGGTGCCGAGTTCTGCACCGCGATATGCACGGCGGCGGCGTCGACTCTGACGCGGACCGAGATCATGGTCTCCGGCGCGTGGCGCACGGCGTTGCTCAGGGCCTCCTGGACGATGCGGAAGGCGGCGATCTGCACGCCTGGAGCGACGGAGGGTGCGTCGCCGGTGATGATCTCCAATCCGACTTCGACCCCCGCCCGGCGGATGCTGTCGACGAGCGCGGGGATATCGTCGATGCCCTGCTGGGGCGCGAGTTCGGCCGTCTGATCCTCGGTGCGCAGTACGCCGAGCATCCGCCGCATCTCGGTGAGCGATCCGCGTGCCGTCGCGGCGATGTCCTCGAACTCGGCGGCCACTTCCTGATCGAGGCTCGGAAGGCGGTATCGCGCGGTGGATGCCTGCACCTGGATGACGGACATGCTGTGCGCGATGACGTCGTGCAGCTCGCGGGCGATGCGGGTGCGCTCCTCCATGAGCGCTCGGCGCGCCTCTTCGAGCGCGCTGTGCTCACGCTCCCTGTTCAATTCGGCGCCCACGCGGGCTCGAGCGGCGACGAGGACGGCGATGAGGTACATCGCGACCGCGAGAGACGCCGTCACGATCATGTCCGCTGTCGCGCTGGACGCCGCGCCCGCCGTCATGACGATCTCGGCGCGCAGAAGGGGAGCGGTGAGTGAGGAGAGCACCCCGATCGCCAGCGGGAAGACGCCCAGACGCGACCCGTGCACGAAGGTCACCACTCCGACGAAGAGCACGAACGTGATCAGAGCGGGCACCGACCACGGCCAGGGTGAGGCGACGGCGAGCTCGGGCACGACGAACAACGGAAGAGCGAACGCCGCAGCGCAGAACTGGGCGATGGCCGTGCGCGGGCGGGAGAGCGCGAGCAGAGGTGCGGAGCAGAGCGCGGCTCCCAGGATGAACGCCAGAGGCAGCGGCGTGCCGTAGAGAGCGGTCTGAATCGGAACCAGCACCGCGAAGAGCGCGAGCAGCGCCCCGCACAGCAGCGCGATGGCGCTGCGGCGGGTGATCCGTGGGGAGCGTCTGGTGCGCTGCCGGCGTTTCGCCATGGCCTTCATCCTGCCAGTTGCGGCACGGCGACGCGTCGACGCCGAACTGCGGCCACGCGATCGACGGTGAAGCCGATCACGAGCGCGAGGACGACGCCGACGGCGGCGCTGAGCAGGGGCTGATCCTTCACCCAGGAGCCGGCGAGAAGTCCGATCCCCACGCTGAAGGCGCTCCAGCTGGCACCCGCGAGCAGGCTCAGCGGCACGAAGCGACGCCACGGGAACGCCAGCGCCCCGGCGGTCATGTTCACGGCGACGCGTCCCACCGGGATGTACCGGGCGCCGAGGATCAGCATGGCGCTGCGATCATCGAGCGCACGCTGGGCGTGGGTGAACGCGGCTGCGACGCGCGGGCGCCGCATCCAGGCGAACCGCCGAGTTCCCAGGCGACGCCCGATCGCGTAGGCGATGTTGTCGCCGATCGCTGCGCCCACGGCGGCGACAGCGCACAGAAGCGCGATGTGGACGTCGCCGGTGGATGCGCCGACCGCCGCTGCGGCGACCAGCACCGTCTCGCTCGGAACCGGCGGGAAGAAGCCGTCTATCACCGCCACGGCGAGCATGACCAGGTACAGCCAGGGCGACGCGACGGTCTGCGTGATGAGCTCGTTGATGACATCCACCCGAGAAGGTTAGGAAGCAGGACAGGGGTGCGGCATCCCTCCGCGGTATCGTCCCTCTCCACCTCTGGAGGTATATCCGGCGCAGTGATCGTCCTGTGGGGCAGAGTTCGATCCCGGCCGCCTTCTGCACCGGTCGCCGTACTTCGACGGAACGTCCAGCGAGGGCGATCTATACTGAGAGGCTGGCCCTTCGGCCGCATCCTCCCTGACGAACGGACCAACCTGCTGTGCTTGCCGTGCACGACCTCGAGATTCGCGTGGGCGCCCGCCTCCTCATGGAGAACGTGTCGTTCCGCGTCAGCGACGGCGACAAGATCGGCCTCGTGGGCCGCAACGGTGCGGGCAAGACCACACTGACCAAGGTGCTGGCCGGCGATGTGCTGCCCTCGGGCGGCCGCGTCGATCGTTCCGGCGAACTCGGCTACCTGCCGCAGGACCCGCGCTCCGGTAATCCGGAGGACCTCGCCCGTACGCGCATCCTCGACGCCCGCGGTCTCGGACAGTTGAACCTCGGCATGACCGAAGCCGCCTCAGCGATGGGCTCGAACGACCCGGCCGTCGCCGCGAAGGCGATGAAGCGCTATGCCCGTCTGACCGAGCAGTTCGAGGCGCAGGGCGGCTACGCGGCGGAGGCCGAGGCGGCCGCCATCGCCAATAACCTCTCGCTGCCGGATCGCATCCTCGACCAGCCCCTCTCCACGCTGTCGGGTGGCCAGAGACGGCGCATCGAGCTGGCGCGCATCCTGTTCTCGGATGCCGAGACGATGATCCTCGACGAGCCGACCAACCACCTCGACGCCGACAGCGTCGTCTGGCTGCGAGAGTTCCTCAAGGGATACAAGGGCGGGCTGATCGTGATCAGCCACGATGTCGAGCTCGTGGGGGAGACCGTCAACCGGGTGTTCTACCTCGACGCGAACCGCCAGATCATCGACACGTACAACATGAACTGGAAGAACTACCTGCGCCAGCGGGTGGCCGACGAGGAGCGCCGCAAGAAGGAGCGCGCCAACGCCGAGAAGAAGGCGACCACGCTGCAGCAGCAGGCGGCACGCTTCGGAGCGAAGGCCTCGAAGGCGGCGGCCGCGCATCAGATGGTCGCACGCGCCGAGAAACTGCTCGCGGGCCTCGACGAGGTGCGACAGGTCGACCGGGTCGCGAAGCTCCGCTTCCCGAAGCCGGCGCCCTGCGGGAAGACGCCGATGATGGCGACCGGTCTGTCGAAGTCGTACGGTTCGCTGGAGATCTTCACCGATGTCGACCTCGCGATCGATCGCGGTTCCAAGGTCGTGGTGCTGGGGCTCAACGGCGCGGGCAAGACCACGCTGCTGCGAATGCTCGCGGGAGTCGACCAGCCGGACACCGGACAGCTCGAGCCCGGGTACGGACTGAAGGTCGGGTACTACGCCCAGGAGCACGAGAACCTCGACGTGTCACGATCGGTGCTGCAGAACATGGTCTCCGCCGCTCCGCACATCACCGAGACAGAGGCGCGCCGGGTGCTCGGGTCGTTCCTGTTCACCGGCGATGACGTGCTGAAGCCGGCCGGGGTGCTCTCCGGTGGCGAGAAGACCCGTCTTTCGCTGGCGACCCTGGTCGTGTCATCCGCGAACCTGCTGCTGCTCGACGAGCCGACCAACAACCTCGACCCGGCGTCTCGCGAGGAGATCCTCGACGCGCTGGCGCACTACGAGGGTGCTGTCGTGCTGGTCTCGCACGACCCCGGCGCTGTTCAGTCGCTGAACCCGGAGCGCGTCCTCATCCTGCCGGACGGCGTCGAGGACCTCTGGAGCCAGGAGTATCAGGATCTGATCGAGCTCGCGTAACCGCGCTGCTCGCTCGGAGAACGCTGTTTCGCCGACCCTCGCGCTGTCGGTTCGGCTCCTCTGATCGGAGACGGGACGCGTGGCGGAGAGGGTGTTCGCTGCTGTCGTAGGATGCGAGCATGGCACCTGCAGCGGACCGGACAGACGATCTGAGCGATGCAGCGGAGGTGCATCCTGCGGGCATCACGCGGTGGTTGCGTGATCGGCCGACGTTGTCCGGAACCGCTCCCCGGTTCGACTCGACCGAACTGCCGGACGAGCCGACGCCCCTGTTCCTGCGCTGGATAGGTGAGGCGGCGGCGGCTGGAGTCAGCGAGCCTCACGCAGCCACGCTCGCGACCGTGGACGTCGACGGCGTTCCCGACGCGCGGACCCTGATCCTGAAGGCCGTCGATGACAACGGGTGGGCCTTCGCCGGCCCGCGTTCATCTCGCAAGGGGGACCAGCTCGCGGCGAACCCGGTGGCCGCGCTCAACTTCTGGTGGCAACCCGTCGTGCGAGCTGTGCGGGTACGCGGCCTCGTCACGGAGGCGTCGCAGGAAGAGAGCGATGCGGACCTCGCTGCTCGGTCCCCTGCGGCGCGCGACGCGATCCCACGTGGAGGTTGGGTGTTGTGGCGACTTGCGCCGACACGGGTCGAGTTCTGGCAGGGTTCGCCGGATCGTCACCATACCCGTGTCGTGTACGAACCGTTGGAAGATGGCACCTGGTCGTTGCAGGTCGGCGCCTCAGGATCTTCCGTGCAGAATCGAGGAGAACAATCATGACCGGATACCAGGTAATCGAGATCGGCGCCCTCGACGAATGGCGCGGCCACTTCGGCGGATTCGACGAGGCTCGATCGCGCGACGGGCGACGCGTCGTGGACCATGAGCTCACGATGCAGTACATCGGACTGACCGCCAACGCGCTGGAGCCGGGCGAGGAAGCAGGCTACTGGCACACCCACTCGAAAGTCGAGGAACTGTACGTGTTCCTCGAGGGCCGAGGCCAGATGGGGCTCGATGACGACGTCGTCGAGGTCGGGCCGGGTACGGTCATCCGCGTCGGGCAGGGCACCTGGCGCACCTGGCGCGCGCTTCCGGACAGTCCGGCACAACTGCGCTGGCTCTGCATCCGGGCCGGCGGGGAGGAACTGCCGCACCTGCCGGACGACGGCTCGCGCAATCCGGACAAGCCGATGCCCTGGGCCGACGTCAGCGCGAGCTGATGTCGAGCAGCTCGTCCTCGGTGTCGGCATCGTGGTCGCGGCGGCGCTTCACGGCCGGTGCCGGCGCGCCTTCGAGCTCCTCGCGATGCTTCACGATCTCGGTGCGGATGATGTACCCGATGAAGATGAAGCCCATCAGCGCGAACAGGATCCACTGGATGGCATAGGAGAGGTGAGGGCCGGGGTCGTCGGTGGGGGAGTCGAAGCCGCTGGGCGTCGTCTCGGGTGCCGGGTCCTCGCTGACCAGCTGGCCGTACGCCGAGGTGATGACGTCGCCGTCAACGAGGTCGGCGACCGCCGGCAGGTGGATCGTCGGCAGCTGTCCCTCCGGGGCACCCCGGCCCGACGCCGGCAGCTGCTCGCTCGGACGCAACCTCACGATCACCTCGACCTCTCCCGACGGAGGAGCCGGCACCGCATCCGGTGACTCGCCGTCACCGGGTGGAACCCAGCCCCGGTCCACGATGAACACGCGCCCGTCGACATCGCGGAACGGAACCAGCACCTCGAATGCGCTCGTGCCGCCGTGCGGACGATTGCGGACCAGCAGCTGATCCTCATCGAGGTACTCGCCCCTCAGGATCGCCGGATGCCACTGATCGGCTGCATCAAGCGCACCGTCGGCACCGATGAGATCGGCGAGCGGAACCGGCGCGGCGTCGTAGTTCCTCTCGACGAGTTCGATCTGCTCCGCACGGGTTTCGTTGCGTTCGAACTGCCAGTTGGAGAGGAATGCGCACGCGACCGCGAAGCCGATCGCGATGAGGACGTAGACCCCCCAGCGCAGGATCCTTGCCCTCATGCGGGCACGCCGTCGCGCACGGTCACCGGGAAGTCCCGAGCGGCCAGGTAGTCGCGCAGGAAGACGACGTGCTCATCGCAGGCGAGCCAGATCTTCTCCCGGTCGGCCGCGTGGATACGAGGATTCCGCCACACCACCTGATGCGACGCGGCGGCCCGGCAACCGGCGCGCGAGCACTCCGGAGCAGTCATGGCTGATCCTCACGGGTCTCTCGGATCGTCACGATCCGCGGTTCCGCCGTGGGGATCACCGGGTCGACCGTCGTGGCCTCCAACTGCTGCACGGGCGACTCCGCCTGCGTCTCGGTGCTGTCGCTGCCGGCGTTCGCGAACACGACGGCGATGTAGGGGAGCACAGCCGCGGCGATCGCGAAGACCCAGGTGTACCAGCCGTACGGCTGCACCAGCACCATCAGTGCGAAACAGGCGATCCTGATCGACATCGTGAGCGCGTACCGGCGGACACGGTGAGCGACCTCATCCTGCGGAGCGATCGGCAGGGAGGTGACAGCTGGGGCATGGCGTGCGGCCTTCACGATGACTCCAGCCTACGCCCGTCCGAGCGAACGAGGAGCGTCCGCGCGGCGGGCTGAGGGCTCGGCGAGGGCCCTAGGAGTTGAAGAGGAACGGCAGTGAGAACGCCCCGAAGAACAGCACGCTGATCAGTGAGATCGCGATGGACAGGACGACGAACGCGAGCACCACGTATCCGAGGATGATCCCGGCGAATGCCATGCCGCGCCCGGCGAGTGCCGGGTTCTTCTTGGTCTGGCCCAGTGCCATGTGCCCGGTGATCACTGCGGCCACGGAGGCGAGGATCGGCACGAACAACCAGCTCAGGATGAGACCGGCCAGGCCGCACACCAGCGAGGCGACCGCGAGTCCGCTCGTCGGACGGGTCGGCGCGTACGTGGCGGGCGCCGGCGTTCCGTACACGGGGTAGCCGTTCGACTGCGGAGCGGCTGGGGGCGCGGCGTAGCCCTGCTGTGCGCCCGGGTACGCGGGCGCCGTGGGATACGAAGGCGCCGCCCCTGGGTACGCCTGCGGCGTCTGGGGGTACGACGGCGCGGCCCCGGGGTACGCCTGTGTCGGAGGCGCTGGGTAGGAGGGAGCCTGGGCAGGCTGCGCCGGCTGAGCGACCGGAGGCACCGGAGCGGGCGGGGCAACCGCCCACGCGGGCGCGGGGGCTGCCGGAGCCGCCGGGGGTGGCGTCAGGGACGGATCCTCCGCGGGCGGAGTGGGGATGCTGTTGTCGCTCACGCTGATGCCTTTCGTCCTGCACAGCGTTTCAGCAGCGCGGGGATCTGTCAAACGTCGCGCAGACGATCACGGGGCCATCCTCGGTAGGATCGATGTCGGCTCGGCCGCCCCGAAGCTGCAGCCAGATCAGGAGTGGGAACATGAGTGCTCAGCGCGTCGTCCTCGTCACCGGAGGCAACCGCGGCATCGGCCGGGCGATCGCCGAGCGATTCGTACGCGACGGATACCGCGTCGCCGTCACGGCACGCAGCGGCGAGGGTCCGGAGGGCACGCTCACGGTGCGGGCGGACGTCACGGATGCCGCCGCCCTCGATGCCGCGTTCACCGAGGTCGAGCAGAAGCTGGGGCCGGTGGAGATCGTCGTGGCGAACGCCGGGATCACCAAGGACACACTCCTGCTGCGGATGAGCGAGGACGACTTCGACAGCGTCGTGGCGACGAACCTCGGCGGCACGTTCCGCGTCGTCAAGCGCGCATCCAAGGGGATGCTCCGCGCGCGCTTCGGCCGGGTCATCCTGATCTCCAGCGTCGTGGGGCTCTACGGCTCCGCCGGTCAGGTGAACTACTCCGCCTCGAAGAGCGCTCTCGTGGGCTTCGCCCGCTCGCTCACCCGCGAGCTCGGTGGCCGAGGAATCACGGCCAACGTCGTGGCGCCGGGATTCATCGAGACGGACATGACAGCGGAGCTCCCGGAGGAGACGCAGAAGCAGTACAAGGCGAGCATTCCGGCCGGCCGCTTCGCGACACCGGATGAGGTGGCCGGCGTCGTCACATGGCTCGCAGGCGACGACGCCGGTTACATCTCGGGTGCGGTCATCCCGGTGGACGGCGGCCTCGGGATGGGCCACTGAGCCCAGGGTCATCCCGCAGGGCCGGCACAGAGCGACTCAGCCGGCAAGCGCAGCGATGATCAGCCGGGCGAGCCGCTCGGGCGTCGAGAACTGAGGCCAGTGGCCGGAATCGATGCGCACGACATCTGCGCTCTCGATGGCACGGAACTCTTCGCCGTACGGCCCCCAGTTGTCGAGCTCCGACTCCAGGGTCTCCCGATCGAGGCTGCCCATGAGCAGCGTCACCGGCACGGTGAAACGCGACGGGTTGCCGAGTTCGATCGGATCGGTCGGCACACGCGCCGGCACGCTCCGGGTCAGGGGAGCGGTACGCGCGCGGGTCGCCTCGTCGAGGTCCTCGACATCCTCGTCCGGGAAGAAGTCCCAGCCCGGGAACGGGATGACACCGTCGACGACCTCGAACTCGCTGATGCCAGAGCCCGCCGGTGGCGGCACCGTGTCGACGAACACGACCCGTGCGACTCGCTCCGGTCGGGCATCGACGGCGCCCCAGGCGACGTTGCCGCCCCCGCTGTGGCCCACGACGACGACCGGACCGGTCACGCCGTCGATCGCGCCGACCGCTGTCTCCACCCAATCGCGGATCCCGATGTCGGCAGACTCGGATGCGGGTGCTCCGAGACCCGGCATCGTGAGCGCATGCACGCGGTGGCCCGCACGCTCGAGATCGGGGATGACGTCGTTCCAGCTGGATGCGTCGAGCCAGAGACCGGGGATGAGGATGAGGTTCATGGCCGCGACGCTACCCTGAGGTTCGGACATCCGCTAAGGCAGGAGCGAGATGATCTCGGAGAGGTCCTGGTCCCGGATGACCAGGTTGGCGGCTGCGCGAACTGCCGGCTTCGCGTTGAAGGCGATACCCAGGCCCGCGACGGCCATCATCTGCAGGTCGTTCGCCCCGTCGCCGATGGCCACCGTTGCGTGTGGCGCGACACCCAGCTCCGCAGCCCATTCCTGCAGCGCGGTGGCCTTGACCGCTGCATCCACGATGTCGCCGTCGACCATGCCCGTCAGCGCGCCATCGGCGACACCCAACCGGTTCGCGCGCCAGCGGTCCACGCCGAGCGACGGCGCGACGTGATCGAGGATCTCGTGGAATCCGCCCGACACGACGCCGACCACGCCGCCGCGCTCGTGCACGGCCGCGGTCAGTTCGCGTACCCCGGGTGTCGGCTCGATGCGCGTGAGCACGCGCGCGAACGCCTCGACGGGAACCCCGCGGAGTGCCGAGACCCGGGACCTCAGGCTCTCGGCGAAGTCGACCTCACCGCGCATCGCGGCTTCGGTCGCCGCCTGCACCTCGGCCCCGCGGCCAGCCTCATCGGCGAGGAGCTCGATCACCTCGTTGCGGATGAGGGTGGAATCGGCATCGAGGACGACGAGGAAGCGCGCGGAGGTCACCCGATCGAGCGTAGCGGCAACGGAACCCGGCTCAGCGTTCGATGAAGACGCCCTTGCCCACCACGGTGATCCCGGAATCGGTGATCGTGAACCCTCGAGCCAGATCCCGCTCGCGATCCACGCCGACGGTCGCACCGTCGGCGAGCACGACGTTCTTGTCGAGGATCGCCCTGTGCACCCGCGATCCCGACCCGACCCGCACGTGATCGAAGACGACGGAGTCGGTGATGGTCGACCCTCCGCCGGCGAGGGTCCACGGCCCGACGACACTGCGCTCGAGGTGAGTGCCGGAGAGCACCGACCCGAGCGACACGATCGAATCGATCGCGTTGCCGATGCGCCCCACGGAGTCGCGGACGAACTTCGCCGGCGGTGAGTTGACCGCCTGCGAGTGGATCGGCCAGTCCATGTTGTAGAGGTTGAAGATCGGCAGCGTGGAGATCAGATCCATATGGGCGTCGAAGAACGAATCGATGGTGCCCACGTCGCGCCAGTAGGAGCGATCACGCGGCGAGGAACCGGGAACGTCGTTCTGCTTCATGTCGTAGAACCCGGCTTCGCCTCGGTCCACGAAGTAGGGGACGATGTCGCCGCCCATGTCGTGACCGGACGTCGGCGATTCGCCGTCGACCTCGACGGCCTCGATGAGCGCATCGGCGTCGAAGATGTAGTTTCCCATCGATGCGAGCACCTCGTGCGGCGAGTCCGGAAGACCCTCGGCATCCGAGGGCTTCTCGAGGAACCGCTTGATGCGCCCCGCATCCTCGGGGTCGGTGTCGATCACGCCGAACTGGTTCGCCATGGCGAGCGGCTGCCGGATGCCGGCGACCGTCGCCTTCGCACCCGATTCGATGTGCGCGTCGAGCATCTGACGGAAATCCATCCGGTACACGTGGTCGGCGCCGATCACGACCACGATGTCGGGCTTCTCGTCGCTGATGAGATTGAGGCTCTGAAGAATCGCATCAGCCGATCCCGAGAACCAGCGCTTCCCGAGTCGCTGCTGTGCCGGCACCGAGGCCACATACGAGTCCAGGAGGGCGGACATCCGCCACGTCTGCGAGATATGACGGTCGAGGCTGTGGGACTTGTACTGCGTGAGCACGACGACCTGGCGCAGCCCGGAGTTTATGAGATTCGAGATCGCGAAATCGATCAACCGGTACTGTCCGCCGAACGGAACGGCCGGCTTGGCGCGATCGGCCGTCAGTGGCATGAGGCGCTTGCCCTCGCCACCGGCGAGGATGATCCCGAAGACCTTCTTTGGAGCGGACATGGCTCCACCCTAGAGGGCGAAACCCGTCGTGTACTAGCGTTCGAACATGCGAGTTGAGATGATCACCAAGGAGTATCCGCCGGCGATATACGGCGGTGCCGGGGTGCACGTCGCGGAGCTCGTCTCAGCGCTGCGCGAGAGCATCGAAGTGCGGGTCCGCGCCTTCGGCGAGCCGCGTGACGAGCCGGACACGTATTCCTATCGAACGCCTGTGGGACTGACGGATGCGAATGCCGCTTTGCAGACCATCGGCACCGATCTCGAGATCGTCTCGGCGATCAGCGGTGCTGATGTCGTGCACAGTCACACCTGGTACGCGAACTTCGCCGGCCACCTGGCATCTCAGCTGCACGGCATCCCGCACGTGCTGACGGCTCACAGCCTGGAGCCGCTCCGGCCCTGGAAGGCGGAGCAGCTCGGTGGCGGCTATGCCGTGTCCAGCGGCATCGAGAAGCTGGCGTACGAGAATGCGGCTGCGGTGATCGCGGTGAGTGCGGGCATGCGGGCCGACATCCTGCGCAGCTACCCGAACGTGGATCCGGCCCGGGTGCGCGTGATCCACAACGGCATCGACGTCGAGCGCTGGCATCCCGTTCAGGATGCCGAATTCCTGCAGAGCGTGGGCATGGATGCGAATCGCCCTTCGGTGGTCTTCGTCGGACGCATCACCCGTCAGAAGGGCCTGCCGTATCTGCTGCAGGCGGCGCGGCGCCTGCCGCCGGAGGTTCAGCTCGTCCTCTGCGCCGGCGCGCCGGACACTCCGGAGATCATGGCGGAGGTGCAGGAGGGCGTCCGGCTGCTGCAGGAGACCCGCGACGGCGTCATCTGGATCGAGAAGATGCTGCCCCGCGAGCAGCTCTCCGCGATCCTCACCGCGGCGACCACCTTCGTCTGCCCCTCGGTGTACGAGCCGCTGGGGATCGTCAACCTCGAGGCGATGGCATGCGGAGCGGCCGTCGTCGGGACGGCGACCGGCGGCATTCCCGAGGTCGTCGCAGACGGCGTCACCGGGCGTCTGGTGCCGATCGAGCAGGTTCAGGACGGCACCGGAACCCCTGTCGATCCGGAGCGCTACATCTCGGACCTCGCGGCGGTTCTGACCGAAGTCGTCTCCGATCCCGAGCGCGCGAAGGCGTACGGCGAAGCCGGGCGCGAGCGTGCCAGGGCGGACTTCAGCTGGGCGGCGATCGCCGACACCACGCGCGCGCTCTACGCGGAGCTCTCGTCCTGAGCCGATAGGCTGGAGGCATGCCGATCGCTCTGGAATTCACCGACGTCGTCGTGCGCCGCGAAGGGCGCAACATCATCGATCACGTGACCTGGCAGGTCTCCGACGATCAGCGATGGGTGATCCTCGGACCGAACGGGGCTGGTAAGACCACGCTGCTGCAGCTGGCCGACACTCTCATGCATCCGACCTCCGGAACGGTGACGGTACTGGGGGAGACCCTCGGCCGCACCGACGTGTTCGAGGTGCGTCCGCGCATCGGCTTCGCCTCCTCGGCCATGGCGAAGCGCGTGCCCCGCGATGAGACGGTGCTCAACGCCGTCCTCACCGCCGCCTACTCGGTGCTCGGGCGCTGGAACGAGAACTACGAGGACATCGACGAACGCCGCGCGCTGCGAGTGCTCGGAGACTGGCGGCTCGAGCATCTCGCCGACCGCACCTTCGGCACGCTGAGCGACGGCGAGCAGAAGCGCGTGCAGATCGCACGCGCGGTGATGACCGATCCGGAGCTTCTGCTCCTCGATGAGCCCACGGCGTCGCTCGACCTGGGGTCGCGCGAGGAGCTGCTGGCCCTGCTCAGCGGCTACGCCTCCTCGCCGACCACGCCCGCGATGCTGATGGTCACGCACCACGTCGAGGAGATTCCGGTCGGCTTCACGCATGTGATGCTGATTCGCGACGGTCAGGTCGTCTCCGCCGGGCCCATCGCCGAGACCCTCACCGCCGAGTCGCTGAGCGAGACCTTCGGCATGCCGATCGCGCTCAGCAGCGAGGACGGCCGCTACTCCGCGCGCGCGGTCTCCTGATCCGCCGTCTGCTAGACTCGAACCTTGGTGCTTCCGCACCGCAGACTTCCCGCGCCCTGGCACAATCCAGGGCACCAAGTAAGGAATCCCATGAAGACTGACATTCACCCCGACTACCAGGCAGTCGTGTTCCGCGACCTCGGTTCGGGCGAGACGTTCCTCACCCGCTCCACCGTGTCCGGTGACAAGACCATCGAGCTCGATGGCGTGGTCTACCCCGTCATCGACGTCGAGATCTCCTCGGCTTCGCACCCGTTCTACACGGGCAAGCAGCGCATCATGGACTCGGCCGGTCGCGTCGAGAAGTTCAACCAGCGCTTCAAGGGCTTCGGCGGCTCCAAGTAACGACCGCCGTGAAGGCCCCGTGCTCCCCGGAGTACGGGGCCTTCTTCGCGTGCGGCGTCAGATGTCGAGCGTGATGCGGCCGCCGTCGATCCTGCTCGGAGGATCGCCCGGAGAAGGCGCGGGAGCCGTTCGCTTCGTCTGGCGGTCGCGTTCCATGCCGGCCTCGTAGGCGGACGGCATCCAGATCGCGTCGAAGGAGCCGCCGAATCCGCCGCCCGTGCCGTCGTACTTCTCCTCCACGGACTTCTTCGAGAGGCCGCGAACGATGGCGAACAGGATCAGACCGGGCCCCATGCCGGCGACCACGGCGACGTAGAACCACCCCATGACGTCCTTCATGAGTCCAGCGTAGGCGGGCTGTGCATGGCGCGGCATCCCCCTGACGGGGGATCCGTCAGCGGATGCGCCGGTCGTGCGCGAGATCGATGAGACGCGAGAGCACGGGACCCGACCGCAGGCCGTTGTGCTCGTGTTCGCTGGTCACCCACAACTCCACGCCGGGAAGCAGGCTGGCGGTCTCGAGCGAGTACTCCATCGGCACGTACACGTCGTTCGCATACACGGCAGCCGCGCCGACAGCGCCGGAGGCCGCGATGGCTTCGGCGTCGTACACACGGGGCCACTCGAACTCGGCGAGTTCCAGGGCGACCTCTCGCCACGGCTGGAACGCCGGTACGGTCTCGGTCCATTCACGGCGGATGTGCTCGCCGGTGAACAGCGTCGGATCGGCGGCGAAGTCTTCCGGCTCGGTGCGCTCCGCGGACCAGCGGGTGGCATGGCCGCTCGCGTAGCTGGATTCATGGAACGCGAAGTAGAGGGGGTTGCGGCCGCTGTAGGGCATCGCGTGCATCAGATCGTGACGGAACGCGTTCGATGCCGGGTCGAGTTCGAGCAGCGACCACAGCGTCTGCCAGCCCTCGTTGGTTCCCAGCGCCGAGCCGATCGAACGCAGACGCGACACCGACACGATCTCGCCGTCAGGGAGGGCGATCCGCCCGGCATCCGCCAGGTCGACCAGCCGGGCCATCGCATCGCGATGCTCGGGAAAGCGCCGGTAGTACCGCTCCGATGCCGCGCGCATCTTGCCGTAGCAGAGGGCGTAGACGTCGTCGGGGTGGCGGTCGACGGTGCTGAGGCCGCCGGTGATGAAGACGTGATCGAGGGATGAGGCATCTGTGGAGAGGTAGGCGAGGGTCGTGAATCCTCCGAAGGACTGGCCCAGGACGTTCCAGGTGGCAGTTCCCAGATGCTCGCGCATCGCCTCGCAGTCGCGCACGATCGAGTCCGCGCGCAGATGGGTGAGGTACTCGGAGACGGCCGAGCTTCCGCGTTCGAGGTCGGCATCGCCGACAGGGGTCGAGCGGCCGGTGCCGCGCTGATCCAGCAGCACGACTCGGTAGTGCGCGAGAGCCTCATCGAGCCACGCCGGAGACGTCGACGAGCGGAAGGCGCGAGGCGCCTCGAACCCCGGGCCGCCCTGGAGGAACACCAGGTGGGGGAGACCCTCGCCGCCCTCGCGGGACACCACGGCAGCGAAGACGTCGATCGTGCGGGTGTCGGACGGATCTGACCAGACCAGGGGAACGGTGAGCGTGTGCTCTTCTACGGTCAGATCCAGGATGCGACGGACAACGGTGCTCACCGTTCGAGCCTATCGTCCGGTGTGTGCTGCGGTCCGTCGAAGGGGCTACATCACCCCGGCGATGTAGGAGTACTTCACGAACACCTCGGTGGCGATCCCGGATTCCTCGAGCACTCCCTGCACGGCGTTCATCATGTAGTTGGAGTCCCAGCCCATGTAGAGGAAGTGCGATTCGTCGAGCTCGTCCCACTGGCCCTTCCAGGCCATCTCGCCGTAGATCGGCCCGCCGTGGTTCGCGCAGTACGAAACTGCCGCTTCCCTCGTGTCCGTCCAGGCACGACGAAACACCCGGTTGAAGAGGTGCCTGACGTCGAAGACCTCCCACCGTTCGCCGCGATACTCGATGTACTCGAACTCCCGGTCCCAGCCGGCGGGCCACCCGCGTCGGCGCACGGCATCCAGGATCGGGGTCAGGCCGTCGTCGTCGATCTCGGGCAGCGCCGGACGCGCCCAGATCCGCAGCAGGTCGGCGGTGAGCCGCACGGTTCGCTGCGTGATCGCCGCCGTGCCCCACGACGTGACCTCTTCGAGTTCGCGTGTGGCGGGCACCGAACTGCGAGCGTAGGCTTCGGCTCGTTTGACGGGATACGGGGCTCCGAACACCCGCTGGGCGAGCGACGGCTCGAGGAGCGTGAGGTTCCCGAGCGTCGGCGCGAGTGCACGATGGCTGTTCTGCTCGTCGTCGGTGAACTCGCTCCACCGGCGGAGGTCGTCACCCGACCAAGTATCGCCCGGAGCCGCTGGGACGATGTGCTCGACATCGAGGTCGGAAGGATCATCGACGCCTTCGAGTCGCCCCAGCACATACTCCGCGTAGGGGAGCTCGCTGTACTTGAGCACGGCGCTCACCCGCTCGTCCGAAGGCGTGATCCGAGCGAACGCGCGGACCAGGGATTCGTGCCCCTCGCTGCGTGCACGGCACAGCCGCGCGATGAGGCGTTCGTTGGGCAGGTTGACCAGGGTCCGTCGCAGGTAAAGCGCCTGGATCCACTCCAGGACCCGGATGAGCTCGTCTCGGCCGACGATTCCGCGCGCATAGTCGCTGTACACCTTCATCACCAGCGGATAACCGGCTCGGCCGAACGTGTTCACGTACCGCAGCTGGCGAGCGATCTCGGCATCGCTCTCCTGTGAAGGGTCGAGGAGGATGCCGTAGATCTCCGCATAGTGACGCCAGATCGCGGCGTCCGCCTGAAGGTGCTCGACATCGACGCGGGGGAACGACTGCCGGAATGCGCTGTACACGCCGTGCTCGCCGTTCGCGGCGAGCTCTCGCCCTGTGGTCATCACCAGGTAGTGCCGCCAGAACGCCCCGATCGCCTGGCCGGTGTGCTGCTCGATCGGCAGCCAGAAACGTGCCTCGACATCGAGCTGCTCCGCGTGCGTGAGCCCCATCAGGATGTAGTTGTGGATGAGCTCGTGGTCGCGCAGAGGCTCCCCGGTGGAGTTCAGGCTCTCGAAGATCTGCTGAGCGTTCGCGGCCGCGCCCAGGGTGATCGAGACATGCTCGAGCTTCTGCAGTCCGCGCCAGATCTGCGGCACGTCCTCGACATGCACCTGGCTGCGGAAGAAGGCGTAGTTGTCGTCGAAGCGCGACTCCCGGTCCGTGTCGCCCCGGCGCTCCAGCACCACAGACTCGTACAGCTCGGCCCACGCATCATGCGGGCGCAGCTTGGTGCGCGAGGGATCGTCCTGGCGGACCAGTACTCGCTCGAGCTCGGCCGCCAGCGCCGGGTCGGTGTCCTTGATCGAGTGGTGGAGGGCTGCGACCAGGAGCATCAGGGTGGTGATGCGCTGCTGGCCGTCGATGAGCACGAGATCTGCGGCTGCGTCGGCAGGACTCTCCGCGGAGAGGATGGAGCCGATGAAATGACGATGGGCTTCGTCTTCGCGGGCGACGGCACGGATGTCCGTGAGCAGCTGCTCACAGCCGCCGATATCCCAGCGGTACTGCCTCTGATACACCGGCACGACGATCGTCGTCGACCCCGCTGCGAGCCATTCGATCGTGTTGACTGCTGTCGCCTCGACGTTGGTCGCAGTGCTCATGCTGGTGTCTCGTCCTCCCGTAGTGCGCGGTGCCGAGGACTCGCCCGACGCCCCGATCAGTCTATTGGCTCTCCACGGCGGCCCTCCGGGGAACGCGCGGGCTTCGCTGTTAGGCTTGCCTTATCAGGGCCTGTTAAAACGTGCTGGCCCCCGATGAAAGGACATGAGTCAGATCATGGGATACATCAAATCCGCTGCCCTCGAGGAAAAGGGCTTCGTCGTCCTCGACAGCTACAACCAGGAACTCGACCCCAAAGAGTGGCTGGACATCGAGTACAACGACTGGAAGTCCTCCGGCGACACGCGGTTCGCGCCGCTCGCCAGCGCATTCGGCGACATCGAGTGCAACGGCTTCTGGAACCACAAGCCGCCGCGCACCGACAAGGACGGCGTCTGGATCGACTCGCAGGTCGCGAAGGCCCCGAACCTGACGCGTCGCGCGCAGGAGCCGGGCGCCAACGTCGGCCGCTGCCGCGTCATCGAACTGCAGCCCACTCCCTACGGCGAGTGCCTCTACAACCTGCACCAGGATGACAACAACCGGCTGAACCCCGACGGCACCGGCTGGGTCGTCCGCGGCTTCTTCAACCTCACCGACGACAAGGACAGTTACTTCGTCCTGCGTGAGAACCGCACCGACCCGAGCATCGAGTACCGCATCGCCCTCCCGGCCGGCGCGCAGCTCATCGTCGACACCCAGCGTCTGTGGCACGCGGCCACGCACAACGGCACCGAGCCGCGCTACTGCCTGATCACCTCGTGGACCTCGGGTCCCGAGCTCGACGCGTACATCGAGAAGTACAACGGCACCGACGACGTCCCCAACTACGAGGTCGCTCAGGACGTGCTCGAAGCAGGCTACGCCGAGCAGGCGCGCAAGGATGCCGCTCGCGCCGCCTACTACGCCGCCAAGGGTCAGCAGGCCAAGCTGGCGATGAGCGAGGCCTGACCTCTCGACAAACTCAGGACCCGTTCGTGAGAGGAAGCCCCGGTCGCGAGACCGGGGCTTCCGTCGTCTGAATCACACGCTTGTTATTTCGGCCGGACTGGGCGAGAATGGGCGCACAACCGCATATTCTCGCCACTTCGTTGGCTCAGGTCGTTGGGGAAGACGCACCTGATGAAACGGAGAGATCATGGCGACGGCTTACGCACGCGGAGTGGTGTACATCCACTCCGCACCCCGCGCGCTCTGCCCGCACCTCGAATGGGCGGTGGGTCGCGCTATCGGTCGCGCGGTGAACTTCGACTGGACCGAACAGCCCGTCCTCGAAGGCGCGCAGCGCGCGGAGTTCTACTGGGACGGCCCCGTCGGCACGGGCGCTGTGCTCGCGACCGCCATCCGCGGGTGGGAGCACCTGCGCTTCGAGGTCACCGAGGACCCCACGCCTCGCAGCGACGGCGGCCGCTGGTTGCACACGCCCGACCTCGGCATCCACTACGCGCAGACGGATGCCGCGGGCAACATCGTCATCGGCGAGGATCGCATCCGCTATGCGATGGAGATCGCCGCCGGCAGTGCCGTCGAACTCCAGCGGGAACTCGACGTCGCGCTCGGCTCCGTCTGGGACGAGGAGCTGGAGCCCTTCCGCCACGCCAGCGACGACGCGCGCGTCGTCTGGCTCCACAAGGTGGGCTGATCGCCTTCGGTGATCAGCCCCGAGGCCCGGAGCGGGGGAGGCGTGAGTATCGGATGCCGGTGAATCTTCCCGGACGCTGAGAAGACGTATCCCCACTCTCCGCTCGACGAGGACCTCACCCCGACTGGGGCGGGGTCCTCGTCGCATTCAGACCACAGCCGAGCGGGGCAGGTCCCCGAACGCTCCTCCATCGCTCTGGGAGACGTGCTCCCACGCGACGCGGAGCCGCGCCATCGCGTCCGCGGCCTGCGCAGGAGGGAACGAGATCGGTATCCGCATCCGGCGTTCGAGCACGCCACCCGTCGTGAAGCGCGGGCCAGGCGGCAGGATCAGTTGCTGCTCGCGTGCGGCGAGCGAGAGCGCCGTCGAGACCGGCGCCCCCAGGTCCACCCATGCCGAGAGTCCTCCCGGTGTGGACGGCATCCTGATGCCATCGATGGCCGCCAGGCCGTCGGCCACGGCAGAACGCCCCGCACTCAGGCGTGCGCTGACGTGCGCCTTCAACGACGGCAGATCGGCGAGCAGCTCGGCGGCGATGCACTGCTCCAGCAGCGCGGTACCGAGATCGTACGAGGAACGCAACGCCAGGACGCGCGCGACAAGACGACGATCCGCACGGATCCAGCCGATGCGGAGCCCGCCCCACGCCAGCTTCGACATCGACCCGATGGTGACGACGCCGGGACTGAACGACGACATCGGCGCGGGCGACCACCCGCGATCGATGTCGAGTTCCACGGTCGTCTCGTCCACGATCAGCAGCGTGCCGGTGCTGCGCGCCGTCGCCGCGATGGTATCTCGTTCGGCGTCCTTCATCGTGGCCCCGGTGGGATTGTGGAAATCGGGGATCAGGTAGGCCGCTTGAGGGCGGGAGCCGAGCAGGACACCGGTGAGATGCCGCGGGTCCCAGCCGTCCTCGTCGACGGGGGTGGGCTGCGTGCGATACCCGTGGCGACGGAGGGCTTCGATCGCATGCGGGAACGTCGGCTGTTCGACGAGAACACGGTCTCCGCGCCGGCCGATCGTCGTGAGGACGAGATTGAGAGCGTGCATCGCGCCGGCGGTGATCACGATCTCGTCTGGTGAGGTCGCCGCTCCGCGCTCCGTGAAGCGTCGCGCCACCGCCTCACGGAGTTCCGGGAGCCCCTGCAGTTCGTAGCCGCTCGAACTTCGGAGAGCCGCCAGGCGAGGGAGCGAGCGCACCGTCGCATCGTAAAGACCGGGAGTCGAGTCCATCGAGGCGATCGACATGTCGATCGACGTCTCACTGACGATCGGGACGGGTGCGAGGTAGCCGTGAGGGAGGGTCACCCGCGTCCCGCCGCCGTGGATCCGGTCCACGTATCCCTCGGTGTCGAGGATGTCGTACGCGCGCGTGACGGTGGAACGGGATCGCTGCAGTTCGACGGCGAGTGCACGCTCGCTGGGCAGTCGTTCTCCCACGGTCAGGCGCCCGTCGAGGATCAGTGCGCGGATCTGAGCCGAGAGACGGGAGGCGCTGTATCCCGAAACCTGCCGTGCTCCGAGCAGTTCGGTCAGTCGAGATCCCATGCATCCATTGTCCTGCAAAGTGGCACGAGATGATCAGACCACTTTGCGTCCAGTGGCCTCAGAATCCGATACCGGATGACCGGCACGATAGGAGAATGCTCCTGCGCACCGTCTTCCTTCCCGTCACCGCCACCAGCCGGCGGGATCTCGTCGAGAGGATGCTCCAGCTCCTCATCGGCCTGCTCCTGTACGGGGTGGCCCTGGGGCTGATGGTGCGGGGCGGCATCGGTGTGGCGCCCTGGGACGTCCTCTCGCTCGGAATCACCGGCCGCACCGGCATCGGGTACGGGCTGATCACGAACCTCGTCGCGATCGCCGTGCTCCTGCTGTGGATTCCGCTTCGACAGCGCCTCGGCCTGGGTACGGTCCTCAACGCGTTGCTGGTCGGCCCGAGTGCGGACCTGACCCTCTGGCTGCTTCCGCCGGTGCCCTCGGTCTGGGTCGGAGCGCCGCTCTTCATCGTGGGACTCGTCCTGCTTTCCTTCGCCACCGGACTCTACATCTCGGCGGACTTCGGACCCGGCCCGCGGGACGGCCTGATGACCGGGTTGGTCCGTGTCACCGGATGGAAGGTGTGGATCGTGCGCACCCTCATCGAGGGCAGCGTGCTTCTCGTCGGCTTCCTGCTCGGCGGCCCTGTCGGCGTCGGCACGGTGCTCTTCGCTCTGGGCGTGGGCCCGCTCATCGGATGGTTCCTGCCGCGCATCAGACGGCCTCGCGAAGAGCGCTCGCGTCGGCTCGCACCCATCACGGCGCGCTGACCCCCGATAACACGAACGGAAGAGGCCCCGGGAGATCACTCCCGGGGCCTCCTGCGCGTATGCGATCCGTCAGTCGGCGTTCGCGAAGACGGCGACGGCATTGTGCCCGCCGAAGCCGAACGAGTTGCTGATTGCGATCTGCGGTCCGTCGCCGAGCGGAGTGGGTTCGCCCGAGAGGCGGAACGGCACGGCCGGATCGGGCTCGGTCATGTTGATCGTCGGCGGGGCGACACGATCGCGCAGGGCGAGGAGCGAGAAGATCGCCTCCAGCGCGCCGGTGCCGCCGAGCAGGTGGCCGGTGGACGCTTTCGTCGCGGAGACGGGGATCTCATCGAGTCGGTCACCGAAGACCTTCTTGAGAGCGACGTACTCGTTGGGATCGCCGACGGGGGTCGAGGTCGCGTGCGCATTGATGTGCGTGACCTGATCCGGCGTGACGCCGGCCTCCGCGAGTGCCTGGGTCACCGCGCGTGCGGCCCCGGTGCCTTCCGGATCGTTGCCGGTGATGTGATATGCGTCGGCGGTGACGCTGCCACCGAGCACGTACCCGTAGATCTTGGCGCCGCGTGCCTTCGCGTGCTCCTCGGTCTCGAGAATCAGCACGGCAGCACCCTCGCCCATGACGAAGCCGTCACGGTCGATCGCGCCGGGGCGGGAGGCGGTCGCCGGGTCGTCGTTGCGGCGGGACAAGGCCTGCGCCGACGCGAAGGAGGCCATGGTGATGGGGTGGATCGCGGATTCAGTGCCGCCGGCGATCACGATGTCGGCGTCGCCGTCCTGCAGGTGGTGGAAGGCGTGGATGATCGACTCGGTGCTCGACGCGCACGCGCTCACCACCGTCTGCGCGTAGGCGCGCGCCTGGAACTGGAGCGAGAGGTTGCCGGCTGCGGCGTTGGGCATGAGCATCGGGACGGTCAACGGCATGACGCGCCGCGGACCCTTCTCGCGCAGGGTGTCCCAGGCGTCGAGCAGCGTCCACAGACCGCCGATACCGGTGGCGAAGTCGATGCCGAGGCGCTCGGGGTCCACCTCGGGGGAGCCTGCGTCGGCCCAGGCTTCGCGTGCCGCGATCAGCGCGAACTGCGACGACGGGTCGAGGCGCTTGGCCTCGTGGCGGGGCAGAACCTCTTCGGGGCGGACGATGGCTTCGGCGGCGAAGGTGACGGGGAGCTGGTACTGCTCGACCCAGTCGTGCTCGAGGGTCCGGGTTCCGGACATGCCTGCGAGCAGGTTGGTCCAGTTGTCCGGAGCGGTCCCGCCGATGGCGGAAGTGGCGCCGATGCCGGTGACGACGATGCGCTTGGTCATGGTGTGGTTCCTTGTCGGGCGGGGTGGAGCAGAATTCGGGCAAGGCAGAGGATGCCACGCCCCGCAGATGCGGGGGTGGCATCCCGTCGTACTACTCCTGGCCTGCGACGATGAAGTTCACGGCGTCGCCGACGGTCTTGAGGTTCTTGACCTCGTCGTCGGGGATGGTGACGCCGAACTTCTCCTCGGCGTTGACGACGATCGTCATCATCGAGATCGAGTCGATGTCGAGGTCGTCGGTGAACGACTTCTCGAGCGCGACCTCGTCTGCGGAGATGCCGGTCTCGTCGGTGATGAGTTCTGCGAGGCCGGCGAGGACCTCATCGTTGGTGAAAGCCATGTGGTCTTCCTCTTTCTTGCGGGTTGTAATCGGAACCGTGGAACAGTCTAGGGAAGGTCGGGCGTTCTCAGGGGAGGACGACGACCTGGGCGGCGAACACGAGTCCGGCGCCGAAGCCGATCTGCAGAGCCAGGCCGCCCGACAGCTCGGGGTGCTCGGCCATCAGGCGGTGGCTCGCCAGCGGGATCGATGCCGCTGAGGTGTTCCCGGTCGTCTCGATGTCTCGGGCGATCACCGTGGTCTCGGGCAGCTTCAGCTGCTTGGCGAACTCGTCGATGATGCGCAGGTTGGCCTGATGGGGGATGAAGGCTGCGAGGTCGGATGCTTCGATACCGGCCTTCTCGAGCGCCTGGCGGGCGACCTTCGCCATCTCCCACACCGCCCAGCGGAACACCGTCGGGCCCTCCTGGCGGAGCGTCGGCCAGGGAGCCACGCCGTCACGGAAGTCGGTGAGCGTGTGGTTCATGCCCACGGCATCCGCCTTCGAGCCGTCGGATCCCCACACGGCGGGCGCGATCCCCGGTGTGTCACTGGGGCCGATGAGAGCGGCGCCGGCACCGTCGCCGAGGAGGAAGGAGATGCTGCGATCGGTCGGGTCGACGACGTCGGAGAGCTTCTCGGTGCCGATGACCAGCGCGTAGCGAGCGGCACCGGCGCGGATGAGCGCGTCGGCCTGCGTCACCGCGTAGGAGTAGCCGGCGCATGCGGCGTTGATGTCGTAGGCGGCTGCCGGGTTCGCTCCGACGCGGTCGGCGACGATCGCAGAGACCGAGGGGGTCTGCTTGGGGTTGCTGATGGTGGCGACGATGACCAGGTCGATCTGGTCGGCGGGCACGCCGCCCTTCTCGATCGCCTCGACCGCAGCAGTGGTGGCGAGATCGATGGCATCGGTCTCCTTGACCGCGCGAGCGCGCGTGATGATGCCGGTGCGCTGCTGGATCCACTCGTCGCTGGAATCGATCGGGCCGATGAGGTCCTCGTTCGGCACGGCGTTCTCGCCGCGCGCCGCGCCGTAGGAGTAGATCCGCGTGAACGCGGGACCGGTGATCTGAGTCAGCGTCGGGCTCATGCGGATTCTCCGTTCAGCAGCGCGACGGCCGCATCGAGGTCTTCGGGGGTTTTCACGGCGACGGTCGGCACACCGCGCAGACCGCGCTTCGCGAGGCCGGTCAGAGCTCCGGCCGGCGCGAGCTCGATGAGCCCGGTGATGCCGTGGTCGGCGAACGATGCCATGCAGAGGTCCCAGCGCACGGGCGAGGAGACCTGATCGACGAGGTAGTCCAGAGCCTGCGCGCCGTCGGTGACGACGGAGCCGTCACGGTTGGTCCACAGTGTGATCTCGGGATCAGCAGGCGAGGTCTCCGCGACGGCGGTGCGCAGAGCCGCGACGGCCGAGGCCATGTATGCGGTGTGGAATGCGCCGGCGACCTGCAGCGGAATGACCCTGGTGCCCTTCACCGGCGCCTCCGCGAGAGCAGCGAGCGCGGGGAGAGCGCCGGCCACGACGAGTTGGCCGCCGCCGTTGTAGTTCGCGGGAGACAGCTCGAGTTCCGCGAGCCGGTCGAGGACGGCCTGCTCGTCGCCGCCGAGGACGGCGCTCATGCCGGTGGGGGTGTGAGCTGCGGCATCCGCCATCGCGCGACCGCGGATACCGACCAGGCGCATGCCTGTCGTGGCGTCGAGCACCCCGCTCCCGACGAGCGCGGCGATCTCGCCCACCGAATGGCCGGCGATGCCGTCGGCCCGGCGACCGGCACGGGCAGCCAGTGCGTCCGCGGCGATCAGCGACGCCGCGACGATGAGCGGCTGCGCGATGCGGGTGTCACGGATGGTGTCGGCATCCGACACGGTTCCGTGCTGCTGCAGATCGACCTCGGCAGCCTCCGAATAGCCGGCGAGGCGTTCGGCCGCACCGTCCAGTTCGAGCCACGGGGCGAGGAAACCGGGGGTCTGCGAGCCCTGACCTGGGCATACGACGACAATCACACCCCCAGTCTGTCAATGATCGGAGGCGAGTGGTGGATGATCCATCACAAGATTGCGAGAAACCCTTGTGTGTGGCGCACAGCGCTGGCCTTCTCAGCGGGGCGTGCGGCGCAGGGCGGGCCGACGCCGCACCTGATCGGCGGCGCCGATGGAACCGAGGATCAAGGCGGTCTGCAGGATCAGCGCTTCCCGCGGACCGGTGGCGTCCCAGCCGATGACCTCGCTGACGCGCTTGAGGCGGTACCGGACCGTGTTCGGGTGCACGAAGAGCTCACGCGCGGTCGCCTCGAGGGAGCGGCCGTTGTCGAGGTAGCTCCACAGGGTCGTGACGAGGTCGGTCGAATGGGCCTGCAACGGGCGGAAGATGCGCTCGATCAGCGTCTGCTTCGCGAGGGGATCGCCGGCGAGGGCGCGCTCCGGGAGCAGATCGTCGGCCTCCACCGGACGCGGGGCGCTTCGCCAGGCGCGGGCGACCGCGAAGCCGGCGAGTGCGGCGCGAGCGCTCTGGCTCGCATCCACAAGGGCGGCGACGGCCGGGCCGAGCACCACATAGCCCGGACCGAACAGCGGTTCCAGGCGCGCGGCGATCTCGAGGAACGCCAGTTCTTCTTCTTCGTCGTTCTCCTGGCCGGCGATCCTCGCGCGGCCGAGCACGAGCACCAGGCGCGAACCCTGCACGCCGATCAGGACGTCGACAGCGAGCTTTCGCGCGGTGCGGCGCACCTGATCGACGTCGAACTGGGGAGGAGTCGTCCCGACGAGGACGGCGACCTCGCCGTGACCGTGCCAGCCGAGTGCCGCGATGCGGCTGGGCAGTTCTTCGTCGGCTTCACCGGTGAGGATCGAGTCGACGACCAGGGCCTCGAGGCGCGCATCCCACAGTCCGCGAGCCTCGGCGGCGCGGGCGTACACGTCGGCGGCGGCGAATGCCACGTCGCGCGAATACAGCAGGATCGCCTCGCGGATGTTGTCGCCCTTGCCGGCGACGCGTTCCTCGGTGACCTCGACCGTCACCCGGATCAGCTGCAGCGTCTGCTGCAGGCTGACGCTCCGCAGCAGCTCGCGGGGAGCTGCGGCGAAGATGTCGGCGGCGATCCAGGGAGTCGAGGTGGGGTCGTCGTACCACTGGATGAACGACGTGATGCCGGCCTGAGCCACCAGCCCGACCGCAGAGCGGCGGGCTGGTGGCATGTCGGCGTACCAGGGGAGCGTGTCCTCGAGCCGCTTGATCGTCACCGAGGCGATGTCGCCGGAGATCCGGCGCAGCCAGGTGAGGGTCGCGGCTTTGTCCATACCGCGCGAAGACGAACCTGTCACCGAGAGCTCAGCTCTCGCCGCCCGCGTTGCCGCTGGTTCCGGCGTTCACGTCGTGCAGTCGGTACTTCTCGATGGCCTGCGCCGCGAGCGAGCGGTCGACGACGCCTTCCTCGGCCAGTGCCTGCAGCGTGCGCACCACGATCGACGGGCCGTCGATCTTGAAGAAGCGACGCGCTGCCGCACGCGTGTCGGAGAAGCCGAACGTGTCGGCGCCGAGCGTCGCGAAACGCTGCGGAACCCACGGACGGATCTGGTCCTGCACCGCGTGCATGAAGTCGCTGACGGCGACGACCGGTCCCTGGGCGCCCTGCAGCTTCTCGGTCAGGTAGGCCGTCCGCGGCTCCTCGTTCGGGTACAGGAAGTTGTGCTCGTCGGCGGCGAGGCCGTCGCGGCGCAGCTCGGTCCACGAGGTGACCGACCAGACGTCGGCGACGACGCCCCAGTCGTTCTTCAGCAGCTCCTGCGCCTCGAGTGCCCAGGGCAGCCCGACGCCGGAGGCGAAGAGCTGGGCGCGGTGACCCTCGCCGGTGCCCTCGGAGACGCGGTGGATGCCGCGGACGATGCCGTCCACGTCGACGTTCTCCGGCTCGACGGGCTGCACGATCGGCTCGTTGTAGAGCGTGATGTAGTACATGACGTTCGGGTCGGGGTGGTTGCCGCCGTACATGCGCTCGAGACCGCTGCGCACGATGTGCGCGATCTCGTAGCCGTATGCCGGGTCGTACGAGAGCGTCGCCGGGTTGGTCGAGGCGAGCAGGTGCGAGTGGCCGTCGGCGTGCTGCAGGCCTTCGCCGGTGAGCGTGGTGCGGCCGGCGGTCGCGCCCATGATGAAGCCGCGTGCCATCTGGTCGGCTGCGGCCCACTGGGCATCGCCCGTGCGCTGGAAGCCGAACATCGAGTAGAAGATGTAGATCGGGATCAGCGGCTCGCCGTGCGTGGCGTACGAGGTGCCGGTTGCGGTGAAGGCGGCGAGAGCGCCGGCCTCGTTGATGCCGACGTGGATGATCTGACCCTGCGGGCTCTCCTTGTAGGCGAGGAGCAGTTCCCGGTCGACCGAGGTGTAGTGCTGGCCGTTGGGGTTGTAGATCTTCGCCGTCGGGAAGTACGCGTCCATGCCGAACGTGCGCGCCTCATCCGGGATGATCGGCACGATGCGGTGGCCGAAGTCCTTGGAGCGCAGCAGATCCTTCAGCAGGCGGACGAACGCCATCGTCGTGGCGATCTCCTGCGAGCCGGACCCCTTCTTGGGAAGGGCGTAGGCGGAGTCATCCGGGAGCGACAGCCCGACGTGGGTGGAGCGGCGCTCCGGCAGGAAGCCGCCGAGGTTCTTGCGACGCTCGAGCATGTACTGGATGGTCTCGTCCTGGGCGCCCGGGTTGTAGTACGGGGGAAGATACGGGTTCTCCTCGAGCTGCGCGTCCGTGATCGGGATGTGCATCGTGTCGCGGAACGTCTTGAGGTTGTCCAGCGTCATCTTCTTCATCTGGTGGGTCGCGTTGCGGCCCTCGAAGTGCGGGCCCAGGCCGTAGCCCTTGACCGTCTTCGCCAGGATGACGGTCGGCTGACCCTTGTGCTCGACGGCCGCCTTGTACGCCGCGTACACCTTGCGGTAGTCGTGGCCACCGCGCTTGAGCTGCCAGATCTGGTCGTCGGTGTAGTCCTTGACCAGGGCGGCGGCGCGCTCGTCGCGGCCGAAGAAGTGCTCGCGGATGTAGGCGCCGGACTCCGTCTTGAAGGTCTGGTAATCGCCGTCCGGGGTGACGTTCATGATGTTCAGCAGCGCACCCTCGGTGTCGCGGGCGAGAAGGTCATCCCATTCGCGGCCCCAGACCACCTTGATGACGTTCCAGCCGGCGCCGCGGAAGAACGACTCCAGCTCCTGGACGATCTTGCCGTTTCCACGCACCGGGCCGTCGAGGCGCTGCAGGTTGCAGTTGATCACGAAGTTCAGGTTGTCCAGACCCTCGTTCGCGGCGACCTGGAGCTGACCGCGGCTCTCGACCTCGTCCATCTCCCCGTCGCCGAGGAACGCCCACACCTGCGAAGAGGAGGTGTCCTTGATGCCGCGGTTCTCGAGGTACTTGTTCGACATCGCCTGGTAGATCGCGTTGATCGGGCCGAGGCCCATCGAGACGGTCGGGAACTGCCAGTAGTCCGACATCTGACGCGGATGCGGGTAGGACGGGATGCCGAAGGGAGCGCGGGACTGTTCCTGACGGAAGCCGTCGAGGTTGTCCTCGCTCAGCCGGCCCTCGAGGAAGGAGCGGGCGTAGATGCCGGGGGAGGCGTGTCCCTGGACGAAGATCTGGTCTGCGCCGCCGGGGTTGTCCGCACCGCGGAAGAAGTGGTTGAAGCCGACCTCGTAGAGCGCGGCCGACGACGCGTAGGTGGAGATGTGGCCGCCCACGCCGATGCCGGGGCGCTGGGCGCGGTGCACCATGACGGCGGCGTTCCAGCGCATCCACGCGCGGTAGCGGCGCTCGACCTCTTCGTCGCCGGGGAAATCGGGCTCGTTCTCCGGGGCGATCGTGTTGATGTAGTCCGTGGTCGGGACCATCGGCACGTTGAGATGCAGCTCCTTGGAGCGCTTGAGAAGGCTGAGCATGATCTCGCGGCCACGTCCGTGGCCCTTCGAGTCCACCAGCTCGTCGAGCGACTGCTGCCACTCACCGGTCTCTTCCGGATCGCTGTCGAGGGGGCCCTGGGAGTACGGATCCTGGTCGTGGACGGTCACGGTGGAGCCTTTCGTCAAGCTGGCGGTTCTCGCCGGGAAACGGGAAGCGACGCGGGGGAGTCTTGTCGACTCGACACAACGCACGCCGGTTTCAGCCTAGCCCTCTTCCACGACGATGCGGATCACCGGGGCATGGATAGACTGATCGGGTCAGGGCCTTTAGCTCAGCTGGTAGAGCGCCACGTTTACACCGTGGATGTCGTCGGTTCGATCCCGGCAGGGCCCACCTAGAAGGTTGTTGTTCAAACCGGCGACTTCCCGATTCGGGGTCTGCTGTAGTCCTTGCCGACGAAGATTCCGTCGAGGACGAGGCGCTGTCGGCGGGGAACGGATACGCACCAGCCCAGGTCGCGTCGCTGTCGTGCTCGGCGGATCTCCTGGGTCTGGCCAGCGGGTTGGGCGCCGGCATCGGGATCTCCCTAACGAGCGGGCGTCGCCAGGAGGGCACCGAATGTCGGCGGCAGATGCGATCTTGGGAAGGAGGTATGAATCCTTCTACGACGGGAGCGGCACATGTTGGGAGCTATCAAGGAGATCCCCGACGCGATCAAGAGTTGGAGTGAGAATCGGGAGCAGCTTTACAACGTGGTCGCGAGTGTTGCGGCTGCTCTTGTCATGAGCGCGTTCCTGACAGGCATGCGCCCGTCCGAGTCGCTCGCGGTCGTTGCTCGTGGGGTTGGGTTGACGCCGGTCGCCGACTGGCTGCTCTCCTCCGCTCCGCCATTCCTGGCCGAACGTGTCGTGATCGTCAACCACATCGCCCTGGTGGTGGCAATGCTGCTGTTCGCGGTGATGGTTCTCGTTCCGCTGCTGCGGGGCCGCCGCGACGACAACAGGATGTTCGCCTACGAGTTCCTTCCCCTCATTGGTGCACCATCAGCAGGAACGATCTGGGTACTGCTCCTGGTTGCGGCTCAGTACGGGGACATCGCCTCACCGCTGCAAGCCTGGGCCGAGACAGCATCCAACCTCGGGGTCTGGACTCTGGGCGGCCTGGTCCTAGGAGGAATTCTCTATCTGCTTGCAGCACGGCATGGGTGGGGTGATCTTGCTCGTTTCCTGCTGCGGCCACCGGCGGTCGTCGCCTATCGATCATTCACGGGGGTCGGCTTCGCGTGTCTCGCCGTGGTCTTTGCCGCGATCTCGGTCCCGATTTCGATCGCGAGTTGGTTCTCGGCATTGGAATCGGATCGCCGCCGCAAGATCCGGGCCAAAATCGAAGAGGAACGCCTTGACCGGGAACCCGTGCCCACAGGCGCCGCCGTCGTACGCCTCGACCGCGCCTCCTAAGGCGTACACGTTCCGGGACAACCGCGGTGCTGCGGCAGCGACGAAGCAGGCTGTACCTGCGAGGATCGACGTGTGACTGAAACCCCGCTCTGGCTCCGACCGACCTCCTCCGGATGGCGTGTCGTCGTCGACGAAGGCCGGACCCTGATGCACGTTCTGGATCCCTCAGGCACCGTGCAGGCCCGCGTGCCGATCAAGCCGACGGAGACGTACACCGGCCCCTTCGCCGACAGGATGAACTCCACGACGAACAAGGTGTTCGAAGGTCACGGCCCGCAGATGACGTTCGCCCGACGAGCTGTTCCGTTCGAATTGACCGGCACCGGTGACAGCGGAACCCTGACGCCCGGCGCCGCGGACGGGCGACGGGCGACCAAGAGCATCGTGATCGAAATCCGAGGCCGCCGCTACGTCCTTCGACACACGTCGAGCAGCAAGGGCGACGTGCTGCGCGACGGCAGCCTGATCGTCAGATTCGCGGCCGGGCGTCAGAACGGCGTGCACCAGTACCTGCGAAACGACCTCGTCGGCCTGGACACCACGGACGAGATCGCCCTCACCATCTTCGAGAAACTGGGCCGGCCAGGTCGCCAAGGAGCGATCGCCGACTTCTTCGACGCTCTGTCGAACCTGTCCTGACACGGAAAGCGGAGCACATGAAACGGCGAATCGTCATCAGCGGAGCATCCGGCCTCATCGGCTCCGCACTGTCGGAATCCCTGCGCGCCGACGGTGCAGAGGTGACCAGGCTCGTGCGTCGTCCGGCGCGTGACGGCTCCGAGGTGCAATGGGCGCCGGGGGAGCATCCGCTCGATCCCGACGTCCTCGCTGGAGCCGACGCCGTCGTCGCGCTCGGCGGTGCCAGTGTCGGCCGGCTGCCGTGGACGCGGGCTTACCGCCGTGAGCTCGTCGAGTCCCGCCTGCGCACGACGCGGACACTCGCCACCGCGCTGTGTGAACTGGGGGCGGATGCCCCTGCACTGGTCTCGGCGTCCGCTGTCGGGTTCTACGGCTCGGCGCCGGGCGAGGTGCTCGACGAGAACTCGAGAGCCGGCGACACGTTCCTCGCGAAGCTCTGCGTCCGCTGGGAGGAGGAGGCGCGGCGCGCGGGCGACGACGTCAGGGTCGCGCTGCTGCGCACCGCACCCGTCATCCACCCGCGCGGTGTGCTCAAGCCGCTTATCGTCCTCACCAGATTCGGAGTCTCCGGCCCGCTCGGGAAGGGCACCCAGGTCTGGCCGTGGATCTCGCTTGACGACGAGGTGAGGGCTATCCGGCACGTCATCGACGAGCAGCTGGCGGGACCGATCAACCTGACCGGCCCCACGCCCGCCACCGCGAACGACACCGGGCGCGCCCTCGCCCGCAGGATGAACCGGCCGTTCTGGCTGCCGGCACCCGCGTGGGCGCTGCGCTTCGGACTCGGCGCGGCGGCGGATTCGCTGCTCCTCTCCGACGCCGATGTGCGACCGGCCGTCCTCGAGCGATCGGGCTTCCGCTTCGCGCACGCGACCGTGCAGGAGGCCGTCGACGCCTCGGTCTGACGACTTCAGTTCCCGTGCGGGTCGAGCCGGTTCAGGGTCGATACGACGTGAGCGTAGTCGCCTCTGGCTTCGCCGTATCGCAGGAACTTCACGTTCTCGACCTGGATCTCGGTCGCGTCGGGTTCCGTCTCGATCAGCCCCATCACCTCGGCGACGAACTCGTCGAGCGGCATCGCGAAGGCGCTGTCCTCCTGCCCCGGCATGAGCGAGGTGCGCACGGCCGGAGGCTCGAGCTCGACGACCTTCACGCTCGAACCCGTCAGCTGCAGTCGGACGGACTCGCTGAGCATGTGGATCGCCGCTTTGGTGGCGTTGTAAGTCGGGGTGACCCGCAGCGGGGCGAAGGCGAGCCCGGACGACACCGTCATGATCGTCGCGTCCGGCACGGCGCGGAGATGCTCGACGAATGCGGCGATGAGGCGGATCGGACCGAGGAGGTTGGTGGTGACGATGGCCTCCGCCGAGTCCAGGAAGCCCTCGCTGATGCTCCAATCCTCGGCGCGCATGATCCCGGCCATCGTGATGAGCACGTTCAGGTCGGAGTGCGCGGCGAGGACGGTTCGTGCTGCGGAGCGGATGCTGCCGGCATCCGCCGTGTCCACCTCGACCGTGTACAGCTCGGGATTCCGGGCCGCGATCTCCTGCAGGCGGTCGGTTCGCCGCCCGCCGACGATGACGGTGTTGCCGCGGGCGCTGAGCGACAGGGCGAGGGCGAGGCCGATTCCACTGGTCGCGCCAGGGATGAAGATGGTGTTTCCGGTGATGTTCATGCCTCCACTCTGTGGACGGCGGCGCGCGCCGGGCAGAGATGGATCATCCACGGATCGCCGCTCCCTGGATACGCATGGGGATGCGGGGGATACTGCGGGAATGGATCGTGATGCCCTCGCCGACTTCCTGCTGCGGCGCAGACAGGAGCTCAAGCCGGCCGATGTCGGACTCGGCGAGGGACCGCGACGCCGGACGGAGGGTCTTCGGCGCGAGGAGGTCGCGATGCTCGCGGCGATGTCGACCGACTACTACGCCCGGCTCGAGCAGCGCCGAGGTCCTCAGCCGAGCGTGCAGATGCTCTCGGCCCTCGCGCGTGCGCTTCGCCTCTCTCCGGACGAGCGCGACTATCTCCATCGGGTGAGTGGTCACAGTGCGCCGGATCGCGCCGTGTTCAGCGACTACGTGCCGCCCGGCCTGCTCCGCGTGTTGGATCGGCTCGCCGACACCCCGGCGTTCGTCGTGTCCGTCCTCGACGAGGTACTCGTCCAGACCGGCCCGGCGCGGGCCCTGTTCGGCGACGCGCGCGGGCTGACGGGGTTGGAGCGCAGCGGGATCTACCGCTGGTTCGCCCGGCCGGATGAAGAGCGACGGATCTATCCCGAGCGGGATCATGAGCGTCACGGGCGCACCCTCGCCGCCTCGCTGCGGGCCGCGCACGGTACTTGGGGGCCGGCATCGCGCGCGGGCGAGATCGAGCGAGCTCTCCGCGCCGTCAGTGCGGAGTTCGTCCGGTACTGGGGGGACCACGAGGTCAGACGGAGATTCGAGTACCACAAGACACTCGTGCATCCGGAACTCGGCGAGATCGAAGTCGACTGCCAGGGGCTTCTCACCGAGGACGAATCCCAGGCACTGATCGTGCTCACGGCCGCGCCGGGAAGCGAGGCCGCAGGCAAACTCGATCTGCTCAGGGTGCTCGGAACGCAGACCGTCCGTTCAGCGGGCGGCATCGGCCGCTGAAAGACGGTACGTCAGGCGGATACGGCGATCAGGATTCCTCGTGCGTCGCCGGGTCTGCGTCGAACAGCCGCCCGTCCGGCCTGCCGAGAGCCGTGATCGCGGCCACCTCGGTGTCATCGAGTGCGATGGCGGCCGCGGCGAGGTTCGAGACCTGGTGCTCCCGAGAGGAGGCCTTCGGGATCGCGACGGTTCCGCGCGCGACGTGCCACGCCAGCACGGTCTGTGCAGGAGTGATGTCGTGCGCGCCGGCGATCTCCGCGATGACCGGTTCATCGAGCACGTCGCGGCCTCGACCGATCGGGCTCCACGCCTCGGTGAGGATGCCGTGCTCGCGGTGATAGGCGAGCTGCTCCTCCTGCGGGAAGTACGGGTGCACCTCGATCTGGTTGACGACCGGGCGGACCCCCGTCTCGCGTTCGATGCGCTCGAGGTGCTCGGGGAGGAAGTTCGACACGCCGATCTGGCGTACGGCGCCGCGTTCCTGCGCCTGCACGAGCTCGGTCCAGGCCTGCACGTACTCGTCCTGCCGCGGATTCGGCCAGTGGATGAGGTGCAGATCCGTGATGCCGACTCCGAGGCGGAAACGGCTCTCCTCGATGCTGGTGCGAGCCCTCGTGGCGCGGTGGTGGCGACCGGGGAGCTTCGTGGTCACGACGATCTCGCTGCGGTCCACGGCCGAGTCCCTGACGCCCTGGCCGATCGCGCCCTCGTTCTCGTAGTTGAACGCGGAGTCGACCAGCCGATAGCCGGCATCGAGGGCGCCCGCGACAGCCGCGGCCCCCGCTTCGCCGTTCAGGCTGTAGGTGCCGAGGCCGATGGCGGGGAGAGTGAAGCCGTTGTGGGCGGTGAACAGGGGGACGGTGACGGACTGAGTGCTCACGGGTTCTCCTTTCGAGGCGGATCTTCAGCGTACGCTGGAGCGATGCGCGCAGCCGGTGACATTGCTCCCGATGACCGCTGCCCCTGCTTCTCCGGGGACGCCTACGGCGCATGCTGCGGCCCGCTGCTCGACGGAGCATCCGCCCCGACTGCCGTGCGCCTGATGCGCTCGCGGTACACGGCTTTCGCGCTCGGCGACACGGACCACCTGCGTGCCACGTGGCATCCCTCGACCAGGCCGCATGACATCGAGATCGACGACGGCCTGATCTGGCGTCGCCTCGTCATCGTCGGCACCGACGGCGGCGGGCCCTTCGACCACGAGGGGGTCGTCGAGTTCGAGGCGTTCTGGCGTCAGGGCGACGAGCGCGGTGTGATGCGCGAGCGCAGCCGGTTCGTGCGAGTGGACCGGCGCTGGCTCTACGTCGACGGCGTCGTCACTCCAGCGACTAAGTTGGAAGGGTGAACGCAGCCCCGGAACACCAGCGCATCCTGCTCGACGTCGCCGACCTCGATCGGCGCATCGCGCAGGCGGAACGCGCTCGCACCCAGCCGACGCAGTCGTCGCGGATCAACGAGCTCTCCGCCCTCCGCCAGGAGCAGCTGCGTGAGCTCACGGCGCTGACCGGAACCCGTGAGGATGCACGCACCGAGCTCGTCCGGCTGGAATCCGACGTCAAGATGGCCGAACAGCGTCGTGCCCGCGATGCGGAGCGCCTCGCCGCGTCCGCGAACTCCAAGGAGGCGCAAGCTCTCGAGCACGAGCTCGCCAGCCTGGCGAAGCGGCTCAGCGACCTCGAGGACGCCGAACTCGACGTGATGGGTCGCGTCGAGGATGCGGACGCCGCCGTCGCCGCGCAGCAGGCGCTCATCGACGCGACGACGGCCGAGGGCACACAGCTCACCGTGCAGGCGAAGGCCGACGTCGCCGCCGCGACCGAGCGCATCGCCCAGCTCGGACGCGATCGCGCCGCAGTCACGGCGCCGCTGCCGGCCGACCTCCTCACCGAGTACACCCGCCGGGCCGCGAAGGCCACCGGAGCGGCACTCCTCACGAGGGGCACCTGCGAAGGGTGCCGCATGGTGCTCTCGAGCACTGACCTGAACGACATCCGCCGCGCCGAGCCCGACGCTGTGATCTTCTGCCCGGAGTGCGGCTGCATCCTGGTGCGCACGGAGGAGTCCGGCCTGTGAGCTGCCTTTTGGTCGCTCGACGGCGGTGACCGCCCCGCCTCGACCGGCTCTCGAACGACGGATCGCTCTCGTCGAGACGGGGCCGAATGCGTTCCTGGCGATCGAATTCGATGACGCCGGCGACGAACTGGGCCGCGCGGCGCTGGACGCGAAGGAACTCATCGACTGGGTCCGCGATCGGGAAGCGGCCGATGCCCCACGCTGGATCCTGCGCAGCGCGCGGCAGATCTATCCGCGACTTCTCAAGGCGGGAGTGCGCCTCGCCCGCACCCACGACCTGATGCTGTGCCACGCGATCCTGCGCGACACAGCTTCGGTGGAGCATCCGCTGCCTCCGTCTGCGGAGTGGGTCCCGCGCGAGCTCGTCGTCGAAGCGCCGGCCCTGTTCGATGTCGTCGAACGCGTGGCGGCCGACCCCGTCGCCGAGTTCCTCGACCAGTACCGCGCGCAGCGCAGCGTCCTCGACGAAGCGACCGACGGGCGGCTGACACTCCTGTGCGCGGCAGAATCGGCGGGCGGACTCGTCGCCGAGGAGATGCGCGCGGCGGGTCTTCCGTGGGACGTCGCCGCGCACGAGGCGATCCTCACCGCGACGCTCGGTTCCCGCCCCGTCGCCGGTGGCCTGCCCAGCCGGATGGTCGAGCTCGGCGATCGGGTGCGTGAGCTCCTCGATGACCCCACGCTGCATCTGGACAGCCAGCCCAAGCTGCTGCGTGCGCTGCACCGGGTGGGTGTGCACGCGGAATCCACCGGCCGATGGGAGCTCTCCGAGCACGATCATCCGGTCATCGAGCCCCTGCTGGCCTACAAGAAGCTCTCCCGGCTGCTCAGCGCGAACGGCTGGTCGTGGCTCTCCGAGTGGGTGCACGAGGGGCGTTTCCGGCCTGTCTACATCACCGGCGGCGTCGTCACGGGTCGCTGGGCATCGTCGGGCGGCGGGGCGCTCCAGGTGCCGCGCAGCCTCCGCCCCGCGGTCAGGGCGGACGCCGGATGGATCCTGGTCGTCGCGGACGTCGCGCAGCTGGAACCGCGGATGCTGGCGGCGATGGCGCACGACGAGGCGATGGCCAGGGCGGCGCGCGGGACCGACCTCTATGCGGGCGTCGTGGAATCCGGCGCCGTCAGCACGCGCGAGGAGGCGAAGTACGCCGTCCTCGGGGCGATGTACGGCGCGACGACCGGTGACAGTGGCCGGCTCGTTCCGCGACTGCGCAAGGTCTATCCGCGCGCGATGGCGCTCGTCGACGAGGCGGCCCGCGTGGGGGAGGACGGCGGAGTCGTCTCGACCTGGCTCGGACGCTCCTCGCCGCGTCCGTCATCGGAGTGGGCTGCGCTCCAGTCGCGGGCCACAGATGCGGATGCCGAGGCGGCCGAGGTGACGGTCGCGCGTCGCCGCGCGCGGGACTGGGGCCGGTTCACCCGGAACTTCGTCGTGCAGGGCACGGCGGCGGAGTGGTCGCTGATCTGGCTCGCCGAACTCCGGCATCGTCTGCAGCGCCTTCCCCCCGCAGCGAGGCCGGCCCCCGCATCCGGGCCCTTCGCGCACGAGGCGCACCTGGCGTTCTTCCTTCATGACGAGGTGATCCTGCACGTCCCGGAAGAGCATGCCGAGGCCGCCGCCGATGCCGTCCGCGAGGCCGCGGCCGCAGCGACCCGGCGCCTGTTCGGCGCGTTCCCGATCGATGTGCCGCTCGACCTGCGGGTGGCGCGGTCGGCCGAGAAGTAGAATGGACCTGCGAATGGGTTGACTGGACGGTCGCGTGGCGGGAAACCGCACCGAGGAACGTCCGGGCTCCACAGGGCAGGGCGGTGGGTAACACCCACCCGGAGCAATCCGCGAGAAAGTGCCACAGAGAGCAGACCGCCCCGCAAGGGGTAAGGGTGAAAGGGTGGTGTAAGAGACCACCGGGGGCCGTGGTGACACGGCCCGCCAGGTAAACCTCGCCCGGAGCAAGGTCAGACAGAGGATGTTGACGCGGCTCGCCGAGTCCTCGGGTAGACCGCTGGAGCGGCACGGCAACGTGTCGCCGAGAGAGATGGCCGTCGAAGGGGCGAAGAACCCCGGAACAGAACCCGGCGTACAGGTCGGCCCATTCGCCTCGACGTGATGAAGGCCCCGATGATCGAGATCATCGGGGCCTTCAGCGTGAACAGGGTTGTCTGAGGATCAGTCGCCGGCGAGAGACGCCGCGCCGATGATGCCGGAGTTGTTGCGGTGGATCGCCGGGACGATCGGCGTCTTGAGCTCGAGCAGCGGCAGGAAGTCGCCGGCGTTCTTGGACACCCCTCCGCCGACCACGAACAGGTCAGGGCTGAAGAGGAACTCGATGTGGGAGTAGAACGCCTGCAGACGCTCGGCCCATGCGGCCCAGCTCAGGCCCTCCCGCTCACGTGCGGACGTCGCGGCCCACTTCTCCACCGAGTCGTAGGTGCCGAAGTTCAGGTGACCGAGTTCCGTGTTGGGAACCAGCACGCCGTCGTAGAGGAACGCCGAGCCGATCCCGGTCCCGAGCGTCGTCATCAGCGTGAGGCCGCGGACGTCCCTAGCGGCACCGTGGCGAGCCTCGGCGACGCCGGCCGCGTCTGCGTCGTTCACGAAGACGATGTTGCGCCCGAGTCCGTCGCGGAAGAACCGCTCCGCATCGAAGTCGACCCATTCCTTCGAGACGTTCGCCGCGGAGAGGGTCTTCCCGCGCTTCACGATCGCCGGGAACGCGACGCCGAGCGGCATGTTCGAGTCGTGCACATCAAGGGTCTTCAGGACCGTCTGCACCGCGAGGAGGACATCCTTGGGCGCTGCGCCTTCGGGAGTGGGGACGCGAACCCTGTCGGACGCCATGGTCCCGTGGTCGAGGTTGACGATTCCCGCCTTGATACCAGTGCCGCCGATATCGACGCCGATTGCTTGAGCCATGGCCGATAGCTTAGCGACCGGCGGTGGCCCGAGTAGGATCGTTGCAGTTGACGCGAAAGGGTACGACACATGTCAGACGGCGATCAGAAGTACTGGTACAACCTCGAGACCGGGCAGGTCGAATTCGGGATGATCTCGCCGGCGGTCGACCGTGTCGGACCCTTCGACACCGAGGCAGAGGCAGCTCGCGCACCCGAGACCCTGGAGGCGCGTTCGCGCGCCTGGGCCGAGGAAGAGGCGGCAGACGACGGCTGGGCCACCAGCAAGGATGCGGGCGCAGAGTAACCATGGACAAGCAGAGGGATTTCGTGCTCCGCACGATCGAAGAGCGCGGCGTGAAGTTCGTCCGCCTGTGGTTCACAGACGTCATCGGCACGCTGAAATCCGTGGCGATCGCACCCGCGGAGGTCGAAGGGGCATTCGCCGAGGGGATCGGATTCGACGGGTCGGCCATCGAGGGCCTGACCCGCAGCTTCGAGTCCGACCTGCTCGCGCAGCCGGACCCGACCACGTTCCAGACTCTGCCCTGGCGGGGCGAGATCGACCCGACCGCGCGGATGTTCTGCGATCTCACCACCCCTGACGGCCAGCCGGCCGTGGCCGACCCGCGTCATGTGCTCAAGCGCGCGCTGGCGAAGGCGGCGGATGCCGGGTTCACGTTCTACACGCATCCCGAGATCGAGTTCTACCTGCTCAAGTCCTCCTCGTTCGGGCCCGAAGGTCCGGTGCCGGTGGATTCCGCCGGCTACTTCGACAACGTCCCCGGGGGAACGGCGCACGACTTCCGCCGCCGCTCGGTGCGGATGCTCGAGGACCTCGGCATCTCCGTGGAGTTCAGTCACCACGAGGGCGGACCCGGTCAGAACGAGATCGATCTGCGCTATGCCGACGCGTTGACCACGGCCGACAACGTGATGACGTTCCGCACCGTCATCAAGGAGGTCGCGATCGAGCAGGGCGTGTACGCCACGTTCATGCCCAAGCCGCTCGGCGGGCAGCCCGGCAGCGGGATGCACACGCACATGTCGCTGTTCGAGGGCGACCAGAACGCCTTCTATGAGGAGGGCGCGAAGTACCAGCTCTCCAAGACCGGACGGCACTTCATCGCGGGTCTCCTCAAGCACGCCAACGAGATGGCTGCGGTCACGAATCAATTCGTGAACTCGTACAAGCGGCTCTGGGGCGGTGACGAAGCGCCGAGCTTCGTCACATGGGGGCACAACAACCGCTCCGCGCTCGTGCGCGTGCCCATGTACAAGCCGAACAAGGGCCAGTCCTCCCGCGTCGAGTACCGGGGACTGGACTCGGCCGCGAACCCGTATTTGGCTTACGCGCTCATGCTCGCCGCCGGTCTCAAGGGCATCGAGGAGGGCTATGAGCTGCCGCCGGAGGCCGAGAACAACGTCTGGTCGCTGAGCGAGTCCGAGCGCCGCGCCCTGGGTTACGCCGCGCTGCCGACGAGCCTGGATCACGCGCTGGAGTTCATGGAGGGGTCCGAGCTCGTCGCCGAGACGCTGGGCGAGCAGGTCTTCAACTACGTGCTTCTCAACAAGCGCAAAGAGGTCGAGGCCTACCGCAGTCAGGTGACGCCGTTCGAGCTGAAGAGCAACCTCGAGCTGCTCTGAGCCCGCATGGCACGCCTGGACGATTCCGTCTCGCTCTCCGCGCTCGCCAGGCTCGGTTTCGCAGAGCTCAGCACCGCAGCGGACTCGCTGTCGGAACTCGCGGCGCTGCTCGGTCGTGAGCGCGCGCTGCTGCTCGAAGACGTGGGAGCCGCGGACCCCGACGCCGCCGTCATCGGGATGCTGCGTGTCGCACGACGCGATCCTGCGCCCCTGCGCGCGCTGAGTGACGATCCCGCCGCCCGGCGCAGACTCTGGCGCGTGTTCGGCGCCTCGCAGGGCCTTGCCGACTTCTTCCTCCGTCATCCCGGCGAGATCTCGGTCCTCGGTGTGGAGACCGACGAACTGCCGAGCGCGGAGAAGCTGCGTGACGACCTGCTCGCCTCGGTCGGCGCGCAGGACGGGTTCGCCGACTCCGGCGACGACTCGGCTCTGGTCGCTCTGCGCGTCGCGTACCGTCGCAGCATCGCGGCGATCGCCGCCGTCGATCTCGCGCATCCGGATCCGACTGCGCTGGTGGCAGCCGTGGCCGCCGCCTTGGCCGACGCGGCCGGCGCCGCGCTCGAAGCGTCGCTCGCCGTCGCCCGCACGCGCCTGCTGGCCACGACGAGCCGTGAGGAGATCGCTGCGACGCTGCTCGCGATCATCGGAATGGGCAAGGCCGGTGCTCGAGAGCTGAACTACGTCAGCGACGTGGACGTCATCTTCGTCGGCGGAACCGCGGACGAGGATGTCCTCGCCGAGTCCAAAGCCATCGACATCGCCACGCGATTGGCCCGCGAGACCATGCGCGGCCTCAGCGGCATCGAGGTCGAGCCTCCGCTGTGGGAGGTCGACGCCGCCCTGCGCCCCGAGGGCAAGCAGGGCGCCCTGGTGCGCTCGCTCGCCTCCCACCTGGCCTACTACGACCGCTGGGCGAAGAGCTGGGAGTTCCAGGCGCTGCTGAAGGCCCGCCCTCTCGCCGGCGATCCGCAGCTCGGCGGCGAGTACATCGCCGCGGTGCAGCCGAAGATCTGGTCCAGTGCCGCGCGCGAGGACTTCGTCGACAGCGTGCAGCGGATGCGCGAGCGCGTCATGGAGCACATCGATCCGGAGGATGCGCCGTATCAGCTCAAGCTGGGTTCCGGCGGTCTGCGCGACATCGAATTCACGGTGCAGCTGCTGCAGCTCGTGCACGGCCTCACCGACGCGTCGCTGCGCACCCGCGGCACCCTGGAGAGCCTCGATGCGCTCGTCGAAGGCGGATACATCGGACGCGCGGAGGCGTCGACGTTCGCCGACGACTACTGCGTCCTGCGACTCATGGAGCACCGTCTGCAGCTGCGCGAGCTCAGCAGGACGCACCTCATGCCGCGCACGCCGGCGGGTCTGCGCATCCTCGCCCGCGGCAGCGGCCTCGCCGACACCGGAGAGGGCATCTGGGAGCGCTGGGAGCACGTGCGCCGGGAGGTGCGCGACATCCACACGCGGCTCTTCTACCGCCCGCTGCTGAGCGCGGTCGCCTCGCTGCCGGAGGAGGAGCGGACGCTCTCCACGGAACAGGCGCGCGATCGACTCGCCGCCATCGGCTTCCGCGACCCTGCAGGCGCACTGCGCCACATCGGCGCCCTCACCACGGGCCTCAGCCGCAAGGCGACGATCCAGCGGCACCTGATGCCGATCATGGTGCGCTGGTTCGCGGACGGCAGCGACCCGGACTACGGCCTGCTGGCCTTCCGCCGCATCAGCGAACGCCTCGGCGACACCCCGTGGTTCCTGCGGATGCTCAGGGACTCCTCCGGAGCGGCCGAGAGCCTCACGAGGCTGCTTTCGTCGTCGCGTTACGTCGGCGAGCTCATGGACGGCTTCCCCGAGTCCGTCGCCTGGCTCGACAGCGCCGAGCTGCTCACACCGCGCGGGCAGAAGGCGCTCGACGAGGAGGCCAGGGCGATCCAGACCCGCCACGACACGGTGGGTGACGCGCTACGGGCGGTTCGGGCTCTCCGCCGCCGCGAGCTGCTGCGCACGGCCATGGGCGGTGTGCTTGACGTGCTCTCGATCGAGCAGATCGCGACCGCGCTCACCGAGATCACCGACGCGACGATCCAGTCGGCGCTGCGTGCCGTCCGGCGGGAGATCGTCCCGCCGGAAGACGATGCGCTCGACTTCGCCGTGATCGGGATGGGCCGATTCGGCGGCGCGGAGCTCGGATTCGGGTCGGATGCCGACATCCTCTACGTGTACGACGCCAACGGGATCGACCCGCAGCGCGCGCAGACGCTCGCCACTCGCCTCGTCGCCGGGCTGCGCGAGCACCTCACGGATCACCGTGTGCCCCTCGACCTCGATGCCGACCTGCGGCCGGAAGGGCGCAACGGCCCTGTGGTGCGCTCGATCGAGGCCTATGCGGAGTACTACCGGCGCTGGTCGCTCTCGTGGGAGGCGCAGGCTCTGCTCCGGGCACGGGGCGTCGCGGGAAGCCTCAAGCTGATCGCGAAGTTCACCGCGATGGCCGATGCCATCCGATATCCGTCGGCCGTCGATCTGCAGGGCCTCCGGGAGATCAAGCGCATCAAGGCGCGGGTGGAGGGTGAGCGGCTGCCTCAGGGGGCCGATCCCCGACGCCATCTGAAGCTCGGGCCCGGATCGCTCAGCGACGTGGAGTGGCTGGTGCAGCTCGTGCAGCTGCAGCACGCGCACGATGTGCCGGGGCTGCGCACGACCTCGACCCTGGGGGCCCTCGACGCCGCGGTCGAGGCCGAGCTGATCCCGGATGCGTCTGCGGCGCTTCTGCGCGAGGCGTGGCGCCTCTCCAGCCGTCTGCGGTCTGCGATCACACTCCTGACCGGGCAGACCAGCGATGTGCTGCCCACCGACCGCAGACAGCTCGATGCCATCGGCCGTCTGCTCGGATATCCGGATCGTTCCGCAACGGAGGTGGAGGAGGACTACCTCGCGGTCACGCGCCGCGCCCGCCGCGCCTTCGAGCACCTCTTCTACGGCTGAGTCCGCACCTCGCGAGTTGCATGGAGCGACCGCGTCACGCAGAGTGAATCCATGACGAATTCCATAGGCGTGATCTGGAATCCCTCGAAGATCGATGAGGACCAGCTGCGCACCGCGGTCGAGGCCGCATTCGACTCGGACACGGATGTGCGCTGGTGGGAGACGAGCGTCGATGACCCGGGTCGGGGCATGGCGCGAGAGGCTGTCGATGCCGGTTGCGGCACCGTGCTCGCCGTAGGCGGCGACGGCACGGTGCGCGCAGTTGCGGAGGTCGTCGCCGGTACCGACGTCGTCCTCGGCATCGTGCCGCAGGGGACGGGGAACCTTCTCGCGCGGAATCTCGAACTGCCGCTGGAGGACATCCCGGCCGCGCTCGCGCGGGTCTCTGACGGCGTGCCGCGGGCGATCGACCTCGGCTGGGTGGAGCTGGACGGCGAGGAGCATGCCTTCGCAGTCATGGTGGGCTTCGGCATCGATGCGCAGATGCTCGTCGAGACCGATGACGACCTGAAGGATCGCGCCGGATGGCTCGCGTACGTCGAGGCGATGGGCCGCGCCCTCGCCGGCACCGAGATGACGTCGATCACGCTGACCCTCGACGACGACGATCCGCAGGAGATCGAGGGCCACACGCTGCTGATCGGGAACTGCGGGATGGTGCAGGGCGGCATCCGCCTGCTACCGGATGCGACCCTCGATGACGGTCTGCTCGACCTGCTCCTGATCAGCGCCGATGGAGCGCTGCAGTGGCTCGACACCGTGCGAACGGTCGTCTGGGACAACGGCATCCGGCGCCTGTTCACGCTGGAGCCGGAAACGGTGAGCACGGAGTCGACCCGTCACCTCACAGCCAAGCGGATCACGGTCGAACTCGCCCGGCCGCAGGCGTTCGAGGTCGACGGCGAAGAACTGGGCGAGGTGTCGGTGTTCTCGGTGCGCGTGCAGCCGGCCGCTCTCAGGGTGTACTGACGATCAGATCGCCGTCCGGCGGCACTATCTTGCCGTCCTGAGCAGGGAACGTCACCTTCTGGATGATGATGATGACGCTTGCCGCGACCGGGATGGCCACGAGGGCGCCGAGGATTCCACCCAGCGCTCCGCCGCCCACAGCGGCGATCACCACGACCGCGCCGGGGACGGCGACGGCTCTGCTCATGATCCTGGGGCTGAGAACGTATGCCTCGATCTGCATGTACACGAGGTAGTAGATCGCGGCGATCAGCGCGGTCTGAGGCGCGGCGATCAGGCAGATGAGCGAGATGACGATGGACGCGCTCAGCGTGCCGACCAGCGGGATGAGCGATCCGATGAAGGCCAGGAGGGCGAGCAGGGCCGGAACCGGGGCTTGGATGATGCTCAGGAAGATCAGGCTGAGGACGCCGTTGATGAGGGCGAGGCTCGCCTGGCCGATCACGTAGCGACCGACGGCGCCGGACACGTCCTCGAGGAGACCGCTGAAACGCGACCGCTGGTAAGCGGGGACGAAGCGGACCGCGGTTCGCTTGATGCCGCGCAGCGAGGCCATGAAGTACAGGGTCAGGATCAGGACGATCGTGACGGCCGTGAAACCGCCGGCGATGCCGACGCCCACCGCGAGGACGCCCCCGCTGATGTTCGCGAAGTTGCCCGGGTCCTGGAGGAAGCTGAGCACGCCGTCCGCCGCGTCCTGGAACACCGTCCCGAACTGCGCGCTCATGTCTTTGAACCAGGCGCTGGCGGTGATGTCGGCGACCATCTGGGGGCCGTCGTCGATCAGGTTCGTGATCTGTTCGACCAGGATCGGCACGATGGCGACGATGATCCCCGCGAAGACGAGAAGGACGGACGCCACGACGATGGTCACGGCGGCCGGACGCGGGAGTCTCCGCTCGATCAGGGCGACGAGCGGGTCCAGACCCAGTGCGAGGAACAGGGCGACGCCGATGTAGACGAGCACCGTCGCGAGCTGGCCGACCATTCCGCCGATGAGCAGCGCGACCAGGACCCCGAGGGCACCGAGCAGGCCGAACGTGAAGGGGTTGATCTTCCAGGCCTGGGACTGGCGCCCCGGTTTCGAAGCCGGCCGCGGCTGTTCGGCAGTCGTGACTGCGGTGCTGCGTCGACGCATGGTCATCTCCCCGTGATTCCGATCGGATCCAACCATTGAACACTACGGCGCTTCTGGGCCCTCTCGTGTCGGCGGCATCGGGAGAACACGATCCAGGAACTCCCGGATGAGGGAGACGACCTCGTCGAAGCTGGTCTCGAGGAGCCAGTGCCCGCCGTCGACGAGATGCAACTCGGCGTCGGGGTGATCGCGGTGGTACGCGCGAGCCGCCCCCGCCGGCATGTATCCGTCCTGAGGGCCCCAGACGATGAGCGTCGGAGGCCGGTGCTCTCGCAGATACGCCTGCTCTCGGGGGAACCAGGCCAGGGTATGCCGCTGGTCGGCGAGCAGGTTCGTGAGGTTCTCGCGGCGCTCAGGCGTCCCCAATTGCGCCCAGGCGAGAGTCCACAGATCCGGAGGGATTCGCTCCGCGAGCATCTCGTCGACCTCGCCGACGAACTCGTCGCGGAATCCCTCTTCGCTCACGTTCTGGCCGAGCGCGCGTCGTCCCTCTTCTGTGGGCCTGTTCCAGAACTCCTTCAGCGGTTCGTACTTCGGCCCGAGCTGATCCTCGTAGATGTCTCCGTTGGAAATGATCAACGCCGTGACCTTCTCCGGCGCTGAGAGCGCGAGCCGGAATCCGAACTGCGAGCCGTAGTCGTGCAGATAGAGGACGAAGCGGCTCAGGCCGAGCACGTCGACGAACCGCTCCAAGAAGGCCGCGTAGCCGTCGAACGTGTACGAGAACTCCGAAGCGCCGGGCGTGTCGCTGTATCCGAAGCCGGGCAGGTCGGGAGCGATGGTGCGCCATCGGTCGGCCAGCGCGGGCATGAGGTTGCGGTACGCGAATGACGAAGACGGATACCCGTGGGGGAGAAGCACAACCGGCGCGTCCGCCGGCCCGTTCTCACGGTAGAAGACGCGTACGCCGTCGACGACCACGGTGCGGTGCCGTGTCGCACGCTCCGGCGTGTCCCCGCCGAGCACGGGTGGTCTGGACATGTGCTCCTCCTCGCGTCGTCCCGGCCAGCATAGGAACCGTCGCGGGGCGGATCAAGAGAGCACGCGGACACATGGAAGGGCCCGCCCCAGCATGACGCTGAGGCGGGCCCTTTCTGGGTGAAGCTGTCGATCAGACCCCGAAGTACAGCTCGTACTCGAACGGGTGCGGGCGCTGGGCCATCGGCAAGATCTCGTTGTCGTACTTGTAGGAGATCCAGGTCTCGATGAGCTCCTTGGTGAACACGCCGCCCTCGAGGAGGAAGTCATGGTCGTTCTCCAGTGCGGTCAGCGAGTCCAGCAGCGAGTTCGGAACCTGCGGGATGTTCTTGGCCTCCTCGGGAGGAAGCTCGTACAGGTCCTTGTCGATGGGCTCGAGCGGCTCGATGCGGTTCTTGATGCCGTCCAGGCCCGCCATCAGCTGCGCGGCGAATGCCAGGTACGGGTTGCCCGAGGCATCCGGAACGCGGAACTCGATGCGCTTGGCCTTCGGGTTCGAGCCCGTCAGCGGGATGCGGATCGCGGCCGACCGGTTGCCGGCGGAGTACGCCAGGTTGACCGGAGCCTCGAAGTGCTTCACCAGGCGGTGGTAGCTGTTCAGCGACGGGTTCGTGAAGGCGAGCACGGCGTGCGCGTGCTTGAGCAGACCGCCGATGTACCAGCGTGCGACGTCGCTGAGCTGGCCGTAGCCGGTCTCGTCGTAGAACAGCGGCTTGCCTTCGCTCCAGAGCGACTGGTGCGTGTGCATGCCGGAGCCGTTGTCGCCGTACAGCGGCTTCGGCATGAACGTGGCGGCCTTGCCCCACAGCTCAGCGGTGTTCTTGACGATGTACTTGAACTTCAGGATGTCGTCGGCCGCGTGCACCATCGTGTCGAAGCGGTAGTTGATCTCCTGCTGGCCGGCGGTGCCCACCTCGTGGTGCGAGCGCTCGAGGATGAAGCCGGCGTCGATGAGCTTCAGCGTGATGTCGTCGCGCAGGTCCGCCGTCTTGTCGACCGGCGAGACGGGGAAGTAGCCGCCCTTGTACGGGGTCTTGTTGGCGAGGTTTCCGCCCTCCTCCTCGCGGCCGGTGTTCCACGCGGCCTCTTCGGAGTCGACCTGGTAGAAGCTCTTGCCGGCCGAGACCTCGTAGCGCACGTCGTCGAAGAGGTAGAACTCGGCCTCGGGAGCGAAGTACGCGGTGTCCGCGATGCCGGTCGACGCGAGGTACTTCTCGGCCTTCTTGGCGACCTGGCGCGGGTCCTTCGAGTAGATCTCGCCGGTGCGCGGGTTGTAGATGTCGAACAGCATCACGATCGTGCTGGCCTCGCGGAACGGGTCGACGTAAGCGGTGGAGACATCGGGGATGAGCTGCATGTCGGACTCGTGGATGCTCGCGAAGCCGCGGATCGAGGAGCCGTCGAACAGCTGTCCGTTGACGAAGAAGTCCTCATCGACCGTGGCAGCGGGAATGTTGAAGTGCTGCTGCACACCAGGCAGATCGGTGAAACGGATGTCAAGGAACTTGACGTCGTTCTCCTTGATGTAGCTCAGCACCTCAGATGAATCTTTGAACATGGGTAACGACTCCTGAATAGCGGATCGGGGCTTCACGGCCACTCTGCACAGTACGGCGCGAGGGTTACCTCCCAGTATCCACTTTGTTTCGGGCGTGTTACGTACCCTCGGTAGGCTGGGCAGGTGACGGATGCTGTGAGCGCGTACCCCGGTGAACGACTCGGACTCCCGCGGACGGGCGCCGGAAGCGTGGCCAGGGCCGGACGCCGGATCGGCGCCCTCCTGATCGATTACACCGCCGCCACGATCATCGCGACGGCGTTCCTCGGCTTCAATCAGTTCGCGTTGCCCTCCGAGGCCGGGCTGACACAGTTCACCCCGCTCGTCGTCTTCGCGGTGCTGCAGATCCTGTTCATCCCGACAGCCGGCGGCAGCCCGGGGCACCGCATCCTCGGGATGCGCGTGGTACGCCTCGACGGCGGCTGGGTGGGGCTGTGGCGTCCGATCGTGCGGACCCTCCTGCTGATCGTCGTGATCCCTGCCGTGATCTGGGACGAGGATCAGCGAGGGCTCCACGACAAGGCCGTGCGGACCGTCCTGGTCCGGGCCTGAGCTCAGTCGCGTCCGCGGTTACGGCGACGCGCCTCGCGCGGCGCCCTGCCGCCGAGGAACGAGCGGGCGGGATCGACCACGTATCCGCGGCGGAGCGCCTCCCGGCCGATCAGCATCCGGAAGCCCATCTCGTCACGGTTGCTGAGCGTCACCTCCGCGAGCACCTCGCGATCGACCAGGCGGACGAGCAGCTTCACGACGAGTCGCTCCTGCGCGTGTCCTGAGGAGCTGCGCACCGCGCGACGGTCGTGGACCGGGCACTCGACGACGACGGCATCCTCTTGACTGTCCTGCCACGGCTTGACCTGGAACCGCACCCAGGCGTCGCCGTCCCGCTCGAACTCGTGGATGTCGAACGCATGCAGAGAAGAAGTGCGCGCGCCGGTGTCGATCTTGGCTTTGAGCCACTCGACATCGAGATCGGGCAGGCTCACCCACTCGCGCCACCCCGTAAGGGTGTTTGAATGGGTTGACCTACTCACCTGATACATCCTGGCAGGAAAACCTTGTGAAGATCGCCGTGCTCTCCCGTGCCCCGCAGGCATACTCGACTCAACGTCTGCGAGCGGCCGCCCTCCAGCGCGGCCATACCGTCAAAGTCCTCAACACCCTCCGCTTCGCCATCGACCTCACCGCCGACGAACCCGACCTGCATTACCGGGGCCGGCAGCTCAGCGACTACGACGCCATCCTGCCCAGGATCGGCAACTCGATCACGTACTTCGGCACCGCCGTGGTCCGTCAGTTCGAGCAGATGGATGTGTACACGCCGAACACCGCGAACGGCATCTCCAGCGCGCGCGACAAGCTTCGCGCCAACCAGATCCTGTCGCGCCACAACATCGCGATGCCGCCCACGGCGTTCGTGCGCAATCGCGCCGATGTGCGCCCGGCGATCGAACGTGTCGGGGGAGCGCCCGTCGTCATCAAGCTCCTCGAGGGCACCCAGGGGATCGGCGTCATCCTCGCGCCGCAGGTGAAGGTCGCCGAGGCGATCATCGAGACCCTGCACTCGACGAAGCAGAACGTGCTGATCCAGAAGTTCATCTCCGAGAGTCGTGGACGCGACATCCGCGCACTCGTCGTCGGGGACCGGGTCGTCGCCGCGATGCGCCGCTCGGCGGCCGGTGACGAGTTCCGCTCCAACGTCCACCGCGGTGGATCGGTCGAGCGGGTCGAACTGGATCCGGTGTACGAGAGGACCGCGGTGCGCTCGGCGCAGATCATGGGTCTGCGCGTCGCCGGCGTCGACATGCTCGAGGGCGAGGACGGCCCGCTGGTGATGGAGGTCAACTCCTCGCCGGGTCTGCAGGGCATCGAGACCGCGACGAACCTCGACGTCGCGGGTGCCATCATCGACTACATCGCCGGGCAGGTCGCCTTCCCCGAGATCGACGTCCGCCAGCGGCTCACGGTCTCGACCGGGTACGGCGTCGCCGAGCTGCTCGTGCACGGCGCTGCCGACCTCATCGGCAAGACGCTGGGCGAGGCAGGGCTCTGGGAGCGCGACATCACGGTGCTCACCCTGCATCGCGGCGTCTCGGTGATCCCGAACCCGCGCAAGCATGTCGTACTGGAGGCGGAGGACCGCCTGTTCTGCTTCGGCAAGCTGGAGGAGATGCGCTCGATGATCCCCGAGCGTCGCCGGCGCCGCGCGAAGGTGCGCCGCCTGCCGCGCGAGCCGCTCTCGGAGTGATCGACCGAGACGAAAGAAGCGGCCGCGCCTCCGAGGAGGGCGGCCGCTTCTTCGTCCAGGTGCGAAGTGTCAGCGGGGACGCTGTGCACGTGCCTTGGTCGGGTCGATGCCCTTCGGGATGGGCAGCGACGACAGCGACTGCGAGACCGATTCGATGCGGCGGATGACGGCGGCCATCGTGGTCTTGTCGATCGCCTTCGGCAGCTTCTTGATGGTCTTGGCGAGCTGACTGATCGGCACGTCGTCTTCGCCGTGACCGACGTACAGCACCGTCACCGGGACACCCTGCGCGACGCGCTGCACCTTCTGGCGCTCCTCGTTGATGAGGCGGGTGAGACGGCCGCGGGAGCCCTCGCCGACGACGACGACGCCGCCGCGGCCGACGGTGCGGTAGACCGCCTCCTGAGTCTTCGGGTTGATGCCGACCGGTGAGTCGGATGCCTGCCAGCTGCGGCCCAGGCTGCTGCTGAGCACGTGGCCAGTGGCACCGGGCATGCCGTCGATCTTCTTGTACATGGCGTTCGTGGACAGGCGCGTCATCAGGAAGAGCGAGCCGAGCACGCCGAGCATGAGACCGGTGATGCCCCAGAGGATCAGCGTCCACACCTGGAACGGCGGGATCAGATAGCCGACGACCAGGCCGACGAGAATGCCTGCGACGAGGATCGCGATCTGAGCCCAGGGCAGCCAGGCGTAAGCCTCACGGGTGAACCTGAAGAGGGACTTGATCTGGGAGAAGAACCCAGGACGCTTCTCGGGGTCAGGAGCACGCTTTGCCATAGGTATCAGCCTACCGAGTCCGGGATGCTGCGGATGTCGGCGTTCGCGCCGGGCGGATTCGATATTCGATGGCCAGCTCGTTCGACTTCTCCTGCACAGCGTGTGATTCCGAGGAGTTCGTCCACATCGCGCCCCTCGGCCCCCACTGGGCGTGACGCTGCGCTGTCATGGGATCCATGGCAGATCGTGACAAGGACGGCGGCGACCGCACTCTCGTGCCCGGCGCACATCGAGTGATCCGGATGCTGGAGGCGCAGGAGGGGCCGTTCGCCGGTGCGCTCGTCTCCCGTGGCAGCGGCGTCGCCGTGCAGATCGACGCCGCGGCGCTCAGCGGATGGGACGGATGGGCTTACGGCGGTGCGGAGCACGTCGCGGGGCCGCTGGATGTAGTGCGCCGGCCCGACGGGCACGACGTGCTGCTGCCCTGGTGCTCGGAGCGGCTCACCGCATTTCTCGGGCGTCGTGCGGCGGCCGGAGTCGCGGTGACGGCGGGCGAGACGGCCACGCTGGTCGGTAGTCTGCTCCGCGGAGTCGATGAGCTCGACGGCGGGGCGGACGTTCGCGGGGGCTGGTGGCTGACCGACGAGGGGCGCCCGGTCTTCGTGCTCGGCGAGGGCGAGAGCGCTCGGGAGTCCGCAGCGCGCATCGTCGCGCGGCTGCGGGAGAGCACGACGGACCGAGCGCTGGCCAGGACGCTCACCGGTGTGCAGCAGGGGCTGGATCAGCCCCGGGTACCGCGCCGAGTCCAGGACGATTGGGAGCGGGAGCTGTTCGAGAACGCAGCGCCGCGGCCACTGCGCCGCGAGGTCTTCGCGCCCGAGCGGGCACGGGACATCGTTCCGCAGCGAGCTGTCTTCGAGGATGCGACCGACGCGGCTCCGGACCGCAGCCTGGCGGCGGTCGTACAGGTCGTCCGCCGGTGGGTGCGGGGGAGGTGGTCGGCCCTGTCCGCGCTGCGTCCCGAGGCCTCCCAGCGCTCCTCGAAGCAGACGGGGAGCGGATCGGCCGTTCCCCGGCCTGCACGGCAGCGACGCCGGGCCCTGATCGTCGCAGGCGCGGCCGCCGCTGCGGTGCTGGCCGTCGGGCTGCTGTGGCCGACCGGCGGGGCATCCGAAGCCGGGGCACAGACCGATGGCGGTTCGGATGCCGGGACCCCACCGTCCGAGGAGCAGACGTCACCCGCGCAGGAGCCGGCCGCGAGCGCGACGCCGGACGAGCCCACGGCGTCGTCCGGCGAAACAGATGGTCCGCCGACCGCAGAGGGCAGCGACCCGGTGTATGCGGCGACGGCTCTGCTCGCGGTCATCCGAGCCTGCGCCGAGGCAGAGGACGCCGCGTGCACCGCCGCTGTGGCGGAAGGCGCGGTCGGTGTCGTGGAGCGACTCGGCGCTGTCGGGACCGATCGCGAACTTGCCCTCGTCGACGAGTACGGCGACGTCGCGGTGATCCGGGTGACTCCGGCCGGCTCTGCCCACGAGGAGGGTGAACAGCGGGCGGCGGCATCCGAATCGATGCTGGTGCTCGTGCGCCTCGACGAGAACTGGCTGGTCCGCGACGTCTATGACGT
>NZ_PGGU01000008.1 GCF_002872075.1 Microbacterium aurantiacum | reverse complement strand
GGCGTGATCTGCCGGAGATGCCTTCGTATTTCGATGCGGTGCTGAAGCATGAGACGGTCTTCACGGAGCACTTCGCGGAGCGCGGCTTCACCCACGACGTCGCCTACCCCTCCACGGAGATCGGAACGAAGAACCCGTCTTTGTATCGTGCCGAGGCGCTCCTGGACGCGGGATGCCCGATCCTGAAGAGGCGTCCCTTCATGCAATGGCCTCCCTATCTGGATCGGCATGCTGTCGTCGGGCGGTGGACGTTGGAGGCTGCGGAGCGCTATGGCTATCCGATGGAGCTCTTCTGGCAGAACGCCGCGCACACGATCGCACCGAAGGATCTGAACACTGACGCATCGATGCTCGAGGTGCTTCCCGACATCGACGTCTCCTACGACCCAGGCCGACCGCTTCGAATCGTCGTGATCGCGCACATCTTCTACGTGGAGATGACCGACGAGATGCTGGACAGGGCCGACACGCTCCCGGGCGGGTACGACCTCGTGGTCACGACACCAGATGCTGGTCGCGCGGCACAGATCCAGGAAGTGATCAGCAAACGGGGCGCGAGGGACGGCAAGGTGGACGTCCGCGTCGTCTCGTCCAACGACGGGCGAGATCAGAGCGCCTTCCTCATCGAGTGCCGTGATGTGCTGCTCTCGGACGAGTACGACCTGGTGGTGAAGATCCACTCCAAGAAGACTCCTCAGGACGGCTTCAACGTCGGCCGCCACTTCAAGGAACAGCAGTTCGACAATCTGCTGAACAGCCCCGGCTACACCGCCAACCTCGTCGCGTTGTTCCAGCGCGAACCGGGTCTGGGACTCGTGTTCCCGCCGATGATCCACATCGGTTATCCGACCCTGGGGCGCGGATGGTCGGTGAACAAGGAAGGCGCAGCACGGATGGCCGCGGAACTGGGCATCCGTGTTCCGCTCGACGACGTGTCTCCGCTCGCCCCGTTCGGCTCCATGTACATCGCCCGTCCGCAGGCGCTGCGGATCCTCGTCGCGCACGATTGGTCGTACGAGCAGTTCGGTGGCGCCGAGGCGTACCGTGACGGAGGGCTCGCCCATATCCTCGAACGCATGCCCGCGTATGCGGCCGGGGAGCGTGGTTACCACGTCCGCACCGTCAGCACCACGGAGTACATGTCGATCAGCCACACCGCCATGGAGTTCAAGCTCGACGAGATGTCGGTGACGACGCCCGGCTACGCATACGAGCAGATCGAGTTGCTGCGACGCGCGGGCTTCGTCGGTACGGGGTCTGCGTCAGACTTTGCAAGAATGTACATGCGCATCAACTTCCCCGGAACCGGTGCGAAGCTGCGCGAGATCGTGGCGTCTGACGGCCTCGTGGGCAAAGCAGCCCGTGCGGTGCGGCGCCCTGGCGCAGCGATTCGACGCGTCTTCGGCCGCTGATCGCATCGGAACGAAGATGACGGCAGCGGATTCGCGAAAGTGTGAGTGAGAACAGTGGAAACCTTGCAACGATTTGAACGGCTCGAGACCGAGCCGTTCTCAACGATCGATTCGCGCGGTCTCCGCGTCCGGGGTGGGAAGCTGCGGGAGCTGGTGTCCCGCCGCGAATTGTTGGGCCTTCTCATCCGTCGCGACCTGCAAGCCCGGTATCGGGACAGCTTCCTGGGATTCCTGTGGACCGTCATCCGGCCGCTCATACAGTTCCTGATGTACTACATCGTGCTCGGGCAGTTCCTGCGGGCAGCTGAGGGCATTCCGGATTTCGCGATCTACCTGTTCTCCGGCTTGACGCTGTACGTCTTCTTCAACGACATGATCGCCGGATCCACCGGCTCGATTCTCAACAACGCCGCGCTCGTGAAGAAGATCTATCTTCCGCGCGAGGTGTTCCCGCTGGCGAGCATCGGCGCGGCGGGGTTCATGGGAGCCGTTCAGCTCGGCGTCCTCCTGATCGCAGCCCTTCTGTTCCGCGCGCTCCCGGAGCCGGTGCAGATGCTCTGGTTCTTCCCATCTCTGCTTCTGATCAGCGTGTACGGGCTCGCCTTCGGGTTGTTGCTCTCCGCGGCGAACGTCTACCTCCGCGACATGCAATACCTCACCGAGGTCGTCCTGATGCTCGCGATGTGGGCATCTCCCATCGTCTATTCCTGGGCGATGGTGAAAGACGTCCTCCACCGCTTCTCTCTTCCGGAGTGGTTCATCGAGATCTACGCGGCGAATCCTCTGACCATCGCCGTTCTCGGCTTCCACCGAACGTTCTGGGGGGCCGGCACGGATGCCGACTACCCAGCCAACCTCGGCTTGCGGATGGCGATCGCCACGCTCATCGGCCTCGTCCTCCTCTGGATAGCACACCGCGTCTTCGTGCGTGTCCAGGGCAACTTCGCACAGGAGCTGTGATGACGACGATCCAAGGACCCGACATCATTCGCCTCGACTCGGTGACCAAGCAGTTCACCGTGCGCAAGGACAACAGCCTGAAGGATCGGATCGTTCATTTCGGTCGTCTGGGCAAGGACTTCCGTGAGGACTTCGTCGCGGTCGACGACGTCAGCATGCAGATCCAGGCGGGCACCACCGTGGGTCTGCTCGGTGCCAACGGGTCAGGCAAGTCGACCCTGCTCAAGCTCATCGGCGGCATCATCTCACCGACCACGGGAACGGTGCAGACCCGAGGGCGAATGGCCGCACTGCTCGAGCTCGGGGCAGGATTCCATCCCGATCTGAGCGGCCGTGAGAACGTCTATCTCAACGCATCCATCCTGGGGCTCTCACGTGCTGACACCGACCGTCAGTTCGACGACATCGTCGAGTTCAGCGGCATCGGCTCCTTCATCGACACCGCGGTCAAGTTCTACTCGTCGGGGATGTACGTCCGCCTTGCGTTCGCAGTCGCGGTGCACACCGACCCCGACCTCCTCCTCGTCGACGAGGTCCTCGCCGTCGGCGACGAGACCTTCCAGCGCAAGTGCATGGACCGCATCTCCCAGTTCCGCGCCGAAGGGCGGACGATCGTCCTCGTGAGCCATTCGGCTCAGCAGGTGGCAGAACTCTGCGACCGCGGCGTCGTGCTCAGCGAAGGACGGGTGGTCCACGACGGAGATACGAACGATGCCATCCGGGTGCTGCGGGAGTCTCTCGAACTGCGACGTCGTGCGTCGGGTGGCGCCTCGGATGCTCAGCCGATCAGGGTCACCAAGGTCGACCTCCTCACCTCCGGGAGTCAGCCTGCCGACACCATCGTGTCTGGCGAACCGCTGACGATCCGCGTGCACGTCGCCTCCGACCATCGTTTCGACCGATGGGACGTCGGCTTCAGCATCGACACCCCCTTCGGCCATATGGTGCTCGCGTCCAACACCGAGCTTCTGGGTCGGGAGCTGGAGCCGATCGACGGTGAGGCGACAGTGGACCTCCAGATCGCGAGCCTCCAGGTCGGTCGCGGTCAGTACTTCATCAACGCGAACGTCGCCGGAGTCAGCGAGATCAGCACTCATGCGCTGATGCAAGGCGCGATGCTGAACGTGGACGGTGCCGAGGGGACCATGGGATCCTCCTCCGCGTTCATCACGGTCCCGGGGACTGACGTCCGCAGCTGATCCCGCGGTGTGGTCGGCGCGTCCCGAATCCGGGCCGAGCGTGCGACTCAGATCCGGTGCGCGACCGCGGCACGGAGCAGCTCTTTCGCGCGCGCGTCGAAGGAATGCAATCTGCGGACCCGTGATGAGATCTCGGCAAGGTCGTCCTCGGCCGGAAAGAGTGAGTCGAGTGGACTGGCCACGAGCTCGAGCAGCTCCTGTGTCGTGCGATAGGTGCGCACCGCCCCGCCGAAGAGTTCGGGGATCCCGGTGACATGATCGCTGATGGCGCGACCGCCGGCGGATACGACATCGTACAGACGGTTCGACACGAATCCTTCGCGCTGCATGGCCGGCCAATGATCGTTCATCACCGCGCCGGCGCTCTCGTAGAGCAGTGGCAGCTCTTCGTTCGGCACGTGGGTGCCGGCGATCGCCGAGGCGGGGATGTAGCCGCGCCAGTCCGGCCCGTAGACCCTCAGCGGTGCTCCCGCCCGCAGCGGTTCGACCACGGACGGCCTGACGATGCCGCGGGCGGTGCCGACGAAGACGAGGTCGTCTGACCGCTCGAGTCCCCTCGGCGAGAATCGGACCGCATCGCTGCACTGCAGCAGGGGCAGAATCGTCCGTCCCAGCCGTGTCGATGCCCCGGCACTCCACCCTTCGGACGCCGCGAACACGATGTCGAACAGCCCCACCTCTTCGGACGTGATCTCGTCGGGATGACTGATGATCCATTGAATCGTCGTCTCCGACTCGGGCGGGTCGATGCGTTCTGGACCGCGAAGGACGACAGTGACATCGTCGAGTCCGGCCGTCGCGCGCCGGGCGGCTGGGTACGCGTCGATGGCGACGTGCTGGCCGAGCCGCTCCAGCGCCGCCGCAAGGCCGCGAGCGAAGTGCGTGTCTCCCCAGGACTCGCCTCGTCTGCCGGCCGGCGCCGCCGTCTTGATCGCCCAACGCAACCGGGGAACCGAGTCGCCGTCCGCCAGGACGAGTCGTTCGGCGTGCCGTTTCTGCAGCGACGGCACGAGACCGGCTGCCGTCACGAACTCCAGCCCGCGACCTGGTGAGAGCTGGTCGAAATCCGTGTTGCCGGTGTGCGTCCGGAGTGCAGGCGCATGCCTGCGTTCCCGCGTCGCATGAGCGTCCAGCAGAGTGTTCGGTCGGGAGAGATCGCCGAGTCGGTGGGCCCTCACCGGCGCGTCCAGGGCAACGGCAGGGATGGTCTCACCGAGCTCCTGAAGGTCCTCGATCGGATGACCGGCGAAGAGGGGTACCGTCTGGCCGTCGTATGCGGCGGCGGCGGCGGAGGCGATCGTTCCGTCCGGAGCCAGCCAGAGTGCTTGGACCGGACGCGCCTCAGCGCCGGAGAGTATGGCGCGCACCGCCTCGGCAGCGATCTCCGAACCGGATTCGCGGACCAGGAGGATCGTGCCCGGAGGAAGCGAGATCTCGGCCTCTGCTTCGATGAAGCCGTTGACGATGAACGTGCGGTCTCGCCAGAGAGAGATCTGAGCGGATGCAGCGCGAAGATCGTCGGGTGCGGCTGGGTCGAGTACGAGGATGACGGCGGCGTCGTCGCAGTGCGAGGCCACGGACGCGAGAACTTCGAGCGAGGCGCCATCAGCGTCCTCCGCTCCGACCTTCCAGACGAGCACACGAGGCGCAGCGATCGAGTCGCGAGGGGGGAGGTGCGGAGGCGGATTCAAACCGGTCGCCGCAGTCCGCATGAGATCTTCGTGGGTGATCATGCGGTGGAGCGAGTCGGCCCCCATCGGGAGCTCGCCACCCTGTCGGAGGCTGCGCCAGGCATACCCGAGCGGGCCTCCCGCCCCGTGAAGGCTCTCGGGATGTGCTGCGGCGTACGCCGGCGCATCCCAACTGATCGTCGTCGAGACCTTTGCGGGGTCTCCCACGAGGTAGGCGTAGAGCGCCGGCACCCGATCACTGTCCGGCAGCTGCGCGGACACGAGTTGCTCCAGGAACAGCGGGTTGAGGGAGAGACCTCGCCGGAAGCCGCCTCGGACGTACGCGCGAACTGCGCCTCGGGCGGAGACGGCGCGTCGCAGCTGAAGCCGGACGAACTCGACGTCGACGATGTCGGCACGACGTATGACGCGGGACCAGTAGAGGCGGTCGGCGGCTGCGAGGACGGGGCTGACCACCAGGGCTGATCGCGATGCGCGCCACAGGCGTCGGAGACGGTTGAGCACCTTCGGAGTCTATGGGGTCAGCTCAAGGAAGCACTGAGTGTGGGAATGGTAGCCTCGAAAGATCGGTCACTTCGGCAGTCTGACAGGAGTACTTGTGTCTGACTCTTCTGCGCGTGTCGGCATCGTCGTGAGAACGAAGGACCGACCCACGCTTCTCGCTCGGGCGCTCGACGACATCGTCGGCCAGAGTTTCTCCGCCTGGCATGTCGTGATCGTCAACGATGGGGGAGACTCCGACGCGCTCGTGGCGCTGGTCGATTCTCTGGATGAGCAGGTCCGTGCCAAGGTCTCCGTGATCGACCACGACGTCTCGCTCGGTCGATCCGCTGCAGCGAACGCCGGCGTGAGTTCGCTGTCGACCGAATACGTCGTCCTGCACGACGATGATGATCTCTGGGATGCGGATTTTCTGGCGCTGTCGGTGGAGTGGCTGGACAGGACGCCGGCCGACATCGGCGTCGTGTCACGCACGGACATCGTCTACGAGCGTTTCGACGGTGAGCGATTCGTCGAGACCGACCGCGAGCCGTTCTGGGCCAAGATGAAGCAGATCAGCTATGCCGACCTGCTGCAGGTGAACAGGTTCGTCCCGATCGCCTATGTGTATCGCCGGGTCGTGCATGACGAAGTCGGGCTGTACCGAGTCGATATACACGCGGCCGAAGACTGGGAGTTCAACCTCCGAGTGTGCAGGAAGTACCCGATCGGATTCATCGATGGACCGGCCCGTGCCTTCTGGATGCAGCGCCGGGATGTCACCGGCGCCCTGGGCAACAGCATGTTCGTCCTCGCCGCCGAGCACGAATACTACGACCGCCTGATCCGGGATGAAGCCCTGCGCGCGTTCACGACGGCGCACGGAGATGGACTCGCCCTCTACCTCGCCCGCTTCATCCAGGAAGAAGTGGGTCGCCAGCTCGATGCGCGGCGTTCGATCGGCGATCGATTGATATCCCGCATCCGCGGACGCGGGAACAGGGCCGCACGGTGAAGGGACCGCGATGAGCACACTTCTGACGGCCCAAAGGCTCGTCATGCCCCCCCCAGAGCGCACGGACGCGCTGGCGCTCTATGCCCGAGGCGATGCCGACCCTCTCGGGCGCACCACCGCGCGGATCGCGGCCGGGAAGCGGGCATCGTTCGCGACGTACTTCAATGCTTTCCCTTGGGGTATCTGGTCCGAGAACACTTCGGCGGTGTCGCCGGTGCTCCGACTGGATGTGAGCGGTTCAGCAACGCTTACCGTGCACTGCGTCACGACTGCGGGCATCCGGACCGTCGTCAACGAGCTTCGCGATGCCCATGGGGAGATCCAGCTGGATCTCGACGGTATCCCGGTGGATGCGAGCTGGCTGTGGCTGGAGGCTTCCGCCGGTGGTGAAGATGCCGTTCTCAACGAGGTTCTTTGGCTTGTTCAGTCGGATCGACATCGTGAAGTCCGCCCCGTAGTCGCCATCACGACCATGAATCGCGTGGATGATTGCCTTCGCCTTCTCCGAGCGCTGGGAAGCGATGGGCTGCCCGGGCTTCTGTCACGTGTCTTCGTTGTGGATCAGGGTACGAAGCGGATCGCCGCCGCCACAGACGTCGACGCTCTGGCGGCGGGCGTCGATGTCCATGTCATCGAACAGGACAACCTCGGGGGTTCCGGCGGCTTCAGCAGGGGAATGATCGAGGCGCTCAGGACGGACGCCACGCACGTCCTCCTTCTCGACGACGACGTGATGCTCGAGCCCGAGTCCATCCGGCGAATGTGTGCGTTTGCGTCCGTTGCCACCGGTGCCCCCCTCGTCGGCGCGCAGATGCTGAGTTTGATAGATCCCACCGTCCTCCATTCGATGGGGGAGGTCATCGACCGCAGCACGATGTGGTGGAATGCCACGGAGCCCGAGATGACGGCGGCAGACCTCGCAGAGCATCCGATCGAATCCACGCAGGCTTTCCTCAATCAGAAGCCGGTCGACTTCAACGGCTGGTGGATGTGCCTCATCCCGCTGCAGGTCGTCCGCGAGATCGGCGCTGCTCTTCCCTACTTCCTTAAATGGGACGATGCCGAGTACGGCCTGCGCGCATCGGCATCCGGCCATCGGACGATCACCTTGCCCGGGGCGGCGCTGTGGCACGTTCCCTGGACGGCGAAGGATGATGGTCTCGATTGGCAGGCGTACTTCCAACTGCGCAACCGCCTGGTCACCGCGCTCGTGCATTCGACCCGCCCCCGGCGCGTGCTGAGTGACACGTGGCGCAACGATGTGAACCACCTCATCGGAATGCAGTACGGAGCGGCCGAGGTGCGGTGCATGGCCCTTCGTGACATTCTCAGCGGTCCCGCGCACCTGCAGAACACTCTCAGAACTCGACGCGCGGAGCTTCAGTCTCTGCTGCGTTCCCGCGGGCAGGCCGTGCGGTCGTTCGACGATATCGATCATTCGGACGGGACCGAGTTGCCGTCCGCGCCGCATGGAATGGCTCGGAAGATCTCACGGATGGTGTCGGTTCTCGTGCACCAGCTTGTTCCTGCGCGGCCGGGGTATGGACCCAGGATCGAGCGTGACATGGGCAGATGGTGGCTTCTCGGAAAGCTGGACGGCGCTCTGATGGAGAGCGCGGCGGGCGATGGCGTATTCGTCCTGCAACGCCGACGCTCGACGATGTTGCGCCTGCTGGTGCGGTCCTTAGCGTTGCGTGCCCGGATCTGGATCAGTTGGCGGTCGCTCTCGCGGAGCTATCGCCAGGCAGCGACGGAGCTCTCCCAGCCACTTGCCTGGCAGAGGTGCTTCGTGGAGAACGTAGCGTCTCACTGATGTGAGCAGACGATCGTGGCAGCGGATCAAACCCTGACGCGGTGACTACGACCCGCTGATCCCGCTGGGGAACCGTCGCCGAGCCCCGTGGGTCGTGGTGCTACGGCGTCTCAGATCGAGCGGGGCGGTTGCCGATGAGCGACGCAGTTCGATTTCGAGCGCCGCGAAGATCGCCGCGAAGGAGACGACTCCGACCAGGAGCACGATCAACGGGGAGGGCGCGACGGACCACCACCATTCGGCCCTGGCCCCAGGATCGATCGCACGATCGTCGATTCCCGTGGTATATCGACGGATGTTCGTATGGAGCGCCAGTCCCATTGCGACCGTCAGAGCGATTCCGGCGACGAGCAGTCTTGGTCCTTGCCAACTGCGTACCGGATCGACATCGAGGGCAGCCACGCCGATCAAGATCACGAGCAAAGGCAGAATGTATCGCGGCTGCACCTGCTGACCGACCACCGCCTGAGTCTGTGCGAGTAGGACGAAGGGTACGCCCCACGCGGCAGCGACAGCGAGTGTGAGTGCGATCGTCTTACGCCATGGGAGCCGATGGATGCCGATCGCGATCGCGCCGAAGAAGACCGAGCTGGCCATGACCGTCACGCTTCCCGGCATGATCGTATCGAGCCAGCCCAGTCCCCACCCTCCCAATGCGCCGGTCCAAAGCGTTGGAATCTCCAACAGGTTCCCGACGTGCTGAGCGAGCGTCAGCGGCACCTGATCGGGAGCAAGCCCGGTCACGACCGCGCCACCCTGTCCGGCGCTCAGGTAGAAGGCGAGGCTGATCGCGCCGCCGACGGCGGCTGCGATCGCAGGCAGGAGCAATGATCGGCTCAAACGCTGAACGCCGACCACGCACGCCAGGAGCAGACCGAAGACGGCAAATGCCGCCGCGTCCGCGCGCGCACCGGCGCCGATCACCGTCGCGACGACCGCGAGTACCGAGAGGACGATCTGTCGTCGGCCAGTGGTCGTCAATGCACCGAGGAAGGAGACCCACACGGTGGCGGCCGAAAGCAGCGTCCAGGACGTCGGATTGGTGGAGGGGATGATGAAGAATCCCAAGGGAACGGCAGTGGCGAGTACGGAGATCACCAGCGGGACTCGGAGTCTGCGCGGGAGCGCGATGAACACGACGGTCAGGAATCCGACGAACAACGCCGAATTGGCGATTCGCATGCCTAGGACGGACGCCTCGACATTCTCGCTGGCGAAGATCGACATGGTGCCGTAGAAGAGCGGTGGGTAAAGACCGCCGGTATTCAGCCGCTCGACCAGCACGAGTCCGTTCTCATCTGAATCCCAGCACGCGCCACTCTGCTCGGGCGCGAAAGCGTAGCAACTGGCGTCGATGAGTGGCTCTGGGACGAGGCGGGCGTCGTTGCCCTGGGCAGGCTCGCACAGGCCTTCCCTATCGCCCAGACCGCACCAGATGGAAGGTAGATGGAAATTGTCGTCCGGGCTTGATCCTGCAGGCGAGGCAAAGGCCCACATCACGAGAGAGAGGAAGAGCAACACCGGAACAGCGGATAGAAGGAGTCCGGGACGCGTGATTCTCTTGAGCTGCACGAATGGCATCGTATCCTGCGGTCCCCGATAGACTCGTGCAGACACTTCCAGCAAGACAGAGTCGAGGTCGCCGCTCGAGCAGGCATCTCGCAGACGGAGCGCATCTGATGACCCCTGAGATCTTCGTGCCTTTCTGGGGAGAGCCGGATCTGCTCTTCGAGACGGTCGACTCGGTGCGTGCTCAGACTCGTGACGACTGGAGAATGACGATTCTGGATGACTGCTACCCCGATGATTCGGTCGCGCAGTACTTCAGTTCACTCGGCGACCCCCGCGTGGTGTACCTGCGCAACGAGGTGAATCTCGGGATCACGGAGAACTATCGCGAAGCGATCCGTCGGGTGCGCGGAGAATATGTGACGATTCTCGGTTGCGACGACCTGATGCATCCGAACTATCTGGAAGTGATCTCAGACACCATTTCGGCGGTGCCGGAGGCCGACGTGATCCAGCCGGGAGTGGACGTCATCGATGGGCACGGCTCGCCTGTGCGACCGCTGGTAGATCGCGTCAAACAGCAGATCCTCGCGCCAAGAGGTGGCGACGGCATCGCTGTGCTCACTGGCGAGGCGATGGCGACGAGTCTCATCAGAGGGGATTGGCTCTACTGGCCGTCGCTGACCTTGAAGACAGAGACGTTGCGGCGCATCGACTTTCGTGACGGCCTCCCGATCATTCAGGATCTTGCGCTCCTGATGGACGTCGCGTTCCAGGGCGGCACCCTCGCCTTCAACGCCCAGCCCGCGTTCTCGTATCGACGCCATTCGGGCAGCGCTTCGCAGAAGACGTTGCTGGATGGGCGGCGATTCCGCGATGAGCGGTCTTACTACCACGAGGCCGCACGGATCGCCCGGGGACAGAATTGGCGAAGAACAGCTCTGACTGCCCGAGTTCGTCTCATGTCACGGCTGCATGCTCTTGCCGAGCTGCCAACGGTCATCCGGAAGGGAACGCGGCCCGGGATACAATCGACGCTGGCTCATATCTTCGCGCCCTGACATGGGGTCACGCAGAGCGCACTACGACTGGAGACCCTCTTCCATGGCTGAACACGTTCTCATCACCGGTGGCGCCGGATTCATCGGATCCAGGCTTGCACGGAGGCTCGTAGACGGCGGACACGCGGTCACCGTGCTCGACGCACTCATCCCGCAGGTGCACGGGGCGAATCCGGCCGAGTCCTCGCCGTTGCTGAAATCGCTCGACGGCGTCGCGTCCGTCATCCACGGAACGGTGACGAGCGTCGAAGATCTCCGCAGGGCGCTTTCCGGCGCGACCGTCGTTGTCCATCTCGCTGCAGAGACCGGTACCGGGCAGTCCATGTACGAGATCGATCGCTATGTCGAGACCAATGTCGGGGGCACCGCCAAGCTCCTCGATCTGCTCGCGAACGAACCGCATTCCGTGAAGCGCATCGTGGTCGCTTCCTCTCGCTCGATCTATGGCGAAGGCGCTTACGAAACGAGCGAGGGGCAGATCGTGTATCCGCCTCATCGGTCGGATGAAGCCATGTCACAAGGGGACTTCCACGTCCGCGGGACGCAGGGGGAGCAACTGTCGTTGATCCCGACCGACGAGACTGCGAAGCTGCATCCCTCGTCTGTGTACGGAATCACGAAGCAGATGCAGGAATCACTGATCATGACGGTCGGGCCGACGCTCGGCATCGAGCCTGTGGCCCTGAGGTACCAGAACGTCTACGGGCCGGGGCAATCCCTCAAGAACCCGTATACGGGGATCTTGTCCATCTTCTCGACCTTGATCCGCCAGGGCAAGCCCATCAACATCTTCGAGGACGGCTTGGAGAGTCGCGACTTCGTCTATATCGACGATGTCGTCGAAGCGACCTACCTCGGTGTGACGCATGCCGACGCAGCGGGCGGGGTCTTCAACGTGGGGTCCGGTGTCGCGACGACGGTCAGTGAGGTCGTCGGCTCGCTCTTCAAGGCGTTCGGAACAGAAGTGCCGACCCACATCTCAGGCAACTACCGCCTCGGCGACATCCGTCACAACGTAGCCGACACCACCCGGTTGCGGGAGGTGCTGGGCTTCACGCCCGAGACGCCCTTCGCGGATGGCGTCCAGAACTTCGTCGAGTGGGTTCTCACCGAGCCCGTCGAAGGCGACACCTATCAGCGGTCACTCGATGAGATGGCCTCCCGAAACCTCCTCAAGTGAGCGCCCGGACCCTTCTTGCAGGCAAGCCGTACCCGTATCGAGGGAACAGCCTCAACCTGTTCCGACTGGCGCTCGCAGCGATCGTACTGTTCGCCCACAGCTGGTACATCGCCGGCCGGGGGACCGGACCTCATATCCACGAGGAGAACCTCGGCGGCTGGGCGGTCGCCGGCTTCTTCGTTCTCAGCGGCTTCCTGATCACCAGGAGCCGCATGCGGACGTCAGCAGGCGACTACCTTCTGCATCGAGTCGCACGGATCTATCCCGCGTTCGTCGTCTGTCTGATCATGACGGCCGCCGTCTTCGCTCCCGTCGCTGCGATTCTCGAGCACGGGACACTCGCCGGTTATCTCACGACCCAGGTCACCCCGTTGCAGTACATCTGGGGGAACCTGGGGTTGGCCGTCTCCAGCTATGACATCGGCGCCACGCTCGACACCGTCCCGTACCCCAATGCGTGGAACGGTTCGCTCTGGACGCTCTACTACGAGTTCCTCTGCTACCTCGTCGTCTGGATCCTCGGGGCACTGGCTATCTTCCGCCGCTCGATCGTCCCGGCGGCGTTGGTATTCGTCGCCAGCGTGGTCATCTGGATGAACATCGGCCTGGCCGGCCGGCTCGGCCTGGACGCGAATTTCGGGTTGCTTTTCAAGCTGCTGCCGTTCTTCATGGGAGGTGCGTGTGCATACTTCGTGATCGAGCGGTTCGGACTCAACCGTTGGATCGGCATCGCGTCTCTGGCGGTCGCAGTACTGCTCATCGCTTTCGTGCCAGGATGGGGCGGGCAGGCGTCGTCACCATTCCTCGCATACGGGCTGCTCTTCCTTGCCACGGTGATCCCGCAGCCGACATGGATCGCACACAACGACATCTCCTATGGCTTCTATATCTATGCGTGGCCCGTGCAGCAACTCGTTGCGCTCGCCGGCGGGGTGCAGTGGGGCATGCCCGTGTACATCCTCATCACCGTGGCCGGAACGGTGGTGCTCGCCGCATTGAGCTGGTTCCTCGTGGAGCGGCCGTGCATGCGTCGCGTGCGCGGCCGATCGGTTCCCCGTCCCGTCGTGAACGCCGTCGCCTGACGCAACTGGAGCACACAATGGCCCGTATCTTCGTCGATCTGCTCTCTCTCACCGGGAAGAAGGGAGGGATGGAGACCTACTCACGCGAACTGTACACACAGCTGGGGCGACTGGCTCCGGAGCACGAATACATCGGCTACTTCAGCAAGGAAGGCTGGGAGCTCGACCGCAGCTGGTTCCCCGGCGAGGGGGTCGCGTCGGGCATCAGCGGCGAGAACCGATTCTCGTGGGCGTGGGGTGAGCTTCGCTGCGGCCGTGCCGCATCCCGAGTTGGCGCCGATCTGCTGCATTCCCCGATGACGCTCGGGCCCGCTCGCACCAGGATGCCGGCCGTGATCTCGATGCACGACATGCTGTACTGGAGTCATCCGCAGTACATGTCGACACCGATGTACACGCAGCCGGTCAAGCTCATGGAGAGGATCGCCGCGCGAAACGCCACGCGCATCCTGACCATCAGCGAGGTCTCGAGGGAAGCGATCGTCCGCTATCTGAAGGTGCCCGTCGAGCGCGTCGACCTCGTGCCGCTCGCCGGTACTCCGATGCAGGATGTCGACCGGTCTCGGGCATCGGAGAACGGCCCGATGATCCTCGCGACCGGCAACCGTCGTCCGCACAAGAACTGGCCATCGCTCATTCGAGCGCTTCCTCTGATCGACCCGGCGCAGCGCCCTCACGTCGTGGTCACGGGAAGCCATGGTGACGACCCGCTCATCGAGGTGGTCGCCGAGACCGGCATGCAGGACTGGGTGACGTTGAAGAGCTGGGTGGATGCCGACGAGATGCGCGAGCTGTACTCGACGGCCACAGCCCTCGCGATGCCCTCATTCGCCGACGGCTTCTCCCTTCCTGCGCTGGAAGCGATGATGGCGGGGTTGCCGGTGATGATCAGCGACATTCCCGTGTATCGCGAGGTGGTGGGCGATGTCGCGTTGTTCATCGATCCGAACGACTTGGGGTCGATCGCCGACGTGATGCGCACGGCCGCGACCGACGCGGTGCTGATGCAGGATCTGACTCGTCGAGGCTACGTCAGGGCCGAGCGGTTCTCGTGGGAGCGTACGGCAAAGGGCACGCTCGAATCCTTCGAACGCGCCCTCACCGAAAGCCCCCGGAAGCGCTAGCTAGCTCCTCGCGACGCGCTCGACCGTTTCTGCCACCAGATCGATGCCGTCGGTCACCGGGTAGTGGTGGTTTCCCACGAACAGGCCGTCGGTGTCGATCTTGTCCGCGGCTGGAAGGGCGTCGGGAACGATCGCATCCAGGTGCGCCATCACCGGGTTCCGCGTGAAGTTGCCGGCGACGATCGGCCGGGATTCGATTCCGGCCTGGGCGAATGCGGCGACGAGGTCGGAGCGGCGCCCGGCCAGTCCTTCCTCCAGGACGAGAGAGAATCCGAACCAGCTGCTCTCCCCGATCTCCTGCTGGAGCCGTACGGACGGGATGCCGGCGAAGCGCTCCCGGAAGTAGCGGGCGTTCTCGCGCCGGCCTGCGATGAGGGCGGGAATCTTCTTCAGCTGTTCGATGCCCAGGGCCCCCTCCATCTCCAGCGGGCGCACGTTGTAGCCGGGGAGGACGAATCGGAACAGGTCGTCCCATGCGTTCCCCGTCTTGTTGTGCACATGGTTCTCGTTCGGAAGATCGCGTGTCCAGCCGTGCGATCGGAGAGAGAGCATCTCCTGATAGAGCTGCTCGTCATCCGTGAGGATGATCCCGCCCTCCATCGTGGCGATGTGGTGGGAGAAGAAAGAGCTGAAGGTGCCGACGAGTCCCGCAGTTCCCGCGGAGATGTCATCGCTCACAGCACCGAGCGATTCGCAGTTGTCCTCCAGCAGGACCAGGCCGTGGCGATCCGCGAGAGCGCGCAGTCGGACGAAGTCGTTCGGATTGCCGAGAAGATTCACGGCGAAGATCGCCTTCGTGCGAGGACCGATCGCCTCCTCGAGCAGGTCGAGATCCATGTTGAGCGTGTCGAGATCGATGTCCACGAAACGCGGACGGAGTCCGTACTGAGTCAGGGGATAGTAAGTGGTGGGCCAGGAGACCGCGGGTACCAGGACCTCGTCGCCACGCGACAGATCGAATCGTGGATCAAGGACGGCGGCGGCGACGGCGATGAGATTCGCGGAGCTGCCCGAGTTGACCATGACGCCGAAACCTGCGCCGAAGTGCTCGGCGAAGGAAGCTTCGAACTGGCGGACGAGGGGACCCATCGTGAAACGACCGCTCTCGGTCACTCGCTTGATCGCCTCGTATTCTGCGTCATCCCAAGTGCTGGTGGCTAGGGGGTATGCGGGCTCAGCAGAGGTCATCGAAGTTCTCCGTTCACAATCTGTCTCAGGTAGGAGTCGTAGCAGGCGCGCATGCCGTCCAGCATGGTCGTCTGCGGATGCCAGCCGTGCTCGCGTGCCAGAGACGAGTCGATCAGACGCTGGGGCACGCCGCTCGGTTTGGTGGGGTCGAATCTCAAGGATCCATCGAAGCCGACGATCTCGGCCGCTAGCTCGTAGAACTCACGGATGCTGTGATCCGAACCGGCGCCCACGTTCATCGTCGCGGGCCAGGTCGAGAGCTGGTCGATTTCGTCGACCAGCCAATCCGCAAGGTCAGGCGCGTACGTGAATTCCCGCCGCGCGGTGCCGTCTCCCCACACTTCGACGTTCTCGACGCCACTCGCCTTGGCTTCGTGGGTCTTTCGGATCGTTGAGGCGATCAGGTGCGCCCGCTCGGGTGAGAAAGTGTCCTTCGGGCCGTAGAGGTTGGAGGGCAGGATGGACCGATAAGCGTGGCCGGTCTGCTGGGCGGCGTACCTTACGGCCGTGAGGCCGGTGAGCTTCGCGAGGCCGTAGCCCTCATTCGCCGATTCGAGAGAGCCTCCGAAAAGCTGCGATTCCGCGATCGGATTCGCAGCATCCGCCGGGTACGCCGCCGCGCTGGCCACGTACAGGAAGTTCGGGACATCGATCTCCACGGACGCGCCGATCACCGACCTGTCGATACCGAGGTTGTCCAGGAGATAGGGCAACGGGCGGGCGATCTTGTCGCCGATCCCGCCGACGAAGGCGGCGCTGTGGATGACGAGATCCGGGTCGATCTCGCGTATGGCATCGAGGGTCGCAGTCGAGTCCCGGAGGTCGACCTCGCGGCGTCCGAGGGTGACGAGTTCATCGCCGGATCGCCGGGAACGCCAGTTCTCGGCGATGCTGGAGCCGAGCATGCCGCCCGCTCCGGTCAGGAGTACGCGCACGTGGCGTCAGCTCTGAACCTGATCGACGAAGTGCCGGCCTTCGACCTCGAGCGCGGCGACGTCGGCATCGACCATAATCTGCGCCAGCCGAGGAGTGAGCACCTTCGGCTCCCATCCGAGCAGATCCTTGGCGCGTCCGTAGTCTCCGACGAGCGCATCGACCTCGGTCGGGCGCAGGTACCGCTCATCGAACCGGACGTACTTCTCCCAATCCAGCCCGACGTGCTCGAACGAGAACTGCAGGAAATCCTTGACGGTGTACGCGGTGTTCGTGGCGAGCACATAGTCGGTCGGCTCGTCATGCTGCAGCATTCGCCACATGCCTTCGACATACTCGGGTGCGTAGCCCCAGTCACGAACGGAATCCAGGTTGCCGAGGTACAGCTCATCCTGGAGGCCGGCCTTGATCCGGGCAGCAGCCCGCGTGATCTTACGAGTGACGAATGTGCCGCCTCGACGGGGGGACTCATGATTGAAGAGGATGCCGTTGACGGCGAAGAGATCGTACGCCTCGCGATAGTTGCGAGTGATCCAGTAGGAGTACACCTTCGCCACTCCATACGGGGATCGCGGGTAGAACGGCGTGTCCTCGTTCTGTGGCGGCGGCGTCGCTCCGAACATTTCGGAGCTTGATGCCTGATAGAAGCGGCAGTCGATGTGTGCGGCGCGAATCGCCTCGAGGAGTCGGATCGTTCCGAGCCCTGTCACGTCGCCCGTGTACTCCGGCTCGTCGAAGCTGACGCGGACGTGCGACTGCGCGGCGAGGTTGTACACCTCATCAGGCTGGATCTCGTTGAGGAGGGTTACAAGGCGGGATCCATCCGCGAGGTCTGCGAAGTGCAGAAAGAGACGGTGGTCCTCAGCCTGGGCCGGCTGGTAGACGTGGTCAATTCGCTGGGTGTTGAAGGACGACGAACGACGGATCAGCCCGTGGACCTCGTATCCCTTCGCCAGGAGCAGTTCGGCGAGATAGCTGCCATCCTGTCCGGTGATGCCGGTGATGAGGGCGCGTTTCGGCGACTTGCTTTCGGTCATTGGGGAACTCCTGGATCGCGAGGGTCTGGGCGATGGCCGCACTCAGTCTAGCGGAGACGAATCAGCGAACCTCGGCGTCACCGACGGTCGCGCGGGCCGCACGGGACGCAGGAGCGCGACCAGATGGATGACCAGCCCTAAACACGGAGGAAGCGCGAGGGCGATATCGATTCGGGTCATCAGATCTAGCGGGAGCATCAGGCTGAGAACGGTGAAAACGGCCGCGGTCGCCCATCCCGCGATGTTCACGCTGTGCTTTCGTTCCGCGACGAGCGCAGGGCCCGTGATGCACATGAGTCCGACGAGGCCCGCGCTCGCGACGATGACTGCCATCATGCCGGCCTCGATGCTGTACCGGCCGCTGGAAATCATGTGGATGAGGAACGGCCCCACGAAGAACGCCAGGATGGCAAGAAACAAGATGGTTCCGAGTGCTGTGGTCAGCAGCGCGAGTATTCTGCGTGGGCTCGCACGTGCGCGACCACGGAACACTGCCGAGATCAGAAAACTCTGAAATGCGAGGATCGGAACGACGATGGGCGCGCGCGAGAGGGTGATGGCGAGCATCACGGCGCCCAGCGCTGCGGGAGACTCGCGCGTGCCGGTGAGACCGATGAGGAGCGGCAATCCAGAGATCATCGCGCCGGTGCATGCGGCTGCGCCGACTGTGCTGAGCACGTTCCGGATCAGGCCGCCCAAAGGCACGTCGAGAACGAACCCGCCGACGACCCGGCGCCGAGACGTGGCCCAGATGGCCAAGAATGCGAGACCGAAAGGAAATGCGACCGCGCAGGCGAGCCAGATCACGGGAAGCTGCAGGAAGAAGGCGATCACGAGCATCGCCGTTCGCAGGGCCGCATCCACGATCGTGAGTAGCGCCACGTGCCGCCAGAGGTGGAGGCCGTAGAGGACGCCACCGAGCACGGCGGTCAGAAGGTAGCCAGCCAGTCCGATAGCCAAGATCCCGGAGAGCGCGAATGCAGACACGGGCACTGCGCGGACGCCGAGGGCGATCCCAAGGATGCAGCTCACGACGACGACAGCTGCGCCGGTGATCAGGGTGAAGGTGCGCAGAACCGTGTTCGGCTCATGATCGCTTGAGCGGTGCGAGGCGCGAGTGACCTCTTGCTGGATCCCGGACATGGCAGAGACACAGAGATAGATCGTCGACCACACGACCGAGAACGCGACGTATGCGGCGGGATCGAGAAGTGCGGGGGCGAGCAGCTGGGTGACATAGCCCAACGCTCCCGCAACCGCCGTGGCGAGCAGAATCCATCGGAAACCGCGGGCCGCCCCGTCAGTCGTCGTCATCGGACTTTCGGGGTTCGTGATCCGAAGGGAGCGGCGGCGCTGTCTCGCGCCCCCGCTGGGCCATCAGGGATTCGACGTCCGCACGAAGGAGTGTCACTTCTTCCGCAACACGCCGCACCTCGTCTTCTGCCTGGGACAGTTCCCATGACAGGTGGAGGGTGACACCGACCAGAAGGACCAGCGCGAGGGCGAAGATCAGGTTCGAGGGCACTTCGACGTTGAGGAGCTCGGAGAGGCCGACGAGGAGTCCGGGGAAGACCGCGAGAATCAGGATCGCGAAACCGATGAGGAGCCACATGATCGCGTACTTCTCACGAAGTTGCCGCCGTAGAAGCAGAGTGAAGATCACTCCCAGTACCGCGAGCGCGAATATGACTCCGAGCATGGCGATCATGCGGGCACTTCCTCTGTGCGTCGCCCGCGGAGCAGGGCGAGCGACAACGCGAAAGTCGCTCGAAGCAAGTACCGTGCGGCGCTGAACGGGTTGTGACTCGGCTTGCCGTAAGCGCGCGGTCGCATCGCGACCGGGACCTGGGTGACTGTGAGGCCGGCATGGATCGCGCCCACAAGAGAGTCGATGGTGTCTCCGAGGTACTCGGCGGGATAGTAACGAACGTACTGATCGATCGCGCGGTCGTTCGCGGCTCGGAAGCCGGAGGTCACATCAGTCAACCGGACTCCACTGATCCGCGAGATCACTCCCGCGAGCATCTTCATCGCCCATCGCCGCGGCCCTCGGGCCTTGTAATCGCCGACTTCGGCGAATCGTGCGCCTATCGAGATATCGGCGGTTGAGAGTCCCGCCAGTACGGCCGCGATATCGGCCGGATTGTGCTGCCCGTCGGCGTCCACCTGGATCGCCCTGCGGTATCCGCGGCGCTGCGCATAGGTGAATCCGGTGCGCATCGCACCGCCGACTCCCATATTGAACGGCAGGGTCAGCACTTTGGCGCCTGCCGCGCGAGCCCTATGTGCTGTGTCGTCAGTCGAACCATCGTCGACCACGACGACGTCGTATGCAGGATCGGCCGCGAGAATTTCGCTTACCGTGTTCCCGACGTTCTGAGACTCGTTCCAGGCCGGAACGATGATGAGGGCGCGCTCAGCGGATGAAGGCATGGTGTGCTGATTCTAACTGGTGGCGACGGTCCGATCCGAAGGCTTCCCGCAACGGGGCGAAAGAGTCGGATCGGGCCTTGAGGACTGAGCTTCCAGCCGCTCGCCGATACGATGGGGAAATGGATCTCCTCGTCGTCGGGTCGGGCTTCTTCGGCCTCACCATCGCAGAACGCGCCGCCAACGCCGGCCGCAAGGTCACCGTGATCGACCGTCGCCACCACATCGGCGGCAACGCGTACAGCGAAGCCGAGCCCGAGACCGGAATCGAAGTGCACCGCTACGGCGCGCACCTGTTCCACACCTCGAACGAGACCGTGTGGGAGTACGTCAACCGTTTCACGACCTTCACGAACTACGTGCACCGGGTCTACACGACGCACAAGGGCGTCGTGTTCCCGATGCCGGTGAACCTCGGCACGATCAACCAGTTCTTCCAGGCGGCCTACACGCCCGATGAGGCGCGGGCACTGGTCAAGGAGCAGGCGGGTGAGTTCGACGCGAAGACAGCAAGGAACTTCGAGGAGAAGGGCATCGCACTCGTCGGACGTCCACTGTTCGAGGCGTTCTTCCGCGACTACACGGCGAAGCAGTGGCAGACCGACCCGCAGAAGCTGTCGGGCGACATCATCAGCCGACTCCCGGTGCGCTACAACTACGACAACCGCTATTTCAACGACACGTGGGAAGGACTGCCGACCGACGGCTACACCGCGTGGTTGGAACGGATGGCAGATCACCCGAACATCGAGGTGAAGCTGAATGTCGACTACTTCGACGAGTCGCAGCCGCTGAACAAGCGCGCGACCGTCGGGCAGGTTCCGGTGGTCTACACCGGTCCCGTCGACCGCTATTTCGACTACACGGAGGGTGCACTCAGCTGGCGCACGCTCGACTTCGAGCAGGAAGTGCTCGACGTAGGCGACTTCCAGGGCACGACCGTCATGAACTACCCCGACATGGATGTCCCGTACACCCGCATCCACGAGTTCAAGCACTTCCACCCCGAGCGCAAAGAAGTTTATGCGTCGGACAAGACCGTCATCATGCGCGAGTTCTCGCGCTTCGCAGAGCGTGAGGACGAGCCCTACTACCCGGTCAACACGCAGACGGACCGTGACGGGCTGCTGGCGTACCGGGAACTTGCGAAGGGGGAGCAGGGCGTGCACTTCGGCGGGCGCCTCGGCACCTACCAGTACCTCGACATGCACATGGCCATCGGCTCGGCGCTGTCGATGTGGAACAACTCTCTCTCGTAGACTCGGCATTGTGAGTCACGCAGCTGTCGGGGCGCCGGGGACGCCCCGGCGATACCTGCATTCTCTGTGGATCCTGTCCGCCCGCGACCTCAAGGTGCGTTACGCGACCAGCATGCTCGGCTACGTATGGTCGGTGCTGGACCCGCTGGTGATGAGCCTGATCTACTGGTTCATCTTCACGCAGGTGTTCCACCGCGACGTGGGCGAGGAACCGTACATCGTGTTCCTGATCAGTGCGCTGCTGCCCTGGGTGTGGTTCAACTCGTCGGTCAGTGACTTCACGCGCGCCTTCAAGAAGGACGCCCGTCTGGTGCGCTCCACGGCGATCCCGCGGACGATCTGGGTGAACCGCATCGTGCTGAGCAAGGGCATCGAGTATCTGTTCTCGCTCCCGGTGCTCGTGCTTTTCATCGTCATCAGCCTGCTGATGGAGACGGACCCGAACAACGTCGTCCAGATCGGCTGGGGCATTCTCTGGATGCCGGTGGCGATGCTGCTGCAGACGGTACTGCTCGTCGGACTGGGGCTGCTCATCGCCCCGCTGTGCGTCATGTACGTCGACCTGGAGCGGACGACGGCGCTGATCCTGCGCGCGATGTTCTACGCGACGCCGATCATCTACAACGTCACGGATCTGCCCGGTATCGCCCAGACGCTGGGAGCCTTCAATCCGCTCGCCGGCATCTTCATGCTGTATCGGATGGCGTTCTTCCCCGATCAGTGGAACCTCTTCGCCCTCGTGATCAGCGTCGTGATGAGCCTGGCGATCCTCGCGCTGGGAGCATGGACCTTCGGCCGGCTCGAGCGCCCCGTGCTGAAGGAGCTGTGATGACGGCGGCGATCGAAGTGCAGGGGCTCGGCGTCCACTTCCGGCGCAACAGGCGGGGCAACCGTACGTTCAAAGATCTGTTCGCCGGGGCATCCCGTCGATCGCGGCCGGGCGAGTTCTGGGCCCTGCGCGATGTCTCGTTCACCGTGCAGCCGGGCGAATCGATCGGCGTCGTCGGACGCAACGGCCAGGGCAAATCCACACTGCTGCGCCTGGTCGCGAAGGTGCTGCTCCCCGATGAAGGCACGGTCGTCGTCGACGGAGGAGTCGCCCCGCTGATCGAGATCACCGGCGGCTTCGTCGGCGACCTCACGGTGCGCGAGAACGTCCGTCTCACCGCCGGCCTGCACGGGATGTCCCGCGACGAGGTCTCGCGCAGGTATGACGGCATCATCGCCTTCGCCGAGCTGGCCGGCTTCGAGGACACCCCGTACAAGCATCTCTCCAACGGGATGAAGGTGCGTCTGGCGTTCTCCGTGGTGTCGCAGCTCGACGAGCCGATCCTGCTCGTCGACGAGGTGCTCGCCGTCGGCGACAAGGCCTTCCGCGAGAAGTGCTACAAGCGGATCGACGAACTGCTCGCCGAGGGTCGAACGCTGTTCTTCGTCAGCCACAACGAGCGGGATCTCCGGCGCTTCTGCACGCGCGGCCTCTACCTCGACAAGGGCGGTCTGGTGCTCGATGCGCCGATCCGCGAAGTCCTCGATCGCTACAACGCCGACTACGCGCTGTGATCCGCAGGGCTCAGAGCCCGACGAGGCCTCGCAGGTGCTCCGCCGCTGCTCGCGCCGCATCCACGGCGCCCGCCGTGTCGGACCCGGCGTCGACGGCGGCGCGCAGTTCCTCGAGACGCTGGGCGTAGGCGGAGACGCTGTCGTACCACGTCGCCTGGATCGACGAGGGGGCCACGACACCTGCGAGGTGCTGGGCGTCTCCCTGCAGCGTGTCCAGAACGCTCAACGCTTCCTGGCCACTCGTCTCGGACACGATGTCGAGACCGGTCATGGCATCGCTGAGCCGGGGGCTCACCTGATCCCGGAACGCGTCCAGATCGGGATCGGCGACGGGTGGCTCGGTCACGACCGGTTCCGGTGAGGGAGGTGGAGGCGTGGGAGCCGGCGTCTGGGTCGGCGTCGAGGTGGGAGTCGGAGTCGGAGTCGGAGCCGTCGTGGGTGAGGGCGTGACGTCCGGAGTGGCAGCGCCGCGCGGGAGCAGGAAGAACAGCAGTGCGCCGACGATCGCCAGCGCCGTGACCGTGAGCCCGACGATGAGCCAGATGCGGCGGCCATTCTTCGGCTTCGGGGGGATGGGTGCCCACCGGACTTCGGGCTGATTTTCGCTCATCGTCACGCCTCCAGCGGTGGCATCGGCTTCCAGTTGCGGTCTCGACTGAGCTTGCCGCCCTCTCGGAGTCCACGGAACAGATTGCTCGTGCCGCGCACGGTGCGCTCCACGAAGACGAGACGGATGAGCTCCTTGGCGAAGGTCATCGACGTGCCGAGAGCGAAGAGAACTGGGTTGTAGGCGCCGTGCGCCCGGTAGTACTTCTTGATGTATGCCCGATTGCGCATGATGTAGAAGCGGTAGGCGTTGCTGGACGCGTTCATGTGACGGACGCCCATGTCCCACTGCTTGATCTCACGGGTGCGGCGCAGCACGAACTCGTCCACGATCACCGCTGTCGTCTTCCGTGAGGCGAGCCAGCCGTACATCTGGTCATCCCAGTAGATGAAGAAGCGCGGATCGGGCAGGCCGATCTGAGTGACGATGGAGCGATGGATGAACATGCCCTCGAAGCATCCGCTGTTCATCTCCTTGAACCCGGACTCGTCGAAGCCCGAGGGGGCGAACGGGATCGGGATGCCCATGCGCTCGGCGATGCGGTACTGCCAGTAGAACTCGCTGCCGTCGTAGTCGTATCGACGACCCTGGATGCTCTTGAAGCGCGGCGTCCACTTGCCCATACGAGCGAGGCCGTCGGGGAGCACCTCGACGTCGTCGTCCATCATCCAGATCCACTCGGATCCGAGCTCGTACGCCGTGCGCATTCCCTCGCTGAAACCGCCGGATCCGCCGGTGTTCGTCTCGAGCCGGCGATACACGATCTCGGTTCCGATGCCCTCGCGGAACGACTCGACGACCTCGGTCGTGTCATCCGACGAGGCATTGTCGATGATCACGACGTGGCCGGGTTTCGGATCCATCGCGGTGATGCTCGTGAGGAGGCCGGTGAGCAGGTGCGATCGGTTGAAGGTGACGATGACGATCGTCGCGGATGCAGGGTCGAAGGGGACGTGTGTCACGAGGTGGGATCTCCGGAAGCTGTGCACCCGCAGGGAGCCGCGAGCTGACAACAGCCTACCCGGGCCCTGGCTCGGGATCAGCCGAGAACGCCGCGCGGGGGTTCGGTCTACCGCTCCGGTCGCAGGGTCGGGATGGCTCCGGTGTGCGCCGCATCGATGTGCTCGCGCCAGGAGCGCGACTGCCCGGCACGCAGCGCGCACAGCACGAGCATGAACCAGCCTGTCCCGGCCAGCGTGAAGCTCTCGAACATCGAATCGACGGCGAGCGTGACCAGCACGAGAGGCGTCCACGCATAGACGACGGGGCGGCGGACGCTCGCGACCAGCCAGGAGCGGATGAGGGCGACGCCGCCGAGCAGCAGGAACAGCGCGAGCCCGGCCGCGCCGAGCTGCAGCAGGGCGTCGAAGTACGCGTTCAGGGCCGTCTCGTGCCGTTCGTCGAGCTGGAAGTTGATGTACGTGAAGGGATACTCTCCGCGCTGCCACGGGCCGAACCACCCCCAGCCCTGCAACGGCTTCACAGCCGAGAAGTCGAGGATGGTGTTCCACAGCGTCGCGCGCACGGAGAAATCGGATCCGGCATCCATCATCGCGATGATCTGGTGGCGGAGCACGAACGCGAAGGTCAGACCCGCCGCGACCACACCGCCGAGCGCCCACTGCACCACGTTGCGACGCTCGGCGGGGGCATGCCGGACGATCATCAGGGCGGTGGATGCGATGCCGACGGCCACGGCGAGCACCAGAACGGTGGGGGAAGACGACAGGAGCGCCAGGAAACCGGCCACGCCGACAGACGCGACGGCCACCGGGGGGTTCACCGACTGCGTGCGCCATTCGATGACGAAGGTGATCAGGGCGATGACGGCGACGAAGCCCAGCATGTTCCGGGTTCCGAAGATGCCCTGCACGGGGCCGCCCATCGCGAGCTGCCCCTGGATGCCGAGGAACGTGAACGGCAGGTCGAGGAGGACCCCGGAGAGGATCTCGAGGCCCAACGAGACGGCCAGCAGCACCCGAAGCGCATCCCCGATCGCCCGCACCGTCTGCAGGGTGTCGCGGATGTGGCCGACCGTGATCGCGAGGAAGGCGAAGCCGAACAGCGACATCCAGCCCAAGAGCGTGTCGGTGCGGTCGGTGGTCCACACGAAGCTGACCAGCGCCCAGCCCATGAACGCGAGGAGCGACGACGGCGCGATCCGCAGCAGCGACAGTTCCTCACGCCGCACGAAGAGGATGCCTGCGCCGAGTACGCAGAGGACCGCGATGACCGCGGCGAGGGTGACCGGCGAAGTCATCCTCTGGATCGCGAAGGAGCCGAAGATCGCGGTGAGCACGGCGAGCGTGAATGCTCGCGCCATCTCCGCGGAGCCGAGCAGGCGCCCCAGCCGCCGGCGCGGCGTCGTCACGGAACCCGCCGTCGGCGCTCGCCGTGATCGGTGACGCGGGCACGCTCGCTGAGGCCGACCCCGACCAGCGGAACGGACTTGATCTTGAACGAGAGCAGCACGAGCAGCATCCACCCCCACAGCATGATGGGGGTCGACTCCGCGTAACCCTGGACGAGCAGCACGACGGTGAAAAGGCTGGGAAGCAGAGTGAGCGCCGAGTACGGGCGGTCCGCCTGCAGATCCCACCGCGGGCGGTCCACCGCGAGGAACCAAGACCGCCAGAGCAGGCTGAGATACGCGACCGCCATCAGGACGACCCCGACCGCCCCGAGCTGCAACAGCACGTCGAGCCACATGTTGTGAGCGTGGAACACGGTGATGTTGTGATCCACGATCCAGCCGTCGAATGCGGGGTCGGTGGGAACCCACGGGCTGGAGAACCCGTTGCCGAAGACGGGATGTGTGCCGGCGCGTTCGAGCACCTTGCCCCAGATGAGGTCCGAACGGCCGGTCAGGTCGGAACTGCGGCCGAGGAGCGTCAGCAGCGGTCCCTGCAGCGCCCAGAGCGCGGCGCCGCCGACCACCACGGCGGCGACGCACACGACGTAGATCCGAGTGCGGTGGCCGGGCGTCGTCGCCCGGCGCATGAGCAGAGCAGCGACGAGCACGACGACGGCTGCCGCGGCGCTCGCGTACGCCGTCGCGGAGGATGCCCGGAAGAGGAAGAACGCGGCGACGAGCATCCACAGCGCGAGCATCGTCCGCCGTCGCGCGCGGGCGGCGAACAGGATGCCGAAGGTGAGGATCGCGAAGACGCAGATGACCGCCAGGAGATTCGCATTGCCGACGATGCCCTGAACACGTCCGCCGTCGAGGAGGTTGCCGCGCACCCAGTACCACTGCGGGTCGATCTCCTCGCCCACGGGGACCATGAAGAAGTTGGGCAGGATCGGGCCGCGCACGAACAGCGACACCCAGAGCTCGAGCAGCAACGAGAGACCGAGGATCCACTTGAACGCCGACGAAAGGGCTCGCACGATGTCATGCCAGGTGAGCGCATGCGCGATGAAGAGGGCGTTCACGGTGATCGAGGCCAGCAGCGCCCAGGTGAGCAGCGTCGGACCGCGCCACTGCGACCAGGCGACGGAGACCAGCGCGAGCGCGGTGTAGCCGAGCGCAGCCCAGGGCAGCCGGCGCCAGGCGAACGGCTGGGGGCGATTGCGGGCGAGCATCGGCACGCCGATGGCCGCCGTCGCGAGCGTGAAGACCAGCAGGACGATCCCTGCTCCGACCTCGCCGAGAAGGTTGTACACCGCGGAGTGCGCGAAGGTCGCGAACAGCACCGTGACGGCGTACGCGCGCAGCATCAAGTGCCCTGTCGACTCGCGCTCCGGCGGGGCGGGCAGGGCAGCCACCGGGTGCTTCGTGTACTGCGCCATCGCGTTCAGGCTACCGCGCCGGGCGATGCGGACGGTGGCTCTACGCTGGTGGCATGCTGCTGAGTCTCACCAACGTTCCGCGTGACTACTCCTGGGGGTCGACGACACTGCTGGCCGGCTTCGAGGGCCGTGAGCCGTCCCGTGCGCCGGAGGCGGAGGTCTGGTTCGGCGATCACCCCGGCGATCCATCCGACGTGGACGGCGGCGGCACTCTGGACGCGACAACGGAGGGCACGCTTCCGTACCTCCTGAAGCTCCTCGCGGCTGGCGGCCCGCTGTCGATCCAGGTGCATCCCACGATCGAGCAGGCTCGGGACGGATGGGCGCGCGAGGCGGCCCTCGCGCCGGACGACCGGCGTCGCAACTACCGCGACGACAACCACAAGCCCGAGCTCATCGTGGCGCTCAGCGACACGTTCGAGGCGCTCAGCGGACTGCGCCCCGTGACCGAGACCCGGCGGATGCTGGATGCGCTCGGCGACGCGCCGGCTGTCCTCGCACTGCGTGATCGGCTCGACGGGAGCGGAGACGTGCTGCGCGGCACCATCGGCTGGATCCTCTCCGAGGCGGAACAGGAGGAGATCGTCGAGATCATCGACGCGGTGCGCAGCGCAGCCGATGCCCGCCCGGGGGAGTGGGCCGCCGTGTTGCGGGCTGTCGTCGGCGTCGCGGAAGTCTTTCCGGGCGACCCGGGGGTGATCGTCGCCCTGCTGATGAATCACGTCGTCCTGCGGCGCGGCGAAGGCCTCTTCCTCCGTGCGGGGCTGTTGCACGCCTACCTCGCGGGCCTCGGCGTGGAGATCATGGCGGCGAGCGACAACGTGCTCCGCGGCGGTCTCACACCCAAGCACATCGACGTCCCCGAACTCCTCTCGGTCCTGGACACGACGACCGAGCCGGTTCCGGTGATCCGCCCGGCGGCGGACGGCGCGATCACCTCGTACCCGGTTCCCGTTCAGGACTTCGCGCTGCGCCGGGTGACGGTGGCGGGCGAGCCGATCGTCATCGAGGTGACCGGTCCGGCCATGGTGCTCAGCACCGCCGGCGACATCGCCGTCAGCGGTGCGGATGCGGTGCAGCACCCGGTCGCCATCGGCGCCGTGGTGTTCGCCTCGGCCGACGAGCGCTCGCTCGAGATCTCCGGCACCGGCGAGGCGTTCATCGCCACTCCCGGCCGATGACCCGCGCTTCGGGGTCGCTGTGCGTGCCGAAGGGCCCCGCGACACGCCGATGAAAGCTCAAGAACCTTCAAGAGGCGCTTGAGGCTTTACGATCCGCGACTTGACCGATGCGAATGACACGGGTGTAATTAGGTATTGCACGGCCCGCCGGGGGGCGGAAACAGGGTTGGAGATCGAGATGACGGGATACCGTTCCGACGTACCGGAGAACTGGTTTGTCGATCCGATCAACCTCGGAGTACCGGGGGTTCGCCGGACCGACGCCGCCGATGACGACAACGCTCTCGCCTGGCAGACCGACGCGCTCTGCTCGCAGACCGATCCGGAGGCCTTCTTCCCGGAGAAGGGCGGATCCACTCGCGACGCGAAGCGGATCTGCACCACCTGCGACGTCCGCGGCGAATGCCTCGAGTACGCCCTGAACAACGACGAGCGCTTCGGCATCTGGGGCGGGCTGTCCGAGCGCGAGCGCCGCAAGCTCAAGCGCCGCGCCAGCTGACGCATTCGCAGTCATCGCGGGGAGCACGCGTCTCGGCTTCGCGGGCGCGCCGCATCCACTGCTCTTCACAGCGGCGGCGGACGCATAGGCTGACCTCGCCATGCCAGCCCGAGTTCATGCCATCATCGTCGCGCGCCCCGGCCCCACAGCCCGAGCGCAACTCCTCCGAACGCTGGATGCCCTGCGCTCGCAGAGCACTCCGCCCGATGCGATCACCCTGGTCGTCTGCGGCGATGCCGCATCCGCCCGTGACAGCGAGACGGTCGCCCGCGCCGTCGAGGGGATCATCGAGGCGCGGGGGACCACCTCGTTCGCCGAGGCCGTCGAACTCGCCCGTCCGCGCGTCGCCGCTGGCAGCGCGGTGTGGCTCCTCGCTCACGACACGGCGCCGCATGCGCTGGCGCTTGAGCGCCTGACCGGCACACTGGAGCGCTCGCCGTCGGCGGCGATCGTCGCTCCCAAGCTGGTGCACACCGACAACGAACGCGAGATCGTCTCCCTCGGCGTGAGCATGACCGCGCTGGGGCGATCCGTCGAACTCGCGGCCGGCGAGCTCGACCAGGGCCAGCACGACCGCGGGGACGATGCGCTCGGCGCTGACATCCGCGGGCTTCTCATCCGCTCCGAGGTGCGAGACGCCCTCCGCCCGGACACGGCTTTGGCCGGCGCCGACGAAGGACTCGATCTCGGCGTCCGGGCGCGCCTCGGCGGCGGCCGTGTGGTCCTCGCGCCGAACGCCCGTATCTCGGTGCAACCCGACGGGCCGGCTGCACTCCCGCGAGGCCGGTCACGCCGAGCTTTCGTCACGAGGCTCGCGCAGCTCCATCGTCGTCTCGCATACGCACCCGCGCCAGCACTGCCTCTGCACTGGCTCGCGCTGCTCCCGCTCGCGCTCTGGCGTTCGATCACGCATCTGGTGGGCAAGCGCCCCGAGGCGGTGTTCCCGGAGTGGGGTGCCGCGCTCACCGCCATGGTCCGGTTCGGGGCCGTGACGCGTTCACGGCACCGCATCCGCTCGTTCCGCACCTCGTCCTGGGCGACGATCGCCCCGCTGAGGGTGACCGGGGCGCAACTGCGGCGTCGGCTGGACGACGGCCACGGCAACGAGAACTCCGCGGCCGGTGAGCTGCATTTCTTCTCCGGGGGCGGCGCGTGGGCCGTGCTCATCACCCTCGCCGTGAGCATCGGTGCCTTCACGACTCTGCTGGCGTCGCCGGTGCTCGGCGGTGGGGCGCTTCTTCCACTGCGTCAGACGATCGACGCTCTCTGGCGTGACGCGTCATGGGGCCTGCGCGGGCTCGGCGTCGACGTCGTCGGGCCGGCCGACCCGTTCGCGGGCGTGCTGGCCGTTCTCGGCTCTCTCTGGCCGGGCGCTCCGTCGTTCTCGCTGGTGCTGCTGTGGGTGCTCGCGCTCCCGCTGGCGGTGCTCGGCGGGTGGTTCGCGGCCACGCGGGTCACCGACCGGCCGGGGCTCCGTATCTTCGCCGGCGTCGCGTGGGCGCTCGCGCCCACGTTCCTCACCGCGCTCACCGAGGGTCGTCCCACCGCGGTGCTCGTCCATCTGCTGCTGCCCTGGCTGTTCCACGCGGCGGTGGTCGCCCATCGCTCCTGGGGTGCCGCTGGGGCCGCATCCGTGCTGTTCGCGGCCGTGCTGGCGTGCGCACCGTCGCTGGCGCCGGCGCTGATCGTGCTCTGGATGATCGCCCTCGGTTTCGTCCTCAGCACCGCTCGTATCCGAGGTGCCCTGCGTCTGCTCTGGCTGCCGGTGCCCGCCGTCGCGCTGTTCGCTCCGCTCGTCATCTGGCAGCTGCAGCACGGCAGCCTCTGGGCTCTCCTCGGCGACCCCGGGCTGATCTGGAACGGACCGCACGCCTCGGCCGACGCCGCCGGCCGACTCGCGCTCGCCGCCGGATTCCCGTCGATGGACCTCGCCGGGTGGCTGCCTTTCGCCGCGGATCTGCGCCTGCCGGAGTCGATCGCCGCATGGGCGCCGGTGCTGTGTGCACCGCTCGCGCTGCTCGCGCTCGCCGCCGCGGTCTCTCCGCGCTGGCGAGCAGGCATCACGCTCGTCGTGATCGCCATGACCGGGATCGCCACCGCCTTCCTCGCCGTCGGCGTGCAGGTGAGCTTCGTGCAGGGGACCCCGGTGCCGATCTGGCCGGGGACCGGTCTGAGCATCGGGTGGATCGGCGTCGTCGGCGCCGCGCTGGTCACCCTCGACACCGCTGTCACGATGCCGCGTCTGCGCGTGCTCACCACATCGGTCGTCGGCCTCGCCCTGCTGGTCTGCGCTGTTCCGGCGCTGACCGCGCAACATGGCGGACGCACCGTTCTCACCGACGGACCCGCGTCCACACTGCCGGCGTACGTCGCGGCTCAGGCGGCTGGCGATCAGGAGATCGGGACGCTCGTGCTGACGCCGCAGAACGACGGCGGGCTCGCCGTCGAGGTCGCCTGGGGCGCGAGCGAGACGCTCGGCGCGCAGACCACGATCCTCTCCACGGCGACCGAGATCCAGGGCGCCGACATCACGGCGCTGGCGGTCGATCTGCTCTCGGCCCGGGACTTCGACGCTCCTGCCGAGCTCGCCGACCACGGTATCCGCTATGTTCTGCTGGCGAAGAAGACCGGTGATGAGGATGACAGGGCGAGAGCCTTCCGTACCACGGCCGTGACCTCGCTCGATCAGCGCGCCGGCTTCGTGCAGGCGAGCTCGACGGATCGCGGCGTGCTGTGGAGGCTGGAGTCGGATGTCGCCGAGCGCCCTGGCCTCACCGGCGGACAGAACGCCACCGCCCGGCTCGTCATCACGCTGCAGTTGATCGTCGTGTTCGCGGCGCTCCTGCTCGCCATTCCCACCCGCGCTTCGCGCCGCGCGGCGCGTGCGCAGTCCCGCATCGTCGGGCGCGCCCCCGAAGAGCCGCTGGTCCTGCCGAAGCACGGCGAGGATGCGGAGTCCGTCCCGCCGGAGGAGGAAGCGGTCGAGGAGCCGGTCGGCGAAGCGGCCGACGAACCAGCCGATCCCTCAGAGCCGTCTGCTGGAGCCGAGCCGGTCGACGACGAGCCGGACCCCGACCATGAGCCGGATCCACTGGCCGCCGATCCCGAGGCGGTAGTACCCGATACGACCTCGCCGAAACCGGAATCGAACACCACCGAGGAGGTGCGATGAGCGGCACCCGCGCGTTCCGCGTCGTGACCACGAGCGCCCGCGTCGTCACCGGAGCAGCCGTCGCTGCGGCGTGCGTCGTCGGCGTCGCGCTGGCGGTCGCCGCTCCCTGGCCGACTCTGCACGGCTCTCCGGCGCAAGCCGAGGTGACACCGCTTCCCGGCGACACCGTTCTGGTGTGCAGCGGGGACTTCCGCGCCATCGGTCGCGTTCCCAGTGACCCGCTGAAGATGGACTCGGCAGCGACCCCGCGGCTCACCGTCGACGGCTCGGCCGGTGCGCCGGCATCCACACCTCTGGCGATGCCCGAACTCGCGCAGGCAGGCGAGCTCCAGAAGCTCACGAGCGCCGTCGAGGACCGCGGCGCGCCGCTGATCGGCGCCGCCGAGTCGGTTTCGTTCGCCGAGGCTGACCTCTCGGGCCTTGCCGCCGCCCCCTGTCGCGAGGCTCTCACCGAGTCGTGGCTGATCGGCGGCAGCGTCGCCACCGGCACAGAGGACATCGTGACCCTCACCAATCCCGGCGACGTCGCAGCGACAGTGACGCTCTCGGTCTTCGGCGACAAGCGGAGCTCATCCAACGTGGTGGTGCCTCCGGCGACTCAGGTCGCGATGCCGCTCGCATCCTTCGCCACGGGGAATCAGACGCCCGTGATCCACGTGACGACGACCGGCTCGCCCGTGCGGGCCATGCTGCAGTCGTCCCTGACGCGCACGCTGGACCCCGCCGGCGTCGACCTGCAGGATGCCGTCGCCGGCCCGCAGCAGCATCCGGTGATCCCGGGCGTGCAGGTGTTCCCTGTCGACGGCGACGACACGGAGATGGCCGTGCTGCGCCTGCTCGCGCCCGAGACCGACGCACAGGCGCAGGTCACCGTGCGCCCGGTCGGTGAGCCCGCCGGCGCCACATCGGAGTTCATCGTCCCGCTCACCGCCGATGTGCCGGCTCAGGTCTCACTCGGAGACCTCGATGAGGGGTCGTACACGGTCGAGGTCGACGCGGATGCGCCCGTGCTCGCCGCCGTGCGCCAGCAGGACGGTCCAGGACGCGGCGCCGACTTCGCCTGGGCGACCCCGGCGCCGGAGATCGACGGTGAGGTGCTCGTGGCTGTCCCGGCCGGACCGAGCCCGCAGCTGGTCATCGCCGGGAATGCGGATGCCGGCTCGACGGTCGCCATCGAGCCGCTGGACGGCGGTGACCCGCAGACCGTGGTCGTGCCCGCCGGGGGCTCGATCGCCTTCCCCGTCGAGGCGCGCACGGTCTACACGGTGCGCCCGACGGGGCCTGTGCACGTCGCGGTGACGATGACGGCTGCCGGTGCGCTCGCCGCCTGGCCGGTCTGGCCGGCCGCAGGGGCGGAGCAGAGCATCACGGTCTTCCCCTGACCCCGGATACCCGACATGCTGGGGCGCTGAGCCGGCCGGAGGGCCGGACGCGTCAGTGGTCGTGTCCGAGATCCCAGGGCTCGCGCCCGACATACTCGGCTGCCGCCCTGAAGACGGCGCTCTCGATCGCCATGCGCCGGTGCGCGGCATCGTCGTGACCCGGCGGGAGCAGCCGCTCGATGGGCAGGCGGAACAGCACGATCCGGCGCGCATCGCGATCCAGATGCCACCTCGGCACCTCATCGGTGGCCTCGTGCGTCGGCATCGCGCCGATCTCGAAGCGCACCTCCTGCAGTTCCGGCCACGTCCCGCGCAGGAACTCCACTGCGGTGCCCACGGTCAGATCGAACCGGTCGATCCGCCCCTCCAGAGGGGCAAGCGGCGGGCGGACGACCTCGCTGCGCCCGATTCGCCCGTGACGGCCGTGCCGGGCGCCACGCCGGGGAGCGGCGGATGCGCGGGCTGTGCGTCGACGTTGCATGACGAAAGTCTAGGCGTTCCGCCTGCGCGGCGGCGCGGCATCCGGACGTCGCCGTGGTCGGCCCGTACGCTGGCGGAGATGGACGGACGACTCTGCTCGAAGGTCGGCTGCGCGCGTGAAGCCGTGGCGACGATCACCTACGAATACGGCGACAAGATGGCCGCACTCGGCCCGCTCGGCGCGGCGAATCACCCGCACGCGCACGACCTCTGCTCGCCGCACGCTGATCGGGTCTCCGTGCCGTCCGGCTGGCTCATCGTCCGGCACGAGGCGCTCCGCGCCTGAGACGCCCCACGGACAGACGAGACTCCTTATCGAAGATCAGGGTCACCCCTGATCCGGTTCTCCGTCGCCCCGCGTTAGGTTGAAGTCGGATGCGCCAGAGCGGCGCCTTCGGAAAGGCAGCCGTGATCGTCTGGCGTCGGTGGATCCTCCCCATTCTGCTCGTCCTCGTGCTGGGGGCCAGTGCAGCAGCCCTCGTCAAGATCGCGTTCTTCCCCGACCGGACGGAGGCGTCGGTGAGCCCCGAGGCCGGAGTCACCGATCCGGTGATCGCCGTCGAGCGGGGATCGGTGGTCAACGCCCTCTCCCTGTCGGGCAATGTCGCGCGTGACGAGGAGTACTCCGTGCGTGGCGAGATCAACGGGACGGTCACCGCCGTGCACATCGGCGAAGGCGCGGCGGTCGCCGCGGGACAGGTGCTGTTCACCGTGAAGCAGGACGACCCGAGGAAGGACATCGACATCCTCGCGCCGGAGGCCGGCGAGGTCACCGATCTGGCCCTGGTGAAGGGACAGGTCACGAGCGTGGGCTCCGAGATCTACACCCTCACCCCGGCCCGTTACCACCTGCTCGCCACTGTCGAGCCCGTGCAGCTGTACCGCCTCGTGAACGCGCCGGCCGAGGCGTCCGTCACCATCACCGGCGGACCTGCGCCGTTCACGTGCACGGGAGTGCGCGTGCAGGTGACCGCTGAGGGCACGGCGAGCGTGCGCTGTGCGATCCCCGCCGATCAGGTCGTTTTCGCCGGTCTCCCGGCGACCCTCGATCTTGCCCTCGGACAGGTCGATGACGCTCTCGTGATCCCGGTCACGGCGGTCACGGGCGGCGCCGGCACGGGCAAGGTCTGGGTGGACGCCGGGGACGGCGCCGAACCGGAGGAGCGGGCGGTGACGCTCGGCGTGAACGACGGCACGGTGGTCGAGGTGGTGGAAGGACTCGCCGAGGGCGACAGCATCCGGCAGTTCGTCCCCGGCTTCATCGCACCGGTGGAGGAGGTCTGCTACGAGGTCTCACCCGGAGTGGAGCAGTGCGAGAGCGGAACTAGCTGGTGACGCTCGTCGCGCTGGACGACATCACCAAGAGCGTCCGGCTCGCCGATGACTCCTGGCTGGAGATCCTTCGAGGCATCAGCCTCGAAGTCGGCGCCGGCGATCACGTGTCGATCGTGGGCCGTTCCGGATCCGGAAAGTCCACCCTGCTCAACATCCTCGGAATGCTCGACGCCCCGACCACGGGTTCGGTGGCCTTCGAGGGTCGCGAGGTCGGCAGGATGCGCTCGGGGCGACTGGATCGACTGCGCGGCGACAACGTCGGCTTCGTCTTCCAGCAGTTCAACCTGCTGCCAGGACGCACGGCACTGGACAACGTGATGATGCCTCTCGGGCACGCCAAGGGGCGGCTGTTCTGGAACCGCCGCGCGATCGCGGCCGACATGCTCGAGCGTGTCGGTCTGGGCCATCGCATCGGCCAGATCGCCGACCGGCTCTCCGGCGGCGAGCAGCAGCGCGTCGCGATCGCCCGTGCGCTGGTGCGCCGCCCGGTGCTGATCCTCGCCGATGAGCCGACGGGAGCCCTCGACATCGACACCGGCGCCTCGGTGATGGCGCTTCTCGACGAGGTGGCGACAGAGACCGACGCCGCGCTGGTGACCATCACCCACGATCTTCATGTCGCCGCCCGCGCCCGCCGCCACTACCGACTCGATGCGGGGCATCTCGCGCCGGTCGATCTCAGCCGAGCCTTCGAGGCGTCGACGCTGTCGGCGTCCGTGCCGGGGGGCGCAGCATGAGCGGGTTCCTCGGGGCGCTCGCCGACGCCTGGGCGGAGATCCGCGTGCACAAGCTGCGGGTGCTGCTCAGCCTGATCGGCATCGCGGTGTCGGTCGCCGCGCTCACCGCCGTCATCGCATTCTCCGAGTACCAGAAGCAGTTCCAGGCGGAGCAGTCCGACCGCTGGGGCGGGCGTGCGGCGACCATCGCGATCTCGCCCTTCGCCGAGGACGGCACGCCCGTCGACATCGAGGCGTTCGACGAGCGCTTCGAGCGGGTCGGCGAGCGCTTCGGCTTCAGCCACACGTCCAGGAACATACAGGGGCTGACGCTGCCGGTGCAGCTCTCCGAAGGGGTAACGCAGGTGCCGGCGCGGCTGGTCGACCCCGACTTCGCGCAGATCCACCGGGAGCAGCTCCTCGAGGGGCGGGGGTTCCGCGACGGCGACGTCGAGGCGCTCGCGCCGCCGGTGATCATCAGCGAACCCCTGTGGGACAGGCTCGGGAGGGTACCGCTGGCGCAGCATCCGACGATCAGGGTCCTCGGCGACGCGGGAGGCGCGTACCAGGTCGTCGGAGTCACTCCGCGGCAGGGCGTGTGGGACGAAGAGCCGCGTGTCGACGTCCTGTACGAGTCGTACCTGACCCGGGTGGACGGCCTGCCCGAGGGGGCGATACCCGTCTACGAGGTGTGGGTGGGCCAGGAGCAGGCCTCCGAGATCGGCCCGGTGCTCGCGATGGATCTGCGGGCCGGGCTGCCGGACGGGCAGGGGATCTCGGTCAACCGCACCGATTGGGCGGCCCAGCCCGGTGCGGAGCTCGCGATGGCGACCTTCGAACTGGTGACCGGCGGCATCGCCGTCGTCATCCTGGCGCTGGGCGCGCTGAGTCTGATCAACATCCAGCTCGTCGCCATGCGGCAGCGGGTGCGCGAGATCGGAGTGCGTCGCGCGTTCGGCGCGACGTCTGGGCGGGTGTTCTCCTCCGTTCTGCTGGAGAGCCTCGTCGCGACGACGGTGGCCGGGATCATCGGCATCGCGATCGTGGTCGCCGTGCTGCGCAGCGACCTCGTGGTGCCGCAGATGTTCCCCGGGATGCAGGACGTTCCGCCGTTCCCGATGCGCGCCGCGATCATCGGCCTCATCGCCTCGGTCGCCGTCGGCGCCATCGCCGGCTTCATTCCCGCACTCGTCGCGCTCCGGGTGAAGGTGATCGACGCGATCCGCTTCTGAGCGCGTGGGGCGGGGACCTCAGACGCCGATCCGACGCCCGGTCAGCTTCTCGGCGCGCCGGTCCGCGTTCTGCAGGGCTCGCCGCTCGCGCTCGCGGCGGAGCACCGTGATGCCCACGAGCACCTCCTCGGCCGAGACCGGAGGCATCGGCGAGACGAAGGGCGCCGCCTCGGAGAGCAGTTCCTGCGCCACGCGAACCCGGGCTCCCGGCGCCAGCCGAGGCGCCGTCTGCAGGAACTGCGAGATGCGCCGGGCGAGCCGGTCGGGGAGTCGCGCGACGTCGGCGACCTGCGCCCAGCCGGCGAGGGAGGGCGGAAGCACCGGTGCATGCGGAACGAGCTTCGGCGTCCTGACCCGCTGGCTGTACGTCCCGGCGACCATGTCGCCCAGGCGCTGCGATCGCGCGTTGAAGGCGCCGGCGAGCACGGCGATGCCGCCGAGCGTCATGTAGATCTCGAGCGCCCCCAGCAGTGCGCGGATGAACGCGTGGCGGAAGCCGGCCGCGCCGCCGTCGACACGCACGATCCGGCCGCCGACGGCGAGCTTGCCGAGGCTGCGTCCCTTGAGCGCTACCTCCATCGCGATCGGGACCACGACGAAGCTGACCACGAGGGCGACGACCATCGCGATCCGGTCGGTCGCCTCATCGAGGATCCCGATGTCGAAGAGCCAGATCCGCACGAAGATCCACAGGATGAACAGCAGGAAGCCCAGCAGCATGTCGATGATGGCGCCCACTGCACGCAGGAGGAAGCCGACCGGCTGCACATCGATCGCGACGGCCTCACCGGAGAGGACTTCGTCTGAGGCATCGATCGAGGCGGACATGAGTACAGTAAATCAGGTGGATGCCGATGCGCTCAGTGATGCACGCCGCGCCGAATGGGAGCGGCTGGAACAACTCAGTCGCGCCCGCCTGGACGGCGCAGGCGTCGACGAGCTCATCGTGCGGTACCGCGCAGCGTCGGCCGACCTCGCGGAGCTGAAGACCTCGGTGGGCGAATCACCGCAGGGCGCGTACCTCTCCACGATCCTCGTCCGCGCGCGGCTACGGCTGACCGGAGCATCCGACAACGTCCTCACTCAGATCGCCCGGTTCTTCAGCCAGCAGCTTCCCGCGGCGCTGTACCGGCTCCGCTGGACGACTCTCGCGATCGCGCTCGCCTTCGTGGCGATCGCCGTCGGGACCGCGGCGTGGATCGCGAGCGATCCCGAGCTCGTCGCCACGCTCGGGCCCCCTGATCTGCTCCAGCAGTACGCCGACGAGAGCTTCACCGGGTACTACACGGAGAACCCCGCAGCGGTGTTCGCAGGCATGGTGTGGACGAACAATGCCTGGATCGCCGCGCAGTGCGTGCTCTTCGGCGTCACCGGTCTCTGGCCGGTGTACATGATCGTCCAGAACGGCATGGGTCTGGGCGTCGCTGGTGCCGTGATGGCCGTTCACGACCGCGTCGACGTGATGGTGCTGTACATCCTGCCGCACGGCATGCTGGAACTGACCTGCATCTTCGTCGCCGCGGCCGCCGGTCTGCACGTCTTCTGGGCCTGGGTCGCGCCGGGGCACCGCACTCGCGGCGAGGCTCTCGCCGAGGAGGGGCGCGCGCTGGCGACCGTCGCGATCGGGCTGATCTTCGCGCTGTTCCTCGCCGGGCTCGTGGAGGGGTTCGTCACCGGATGGGCGCTGCCGTGGCCGGTCAAGATCGGGATCGGCGCCGCGGCGCTCGCCGTCTTCCTCATCTACATGCTCGTCGTCGGAGGCCGCGCGCACCGACGCGGCGAGACGGGCGACCTCGTCGAGTACGAAGCCGGAACACCGCGCCTCGTCGCCGGCTGACGGTCAGGCGGAACGCTCGACCTGTTCGACGGCCGCGCCGTCGAACAGTCCCTTGTACGCGAAGCCGGCGATCAGGGCGCCGATGACGGGGAAGACCAGGAACACCCACAGCTGGGCGAGAGCGTCGGTGTTGCCGTAGACGGCGGTCGCGATCGAGCGGGCCGGGTTCACCGAGGCGTTGTCGATCGGGATGATCGCCAGGTGGATCAATGCGAGGGTGAGGCCGATGACGAGTCCGCCGAAGGCGGTGCCGCGCGTGGGATGCGTCACGCCGAGGATCACGATGAGGAACAGGGCGGTGAACAGCACTTCCACGACGATGGCGGCGCCGATGCCGAAGCCGCCGGGGGACGCCGCGTCGAAGCCGTTGCTCGCGAAGCCGGCGTTGCGCTGCGCCTCCAGCCATCCCTCCGGCCCGAACAGGCCGACCAGGAAGATGAGGGTCGTCGCGACGAGGCCGCCGATGACCTGTGCGATCACGTAGCCGGGGACCTCGCGCCACGGCATGCGGCCGGCCGCGGCGACGCCGACGGTCACCGCGGGGTTGAAATGCCCACCGGAGATCGGGCCGAACGCGTACGCGCCGGCGATGACGGTGAGGCCGGCGGCGAGGGCGACGCCCACGAAGCCCACTCCCTTGTTGTGAGCATCCGTTCCCTCGCCGAACCCGGCAGCGAACAGCGCTGTGCTGATCAGGCCGAGGACGAGGAGGAACGTGCCGAACGCCTCTGCGGTGAGCCGGGCTGACGTGGAGGGGGTCTCCGTGCTGGTCTCGCTCATGTTCTTCTTCTCCTCGGGTTCACAACCGGCCTGCGGCCTTCAGTTCGAGATAGCGGTCCGCGATCCGTGGCGGCAGGTCTTCGGGATCGGCAGCGATCGCCTCTCCGCCCGCGCGCCGGATGGCGTCGGCGACGTTCTCCGCATCTCGGAGCGTGCGTTCGGCGGCTGCGGCGAGGTAGATCTCCTCGCGCGATCCGCGCTGCTGTGCGAGCGATGCGACATCGTCGTCGGTCACGGATCCGACGAGCACGGTGGTGGCCCGCGATGCGTCCGGGAACGCGCCGAGGAAGCCACGCGCCGACTCGGCCGCATCCTGGGCGGTGAGGACCACGATGAGCGAGGGCCGGGTCGTGAGCGTGCGCACGGCGGCGAAGGCGCCGTGCCAGTCGGTGTCGACCAGTCGCGCGTGCACCGGCGCCATCGCATCCGTCATCGCGGGGAGCAGGCCCGCGCCGTCCACACCGGTCACGCGGCCACGCACCACTCGGTCGTAGAGGAGCAGATGCACGTGGTCTCCGGCCCGAGAGGCGAGCGCGGCGAGCAGGAGAGCGGCCTCGAGAGAGGCGTCGACCCTCGTCCCGTCGCCGACGCGGGCCGCTGCCGTGCGGCCGGTGTCGATGATGATGACGACGTGCCTGTCGCGCTCGGGGCGCCAGGTGCGCAGCATCGTCGTTCCGGCGCGCGCCGTCGCCCGCCAGTCGATCGACCGGACGTCGTCCCCGCGGACGTACTCGCGCAAGGAGTCGAATTCCGTGCCCTGGCCACGGACCTGGATGCTCGTGTTGCCGTCGAGTTCGCGCAATCGGGCCAGCCGCGAAGGCAGATGCTTGCGGGAGGAGAAGGCGGGGAGGACGCGGATCGCGCCGCGCACCCGGTGGCGTGCCTGACGTCCGGCGAGTCCGAGAGGACCGCGGGACCGGATCATCACGAACTCGCTGACCAGTTCACCGCGCCGGCGGGGGAGCAGCGGGATGGCGATGCGCCGACGTTCGCCAGGCGGGACGGTGAGGCGCGAGCGGTCCGGCCTCGCACCGGCGGTCGGCTGCCAGGCGTCCCTGATCAGCGCATGCAGCGTGCGGGAGCCCTGGTTGTGCACGGCGACGCTCACCGGCACGGGCTCGCCGAGACGTGATCGCGTCGGCACGCGCCGGCTCACCGCGACGGTGTGCGCACTGGCGGCCAGCACGACATCGAGGCCGACCAGGAGCGCGCACAGCCCCACCCACGCGCCCAGCAACGCGTATGGAGGGTAGCCCGCCATCCCGAAGGCGACGAGCGGCACCACACCCACGGCGAGGGCGATGGCGAGGCGGCCGGTGACGAACACCTAGATCGGCACCCTGGTCTGCTGGACGACGGAGGTGAGCACGGCATCCGCCGACACGCCCTCCATCTGCGCGTCGGGACGCAGAGACAGGCGATGACGCCACACGGGGACCAGCATGGTCTGGACGTGGTCGGGGGTGACTGCGCTCGAGGCGTTGAGCCACGCCCACGCCTTCGCCGCAGCGAGCAGCCCGGTCGAGGCACGTGGGCTCGCCCCCAGCTCGACCGAGGGGGACTGACGCGTCGCCCTCGCGAGATCGACCACATAGCCGAGCACGTCATCGGTGACCTCGACGCGCCCCGCGGCCTGCTGGGCCGCACGGATCTCGTCGGCGCTGACGACCGCCTCGACGCCGGTGAGTTCACGCGGCGAGAAGCCCTCCGCATGACGACGGAGCACCATCACCTCGGCATCGCGCTCCGGCATGCCGACGACGAGCTTCATCAGGAAGCGGTCGAGCTGCGCCTCGGGCAGCGTGTAGGTGCCCTCGTGCTCGATCGGGTTCTGCGTCGCCGCGACCAGGAAGGGATCGGGCAGGGGGCGGCTGACACCGTCGGCCGAGACCTGGCGCTCCTCCATCGCCTCCAGCAGCGCCGCCTGCGTCTTCGGCGGTGTGCGGTTGATCTCGTCGGCGAGCAGGATGTGCGTGAACACCGGCCCTGCCCGGAAGTCGAACTCACCGGTGCGCGCGTCGTACACGAGAGATCCGGTGACGTCGCCCGGCATCAGGTCCGGTGTGAACTGCACGCGCTTGGTGTCCAGTCCCAGCGCGCGGGCGAAGGACCGCACGACGAGCGTCTTCGCGACTCCGGGAACGCCCTCGAGGAGCACATGTCCTCGAGCCAGGAGGGAGACGAGCAGGCCGGTGACGGTGCCGGCCTGTCCGACGACGGCCTTGTCGACCTCGGTGCGTACTCGGTGCATGGCCTGACGCAGCGCGGCATCGTCGGTGGTGAGGTTCTCGGTGGTCACGGGGTGTCCTCGGCTTCCGTCGGGGTGTGGGTACGTCGGATCTGCTGCGGTCATTCGGATCTCCTGGCCGCGTGCGAACTCTGCTCGACCGAGGCCTCCAGGTCGCTGAGGCGGCGGGCGAGGTCGATCAGCCCGTGGTCGTCGGTGGGCAGCGGGCCGCCGAGCAGCTCCTGCAGTGATCCGCGCGGGATGCGGAGCCGGTCGGCGGCGGCATCCGCGACCTCATCGACGCCGGCGCGCGCCGTGAGTCCCAGGCGGCGGGCGAGGCGACGCATCGACCCCTCGCGGAGCGCCTCAGCCGCGTGCGGCGCATCGGCGGCCTTTGCGGTGAGACGTGCCCTGCCGTGCATGGTCTCGGAGGCGCGCACCGTCACCGGGAGGGTCTCGGCGACCAGGGGGCCGAAGCGCTGGCCCCGCCAGATGGCGGCCGCAAGCCCGGCGATCATCAGCAGGAGGATCGCCGGTGTCACCCATCCCGGTGTGAGGGTGCCCAGGGTCTCGGGGGCGTCGCCCTCCAGGTCGGAGTCCGCGAAAGAGGGCACGTACCAGACGACGCGTTCGGTCTGGCCGAGAAGTGCGAAGGCGAGCGCCGCGTTGCCGTTCTCGGCGAGGTAGGCGTTGCTGAACAGCTTCGTGCCCTCGACGGCGGCGATCCGGCGGTCAGCTCGGTCGTCGATCAGCACGGCGGAGCCCGCAGCATCGCCGAAGCAGCCCTCGACGCCGTCGGCAGGCTCGAAGAGGCGGTCGGGCCGGATGCTCCCGACATCGGCGAACTCGGTGACGGAGCAGTCGGACTCGGTCGGCCCTGCACTCCCCGATGAGGTCTCGCCGATCTCGAGCAGCCGCAGCAGATGCGTACCCGTGGAGAGGAACACGACGCGGTCCGCCGGCTCGATCAGCTCGAGTGTCGCCTCGTCGGAGAGCGTGTAGGGGTTGGACATCACGAGCGTGGTGTCGTCGTCGACGGCCGCCCGTGCCTCGGCCCTGCTCCGGAACACGGAGACCTCGACTCCCCGTTCCCGCAGGATCTCGGCCAGGGCGAGGGTGCCGCTGTCATTGCGGCCCTCCGGGTCCAGACCTCCGTGGGCGTTCGGGGCCGTCGCCGACACCCTCAGCGCCACCAGCGCCACCACGATCACGAGGAGCACGACGAGCGCCCACCCCGCGACGCGGCGCAGCCGCCCGCGGGTGCGCACCGCGGTGGACGGCACGGCGGTGTCATCGTCGACGAGAGTCATGCGGGCACCGCCTCCGGGCGCAGCGTGCTGAGCCGGTCGTCGGTTGCGGCCAGCTCGCGGTAGCGTTCGGCGTCGGACGGATGCTGCATGTATCGGACATCATCGAATGCGGTCGCCGCAGTCCGCACCGGTCCGCCCTCGGCCGGGAACACCGTGGCCGCCTGGCGGGCGATCGCCTGCGCGGTGGCGCCGGGCGCCGGGTCGATGAGGTCCCTTTCGAGCAGTCCTCGCGCCAGAGCGCGGAAGCGGAGGATGGTCGCGGTGTCCCAGTCCCCGGCGCGGGCACTGCGCTCGGCCTCGGCTCGCAGCTGGGCGGCGCTGCGGTCGTCGCGCTCGCCGAGGAGATCGCTGCGGGCACGACGGACGGCCCGCGCATCACGAGGCCGACCCCAGATGATGAGGGCGGCGATGAGGGCGGCGACGATCACGACCGTGACGACGATCAGGGCCGCCGGACCCACATCGGCACCGGTCTCCGACGTGAACAGGTCGGCGAGGAAACGGCCGATGTCGCGCGCCACGAGATCGAACCAGTTGGGTCTCGCATCGGCGTACCGGGGATCGGAGAGCTCCTCCTCGGCCCAGCGCCTCGCGTCGTCGCCGTCCGGGATGAAGAGTTCGTCGAGCCGCCGGATCATGCCGGATCGGAACCCGGGGCGGCCCACGGGCTGTCGGTCGGCGGACTGGCGACCATGGGGGGATGGTGCGCCGGCGGAGGCGGGGCGAATCCCTGCTGCGGGACCGAGGACGTTGGCTGCGGAGCCGGGGCGGCGGCATACGGAGGAGTGGGCGGCGAGCCGGGGTACGCGGGAGCGGGATACGCCTGGGGCGGGTACGGCGCCGCGGCATACTGCTGCGGCGGATATCCGTAGGCCACGGGCGCCGTCGCGTACTCGGGTGTCTGCCTGGGGGGCGGCGCGCTGCTCACCGCACGGGCGGGGTCGACCTCATAGGGATCACCCAGCTGCTCCTCGCTCCAGCCGAGATCACGTTTCTCGACATGGGAGATGAGCGCCTGGTCGAGGCCTTCGTATCTCATGCGGCAGTCCAGGTAGACGAGCGCGGATCCGGTGCTCTGCACGACCAGGGTGATCGCCTGCAGCACGAGAAGCAGGATCTGCGGCGCGAGCAGCGCGAAGACGAATCCGAAGATCGCACCCGTATCCGGCGAACCGGTCGGGGCGATGACCGAACCGAACAGGGTGCTGAGCAGCGACACGGGAATGCTCACGACCTGCATCGCGAGGCCCATGATGACGCTGATCAGGGCAGTCACGCCGAACGCGACCCAGAAGCGTCCTCTCGTCAGACGCCAGGACCGCACCAGCGCTTCGCGGAAACGCGCTCGTTCCAGCACGAGGATCGCCGGGACCAGGAGCAGCTTCGTCGACAGCCAGATCATCAGCGGGATGCTGGCGGCGAGGATGAGGAGCACGATGATCACGGTGAGCCCGATGAGCTCCGCGCTCGAGCCGAGACCGCCGGCTACGAAGGCGGCGATGACGCCGACCACGATCGCGACGAGGCCGAAGACGAAGAGCACCGAGAGCGAGGCGAAACCGGCGAGTCGCCAGAAAGCCGGAGCCATCTTCCGCCAGAGCGCGCCGAGCGAGGCCTTCACCCCGACCGCCGCGTAACCGACTTCGGCGGCGACGACGCCCTGCATCAGTGCGGTGAACGCGACCGAGGCCACGCCGACACCGAGACCGGCGAGGATGTTCGCGAGAATCGTTCCGGCGAAGACGGCCTCGAAGTCCGGCGAGGACGGCGACACCGTCTCGAGTCGGGAGAACGTGGTGAAGAGCACCACGCCCATCACACCCGCCATCGCCAGCGTGGCGATGAGCTGGATCACCACGGCGAAGCCGAAGAGCACCTTGGGGTTGTGGCGCAGAGCGGAGAACGCTCTGCCCAGCAGCATGCCGAAGGTCAGAGGGTGCAGGGGGACGATGCCCTTCTTCGGGGCAGGGGTCCACGTCTGGCCGCTCACAGCACTCCCTCCGTCATGCGTTCCCATCGTGTCACATCCTTAACAGCGACGCGCGTGCAGGACATGGACGCCGGGTCGCGGAGCAGGAGGGAGCGAGTGTCATAAGGTAACAGTTATGACCTCACGCATTCTTGTGGTCGACGACGACACCGCGCTCGCCGAGATGATCGGCATCGTGCTGCGCACCGAAGGCTTCGAACCGGTGTTCTGCGCAGACGGTGCGCGGGCCGTCGAGGAATGGCGCGCCCAGCGCCCGGACCTGGTCCTGCTCGATCTCATGCTGCCCGGCATGGACGGGATCGAGATCTGCACCCGGATCCGCGCCGAGTCCGGCATCCCGATCATCATGCTCACCGCGCGCACCGACACCGCGGACGTCGTCCGCGGTCTGGAGGTCGGCGCCGACGACTACATGGTGAAGCCGTTCAACCCGAAGGAGCTCGTCGCACGCATTCGCACGCGACTGCGGCCCGTGACGCAGACGGCCGGCGAACAGCTGCGGGTCGGAGACCTCACTGTCGACGTCGACGCGCATGAGGTGCGCCGCGGCACCGCGCCGATCGCTCTCACACCGTTGGAGTTCCAGCTCCTGGTGGCGCTCGCGTCGAAGCCCCAGCAGGTGTTCTCCCGCGAGATGCTTCTCGAGCAGGTCTGGGGATACCACTACAAGGCGGACACCCGGCTGGTCAACGTTCACGTGCAGCGGTTGCGCGCGAAGGTCGAACTCGACCCGGACAACCCGAAGATCGTGATGACGGTGCGCGGCGTCGGCTACCGAGCCGGCAGCGTCACCGGCGCCGGCTAGGAGCGGGTGATGGCGGGGACGGGCACGACCACCACGGCGGTCGCGGTCCTGCGCGACTGGCGAGGCTGGCCCGATGCGCTGGCCGCCCTCTGGCGGCGATCGCTGCGTTTCCGCACGCTCTCCGTCACGCTGCTGCTGACCTCGCTCGCGATCTTCGTCACCTGCGTCACCATGGCCCTCGTCATCCAGAGCGACCTGTTCGATTCGCGCAGGGATCAGGCGCTGGAGGATGCCCAGCGCGCTGTCGATCAGGCGCAGAGTACCCTCGATGTCGCAGAGGTCGGTGAGGACCCTGCCGCGCTCAGCGACCTGTGGGACCGGATCCAGGAAGACCTCGGACGCAACTCCTCGTCGGACATGCTCGCGGCCATCAAGATCGATGAAGGGCCGACCGGCATCCGCCTCAACGGCTTCACGGCCGGACTCAGCGCGAACCATCTGAGCCCGGCGCTCAGCACGCTCGTCGCCAAGTTCGATGACAGACAGTGGTGGCAGTCGGTCGCCCTCCCGACCGAGAGCGGGCGAGAGGTGCCGGGCATCATCGTCGGTCAGCAGCTGGTCGTGCCCGAAGCGGGATCGTTCGCGCTCTACATCGCCTACGACCTCAGCGACGCCGATCAGACGCTCAGTTTCGTGCAGCGCACGCTGTGGATCGCCGGGATCGGACTGGTCGCGATCCTCGCCGCGATCTCCTGGATCGTGCTGCGCACGGTGTCGACCCCGATCGTGGAAGCGGCGGAGACCAGCGCCCGGCTCGCATCCGGCGACCTCGGCGTGCGCCTGCAGGTGCGCGGCGAGGACGAACTCGCAACCCTGGGCCGCTCCTTCAATGCAATGGCCGACAGCATCGAGGCGCAGATCAAGGAACTCGGTGAGCTGTCGCTCGTGCAGCAGCGCTTCGTCTCGGACGTCTCGCACGAGCTGCGCACCCCGCTCACGACGATCCGGCTCGCCGCCGACATGCTGAACGACCAGCGAGACGACTTCGACCCGACCACTGCGCGCACCACCGAGCTGCTGCACACTCAGGTGCAGCGCTTCGAGACGCTGCTGTCGGACCTGCTGGAGATCAGCCGCTACGACGCAGGTTCCGTGCAGCTCGAACTCGAGGCCACCAGCCTCGCCCATCTCGCCGAGGACATCATCGAGCAGATGACGCCCCTCGCCGAGGGCCACGGCAGCGAGTTGCGCCTGGTGGCGCCGGGTGGTTACTCACCGGTCGACATGGATCCGCGGCGCGTGCGCCGGGTGCTGCGCAACCTCATCGGGAACGCGATCGAGCACGGCGAGGGCAAGCCCATCGTGGTCACGGTCGACAGCAATCAGCACGCCGTGGCCGCGGGAGTGCGCGATTTCGGGTTGGGTATGAAGCCGGCCGATGCCGAGCGGGTGTTCGACCGCTTCTGGCGGGCGGACCCCTCGCGGCAGCGCACGATCGGCGGCACCGGTCTCGGACTGTCGATCGCGCTCGGCGATGCCACGCTGCACGGAGGGACTCTCGCCGTCTGGTCCGAGCTGGCGGTGGGCACGAACTTCGTGCTGACGCTGCCCCGGCGGGCGGGCGCGCTGGAGGGGGTGTCTCCGGTGCCGCTGGAGCCGCAGGAGATGCTGATCGAGGTGGGCAGCGCGACGCAGCCGATCGAGGTCACGGACCTGCACCGGGAGCTGTTCGACGAGACCGGGGGCCGAGATGACCGCTGAGCCTGCAATCCGTCGCATGCTGCGCGGGATCGCCGTCGTGGCCGCCGCGGCTCTGCTCTCGGCGTGCGCCGGCCTGCCCACCAGTGGTGATGTGACGGTCGGCCTGGAACTGGGACAGGTGCGCGACGAGCCGGACTTCCTTCCGCTCGCATCGGGGCCGCTGGCCGGAGCAGGTCCCGCGGAGATCGTCGAAGGCTTCATGGAGGCGGCGATCACCCCCGAAGAGGGATGGCAGACCGCCCGGAAGTTCCTCACCCCCGAATTCGCTGCATCGTGGCGGCCAGCAGAGGCCGTCGCCATCGACGCCGATGCCTCGGCACGCACGATCAGCTCCTCCGTCCAGGACGGCGACGAGGCCGAAGAGGCCACCGACGCCGACGTGCACGTGCAGACCGACCTGGTCGCCAGCGTCGACGAGTACGGAACATACTCCGACGCGCCGGGGCCGGGCAACCTCTCGTTCCAGGTGGTGCGCAGCGAAGACGGCGAGTGGCGCATCTCCGAGGCGCCGGACGGGATCGTGATCGACCAGAGACGGTTCGTGGTGGTGTTCACCGGCTACGCGCTGAGCTACTTCGACCAGACCTGGGAGCGCCTGGTCCCCGACGTGCGGTGGTTTCCCCGCCGCCCCGCGCCTGCCACCACGATCGTCCAGGCATTGATCGGCGGTGCGCCGAGCGCCTGGCTGGAACCGGCAGTGCAGAGCGCCTTCCCCTCCGATGTGCGCCTCGCCCTGGGCGCGGTCCCCATCGGGACCGACCTGGTCGCCGACGTCGCTCTCAACAGTGCCGCGCAGAATCTCGATCAGACGACGCTCGCGCGCATGCGCACGCAGCTGGAGCGCAGCCTCGCCGACGCCGGCGTGCGAGTGAACCAGGTGCAGTTCAGCGTCGACGGACGCGCGCTCGAGGCGGGCGTCGTCGAGGTGGAGCAGCCGTCGGCGCAGTCCGGCTCCCTCGTGCTCGCCGATGGAGCGTTCGGCACGATCGTCGGCGATGAGATCACGCCGATCCCCGGGGTGAGCGAGGACATCCTGGGCATCACGCAGCCGATAGCTGCCATCGATGTCGCCGCCGACGATTCCTTCGCGGCTGTGCAGCTGGCCGACGGGCGCGTATACCGTGTCGGCGACGGGCAGATGGACGAGTTGCCTGGGGGGACAGGCCTCGTGGAGCCATCCATCGATCCCTACGGCTACACCTGGACGGTGCCCTCCGGCGATCCGCGCGGCCTCATCGCCTGGGGTGCGGGGGTGACGGCGTTCCCCGTCGCCAAGGCCTGGCCCGAGGGGTCGAGCATCACCCAGCTGCGGGTCGCGGCCGACGGCGCCAGGGTGGCCGCGGTGCTCAACGTCGGCGGCCAGCGCCGCGTCGTGATCGCTGCCGTGCTCCGAGATGCGACCGGTGCCCCCACCGCACTCGGAGATGAGGTCGAGGTCCTCGGCACGCTGAACGGGGCGGCGACCGGCCTGGTGTGGCTCGGCACGGACCGGCTCGGCATCCTCACCGGCCCCGACGACCCGACGATGGTCTGGCAGCGGGTGGCCGGGCCGTCCACGAGCGAGGCCGCTCCGTCCGATGCGGTCTCCATCGCAGGCTCCAGGACCCCGGCCGGCGTGCGAGTGCTCGGTGCGGGCAGCGCGCTGTTCGCGCGCAGCGGCTCCGCGTGGCGCGAGTCGACCTCCGGTGTCTCGGTGCTCGCGACGCGCGCAGGGCAGTGAACCCGCTCTCGATCTGCACATGTCCCGATCATGGCGAGTTCTCCGCCAGTCGTGCGATTCGGTGCGCGGGCGAGGTCTCGGTGGCCGCAGGATCGACGGATGCTCTCGTCGACCCGCTCGCCGTCGGCCCAGTTGCGGGCCATCGGCACCGAACTCGCCGCGCTGATCCTCGCAGCCTGCTGTGCGGGCTGCGACACGCCAGGTGAGCTGCTCTGCGAACGCTGCCGCGCGCAGTTGTCGCCGACTCCGAGCGACTTCACCACCCCTGGCGGACTGCGCGTCCGCGCGGCGCTCACCTATGACGCTGTCGCCGCGCGCTGCATCCGTCGGCTCAAGGGAGATGGCGAGACTCTCCTCGCTCGTCCCCTGGGCGACGCGCTCGCCGGCGTCCTGAGGGCAGCGCTGACACCGGAGGCGTTCGCGGTGCCGGTCCCGACGAGTCGTTCAGCGTTCCGACGTCGTGGCTACCGCGTCCCTGACCTCCTGATGCGTCGTGCTGGCGTCGCCCCGCGGCGGCTGCTGCTGCCGGCCCGTCCTACGGCAGATCAGCGCGGACTGGGAGCGCAGGAGCGCGCCGACAACGTGCGCGGAAGCATGCGCGTCCGAGCGCGCGGAGACGGTACCGAGGTCGTCCTGGTGGACGACGTCGTGACGACCGGCGCGACCTTCGACGAGGCGGCACGGGTGCTCGGATCCGCCGGCTTCCGCGTGGTCGCAGCGGTCGCGCTCGCCGCCACGCCGCTTCACCGGAGACTCATCGGCAACGCACCGGAGACACGGAGAAAATGAGTCGTGACTTCCCGCGATGAGCGGACTACGGTTAGGGACCACAAGGCGACCACGGTCCGCCCTTGGCCGGGAGGACCGGGACAAGGAGACAGCAATGGAAATGAGCATCGTTGGCGTCGGAGTGGGTATCACCGACCGCTTCCGCACCGTTGTCGAAGAGAAGATCGCCCGGGTCGAGCCGCTCGCGTCGCGAGCGTTGCGCCTGGATGTGAAGGTCACGCATCGCGTCTACCGGAATGGCCACGTGCCCGATGAGACCGTGGAACTCACGCTCGTCGGCAAGGGTCCGGTGGTGCGAGCCGAGGCAACCGACGGCGACAAGTTCGTCGCACTCGATTTCGCCATCGACAAGCTGTCGACGCAGCTGCGACGCGCGAAGGAGAAGAGGGTCGACGGACGTCAGCATCCTCGTGGAGCGCATTTCGAGAAGGGCAGTGGAGCCCTGGAGGGAATCGACGTGCAGCCCGCCTCCGTCGAGGTGCTGCGTGCCGTCGCGACCGGCGCGGTGCCGGTGCAGAACGTGGAGGAGGAAGAGGCGTACTCGCCCGTCGTCATCCGCACCAAGAGCTTCGATGCCGAATGGATGACCGTCGAAGAGGCCGTCGACCGGATGGAGCTCGTCGGGCACGACTTCTTCCTGTTCGTCGACGCCGCCACCGATCACCCGAGTGTCGTGTACCGCCGCAAGGGCTGGGACTACGGTGTCATCGCGCTGAGCACGCAGGCGCCGCCTGCGGAGGCTCTGGCGTCCTGAGCTGAGATGCGGAGCGGCCCGGTCCCTGAGGGGACCGGGCCGCTCTGTCGTCGCCAGCCCGCGCGTGGACCGGCTCGTCGATCGATTCCGACGTCAGTCGAAGATTCCGTCGAGGAGGCTGCCGATGAC
>NZ_PGGU01000007.1 GCF_002872075.1 Microbacterium aurantiacum | reverse complement strand
GCGGCCATAGCGTGAGGGAAACGCCCGGTTACATTCCGAACCCGGAAGCTAAGCCTCACAGCGCCGATGGTACTGCAGGGGGGACCCTGTGGGAGAGTAGGACACCGCCGGACTTCTTTTAAGCAAATGGCCACCCATCGTTGGGTGGCCATTTCGCGTTAACAACAGAATCAGGGATACAGGGAGAATCATGCCGGAAGAGGAAGAGCGCCGACCGCGTCGCGACGACAGCGGGTCGCGCGGAGACCGCCCTTCTGGCGGACGATCCAGCAACAGCCGCGACGGTGGGGCCCCCCGTCGCGACAGTGCTCCCCGTCGATCTGATGCGCCTCGTCGCGACAGTGCACCTCGTCGCGACGGCGACAATCGAGCCTCCGGCGCCGGAGGCCGTGACGGCGCTCCGCGTCGTGACGGCGGGTACGGTCAGGGCGCTCCGCGTCGCGACGCCAACCCGGGTCGTGAGGCCGGTGCTCGCTCCGACGGCGCTCCGCGTCGTGAGGGCGGGTTCCGTCGTGACGGTGACAACCGTGGCGACCGCGCTCCGCGCCGTGACGATGCTCCTCGTCGTGATGGTGCGCCTCGTTCCGGCGGCGCGCCGCACCGTGATGGCGCGCCTCGTTCTGGAGGCGCCCCGCGTCGTGAGGGCGGCTACCGCTCTGATGCGGCGCCGCGCCGTGAAGGTGGATTCCGTCGTGACGGCGACAACCGTGGAGATCGCGCCCCCCGCCGCGACGACGGTCCGCGCCGTGACGGCGCTCCCCGTTCCGATGGCGCTCCGCGCCGTGAGGGCGGCTTCCGCTCCGACGCACCGCGATCCGGCAGCGCTCCGCGTCGGGAGGGCGGCTTCCGCTCCGACGCACCGCGATCGGGCGGTGCCCCGCGTCGCGAGGGCGGCTACCGCTCCGACGCACCCGCATCCGGCGGTGCCCCGCGCCGTGAAGGTGGATTCCGTCGTGATGGTGACAACCGTGGCGACCGCGCTCCGCGCCGCGACGACGGGCCGCGCCGGGATGGCGCACCCCGCTATGACGGCGCTCCGCGCCGAGACAGCTCGACCCGATCCGACGGCGCTCCGCGTCGCGAGGGCGAATTTCGATCCGATGGTCCGCGCCGCGAGGGCGGCCCTCGCCGGGTTGGCGTTCAGCGCCGTGAAGGCGGATTCCGTCGTGACGGCGACAACCGCGGAGACCGCGCACCGCGCCGCGACGATGACCGCCGCTCCTACCCGCAGCGCGGGGGAACCGGCCGGACGCGTCCGATCCAGGCTGCAGACGAGCGTCCGCGCTCGAACGATCCCGAGGTCCCCGAAGAGGTCACCGGGCGCGACCTGCATGCTTCTGCTCGCAACGAGCTGAAGACGCTGAGCAAGGAGAACGCCGAAGAGGTGGCGCGTCACCTGGTGATGGCGTCTCAACTCATCGACGAGGACCCAGAGCTCGCTCACGCTCACGCTTTGGCCGCATCCCGACGGGCCGGCCGCATCGCGATCGTCCGCGAGACGCTGGGGATCACGGCGTATGCCACCGGTGACTTCGCCCTCGCGCTCCGCGAACTGCGCACCTATCGCCGGATCTCCGGCAAGGACGACCAGATCGCGCTCATGGTCGACAGCGAACGCGGCATCGGCCGGCCGGATCGCGCGCTCGAGACCGGGCGCGCTGTCGATCGTTCCGCTCTGGCGACACCGGTGCGAGTGGCCTTGGCCATCGCGATGTCCGGTGCACGCCTCGATCAGGGCGACCTGGAACTGGCGCTCGGCGAGCTCGAGATCCCCGAGCTCGACCCGGATCGCGCGTTCGAGTGGAGCCCGGCGCTGTTCGCGGCGCGCGCCGCTGTGCTCGAGGACCTCGGGCGTGCCGACGAGGCCGCGTTCTGGATGACTCGTGCCGACGTCGCCGCAGCCGCGCTCGGCATCGACGAGGGCGGCGACGAGGAGATCATCGTGGAGGACGGCCTCATCGAGGACGAGTTCCTCGATGAAGATCCCGACGACGACACGCAGACCGAAGATGTCCTCGCCGAATCGGACGACGCGGTTGATGCTGTCGACGAGGATGCTGCTGTTGCGGACGACGCAGCTGCCGATGAATCGGACGTCGACGGAGAACCCGTAGAAGATGTCGTAGCCCCCGCCGCCGAGCCCACGGTCGAGGACGAGGTCCGCGAGCTTCTCGGCGAAACTGACGACGACGTTTCCGACGGCGAAACCACCGGTGAGCAGGAATCCGAGGCGCCGGAGCGGGACGCGTGATGGCGCTGTTCTCCAAGAAACGCCCCGCCCCCACGCCGTTGGACGGCGTCGACACGGTCCTCGCGGATCTCGACGGTGTCGTCTATGCGGGACCGGGAGCTCTTCCGCACGCGGTCGCGAGCCTCAACAAGGCAGCCGAGACGGCGCGCATCGGCTACATCACCAACAACGCCTCACGCACCGACGCGTCGGTCGCGGAGCACCTGTCGAGCCTCGGCCTCGCGGTCGCGGCATCCGACGTCGTGACGAGCCCGCAGGCGGCGATGCGCCTGCTGACGACCATGGTGCCCCCGCCCGCGACGATCCTGATCGTCGGTGGCGACGGCCTCGTCGACGAGGCGCAGAAGGCCGGCTACTCGGTCACGCGCAGCGCCGAAGACAGCCCGGCTGCCGTCGTGCAGGGCTTCGCCCCGCAGGTGGCCTGGACCGACCTCGCCGAGGCCGCCTTCGCATTGAAGGTGCCGGAGGAAGACGGCGGCATCCCCTGGATCGCCACGAATACCGACTGGACCATCCCGCAGGAGCGCGGTGTGGCACCGGGCAATGGAACCCTGGTGTCGGCCGTGCACACCGCGATCGGCCGGCTCGCCACCGTCGCGGGCAAGCCCGAGGTCCCGATCTTCGAAGAGGCGACGGCACGCTTCGGCGCCCAGAAATCGTTGTTCATCGGTGACCGCCTCGACACCGACATCCTCGGCGCCGTCCGGGCGGGCATCGACTCCGCCCTGGTCCTCACCGGCATCGATCGGCCCAAGCACGTGCTCGCCGCCCCGGCTGAGTCCCGGCCCACCTTCATCCTCAGCGACCTGCGGGAACTGCACCAGCCGTACCCGCAGACGCTCGAGAAGGACGGGGTCTTTCACGTGAACGGTGCCGCTGTGCGCGTCTCGGGGGCCGACGTCGAGATCATCGCCGCGGGGGATTCGCAGATCGATCTCCTCCGCGCCGGCGCGGCCGCGATCTGGGCATCCGGCACGGCGGTGTTCGTGCTGCGGGTGCCCGAGCAGCTCTACGCCGATCCGTTCCACCGGCCCTGAACCCCGCGTCCGCACCGCGACGTCGTGGCACCGTCTGCTGTCCGCACCTCCGCGTACAGTAGAAGCCGTGAGCGAAGATACGACGAGCGCGCCGACCGACGGTCTGTGGAGTCGTCTGCGCCTGATCGAGGGCCAGCCGCTCGCCGACCGGGCCGAGGCGTACTCCGCGATGCATGATGAGCTCTCCCGCCGGCTCGAGGGCGGGGCGAAGCTCGAACAGCGGGAGACCCCGGGATCCCGATGACGCGTCTCGACGTCGCCCTCGCAGCACGAGGCCTCGCCCGCTCCCGGAACCACGCGACCGCGCTCATCACCGACGGCCTGGTCAGCGTCGACGGGCGGCCCGTCGTCAAGGCGTCCACGCCGGTGCGTGACGACGCCGAACTCACCGTCGCCGGCGCCGACCACTACGTCGGGCGCGCCGCGCACAAACTCATCGCGGCGATCGACGGCTTCGGCATCGACGTCGACGGCCGTCTCGCCCTCGACATGGGCGCATCCACAGGCGGTTTCACCCAGGTGCTGCGCGAGCGGGGAGCCCGGAAGGTGCTCGCCGTCGACGTCGGCCATGACCAGCTCGCTCCCTCGATCGCCGCAGACCCCGGGGTCACGCAGGTCGAGGGATACAACGTCCGCCACATGACTCCGGGGAATCTCGCGGAGGCGACGGGGGAGTCCGCGCTGCCCGACCTCATCGTCGGAGACCTCTCCTTCATCTCGCTCGAACTCGTGCTGCCCGCGGTCGCACAGGTGGCGGCCCCCGCGGCCGACGTGATCCTGCTGATCAAGCCCCAGTTCGAAGTCGGTCGCACCGCGGTGCGCGGCGGCCTCGTCACCGACCCGGCGACCCGAGCGGATGCCGTGGCCCGCACGGTGTGGAGCGCCTGGGACGTCGGCCTCGGGATGCTCGGCATCGTGCCCTCGCCGATCCTCGGCACGCACGGCAACGCGGAGTACCTCGTGCACCTTGCACCGGGGCGGGGATCCGATCCGTCAGAATGGACCGAGAGAATCAACGCACTGGCGGGGGGACGATGAACGAGCGCAACATCCTGGTCGTCGCCCATGCGGGCCGGGAGGACACGGTCCTGGCGGCAGTTCGCGTGGTCGAGGCTCTCCGTGGCGCCGGCGCACGTCCCGTCCTCTCCGGTGACGACCGTGCCGAGCTCGCGGCTGTGGACGACCGATTCGCCGACGTGGACGTGCTCGGCGACACCGTGGCGCAGGCCGATCTCGAACTCGCCGTCGTCCTCGGCGGTGACGGCACCATCCTGCGCGCGGCCGAACTGGTCCGGGGTTGCGGAGCGCCCGTGCTCGGCATCAACATGGGCCACGTCGGCTTCCTCGCGGAGATCGAACGAGACGACATGGACGACGCCGTGGGGCGCGTCATCGCCCGTGACTACGACGTCGAAGAGCGCATGGCGCTGTCGGTGCGGGTGAAGGATGTCGCCGGGGCAGTCATCTACGAGACCTGGGCGCTCAACGAGGCGACCGTCGAGAAGGCCAGCCGTGAGCGGATGATCGAGGTGGTGCTCGAGATCGACGGACGCCCGCTGTCGACCTTCGGCTGCGACGGAATGGTCGTGTCCACGCCGACCGGTTCGACCGCGTACAACTTCTCCGGCGGGGGACCGGTGATCTGGCCGAGCGTCGAGGCCATCGCCGTGGTGCCGCTGTCGGCACACGCCCTCTTCGCGAGGCCGCTCGTCGTCAGCCCGGACGCCTCGGTCGCCATCGAGATGCTCGAGCGCACCGACGGCTCCGGCATCCTCTGGTGCGACGGCCGGCGCTCGCACGACCTGCCGCCTGGCGCCCGTGTGGTCGTCCGACGCTCCTCGCGCCCGGTGCGACTCGCGCGACTGCATCCCTCGACCTTCACCGATCGCCTCGTGCGCAAGTTCCAGCTGCCTGTCGACGGCTGGCGCGGACAGAACAGCGGAACCGCCTCGTGATCGAGGAGATGCGGATGCAGGGGCTCGGCGTCATCGCCGACGCCGTGCTGCCGCTCGGGCCGGGGTTCACCGCGATCACGGGCGAGACCGGCGCCGGCAAGACGATGGTCGTGACCGGCCTCGGGCTGCTGCTCGGTCAGCGTGCCGACTACGGTGCGGTGCGCGCGGGCACAGGCCAGGCATCCGTCGCCGGAGTGTGGATCGTGCCGTCCGCCGGAGACATCGCCGACATCGTCGCGGATGCGGGCGGAGAACTCGAACCCGCAGGAGACGGAGTCGCGGAACTCTACGTGTCCCGCACCCTGAGCGCGGAGGGACGCAGCAGAGCGAGCGTCGGTGGCCGTGCGGCTCCCGCCAGCGTGCTCTCCGCCCTCGCCGAGGAACTCGTGGTCGTGCACGGTCAGTCCGAGCAGCTGAGACTGCGCTCCTCGACGGAGCAGCGCGATGCGCTCGACAGATTCGGCGGAGCGCCGGTCGCCTCGTGCCTCGACGCCTATACGTCCGCCTTCGCACGTTGGCGCGAGCTCGACGCCGAGATCACGGAGATCACCGAGAATCGTGATCGGCGTGCCGAGGAAGCAGACAGGCTCCGAGAGGCGCTCGCGCTGATCGAGGCCACCGCTCCCGAAGCGGGGGAGGACACCGCGCTCGCGGAGCGCGCCGAGCGGCTCGCCAACGCGGAGGAGCTGCGGCTCGCGGCAGCCCTCGCCCGGGGTTCGCTCTCCAGCGACGAGGGGGATGCCGACGCTTCGGCGCTCATCGCCGAGGCACGACGCGCCCTGGAGCGCGCAGCCGACCCGAAGCTCGCGGAGATCGCCGAGAGCCTGGCCGATGTCGGATACCGGATCGCCGACCTGGCCGGCCAGCTGTCGGCCTACCTCGCCGACCTCGACGAGACGGGTCCGCATGAGCTCGCCGCCGTCGAGGAGCGCCGTGCAGCCCTCACGACGCTGATCAGGGCGCACGGCTCCCTCGACGAAGCTCTCGAACTGTGGGAGTCCGGCTCAGCGCGCCTGGCCGAGCTCGACGATGACGGCGAGCGGATCGAACGGCTCGAAGGCGAACGCGATGCCGCGCGGACCGTGCTCGACGACGCGGCGGCCCGGCTGACGGCGGCACGAACCGAGGCCGCGGCGCGTCTGGGCGCCGCCGTCACCGAGGAGCTGCACGCGCTGGCGATGCCCGATGCGCGTCTCGAGGTCGCCGTCGGCACGGGCGCGGAGAGCGTCCACGGGCGCGACGACGTGTCGATCCTGCTGGCGCCGCACCCCGGTGCCGAACCGCGCGCGGTCTCCAAGGGTGCGTCGGGCGGTGAGCTGTCGCGGGTCATGCTCGCGATCGAAGTCGTCATCGCGGGCACCGACCCCGTGCCGACGTTCGTCTTCGACGAGGTCGACGCGGGCATCGGCGGCGCCGCCGCGATCGAGGTCGGCCGGCGACTCGCCCGGCTCGCGGAATCGTCGCAGGTGATCGCCGTCACCCACCTCGCCCAGGTCGCCGCCTTCGCATCGAATCACCTCTCGGTCGTGAAGGCCAGTGATGGCGCGGTCACGGCGTCGAGTGTGCGCCGATTGGAGGGCGAGGACCGGGAGGCCGAGATGGCGCGACTGCTGTCCGGACTGACCGATTCCGACGCCGCGCTCACACACGCCAGAGAACTTCTCAGCCTCCGCGTCCCCGCCACCTGATAGGATCGAAGCCCGTGATGAACTCTTCTCAAGCGGGACCCAAGAACGACACGACGCAGCGCTCTTTCACCACGAAGCACATTTTTGTGACAGGTGGTGTCGTTTCGTCTTTGGGCAAGGGGCTCACCGCCGCCAGCCTGGGCAACCTCCTCACCGCTCGCGGACTCCGCGTCGTCATGCAGAAGCTCGACCCGTATCTGAACGTGGATCCGGGCACCATGAACCCGTTCCAGCACGGCGAGGTGTTCGTCACCGACGACGGCGCCGAGACCGACCTCGACATCGGGCACTACGAACGGTTCCTCGACATCAACCTGTCGCAGGCGGCGAACGTCACCACCGGCCAGATCTACTCGCAGGTCATCGCCCGCGAGCGCCGCGGCGAGTACCTCGGTGACACCGTGCAGGTCATCCCGCACATCACCGACGAGATCAAGCGCCGGATGCGCCTGCAGGCCTCTGAGGAACCGCGACCCGACGTCATCATCACCGAGGTCGGCGGCACCGTCGGCGACATCGAATCGCAGCCGTTCCTCGAGTCCGCCCGTCAGCTGCGCCACGAGCTCGGCCGCGACAGCGTGTTCTTCGTGCACGTCTCGCTGGTGCCGTTCATGGGCGCCTCGGGTGAGCAGAAGACGAAGCCCACTCAGCACTCGGTGGCGGCGCTGCGCCAGGTCGGCATCCAGCCGGACGCCCTGGTGCTGCGCAGCGATCGCCCCGTGAGCGAGAGCAACCGGAACAAGATCGCGCTGATGTGCGACGTCGACGTCGAAGGCGTCATCAACACCGTCGACCTGCCGAGCATCTACGACATCCCGTCCACGCTCAACGACCAGGGCCTCGACTCGTACATCGTGCGCCGCCTCGGCCTCGACCAGAAGGCGGCCGACGAGGTCGACTGGACGCGCTGGAGCAAGGTGCTGCACGCGGTGCACAACCCCAAGCACGAGGTCACGATCGGTCTCGTCGGCAAGTACATCGACCTGCCCGACGCCTACCTGTCGGTGACCGAGGCGCTCAAGGCCGGCGGCTTCGCGCAGGAGACCAAGGTCAACATCCGCTGGATCCCGTCCGACCTGTGCGAGACGCCGGAGGGAGCGCAGGCGCAGCTCTCCGAGCTCGACGGCATCTGCGTGCCCGGCGGCTTCGGCATCCGGGGCATCGAGGGCAAGCTCGGCGCACTGAAGTTCGCGCGCGAGCAGGGCATCCCCACACTCGGCCTCTGCCTGGGTCTGCAGTGCATGGTCATCGAGTACGCCCGTGACGTCGCCGGCATCGCCGGTGCGTCGTCCACCGAGTTCGATCCCGAGACGTCGGAGCCGGTCATCGCGACCATGGCCGAGCAGGTCGAGATCCTCGACGGCGGAGACCTCGGCGGCACCATGCGCCTCGGCCTCTACCAGGCGGAGCTCGCCGAAGGATCCCTGGCACGGGAACTCTACGAAGCGCCGCAGTCGTCCGAGCGTCACCGTCACCGCTACGAGGTGAACAACGCCTACCGCGACCGTCTCTCCGCAGCCGGTCTGGTGTTCTCCGGCCTGAACCAGGAACTCGACCTCGTCGAGTACGTGGAACTGCCGCGCGACGTGCACCCGTACTACATCGCGACCCAGGCGCACCCCGAGCTGCGTTCGCGTCCGACCGCCCCGCACCCGCTGTTCCGCGGGCTGGTGGGAGCGGCGATCGAACGGCACCACGCGAGCGAGCTGTTCGACGTCAGTGAAGATGCCTGACCTGCAGGACGAGCCCTTCTCGCCGGAGATCGTCAGCGGCGAGATCGTCTACCGGGGAGCCGTGTGGGACGTCCGCTCCGACAGGTTCCGCTACGGTGACGGCGAGATCGTCCGCCAGTACGTCGACCACACCGGCGCAGTGGCCGTCGTGGCGGTGGACGATGACGGGCGGGTGCTGTTGATCCAGCAGTACCGGCATCCGATCCGCCACCGCGACTGGGAGCTGCCCGCCGGCCTCCTCGACATCGAGGGGGAGGAGCCGCTCCTGGCCGCGCAGCGAGAGCTCGCGGAGGAGGCCGACATCACGGCCGAGCACTGGGAGCCGCTGGTTTCGACGTACACGACGCCGGGCGGGAACAGCGAAATCATCCATCTCTTCCTCGCAACCGGCATCTCACCCGCGGCGACGGTTCATGATCGCACGGACGAAGAGGCCGACATCCGGGTGGAGTGGGTGCCGTTGGGCGAGGTGGCCGACGCCGTCATGGCCGGACGGATGCGCAACGCGATCCTGTCGATCGGTGTTCTCGCGGCGGAGCGGCGCGGGGTCGGCGGGGCGTAGCCGTGCGGATCGATCGGGCGATGGATGCCTATCTGCGGCACATCACGATCGAACGCGGGCTGAGTGCGCATACGGTCGCCGCCTACCGGCGCGACCTGGACGGGTACCGCGCATGGCTCGCCGAGAACGGAGCCGAGGAGACCTCCGACATCACCCCGGCTGTCGTCGGGCGTTTCATCGCCGAACGCTCGGCGGCAGAGCCGGCTCCCGCCGCCACGAGTCTCGCCCGACTGCAATCGTCCGTACGCGGCTGGCACCGGTTCCTCGCGCGGGAGGGGATCGAGGCGGACGACCCGAGCGGTCGGCTGCGCCCGCCGAAGGCCCCGCAGCGGCTGCCGAAGGCGCTGACCATCGATCAGGTGGAGCGCCTGCTCGCCGCTCCTTCGGCGGAGGAGCCGCTGGGCATCCGCGACCGCGCACTCCTGGAGCTGCTCTACGCGACCGGAGCGCGGGTCTCCGAAGCCGTGGGGCTCGACGTCGACGATCTGGCACACGGAGACGTCCTGCGGCTGCGAGGCAAAGGGTCGAAGGAGCGCATCGTTCCGCTCGGCTCGTACGCCCGCATCGCCGTGGACGCATACCTCACGCGCGTGCGGCCCGGGCTCGCGGCGAAGGGGCGCGCATCGGCACGGTTGTTCCTCGGCGCACGCGGTGTGCCCCTCTCACGGCAGAGCGCGTGGCTCGTGATCCGCGCCGCCGCGGAGCGGGCGCAGATCACCTCGGAGGTCTCGCCGCACACGCTCCGCCATTCCTTCGCGACGCACCTGCTCCAGGGCGGTGCCGATGTGCGCGTCGTCCAGGAGCTCCTCGGTCACGCCTCTGTCGCGACGACCCAGATCTACACCCACGTGTCGGTCGACACGCTTCGCGACATCTACGCGACATCCCACCCGCGCGCCCGCTGATCGTCCTTTAGCAGCCTCTGTTCCGAAAAGTTGTGAATCTCCTGAAGTCCCCCGAAAGGGGGACGCGGGGTGCGCGCGAGTCTGCCTATCCTGAGCGGAGCCGTCCGACGTCTGCCGGACCCACGAAGGAGTTCCCCCCATGCGAACCCATGGTTCCCTCGCGATCTTCGCGACCACCGCTCTCGTCCTCGCTCTCGCCGGATGCTCCGGAGGGCCCGGCGCGGACAAGCTCGACTACGAGGATTCGCCGCTGAACAAGTACCTCTCCGCGGCCTGGGGAGGCGATCTGTCTCCGGAGGAGCAGCAGAAGCAGTTCGATGAGCAGAGCCGCCAGCAGGAAGAGCTCATGGCGGAGTGCATGGCGGCGGAGGGCTTCGAATACAAGCCGAACACACAGAACGGCGGAGTGGCATTCTCCGATGACGGCGGCGAATGGGACCCGGAGTCGCGCGAATGGGTCGAGAAGTACGGCTACGGCATGGTGAACAGCCCCTGGAACGAGCAGATGGAGGAGAACCCGCCGGAGGAGAACACCGATCCGAACGCGGACTACATCGCCTCTCTCAGCGAGTCCGAACAGACCGCCTACTACGAGACCCTCTACGGCGCTCCTCCCGAGGAGGACGCGATGACCGAGGGGGCCACCTTCGAGTACAACTGGGAGGATGCCGGCTGCCAGGGCGCGGCACAGCATGAGGTGCAGGGCGATGACCCCTGGCAGGCGGACGAGTTCGCCGGCCTCGTGGAGAAGATGAACGAACTGTGGTCCAGCACCCAGGAGTCGCCGGAGTTCAAGGAACTCAACGCCGCCTGGGCGAGCTGCATGGCCGATGCCGGTGAGCCCGGGTTCAAGGCGCAGCAGGATGCGTCGACGTCGATCTCGGACGAGCAGTCGAAGATCTACGAGGCCGCATATGGAGACGGCACCACCCCCGTCGACCCCGAGACCGTCGAGGATCCGAACAAGAGCCCGGAGATGAAGAAGCTCGGCGAGCGTGAGATCGAACTGGCGCTGAAGGACCTCGAGTGCCGCAAGGAGACCTCGTACCAGGAGAAGTCGCTGAAGATCCAGTTCGCCCAGGAGGAGAAGTTCATCGCCGACAACAAGGCGGATCTCGAGGCGTTCAAGGCGGCGGCCGAGCAGAGCAAGTGATGCGCGACGACGAGACACCCACGACGAAGTTCCCGCTCGACGCCGAAGAGAACGTCGACGCCGAAGAGAACCTCGACATCGAGGAAGTGATCGACGCAGACACGGATGAGACCGAAGGCGACACCTCGAAGGTCAGCGGCTGGGGACGTGTTCTCCGAGGCAATCGCACCCTGTGGATCGTCGCGGCGTGCGCCGTCGTCAGTCTGGTCGCAGGTCTCCTGATCGGGCACTTCCTGATCTCTCCTGCCGAGGCGGACGGCGACACCCCTGAGCCCGGATTGGTGACTGTTCCGGTCGAGTTCGGGTCGCTGAGCAATGACGTGACGCTGCGGGCGGACGTCGGCTACGCGGACGCCGTCGAGGTGACCATCGACACCACGGGCACAGAGGGGCGAGCAGTCGTAACCGGTCAGGTTCCGGCGGTCGGCGCGACCTTCACGCCGCTCTCGATCGCGCTGGAAGTGGCCGGTCGCCCCGTCATCGTCCTGCCGGGCGAGCTTCCGGCATACCGCACGCTGCGCGTCGGAGTGTCCGGTCCCGACGTGCTGCAGCTCAAGCAGGCGCTCGCGAGCATCGGGATCAACCCGGGCGACGCCGCCTCCGATCTGTTCGACGGAGCGACGGCGGATGCCGTCGGGCAGCTCTACGCGCAGGCGGGCTATCCGGCGCCGTCGTCGGGTGAGGAGGCGACCGCTTCCGTACGCTCAGCCGAGGAGGCGGTGCGCAGCGCGAACGACAGCGTCAGCCAGGCCCAGGCGGCGCTCGATGCGGCAGGTTCCGGTCCCAGCAAGGTGGACTCGTGGCAGGCCGATGTGAAGGTCGCTCAGGCCGAGCAGGCACTCGCCGACGCGAAGGCGAAGGGCGAGGGCGTGCAACAGGCCGAGTGGGACCTGCAGACCGCGCGGCTGGAGCGGGATCAGCTCTGGGCGGCGAAGAACACCAGCGCGGAGCGCGCGATGCTGGATTCGGCCTACGCGCAGGTCGAAGCCGCGAACGAGGCGCTCGAGACGGCGCGCGAGAGCGTGCTCCCGTTCCTCCCGTCGAGCGAGGTGCTCTACCTCACGGAGCTTCCGCGGCGCGTGGATGCCGTCAACGTCAAGCGCGGCGACACGGTGAGCGGATCGTCGATGACCGTGTCCGGTGCCACGGTGCGGCTCACCGGGGCGGCGGCCGAGGCCGACGCCCGGCTGCTCACGGCGGGCGCGGAGGGCGTCTTCGAACTCCCGGACGGCACCGAGCACCGTGCGGTGATCTCGGCGCTCAACGCGGGCAAGGACAGCAAAGCCCGTTGGGAGGTGCTCCTGGACCCGGATCCGCTGACCGCGGAGCAGATCCAGCAGCTCCAGGGGAGCAACGTGCGGGTCAAGATCGCCGTCGGCGCCACCGACGGTGACGTGCTCTCCGTTCCGCTCGCGGCACTCACCGCGGGACCCGGCGGCGAATCGCGGGTCGAGGTGGTCGAATCGGATCCGCGCGAGGGGGAGGACGCGGAGACCCGGATCGTCGTCGTCAAGACCGGACTCGCCGCACGTGGTGCGGTGGAGGTCACACCGATCGAGGGTGAGCTCGAGGAGGGCGAGCTCGTGGTGGTCGGCCGGTGAGCCGGCCCGATGCCCATGCCGTCCTCGATTCGCCGGTCGAGGTGGTGGCGCCTCCTCTCGTCGAGCTGCGCGATGTGACGCGGTCGTTCCCCGGGCCGCCCGAAGTGCAGGCGCTCAAGGGTGCGACGCTGTCGGCGGCGGCCGGGGACTACATCTCGATCGTGGGTCCCAGCGGCTCCGGCAAGTCGACCATGCTCAACATCCTGGGCCTCCTGGACCGCCCGAGCGTCGGCGAGTACCGGCTGGCCGGGGCCCTCACCGGCGATCTCTCCGACGATGAGAGGGCGGCCGTCCGGGCTCGGTTCATCGGGTTCGTGTTCCAGTCGTTCCACCTGCTTCCGCGGCGCACGGTGCTCGACAACGTGCTGATGCCGATGCTCTACAGCGGCGTTCCCCGTCGTGAGCGCGAGTCCCGGGCGCGCGAGGCGCTCACGCGCGTCGGACTCGGGCATCGCATCGACTTCTATCCGGGGTCGCTCTCCGGAGGAGAACGTCAGCGCGTCGCCGTCGCCCGGGCGGTCGTCAGCGGGCCGCGGCTGCTGCTGGCCGACGAGCCGACGGGCAACCTCGACCAGCGCACCTCCGGCGAGGTCATGTCGCTGTTCGAGGAGCTGAACGCAGACGGGCTCACGCTCATCGTCATCACGCACGATGACGCCGTGGCGCGGCGGGCCGACCGCTGCATCCGCATCTCCGACGGCAGATTGAGCGAGCTGTGATCCGCTGGCCGTTGCGGCGGAAGAAGAAGGCGGATGCCGAGGGCGAAGAGGTGCAGCCGGCGCAGACCGCTCCGCTAGTTCCCGCCGTGAAGCACGCCGATCGTTTCACCTTCCAGGACCTCGTCACCGAGGCGACCGCCGATATCGGCTCGCGCCCGGCCCGATTGGTGATGACGATCCTCGGGACGGTGCTCGGCATCGGATCCCTCGTCGCGACGATCGGATTCGCGCAGACCGCCGCCGGTCAGATCGCGAGCCAGTTCGACGGGGTGGCCGCCACCCAGGTTCTGGTCACGCCGGCCGAAGCGACCTCCGGATCGCAGAACAAGACGGTCGCCGCCGGCCGCCTCCCGTGGGATTCCGCGGAGCGTGTGCAGCTGCTCGCGGGCGTCGAGTCCACGGCTCTCCTCGGCGAGGTCGCTCTGGCGGAGGACGAGACGATCACGGCCGTTCCGGTCAACGACCCGTCCGCTCCCGTTCCCGCGTCTCCGCGGCTCTTCTCCGTGTCGGGCGACCTGCTCGACACGGTCGAGGGCAGCATCGTGACGGGCAGGTTCTTCGATGGCGGGCACGACACCCGGGCCGATCGCGTGGCCGTCCTCGGCGCACGTGCGGCAGAGCGGATGGGCATCAACCGGGTGGACTCGCAGCCCTCGGTGTTCATCGGCGGTGTCGCCTATGCCGTGATCGGGATCGTCGACGGCATGGAGCGCCGCAGCGACCTGCAGGATGCGGTGATCATCCCGATGGGGTCGGCGCGCGCCGACTTCGGGCTCGAAGCGCCGGCAGAGCTGAGCATCCGGATCGCAGTGGGCGCAGGTCCGCAGGTGGCCGAGCAATCCGTGCTCGCCCTGCAGCCCGACGAACCCGACACCCTCGAGGCTCGTGCTCCCTCCGCAGCATCCGATCTCAGCCAGAGCGTGCAGGCCGACGTCAACGTCGTCTTCCTGATCCTCGGCGTCATCGCGCTCCTCGCGGGTGGGCTCGGCATCGCGAACGTGACGCTCCTGTCTGTGATGGAGCGCATCGGCGAGATCGGCCTCCGCCGTGCGCTCGGCGCGACGCGGCGGCAGATCGGCTCGCAGTTCATGGTGGAGTCCATCGTCATCGGCTTCATCGGCGGCCTCATCGGAGCTGCGCTCGGTGTCGTCGCCGTCATCGTCGTCGCCGTCGTGCAGGGCTGGGCGCCGGTCACGGATCCGCTGGTCGCGGTCGCCGGTGCGGTGCTGGGTGCCGTCGTCGGTTGGGCGTCCGGCTGGTATCCGGCGCGGCGCGCCGCGCGGATCGAGCCGGTCGCGGCGCTGCGGGGCGGATGACATCGCGATGACCGTCTGCCGACTGCGCGCCGCGCGCCGGGACGCGTCACCAGTGCCCTGCCGTTAGAATCGAGCGAGCACGAGGGAAGCGGGAGAACCGGTGGCTGAGAAAGTGGCGAAGTCCAGGGCGAAGGCGAAACAGGCCGACGACATCCCCATGGGACCCACCGGACGGCCCTATCACGGCTTCCCGACCCCCGAGCCGCTGGCCTCGCACGGACCCGCTCGCATCATCGCACTGTGCAACCAGAAGGGCGGCGTCGGCAAGACGACGACCTCGATCAACCTGGCCGCGGCTCTCGCCGAGTACGGCCGCAAGGTCCTCGCCGTCGACTTCGACCCGCAGGGTGCGCTCTCCGCCGGTCTCGGCATCCAGACCCACGACGTGCCCACCATCTACGACCTGCTGCTGGACACGAAGCGCGACGCGCATGACGCCATCGTCGCGTCCGGCGTCGAGGGTCTCGATGTCATGCCCGCGAACATCGATCTCTCCGCAGCCGAGGTGCACCTCGTCAACGAGGTCGCACGCGAGACGATCCTCGCCCGGGTGCTCCGCCAGGTGGCGGGGGAGTACGACGTCATCCTCATCGACTGCCAGCCCTCGCTGGGGCTGCTCACCGTGAACGCGCTCACCGCCGCGCACGGCGTGATCATCCCGCTGGAGTGCGAGTTCTTCGCACTGCGCGGCGTCGCGCTGCTCATCGAGACGATCGACAAGGTGCGCGACCGGCTGAACCCGTCGATCACCATGGACGGCCTGCTCGCCACGATGTACGACCCGCGCACGCTGCACTCGCGCGAGGTGCTGGAACGCGTCGTCGAGGCGTTCGGGACCGACGTGCTCGAGACCGTCATCGGCCGCACCGTGAAGTTCCCCGATGCGTCCGTCGTGGGTGTGCCGATCACCGAGTTCGCGCCCGAGCACGCCGCCGCACAGGCCTACCTGCGGCTGGCGCGGGAGCTGGTCGCCCGTGGCGCCGTCGCCTGAGACGGCTCCTGAGCCTGCCGACGCCGTCCTCGAGGAAGCGGTGCGTGAACCCGCCGACGGCTTCCGTGTCTCGCTGTCGAACTTCGACGGGCCCTTCGATCTGCTGCTGAATCTCATCTCCAAGCACGAGATGGACATCACCGAGGTGTCGCTGAGCGCGGTCACGAACGAGTTCATCGCGTATCTGCGCGAACTCGGGCCGGAGGAGGAACTCGATCAGGCATCCGAGTTCCTCGTGGTCGCGGCGACCCTGCTCGACATGAAGGTCGTGGGGCTCCTCCCGCAGGGGGAGCTGGTGGATGCCGAGGCGGTCGCGCTGCTCGAGGCGCGCGACCTGCTGTTCGCCCGGCTGCTGCAGTACCGGGCGTTCAAGGAGGTCTCCGCCTGGTTCGCGCGCTGCCTGCGGCGGGAGGATCGCCGTCATGTGCGCGCGGTGCGCCTCGACGAGAAGCATCGCAAGAAGACCCCCGAACTGGTGTGGTCGCTCACCCCGGACGACTTCGCGGCGCTCGCGCTCCTCGCGTTCGCGCCGAAGGAGATCCCGCACGTCGGCCTCGATCACCTGCACGCGCCGCTGGTCAGCATCCGGGAACAGGCGGCCATCGTCGTCACCCTGCTGCGCGGCACCGAGACGCTGTCGTTCCGTGAGCTCGTCGCCGGCGTGAACGAGCCGGGCATCGTCGTCGCCCGCTTCATCTCGGTGCTCGAGCTCTACCGGCACGCGGCGCTGTCCTTCGAACAACTGGAACCGCTCGGCGAGCTGACGCTCCGCTGGGCCGCCGACTCCTGGTCGGACGAGACACTCGCGACCCTGGGGGCCGACTATGACCGATGACGTGATGCAGAACGCGGAGGCGGATGTCGCCGCCGTCGACACCCCGCTGACCGAGCGGATCGAGGCGATCCTGCTCATCATCGACGAGCCGATCGGGCTGGTGGCCCTCGCCGCCGCCGTCGGATCGCCGGTGGCGGCCGTGCGCCAGAGCATCGAGACGCTCGTGGACGACTACGACGGCCGAGGCCGTGGGCCGAGGCGCGGTTTCGAGCTTCGCGAGGTGGGCGGCGGATGGCGGCTCTACGTGCGCGAGGATCACGACGACCTCGTCGCCGAGTTCATCGGCGGGCAGGCACCCGCGCGGCTGTCTCAGGCCGCGCTGGAGACGCTTGCCGTGATCGCCTACAAGCAGCCGGTCACCCGAGGTCAGGTCGCATCCATCCGCGCGGTGAACGTGGACTCCGTGGTGCGCACGCTGCTCGCCCGGGGCCTCATCACCGAGCTCTTCGCCGATTCCGAGACCGGCGCCATCAACTACGGAACGACCGACGCGCTGCTCCAGCACCTCGGCATCAATTCGCTCGACGACCTGCCGCCGATCTCCCCGTTGCTCGACGACGGTGCAGACGGCTTCGATGAAGGGACCATCCGATGAATGAGGCTTCGACAGGCTCAGCGCCCCTGCCAGAGGGCATCCGCCTGCAGAAGGTGCTCGCCGGCGCCGGGGTCGCCTCGCGGCGCGTGGTGGAGGACTACATCGTCGAGGGTCGCATCCGCGTCAACGGCGAGGTCGTCACCGAGCTCGGCCGGCGGATCGACCCCGAGCACGATCTGGTTGACGTGGACGGCACGGCCGTCCAGCTCGACGTCTCCAAGCGCTACGTGATGCTCAACAAGCCCACCGGGGTCGTCAGCACCATGAAGGATGAGAACGGTCGCCCCGACCTTCGCCGTTTCACCGAAGACTACGAAGAGCGCCTCTACAACGTGGGACGCCTGGATGCTGAGACGAGCGGCCTGCTCATCCTCACCAACGACGGCGAGATGGCGCACGTGCTCGCGCACCCGTCGTTCGGGGTGAACAAGGTGTACATCGCCAAGGTCGAAGGCACCGTCACCGCGCAGACCATCGCGAAGCTGACGAAGGGCATCGAGCTGGAGGACGGCCCGATCGCGGCCGACAAGGCACGGCTGCTGGACGCATCGACGAGCTCGGCGAGCGGAAAGCAGTCGAGTCTGGTGGAGCTCACGCTGCACTCCGGTCGCAATCGCATCGTCCGCCGGATGCTCGCCGCGGTGGGTCACCCGGTGACCGAACTCGTGCGGCGGCAGTTCGGCCCGCTGCACCTGGGAACGCTCCCTGCTGGGAAGACCCGGGAACTGACTAAAATCGAACTCGGTGCGCTGTTGACTCTCGCGCGCCAGAATTCCGGAGTCGCAGCGACCGCCGGGGAGCAGCAGGAGAACGAGTGACCGACACCACAGGCGCGCCTTCGGGGAACCGAGCGACGTCTGTCGTCGCACCCCGGCCCGCGGGCTCCGTCGCATCACGGGTGACCGGCACCGTCCGCGTCGTCGGCGCGGGTCTTCTCGGCGCCAGCATCGGTCATGCACTCCGCGCGAAGGGCGTGGACGTCGTCCTCGCCGACATGTCACCGGCGCAGCTGCGCCTGGCGATCGACTACGGCGCTGGCCGCGCGGAGTCGCCGGATGACCGGCCGTCGCTCATCGTGGTGGCCGTGCCGCCGGACGTGACCGCCGCCGTCATCGAGACCGAACTCGCGCGCTACCCCGAAGCCGTCGTCACGGACGTGGCCAGCGTCAAGCTCGAGCCGTTCCGCACGCTGCAGCAGCGCGGCGTCGACCTCACCCGCTACATCGGTTCGCATCCGCTCGCCGGTCGCGAGCGGGGAGGGGCGATTTCCGCCCGCGCCGATCTGTTCATCGGGCGGCCCTGGGTCGTCTGCCGCGACGAGGAGACCCGCCCGGCCGATCTCGCGCTGGTCGAGGCGCTCGCTCTCGATGTCGGCGCGATGCCGGTCGAGATGACGCCGGAGGAGCACGACCGCTCCGTGGCGCTCATCTCGCACGTGCCGCAGGTCGTCGCGAGCCTGCTCGCCGGCCGGTTCGCGACCGCCGAAGACGGCGCGCTGCGCCTCGCCGGCCAGGGCGTGCGCGACACCACCCGGATCGCGGCATCCGCCCCCGAACTGTGGGTGCAGATCCTCGGTGCGAACGCCGGACCCGTCGTGGAGATCCTCGATGAGCTCGCCGCCGATCTTCAAGAGGTCTCCGCCGCGCTGCGCGCCCCGGAGGAGCCCGGCGCGCGACGCGTCGTCGCCGAGACGATCCGCCAGGGCAACGACGGCGTCGAGCGGCTCCCGGGCAAGCACGGGCAGAACCGTCGATTCGAACAGCTCATCGTCATGGTCGACGACACCGCCGGCCAGCTCGGACGCCTGTTCGGCGACCTCGGCGCGCTCGGCGTGAACGTGGAGGATTTCCGCCTGGAGCACTCGCCGGGAGCGCAGTTCGGTCTCGCCGAGCTGAGCGTCGACCCGGCTGCGCTGCACGGCGCGATCGCCGGGCTCCAGGAACACGGATGGCGGATCGCGGGGACGACCAATGACTGATTTCATCGCGATCGACGGCCCGGCCGGTTCGGGCAAGTCCAGCGTCTCGAAGGCGGTCGCCCGCCAGCTCGGCTTCGGCTATCTCGACACCGGGTCCGCATATCGCGCGCTTGCCTGGCACGTCCTCGATCAGGGGGCGGACACGGCGGATGCCGATGCGGTGCTGGCTGCGGCATCCGCATTCCCCGTCGAACTCGGCCTCGATCCCGACGACCGCACCGTGCGCGTCGGTGCCGTCGACGTCACCGATGCGATCCGCGAACCGCGGGTCTCCGGAGCGGTGAGCGGCGTCGCCCGAGTGCCGGCGGTGCGCGACCAGGTGAACCGGCTCTTCCGGACTCTCGTCGCGGATGCGCCGTATCCCGCGGTCGTCGTCGAGGGCCGCGACATCACGACCGTCGTCGCACCGGACGCACCGGTGCGCATCCTGCTGACCGCCGCCCCCGAGGTGCGGGCGGCCCGCCGCGCCGGTGAGCTCGCCGGCGAGAACGCCGCCGCGGTCGCCGAGGCGCTGCATCGCCGCGACGCCTCCGACAGTGCCGTCGTCGATTTCCTCAACGCCGCCGACGGCGTCGAGGTCGTCGACTCGACCGACCTAGATTTCCCCCAGACCATCGATGCCGTGCTGACGGTGATCCAACGACGCCGAGGAGTTCACAATGGCTGACGAAGAATACGAAGGCGGCCCTGACCAGCTCGCCGAGAAGATGGAAGCGCTCGACGAGGAGCTCGCCGAGTCGCGCGCCGAAACGTTGCGCGCGAGCCTCGCCGACTACGAGCTCGACGATGAGGACGCGGAGCTCCTCGCCGGCATCACGCTGGGCGAGGACGGAATCCAGTACCTTCCGGCGCTGCCCGTCGTCGCGATCGTCGGACGCCCGAACGTGGGCAAGTCCGCGCTCGTGAACCGCATCCTCGGACGCCGCGAGGCCGTCGTCGAGGACACCCCCGGTGTCACCCGCGACCGCGTGACCTACAAGGCGGAGTGGGCCGACCGCCGATTCTCGCTCGTCGACACCGGCGGATGGGAGCCGGATGCCCGTGGCATCGATCGCTCGGTCGCAGCGCAGGCCGAGGTCGCGATCGACCTCTGCGACGTCGTGCTGTTCGTCGTCGACGCGATGGTGGGGGCGACCTCCACCGACGAGCACGTCGTCAAGATGCTGCGCAAGAGCGGCAAGCCGGTGTTCCTCGTCGCGAACAAGGTCGATGACACGCGTCAGGAGCCGGAAGCGGCGGCGCTGTGGAGCCTGGGACTCGGCGAGCCGCACCCTGTCTCCGCGATCCACGGCCGCGGTGTCGCCGATCTGCTCGACGCAGTGCTGAAGACGCTGCCCGAGGTGTCCGCCGTCGCCAAGCACGAGATCGGCGGGCCGCGTCGTGTCGCGATCCTCGGGCGTCCGAACGTCGGAAAGTCCTCGCTGCTGAACAAGGCGGCGGGGGAGGAGCGGGTCGTCGTGAACGACCTCGCCGGCACCACCCGCGACCCGGTCGACGAGATCGTCGAACTCGGGGGCAAGCTGTGGCGTCTCGTCGACACCGCCGGCATCCGCCGTCGCGTGCACATGGCGCAGGGCGCCGACTTCTACGCTTCGCTGCGGACCTCGGCTGCGCTGGAGAAGGCGGAGATCGCGGTCGTCGTGCTCGACGTCTCGGAGAGCATCAGCGAGCAGGACGTGCGCATCATCGACCTCGTCATCGAGTCGGGTCGCGCCCTCGTGCTCGCCTTCAACAAGTGGGATCGTCTGAACGACGACGACCTGGAGAACCAGGATCGCCGCCGGTACTTGGAGCGCGAGATCGAGCAGGACCTGGCACACGTGGCCTGGGCCCCGCGTGTGAACATCTCGGCGAAGACGGGTCGGCACCTCGACAAGCTGGTTCCTGCGCTGGAGACCGCGCTGGAGAGCTGGGACCGTCGTATCGCCACCGGCAAGTTCAACGCCTTCCTCGCCGAGCTCGTGGCCGAGCACCCGCACCCGCTGCGCGGTGGAAAGCAGCCGCGCATCCTATTCGGCACGCAGGCGTCGACGCGTCCGCCGACGTTCGTGCTGTTCACGACCGGATTCCTCGACCCCGGCTACCGCCGGTTCATCCAGCGCCGCCTGCGCGAGCTGTACGTCTTCGAGGGAACGCCGATCGTCATCAACATGCGCGTGCGGGAGAAGCGCCAGCGCTGATCGCTGTCGCCGGATGACGTCTTCGATGCTGCGGCGCGGATGCTGTGAAAGGGTGAAGGGGTGACGATCGTTCCCCCTTCACCTGGCGAGCCGCGACGCCCGTCGGGGCCTCGTGATCCCGGAGACGCCTGGGTCGTCGCGCCCACCGGCGAGAAGTACTGGGGGCGCTTCGGCGCCGCCGGGCTGCTGGCGGTGGATGCGGATCGCGGCATCCTGCTGCAGCATCGGGTGTCCTGGAGTCATTTCGGCGGCACCTGGGGACTGCCCGGTGGCGCGCTGCACGAGGGCGAGGCCGCGATCGTCGGCGCGCTGCGTGAGGCGCAGGAGGAGGCGGGGATCCCGGACGGTGCCGTTCAGCCGCGCTTCACGAGCGTGCTGGATCTCGGCATCTGGTCGTACACGACGGTCGTCGGCGACGTGCAGGAGCCGTTCGAACCCGTGATCAGCGATCCGGAGAGCGTCGCCCTGGAGTGGGTGCCGATCGATGAGGTCGCGGAGCGGCCGCTGCACCCCGGTTTCGGTGACGCCTGGCCGGTGCTGCGTTCGTTGCTGTCGGTGCGGCCGTCACTCGTCGTGGATGGCGCGAACGTCGTCGGCTCGGTGCCGGACGGCTGGTGGAAGGATCGGGCGGGCGCTGCGGCGCGGTTGCGATCCCGGCTGGCTGGACTCGGGGTCGCTGCTGAGGAGCTCGGCGTCGCCGGATCGGCGTGGTTCCCTGACGTGGTGCTCGTCGTCGAAGGACTCGCGCGGGACTTTGCGGACGTCGATGATGCGCCGGATGCCGCTGTCACCGTCGTGCGTGCGGATGCCGGCGGAGACGATGCGATCGTCGCCGAGGCCGTTCGGCGGTTGGCTGCGGGGGAGAGCGTCACCATCGTGACGAGCGACCGCGGGCTTCGCGCGCGTGCCGAAGAGGCGGGTGCTGCTGTGCAGTCCGCCGGCTGGCTCGTGCGGCTTCTGGATCGTGCGGAGTCGCAGCGCGCTCAGTGATTCGCCGCCCGTTGCGGAGCCGTGTGCTTTGGGCCCGGACGATACGGGTCGGGTCAAGATCAACGCCCGGCTCGCGTCAGACGAACATCACGCGACGGAGTGCAGGGTCGATGTAGGTGTTGCCCAGTGGGCTGGTCCAGCGGATGCTGCCGTCGGGATGAAGGCGTGCGTCCCATCGGTGCCGCTCATCCACGTCGGGATGCTTGAGGATGTGATGCCCCGCGCAGAAGTACGAGAGGTTACCGAGCGAGGTGCTGCCGCCCTTGGCGTGGTCGTGATTGTGGTCGCTCTGGCATCTGTCGACGGGCATGCGGCAACCCGGGAATCGGCAATGCTGATCTCGGGCTCTGAGATGACGGCGCATGCTCGCGGTCGGAACGTAGGAGTCGGTCTCGGTGATCATGCCCGTGGGATCGATGAAGAGTCGCGACCACATCGTGGTGCGGCCGGCGAGGGCGCGAGCGGCATCGGGGTGGAGCGGTCCGTGCCCGTCGAGTTCGGCGGGGCGGTCGTCGACGTCGGCAATGGTGGTCGCGGCGACCGTGACCTGGATCCGAGCGGTGATGTTGTCGAGGCCCGTGCCGTGTGCGGCCGTGGGATCGGATGCGAGGAGCAGATCGGTGAGCAGGTCGGCGCGGATCTCATCGATGCCGCGGCCGTCGCCGGGGTAGTGCTCGATGTCGAGGCTGTGAGTGGGATCCGTGAGCGGGTCGACCAGGTCGGAGACGGTGAGGCCGGGATGCGGATCGGTGGTGAACGTGTCGGTGTCACCGAAGATCGCGCCTGTGACGAGGGCGGCGCTGGGGTCGAAATCGGCGCTGGGGTCGAGGTCGGTCTCGTAGATCGGTTCCGGGCCGTCGTCGAGGAGGTCGGGGTCGAGGGCGGGCTCCTGGTCGTCGCGGGCGGAGATGATCTCGTGCGCGAGTGTGGTCAGGCGATCCAGGATCGCGGTGGCCAGGTACTCGGGGAGGACGACCATCAGCAGTGCGAGACCGTCGCCGGCGGGGCGCACGGTGACGGCGCGTTCCTTCTTGGCTCGGGTGTGCCGATCGACGAGGGTCTCTCCGGCAAGGGCAGCGGCGATCTGCCGGACCAGCACCCGGGTACGAGCCGGGGTGTCTCCCGTGGCAGCGACGGTGGCCGCCGTGTCGAAGAGGGTGAGGGTTTCGGCATCCACCCGGCCCTCGGTGACCGCCTCGCGGACCACCCCGCCGGCACAGGCGATCTCTCGCACATGTGCCGCCGTGATGTCTCCCGCCTCGAATGCCGCGCGCGCCGCGGGCAGCCAACTGTGCAGCTCCCGGGTGGCGGAGAACGCGTACTCGACGCTGCCCTTGGAGATGTGTCCGGCAGCCGAGTATTCCGCGATCATGGAGCGGTGGATCGCGTCGCGGTGGAACGGGAACTCCTGCACATCCGCATCCAGAACCGCGAGCCGATCGTTCAGCAGATTCGCCGCTCGCGCTTCCAGAACGGCGATCTGGCGCCTCGTCTGCACCCACTCGTCGAGCAGGCGCTGCCGCTGCTCGATGTCGTCGTCGGTGAAGGAGGCCATGTTCCAGTATCGCACATATGTTCTAATTTGGGAAGGGGAAATCCGCTGAATTCTCAGTCCAGCGGCTCGTCCCGACCGCGCAGGCGGTCGATATCCCGGCGCTCGCGCTTGGTGGGCCGACCCGCTCCGCGATCGCGGAGACCAAGGGCGGCCTGCGGCTCGCGCTCCGGAGTCCGGTCTTCATATGCCGTAACAGCGACCGGCGCGCCGACGCGCTTCACGAGCAGCTGGCGCACCACCAGGATCCGATCGAATCCGGCGATCCGGACCCGCAGTTCGTCTCCGATGCGCACCTGCTGTGCCGCCTTCACCTTCTCGCCGTTCACGCGTACATGCCCCGCGCGGCATGCGGTCGTGGCCGCCGAGCGGGTCTTGTAGATGCGGATGGCCCAGAGCCAGCTGTCGACGCGCGCGGCGTTCATGATGACGTGCTCCGATCGTGTCGGGTGAGGAGCGCCCCGCCGACGATCAGCCCCTGCCCCAGCGTGTAGGTGAGCATGACGGCCGGGCTGCTCCACGCGGGCAGGGCGTCGGGAAGGAAGAGCTGAAACGCGAGGACGGTGTCGCTGGCCAGGAAGAACGCCCCGCCGATGGCGACGAGGGGGTGGCAGCGCGCGGCGAATGCGGCGGTGCCGGCGAGCACGACGCCATACGCGCCGACGGCGATGAGCAATCCACCGGTGTGCGGGCCCAGCGTGATGATCATGGCGATCCACCAGGCGACGTAGACGACCGTCCACAGAGGAAGGCGGCGTCGCTTCAGGAAGCGGAGGAACAGTGCGATGTACGCGAGGTGGGCCACGCCGAAGAATGCCAGCATGAGCGGCAGCTCGGGTGCCGCGGGGAAGAATGCGCCGGCGCCGTCCCCGAGCCACGAGGCGCCGATGGCCACGAGAAGGAGAGCGGTCTTCGCGGCCGGCCGCAACCGTGGCGTCGCCACCAGCACCGGGACGGCCAGCAGCGGCATGAGGGCGAGCTTGGTCGGTGCCGCGAGCGGACTTCCGAACGCGAGCAGCGCGACGTGGAGCACTGACATGGCGACGTAGGGGACGAACGCCCACGCGATCGGTGAAGAGAACGGGGGGCGCGGCATGCTCTCATCGTAGGGCGAGGGCGTCACCGGCCGACGTGCGGGGGTGCTCACGGTGCGAGGTATCGCCCTTCGGGTTCCAAGTGCTCGCGGAGGATGCGGATCGCCTTCGGCCCCACGCCGTGAATCGCGAGGAGCTCCTTGGCAGAAACGCCGTCGAACTGGTCGAGCCTCGTCCACCCGTGCAGCGCGAGTTCGCGTCGCGCGACCTTGCCCATGGAGGCGGGCAGTTCGGACTCGCTCATGAGAGTTCGAGCGTGACCAGGGCGCGGCCCGGCTTGAGTTCGGTCTTCTCGGTGAAGCCGGCCTCGAGGAACGTTCCGAGGGTGCCGTGGAACAGGTCGTTCGAGCGCTGCTTCTCGCCGCCTGTCACGACCGGATAGCCCTCGATCAGGCGGGCGCCGGATTCGCGGGCGAGGTCGACGGCAGCGCGGAGCAGTTCGAGATTGAGGCCGCCGCCACGATGTTCGCGGCGCACGACGAAGCAGGTGACCGCCCACACTGTCTCGTCGTCGAAGGGCTCTGTGCTCGCAGCGGCGATCATGCGCGTGCGCGGGATGCGCGCCTGCCGCGTGCGTGGACCGATGCGGATCCAGCCGGCGGCTTCTCCGTCGACGTAGGCGATGATGCCGGGTGGCGGACCGCTATCGATCTCCTTCCGGAGCATCTCCTTCCGCTGAGGTGTCGTCGTCTCGTTCCAGTCCTTGTTGCTGAGAACCGGCCAGATGCACTGGCAGCTGGCGCCGTCGCCGCCGCCGGTGAGGGCATGCTGAACGTCGTCCCACCGCGACGTGGTGGCCGGCTCTGTCGTGATCGTCACCATGCACGCGACGCTACGCCGAGCATCCGACACTCGCAACGCACCAGGCTGTTCGCGGACGGCCCCGAGGTGAGGCTAAGATAGTGGAGTTGCCTGCGCGTGAGTGCAGGAGAACGGGCTGTGGCGCAGCTTGGTAGCGCACTTGACTGGGGGTCAAGGGGTCGCAGGTTCAAATCCTGTCAGCCCGACCGAATCAGAAGGTCGGATCTCCGCGGAATTACGCGGGAGAACACGAAAGGGCACCTACCGGATTACTACCCGGCAGGTGCCCTTCTCTCACGACGCCTCAGTTGCGCGGACCCGGGGGCTACTACTCCGCCGCTCCGCTCACACAGCGATCGCGCGTTCCATCGCCTCCGCGGCCTGCTCGACGCCCATCGCTCCGCGCTCCGGGAACTACGTTTCCAGGAACCTACGCCCCGGCCGTGAACGGCGCGCCCGCGGGTGGGGCGTGGCGGGCCGGATGCCGAACCGGAAGCCATTCGGACAGCTGAACGTCGATGGTCCGCGTAAGTCGCTTCTGAGCGGCGACTGGTGATTACTTCACACGCCGCGTGGCAATGATCACGTCCGCAACGGCGTGAAGCAGATCAGCGGAGACCGCGAGAGCGTTGTTACACATCGCGGTCACTTCATCGACGGATCGGTGGGTTCGCTTGGTCCGCCCTGGCTCGTCCGGGCGCTGGTAGTCCATCGCGTGGGCAATCTTGTTGCGTGCCGTAAAGAACGAATCGAGCGATTCCAGCGACGAGTCGGGGATGCTCGCGTGTGGCACGCCGAGCGTGCCGCGAACACGCTTCTTGAGATCACCGCTCCCTTGGAAACTCGCGCGCGTCTTCATCGCGAGGTAGTACTCCAGCAGACCGTCCCGCGGCTCAGCACCGATGATCGCGTTGCGGAGCCCGTCGTCTACGTTGTTTTTCCCGGAGAGCGCCTGTTTCAGGTGCGCCTCGTACTGGGCGCGAGCCGCTGTGCCTGACTTCGGGATTAGGTAGCGGCCAGCGTCCCAGATGATGCGTTGCATCGATGCGTCGATCCCGCTGGAGGCCATCACAAGCGCGGACCGGAGTAAGTCGACTTCCTCGCTAGCGGGCCGACCCGTGGTGGTCGAGTTTGCGCTTCGCCGTTGCTCCGCGAGCGCCTGTGAGGCGTTGACAATGCCCTGGACGGAGTTGTGCGCGCCACGAAGGAAGCGGTACGCGTTACGCACCTCTGGCACTTTTTCTTTCGGCCCGTCCCGAAGATCAGCGATGACGCCCGGCATGTCTGCGACCGTATCGCACTTCTAACCGCGGTTAGGGTGACGCTGCCCGTGGGAACGATACGCTCGCGACATGGACGATGGAACCGATGCCGCGATGATCGGCCTATGGGGCGTTGTGATCGGTGCCCTGCTCTCTCTCGTCGGCACCGTGATCGTGCCATGGATTCGGGAGTCGGCGGAGCGCAAGCGCGCTGAGCGTGAGCGGCTGGCGACAGAGCGCCGCGATCTGCTCCTCGCGGCGATGACTGCACTGCTGGAGATGCGTCAGCGCCCCGCGGGCGATCTCCTCCGAGGTGAGGCACAAGCGAAGTTCGGTGCCCGGCTAAACGAACTCACGGTGCGGCTGACGCCCAACGAGCAACCAATCCTGGATGTGCTCATACTCATGCTCTCGATGGTGCAGGGACGGACGCGCGACGTTGCCGACAGAGTGGGGGAGGCTATGCTCGTGCTCACTTTGTGGGCACGCGGCGACATCTCGACCGCTGAGGTAATCCCCTCCGTGGAGCGGCAGGCGGGCGTGGTGTTCTCCGAGGACCACAAGACCGCCAGCCGGGTTCCCGCGGAGGAGCATTCATGACTGATCCCGAGGATGTCGTGATGGAGCGCTTCGAATGGCTCATGAAAGCCATGCGGCCACGAGTTGACCTGACCCGGCGGCGCTCGGATGAACTGGTGGCTGACATCAGTCGGTGGCGGAAGCCGGGCCCGCTTCGGACGAGCCTGGTCGTCAAGGGAGCCCCGGAGTGCGGTTGGTATATCCAGGTGGACTCGGTCGATCCTCCACCTGCGATCGAGCATTGGGGTATGCAGATCGCCGAGATCGCTCACCACTTGAGGAGCATCCTCAACACCACGCTGACTCGAATCGTGACCGCCGATGGTGGCACACCCTCGAACGCGCTCCAATACCCGATCGCTCTCACATCGAAGTCGTGGCGACAGCAAGCGGGGCGGATGAAGGGACTGCCGGAGCGGGTTCAGCGTGCGATCTACGCGAGCCAGCCGTTTATGTGGGCGCGGACCACCGGCAATCTTGCTGAGAACCACCTGCTCGCCGTGCTTGCTTGGGTAGACAACGAGGACAAGCACCGTCTGGAGTTGCAAGGAACCCTCGCGCCATCCTGGATCGAACACGAGGCTCGCATCGTTGGCACGGATGGTGTGGCTCGCCGTGTCGAACCCAAACTCACATACGACTGGAGCCTCACGCCTGGCTCGCGCATCGTGGATGCCGACACATCGCCGCACGTGGTTTCGGAGATGGATAAGGTCACGCTCGATCTCCAGATGGAGATTCTGTACCCGGATGAACTCGGCACTACGACGATCGTGCATCAATTGGTCGAAGAGATGTGGAGCGGCGCACAGGATGCCATCATGGCCCTTGCGGCGGCTTGGTCCGATGAAGCGATCGATTACCGAATACTCGCTGGTTCATCCGATTTCCTCCAAGGTGCGGCCTTCGGCAAGGCCGCGGTGGATGCGCACGCGGGAACCGGCACATGGGACGACGATTTCGCGCGACGGCGTTACGCTCAGCCGCCGAAGCACCTCGGCGGTGAGGAGATAGTGGTACCGCCTGAGGCGTTTGAATCCCCGACCGACGAGTCAGATGATCAGGGTGTTGTGTGGGAGTCCATCAAGCGAAACACTCGGCGTGGATTCGGCACGAACTGAGCGCACTGAGCGGTCGAGTCTTCGCCTTCGCCGTCTACGAATCCCTCACGAAGGCCGGAGCGATAGCGGGTGACGCCGAGGGGCACGCAGGGACTCGTGCGAGCGCGTATAAAGGTGCTGTGGGTCAAGGGGTCGCAGGTTCAATTCCTGTCAGCCCGACCAGATGAGGCCCGGAAACTCGCGAGAGTCTTCGGGCCTTCTGCTTGCCTGCGTAACGGGTGAGACCCCGGAAGACCCGGCGGATCCGCTCTGCTGTCGGTGTGGCGGCCGCTACGAGTCCGGCCAAGCACGCATCGCCGCGTCCGCCGCGGCGATGAGCTGGACGTGGTCTGCGCCGTAGCGGGCTTGCGCGGACAATCCGCTGAGGACGACCGTGATGTAGTCGGCGAGTGCGTCGATGTCGACCTCCACGTCGAGATCGCCATCCGTCCGCCCTCGCTGGAGCCGCTCAATCAACGCGTGCCGCGACTGTTCCCTGTGTCGTCCGAGTAGGGGCTCAGACAGGATCAGGCATCCGCGCGGCTGTCCTGCCTTCGTGTACTCCAGCGCCGCATCGTGCAGCAGGCGGGCGATCGCCGCCCGTGCGGTCGGCTCCTGCAGTGCGCGTGTCGAGAACGACGCCGGGTGGCTCTGGTACAGATCTGCCGCCTCGTCGAAGAGCTGCCGCTTGTCGCCGAACGCCGCGTAGAGACTCGGTGGGGCGATCCCCATCGCAGTCGTGAGATCACTGATCGAGGTGCCCTTGTAGCCGTTGCGCCAGAACAGCTGCAACGCGGATGCGAGCGCGACATCGCGGTCGAAGGTGCGTGGGCGTCCCATGATCCAAATTGTAGCGCTCGATACATTAATGCGCTACGTTCCTTGTGTAGTGATCGTTAAACAAAGGGAGATGCGCAATGGGTGGACTCGATGGCAAGACGGCTTTGGTGACGGGTGGGTCGCGGGGGATCGGACGGGCGATCAGCGAACGATTGGCCGCTGATGGCGCACTCGTCGCCGTCCATGGACGTGACGAGGCCTCGGGGCGCGAAGTCGTCGCGGCGATCACCTCTGCAGGCGGGCAGGCGTTCTCCGTCGGGGCTGACCTCAGTGCGCCGAACGGTGTGGACACTCTGTTCCCCCGACTCGATGCCGAGCTTCAGAGGCGGACCGGCTCGAGCGGCCTGGACATCCTCGTCGCGAACGCCGGCATCGCCGGGCAGGGCTCGCTCGCCTCGACGAGCGCCGAGTGGTTCGACGAGCTCTTCGCGGTGAACACGCGTTCCGTCTTCTTCCTGCTGCAGCAGGCGCAGAGCAGGCTGGCGAACGGCGGCCGCGTCGTGGCGATGTCGACCGGGCTCACGAAGCGCGCTGATCCGGATCTGTTGGCGTACTCGATGTCGAAGGCGGCGCTGGACACCATGATCCTCGGTGCGGCGAAGGATCTTGGCGCGCGAGGGATCACGGTCAATGCGGTCGCGCCGGGAGTGATCGACACCGACATGAACGCAGGGTGGCTGCGGGCGAGCTCTGACGCGCAGGAGATGGTCTCTGCGATGTCGCCGTTCAACCGCATCGGAACGCCGCCCGACGTCGCCGACGTCGTGGCTTTCCTCGTCTCGGAAGACGCACGATGGGTCACCGGCCAGTACCTGGATGCGACGGGCGGCGCGCTGCTCTGAGCAGTTGCTCGAGCGGAGGATCGTCCCGAAGACGTGCGTCTAGGCCTTGAGTCGTTCCCGGACAGCGCGCTCTGTGAGCACCGTGAAGTAGTCCGTCACCCTGCTGTCAGATATCTTCTCGAACTCCTCGACGGCGAGCGATGAGATGTGCGCTCGGCTCTCGTGAGGATGGCTTTCAGCGATACGATTCGTGACCTGCGTCACGATCTCGGCGGGGTCGATGTTCGTTGCCACACGGCGATGCTACGTCGCAACGTCAGCCAGGGGAAGTGAGTATCCCCAGTGTTCTTGTTGCCGCGAGGGAGGATTCTGACAGATCTTCACGCCCCCGCGTCGATAGCCTCCCGCAACGTCCCCGCCGGCATCCCCAGCGCCCATTCCGCCACATCCGCCACGACCCGCGTATGAGCCGGGTGCTCGATCTGCCTCGACGCGTTCACATACGACCCGCCGCCGTCGACGGCGATCAGGATCCGGATGCATGCCGCTTCGGCATCCACCTCTCCGAAGTCGCCGGAGGCGATGCCGTCAGCGATGATGACCGTCAGGCGCTCCCTGTCGAGTTCGTCCTGAACGTCGAGCTCGGCGTCGAGGGACGGGCTGAACCGTGCCAGATGTCGCGCGTTCAGCCAGAGCCTCGCCAACGGGAGTGATCGGCGCCGCTCGATGTGATCCACGAAGTGGGCGAGCCTCTGCAGGGGCGTGCCGCCCGACGTGAAGAACTGCTCCCGCTCGAGCACCGCCGCGCGGGCGAAGGCCGCGACCACCAGGTCCTCCGCGACGGGGAAATAATGCGTGATCAGTCCCGGCCGCACACCCAGTCGCGCTGCGACCGCGCGGAGCGTGATGCGCTCGAGTCCCTCTTCGATCGCGATCGCCGCGGCGCAGGCGAGGATGTCTTCCCGCCTCTCTTCCGGAGGTTTGCGGGTTCGCGGGGGAGCGGAGTTCGAAGAAGTGCTTGACGTCACCCCACTCATGCTATTGACTAAGTGACCAATAGTCCATTGGGCATGTGACCAATAACACGGCGACTACAGCAATGACGCTCCTCCCGAAAGGAACTCCATGACCCAGATCCACCCCACCGGCGCTGATGCCGACGCCCTCGACACGGCATCACGACCGGAAACGCGCGGCATCGAGCTGATCGATGATGCCGAACGCCACGGCAGGGCGCGCGATCTGTTCCTCATCTGGGCGGCGCCGAGCGTCAGCATCCTGAACCTCACGATCGGTGCCTCGCTGATCCTGCTCGGCCTCGAGATCTGGCAGGCGATCGCCGTGATCGTCGCGGCTTCACTGCTCTGGGTGCTGCCGGGGATCATCGCCGGAAGCGGGCCGGCAGCCGGTACCTCCGGTTCGGTCGTGACGCGAGCGATGTACGGGGTGCTCGGCAACCGCCTCTTCGTCGCCGTGGTCGGCTGGTTCATCGGCGCGGTCTTCCTCTCGCTCACGTGGCTCGCATCGTCGTTCATGGGAGCCGACCTGCTGCGACGCGCGGGCATGGACGACCCGACCTGGGTCCCGATCGGCGTCACGGTCGTCGTCGCCGCCATCACGATCCTCGTGGCGATCTTCGGCCACGGTCTGATCCTGCGCGCCTACCCCTACATGGCCGCCGCGCTGTTCGTGATCTTCCTCGCCGTCGCCGCGTTCATCCTGCCGTCGGTCGATTGGCAGTACGCGGCCCCGGAGCCCCTGAGCGGCCCCGCCCTCTGGTCGTCGATCTCGATCGGCTTCACGATCCTCGCCTCGACCCCGCTGTCGTTCATGAACAGCCCCGACATCGCCCGCTACCTCCCGCGCGACACGAAGCCCTCGCACATCACCGCCGCGACCGCACTCGGAGGCGCCATCCCGTTCATCGTCTTCACCACGGTCGGCGTGCTGCTGGCCACGGGACTGAGCGTCGCCGCGTTCGAGACCGGTATAGACGTCGCCCTCCTGGATCTGCTGCCCGCCTGGCTGGGACCGGTGCTCGTCATCGGTGTCATCATCAACACGATCGCCCTCAACGCCATGACGGCGTACACATCGAGCATGGCCCTCCAGGCGATCGGCTTCCGCCTGCGCCGCATCCCGGCCGCCATCATCGTCGGCGTCGTCGGCACGGCACTGACGATCTACCTCGTGCTCGCGTCGAACCTCGTGGAAGCGGCGAACCTCATGCTGCAGTTCCTCGTGGTCGTGTCCGGGCCGGCGATGGCGATCTTCGTCGTCGACGTCATCCTGCGCCGCTACGACTACGACGGCGTCGACCTCTTCCACGACGGACCCGGCGGCCGGTACTGGTGCTCGGGGGGATGGAGCATCCCCGGCATCACCGCGCTCATCGTCGGCGGGATCGCGACCGCGCTGTGCCTGTCGACGAGCGTCTGGAGCGGTCCAGTCGCCGAATCCACCGGATACATCGATCTCTCGGTACCCGTCGGCATGCTCGTCGCCGCGGTGCTATACGCCGGCCTGCTGCGCACGCCACTCGGAAAGGACGGTCGACCGTGACCACCCGCTACCTCAACGGACGCATCTTCACCGCCGATCCGGACCCGGCGCAGGCCTGGGCCGAGGCATTCGTGATCGACGGCGAGACGATCGCCTACGTCGGCACCGGCGAGGGCGCCCCCGCGGCCGACGAGACCGTCGACCTGGCGGGCAGGCTCGTCCTCCCCGGCTTCACCGACGCCCACACGCACCTCCTCATGGCGGGTGCCGCGCTCGGACAGGTGCCGCTCACCGCCGCTCGCTCGCTCGACGAGATCCAGACGCTGCTACGCGAAGCGAGAGCTGCCAATCCGGATGCCGCGGTTCTGCGCGGTCGAGGATGGCTGTTCGATTCGGTGCCGGATGGTGCGCCGACCGCGGCCATGATCGACGCGGTCGTCGACGACATCCCCGTGTACCTCGACGCGAACGACTACCACTCGTGCTGGGTCAACAGTGCGGCGCTGGCCGAACTCGGCATCACCCGGGAGACGCCCGATCCGATCGGCGGGTATTTCTCCCGGGACGCGGCGGGGGAGCCGACCGGGCTCCTCTACGAGACCGCAGCGACGCAGTACGCCTGGGCTCACCGCGACGAGACGACCACCGACGCCGACCGGGATGCGGACGTGGAACGTGTGATCGACGCCTACCTGGCTGCCGGAGTCACTGGCGCGATCGACATGGCCTTCGACGAGTTCGGACTCGAGGCGCTCCAGCGAGCGAAGGTGCGAGACGGGGGAGAGCTTCCGATCCGCGTCGCCGCGCACTGGATCGTCAACAACACCGGCGATGACGTGGAGAATCTCGCGCAGGTCGCTCGTGCGGCGGAGCTCTCCCGCGACGACTCGTTCTCCGGCGTTCGCGTCGTCGGCATCAAGCTCATCCTCGACGGCGTGATCGATGCGTGCACCGCGGCGATGCGGCATCCGTACGCCGACGGGTCGAACGCCGAGCCCATCTGGCCGGTCGCACAGTTGAACCCCGTCGTCGCGGCAGCGGATGCCGCCGGCCTCCAGGTCGCACAGCACGCGATCGGCGACTACGCGAGCGAGATCGCGCTCGACGCCATCGAGCACGCCATCGCCGTCAACGGGGAGCGACCGCGACGCCACCGCATCGAGCACCTCGAGTACGCGGCCCCCGGGACGGCCGAGAGGATGGCACGCCTCGGCGTGACCGCATCGATGCAGCCGGTGCACAGCGACCCCGCGATCTTCGCGAACTGGGCGGAGATGCTCGGCGACGACCGTGTCGACCGCGCGTTCCCGTGGCCGGAGTACGAGATCGCCGGAGCGCTGCTGGCCTTCTCGACGGATGCGCCGACGGCCCCGCACGAGGCGCTGGCGAACATGTACGTGGCATCGACTCGCGCCTCGGCGCTCGATCGCAGCGTGGGCGCGATCCACCCGCAGTTCGCGCTTCCTCTCGCGGCGGCGATCGGTCACGCGACGCGGGATGCCGCGGCATCCGTCGGTGATGGCGACTGGCGCGGCCGCATCGCCCCCGGATACGCGGCCGATGTGATCGTGCTGGACACCGATCCGTTCATCGACGGACCGGCGTCCCTGCTCGATGCCCGCGTGATCCAGACGATCGTCGCCGGGAGGACCCGTTACGAAGCGGAAGATCGCTCGTGATCGCCGAGGAGGTCAGGCAGGCTTCGCCGCGAGCGGCTCGAGGCGGGCGATCTCCTCGTCCGTGAGAGGGGCGCCATCGAGCGCGCGCAGCGAGTCCTCGAGCTGCTTGACGCTCGAGGCGCCGATGAGCGCACTGGTCACCGCGGAGTCCCGCAGCACCCACTGGATCGCGAGCTGGGCGAGGGTCTGACCGCGCGAGACGGCGATGTCGTTCAGAGCGCGTGCCCGGGTGAGGTATTCCTCGGTGATGTTCGACTCTGTCATCCACCTGCCCGTCGCTGCCCGCGAGTCGCGCGGGACGCCCTCCAGGTACCGGCCCGTGAGCAGACCCTGATCCAGTGGAGAGAAGGCGATCGCACCGACACCGAGCTCTGTCAGTGTGTCGAGCAGGCCCTCCTCCTCGATGCGACGGTCGAACATGTTGTAGCGCGGCTGATGGATCGTCAGCGGCACGCCCTCGGCGCGCAGCGCGGCCGAAGCCGCCCGCGTCTCCTCGGGTGTGTAGTAGTTCGAGATCCCCGCGTACAGCGCCTTGCCCTGACGCACCGCCGTGGCGAGCGCACCCATCGTCTCCTCGATCGGCGTCTCCGGGTCGGGACGATGCGAGTAGTACACGTCGACGTAGTCGAGGCCGAGCCGCTGCAGCGACTGATCCAGCGACGCGATCATCGTCTTCCGCGAACCCCAATCGCCGAACGGGCCGTCCCACATCTGGTAGCCCGCCTTCGTCGAGATGACGAGCTCGTCGCGGTAGGGACGGAAGTCGAGCTGATGGATGCGGCCGTAGTTGCGCTCGGCGCTGCCGGCAGGCGGTCCGTAGTTGTTCGCCAGGTCGAAGTGGAACACACCGAGATCGAACGCCCGCCGCAGGATCGCCCGCTGCGTCTCGAAGGTGCGGTCCTCGCCGAAGTTGTTCCACAGGCCCAGGGACACGCGCGGCAGGATCAGCCCGCTCCGCCCGGAGCGTGCCGTCTTGATCGATTCATACCTGGCGGGCTCGGCCGTATAAGTCATGACGCTTCCTTCTTGAAGATCGGGGGTGGGGTGTTCAGCGGGCGAAGCGCAATGTCACCAACTGGAAGGGACGAAGGTCGAGGTCGGTCGTCCCGCCTGCGACGGCGGTGAGTGCCGCTGTCGAAATCGTACGCTCCCGGAGATCGGTCTCGGTCACGGTCATGATCCAAGTGGCGCCGCGTTACAGATCCTCCCGTCGAGTCGCCCGCACCGGGCTCTAGAGTGTTGCCATGCAGGACGTGCATCCCGAATGGACCCAGGTCGACCCGATCGGTCATCGTGCCGCGGTGGGAATGCGCGTGGCGGCCGTGCCTCTCACCCTCATCGGCATCATCGGCGGGGTCCTGAGCCTGCGTCTGGCACCCGAGTGGTGGGCCGTCGCGGGAGCTTTGCTGGCGTGCGCGTTCGCCGCCCTCGTCGGCGTGAGCCTGTGGGTCAATGCCGTCGCGCGCGAGAAGGCCACTGCCGAGCTGAGGCCGACGGGTCGTCGCGTCTCCCTTCGTGTGGTCCTCGCGGAAGACATCACGGACGAGATGGAAACTTTCCGTCTGCATCTGAAGCTGCCGATCGAGGGCGGACCTGTCGTGCAGCACGCCTGCAGTGCCCAGCGCTGCACCGACGCAGCGCACGCGTTCCCCGGTTCCGAGTTGCCGGCCATGATCGACGAGTCGCGAAGGGTCTGGGGCGTGATCCACGGACCCATCGACCGCTGAGCCGGCTCCCGGCTCGAAACGCTCCGTGCAGGCGAGCGATCCGATCGGCTACTCCGCGAGCCCTCCCCGTTGAGCCAGGCGAGAGCCCGCCGGCGCCCGCAGCAACACGGCGACCAGCAGCGCCGCGGCGAGCGCGATCCCGGCATTGACGCCGATCGCGACCCGCAGGCCGGGCAGCAGTGTGGATGCGACGACACTCGTCGCGATCGCGGACATGACCGGAGTGCCCAGAGTGATGCCGACCTGCTGGCTCATCGTGACCAGTCCGGTGGCCAGTCCCTGCTGCTCCGAGGGAACATCCGACGTGGCCGTCACGGTGTAGCCGACGATCGCGACGAGGTTCGCGATGCCGCCGATGAACGTGAGGATCACGAGCGGGAGCACCCAGGCGTGGTCGTCGGTGAGGAACGCGAGCGGCAGGGTCGCCGCGACCTGCAGGACGAACCCGAAGATGATCGCCGTCTTCGCTCCGCGCATTCCGATGACTCGGGGAGCGATGAGGCCGCCGATGACGGTGCCGATCCCGAGCACGGCCAGGATCAGGCCGGCGACGACGGCGTCGAACCCCAGCGTCTCCTGAAGATAGAGCGTGAGGAGGAACACCAGCGAGGTCTCCGTCGCGAAGGCGAGGAGTCCGGCGATGTTGCCCCAGGCGATGTTGCTGCGCCGGAGGAGCGCGGGTGCGATCAGCGGATCGACGACGCGTGACTCGATCGCCAGGAATGCCCCGAACAGCAGCACGGCGGCGGCGATCGGCCCCCACGCGGCGGGACTCGCCCAGCCGGCCCGACCGGCCATGTCGATACCGAAGACCAGGGCGACCAGGGCAAGTGTGACGGTGATGGCACCCGGCACGTCGAGGCGCGGACGCGGCCCTGCCGGAGGCTCCCGGAGCACGAACGGCGCGATGGCCAGGACGATGACGGCGACCACCACGTTGATGAGGAAGGCCCACCGCCAGCTGACGGTTCCGGTGAGGACGCCTCCGAGTACGGCGCCGGCGGTGAAGCCGGCCGCCATGAGCGCGCCGTTGAGACCGAGCACGCGGGCGCGGGCGGATGCCTCGGTGAACGTCGTGGTCAACAGGGACAGTGCGGCCGGAGTGATCATCGCCGTCGCGATGCCCTGCCCCACTCGGGCCGAGAGCAGGAGCATCGGTTCCTGAGCGAGCCCGCCGGCCAGCGACGAGATGCCGAGCAGCACGATCCCGATCAGGAACAGCCGCCGCCGTCCGAACAGGTCGGCCACGCGGCCGAAGAACAGCGTGAACCCGGCGGCGCAGAGCGCGAACGCCGTGACGATCCACTGCAGCGCCGACGTCGCGAAACCGAGTTCGCGGCCGATGTGCGGCAAGGCGACGTTGAGAATCGAGAAGTCGACGGCGAGCGTGAAGTTGGCCGTCAGCAGCACCATGACGGCGAGCCGGTCACGGCGGGTCAGAGGTCCGGGCCGAGAGGGAAGAGGTCGAGTCGATGAATGCACGTCAGTCATGGCATCCAGGTTCCACGGCCGCCGAGAACCGAGCCAGAACCCTGGATCGGGTGGGCTGGCGGTGCCTAGTACTGACAGGGGCAGGCTCCGGCATCCGAAGCCGGAGAGAATGGATGCATGGACGCACGCACACGGGAAGCAGACACGCCCGTCACCGAGCTCGGGGAGTTCCTGCGTTCCCGACGGGATCGTCTGACGCCGGAGGACGCCGGCGTCCGCTCCTACGGTCGACGCCGGGTGCCGGGTCTGCGCCGTGAGGAGCTGGCTCAGCTCGCCGGCGTCTCCGCGACATATCTCACGCGGCTCGAGCAGGGGCAGTCGCAGAACGCTTCGGATGCCGTGATCGAGGCGCTCGCACGAGCGCTGCAGCTCGACGACGACGGACGGGCGCACCTGTTCGCGCTGGCGCATCCGACGCCCGCCGAGCGCGCGCGGGCGTCCGCGCCGGAGATCGCGAAACCCGGTGCCGAGCAACTGCTGCACGCGATGGGGGACGTGCCTGCCGTCCTGCTGGGGCGCTTCAACGACATCCTCGCCTGGAACAGTGCCGGCCACCTGCTGCTGGCCGGCCATCTCGACGTCACGGCGCCGACTCGCCCGGACGGACGGCCCAACCTCATCACGATGCTGTTCTGCGATCCCCACACCCGCGATCTCTACGCGGATTGGGAAACGGAGGCCGAGGTGGCCGTCGCCTCGATGCGGTACGCGGCCGCGCGATTCGCCGACGATCGGCATCTGGCGGAGCTCATCGGCGAGCTCAGCCTGAAGAGCCCGGAATTCGCATCGCTGTGGGCCGGGCATTCGGTGCGGCTGTGCACCAGTGGCAACAAGCGCTTCCGGCACCCGGCGATCGGAGACCTGTCGCTGGACTACGAGGTCCTGCACCTTCCGGAAGCCAACGGGCAGCGGATCCTCACTCACACCGCACCCGCGGGGAGCGCGGCGCAGGCGGCGCTTCGTCTTCTCACCTCTTTGTGACGCCGGTCGCGGCATCGGCTATGCGCGGAGGTCGTACTCCGCCTGCGAATGGCGGATGACCTCGATGTGCGTCTCGGCCCACCGTTTGAGCGGACTGACGACCTGCACGAGTGAACGGCCCAGGTCGGTGAGCTCGTAGGTGACGGTGACGGGAACAGTGGGCTCGACCGTGCGCACCACTAGGCCATCGCGTTCGAGGCCGCGCAGCGTCTGAGTGAGCATCTTCTGGCTCACTCCGGCGATGTGGCGACTGAGCTGGGAGTATCGCTGCGGCTCGTCCTCGAGCGCATGCATGACCAGGACCACCCACTTGTCCGCGAGGGTGGCGAGCACCTGACGGCTGGGGCATGTCGCGAGATAGGCGTTGTACGCCTCCTTGGATGCCTCGCGTTCGGCGGCAGCGGTTCGAGTCGGCATGGGGTTCCTCACTTCAGTGCACCTTACGCACTTTCAGGTGCCTACTTCCCGCTGGAGAGCGGATATCTCATCCTGGAACACAGTGAGCCGCAGCGCAAGAGCCGTGGCCCGGATGAGAGGAGCTCCTATGCGAGCAGCAGTCGTGCACACCCCCGGAGACGCCGAAGTGATCGAGATCATCGAGACGGCGATCCCCGAGCCGAAGGCCGGCGAGGTGCGGATCAAGGTCGAAGCAGCCGGGGTCAATCCGGTCGATCTGCAGACGAGGGCGGGCGTGTATCACGAGCTGGGCTGGGTGACCGCGTCGTCGGTGGGGCTGGGATGGGATCTCGCGGGCACCATCGATGCGGTGGGCGACGGCGTCGGCGAGTTCGTCGTCGGCACGCCCGTCGCGGCGCTGTCCGCCGGAGTCGACAAGTCGTTCGGCGCCTACGCCGAATACGTCGTGGTTCCGGCGGATGCTGTCGCGCAGCGGCCGGACGGGATCACCGCCGTCGACGCGGCCACCGTGCCGTTGAACGCGCTCACCGCCCATCAGGCTCTGGTGCGTTTCGGGCCTGCCGACGGCCGCCGACTGCTCGTGACGGGCGCTGCGGGTGCCGTCGGCGGCTACGCTCTGCGCCTGGCGGCCGACCGGGGCTTCGAGGTGGGCGGCCTCGCACGAGAGAGCGATCGCGCCTTCGTGGAGTCCATGGGGGGCGCGCTCGTGATCGCACTGCCCGAGAACGCGGAGTGGGATGCCGTCTTCGACGCCGCCGCTCTCGGAGACGCCGTTCTGGCGGCCGTGAAAGACGACGGGATCTATGTCGGCGTCGTGCCTCCTGCGGTGCCCGATGCCGTCCGCGGGATCGAAACCTCGGCGGTCATGGTGGAGTCCTCCGGTGAGATGCTGGCCACGCTTCTGATCGACGCGGCCGCGGGGCGCCTGCCTGCGCGCGTGCACAGCGTCATGCCCCTCGAACACGCGCGCGCTGCGCACGGGGTCGCTGCACAGCCGGGGGCTCGTGGACGGGTGGTTCTCGTGCCGTGAACGCGGCCGCGGTGGTGGCGGCCCGGTGCTCGGAGCATCCGCCGGGTCGCCGCCACCCGGTTGACGAAGTCGACGTCGCGGACTAGACAGGAGCACCTTCGCCCCGACAACCCGAAGGAGAAATCATGTCGCATCGCATCGGCTACCTCATCGGAAGCCTCTCCGGTGACTCGATCAACCGCGTTCTGTCGAAGGCGCTGGTGCGCCTGGCGCCGGCCGAGCTCGAGCTCACCGAGATCTCGATCCGTGATCTCCCGCTCTACAACCGCGATGACGAGATGAATCCGGTTGCGGCCGTCACGGAATTCAAGCGGGCGGTCGAGCAGTCGGACGGACTGCTCTTCATCTCACCGGAGTACAACCGCTCGATCCCCGCGCCGCTCAAGAACGCCATTGACTGGGGTTCTCGGCCCTGGGGGCAGAACTCCTTCGCCCGCAAGCCGACCGGGATCATCGGTGCATCCGTCGGCGCCATCGGGACCGCGGTGATGCAGGCCTCGATGCGCAGCGTGCTGAGCTTTCTGGATGCGCCGCAACTGAACGCGCCCGAGGCCTACATCACCTTCAAGCCCGAGATCTATGGCGAGAACGGCGAAGTGAACGACAGTGGCACCGAAGAGTTCCTCCGGCACTACATGGAGGAGTACGCGGCCTTCGTCGAGAGGGTGCTCTCGAGCATCCATCCGGGCCACATCGGCGACGATCACCCGGACACGAAGCATTGACCCGAGCCTGCTCGCGGCTGCTCAGCTGACCTGGAATCGCCTACCATCGATTATCGTGCGAAATCTATCGACATTCGATAGACTGGGTGTCTCGAACAAAGGAAGAGCACCATGGGCAATCTGACGATCTACATCCTGCGCGCCGTCATCGCGATCTCGCTCGCGGGTTCGCTCGTCGTGCAGACCGTGCTGCTGCCGTTGATCTGGGCCGACCTCGAGAACGAGTCCATGCCGGGCCGGATCGGATTCGTCGTGATCCTGGGGCTCGGCGTGCTCACGATGCAGGTCTTCGCGGTCTGCGTCTGGCGTCTGCTCACGCTCGTCCGCAAGGGCGCCGTCTTCTCGCCGCGGGCATTCCGCTACGTCGACGTGATCATCGGCGCCATCGCCGCTGCGGCCGTGCTCACCTTCAGCCTCGCCGTCCTGCTCGCCCCCGGCGGCGTGGCACCCGGGATCGTGGGACTGATCTGCGGGGCGTCGTGCGTGCTGATGGGGATGGCGCTGCTCGTGGTGGTGATGAGGCGACTGCTGGTGCAGGCGATCGATCGCGACGCCGAGGCGCGTGCGCTGCGGTCCGAGCTCGACGAGGTGGTCTGATGCCGATCGTCGTCGACATCGACGTCGTCCTGGCGCAGCGCAAGCTCGCGGTCGGCGTCCTCGCCGAGCAGATCGGGATCAGCCCCGCGAATCTCGCCGTGCTCAAGAACGGGCGGGCCAAGGCCGTCCGCTTCACGACGCTCGACGCGCTGTGCGAAGCCCTCGACTGCCAGCCGGGAGACCTGCTGCGGTGGGTGCCGTCCGATGCCGTGCTCGGGGTCGATGCCGCGGGCTGAGGCAGTCCCGACGATTCAGCCCCGGCGCCACGAATCGTCGGTGAGATGCGACCCGGCCTGCGGGCCCATCTGCAGCATCCCGCCGTCGACCGACCAGCTCGCGCCCGTCACGTAGCTCGCGGCGGGGGAGGCGAGGAAAGCGATCACCGCGGCGACCTCCTCCGGTTTTCCGGGCCGGCCGAGCGGCACTCCGGGGCGGTGCGTGGAATCGGCATCCGACGACTCCATGTCGTTGATGGGCGTCGCGATCTCGCCGGGCGCGACCGCGTTCGCGGTGATCCCGTGCTGCCCGAGTTCCTGCGACATGGTCTCGATGAGTCCGGCGAGGCCGTGCTTGGCGGCCACGTAGGCTGCCGCTCCGACCCGAGGCTGGTGCGCATGCACGCTCGTCACCGCGATCAGCCGGCCGCCCGTGCCTGCCGAGACCATTCGCCGCGCAGCCGCCTGAAGGCCCGCGAACGCGCCATCGAGGTTCAGTGAGATGACTTCGCGCCACTGATCGGTCGACACGTCCAGGAATGGGCCTCCTGTTCCGCCGCCGGCGTTGTTCACGAAGACGTCCAGCCCGCCGAGATCATCGGCCAACTGATCCACGACCGAGGCGACCTCGTCGATCGCTGTCGCATCGAATCGCGCGACGACGGCACGGCGGCCGCGTTCACGCACAGCCTCGGCCGTGCGCTCAGCGCCCTCCTGGTCGGAATGCCAGGTGACTCCGACGTCCATGCCGGCATCGGCGAGGGCGAGGGCTGTGGCGGCACCGATCCCGGAGTCGGACGCGGTGACGATGGCGGATGCGGGGGAGAAGCCTCTCGGTGACATGCGAGCGAAGGTAGCCGTGCTCGGCCGCCGGCCGAGAGGGGGTTTACAGCCCGCGACGCGTGAGATACACCGGCAACGGCTGCTGCATCAATCGATGCGCTCGGTCGGGTACCGATCGCGGATGAGGTCGATGAAGGCGCGTCCTTTGCTGTCGGCGTCCATGAGCGCTCGGTGTGCCGACGGGGGAACGGTGTAGTAGCGGTACGTGCCGCCACCCAGGAACTCGATCTCCAGTACGGCGGTCTCCGGCGCATAGCCGATGGATGAGATCACTGATGATTCGACCACGCGGCGCTTCATCGGCTCATCCGTTCGGTCTCGTCGCCGACGAGGGCCGCGAGGGCGAGGGCATCGTGCGGTGCGTGCCCGCGCGCGTCGTTGTCGAAGTACACGTAGACATCGCGCGGCCGACCGTCGGATGCGTAGCCGTCGGCCCAGCTGTTCACGAGGTCGGCCCATTCCCGCAGCTCCGCCGCGGTGTAGCCGCTGTGGTACAGCTCCTGCCCGCCGTGCAGGCGGACGTAGACGAAATCGGCCGGGAGATCCTCGAACCGCGGCCATCTTCCCGCCGTGTCGGCGACGGTGAGGGAGACGCCGTGGGTTCGCAGCAGAGGGGCCAATCGAGGGTCGTGGAAGCTCGCCGATCGCGGTTCGATCGCATGGCGCAGCGGCACGTCCGACTCGATCTCGAGCCACGCTCTGCCTTCGAGCCGCTCGTCGTGCCGCCGGGCCAACTCGAGGGCCTCGCCCGTCGAACGGGGAATCGCTCTCAAGAAGGCGTCCAGCACGTCGGGATCGAAGCGCTGCCGCTCCGGGAGCTGCCAGAGGATGGGGCCGAGTTGCGTTCCGAGTGCCAGCACGCCGGAGGCGAAGAAGTTCGCCAGCGCCTGCCCCGGGTCCCGGAGGCGCAGCATGTGAGTGATGTAGCGGGAGCCCTTGACGGCGAAGACGAACTCGGGCGGTACGCTCTCCCGCCAGTGCCGATAGCTCGATGGCCGCTGCAGCGAATAGAAGGATCCGTTCAGCTCGACAGTGGAGAACCGCTCGCCGATGAATTCCAGTTCCTGTTTCTGCGGGAGTCCGGTCGGGTAGAAGTCGTCCCGCCACCGCGGGTATCGCCATCCGGAGACTCCGACCCGTACCCGTCCGCGCGTGCCCTCCCGCCCGGGATCGACGAGTCGTCCGGCACGGTCTCGCCGGTCGCGATCGTCGGGGGTCATGTCGGGCTCCTTCACAACGCATCGACCCTAGGCGCCGTCCGTCGCGTGCACCCACCCGATTGACGCACCGGCGGGGAGGGGCTAGGACCATGTGCGCCCCCAGCCGGGTTCTGCCGGGCGGCGTCAACCCCCTTGCCGGCGCACTCCGGGAATCGGAGGGTGAAGGCATCACACCTCGAGGGAGGAGCATCCCATGCCCATCGGAAACGACCCCATCGACGATCAGAAGCCGACCGCCGATCTCCAGGAGCAGGAACGCCCGGAGATCGACGATCCGGACGACCCGGAGGCGCCGCCTGTCGCCGAGGCGGACTTCGGCGGGGCAGACGCCGACCCGGCCGATGTCGCGGAGCAACGGGAAGAGATCCTGCTCGACGAGGATCACCCGAGAGAGTAGTGCGCACCGCGGGTGAGGGCGGTGGTGTCGCCACGAACCGCCCTCACCACGGCATCATCCCGGACTGGACCCCGACCAGCGCAGCACGGCGAGCGGTTCACGCGCCATGCGATCAGCGCGTTCGTCGTCATCGCTCTGGTGGTCGTCTTCTGCGACCACCACCCGCGCTCCGGTGAGCAGTGCCGCGCGCGCCAGGGCTTCGGCGGCCGGGACCCGCTCGATCACGTTCGCGGGTTCGTCGTCCTCGACGGGCGCCACCCAGGGCGACTCGTCGAGGGCCGCGAGGGCGGCATCGGAGTCGAGCATCCGCGCATCCAGGAGAAGGCTCTCCACCCGTGCCTGACGGAGCGCCTCGACGACGGCCCCGAGACCGTGGGCGCCTGCGCTGCCGCTGTCGGTGGATGCGCGATCGACGATGTCCTGCTCGGTGCTGCGCAGCTGCTCCTCGAGTGCGGTGGCGATCGCCTCGTCCAGCGCGGTCCGGTCCGCGCCCGCGGCATGCGTGTGCGCGTCGACGAGGATGAGGATCTTCTGCGCGGCGGTGCCGAGCTCGTCGCGCAGCAGCTGCCGGGCCCTGACATCGCCGGAGACGACGACGAACCGCGGCGAGTGCTGCTGCACGAGCCGGTCGACGATCCTGGCGACGTCGGCCTGATTGTGCTTCCAGATCTCCTCGGAGGTGCGCTGATACCTCGACTGCGACCAGCCACCGGCCTGTACCTTGGGCAGCGCATCCGTGCGCCCCTCGATCTCCTGCACGTGCTCGGGAGGGCGTCCGGCTCGTTCCAGTCGTACTTCGGCGTCTCCGCGGCCGGCTTCCACCACGACGTAGCGGATGTCGTCGGCGCGATCGCGCAGGAGTGGCAGGATCGGCGGGATCTGCGCGTGTCCGCACTGCTCGGGCCCCAGCCGGGCACCGGGGAAGGACTCGTCGACCTCCACTTCGCCGTCCCGAGCGAGCACGTACCGCGCTGACGGACTCGGCAGGCCGGCGGCGTTGTCGAGCACCTCGAGCACGGCCGCCGCATCCGCCTCGGGCGCGCCGGCCTCCTCGAGCCTGCGTCGCACCGATTCCCTGCGCGCGTCCTCGATCCCCTGCGGCTCGGCTCCCTGACCGTCGACATACGCGTACGTCCACGGGCCCGGTTCCTCGAGCAGCGACACGAGCTGTCCGGCGCCGATCATGACTCCTCCGTAAGGTTGTCGCGCTGGCTGTCGTTCATCTCGACTCCCTTCGTCGAATGTTTCGGAAGCGACGTTAGACGCGGCCGCTGCATCCGTCGACCGGGGTTGACGGATGCAGGTGCCCTCGCTAGCGTCGCCGCCCGGGAGGCGCCTTCCGCTGCGGCCCGCGGATTCGTAGGCTGAGGTCATGGACAGAACTCTCGTGCTGAGTGCTCAGGTCGCGATCCCGCAGGGGCATCGGCTCGAGGTGACCGAACGCCACGACGATCTGACCGGAGGGCCGGTCGTCCTCTCTCTCGTCGACCTCGACACCGGCATCCGCTTCCAGCGTGCGGAGGAGCCCCACGGCGAGATCTCGCGCTGGCTGGGCAGGGTGCTCGACTGCACGGTCACGATGCACGGGGCGGGTGCGGGCACGGTGCTGACCGTCGACCCGATCGGCCCCGGGCCGACCGGCGCGAAGGTGGCGCTGCGCGATGCGGATGCGGCCGCGGACGCCGCGAAGGCAGAAGCCGACCGCTGGGGCGGCAGCGATCGCCCTCCTCAGCCGGAGGCGGAGCGCTTCTGGTGACAGACCCGTCACGACGGACCCTTATCGGAAGTCCCGTGACCGATGCGAGATCCCGGTGCGCAGGTCTTCGAACGCATCGGCGAGCACGTTGACGACGCCTTCGGTGGAGCGCTCGAGGATGCCGCGGATGATGAGCGCCGGCGACTCCCGCGCGACACGGCGGTAGCGGTTCCAGACCCCGGTCGAGCAGACGACGTTGACGAGTCCGTGCTCGTCCTCGAGGTTCATGAAGGTGACCCCCGCGGCGGTCGCCGGTCGCTGCCGATGCGTGACGAGTCCGGCGACCTCGATGCGCCTGCCCGTCTCATGGGTCTGCAGGTCGGCAGCGGTGAGCACCCCGCGTTCACGCAGCGCCGCGCGGAAGTGCGCCATCGGATGGTCGTCGGTGGAGACCCCGGTCGCCCAGAGATCGGCGGCGAGCTGCTCATAGCTGCTCTGATCGGCGAACAGCGGCGGCTGCACCGACACGGTCGTCCCCGGCAGGAACCGGGCGCGGTCATCGGCGGCGGCGCCCGCGAGCCAGATGGCCTCCCGTCTCTTCAGGCCGAGGCAGGAGAAGGCGCCGGCGGTGCCGAGCGCTTCCAGCTGAGCGGCCGTCGCATCGGTGCGCCGCACCAGATCGTTCAGATCCCGGTACGGACCGTTCGCCTCCCGCTCGGCGACGATGCGCTCCGCCATCGGCATGCCGATCCCGCGGACGCCGCTGAGCCCCAGTCGCACCGCGTATCCGCCGTCTCGGCGGTGGGCGGCGGACTCGTCCGGTGCGCTCCGGTCGAATCGGGCGGGCGTCGGCTGCGGATCGTCGAGACAGGCATCCAGCCCGGTCGGCGCTCTCGTGGGCGCGCCGGCGAGCGGCTCCAGGATCTCGGTCGCCCCGGAGGCGTGCAGATCGGGGCGACGCACCTCCACGCCGTGCCGGCGGGTGTCGGCGGTCAGTGTGGCCGCGGAGTAGAAGCCCATCGGCTGCGAGCGCAGGAGCCCCGCGAGGAAGGCCGCCGGGTAGTGCAGCTTCAGCCAGGAACTGGCGTACACGAGCAGCGCGAACGACAGCGAATGCGACTCGGCGAAGCCGAAGTTCGAGAACGCCTGGATCTGCGCGTAGATGCGGTCGGCGGTGTCCTCGTCGATGCCGCGCCTGGTCATACCCGCATAGAGCTTCTCGCGGACCTGCTCGATCTTCTCCAGGCCGCGTTTGGATCCCATCGCCCGGCGCAGCAGATCGGCTTCGTCAGCCGTGCAGTCTCCGATCGCGGTCGCCATCTGGATGAGCTGCTCCTGGAAGATCGGGATGCCCAGGGTGCGCTTCAGGATCGGCTTCAGATCGTCATGCGGGTAGGGGATCTCCAGCTCCAGCGGTTCCGCGCCGCGCTGCGCCCGCTCCCTGTTCTCCTCGTCGAGCCTGTCCTTCGCCATCTTCCGGCGGACGAAGGGATGCACCGCACCGCCCTGGATGGGACCGGGGCGGATCAGGGCGATCTGGATCGCGAGATCGTAGAAGCAGCGTGGCTGCAGCCGGGGGAGCAGGCCGATCTGCGCCCGTGACTCGACCTGGAATACCCCGATCGAGTCGGCGCGGCAGAGCATGTCGTAGACCGCAGGCTCCTCCTTGGGGAGGGTCTCCAGCTTCCAGGTCTCGCCCGTTGCGTCCTCGATGAGGTCGAAGCAGTGCTGGAGGGCGGCGAGCATCCCGAGTCCCAGCAGGTCGAACTTCACCAGGCCCATCCAGGCGGCGTCGTCCTTCTCCCACTGGATGACGGTGCGGTTCTCCATGCGCGCGTGCTCCACGGGCACGACCTCGCCGACAGGGCGGGCGGTGAGCACCATGCCGCCGGAGTGGATGCCGAGATGCCGGGGCGCCTTCAGCAGCTCACCGGCGTACTCGAGCACGTTCGCAGGGATGTCGTGCCCCTCGACGGGCTCGATGCCCGCGCCCCAGCCGTCGACCTGGCGTGACCAGGCATCCTGCTGACCGGGGGAGAAGCCGAGCGCCCTGGCCATGTCGCGCACGGCGTTCTTCGGACGGTACTGGATGACGTTCGCCACCTGGGCCGCGCGCTCCCGGCCGTACTCCTGGTACACCCACTGGATGATCTCCTCCCGGCGGTCGGAGTCGAAGTCCACGTCGATGTCCGGCTCCTCCTGGCGCGTGGTGGCGAGGAAGCGCTCGAAGGGCAGCCGGTAGAGGATCGGATCGACGGCGGTGATCCCCAGCAGATAGCAGACGGCGCTCGCCGCAGCGGATCCCCGTCCCTGGCAGAGGATGCCGCGCCGGCGTGCCTCGGCGACGATGCCGTGCACGATGAGGAAGTAGCCGGGGAAGTCCTTCTCCTCGATGACGTCGAGCTCACGCTCGATCCTGCTCCGCCCCGCGGCATCGAGACGCGGATATTTCTCCGGGACGGCCTCCCAGACGAGCGCACGCAGCCAGCTCATCGGAGTGTGCCCCTCCGGCACCTTCTGCTGCGGCAGCGCCGGCCGCGCTCGGCGCAGCGGGAAGGCGGATGCCGCGGCCAGTTCGAGCCCGTGGGAGATCGCGCCGGGGTAGCGGCGGAATCGCTCGGTCATCTCCGCCCCGCTGCGCAGGTGCGCGCCGCCGTGCACGGGCAGCCATCCGTCCAGGTCGTCCATGCTGCGCACCGCCCGCACCGCGGCCACCGCCTCGGCGAGCCGGGCGCGCTCGGGGGCGGCGTAGTGCACATTGTTCGTGGCGACGACCGGCAGACGCATCCGGCCGGCGAGGTCGGCGAGGGCGTCGTTGCGGCGGGTGTCCAGCGGATCGCCGTGATCGAACAGCTCGACGGCGACGTGATCGCGCCCGAACAGGTCGACGAGGCGCCGCAGCGGCGTCTCCGCATCGCCGTGCTCCAGGCCGCGGCGCACGCCGCCCTTACGGCACCCGGTCAGGATCGTCCAGTGGTCGCCGGCCTTCTCGACCAGTTCGTCGAGGTCGTAGACGGGCCGGCCCTTCTCGCCGCCTCGCAGCTGGGCGGCGGAGATCGCCCCGGAGAGGCGGTGATACCCCTCCAGTCCGCTCGCGAGGACGAGCAGATGCTCGCCGGCCGGGTCGGCGGCACCACGCTGCGGAGCAGGCAGGTCGAGCGACAGCTCGGCGCCGAACACCGTCTGCACCTGGAGGTTCATGTTCTCGGCCAGCTCGCCGAAGCGGGCGGCGCCGTAGAAGCCGTCGTGGTCGGTGAGGGCGAGAGCGGTGAGCCCGAGCCGCTCGGCCTCGGCGAGAAGCTCCTCCGGCGAGGAGGCGCCGTCGAGGAACGAATACGAGGAGTGGGCGTGCAGCTCGGCATAGGGCACCGCATCCGCAGGGCGGGTGATCTGCGCGGGCGGGAGGCGCTTTCGTCGCCGGCTCACCGGACCAGGATCGACGCGATGAGCCGGGGGCTCGGCGGCAGGGCTCTTCTCGACGGGTGCGTCGCCGCTGAGGGTGCGCTCCAGCTCCGCCCAGGTCAGCGGGGGGTTGTGCCAGCCCATCAGCGATACCTGCCTTCCGCCCACCAGCGGTCACCGGCGCGGAAGACCAGCCATGCCCGGTCCCGGTCGTCGACGACCTGCAGGCGGTGGCCCCGGCGTCCTCGCGCAGGATCCCAGCGGTGCTCGTCGATCGGCCAGGGGCCCGCCCATGCCTGCACGACGGCGCCGTCGATGTGCGCGGGGGCGGCGGAGAGCGCTCCGCGTGCGTCGATGCCGATCGAACTGCCGTCAGCCGCCTGGACGCCGATCGGCCGTGGCGGCAGGAACACCTCGGCGGGCACCGGGTCGGGAAGGCTCCCCGGCCACGGATGCTCCGGATCCCGTGGTGCGACTGCGCGCTCACCCCACGGGGTGAGCACCTGCCGGTCGGCGAGCCAGCGGCCGCCGGAGACCGTCGCGGTGACCACGCCCTCGTGTCCGATCATCGTCTGCACGCGGGAGACGGCATGGTGCAGACGTTCGTCGGATCCGGATCCGAAGAGCCCCGGCTGATGGTGCGCGGCATCGTCGACGGCGACCGGGACGATGCGCACAGCGGCGATGCCGCCGAAGGCCCTGGCCTCGTCGACGGGCTCCCGCGCATGCTCCGCTGCCAGTGCCTCCAGCTGCCAGCGCACCCGGTCGACGAGATCGGCGGCGTCGAAGCAGGTCGGATGCAGCCAGGAACGGGAGAAGACCAGGCCGTTGTCGTCGGTCAGATCGATGCGCACCTCGGTGCAGACGGCCGCGGCATCGCCGAGGGCGAGCATCACCGCATCCGCCGTCTGCCGCACGGCGAAGGCGACCTGATCGGCGCCGGCCAGCGGCGGTTCGAACTCTGCGGTGCGCACCAGCACGGGGTCGGGTGCCCGGGGGACGAGCGGGCGTGAATCGGCGCCGGCGGCGAGCGCATGCAGACGCGCCCCCCGCTCGCCGAAGCGGTCCCGCACTTCGAGCGCGTCGAGAGCGGCGAAGTCGCCGAGGGTGTGCACCCCGAGGCGGATGAGGAGGCCGGCGAGCTGTTCGTCACGCAGGGCCTGCACGGCGAACGGGCTCAGGTACTCCTTCGCCCCGCCAGGGGGCACGACGGTCCACGGCTGGTTGCTGCGAGCCGCCGCCTCCGCCGTGAACGGACCGTCGGCGATGCCGATCCGCGCTTCGGGGAAGCCGGCATGCGTGAGGATGCGGAGGAGGGCGTCTGCGGCCTCGCCCTCGCCGCCGTGATACCGGGCGACGCCACGTGCGCGGAGAGCGGCGAGACCCGGACGCAGCAGAGAGGCGCCGGGGGCGTGCTTCTCGATGAGCTGCAGCACGGGGAGGAACGCGCGCTCGTCTCCGGCCGGGTCGTGGGGGAGCACCCGCAGCGCCGGGAGGTGTCCCTGCGCGACCCGGCGGCGTTGACCGACGCGGACCCCGTGCTCGCGTGCCGACGCGGTGCAGGCCACCACCGCGTTCGCGTGCACCAGGGCGGTGGGCGGATGCGGAGGGGGGCCGCCGAGAGCGGCCCGCAGCGGCCAGTCGGGGAACCACAGCACGAGGACGCGGAGCGGAGCGTTCATCCGGCGGCCGCCCAGCGGGAGATGTCGACGGGAGGCGCTGCGGTGCCGTTGTCGAACACCGTGACGTCGCGACGCGCAGGAAGCGAGGAGAGGTCGGCAGCCAGAGCCTCGACCCCGCCCCGGCTGCCCGGCAGTCGCACCTGGACGCTCGACGGCATCGGCGCGCGCCTGGTCTGCGCGGTCACCGTCACGGTGCAGTCCGAGAGCAGCCCCCAGCCGGCGCCGAGACCGTGCCAGTGCGGATCGTGGATGCGGATCGACCCCTCGCTCTGCGGCCAGATGCCGGTGGCGGGCGACTCGGTCACGAGCAGCGTGCAGCCGCGATCGCGCAGGCGTGCGTTCAGGCGGGAGGCATCGGCATCGCGCATCCGCGTACCGGGGTGCACGGCGATGAGCGGGACCACCTCGGAGAGGGCGGACGTCACCGCCAGCCAGCGCTCGCCGGGGTCGGGGACGAGGATCAGGCGTTCGAGGTCGATGCCGAACCCGGCTGCGGCCTCGACCCCCAGGGTCGGCATGCCGACGACCGCGCACCAGAGCCCCTTCTGCGACGCCGCGCTCAGCAGCGCGAGCACGAGACCGGGCGAGGAGGTGACCGTGTAGGCGGCACCCGTCTGCAGGCCCTCCTCCGGCAGCAGGGATGCGAAGGCAGGGTCGAGGGGGAGCAGCGGATGCTCGCTGCGACGGCGCTGCATCCTGCTGATCTCGCGGCGCAGCCGCAGCACCTCTCCGGCGCGGGAGTCGCCGACCGGAGAGAGCGCGGTCACCGCATCGAGCCCGATCCCCATGAATCCATCCTCGAAGATATATTCGAATAAAGCAAGTAGAGATGATGACGCTAATTCGAACCTCGGACATCGCCGGGAGCACGAGGATGTCTGCGGCGCTGACTACGCTGTGGCCATGCGGATCGAATTCGAGAGCACCGTGATCCGGTGGAACGCACGCACGGACTCCTGGTTCTTCGCGACGATGCCGGAGGAGCTCTCCGCCGAACTGCGCGAACTGCCCTCGCCATCGCGCGGGTTCGGTTCGCTCCGGGTGCGCGCCAGGATCGGCTCCTCGATCTGGTCGACCTCGATCTTCCCCGGGGACGCCGGATACGTGCTGCCGTTGAAGAAGGCGATCCGCGAGGCCCAGAGGATCGGCGAGGGTGACATCGTCACGGTCGACCTCGACATCATCGATCTCTGACACGACTCCGAGTCGCCGCGCCTCGAACGCACGGCTTGGTGCCGAGTGCACGGCTTGTTCGCGGCAATAAGCCGTGCACTCGGCGAGATGCCGTGCACTCGGCGAGATGCCGTGCACTCGGCGAGACGCGCTCGCGGCGCTCGCCGGGGAAGTCGAGTTATCCACAGCCCCCGCACGCGGCATCCGCCGATCTTCTAGCCTTCCCTCATGGATCTCCACGAAGCGCTCGTCGTGCTCGTGCATCTCGCGCTGCTCGGAGTCGGCGTGTGGCTCCTCGTCATCGACGTCAGGACGCACCGGCTGCCGAACCGCATCGTGCTGCCCACGCTGGTCGCCCTGCTGGCACTCGCGATCATCGAAGCCCTGCTGACCGGGCAGGTGCGGTCGTTGATCGGCGCTGTGCTGGGGATGCTGATCCTCGGCGGGTTCTACGCGGCGCTGCGGCTGGTGAGCAGGGAGGGCATGGGCGGCGGGGATGTGAAGCTCGCCGCCGTGATCGGGATCGTGCTCGGCTGGCACGGCTGGCAGGCGCTCGCCGTCGGCGCGGCATCCGCCTTCGTGCTCGGCGCGCTGTATGCGCTGGTGCTGATGGCCCTGCATCGCGCGGACCGCTCCACCCGGATCGCCTTCGGCCCCTGGATGATCGTCGGAGCCGTCCTCGGCATCGCGGCGGGCTGAGCGCCTCGCCGAGGGGCTCCTCCTTCGCCGCACCGGAGCGGCACTAGTGTGAGCACATGGCACTCGCACGACTCCACGGAGGCCCGCTGGACGGGCAGATCATCCCCCTCGGCGATGCGGACGACAAGCTGATCGTCCCTTACAGCGAGACGCAGGTGGTGTACCACCGACGCGGCACGCCGGCGAACACCGGCGCACACGACGGACCCACCGAGGTCGACTACTGGTACGACGAGTCCCTCGAGGACATCAATCCTGCCGATGACTGAACCGTCCCGAACGGTCGAGATCGAGCGCAAGTTCGACGTCGACCCGGAGACCCCCCTGCCGGACTGGGGTGCGATCCCCGGGGTGGATGCGGTCACCGAGGGAGAGGCCAGGGCGCTCGACGCCCGCTATCTCGATACGGCCGCCGCCACTCTCTCGCGTTCCGGCGTCGCGTTGCGCCGCCGTACCGGTGGACCGGATGCCGGGTGGCACGTGAAGGGCCCCCGGGAGGGGGACGGACGTCTCGAGCTGGGCTGGCCGCTGGGCGAAGGCGACGCCGTGCCGGATGCCGTCGCCGAGACGATCTCCCGCTGGACGACGGATCCGCTCATCCCGCTGGCGCGCATCGAGAACGATCGCACCGCCTACCTGCTCACCGGCCCCGGTGGCGTCGTCGCCGAATTCGTCGACGACCACGTCCGCGCCACGGATCTCCGCACCGGCACGCAGCGCGCATGGCGTGAGTGGGAGATGGAGCTGGGGCCGGCAGCGCCCACCGATGCGGCGGGACGCGAAGCGTTCTTCCTCGCCGTGCAGGCGGCGGTCTTCGCGGCCGGTGGCCGGCACGCCTCATCGGGTTCCAAGCTCGCCCGTGCGCTCGGCTTCTGAGCCCGCACCTTCGCAGAGACGCGCTCCCGGCGCCAGCCCCTTCCGTGTCAGGACGCGGCATGCTTGAGTGACAGCATGCGCCATGCTCCCGTGCTCAGGTCCATCCAGACGATCGTCCCCGACACCGTCCTGATCCAGGAGGAGGTACGCGACGTCTTCGCCGCCCAGCCCGACATCGGTCGGCTGGCGAAGCGGATCGTCGCGACGTCGTTCAACGTGTCCGGCATCGACACCCGGTACACGGTGCTCGATGAGCTGTCATTGAGCACCGATGTCGAGGCGCCGACATTCTTCGACAGGGCCTCCGGCGAACTGCTCTCCCCGGGCACCAAGACGCGGAACGAGCTGTACACGCGTGAGGCCGGCCGGATGTTCGTCGAAGCAGCGCGCCGGGCGGTGGATGCAGACCCGGACATCACCGCCGCCGACGTCACCCACGTCATCACGGTGTCGTGCACGGGATTCCATGCACCGGGCCCGGACTTTCAGATCGTGCGCGCGCTCGGTCTGCGTGACGGAGTGCAGCGCTACCACCTGGGGTTCATGGGCTGCTACGCCTCGATGCCGGCACTGCGGGCGGCGAGCCAGTTCTGCGGAGCGGATCCCGACGCCGTGGTGCTCGTCGTCAGCGTCGAGCTGTGCACGCTGCACCTGCGCTCCTCGGACGACCCGGATCTGATCGTGGCCTCCTCCCTCTTCGCGGACGGAGCGGCGGCGGGCCTCGTCACCGCGCGCACCTTCTCCTCGGACGTCCCCGGCCTCCGCCTCGACCGCTTCCACACGTCGATCACATCCGAGGGCGAGAAGGACATGGCGTGGACGATCGGGGATCAGGGGTTCGAGATGGTCCTCTCCACCGCCGTGCCGCACATCATCGGCGAGAGCATCCATGATGCCCTCCGACCGCTGTACGCGGAACCCGCGCTCGCCGCGGCCTTCGAAGACGACACGATCGGCGATGCGGTCGAGCACTGGGCGATCCACCCCGGGGGGCGCAGCATCCTCGACAGGGTGCAGGACAAGCTGGGACTCACCGATGAGCAGCTGCATCCGGCGCGCGAGACGCTGCGCGAGTACGGCAACATGTCCAGTGCGACCGTCCTCTTCGTCATGAAGCGGATCCTGGACGAGGGGGCGCAGGACGGCGAGCGCGTCTCGGCGATGGCCTTCGGTCCCGGGCTCACCGCCGAGAGCGCGCTGATGACCGTCGTCGCCCCGGGGAGCCATGCCGCCTGAGCTGTCGGCCCGTGCGGCGGGGGCACGCGAGCTGATGGACGACCCGGGCGCAGATCGCCGGATGCTGGAGCGCACCTATGAGCGGTTCCGGCTGGTGAATGCCGTGGTCTCCCGCCCCGGGCTCCTCTACCGGCGGGACATCCGCCCACGCGCCCGCCGTCGGACGATCAGCATCCTCGACGTCGGTGCCGGCGGCGGCGATCTGTGCCGGGAGCTCGCTCGACGGCTTCACCGCGACGGGCTCGCGGCGTCGATCACGGCACTGGATGCCGATGCCCGCGCGACGGGCTGGGCGGAGGCGCACGACGACGGCGCCGGGGTGCGGTACCGCTGCGCGCACACCTCCGATCTGGTCCGTGAGGGTGCCGTCTTCGACGTGGTCGTGTCCAACCATCTGCTGCACCATCTCACCGCGGACGAGTTGCCGGAGCTCCTGGCGGACACGGGTCGGCTCGCCGGCGACCGCGGCCTCGTCGTGCATCACGACATCGCACGGAGCAGAGCCGCGTACGTGCTCTTCGCCGCCGGCACGTGGCCCTTCGCGGGGAATCTGCTCGCCGGGTCGTTCATCCGGGACGACGGGCTGACCAGCATCCGCCGCTCCTACACGGCAGAGGAGCTGTCAGCGGTGGCGCCGGCCGGGTGGGCGGTACGAAGGGGAATCCCTGCCCGGCTCGAACTGCGGAGGGAGCCGCCCGATGCTCGACCATGACGTCGTGATCGTCGGCGCCGGGCCGGTGGGACTGATGCTCGGCTGTCTGCTCGCTCAGCGCGGGCTGGACGTCGCCGTCTGCGAGAGGCGCACCGGAGCCGACGAGCGCAGCAGGGCGATCGGAATCCATCCACCGGGACTGGAAGCGCTGGATGCGGCAGGGATCGGCGACCGCGTGCGTTCGGAGGCACTGGCGCTGGAAGGGGGCGACGTGCTCAGCCGGGGCCGCACGTTGGCCTCCGTCGACTTCAGGCCTGAACGTCCGGTCCTGGTCCTGCCGCAGTATCGGACCGGCGCCCTGCTGCGTGAACGACTCGAACAGGCGGCCCCGGCGGCTCTCCGGTCGGGCTGCGACGCACTCGCCGTCCGAGACGAGGGCGACTTCGTCCGGCTGACCGTCGACGTCGGGGGTGTCCGGCGTGAGCTCACATCATCCTTCCTCGTCGCAGCCGATGGCGTGCGCAGCGGCATCCGCGAGATGCTCGGAGTCGGATGGCAGCCGCGACGGGGTGTCGCCGAGTATCTGATGATGGACATCGCCGACCCCGAAGCCGACTCCCGTGCCCGTCTGCACTGCGAACCCGGAGGGCTGGTGGAGTCCTTCCCGCTCCCCGGGGGCACACGGCGCTGGGTGGTGCGGGATGCGTCGGGCGGTGCAGCGACCGCGACGAGGACCCGCTGGAATGCCGCTGACATGCGCGCGGCGATCGAAGAGCGCACCGGTATCGGGCTGACTGTCCCGGACGGCGTCCGCCCGACGGCGTTCCGGGCGGCGCAGCATCTCGCCGCCCACACGGTCGTCGGACGGGTCATCCTCCTCGGGGATGCCGCGCACGAGATCAGCCCGATCGGCGGACAGGGGATGAACCTCGGCTGGCTGGATGCCGTGCGCCTCACCGAACGGATCGAGCAATCCCTGGGGCGGGGGACACCGGACTTCCGCGGGTTCGAGCGGCGCAGCAGACGAGCCGCGCGCCGCACCCAGAGCCGAGCCCGGTTCTACATGGCGATGGGTGCTCCGGCGCAGCCTCTCGGCCTGCACGCTCGAGAGTTGCTGATCCGCGCGCTCGGGTCCGGTGCCCGGAGCGTACGGATGGCGGACATGATCACGATGAGGGGCCTATAGGAGCTCTGCCGGTCAGGCGGACGCCCGTTCGGTACGGACGGGGGAGGGAAGCGTCTCGGCCGCCACCTCGCGGACCCAGGCGGCCTTGACCGATCGCCATGCCTCGTCATCGTGACCGAGACGCCAGTACGGGGAGCAGGACAGCCGATCCTCAGCGACGATGCGCTCGCTCAGCAGCACTCGGCGCACCGCGCGCACCGACTCGGCTTCGCCGTGCACGAAGGCGCTCACGACTCCTTCCGGGCGGGGAAGTGCGGCCACGGCATCGGCCAGGAGGCGGACGGCGTCTCCGCCGTCGACCGTGTGCACCCAACGCACGGTGAGCTCGCCCGGAGACTCGAGGGGGATCTCGTCCTCGGCCGACGGGACCTCTGCGACGATCACCACCGGTCGTCCCTCGGGAACAGCCTCAGCGGACGCGGCGATCGCAGGAAGCGCGCTCGCGTCGCCGACCAGCAGATAACTGTCGGCATCAGCCTCCGGGCGGTAGCCGCCGGCCGGACCACGCAGCTGCAGCCGGTCGCCTGGTCGTGCGTGCAGCGCCCATCTCCCGGCGTACCCGATCTCGCCATGGGCGACGAAGTCGAGGGCCAGCTGTCGCGTCTGCGGGTCCCAGGCGCGCACGGTGATCCTGCGTGCGAACGGGCGCTGGTCGCGCGGGAGATCCCGGATGGCGTCGTCGGTGAACGGCACTTCGTACGGTGCTCCCTCGGGGAGGAAGAAGCAGTTGACGTACTGGTCGGTGTCCCCGATCGGCTCGAAGGCGTCCAGCCCGGGGCCACCCAGGACGACGCGCAGCATGTGCGGGCTGAGCACCTCGGTTTCGATCACCTCTCCGTACAGGCGGTTCGACTCGGTCACGGGATCTCCTCCATGGGAAACAGGACGGCGGTGGACGGGCGGGCGAAGTGAAAACGGCCTGACCACGGTTTCGCAGTCAGGCCGTTCTCAACCGAGGTCGATCAGAAGTTGATCATGTGCCCGGCGAGTCCGTGGAAGCCCTCCTGCAGGGCCTCGGACAGCGTCGGGTGCGTGTGCACGTTGCGGGCCAGTTCGAGAGCGGTCAGATCCCACTTCTGCGCGAGAGTCAGCTCGGGGAGGAGCTCCGACACATCCGGTCCGATCATGTGCGCGCCGATGAGCTCGAGGTGCTCGGCATCCGCGATGAGCTTCACGAAGCCGACGGGCTCGCCCAGGCCGTGCGCCTTGCCGTTGGCCATGAACGGGAACGTCGAGACCTTGATGTCGCGACCCTCGTCCCGTGCCTGCTGCTCGGTGAGGCCGAACGACGCCACCTGCGGCGAGCAGAACGTCGCGCGAGGCATCATCCGGTAGTCGCCCAGCGTCATCGTCTCCGCCTTGCCGATGGTCTCGGCGGCTACCACGCCCTGCGCCTCTGCGACGTGGGCGAGTTGCAGCTTCGCGGTGACGTCACCGATCGCGTAGATGCCCTCGACGTTGGTGCGCATGTGGTCATCGATGTCGATCGCACCGCGGTCGGTGAGCTTCACGCCGGTGTTCTCCAGGCCGAAGCCCGTGACGCTCGGAGCGAAGCCGATCGACATCAGGACCTTGTCGGCCTCGATCGAGCTCTGCTGGCCGTCCTTTGCCGTGTAGGTGACGGTGACGGACGATCCGTTGTCGACGACGGTCTCGACCTTGGTCGAGGTGAGGATCTCGACGCCCAGCTTCTTGTACTGCTTGGCGATCTCCTTGGAGACGTCGACGTCTTCGTTCGGAAGGGCACGGTCGAGGAACTCGATGATCGTGACCTTGACCCCGTAGTTCGTCAGCACGTACGCGAACTCCATGCCGATGGCGCCGGCGCCGACCACGACGATCGACTCCGGGAGTTCGCGGGCCATGATCTGCGCCTCGTACGTGACCACGTTGTCGCTGAGCGTCACGCCGGGAAGGAGGCGGACGGTCGACCCGGTCGCGATGATGGCGTTGTCGAAGGTGACCTCTTCGGTCGTGCCGTCGGTCTTCGCCACCGAGATGGCCTTCGGGCCGGTGAAGGTGCCGCGACCGTCGTACTCGGTGACCTTGTTCTTCTTCATCAGGAAGTGGATGCCCTTGACGCGGCCGTCGGCCACCTCGCGGCTGCGATCCCACGCCTTGCCGAAGTCGAGCGTGAACTCACCCGAGATACCGAAGAACTCGGCCTTGTGCTTCAGGGTGTGCGCGAGCTCCGCGTTCTTCAGGAGCGCCTTGGAGGGGATGCAGCCCACGTTGAGGCAGACACCGCCCCAGTACTTCTCCTCGATGATGGCAGTGGACAGGCCGAGCTGTGCGCTGCGAACGGCGGCGACGTATCCGCCAGGACCCGCGCCGAGGACGACGACATCGTAGTGTGGCATGCCTCAAGCCTAGCGCGCTGAGGCGTCGTCGGAATCGGATGCGGTGCCCCGGCGCCGGGCCCTCCGGACCATCGTGGCGACGATGGCCCCACCCAGTCCGGCGACGATCACGGCGCCGATGATCCAGGGCAGAACGCGCAGGAATGCGTCGCCGTCGGCGGGGGTGCCCTCCGGTGTCGCAGTGGCCGGCGGACTCTGCACGGCCGACGGCGTCTCCGACGGTGCGGGGTCGGCGGTCGTCGCTGCGGTCGGCTCGGCGAGGGTGCTCGTCGCCACGGTGAAGGAGAACTCCTCGGAGGTCGGGTGGCCGTCGCTGGAGACGACCTTCCAGATCACGCGGTACACGCCCGCATCCGCCTCGGAGACCAGCGGCTGTGTGACGGTCGCGCCATCGACGGTGGCGGGGCCGTCGGTGACGGAGTTGCCCGCGGCATCGGTGACCACGACCTCCGTCGCCCCTTTACCGTCGACGAGGCCCGCGCTGAACGTGAGCGTCAGCTCGGCAGGCAATGTGGGCACGGTGCTGTCGGCAGCCGGGCTCGACGACTGGAGGCTGTCGTGGGCGGATGCAGGCAGGGGAGTGACCAGCATCAGGACGGCTGCGAGCACGCTCGCGGCAAGAACGAACGGAGCGGCGGGAAATCGGCGAACGGTGATGTGCACCTGGTCAGCGTAGGAATCTCCGGTATGTGCGGGCTGAGTGCTGACCCGACCCTCCCGCGCCGCCCCCCGCATCGGATAGTCTGGACGACGAGGAGGGCCACTGTGACAGACAGCGAGAGCCGATCGGGCGGGGAAGCGATTCACCGTTCCGGCGAGCAGAAGCACGATGCAACGCAGACGTTCGGGCACGATTCCGATCTGTCGTTCGTACCCTTCGGGGTGGAGCTCACCGAGGTCGAGCAGTCGGCCATCGCGGCGCTGCCCTCCGGATCGGCGTTGCTGCTGGTGCGCTCCGGTGCGCTCGCGGGCGCCCGCTACCTTCTGGACACGGATGTCACGACGGTGGGCCGGCATCCCGAGGCCGACATCTTCTTCGATGACGTGACGGTGTCGCGTCGTCACGCCGAGATCACCCGCAACGGCTCTTCGTTCGAGATCATCGACCAGCGCTCGCTCAACGGAACCTACGTGAACGGGGAACGCGTCGACCGCAGCTCCCTTGTCGACGGCTCCGAGCTGCGGGTCGGCAAGTTCCGGCTGAACTTCTTCATCTCACCCGTCGACCGCTCGGCGGCGAACGGCTGATGGCGGCACCTCACGCCCGCGAACGCTCAGCGTCCGCGGGTCTTCTGAGCATCGGCCAGGTGCTCGCACGACTCACGCCGGAGTTCCCGGAACTCACCTCCAGCAAGCTGCGCTTCCTCGAAGTCCAGGGCATCGTGACGCCATCACGCACCGAGTCGGGTTACCGCAAGTTCTCGCAGTCCGACATCGAGCGCCTACGGTTGGGGCTCGTGCTTCAGCGCGATCACTATCTGCCGCTCAGCGTCATCCGCGAGCAGCTCGACGAGGCCGAGGCCAATGGCCAGGCAGGGACCGGTCTCACGCCGCCACCGTCGATCACGCCCCCGCCGCGGCGCTATCGCCGCGGCGAACTGCTCTCCGCGGCCGGCGCCGGTCCGCAACTGCTCAACGACGCGATCAGCACCGGCGTCATCACCGCGAGCGAGTCGTACTCGGAGGCGACCGTCGCGCTGCTGCGCGGACTCGTCGCGCTGGATCGGCACGGCATCGAACCGCGACACCTTCGTGCCGTACGGCAGGGGGCCGAGCGCGAGGTGGCCCTCATCGAATCGGCGATGTCCGCGCTGCTGCGCCGAACGGATGCCACGTCACGCGCAAAGGCGAGCGAGATGGCGCCGGATCTGGCCGCCAAGATCGACGAAGTGCGCTCGCTGTTCGTCAAGGATGCGCTCTCGCGCGTGCTTTCGTAACGAACTGATTGCGACACACCTTCACCGACGCGCAGATGTCATTGCCGCTGCTGGGGCACTGCTCTAGCGTGGAGGTAACGGCTCCAGAGAGGACTTCATATGAATGCGGATGAGCTTTCAGGCGACCCGCGGTTCGTGTCCGAACTCCTCTTCACGGACGGTCTGCCCGCCATGGACGATGAGGTCGGCTATCGCGGTGCGGTCGCCGCACGCGCAGCCGGGATCACGTACCGCCAGCTGGACTACTGGGCGCGCACCGAGCTGGTGGTCCCCACCGTCCGCGGCGCCAGCGGCTCCGGCTCTCAGCGGCTCTACGGCTTCCGCGACATCCTGGTCCTCAAGCTCGTGAAGCGACTGCTCGACACGGGCATCTCGCTGCAGCAGATCCGCACGGCGGTCGACCAGCTCCGTGCTGCCGGCATCCGCGACCTCGCCGGCACCACGCTCATGAGCGACGGAGCGTCGGTCTACCTGTGCACCTCGAACGACGAGGTCATCGACCTCGTCAGCCGCGGTCAGGGCGTCTTCGGCATCGCAGTCGGCAAGGTGCTCCGCGAGGTCGAGTCGACTCTGGTCGAGTTCGACCCGACCGCACCGGACCCCGTCGACGAGCTCTCGGCGCGCCGGACCAAGCGCTCCGCCTGACTCCGGTCACGCTCGCGGACAGAAGCTGACGGCCACCCTCGCGAGAGGATGGCCGTTCTTGCTTGGGGGAGGCGTCAGGCCTGTGTGCCGGTCTCGGAGACGGCGATGCGGCCGGTGCGGATGATCCGGTCGAGCAGCGAGTCGAAGTCCGCGGCGAGTTCCTGAGCGGAGTCGCCCGGCCAGATGTGCAGGGGCTTCGCCGCACCCTGGGCCTGCTGCAGAGAGGTGCGCTCCGGAAGCTGCGGTGCGAGCACGAGGGGGCCGAACATGTCGCGCAGTTCCTTGATGCGGAACTGGTGCTCGATCGACTGCGGACGCACCCGGTTCACGACGATGCCGAGCGGCTGGAGGCGGGGGGAGAGACCTCGGCGGATCTCCTCGATCGCGCGGAGGGCTCGGTCGGCCGCGGCCACCGAGAACAGGCCGGGCTCGGTGACGACCATGACGCGGTCGCTCGCCGCCCAGGCGGTTCGGGTGAGCGCGTTCAGCGACGGCGCGCAGTCGATGAGCACGAGGTCGTAGTCGGCTTCGACGGCGGCGAGGGCCTCTTCGAGCTTCCAGACGTCCCGGACGCTCGGATGCGGCCCGTCGAAGTTGATCGCCGAGGGGCTGCCGATGAGCACGTCGATCGTCCCGGGGTGGACCTTCGCCCAGCCGCTGGAGGTGATCGCCTGGCGGACGATCTTCTCCTTCGGGTTCGCCAGGACATCAGCGATGTTGAGCCTGCCGGCGACCTGGATGTCCATGCCGGTCGACACATCGGATTGCGGGTCGAGGTCGACGACGAGAGTCCGGACGCCTCGGGCGAAGGCCGCGGAGGCCAGGCCGAGAGTCACGGTCGTCTTGCCGACACCGCCCTTGAGAGAGCTGACGCTGAGTACGTGCACGGACTCCACGTTACCTTCCCCTAGGCTGGGGAAACACTCAGCCCCGCGCCATGTGCGACGAATTCGCCGTGCATCGAGCTATCAGAGGTGTGCATGTTCCAGAAGATCCTTGTGGCCAATCGCGGCGAGATCGCGATCCGCGCCTTCCGTGCAGCGTTCGAGGTGGGAGCAAGGACCGTCGCGGTCTTCCCCTATGAGGATCGTGGGTCGCTGCATCGGTTGAAGGCCGACGAGGCGTACCAGATCGGCGAGCGCGGCCATCCGGTACGCGCCTACCTCGACGTGGACGAGATCATCCGGGTCGCCAAGGAGGCGGGTGCGGACGCGATCTACCCCGGGTACGGGTTCCTCTCCGAGAACCCGGAACTGGCAGAGAAGGCGGCGGCCAATGGCATCGTCTTCATCGGACCGCCCGCTCGGGTCCTCGAGATGGCCGGTAACAAGGTCGAAGCCAAGCGCCACGCCATCGGCGCGGGAGTGCCGGTGCTGCGCTCCACCGAGGCATCCGACGATGTGGATGCGCTGGTCGCGCAGGCCGACGACATCGGCTTCCCGCTGTTCGCGAAGGCCGTCGCCGGTGGCGGCGGTCGCGGGATGCGCCGAGTCGCCTCGAAAGGCGAACTGGCTCCTGCGCTGGCCGAGGCGATGCGCGAAGCCGAGAGCGCCTTCGGCGACGCGCGGATGTTCCTGGAGCAGGCCGTCGTGCGTCCCCGCCATATCGAGGTGCAGATCCTCGCCGACAAGTCCGGCGAGACGGTGCACCTGTTCGAGCGCGACTGCTCGGTGCAGCGCCGCCACCAGAAGGTCGTCGAGATCGCCCCGGCGCCGAACCTCGATGACAGGATCCGCACCGCTCTGCACGGCTATGCCGTGGCATTCGCGCGATCGATCGGCTACGAGAACGCCGGCACGGTGGAGTTCCTGCTGGAGACGGCGGGGGAGCGCGCGGGCGAGGTCGTCTTCATCGAGATGAACCCGCGCATCCAGGTGGAGCACACGGTCACCGAGGAGATCACCGACGTCGACCTCGTGCAGACCCAGCTGCGGATCGCAGCGGGGCAGACGCTCTCCGAACTCGGCCTGCAGCAGGAGAAGCTGCATGTGCGCGGAGCCGCACTGCAATGCCGGATCACGACAGAGGACCCGACGCAGGGATTCCGCCCGGACACCGGCAAGATCACCACCTACCGCTCGCCCGGCGGCGCGGGCATCCGCCTGGACGGCGGCACGACGGCTGCCGGTTCGCAGATCAGCCCGCACTTCGATTCGATGCTGTCCAAGCTCACCTGCCGCGGTCGTGACTTCCCGGCCGCGGTCGCCCGCGCCCGCCGTGCGCTGGCCGAGTTCCGCATCCGTGGCGTCTCCACGAACATCGCGTTCCTGCAGGCGTTGCTCGAGGATGAGGCGTTCATCGCCGGCGACGTGAGCACCTCCTTCATCGACGAGCGGCCGGAACTGCTGCGCGGCCGCGTGTCCAAGGACCGCGGCACGAAGATACTGAATTGGCTGGTCGACGTCACCGTCAACAAGCCGAACGGCGCGCATCCCGGTGCGGTCGACCCGGTGACCAAGCTCCCTGCGGTCGACCTCGACGCGGCTCCGGCTCCCGGCTCGCGGCAGCGCCTGCTCGAACTCGGGCCGGAGGGATTCGCGCGGAGCCTGCGGGAGCAGACCGCGCTGGCGGTCACCGACACGACCTTCCGGGACGCGCATCAGTCCCTGCTGGCGACGCGGGTGCGCACGCGCGACCTGGTCGCCGTCGCCCCTCACATCGCTCGCCTCACCCCGCAGCTGCTCTCGGTGGAGGCGTGGGGCGGAGCGACTTACGACGTCGCGTTGCGCTTCCTCGGCGAGGACCCCTGGGAGCGGCTGGACAAGCTCCGTGCGGCGCTGCCGAACGTCGCGATCCAGATGCTCCTCCGAGGTCGAAACACCGTCGGGTACACCCCGTACCCGACGGCTGTGACCGAGGCGTTCGTCGCGGAGGCGGCCGCCAGCGGCGTCGACATCTTCCGCATCTTCGATGCCCTCAACGACGTCGAGCAGATGCGTCCGGCGATCGAGGCCGTCCGCAGCACCGGGACCGCCGTCGCCGAGGTGGCGCTGTGCTACACGGGTGACCTGCTGAACCCGGCCGAGGATCTCTACACGCTCGACTACTACCTGGGTCTGGCGGACCAGATCGTCGACGCCGGGGCTCACATCATCGCGATCAAGGACATGGCCGGCCTCCTCCGACCGGCTGCGGCGGCGAAACTCGTCAGCGCGCTGCGCGAGCGCTTCGACCTTCCGGTGCACCTGCACACCCACGACACCCCCGGCGGGCAGCTCGCGACGCTCCTCGCAGCCAGCGCCGTCGGCGTCGACGCCGTGGATGCGGCATCCGCACCGCTCTCCGGCACCACGAGCCAGCCGTCGCTGTCGGCCCTGGTCGCCGCACTCGCGCACACCGACCGCGACAGCGGCATCCCGCTCGACGCGGTATCCGACCTCGAGCCCTACTGGGAGGCGGTCAGGCGTCAGTACGCACCGTTCGAATCCGGTCTTCCCGGTCCCACCGGCCGTGTCTACCATCACGAGATCCCCGGCGGTCAGCTGTCGAACCTGCGGCAGCAGGCGAAGGCCCTCGGGCTCGCCGACGATTTCGAGCTGATCGAGGACATGTACGCAGCAGCGGACCGGATCCTCGGTCGCGTGCCGAAGGTCACGCCCTCGTCCAAGGTCGTCGGCGACCTTGCCCTGCACCTCGCAGCCGTCAAGGCCGACCCCGCCGACTTCGAGGCGAACCCCGAGAAGTACGACGTTCCGGATTCCGTCGTGGGATTCATGGCGGGCGAGCTGGGCGAACTGCCCGGCGGGTGGCCGGAGCCGTTCCGCACCAAGGTGCTCGCCGGCCGAGAGATCCGCGTCGCGGTCACGGATATCTCCGCCGATGATGAGGCGGCACTGGCCGGCGACAGCGCCACCAGGCGCGCGCGCCTGAACACGTTGCTGTTCCCGGCTCCGATGCGTGAGTTCTCGCAGATGCGGGAGCAGTTCGGCGACCTGTCGGCGCTCGACACCGGTGACTACCTCTATGGCCTCGTGCCCGGGCAGGAGCACGTCATCGAGATCGACCGCGGTGTGCAGCTGTTCATCGGGCTCGAGGCCATCGGCGAGGCCGACGACAAAGGCATGCGCACCGTGATGACGACGCTGAACGGTCAGCTGCGGCCGGTCTTCGTGCGCGATCGATCCATCGCGGTCGATGCGCACCAGGTCGAGAAGGCGGACACGTCGATCGCGGGCCACATCGCCGCGCCGTTCTCCGGTGTGGTGACGCTCAAGGCCGAGATCGGGGACAGCGTGCGGGCGGGCGAACCGGTCGCATCGATCGAGGCGATGAAGATGGAGGCCGCCATCACCGCGCCCATCGAGGGCATCGTGGAGCGCCTCGCGATCTCGGCGACCCAGCAGGTCGACGCCGGAGATCTTTTGGTCGTCATCCGCCCCGCGCACTAATCTTGTCCGGGCGAGGGCCGCGCACCTGGTGCGCACCCGAGGCCCGCACAAGCTTGGAGTGACATCGTGACCCCGAAGAACATCGACGACCCGCTCGAGGATGATTCGCGAGGAGTGCTCGACGCCGCCGCGTCCCTGGACACGACCGGCATCGGCATCCTCGGCGGCACCGCTCAGGTGAACGTCGCACTGCCCAAGGACGAAGACGACGATCTCGCCGACGACGGTGTCGTCGAGGGCGAGATCATCGCCGACCTCATCGTCGACGACGTCATCGTCGATGAGAAGCCCTTCGAAGACGCACGCGCGATCGGCCGCATCCACGCCGCCGACATCATTATCGAGATCCCCGCGGAGTCCGAGACGACGGCCCGGGATGCCGCGACGATCCCGGATGCGGGGGAGCCGGATGCGATGGTCGAGGAACCCGTCGTCGAGGAGGAAGCCGTCGCTGACGAACCCGATGTCGAGGAACCCGATGTCGAGGAATCCGATGTCGATGTGGAACCCATCCTCGATGTGGAGCCCGTCGAGGAGCCCGTCGAGGAGACGCCCCTCGCTCGGGAACGGATCCTCGCCGGCACCGAACCCGTGGCGGCCCCGGTGATCGAAGAGGACCGCGCGGCCGCATCCCGTGCCGCCGCGTCCGTCGCAGCCGAGTCCGCCGCCGCCGCGCAGTTCCTCGCGCAGGCTCGCGCCGACCGGGCAGCATCCACTGCATCCACCGCATCCGCGGGATCCGTGCCGCCGCTGACCACCGAGAAGGAGACCCCCGCCGTGGACACCTCGAACGACAAGGCGGTCGCCGCGCAGCCGGTGCGCGCCGCCGCGCGCGCCGAGGTCGCATTGACCTCGAAGCGCTTGGATGATCTCGGCGACGCAGCGCGCGAGAGCGCCGATCTGCTCACCGCCGATCGCCTCCTCGACCCGCATCAGGTCTCCAAGCCCGAGCCCGAAGGGGCCTGGAGCCACCTGCTGTACTCGCTGTCAGGCCGGAGGATCAACATCGGCGACGGACGCCGCGCGCGCGAGCGCAAGGCGCTCACGGCGAGGATCGCGGCCCCACTCGTGGGCGGCGCCCGGTTCGTGCCTGTCCTGTCGCGGAAGGGCGGCGTGGGCAAGACCACCATCACCGCGTTGCTCGGAATGGCGCTGGCGGATGCTCGCGAGGATCGTGTCATCGCGGTCGATGCGAACCCCGACCGCGGAACCCTGGCGGACCGCATCGTGCGACCCAACCACAGCAAGTCGGTGCGCGATCTCGTCCGCATCCATGATGACGTCAAGGGGTACCACGACCTCTCCGCGATCGTCTCCCGCGACGCGACCCGGCTGGATGTGCTGGCCTCGGACTCCGACCCGCGCATCGCCGAGGCGTTCAGCGACAACGACTACCGCGACGTCGCCGATGTCGCGGCGCACTACTACTCGCTGGTGCTCACCGACACCGGAACCGGAATCGTGCACTCCGTCATGTCGGCCACGCTCGATCTCTCCGATCAGATCGTCATCGTCTGCGGACTCAGCGTCGATGAGGCGCGACTCGCCTCGGAGACACTGACGTGGCTGGAGACGAACGGCTACGCCGAGCAGGCGCGCGAGGCGATCGTGGTGCTCAACCAATCCACCCCTGGTACTCCACTGGTGCGGCTGAACGAACTCGAAGCGCATTTCGCCACCCGGGCGAAGCGGGTCGTGCGAGTGCCGTACGACGCCCAGATCGCCGGTGGTGGCACCATCGTCTTCTCCAACCTGCGATCGGAGACCCGCCAGGCCGCCCGTGAACTCGCAGCGCACCTCGTCGAGGGCCTGCGCACGAAGGCCGCCTGATGGCCGTCCGCGAGATCCGCATCTTCGGAGACCCAGTCCTGCGGACCGTCTGCGCGCCGATCGAGAAGATCGACGACGGCGTCCGCGCCCTCGTCACCGACCTTGTCGAGACCGTCGAGCTGCCGGGCCGTGCCGGCGTCGCGGCCCCGCAGATCGGGTTCGCCGTCCGCGCCTTCAGCTACAACATCGACGGCGACATCGGATACGTGCTGAACCCCGTCCTCACCGAGGTGCGCGGTGAAGCCGTGCCGACCGGGGAGGGGTGCCTGTCGGTGCCAGGACTCTGGCATGATGCGCTGCGGCATCCGTGGGCACGCGTCGAAGGCATCGACCTCGATGGAGATCCGGTCGTCCTCGAGGGAGAGGGCCTACTCGCCCAGGCCCTGCAGCACGAGACCGATCATCTCGACGGAAAGATCTATCTCTCCCGGCTCGACCCGGAGACCCGCAAGCTCGCGATGCGCGAAGTGCGTGAGAGCGACTGGTTCTGACATACGACGAAGGCCCCGCCGGTGGCGGGGCCTTCGTCGTATGTCGATTCGCTGAACGAGCAGCGGCTCAACCGCCGAGGGAGACGTTGGTCGTGGTGACCGGCTCCTCGTAGATCGCCGCGATCTCGTCGGCGAAGTCGCTGAGGATCACGTTGCGCTTGATGGACATCTTCGGCGTGAGGTGACCGGATGCCTCCGTCCACTCCGAGTCGAGGATCGTGAACTTGCGGATGGACTCCGCGCGCGAAACCCGGGTGTTCGCCGCGTCGACCGCGCGCTGGATCTCCGCGCGGACGTCTGCGCTGGTCGCAGCCTCGGCCAGCGACATCTCGGACGGAAGGCCGTTGTTCGCCAGCCAGGTCGGCAGCATCTCGGGGTCGAGCGTGATCAGCGCCGAGATGAAGGGGCGCTGATCGCCGACGACCACGACCTGACCGATGATGGGGTTCGAGCGGATGGGGTCCTCGAGCGCTGCCGGGGCGACGTTCTTGCCGCCGGCGGTGACGATGATCTCCTTCTTCCGCCCGGTGACCGTCAGGAATCCCTCGGCGTCGAAGCTGCCGATGTCGCCGGTTCGGAACCAGCCGCCTTCGCTGAACGCCTCGGCGGTCGCCTGCGGGTTGTTCCAGTACTCCCTGAACACGTTGATGCCGCGGACCTCGATCTCGCCGTCCTCGGCCAGGCGCACGCCGACTCCGGGAAGCGCGGGACCGACGGTGCCGATCTTCGATTTGTCGGCGAGGTTGACGGTCGCGGGTGCGGTGGTCTCCGTCAGACCGTAGCCCTCGAGGATGACGACGCCGAGGCTGTGGAAGAAGTGGCCCAGGCGCGCACCGAGGGGAGCGGACCCGGAGACCGCGTACCGCACGTTGCCGCCCATCGCCGCTCGCAGCTTGCTGTAGACCAGCTTGTTGAAGAGCGCGAACTTGATCTTGAGGCCCAGTGGGACCTTCTTGCCCTCTTCGAGCAGCTTGGAGTGCTCGATGGCGACGTCAGCGGCGGCGCGGAAGATCTTGCCCTTGCCGCCGGCCTCGGCCTTCTGCTCCGCCGAGTTGTACACCTTCTCGAAGACACGGGGAACGGCGAGCAGGAACGTCGGCTTGAACGAACCCAGGGCCGGCAGCAACTGCTTGGTGTCGGGCTGGTGGCCGGTGCGCACGCCGGCGTGGATGTCGAGGATCGAGATGAAGCGGGCGAAGACGTGCGCTGTGGTGATGAACAGCAGGGTGGACGCGCCGGGCATGCTCAGCACCTTGTCGAGCGCCTTGCCCGAGTTGCGGCACAGCTCGACGAAGTTGCTGTGCGTGAGCACGCAGCCCTTCGGGCGTCCGGTCGAGCCCGACGTGTAGATCAGTGTGGCGATGTCCGACCCGACGGCGAGGTTGCGGCGGCGCTCGATCTCGGCATCCGACACCGAGGCCCCCTGGGCCACCAGCACGTCGATGGCGCCGAGGTGCAGCTGCCAGACCTCACGGACGAGCGGGATGTCGCCCCGGATCTCGTCGACGCGCGCGTAGTGCTCCGGCGACTCGACCATCAGGGCGATGGCGCCGGAGTCCTCCATGATCCACTGGATCTGCGTGGGGGAGCTGCTCTCGTAGATGGGCACCATCACGGCCCCCGCGTAGAACAGGGCGAAATCGACGAGCGTCCACTCATAGGTGGTGCGCGCCAGGAATCCGACCTTCTCACCGGGCTGGATGCCGGCGGCGGCGAAACCCTTCGCCAGCGCGACCACCGCGGTCTGGAAATCGGCGGCGGTGATGTCGCGCCAGCCCTGGCCGTCCGGCACCGAGAACAGTGCCAGGTCAGGGGTGGCTTCGACGCGCTTCACCAGCAGGTCGGCGATGTTCGCGTCAGGGTCGGCGGGGACGATCGCGGGGACTTCAAACTGGACCACGGCAGCTCCTTCGGTACCGGTCGGGCACGGGTTGCACCCGAGTCTAAGCCATGGAATCCAGTCGCACACCTAGTGACACCGAGTCGCGTAGGCGAATGGGCCATCCGAACTCCTCCCATGGATGGCGCGGCCGTGCCCTAGACTTCACCTCGATGTTCTACTGGCTGATGAAGTACGTCGCGATCGGGCCCTTGGTCAAGGCGATCTTCCGTCCCTGGATCGTGGGCCGCCGCAACGTGCCCGCGAGCGGCGGAGCCATTCTCGCCAGCAACCACCTCTCCTTCGCGGACTCGGTGTTCCTCCCGCTCGTGATCGATCGGCCGATGTCGTTCCTCGCCAAGAGCGACTACTTCACCGGGCGGGGCATCAAGGGCTGGGCGACGAAGTTCTTCATGAAGGCGACGGGGCAGATCCCCATCGACCGCTCCGGAGGCAAGGCCTCCGAGGCCTCCCTGAACACCGGACTCCAGGTGCTCGGCAGGGGCGACCTCCTCGGCATCTACCCCGAGGGCACGCGCAGCCCCGACGGCAAGCTGTACCGCGGGCGCACCGGCATCGCGCGGATGGCTCTCGAGGCGAAGGTGCCGGTGATCCCGGTCATCATGGTCGACACCGACATCGCGATGCCGATCGGCCAGCGCGTCCCGCGGGTCATGCGTATCGGCATCGTGATCGGCGAGCCGCTCGATTTCTCCCGGTACGCCGGGATGGAGAACGATCGCTACATCCTCCGCTCGGTGACCGATGAGATCATGGTCGCGCTGCAGCGGCTGGGCGCTCAGGAGTACGAGGACGTGTATGCGTCGACGGTGAAGGACCGGCTTCCGGTACGCGTCACACGCGGCTCCTGAGGCATCGGCGCCCACTAGGCTGGGAGGATGCTTCAGCACCACATCGACGCCCTTGACGCGTGGCGCTCACTCCCCATCAAGCAGCAGCCGCGGTGGCCCGATGCCGATCGAGTCGCGGCCGTGTCGCAGCAGATCGCCGGGCTCCCTCCGCTGGTCTTCGCCGGTGAGGTCGACAACCTCCGCGACCGCCTCGCGCGTGCTGCGTCCGGCCGGGCCTTCCTCCTGCAGGGCGGCGACTGCGCCGAGACGTTCGCAGGGGCCACCGCCGAGCAGATCCGCAACCGCATCAAGACGGTGCTGCAGATGGCCGTCGTGCTCACGTACGGCGCCTCGATGCCGATCGTGAAGATGGGCCGCATGGCGGGGCAGTTCGCCAAGCCGCGCTCCAGCGACGACGAGACGCGCGGAGATGTGACTCTCCCCGCCTACCGTGGCGACATCGTCAACGGCTACGACTTCACCGAGGGCTCGCGTCAGGCGGACCCAGGACGCCTGCTGCAGGGCTACCACACGGCTGTCTCCACGCTGAACCTCATCCGCGCCTTCACTCAGGGTGGCTTCGCTGACCTCCGCGAGGTGCACTCCTGGAACAAGGGGTTCGCGCAGAACCCGGCCAACCAGCGCTACGAGCGGATGGCCGCCGAGATCGATCGCGCCATCAAGTTCATGGAGGCGGCCGGAGCCGACTTCGACGAGCTCAAGCGCGTCGAGTTCTTCACCGGCCATGAGGGCCTGCTGATGGACTACGAGCGTCCGATGACACGCATCGACTCGCGTACGGACACGCCGTACAACACCTCCGCGCACTTCCTCTGGATCGGCGAGCGGACGCGCGACCTCGACGGCGCGCACGTCGACTACTTCTCGAAGATCCGCAACCCCATCGGGGTCAAGCTCGGGCCGACGACATCGCCGGACACCGCTCTCGCGCTGATCGACAAGCTCGACCCGGACCGCGAGCCGGGGCGCCTGACGTTCATCACCCGGATGGGTGCAGGAAAGATCCGCGACGCGCTGCCGCCGCTGCTCGAGGCCGTCCGCGACTCGGGCGCTCAGCCGCTGTGGGTGACCGATCCGATGCACGGCAACGGCATCACCACGCCCACCGGCTACAAGACCCGTCGGTTCGACGACGTCGTCGACGAGGTGCGCGGCTTCTTCGAAGCCCACCGCGCCGTCGGCACGTTCCCGGGCGGCATCCACGTCGAACTCACCGGTGACGACGTCACCGAGTGCCTCGGCGGCTCGGAGCACATCGACGAGGCGGCTCTCGCGACCCGCTACGAGAGCCTCTGCGACCCGCGTCTGAACCACATGCAGTCCCTCGAGCTGGCCTTCCTCGTCGCCGAGGAGCTCGAGAAGCGCTGACCCGGCTTCATCGAGACGGTCTCTCCGAGAGGAGAGGCCGTTTCGTCGTTTCGGGCGCGGATGCCGGTCAGAGAGCGCTGCGGATCAGCAGCGTGACCTGGCTGCCTGCGCGGCGCATGGTCCCAGCGGCCGGATCGGTGCCCGTGACCTCCGTGAGTCCGTTCGGGAACGGTGTCCACAGCGGGTTCCACGTGGGCTCGAAGCCGGCCTCGCGCAGCGTGTTGGCCGCCTGATCGCGATTCTGACCGGTGACGTCGGGTACCTCGAACAGCTGAGGGCCCTTCGACACCACGAGCGTCGTGGAGTCGCCGGGTCGCCAGTTCCCGCCGCCGTCACGTTCGGCCATCGCGATGACGTGTCCCTCTTCGATCGTGTCGTGGAACTCCTCCGACTGCGCGGAGACGGTGATCTCCTTCTCCGCGAGCGCGTTGACGGCCGCGTTCGCCGTCATCCCGACCACGTCGGGGAGAGCGCCGAGCGACACGAGGAGCTCGATGCCGTCGCCTTCGAACAGCTGGCAGCCCTCGCCGCATTCGTAGACGTCACCGCCCGACCGGGGGGTGACGTACGCGTTGATGACGAGCCCGGCATCCGCCCCTGAGTACACGGCCGTGGACGGACCGATCTGCGCCTTCACTTCTTCGAGGGCACCCATCGCTTCGTCTTCGGTCATGTCGTTCAAGCGGGGGACGTCGTGCTGAGCCGGTCCGAGAGAGATGATGACGGTGACCTCGGCGCCCTGCTCGAGGCGCTCACCGGCTGCCGGATCGGTGCGGATGACCGTATCGGCCGCCACGTCGACGGAGTGCTCGTCGGCGCGAACCGGCGTGAAGCCCTCGGCCTGCAGCGTCGCCGCCGCTTCGTCATATGTACCCGCCACGCTGGGCACCGCGATGAGAGACCCCGGTCCGGAGCCGAACCACCAACCGACGCCGCCGGCGAGCACCGCGAGCAGGAGGACGAGGGTGAGCAGGAACGCCCCTCGGGCGCGGCGCTTGGATGCGCGACGACGCAGGACTGTCGCGTTGTCGAGCTGCTGCGGAACCGGCGCCGTCGGATCGGCGATGACCATCGTGCTCGGCATCACCTGGGTGAGGTCGGCGGAGTCGGCCTGCGATCGCCGGGTCGGCATGGTCGCCGCAGCCACCGCGGGGGCGATGCCGAGTTCGCGCTCGATCTCGCGCAGCCGGTCGAGCATCTCCTGCGCGTCGTCGGGACGTTCGTCGGGCGACTTCTCGGTCGCCCAGAGCACGAGCTCGTCGAGCGGCTCCGGAACGCCGGGATTGCGCACGCTCGGACGCGGCACCGACTCGGTGGCGTGCTGGAACGCGATCTGCATCGGCTGCTCGCCCTTGTACGGCTGCTCGCCGGTCAGCATCTCGTAGAGCATGATGCCGAGCGCATAGATGTCGCTGCGGGCGTCCGCCGTGCCGCGGGTGACGAGTTCGGGGGCGAGATACGCGATCGTGCCGAGGAGCTGGGCGCCGGTCGCGGTGTTCGCCGTCGTCGCGCGGGCGAGCCCGAAGTCGCCGATCTTGATGCGTCCGTCTTCGGCGAGCAGCACGTTCTCCGGCTTCACGTCCCGGTGCACGATCCCGGCGCGATGCGCTGCGGAGAGCCCGGCGAGGATCGCATCCATGATCGTGATCGTCTGCGGGATCGTCAGCCGGCGCTGCTCGCGCATCAGCTCACGCAGGGTGATCCCCGGCAGGTACTCCATGACCAGGTAGGCGAGCTCGCCGTCCTGACCCTGATCGAAGACGTTGACGACATGCGGATCGGCGAGCCGCGCGGCTGCCCGAGCCTCCTGGATGAACCTGCTCTGGAAAGCGGAGTCGTCGCTGAGATGCGCGTGCATCACCTTGAGCGCGATGCGGCGCTCGAGACGGAGGTCGGTGGCGACGTAGACCGTCGCCATGCCGCCGCGGGCGATCCGCGCGCGAACTCGATAACGACCGTCGACAAGCCGCCCGATGAGAGGGTCGGCCTGCTGATTGATCGTCACAGGGAAATTCTATGGAGAACTGCCTGAAAGCCAGGGGAGCGGCTCACCTCTGGACCCTGCGGGTTTGCCCCGAGCGTCATCCGTGGAGGGCGAGCCACTGGTAGGCCTGGGCCTCCCACTGGCCATAGCGATCGGGGAACGCCGAGATCTGCACGGCCTGCGCTGCGGCGCCGAAGCCGAGGGATTCCCAGCCGGCGATGTCCAGCAGTCCCCGCGTCGCGCTGCCGTTGGGGTCGCCGGGACCGCCATAGAAGACGCGGATGCTGCGATCGGCATCCCGGATCTGCTCCGCGGTGCCCCAGCCGGTGCTCGGCCGCTGCTGGAAGAGGCCGAGGGAGTCGCGGTCGCCCCAGTCCAGATTGCGCAGCCAGGATTCGACCATGCCCGTCGCGAGCGCCGTGGCGATCCCGCGGTCGGAGATGCCCAGTTGCCGTCCGATGCTGATGATGAGCGCGGCGTTGGCCGCCTGCTCCGCATCCAGGGTCGCGGTCAGCGGCGGGTTGGCCGCGGCCGCGGGTGCAGGTGCAGCTGCCTGCGCGGCCACGAGGATCGTCTGACCGGGGTAGATGATCGACGCGGCGCTCAGGCCGTTGGCGGCGAACAGAGTCTGAGTGGTCGTGCCGTACTTCTGGGCGATGCCGAAGAGCGTGTCGCCGGCGACGACCGTGTGGGTCTGCCCGGTGGCGGGTGCCGCAGGAGCGGTGACCGGTGCGGGGGGAACGGCTGCCGGTGCTGCCGCCCCCGACACGGCGAGCGCCTGACCGGGGTAGATGATCGAGTCACGGGCGAGGCCGTTCGCCGCCAGCACGGCGTCGACGGTGGTGCCGTACTTCTGAGCTATTGCGTAGACGGTGTCGCCGGAGACGACCGTGTGCACGATCGCTGCTGCCGGGGCGGGGGCAGGCGCTGCCGCCGGAGCCGCGGCACCCGCGAGCGCGAGGCTCTGCCCGGGATAGATCACGGAGCGCACGGTGAGGCCGTTCCACGCCAGGACATCACCGGTGCTCAGTCCGAAGCGCTGGGCGATCCCGGAGACGGTGTCGCCGGGCTGCACGGTGTACGAAGCCGGAGCGGTCTGCGCCGGCAGACTGCGCACGGATGCTCCGCTGAGGCGCTCGACGGGACGAAGGGGCGGCGCGGCATCCGCTGAAGCGGGGGCGGCGACGAGCGTGCCGGCGAGCGTTCCCAGTACGGCTGCCGGCGCGGCCAGAGTCAGATATCGCGTACGACGCGAAGCATGGAGTCTCAAAGCTTCCCCCTTTTTTGACTTCTGCCACGCTGGCACGGAAGTAAACCAAAGTCAACAGAAGTGACTCATGTGACCTATGTGACAGATGTGACTGGATGCGACGCCAGACGGGAGGTGAGATAGTGGCAGGGTGTCTGAGAACGCCCCTGAAACCAGTGCCACCGCGTGGCTGACCATGCCCGATCTCGTCGAGGTGCTCGATGAGCCGCTCGGTCGGGTACGACGACTCATCGATGACCACCATCTCATCGGCTCCCGCCGCAACGGGGCGTTCACCGTTCCCGCGATCTTCATCGTCGACGGTGAGCCGCTGCCTTCGCTCCGTGGCACGATCATCGTGCTGAAGGACGCCGGTTTCACCGACGACGAGGTCATCGACTGGCTGCTCAGCGACGAGGAGACGATGGGGCGCTCGCCCATCGCCGCTCTGCTCGCGGGTCACAAGAGCGAGGTCCGCCGGATCGCGCGCACTCTCGCCTGATCCCGGCGGCGGTGCGAGTCAGGCTGATCGCACGGTGGCCGCGCGTGCGAGGTCGCGGAGTTCGCTGACGGCGGCGTTGTCCAGGCGAGCCCCCGAGAGCGCCCGATCGGCTTCCCTCGCGTAGTCCGCGATCATGCCCTCGACACGGTCGAGGGCGCCCGAGTCCGCGATCGTGGCCTGCAGCGACGACACCTGTCCGTCGGTGAGCGCCGCATCGCCCAGCAACTCGTCGAGCAGGTTGCGCGGCGACGCATCCAGCGCCTCCCGGGTGAGAGCGATGAGCACGGTGCGCTTGCCTTCGCGAAGGTCATCGCCCGCGGGCTTGCCGGTGACGGCGGCGTCGCCGAAGACCCCGAGCACGTCGTCGCGGAGCTGGAACGCCATGCCGAGCGGATGACCGAATCGACGCAGGGCTGCGAGCTGGCCGGCGTCAGCGCCGGCGAGCGACGCCCCCAGGAGCAGCGGCTGCTCGATGCTGTATCTGGCCGATTTCAGTGACACGACCCTTAGGGCGCGCTCCGCGTGGGTCGCCCCTGGGTTCACGCTCCAGGCCGATTCCTCGGCGATGTCGAGGAACTGACCGGTGGTGACGTCGCGGCGCATCCGGGCGTACTCCGCGCGCACGGTCGCAGCGTGAGGGTGATCGGCGATACCGGCCTCCATGAGGTCGTCGCTCCAGGCGACGAGCAGATCTCCCAGCAGGATCGCCGACGCGCGTCCGAAGGAGTCGGCGTCGCCCGTCCAGCCGGCCTCGAGATGTGCGCGTTCGAGAGCACGGTGCGCGGCAGGACGGCCCCGGCGGGTATCGGAGTTGTCGATCAGATCGTCGTGCACGAGAGCCGCGGACTGGAAGATCTCCAGGGCGGCGCACAGGTCCCAGAGCGCCTCGCCCTCCACAGCGTTCCGGTCGAGGAAGCGGGCGACCGAACTCCAGCCCGAGTGACAGAACCGCGCCCGAAGCCGCTTGCCGCCGACGAGGGTGCCGGCTGCCGCGTCGAGGAACGAGATCGCATCGGCACCGTACTCCGCGGACTCGGAACGCATCCTGCCGAGGAAGAGCTCCAGACGCTCGGCGACGGCATCGGGGACGAGGGAGGGGGAGGGCACGACTCTCAGCATACGTACACGGAACGACGTGCCCGACGGCTAGCCCAGACCGCCGGGCGGGGCGTAGAATGTAAGGCACCATACCCGAGGGGGACGAGATGCCACTGTCCGAACAGGAGCAGCGTCTGCTTGATGAGATGGAACGCCATCTCCTGCACAACGACGCCGATGTCGTGAGCGCGCCCTCCGGTGACCGTGCCCTGAGCTATCGCAACCTCGTGTACGGAGCTCTTCTTCTCCTTGCCGGCGTCGGTGCGCTGATCGCCGGCGTCGCCCTCGGCGACGTGCTGGGGATCGTCGTCGGCGTGATCGGTTTCGCGACGATGCTCGCCGGCGTGATGATCGCCGTCACGCCTGTTCGACGCACCACCCCGGTTTCGCCCCGTGAGGGCAAACCGGCCAAGCCGCAGAACTCGGCTTCCTTCATGGATCGCATGAACGATCGGTGGGATCGCCGACAGGACGGTCGCTGACCTCCTCCACAACTTCCTACGGAAGGCCCGGATGCTCTGAGCATCCGGGCCTTCCGTGTTTCCAGGCCCGGCTCGATCCCGGCGCGGCACGTTCCGATGCCGGTCTGCTCCGTTCCTCCACCCTCCCTCCACACGCCTCCACCGCAGAAAATCAACAATCTCGGTGGACTCAGGTGTGCGCGAGTGGGGGATCGCGGCGATTGTCCGTAGGTTTGTGGAGGAAAGTGGAGTAAAGTGGGGCGCACCTCGAGTTGGCCGGACGAAGAGGGGGTGATGGCCATGTTGCTGGGGACGCACTCACCGAAGCTCGACGACAAGGGACGGGTCATCCTTCCCGCGAAGTTCCGCGAAGACCTGGGCGGCGGCATCGTCGTCACCCGCGGGCAGGAACGCTGCCTCTACGTCTTCAGCACGGCCGAATTCGAGACCATGCACGAGCGGATCCGACAGGCGCCGCTCGCCAACAAGCAGGCACGTGATTTCATGCGCCTGTTCCTCTCCGGAGCGAGTGCGGAGATGCCGGACAGCCAGAACCGCATCACCATCCCGGCGCACCTTCGTCAGTACGCCGGGCTCCAGAAGGAACTCGTCGTCACCGGAGTCGGCGCACACGCCGAGATCTGGGATGCCGAGAGCTGGAACACCTACCTCGCGGCCGGCGAGGAGACATACGCAGACCTGGAGCAGGAGGTGATTCCGGGACTCTTCTGACCACGGCTGTGATGCCCCGCCGCTCCCGCCCCGACACACTTCCCCGGTGCCGGGTCGAGCGGAGGGGGATCAGGGCCCTGGTCACCGGAAAGAGAACTTCACCCGAGAAAGATCATGAACCTCCGCGACATACACACCCCCGTCCTGCTCGACCGCTGCGTCGAACTGCTCGCTCCCGCCCTCAGGGCCGATGGAGCGGTGCTGGTGGATGCCACGCTCGGCATGGGCGGCCATGCCGAGGCGTTCCTCGAGCGCTTCAGCAACATCCGCCTCATCGGGTTGGATCGCGACACCGACGCTCTCCGGATCGCGGGGGAGCGTCTCGCTCGCTTCGCCGACCGGATCACCCTCGTGCACACCGTGTACGACGAGATCGGCCTGCACGCACAGGGCGCCGCCGGCATCCTCTTCGATCTCGGCGTCTCGTCGCTGCAGCTGGACGAGGCCGAGCGCGGCTTCGCCTACTCCAAGGATGCGCCGCTGGACATGCGCATGGACCAGACGAAGGGCGTCACCGCGGCCGAGGTGATCGCCACCTACAACGAGGGCAACCTCCGTCGCATCTTCGAGCGCTACGGCGAGGAGAAGCTCGCCGGCCGCTATGCCCGCTTCATCATCGAGGCGCGGCAGAAGAAGCCGATCACCCGCTCCGGCGAACTCGTGGAGCTGCTGATCGCGGCGACCCCGGCCGCCGCGCAACGTGCCGGCCATCCGGCCAAGCGGGTCTTCCAGGCCCTGCGCATCGAGGTCAACGCCGAGCTGAACGTGCTCGCAGACGCCATCCCTGCCGCCATGGACGCGCTGAGCGTCGGCGGTCGGATCGTCGTGATGTCGTACCAGTCGCTGGAGGACCGTCTGGTCAAGCAGGCGTTCGCCGCCGGTGCCGCCTCGACGACGCCGGCCGGTCTCCCCGTGGAGCTTCCCGAGCACGCGCCGCGGTTCCGCATCGTCACCAAGGGCGCGGAACTTGCAGACGACGCCGAGCGCGCGCGCAATCCCCGGGCCATCCCGGTGCGTCTGCGTGCGGCCGAGAAGATCAGGGAGTCGGCATGAGCCTCAACGCCACCGCACGCGCCCTGCCCCGGCCCTCGGCACCGACCAGGTCACCGGAGCGGCGGCTCCGCCCGGTCGAGCGTCCTGCCGCGCGTCGCAAGCCGAAACTCGCCTATGCGCTGATCGCGCTCGGCGGAGCGATGGCGATCGGCGCCGCTCAGATCGCTCTCTCGCTGGCGATCACCCAGGATTCGTTCACGCTCGCCGACCTCAGCTCGCAGCAGCGCGAGCTCAACCTGCGCACCCACGCTCTGCAGGAGGAGCTCACAGGTCTCAGCTCGCCACAATTGCTCGCCAGCAACGCCGCCAATCTCGGCATGGTCGTCGCCGGCTCGGCCTCGTACCTGCGCCTCAGCGACGGCGCGGTGTTCGGTGCCGGCACGGGTGCCGAGTGGTACTCGACGGTCGACCCCAACGGTGCCGGAGCGGTCAGCAACGCCCTGCTGCCCGGCGCTGCGGCCGAGACCGCGCCGCCGGTCACGGAAGACGGCGCCGACAGCACGACTTCCGACAGCACGACCTCCGACCTGCCGCCGGCGATCACCGACGGCCTCCCCAGCCCCACGACCCGCTGAGCCGACACCCGCAGACGGAGAGAGCCCCATGACGACACGAGCCACCCGCAGCCCGCGGCGACGCACCGTCGTCGCCCTCGCCGTCGTGCTCGCGGTGCTCGCGGCGTTCGTCGTCCGCCTGGTCGACATCCAGGTCGTGAACGCCGATGCCCACGTCGAGGACTCGCTGAACACCGGACTCGGCACGACCGACAAGATCGCCGGCCAGCGCGGCTCGATCATCGATTCTGACGGCACAGTGCTCGCTTCGAGTGTCCTCATCTACGACGCGCAGCTCAGCCCGCTGGTCATCACCCAGTTGGAGAAGAAGGAGCCGAAGCTGCCTTGGGCCGAGGCGTCCGAGAAGATCGCGAAGGTCACCGGACAGACCGGCGACGAGGTCCGGGCGATCGTCGCCGATGCTCTGGCGAAGAACTCCGAGAGCGAATACGCGCTGCTCGCGAAGTCGCTGACCACCGAGCAGTACATCGAACTGCGCGACCTCGGTCTGGCCTACCTGCACATGACAGCCCGCGAGACGCGTGTGTACCCGAACGGCGCCGTCGCAGGCAACATCGTCGGCTTCCTGGACGGTGAAGGAACGGCGCAGGAGGGGATCGAGAAGCTCGAGAGCCGATGCCTTGCTCCGGCCGACGGTGAACGCACCATCCGCAAGGGCAAGGATGGGGTGGTCATTCCGGGGAGCGAGCGCATCGTGGATGCCGTCGACGGCGGAACGGTGCAGCTCACGCTCAACAGCGATCTGCAGTGGTACATGCAGCAGATGATCGCGGAGGAGGCGCAGAAGCAGGGTGCCCAGGGCGGAACAGTCTTCGTCGTCGATGTGAAGACCGGAAAGATCCGGGCGGCAGCCGAATGGCCCGCCATGGACCCGAACGATCTCGACGCCTCGAGCCCGGACACGTGGGGCAACAAGGTCTTCACCCACGACTACGAGCCCGGCTCGACGTTCAAGGCCATCACCGCGGCGGCCGTGATGGATGCGGCGGGTGCCACGCCGCTCTCCAGCGTGACCGCCTCGTCGCGGGAGACGTTCCCCAACGGTGCTGTGGTCAACGACGCGTTCTCGCACCCGGCCAACAACTACACGCTGGCCGGTGCGCTGATCGACTCCTCGAACGTGGCACTGTCGAAGTTCGGCGACATGGTCAGCCCGGAGGTCCGCTACGACTATCTGCAGCGGTTCGGCGTCGGCCAACCGACCGTCGGATTCACGGACGAGGTCTCCGGCATCCTGCATCCCGCCGGCGAGTGGGACAACCAGTCCCGCTACGCGACCACCTTCGGCCAGGCCTACACCGTCACCGTGCCCCAGGTCGCAGGCGCGTACCAGGCCATTGCGAACGGCGGCGAGAAGGTCGACCTCTCGCTCATCGAGTCGTGCACCAAGCCGGACGGCACCGTGGTCACCCCTGACGAGCCGAAGCGCGAGCAGATCATCAAGCCGGAGACGGCTTCGAACCTGACGCGGATGCTGGAGAACGTCGCGGTGCAGGGCGGGCTGTCCAAGGACATCGAGGTTCCCGGCTACCGCGTCACCAGCAAGACCGGCACCGCAGAGGTGCCGGACGGCAACGGCGGCTACAAGTCCGGGGTCTACTACACGAGCATGGTGGGCTTCGCTCCGGTCGATGACCCCCAGTTCGTCGTCGTGGTCACCCTCGATCAGCCGACTAAGGTTGTATCGTCCGCAGCAACCGCTTCGGCCTTCCAGAAGGCGATGACGCAGGTGATGAAGGCCTACCGGGTGATGCCGTCCTCCACGCCGATGGACGAGTTGCTGCCCAAATTCGATTAGCCGGCGAGAGCCTCGCCTGGAGATTTCATGATCGCCCTGTCGCTTGCTGAGTTCGCCGCCATCACCGGGGGCGAACTGCGCGTTTTCGGCACTGACACCCCGGAGACCCTGGTCGACGGTGTGGTCGACACCGATTCCCGCACCATGGAGCCGGGCTCGGTCTTCGTCGCCAAACCCGGCGCCGAGACCGATGGTCACCGCTTCGTCGGCGCCGCCGTACAGGCCGGCGCGGTGCTGGCGATCGTCGAACGTCCCGTCGACGATCAGGTCTCGCAGATCGTCGTCACCGATGTCGTCAGCGCTCTCGCCGACCTCGCCAGGGAAGTCGTCGCGCGCGTGCGCGCGAGAGGAGACCTGCGGATCGTCGGCATCACCGGTTCGAACGGCAAGACCACGACGAAGAACTTCCTGGCCCGCATCCTCGAGGCCGAGGGCGAGACCGTGTCGCCGATCAAGTCGTACAACAACGAGGTCGGGGCTCCCGTGACGATGCTCCGTGTCACGGAGCAGACCCGGTACCTCGTCTGCGAGTTCGGCGCCGCAGCGCCCGGCAGCATCGCGCACCTCGCCGGTCTCGTCGAGCCGGACGTCGCGGTCGTGCTGATGGTCGGGATGGCGCACGCCGGCGGATTCGGCGGCATCGAGGAGACGGCGAGAGCCAAGTCGGAACTCGTGGCAGCGGCACGGACCGACGGGACCGCCGTGCTCAACGTGGACGACTCGCGGGTCGCCGCGATGCGCCAACTCGCCGTCGATCGCGGAATGCGCGTCTTCGGCTTCGGGCAGGGCCCTGGTGCGGACGTCCGCGCGCGGGACATCGAGGTCTCCGCCTCCGGTACACGTTGCACGGTCGAGGTCGAGGGCGACCGCCTGCCGCTCCGCCTGCAGGTTCTCGGTGCGCATCATGTCGGCAACGCGCTGGCCGCGATCGCCGCATCCGCTGTGCTGGGTGTGCCGGCGGCCGACGCCGTCGCCCGGCTGGAGACCGTGGAGATCGCGGAACGCTGGCGGATGCAGCCGCTCGGCAGCGACCGCGTGCGCATCATCAACGACGCCTACAACGCGAGCCCCGACTCGATGGCCGCCGCGCTCCGCACGCTCGCTCAGATCACCGGGCCCGAGGAGCGCACCGTCGCCGTGCTCGGCGCGATGACCGAGCTCGGCGAGAGCGCCGGCGAGGAGCACGACCGGATCGGTCTGCTCGCCGTTCGACTGAACATCCAGCGGATCGTCGTCGTCGGACCCGAGGCCCGGCGGCTCTACCTCTCGGCGGTCGGTGAGGGCTCCTGGAACAGCGAGGCCGTGCACCTGCCCGATCAGGATGCCGCCTTCGAGTACCTGCGCACCGAACTCCGCGACGGCGACCGCGTGCTCGTGAAATCATCCAATTCCGTGGGCCTCCGGCATCTCGGCGATCGTCTGGGAGAATTGTTCTCGTGAGGTCTCTGCTAATGGCGGCGGCGATATCGCTCGCCTTCACGCTCTTCCTGACTCCCGTCTTCCTCCGGCTGTTCCGCCGGTGGGGATGGGGGCAGGTCATCCGCACCCCCGAGGACATCGCCAACCCGAGCCATGAGGCCAAACGGGGAACGCCCACGATGGGCGGCGTGATCTTCATCCTCGGCACCATCGTCGGCTACTTCACGGGGGTCTACGTGAGCGGCGAGGTGCCCGCTCTGTCCTCCATCCTGGTGATCTGGCTGATGGTCGGTTTCGGCGCCGTCGGCTTCATCGACGACTACATGAAGGTGCGCAGTCAGCGCAGCCTCGGCCTCTCCGGATGGCGCAAGGTGATCGGGCAGCTGCTCGTGATCGTCCCGTTCGGCATCGTCGCACTCAACTTCCCGAACACCTTCGGCCAGAACCCCGCGAGCGCCTCGATCTCGCTGTTCCGGGACATCAGCTGGCTGAATCTCTTCTTCTTCGGTGCGATCCTCGGCTGGATCCTGTACCTGGTGTGGATCGCGATCATCGGCGTGGCGACGTCGAACAGCGTGAATCTCACCGACGGGCTCGACGGACTCGCGGCAGGCGCCGGTGTCTTCGTCGTCGGCGCGTACAGCCTGATCGCCTTCTGGCAGTTCAAGCAGTCCTGCACGGTCGTCGACGCCGAGGCGCTCGGGGGGTGCTACGAGGTACGCGATCCCTTCAACCTCGCCATCATCTCGGCGTCGTTCGCCGCAGGTCTCATCGGCTTCCTCTGGTGGAACGCGCCGAAGGCCAAGGTCTTCATGGGCGACGTCGGATCGATGGCGATCGGCGGCGTCATCACCGCCATGGCGATCCTGACCCGCACCGAACTGCTGCTCTTCGTGATCGCGGGGGTCTTCGTGATCTCCTCCGGGTCGGTCATCCTGCAGCGCCTCTATTTCAAGGCGACCCGCGGCAAGCGGCTTTTCCTGATGAGCCCGTTCCACCACCATCTCGAGATGCGGGGCTGGTCGGAGGTCACCATCGTCGTGCGCCTCTGGATCATCGCCGGCCTGCTGGCGGTCTCAGCGGTGGGGTTGTTCTACGTCGAGTGGCTGACGCGTGTCGACTGAGGCCCGGCTGGATGCTCTGACCAGCTGGCACGCCGATTGGCGGGGGCTCAAGGTCGCGGTTCTGGGGCTGTCGGTGACCGGGTTCTCCGTGGCCGACACGCTGGCCGAACTGGGTGCCGACGTCCTCGTGCTCAGCGAGTCGGCCACCGATGAGTACGAGCGGCTGCTTCCCGTGATCGGAGCCCGGTTCGAGCTCGGCTCGCTGGCGCCGATCCCGGATGCGCTGACCGATTTCGACCCCGAGGTCATCGTCGCCTCCCCGGGTTTTCCGCCCTCGCATCCGGTCATCCGCTGGGCGCAGGAAACCGGCGTCGCCCTGTGGGGCGATATCGAACTGGCCTGGCGCGTACGAGACAAGGTGGTCCGCGCCGACGGCACACCTGCGGAATGGGTGCTCATCACCGGCACCAACGGCAAGACGACCACCACGCAGCTGACCGCGTCGCTGCTGGTCGAGGGCGGCCTGCGGGCGGCTCCGTGCGGGAACATCGGGGTACCGGTGCTCGACGCGGTGCGCGACCCGTCCGGCTTCGACGTACTGGTCGTCGAGCTCTCCAGCCACCAGCTGTGGTACCTGGGGCAGTCGAGCGCCGCGGGGGAGCTGTTCCCCTATGCGGCGGTCTGCCTGAACCTCGCCGACGATCACCTCGTCTGGCACGGCAGCGCCGAGGCGTACCGCGACGCGAAGGCGATCGTGTATCGCAACACCCGGGTCGCCTGCGTGTACAACAAAGCAGACGAAGCGACCAGGCGCATGGTCGAGGACGCCGACGTCATCGAGGGCGCCAGGGCGATCGGCTTCGATCTCGGCATCCCGGGCCCCAGCGACCTCGGCGTCGTGGAGGGCCTTCTCGTCGATCGTGCGTTCCATGAGGACCGCGCCCGCAGCGCGCTGGAACTCACCACCTTGGCGGACCTGCAGAGTGCCGGGTTGGCGGCCCCGCACATCGTTCAGAACATCCTTGCCGCCAGCGCACTCGCACGCTCGTTCGACGTCGCACCTGCGGCGATCCACGCAGCCCTTCAGAAGTTCCACCTCGACGCCCATCGCATCCAGGTGATCGCCCGGCACGCCGGCATCACCTGGGTGGACGATTCGAAGGCGACGAACCCGCACGCCGCGGCGTCGTCTCTGCGCGCCTACCCCGGAGCGGTCTGGGTCGTCGGCGGAGATCTCAAGGGCGTGGACATCGCCGACCTCATCGCCGACGTCGGCGCGACCGCACGTGCGGCGGTGGTCATCGGCGTCGAACGAGCCTCGGTCATCGCGGCATTCCAGCGACACGCGCCCGCGGTGCCGGTGTTCGAGGTCGAAGCTGACGAGACTGGACACGTCATGAACCGTGTCGTGGAGATCGCGGCGGGGATCGTCGACGACGAGGGCACGGTCCTGCTGGCCCCGGCGGCGGCATCCTTCGACCAGTTCGCCAGCTATTCGGATCGCGGCCGCCGCTTCGCCGAAGCGGTGCGGGACTGGATCGACCGGGGGAGCGCCGATGACACAGGTCGCTCGGACCCCGCGCACTGAGAAGGGGCGCTCCGAGTCCGGTGGACTCGCCGCCCGGGTCTCGCTCGGGCGCAGGTTCACTCCGGTGTCGACGGAGTTCATGCTCATCGCGTCGACCGCGCTGCTGCTGACGATCTTCGGGCTCGTGATGGTGCTCTCGGCGACGAGCGCGAGTGCTGTAGCGAGCGGGCGCAACCCGATGGACGGGGCGCTGCGACAGGGCGTCTTCGCCGTCATCGGGGTTCCCCTGATGTTCGTGATCAGCCGGTTGCCGGTCGCATTTCTGAAGAAGCTGGCCTGGCCCGCGCTGTTCGGAGCGGTGCTCCTGCAGCTGCTCGTGTTCACGCCGCTCGGAGTCGCGGACGGCGGAAACCGCAACTGGATCCTGATCGCCGGATTCAACGTGCAGCCCTCCGAGTTCCTCAAGATCGCTCTGGCGCTGTGGGTCGCCTACGTGCTGCTGCGCAAGCAGGCGATGCTCGGCACCTGGCATCAGGTCTTCATCCCGGTGATCCCGGTCGGCGTGCTCGCGATCGGCACCGTGCTCGCCGGTCACGACCTCGGCACCTCGATGGTGCTCGTGCTCATCCTGCTGGGCTGCCTGTTCTTCTCCGGGGTGAAGCTGAGGCTGTTCATCCTGCCGCTGATCCTCGGCGTCGCCGCCGTCCTCGCCTACGCACTCACGAGCCCCGACCGGATGCGCCGCATCACGGCGACCTGCGATGACATGTCGGCGTACTACGGCGACTGCTACCAGTCCATCCACGGGATCTGGGGCATGGCCAACGGGGGCATCTTCGGTCTCGGGCTGGGCAACTCGCAGGAGAAGTACGGCTGGCTGCCCGCCGCGGGGAACGACTTCATCTTCGCGATCGTCGGCGAGGAGCTGGGACTCATCGGCTGCATCGTCGTGCTCGCGCTCTTCACGTTCTTCGCCGTCGGCGCATTCCACATCATCCGCAAGACAGCAGATCCGTTCATCCGGGTCGCGGCCGGCGGCATCACCGTCTGGATCGTCGGGCAGGCCGTGATCAACATCGGCGTCGTGATCGGCATCTTCCCGGTGCTCGGCGTGCCGCTGCCCTTCATGTCGCAGGGCGGGACCGCGCTGCTCGCGGTGCTCATCGCGTGCGGCGTGCTGCTCGCGTTCGCGCGCACGATTCCCATGGCTGAGCCGGCGAAGGCTGAACGGGGCCGTTCGGCAGGGCGGGGTAGGGTCACCAGGTGACCACGTACCTGCTCGCCGGCGGAGGAACCGCCGGCCATGTCAACCCCCTGCTCGCCGTCGCCGATTCGCTGCGCACGCGAGACGCGGAGGCATCGGTCCTCGTCCTGGGCACGGCGGAGGGGCTGGAGTCCCGACTCGTCCCCGAACGTGGATACGAGCTCCTCATCGTGGACAAAGTGCCGTTCCCGCGTCGTCCGAACACGCAGGCGGTCGCCTTTCCCGGGCGCTTCCGCCGGGCCATCGCCCAGGTGCGAGAGCACGTCCGCGCGCATGGCGTCGACGTGATCGTCGGCTTCGGCGGCTACGCCTCGGCTCCGGCATACGTCGCCGCGCGCCGCGAGGGCATCCCCTTCGTCGTTCACGAGGCGAACGCGAAGCCGGGCCTCGCCAACGTCCTGGGCGCCCGTGGCGCTGCCGCCGTCGGCGTCGCGTTCGAGGGCACGCCCTTGCGGCGCAGCGAAGTGGTCGGCATGCCCCTGCGAAGCGAGATCATCGCCCTCGACAGGAACGCGTCGCGTGCGGAAGCCGCGGAGACGTTCGGTCTCGACCCCGATCGCCCCGTGCTGCTCGTCTTCGGCGGCTCGCTCGGCGCGCAGCGGCTCAACGAAGCCCTCGCGGATTCCTGGGGCGACGTCCTCGCCGCTGGGTGGCAACTGCTGCACGTCACGGGGGAGCGCAGCGACCTCGCCGATCCGGAGGTACCCGGCTACGTCGTCCGGCGGTACGTCGATCGGATGGACCTGGCGTTCTCGCTCGCCGACCTCATCGTCTCGCGTTCGGGATCGGCCACGGTCAGCGAGATCAGCGCGCTGGGGATCCCGGCTCTCTACGTCCCCTACTCCGTCGGCAACGGCGAACAGCGCCTCAACGCGGCATCGGCCGTGGCGGCGGGGGCCGCCGAGCTGCTGAACGACGCGACCTTCGACGGCGACGCCGTGCGGCAGATCGTCATCCCCCTGCTGAGCGACCCGCAGCGCATCGCCCGGATGGCCGCGGCAGCGGAGCGCACCGGGACACGCAACGGCACCGAGAACGTCGTGACGCTGATCGACCGCGCCCTGGGCGCCTCCAGCTAGTCGGTTCAGGCCCCATCTAGACTGGTTTCGACATGATCAGACCCGACCTCACCCTCCCGATCCCCGAGACGATCACCCACGCCCACTTCATCGGCATCGGCGGTTCCGGCATGAGCGGACTCGCGCGGATGTTCCTCGATGCCGGCATCCGCGTCTCCGGCTCCGACCGCGCCGACAGCGACAACCTCCGTGCGCTTGCGGCTGCCGGGGCGACCGTGCACGTCGGGCACGACGCCGCGCACCTCGGCGATGCCGACACGGTGGTGCACACCGGCGCCATCTGGCCGGAGAATCCTGAGTTCCTGCTGGCGAAGGAGCGCGGGCTGCATGTCATCCACCGTTCCCAGGCGCTGCACTGGCTGATCGGGTCCCGCCGGCTGGTATCGGTTGCCGGCGCCCACGGCAAGACAACCTCGACCGGCATGATCGTCACCGCCCTGCGCGAGCTGGGAGCCGACCCGCACTTCGTCAACGGAGGCGTCATCGAGCAGCTCGGCCTGTCCAGCGCCACCGGATCCGGTGAGCTGTTCGTGATCGAAGCAGATGAGTCCGACGGCACCTTCCTGCTCTACGACACGGCGATCGCGTTGATCACCAACGTCGACCCCGACCACCTCGACCACTTCGGCTCGGAGGAGGCGTTCCACGACGCCTTCATCCGGTTCGCCGATGCGGCGACCGAGGCGGTCGTGATCTCCAGTGACGACGCCGGTGCACTCCGTGTCAGCGCCGGGCTCACGCATCCGAACGTGATCACCTTCGGCCAGGCGGCGGGCGCCGATGTGCGCATCACCGACATCGTCACCGACGGCCCGGTATCGGCCACCATCACCCACGACGGCGAGAGCGTGCGTCTGCAGCTGGCGGTGCCGGGAGTGCACAATGCGATCAACGCGGCCGGCGGCATCGCCGTGCTGCGGGCACTCGGTCATCCCCTCGCCGACGCGGCTCGGGCGATGGAGGGTTTCGCCGGCACCGTACGCCGGCTCGAGCAGCACGGCGTCGAACGCGGTGTCGCCGTCTACGACGACTACTCGCATCACCCGACCGAGGTCCGCGCCGCGCTCGAGGCCATGCGCACTCTCGCGGGTGAAGGACGCATCATCGCGATCCAGCAGCCGCACACGTACTCGCGTACCCAGCACATGTACCAGGAGTTCGCCGACGTGCTCGAGGAGTTCGCGGACCACACCGTGATGCTCGACGTCTACGGCGCGCGGGAGGACCCGGTGCCCGGAGTGACGGGCGAGCTCGTCAGCGGCGCGTTCCACGACGCCTCGAACGTGCACTACGTCGCCGACTGGCAGGAGGCCGCCGACTACACGGCGACCGTCGCCCGAACCGGCGACTTCGTCATCACGCTCGGCTGCGGAAACGTCTACCAGATCATCCCGCAGGTGCTCGAGTCGCTGCGGCAGACCTCCAAGGCCTAGTCGATGCGCCGGCCCGCACCGCTGCCGACGCCGGCGGAGAAGGAGACACCGCCGCCGCCCCCGCGCCCTCGCCGCAAGGCCGATCGGACACAACGGGAGCCGGACGCGGTCGAAGGTGAGCCCGACCTGTCGGACGAGCCGCCTCTCCCGGATGGGCTTGATCTGCCGGACATGACCCCGACGACGAGCCGTGATGTCTGGCGTGCGGCACGCGCCCGGCGTAAAGCGCTGCGTGCCGAGATCCGCCGCTTCACGCAGCGCTCCCGTCGACGCCGCATCATCTGGATCAGTGGCATCGGGGCGGTGCTGCTGCTGATCGGCGGCAGCGTGGCCACGGCCTACAGCCCGCTGTTCGCCGTGGAGAAGATCACCGTCGTGGGCGCGACGGTCCTCGACCCTGCGGTCGTGGAGGCGGCGCTGAGCGGCCAGATCGGAACGCCGCTGGCGCTGGTGGACACGAGTGAGATCAAGGCCGCGCTTCTCGCCTTCCCGCTGATCGAGACGTACGCGCTGGAGGCGAAGCCGCCGCATGACCTGACGGTCAGCATCGTCGAGCGCACCGCGGTCGGCGTGATCGAGTCGGACGCCGGATACACGCTCGTCGATGCGGCGGGCGTGGCGCTCGCGACGACGAGCGACCAGCCGCCAGGTCAGCCGCTCATCGACGTCGAGGGCGGAGTCGATTCCATCGCGTTCGAGAGCGTCGGACTGGTGATGCGCTCATTGCCCGCCGATGTACGCGCTGCCGTCACCGGCGTCCGTGCGTCGACCGCGGATGACGTCACACTGACCCTCGCATCGGGGCTGGTCGTGGTGTGGGGGAGCGCCGAGGAATCGCGTGCCAAGGCGCTGACCTTGAGCCGGGCGATGGGCGCGAAGCCGGACGCGCAGACGATCGACGTCTCCTCGCCCGACCTCGCCGTCGTCGGCTGAGCCCGATCCGCGCGGCAAAGCAGCGACACGCCCGTGTCGCTGCGGACGCGCGGGCATGCGGCGCTTACCTTCGAACAAGAGAAACCAATACCGGGAAATACTTTACACCTCTAGTTGAGGTTTAAGGTTCACACCCGGGTTTCCCGCCTAAACGACAGGCTCGACTATTCGGAGGCCGGCCATGAGCCAGAACCAGAACTACCTCGCCGTGATCAAGGTCGTCGGCGTCGGCGGTGGCGGCGTCAATGCCGTCAACCGCATGATCGATCTCGGCCTCCGCGGAGTCGAGTTCATCGCCGTCAACACCGACGCGCAGGCGCTGCTGATGAGCGACGCCGACGTCAAGCTCGATGTGGGCCGTGAGCTCACCCGCGGCCTCGGCGCGGGCGCTGACCCGGAGGTCGGCCGCCGTGCAGCGGAGGACCACGCCGAAGAGATCGAGCAGGCGCTCACGGGAGCCGACATGGTCTTCGTCACCGCGGGCGAGGGAGGCGGCACCGGCACCGGTGGCGCACCTGTCGTCGCGCGCATCGCGAAGTCCATCGGGGCCCTCACCATCGGCGTCGTCACCAAGCCGTTCTCCTTCGAAGGCCGTCGCCGCCAGAGCCAGGCCGAGGCCGGCGTCGCCAAGCTGAAGGAAGAGGTCGACACCCTCATCGTGGTGCCGAACGACCGGCTGCTCGAGATCAGCGACCGAGGCATCTCGATGATCGAGGCGTTCGCAACCGCAGACCAGGTGCTCCTCGCCGGTGTGCAGGGCATCACCGACCTCATCACGACCCCGGGTCTGATCAACCTCGACTTCGCCGACGTCAAGTCGGTCATGCAGGGCGCCGGATCCGCGCTCATGGGCATCGGTTCCGCCCGTGGAGCCGACCGCGCGATCAAGGCAGCCGAGCTCGCGGTCGAGTCGCCGCTGCTCGAGGCGAGCATCGAGGGTGCGCATGGCGTGCTGCTCTCGATCCAGGGTGGTTCGAACCTCGGCATCTTCGAGATTCACGATGCCGCGGATCTGGTCAAGGAAGCTGCTCACCCTGAGGCGAACATCATCTTCGGCACGGTCATCGACGACACTCTCGGCGACGAGGTGCGCGTCACGGTGATCGCCGCCGGATTCGACAGCGGTGAACCGACGCTTCGACTGGACCCGATGGTGGTCAGCCGTCCGGCAGCCGCTTCGACGCTGCCCGAGGTTCCGCTCTCCACCGCCTCCGACGTTCCGTCCGTGCCGGAGAAGACCGAGGGCGACTCGGTGACCCGGGTCCCCGCGACGAGCCTCGAGCCGGCGTTCGCCGAGGATGACATCGACATCCCCGAGTTCCTCAAGTAATCAGCACTCCGATGGATTTGGCTGCACGGCTGTCGGCGATCGACATGCAGATCGCCGACGCCGCGCGACGAGCCGGCCGCGATGCCGGGGAGCTCACCCGCATCGTGGTGACAAAGTTCCATCCGGCATCCCTCGTTCGGGAGCTCCATGCGCTCGGCGTGCGCGACGTCGGCGAGAACCGGCAGCAGGAGATGTCTGCCAAGGCCGACGAGCTGCAGGACCTCGATCTGCACTGGCACTTCATCGGCCAGGCGCAGACGAACAAGGCGGCGGCGATCAGGAGCCGGGTGGATGCCGTGCACTCGGTCGACCGCGAACGGCTGGCCGATGCGCTTCACCGCGCCGCCGAGGACGACTCCGTGCTCGACGTCCTCGTGCAGATCAATCTCACGGGCGACGCCGGACGCGGGGGAGTCGAGCCGGACGCGGCAGAGGCTCTCGCCGAGCACGTGCTCGGGCTCGGGTCGCTCCGGCTCCGCGGAGTGATGGCGGTCGCTCCTCTCGACGAGGAACCGGCACCCGCCTTCGCGCGTCTGCGTGACGCGGCCGATCGGGTGCGCCTGATCGCACCCGACGCGACTTGGATCTCCGCCGGGATGACCGGCGACTTCGCCGAGGCCATCGCTGCAGGCGCGACACACCTGCGGATCGGCTCCGCAATCACAGGACCCCGGCCCGACCGGGGTTAACCTCTAAACAGACCAGCCCGAACGTTCGAACCGGAGGACACGATGGGTAACCCGCTGAAGAAGACCATGGTGTATCTCGGCCTCGCCGACGAGGAAGAGGTCTACGAGGAGGAGACGCAAGCTCCTGCCCGTGCTCACCGCGACCGCGAGCAGCGCGATCGGGAGGAGGCCGTTCCGGCCCCCGTGACGCCACTGCGCCGTCCTGTCGCCGTGCGGCAGCCTGCTGCCGGCACGGTGAACGAGATCCTGACTGTGCATCCGAAGCAGTACCGCGACGCCCAGCTGATCGCCGAGAGCTTCCGCGAGGGCGTGCCGGTCATCATCAACCTGTCCCAGATGAGCGACGCCGACGCGCGACGCCTCATCGACTTCGCCAGCGGTCTCTCCCTGGGCCTCTACGGCCGCATCGAGCGCGTGACGTCGAAGGTCTTCCTGCTGTCGCCGGAGAACATCGCGGTGTCGGGCCACGGGGGAATCGCACACGCAGACGCCGAGTCTGCGGGCTTCGACCAGTCGTAACCCGTGGAGCTGGTCTCCGTCCTCGCCAGCATCGTTCACCTGATGCTGCTGTTGTACATCCTCGTCCTCTTCGCGCGTCTGATCCTCGACTACATTCCGCTGTTCAACAGGGAGTGGCGTCCGAAGGGTCCTGGCCTGATCGTCGCTGAGATCGTCTACACGATCACCGACCCCCCGATCCGGTTCTTCCGGCGCCTGATTCCGCCGTTGCGCATCGGAACGCTGTCTCTGGACTTCGGATTCGCGCTCACCATGCTCGTGGTGCTGATCCTCATGAACATCGTCAGCCTCTTCACCTGAGAGACGCTCGAACCACCGGGCGTCGGCCCGACGAGTTCGTCGCGCATGGGGTGTCGCGGCATCGCGTCTTTCAGACACGGGGACTATGCTTGGCTCCCAGGTGCGCGCCCCGGGTTCGCGCCACATCACGACCACGCCATACATCGAAACTGGCAAAAGAACTCATCGAAAGAGGAGCCACCCATGGCACTTACCCCGGATGACGTCGTCACCAAGCAGTTCCAGCACGTCCGTTTCAAGGACGGCTTCGACCCGGACGAGGTGGACGACTTCCTCGACGAGATCGTCATCGAGTGGCGCAAGGCGCTCGAGGAGAACGTCGAGCTCAAGGCCAAGCTGGCCGCGTACGAGTCCGGTGCGGCTCCTGAGGCTGCAGCCCCGGCTCCTGCCGTCGTCGAGGCCCCCGCGCCCGCCCCCGTCGCCGAGGTCCCGGCAGAGCCCGCAGCCTCCGGCTCCGCGACCGCGACCGCAGGCATCATCGAGCTCGCGCAGCGTCTGCACGACGAGCACGTCGCCGAGGGCGAGGCGAAGCGCAACCAGCTCATCGCCGACGCCGAGGCAGAGGTGAACCGCATCCGCGGCGAGGCCGAGGCCAAGCAGCGCGAAGAGACCTCCCGCATGGAGCGCGAGCGCAACTCGCTCGAGGCCCGCATCACCGAACTCCGCAACTTCGAGCGCGACTACCGCAACCAGCTTCGCGGCTACATCGAGGGCCAGCTCCGCGACCTCGACGAGAAGTCGGCGTCGACGGACTCGACGCCTGTCTCGGCGATCGGACTGTAGGTCGACCCTTTGCCAGGACGTCGTCCCCTTCGTCGGTCGGCGGCCGGTGCGATCGTTGCGATTCTCGCAGCGCTCGTGCTGGCCGCCGATCAGTTTGTGAAGCACCTCACGATCACCCACCTGCCGCTGCAGGAATCCGTTCCGGTGCTCGGAGGCTTCCTTCAGCTGTACTACGTCCGCAACCCCGGAGCGGCGTTCTCGCTCGGGTCCGAGGTGACCTGGATCTTCACGATCGCGCTGTCGGTCGTCGCTGCCGTGATCATCTGGAAGGCGCTCGCGTTGCGCTCGCGGCTCTGGGCCGTCGTCTTCGGATGTCTGCTCGGCGGCGTGCTCGGCAACCTCACGGACCGACTGCTCCGCGAGCCGGGATTCCCTGTCGGTGAAGTCGTCGACATGATCTCGATGCCGTGGATGATGCCCGCTATCTTCAACGTCGCGGACATCTTCATCGTGACCGGGATGATCTCGGTCGCGCTGCTCGTGGTCTTCGGGCTCCGGTTCGATGGCACCCGCGATCGTGACCATGCCGCGGCTGAAGCGGCGGCATCCGAGAACCCGGATGAGCCCAAACCGGTCGACGTGGAGCACTGAACGGTGGAATCGCGGTCTCTTCCCGTCCCCGACGGTCTGGACGGTGCGCGCGTCGATGCGGCACTGGCCAAGATGCTCGGCTTCTCACGCACCTTCGCCGCTGATGTGGCGTCGGCCGGCGGCGTCAGGCTCGACGGCGTGACGCTCGACAAGTCCGATCGTCTACGCGGTGGCGGCTGGCTCGAGGTCGAATGGCGACCGAAGGAGGAGCCGCGGATCATCCCGATCGCGGTACCCGATCTCGGTATCGTCCACGACGACGACGACATCGTCGTGGTCGACAAGCCGACCGGCGTCGCCGCGCACCCCTCGGTGGGCTGGGAGGGGCCGACCGTCGTCGGAGCCCTGGCGGCTGCGGGGTTCCAGGTCGCGACGAGCGGAGCCCCGGAGCGCCAGGGCGTCGTGCACCGGCTCGACGTCGGTACCAGCGGACTCATGGTGGTCGCGAAGACCGAGACCGCGTACACCGCACTGAAGCGCGCGTTCAAGGAGCGCACGGTGGAGAAGATCTACCACGCGGTCGTCCAGGGGCATCCGGATCCGCTGGCGGGAACGATCGATGCGCCGATCGGACGGCACCCGAACCACTCGTGGAAGTTCGCCGTGATCCCGGACGGCAAGCCGTCGGTCACGCACTACGAGACGCTCGAGGCATTTCCCGGGGCTTCGCTCCTGGAGATCCACCTCGAGACCGGCCGCACGCACCAGATCCGCGTGCACATGGCCGCGCACCGGCATCCCTGCGTGGGTGACCCCCTGTACGGTTCCGACCCGACGATGTCGGCCAGGCTCGGCCTGACGCGGCAGTGGCTGCACGCGCATCGGCTCGCCTTCCACCACCCCGCCACCGGCGACTGGGTGCAGTTCGAGTCGCCGTATCCGGCAGACTTCCGGCACGCGCTCGACGTGCTCCGCGGGGAGTAGTCACGCCGCACCTTCGGGGTGTCGGATGCTTCGGGCAGACTGTGCTCATGAGCATCGAGGTGCGGCCCGCGACCGTTTTCGAGGATGTCGCGGCGCTGGTAGGACCGAAGAAGCCGACATCGAACGTGTGCTTCTGCCTGAGCTACCGCGTCGGCAGCAAGGAGAACCTGTCGCTGACCGGGCAGGCGCGTGCGGACCGCGTGCGTGAACTGTGCGAACACGATCCGCCACCGGGCGTGATCGCGTACCTCGACGACGAGCCGGTCGGCTGGGCCGCTGTGCACCCGCGGCGCGACACGAGCTTCGCGCGGAACCGGCTGATCCCGCACGTCGACGAGCTCGACGTGTGGTCGCTGTGGTGCTTCCGGGTACGTCCCGGATATCGGAAGCAGGGCGTCTCGCACGCGTTGATCGAGGGAGCGGTCGCGTACGCGAGAGAACGCGGAGCTCCGGCGATCGAAGGCTATCCCGTCGACAATGGCGGCGAGAAGGTGAACCTGACCATGGCCTACGTGGGCACGAGAAGGCTCTTCGAGGATGCCGGCTTCAAGAAGGCGGCGGATACCGGCTCGGTGCTCGACGGATTCCCGCGGGTGCTCATGCGGCTCGATCTCTCTTGAATCCGGCACTCTGAACTGCAACGTCTGACGCCGAAAGTAGACTTGAACCCATGGCATCCGACTCCTTCGTTCACCTGCACGTGCACAGCGAGTACTCGATGCTGGACGGTGCTGCGCGGGTCGGGCCGCTGATCCAGGAGGCCGTGAAACAGGGGATGCCGGCCGTCGCGGTGACCGACCACGGCAATACGTTCGCCGCCTTCGAGTTCTACAAGACGGCGAAGGATGCCGGCATCAAGCCGATCATCGGCATCGAGGCCTATGTCACTCCGGGGACGCACCGCAGCGACAAGACGCGAGTGCGCTGGGGATCGCCCGAGCAGCAGCGGGACGACGTCTCCGGCTCGGGTGCGTACACGCACATGACCCTCCTCAGCGAGACGACCGAGGGCATGCACAACCTCTTCCGGCTCTCGTCTCTGGCGAGCATGGAGGGCTATTACTTCAAGCCCCGCATGGACCGCGAGATCCTGCAGAAATACTCCAAGGGACTCATCGCCACGACCGGCTGCCCCTCCGGCGAGATCCAGACCCGTCTCCGCCTCGGGCAGTACGACGCCGCACGGGCGGCGGCGGCCGAGTTCCAGGACCTCTTCGGCAAGGAGAACTACTTCGCCGAGATCATGGACCACGGCCTCTCCATCGAGCGCCGGATCATGACAGACCTGCTGAAGATCGCCAAGGACCTCAGCATCCCCCTCGTCGGCACCAACGACCTGCACTACACCCACCAGCACGATGCCACCAGCCACGCCGCTCTGCTCTGCGTGCAGTCGGGATCGACGCTCGACGACCCGAACCGTTTCAAGTTCGACGGCGACGGCTACTACGTGAAGTCCGCCGCGGAGATGCGGCAGATCTTCCGCGACAACCCAGAGGCCTGCGACTCGACGCTGCTCATCGCCGAACGCTGCGACGTCGAGTTCAACACCAGCGCGAACTACATGCCCAACTTCCCGGTGCCGCAGGGCGAGACCGAGGAGAGCTGGTTCATCAAGGAGGTCGAGCAGGGCCTGCAGATGCGCTACCCGCACGGCATCCCCGATGACGTCCGCAAGCGGGCCGAGTACGAGTCGGGCGTCATCACCCAGATGGGATTCCCCGGCTACTTCCTCGTGGTCGCCGACTTCATCAACTGGGCCAAGAAGAACGGCATCCGGGTCGGCCCTGGTCGTGGTTCCGGTGCCGGGTCCATGGCCGCATACGCCATGGGGATCACGGACCTCGACCCGATCGCACATGGCCTCCTCTTCGAGCGCTTCCTCAACCCCGACCGCGTCTCGATGCCCGACTTCGACGTCGACTTCGATGATCGCCGCCGCTCCGAGGTGATCCAGTACGTCACCGCGAAGTACGGCGACGAGCGCGTCGCGCAGATCGTGACCTACGGCACGATCAAGGCCAAGCAGGCCCTGAAGGATGCCGGTCGCGTTCTCGGCTTCCCGTTCAGCATGGGGGAGAAGCTCACCAAGGCGATGCCGCCGGCCGTCATGGGCAAGGACATGCCGCTGGACGGGATGTTCGACCCGACGCATCCGCGCTACAAAGAGGCCGGCGAGTTCCGGGTCGTCATCGAGACCGACCCGGAGGCGAAGACGGTCTTCGACACGGCGCTGGGGCTGGAGAACCTGAAACGCCAGTGGGGCGTGCACGCTGCGGGCGTCATCATGTCGTCCGACCCCCTGATCGACATCATCCCGATCATGAAGCGGGAGCAGGACGGTCAGATCGTCACGCAGTTCGACTACCCGTCGTGCGAGTCCCTCGGACTCATCAAGATGGACTTCCTCGGGCTGCGAAACCTGACGATCATCTCCGACGCCCTGGCGAACATCAAGCTCAACCGCGGCGAAGACCTCGTGCTCGAAGAACTCGCGCTCGACGACCAGGGCTCCTACGACCTGCTCGCCCGTGGTGACTCGCTCGGCGTGTTCCAGCTCGACGGCGGGCCGATGCGCTCGCTGATGCGCCTGATGAAACCCGACAACTTCGGCGACATCTCGGCGCTCATCGCGCTGTACCGTCCGGGCCCCATGGGTGCGAACTCGCACACCAACTACGCCCTGCGCAAGAACGGCCTCCAGGAGATCACGCCGATCCACCCCGAGCTCTCCGAGTCGATCGCCGACATCCTGGACGAGTCCTACGGCCTGATCATCTACCAGGAGCAGGTGATGGCGATCGCCCAGCGCGTGGCCGGCTTCTCGCTCGGCCAGGCCGACATCCTCCGTCGCGCGATGGGCAAGAAGAAGAAGTCCGAACTGGACAAGCAGTACGCCGGCTTCCAGGCCGGCATGCACGCCAACGGGTACTCGGACGGCGCCGTGAAGGCGATCTGGGACATCCTGCTGCCCTTCTCCGACTACGCCTTCAACAAAGCGCACTCCGCCGCCTATGGCGTGATCTCGTACTGGACCGCATACCTCAAGGCGCACTATCCCGCCGAGTACATGGCGGCGCTGCTCACCAGCGTCGGCGACTCGAAGGACAAGATGGCGCTGTACCTCAACGAGTGCCGCCGCATGGGCATCAAGGTGCTTCCACCGGACGTCGGCCAGTCCATCAACTTCTTCGCCGCAGTCGGAGAAGACATCCGCTTCGGCCTCGGCGCGGTGCGCAACGTCGGCAGCAACGTGGTCGACGGCATCGTGCAGGCCCGCCAGGAGGAGAACTTCGCGTCGTTCCACGACTTCCTGAGCAAGGTCCCGCTGCACGTCGCCAACAAGCGCACCGTGGAGTCGCTGATCAAAGCGGGGGCGTTCGACTCGCTCGGACACACCCGCCGCGCCCTCATGGAGATCCACGAGGATGCGGTGGAGCAGATCGTCCTCGACAAGCGTCGCGAGGCCCACGGCGAGGTCGGCTTCGACTTCGACAGCCTCTGGGACGAGCCGCAGCACGACGCGAAGGTGCCGGATCGCCCGGAGTGGACGAAGAAGGACAAGCTGGCGTTCGAACGCGAGATGCTCGGACTCTACGTCTCCGACCATCCGCTCGCCGGACTCGAGGTCCCGCTGGCGAAGCACGCCTCGATCTCGATCCATGACCTGAACAACTCCGAAGACATCCAGGACGGCGAGCAGGTCACCGTCGCCGGGCTCGTCACGAGCGTGCAGCACCGAGTGGCGAAATCCAGCGGCAACCCGTACGGCATGATCACCGTCGAGGACTTCAACGGCGAGGTCACCGTGATGTTCATGGGCAAGACCTACACCGAGTTCCAGCTCGTGCTGCAGCAGGACTCGATCCTCGCGGTGCGCGGACGCGTCTCGCGCCGCGACGACGGGCTGAATCTCCATGCCCAGTCGGCCTTCGCCCCCGACGTCGGCTCGTTCGATGCGGCCGGACCGCTTGCGCTCGTGCTGGCGGAGCAGCGTGCCACGGAGCGCGTGATGAACGAGCTCGCCGACGTGCTGCGTCGGCACTCCGGAGACACCGAGGTCGTGCTGCGCGTGCACCGCGGCGGCACCGCGAAGGTGTTCGAAGTGCCGATGCCGGTCAAGGTGACCGCCGACCTGTTCGGTGACCTCAAGTCACTGCTCGGCCCGTCCTGTTTGGGATGACCGGGTAGTATCGGGACGCGTTGGGAGCGCGGAACGACCCCGCCGCGCACTGCGACGAAAGGACGACTATGAGCACCGACCAGCCCGAGATCACCGACAGCGAGAGCGATCCGTTCATCGAGGACGGAGTCCTCTACGACGACGAGGTCACACCCGAGTACGGTGTCCTCGGCTTCACCCTTCGCGAGCTGCTGATCGTCGCTGTCTGGGTGGTCGCCTTCGTCCTCTCGTTCTTCCCGCTCGGAGGCAGCGCGTCGATCTGGGCGCTCGGAATCCAGTGGATCCTGCCGATCGGCTTGCCGACGGTCGCCGTCTTCCTGCTGGTCCTTCGCCGGTTCTCGCCGGACGGCATCCGCCGGGTCGGCTCGCTCGGCATCGACCAGTTCGCCTCCGTCGCCTTCTCGGTCTCGGCGACCGTGTGGCTCGGCAGCCTGTGGGGCGCGGTGGCCGCCTCGGTCGAGTACGGCGGCTGGACTCTGCCCTGGAACGCACTCCTCCAGGTGCTGACAGCTCTGGCGCTCGTCGCCTTCACCGTCTTCGCCCCGATCGTTCCCGGCCTGAAGGAAGACTTCCAGGGGCGACTCGTCACGCTGGCGCACCGCAACGCGAACCCGGTCCGACCGGTGATCCCGCGCCCGAAGCCGGTCGCTGCGGAGACGGCGCCGGTCGCCTCGGAGGATGTGACCGCCGATCCCGAGGCTTCTGCCCGCGAGTCGGATGCCGTCGCAGGCACTCCGCAGAACGACTCGGCCACGATGGTGCTCGACCTCGAACTGTCCGGAGCTCACACGACGGACGAGATCGCGCGCTCCGACTTCGCGGGCCAGGTCCCCACTGCCGCGCACGCATCCAATGGGGACACCGGGACCGAGGAGACCACGTCCGAGGATGCCTATGTGCCGTCGTACTCGCGACGGTCGCGGGGGCAGGATGCTGAGGAGCAGTCCGGATCCGATGAGATCGACGCGCTGCTGGCTGATCAGAGCCCCGAACCCGCCGTGGGCCCGGACGACGTCACCGATCTCGATGCAACGAACCCGCGCGAGCAGGCTCCCGCCCCGCAGCCCTTCTGGATCCTCGCGCCGACCGAGCGCGACGTCCACGACGAGCGCGGGGAGACGCTGTTCCGGATCGGCCCAGACGCCTGGGCGCTCGTGATCGAGGACAGGGGCGGCGCCTATGTCGTGCGGCACGACGACGGACGCATCGGCTACCTGCACGACGTCGCAGACATCGCGAAGGGCTAGAACGTGCGCACCATCGATCTCCGAGGGCGAGAGCTCTCGCCCGTCGCCATGCTCGCGGCCGTGCCGCGTGCTGTCCAGGCCCGCGCCGAGGCACTGGAGGCCGCGACACGCATCGTCGACGATGTGCGCGAACGCGGTGAGGTGGCGCTGCGGGAGCAGGCCGAACGTTTCGACGGCGTCGCCGGACATGCTGTACGCGTGCCTCAGGCTCACATCGACGAGGCTCTGGCTTCCGTCGACCCCGCCGTGCGCGCCGCTTTCGAAGAGGCCATCAGCCGGGTGCGGCAGGGATCCGCTGCTCAGGTGCCGTCCGCCCGGACCACCGAGATCGGCGCGGGCGCGCGCATCACCCAGCGCTGGCAGCCCGTCGGCAGAGTCGGCGTCTACATCCCCGGCGGCAAGGCGCCGCTGTCCTCCAGCGTCATCATGAACGTCGTCCCCGCGCAGGTCGCGGGAGTGCAGCAGATCGCACTCGCGTCTCCGGCGCAGTCCGACCAGGACGGTCGCGTGCACCCGACGATCCTCGCCGCGGCCGGCCTTCTCGGCATCAGCGAGGTCTACGCGATGGGCGGCGCCGGCGCCATCGGCGCCTTCGCCTGGGGCGTGCCGACCCTCGGCCTCGACCCGGTCGACGTCGTCTCCGGTCCCGGCAACAACTACGTCGCCTCCGCGAAGCGCGCCGTCGCCGGTGTCGTGGGCACCGATTCCGAAGCAGGCGCCACCGAGATCCTCATCGTCGCCGATGCGCGCGCCGACCCCCGTCTCGTCGCAGCCGACCTCATCAGCCAGGCCGAGCACGACGAGCAGGCATCGGCCGTGCTCGTCACCGACTCACCCGACCTCGCCGACCGGGTCGCGATGGAGGTCGAGCGGCAGGCGGCGGTCACGCGGCACAGCGTCCGGGTCGCCGCAGCGCTGGAAGGTCCGCAGTCCGCGATCGTCCTGGTGGACGACCGCGCGATGGCAACGGCGTTCAGCAACGCCTACGCCCCGGAGCACCTCGAGCTCCACCTCGAGGATGCGAGCGCGGCGGCATCCGCTTTCACGAACGCCGGTGCCGTCTTCGTCGGAGACCAGACTCCGGTCAGCCTCGGCGACTACATGGCGGGCAGCAATCACGTCCTCCCGACAGGTGGGCAGGCCCGCTACGCCCCGGGGCTGGGGGCATACACGTTCGTGCGCCCTCAGCAGGTGATCGAGTACGACCACGCGGCCCTCGCCGCGGTGCGAGAGGGGGTGGTCGCCATGGCGACCGCCGAGCTCCTGCCCGCGCACGGTGAAGCGATCGAGGCTCGCTTCACGGCGTAGGTTAGACGACATGCATTGCCCCTTCTGCCGTCATCCGGATTCCCGAGTGATCGACTCGCGCACCAGCGATGACGGACTCTCGATCCGCCGACGCCGCCAGTGCCCCGAATGCGGTGGCCGGTTCACGACGACGGAGACCGCGAGCCTGAACGTGATCAAGCGATCCGGTGTGATGGAGCCGTTCAGTCGCGAGAAGGTGATCGCCGGCGTCCGCAAGGCCTGCCAGGGGCGCCCGGTGACCGAAGCCGATCTCGCCATCCTCGCCCAGCGCGTCGAGGAGGCGGTTCGCCAGACCGGGGTGTCGCAGCTCGACACCAACGAGATCGGACTGGCCATTCTCGGTCCGCTGCGCGACCTCGACCGGGTGGCCTATCTGCGCTTCGCGAGCGTCTACCAGGCGTTCGACTCGCTGGACGACTTCGAGAGCGCGATCACCGAGCTGCGCCGCGACCACGAGAAGTCCGACGCCGACCGGTAACCTGGCAGGGATGTATCCGCTGCTCTTCCGCGCCGTCCTTTCGCGCTTCGACCCCGAGTTCGCCCACCATGCCGGCATGGCGGTGATCCGCATCCTGGGCGTGCCGCCGTTCTCCTGGGCGACCCGCGCACTGACCCGCCCGGATCCGGCGCTGCAGGTCGAGGCCCTCGGTCTCACCTTCCCCTCGCCGTTCGGCATCGCGGCAGGATTCGACAAGAACGCCGTCGGAGTGCGCGGCCTCGCCGCGCTCGGGTTCGGCCACGTCGAGATCGGAACCGTGACAGCGATCCCGCAGGAGGGAAATCCCAAGCCGCGCCTCTTCCGGCTGATCGAGGATCGCGCGGTGATCAATCGCATGGGCTTCAACAACGCCGGAGCGGATGCTGCGGCTCGTCGCCTCGCGCAGCTGCGTCGTGGTGCCCCTGACACCGTCATCGGCGTGAACATCGGCAAGAGCAGGGTCGTCGAGGTGGAGGACGCCACGGCCGACTACGTCGCCTCGGCGGCGAAGCTCGCACCGCTGGCCGACTATCTCGCCGTCAACGTGTCATCCCCCAACACTCCCGGCCTTCGCGGCCTGCAGGCCGTCGAGACCCTCGCGCCGCTGCTGCGCGCGGTGCGCGCGGCGGCGGGGGAGACCCCGCTGCTGGTGAAGGTCGCGCCCGACCTCCCGGACGCGGAGATCACCGCGATCGCACAGATGGCGGTCGCGGAGGGTCTGGCCGGCATCATCGCCCACAACACGACGATCAGCCGCGACGGCCTGCGCACCGATGCCGCGACGGTCGACGCGGCCGGCGCCGGCGGGCTGTCGGGCGCACCGCTGAAGGAGCGGTCGATCCAGGTGCTCCGCGTCGTGCGAGCGGCCGTGCCGGAGGACTTCTGCGTGATCGCCGTCGGCGGCGTCGAGACCGCCGAAGACGTGCAGGAGCGCCTGGATGCCGGCGCCACTCTTGTGCAGGGCTACACGGCCTTCCTCTACCGCGGCCCGTTCTGGGGTCGCGAGATCAACCGAGGGCTGCGCCGAGGCTGAGCCCTGACGAAGAAGGCCTCATGCTCCGCGGAGCATGAGGCCTTTCTCGATGACGGCGTGCGTCAGGCCGGGTACTGGCCGCGCTTGACCTGCGGCTTGGGCAGGCGCATGAAACGCATCTGCAGTGCGCGCATCGCCGCGTACCAGCCGAGGCCCTTCTCCATCCGCTCCTTGCCGAACTTCTCGGCGGCCTTGCGCTTGACGCGCAGACCGAGCAGGATCATCCCGCCGACGGCGATCAGCAGGTACGCCATCATCACGAGGTACGCGTAGTAGGCGATCGCGAGGTTCGCGGGTGCGAGGGATGCCAGGATGACGAGCACCATCACCGCCATCACGAACTCGGCAGGATGCCAGCCGGCATCCACGTAGTCGCGCACCCAGCGGCGCTGCGGACCCTTGTCGCGGGGCGGCAGGTACTTGTCTTCGCCGGCGGCCATCCCGGCCTGGGCGCGCGCGCGGCGCTCGTTCAGCTCGGCGCGCGCTGCGGCCTTGGCTTCTTTCGTGTTCGCGACCAGGGGGCGGCGGCGTGCGGCCTCCTGCTGTGCGCGGGTGGGCGTCGCGCGTCCCTTTCCGACGGCTGGCGTCTCAGAGGCGTCGTCATTCGTCGATGGGGAGGCAGGGGTATGGGCCACGAGGTTCCTCGGTTCGCTACAGGGGTTCGCCTTAAGATTACTCGCATGAACTCTCCCGCCCCTTCCAGCGAATCAAATCAGTCTCCTGAAGCCGAGTCGGCGATCACCGAGGCCGTCGCGACCGGCATCCCCGCCGCCCTGGCCGACCTGGGCGATCTCGTCCGCATCCCCGGCATCGCGTGGCCCGCATTCGATCAGAGCCAGCTGGAGCGCAGCGCCGCCGCCGTCGCCGCGCTGGCGACCGGAACCGGCGTCTTCGACGAAGTGCGCGTGCTGCGCGCCGCCGTCCCGGGAACGGACGAACTGGGCCAGCCGGCCGTCCTCGCCACACGTGCGGCGCGCAACGGGAAGCCGACCATCCTGCTGTACGCCCACCACGATGTGCAGCCCCCGGGAGACGACGAGCTCTGGGAGACCCCGCCGTTCGAGCCGACCGTGCACGGCGGTCGGCTCTATGGACGCGGTGCCGCCGACGACAAGGCCGGGATCATGGCGCACATCGCGTCCCTTCGGGCGGTCGCCGAGGTGCTCGGTGACGACCTGGAACTCGGCGTGTCGATGTTCATCGAGGGGGAGGAGGAGTACGGCTCGCGTTCGTTCGCCCAGTTCCTCGCCGACAACAAGGACGCGCTGCGCGCCGACGCCATCGTCGTGGCCGACTCCGGCAACTGGGATTCCGTCGTTCCCGGCCTGACCGTCTCGCTGCGCGGGAACGCCCGATTCACCATGCGGGTTCGCACCCTCGACCATGCCTCCCACTCCGGGATGTTCGGTGGCGCTGTTCCCGACGCGATGATGGCGACGGTGAAGCTCCTGTCGACCCTGTGGAACGAAGACGGCTCGGTCGCCGTCGACGGGATGACGCAGCGCGATGCTCCGACTCCCGACTACACCGAGGAGACGCTGCGCGATGAGGCAGGGCTCCTGCCCGCCACCACGCCGATCGGCGATGGAACCATCCTCAGCCGGATCTGGAACAAGCCGTCGATCACCGTCATCGGCATCGACGCGACGAATGTCGCGGCAGCATCCAACACCCTGCTCCCTGAGGTGACCGTCGTGATCAGCGCACGCGTCGCACCGGGGCAGACCGGCGAGGAGGCATACGAGGCGCTCCAGCAGCATCTGCGCGCGCACGCGCCGTTCGGTGCGGAGTTGACGTTCAGCGATGCCGACCTCGGCAACGGTTTCCTCGTGGACACCAGCGGCTGGGCGGTCGCGCTGACCCGCGATGCGATGCGCGACGGCTATGGAGCCGCTCCGGTCGACCTCGGAGTCGGCGGGTCCATCCCGTTCATCGCCGACCTCGTCCGCGAGTTCCCCGAGGCTCAGATCCTCGTCACGGGGGTGGAGGATCCGCACTCTCGCGCGCACAGCCCGAACGAATCGCTGCACCTGGAGACGTTCCGCCATGCGGTCGCGGCCGAGGCCCTGCTGCTCAGCAGGATGAACGGGATCACGCTGCCGCACTGATCACCGGCGCGGCTTTCCCTCGTCCTCGCCGTGTGCACGGGTGGCGACGGTACAATCGATGGGAAAGCCGCGCCCGTCGCGGCCCGTCACAAGGAGCGACATGAGCGACACCACACTGACTGCAGAGACCACCCGCGCCCACGGCGTCAACCTGACCGAGGCCGCAGCCCTCAAGGTCAAGAACCTCCTCGAGCAGGAGGGCCGCGACGATCTTCGCCTGCGCGTCGCCGTTCAGCCCGGCGGATGCTCCGGACTCATCTACCAGCTCTACTTCGACGAGCGCTACCTCGAAGGCGACGAGACCGTCGACTTCGACGGTGTCGAGGTCATCATCGACAACATGAGCGTCCCGTATCTCGACGGTGCATCGATCGATTTCAAGGACACGATCTCGGAGCAGGGCTTCACGATCGACAACCCGAATGCGGCCGGCAGCTGCGCCTGCGGCGACAGCTTCCACTGACTCCGGACCCCCGTCAACCTGCGTGGTTGGCATGAATCGGGTGTGAGGTTGCCCTAGACTTGAGGCGTGCCCTGTCCGCGATCTGAAAGGTGCATCGTGCCCTCGAAACACCGCCTTCGTTGGGCCGCCCTCCCTCTGGGAGTTGCGGCAGCTGTGGTTCTGGCGGGATGTACTCCCACAGAGGCGAACGGCTTTCTCCCGGGCTTCGTAGAAGGTGGTCCCGCAACCACGGACCAGACGGAGCGCGTCTCCGCGCTCTGGGTGAACTCGTGGATCGTGCTCCTCGCGGTCGGCGTGATCACGTGGGGCCTGATGGCCTGGGCCGCGATCGCATACCGGCGTCGCAAGGGCCAGGTCGGCCTGCCGGTGCAGCTGCGCTACAACATGCCGATCGAGATCTTCTACACGATCGTGCCGCTCATCCTCGTGCTGGGCATGTTCTTCTTCACGGCTCGCGATCAGTCCGAGATCGAGGCGAAGTGGGATGACCCCGACGTCGAGATCACCGCGATCGCCAAGCAGTGGGCGTGGGACTTCCAGTACGACGGCGAGGACGAGGACGACTCGGACGCCGTGTGGACGATGGGCATTCAGGCGCAGCCCGACAAGGAAGGCAACATCGACCAGTCGCAGTTGCCGACTCTGGTGCTCCCGGTCGACCAGAAGGTCACGATCGACCTCCAGTCCCGCGATGTCATCCACTCGTTCTGGATCATCGACTTCCTCTACAAGAAGGACATGTACATCGGGAAGGACAACTCCTGGTCCTTCATCCCGACTCGCGTCGGCGAGTACAAGGGCAAGTGCGCCGAACTCTGCGGCGAGTACCACTCGATGATGCTCTTCAATGTGAAGGTCGTCGAGCAGGACGAGTACGACGCGTACGTCGAGTCGCTCCGCGAGAAGGGCAACACCGGCAGCATCACCGACGCCTACGACCGTCTCGGAAACTTCCCGGGCACGCAACCGTCCGACTCCGGGGAAGAGTCCCACTCCGAGGAAGAGGGAGAGTAAGCCATGTCGACCAACTCTGAATCCGGCGACGCTCACCGCTCCCGTCCCCATGCCCTGCCCGCCCGCCAGGCTGCTCTGATGAGTTCCTCGCGCGTGGAGCAGAAGGGCAACATCGTCGTCAAGTGGATCACCTCCACTGACCACAAGACCATCGGGTACATGTACCTGATCGCGTCCGTGCTGTTCTTCCTCCTCGGCGGCGTGATGGCGCTCGTCATCCGCGCCGAGCTGTTCGCCCCCGGGATGCAGATCGTCCCGACCAAGGAGCAGTACAACCAGCTCTTCACGATGCACGGCACGATCATGCTGCTGATGTTCGCGACGCCGCTGTTCGCCGGATTCGCCAACGCGATCCTGCCCCTGCAGATCGGGGCGCCCGACGTGGCGTTCCCGCGTCTGAACGCCTTCGCCTTCTGGCTGTTCCTGTTCGGCTCGACGATCGCAGTCGCCGGCTTCCTCACCCCGCAGGGTGCGGCTTCATTCGGCTGGTTCGCCTATCAGCCGCTCGCCGGGGCGACGTTCTCGCCCGGTGCGGGTGGAAACCTCTGGATGCTGGGACTCGGCATCTCGGGTTTCGGAACCATTCTCGGTGCGGTGAACTTCATCACGACGGTCATCACCATGCGCGCTCCCGGTATGACGATGTGGCGCATGCCGATCTTCTCCTGGAACACGCTGATCACGAGCCTCCTTGTGATCATGGCCTTCCCTGTCCTCGCCGCGGCGATCTTCGCCGCCGGTGCGGACCGCGTGCTCGGTGCACACATCTACGACCCGGCCAACGGCGGCGTGCTCCTCTGGCAGCACCTGTTCTGGTTCTTCGGCCACCCCGAGGTGTACATCATCGCGCTGCCGTTCTTCGGCATCGTCTCGGAGATCTTCCCGGTGTTCAGCCGCAAGCCGATCTTCGGATACAAGACCCTCGTCTACGCGACGATCGCGATCGCCGCGCTGTCGGTGGCGGTGTGGGCCCACCACATGTACGTCACGGGATCGGTGCTGCTGCCGTTCTTCGCCCTGATGACCATGCTCATCGCGGTTCCGACCGGCGTGAAGATCTTCAACTGGATCGGCACGATGTGGCGTGGCTCCGTGACGTTCGAGACGCCGATGGTCTTCGCCCTCGGCTTCCTGGTGTCGTTCGTCTTCGGCGGCCTGACCGGCGTCATCCTCGCGGCCCCTCCGCTCGACTTCCACCTCAGCGACTCGTACTTCGTCGTCGCCCACTTCCACTACGTGGTCTTCGGCACCGTCGTGTTTGCGATGTTCGCCGGCTTCTACTTCTGGTGGCCGAAGTGGACCGGGCGCATGCTCAACGAGCGCCTCGGATACGTGCACTTCTGGATGCTGTTCATCGGCTTCCACATGACCTTCCTCATCCAGCACTGGCTCGGCGTCGACGGAATGGTTCGCCGCTATGCGGACTACTCTGCGGCCGACGGCTGGACCTGGCAGAACCAGGTGTCGACGATCGGTGCGATCATCCTCGGGGCGTCGATGCTGCCGTTCTTCCTGAACGTCTGGATCACCGCTCGCAAGGCGCCGAAGGTCACGGTCAACGACCCGTGGGGCTACGGAGCATCGCTCGAGTGGGCGACGTCCTGCCCGCCGCCGCGTCACAACTTCACCTCGATCCCGCGGATCCGCAGTGAGCGTCCCGCCTTCGACCTGAATCACCCGGAGGCGGCGGAGTTCGCCACCACTGCACCCGTCGAGCGAGAGGTCCACTGAGCCATGCGCGACAACGTCATTCTCTGGTGGGTGCTGACCGCGTTCTTCGCGCTCGTCGGCGTCATCTACACCGGATGGAACATCCTGGCTCACCCCGATCTCGAGATCGTGAACCGGATCGAATGGGTCGGCACGGTCGCCCTGTTCTTCACCGCGTTCATGGGTGCGATGATCGCCTTCTACCTCGACCGCACTCACGCGGCCCAGGGAGGCGAACTGCCCGAGGACATCCTCACCGCGGACATCGACGACGGCGACCCGGAGCTCGGCGAGTTCAGCCCGTGGTCCTGGTGGCCGATCGTCCTCGCGGGATCCGCAGCGATCTTCATCGTCGGACTGGCTGTCGGCCACTTCCTGCTGCCGATCGGCCTCGCGGTCTTCGTCGTCGCGATCGTCGGATGGGTGTACGAGTACTACCGCGGCAACTTCGCCCGCTGATCGATACGAAGAAGGCCCCCGGAGATATCCGGGGGCCTTCTTCTGTCTGCCGTGCTCTCAGACCCGTTCGTCCACCGTGCGTCGGCGGGTCAGGAGCACCGAGGTGGAGGCCAGCAGGCCGACCACCGCGACGGCGATCACCAGGTAGAGGCCTGGGCGGTACGCCGCGATGCTGGTCGCCGTCGTGGCGCTGATCAGGCTGGTCGCCACCGCCAGGACGATCGCGCCGCCGATCTGACCGGACGTCTGCACCAGCCCGGATGCCAGGCCCTGCTCCTCGTCGGCGATGCCTTCCGTCGCCTGCACCATGACAGCCGAGAAACCGATCGCGAAGCCGAGACCCAGCAGCAGGAAGCTCGGCAGGTAGTCGACGAAGTACGCCGGGTCGGGACTGCCACCGCGCAGGATGAACCACAGGTACCCCAGCACGAACGCGGTCATCGACGCGATGATCATCGGCGTGGTGCCGAAGCGGTCGATGAACCGCCCGGCGAATGGCGAGAGGATCGCGACGATGATGCCGGCCGGCGCCAGCGCGAGCGCCATCTGCAGAGGCTCCCAGCCGAGGGTGTTCTGGAGGTACAGCGACACGATGGTCTGGAAGCTGATGTAGGAGCCGAAGATCGCCATGGCGGCGAGGTTGGCGCGCACGATCGACGTCACCTTGAAGATGCTGAGGCGGACGAGTGGGTACCGCACCTTGCTCTCGGTCACGAAGAAGGCGCCGAGCAGGAGGACGGCGACCACCAGCGTGAGGATGACCCCGCCGGTGAAGCCGGTCTCCGGCGCGGTGACGATCGTATAGACGGCGGCGAGCATGCCGCCGGTGAGCATGGCAGCTCCGGCGAGGTCGATGCGGCCTCGTTCGGTCTCCTGTGCCCGCGGCACCACGATGAATGCGGCGACCAGCACGATCGCGACGGCCACGACGGGCGCGAAGAAGGTCAGCCGCCAGTCGATTCCGGTCAGCAGCCCGGACATGATCAGTCCCGAGGCGTAACCGGTCGCACCGAAGACGGTGAAGATCGACAGCGCTCGATTGCGGTCGTGTCCCTGCTTGAAGGTGGTGGTGATGATCGAGAGCGCCGCCGGGGCGGTGAAGGCGGCGGCGATTCCCTTGACGACACGGCTGGCGATGAGAAGGGCGCCGTCGTCGACGATACCGCCGACGAGAGACGCGATGCCGAAGACGACGAGGGCGGCGAGGAAGACGCGCCGCCGGCCCAGCAGGTCGGAAGCGCGACCACCCAGCAGCAGGAGGCCTCCGTATCCGAGGATGTAGCCGTTCACGATCCATTGCAGGCTGGTGGTGTCGAGTCCCAGCTCGGCGCCGATGGAGGGCAGGGCGACGCCGACCATGGAGACGTCGAGGGCGTCCAGGAACATGGCGAGCCCGGCGACGAAGAGGATGGCCCAGAGTTTGAGACCCCATCGACGATTCGTCGACGGGGAGGTTGTCGGGGAACTGAGATCTGGTTGCGTAAGTGTCACGTCGATCAACGTACATGCCTGTGCATTTGATGTCAACGCATTGAATGCGAAGTCATTAAATGTTTACACATGCTACGCTGATCCCATGAAATCGGCACCGGATGGCGATGTCTGCGTGAAGTGGTCCGAGACGCTGCGCACCTACCACAACGCCTCCTGCGAGCTGGAGAGCGAACTCCAGGCGCAGCACGAGCTCGGGCTCAGCGAGTTCGAAGTCCTTCAGGCTCTCGCCGTGCTCAGCGAGAGCGATGCGGATCCCCAGATCAGGATGAAGGCGCTCGAGGCGGAGATGTACCTCAGCCAGAGCGCGTTGTCGCGCACGGTGTCCCGACTCGAGAAAGCGGGCCTGGTAGAACGAGGCGAGTGCGATTTCGACCGTCGTGCGAGCTTCCTCACGCTCACGGAGCAGGGGAAGGCGCGCTGGAACGCCGCGAGCCCGACGCACAGGGCCGTGCTCGCGAAGCATCTCGGCTGACAGACGGCCCCGGCGCGCGGTCCCCAGGAGCCGTCGAAGAGGCGTCAGGCCCGTGTGCGGACGCGCGGGATGCCGGTGAGCGGGTCTATGGGTCGGTGGTGCGTGCCCTCGGCATCCTCCACCGGATAGCCCTCGCGCACCCAGTACTCGAAGCCCCCGATCATCTCGCGGGCGCCGTAGCCGATCTTCGCGAACTCGAGGGCTCCCTTCGCGCCGGCATTGCAGCCAGGGCTCCAGCAGTAAACGACGACGTTCGCTTCGAGGGGGATCTCGAGCGGTGCTCGTGTCGCGATCTCGCTGTAGTGCATGTGAATCGCACCGGCGACGCGCCCCTGAGCCCAGGCCTCATCGGATCGGACATCGATCACGAAGATCTGCTCGCCGGCCTTCAGCGCCGCGTGCACGTCGCTGGCGTCGGTCTCGTAAGCAAGCTTGGCTGCGAAGTATTCTGCACGTTCGATCATGTCTTCAGAATATGGACCGCAGTGACCGGTCGGCGCGCACATGTCGGTCGAACAGCATCGGATTTCCGCCATCGCTACGTGCAGTCGAGGGGGCTCCTCAGAGGACGGCGGTCATCTGGATGCGAGGGCCGTACTGCTCCAGGCCGAGCCGTGCTTCGGTCTCGACAAGTTGGTGGTGAAAAGGCGAGTCGGGTGCGGTCTCGCTGAAGCCGCACGTCGCGTAGAAGGGCGCATTCCAGGGGACATCTCGGTACGTGCGCAGGGTCATCGACCGGTGCCCGCGCCGCAGGGCCTCGGCTTTGGCCGCAGTCACGAGCATCCTTCCGTGTCCTCGTCTGCCGTGCCGAGGGAGCACGGACAGCTGCTCGAGGTGCGCGTGCCCGTCGATCTCGAGAACGTGGACGAAGCCGATCACGGTGGGTGGAACATCGCCGCTCTCCACGACAAGGATGAATCCAGGGAGCGCGGACCTTTCCGCAGCGGAGGCGGCCGCCGGCCAATCGCGAGCGGCGAACCGTTCGACGAGAAGCGCATCGGCAGCGGCCTCGATCTCCGCGGCGACGTCGAGGTCCGTCTCGACCGCGGGACGGATGCGGGGGGTCACGGGCATCCTCTGATCCTTTCACGGGGCAAGCACGAACGAGGAAGGCCCCGGCGATCGCATCTCTGCGCGCGGCGGGGCCTTCCTCGTGGGGGAGTGGCGAGCTACTCGCTCTCCTCCGGCTTGTTCTTGCGGGGCTTCTTCACCGGCTCGGTGGCGATCACCGTGCTGGGGGTGTTCGGCGTCTCGTCGATGTGATCCTCGGTCGCCACGAGTGGAGCATCCGGTGCTCCGGCGCGCTCATGAGCACTCTGGATCTCAGCGTTCTCGACCTCCTGGTCGTGTGCGAGGACGTGGTGCTGGTGCGCATCCGCGGCCTCGACCTCGGCCTGCGTGAGCGGGGCGAGACGGTCCTCGAAGAACCAGCGGGAGATCGACGAGCGGACGTTCTCGGTCCACGGGATGCGGCCCTTGGCGTTCGGCCGCACGACGAGCGGCTGGTAGCCGTCGACGTCGATGAGCTTCCAGCGGTCGTACTTGTCGACCGGCTGGTGCACCTCGATGAACTCGCCACCGGGAAGGCGGACGATGCGGCCTGATTCGAAGCCGTGCAGCACGATCTCGCGGTCCTTCTTCTGCAGCGCGATGCAGATGCGCTTCGTGACGAAGTAGCCCACGATCGGGCCTGCGAACAGCAGGATCTGCAGGGAGAGGATGACGCCCTCCATCGTGAGCATGAAGTGCGTCGCGATGAGGTCGGAGGATGCCGCAGCCCAGAGCACCGCGTAGAAGATGACGCCGGCTGCGCCGATGGCGGTGCGGGTCGCCGCGTTACGAGGGCGCTGCGCGATGTGGTGCTCGCGCTTGTCGCCGGTGATCCACGCCTCGAGGAACGGGTAGATCGCGACGAGCACGATGAACAGACCCAGTGCGACGAGAGGGATCAGGATGCCGAACGAGAAGGTGCGGTCGAACAGGACGAGGTCCAGGTTCGACGGCGCAAGGCGAAGCGCACCGTCGGCGAAGCCGATGTACCAGTCCGGCTGCGTTCCCGCCGAGACGGGGGACGGGTCGTATGGTCCGTAGTTCCAGATCGGGTTGATCTGGAAGAACGTCGCTATCAGCACGATTGTGCCGAACACGATGAAGAGGTAGCCGCCCATCTTCGACATGTAGACCGGCATCATCGGGAAGCCCACGACGTTCTCGTTCGTGCGGCCGGGGCCGGCGAACTGCGTGTGCTTGTTGATGACCATCAACATGAGGTGCACGACGATGAGTCCGATGACGAGCAGCGGGAGCAGCAGGATGTGCAGCGTGTACAGACGGCCGACGATGTCGGTGCCGGGGAACTCGCCGCCGAAGAGGATGTACGACGTCCAGACGCCGATGAGCGGGATTCCCTTGATCATGCCGTCGATGATGCGCAGGCCGTTGCCCGAGAGCAGGTCGTCGGGGAGGGAGTAGCCGGTGAAGCCCTCGGCCATCGCCAGCACGAACAGCACGAAGCCGATCACCCAGTTGAGCTCACGAGGCTTGCGGAACGCTCCCGTGAAGAACACGCGGAGCATGTGCACGCCGATGCCGGCGACGAAGACGAGAGCGGCCCAGTGGTGGATCTGGCGGACCAGGAGGCCGCCGCGCAGGTCGAACGAGATGTACAGCGACGACTCGAGAGCGGCGGACATCTCGATGCCGCGCATCGGCGCGTAGGCGCCGGTGTAGTGGGTCTCGACCATCGACGCCTGGAAGAAGAACGTCAGGAAGGTTCCGGAGAGGAACACGACCACGAAGCTCCACAGCGCGATCTCACCGAGCATGAACGACCAGTGGTCGGGGAAGATCTTGCGTCCGAGTTCCTTGACGAAACCGGAGAGGCTGGTGCGCTCATCGATGTAGTTCGATGCGGCGCCGACGAAGCGCCCGCCGAGCGGTGCCTTGGTGTCCTTGTCCTCTTTGGACAGCGTTGCAGTGCTCAATGGCGCTCCCAGAAGCTCGGGCCGACGGGTTCTTTGAAGTCGCTGCGTGCGACGAGGTAGCCCTCATCGTCGACCATGATCGGCAGCTGCGGCAGCGGACGAGCGGCCGGGCCGAAGATGACCTTGGCGTGGTCGGTGACGTCGAACTGCGACTGGTGGCAGGGGCAGAGCAGGTGGTGCGTCTGCTGCTCGTACAGGGCGACGGGGCAGCCGACGTGGGTGCAGACCTTGGAGTAGGCGACGATGCCGTCGTAGGACCAGTCCTTGCGGTCATCCGCCTCGATCAGCTGCTCCGGGCGCAGGCGCATGAGCAGGACGATCGCCTTCGCCTTCTCCTCGAGGTAGCCGTCGTGGTGGCTGAGCTCTGCGAGCTCTTCGGGGATGACGTGGAAGGCGGAGCCGAGGGTCACGTCGGCTGCGCGGATCGGCGTTCCATCGGGGTCGCGAGCGAGGCGCATCCCCTTGTCCCACATGGTGTGCTTCAGAAGTGCGACCGGGTCGCCGACGTGCGGGTGCTCCGGGTTGGCACCCGAATGCGGCGCCAGACCGCGGAAGAGGGTGACGCCGGGGATGATCGACGCGACGACGGCAGCGATCAGCGAGTTGCGGATCATCGAGCGGCGTCCGAAGCCGGACTCCTCATTCGCGGCGGCGAATGCCGCGATGGCGGCTTCGCGCGTCGAGTCCTTGCCCCGGGTGGGGTGGCGGTACTCGATGAACTCCTTGTCCGACATCAGCGCCTTGGACCAGTGGATCGCGCCGATGCCGAGAGCCAGCAGCGCGAGTGCGATGCCGAGTCCGATGAACAGGTTGTTGTTGCGGATGTCGATGAGCGCGCCGCTCTCGATCGGGAAAAGCATGTAGGCGGCGACCGCCCAGATGCTGCCCGCGAGGGAGAGATAGAACAGCGAATAGACCGTGCGCGCGGCGTTCTTCTCGGCGCGCGGGTCCTTGTCGGTCATCCGCTCGCGATGCGGCGGCAGCCCTGGGTTCTGCACGGGGTCGCTGACTGCGACGCCCAGCCCCGGAGAGGGCTGGTAGGCCCTGTCAAGAGCCTGCGAGTCGTCGTCGTGTGCCATGGTGCTCCTCGTACGTTCCTCTTCGATGAATAAGCGTCAGTTGGACTTCGCCGTGATCCACACGGTGATGGCGACGAGCGCGCCGATGCCGAAGATCCAGATGAACAGACCCTCGGAGACCGGTCCGAGGGAGCCGAGCGAAGCGCCGCCGATCTGCACGGCCTCCTGCTGGTACAGCAGCGCGGAGATGAGGTCGCGCTTGTCCTCGTCGGAGAGGTTCATGTCACCGAAGACCGGCATGTTCTGGGGACCGGTGACCATGGCCGCATACATGTGCAGGGCGCTGGTCTCGGTCAGAGCCGGGGCGTACTTGCCCTGAGTCAGTGCGCCACCCGCGGCGGCCACGTTGTGGCACATCGCGCAGTTGACACGGAACAGCTCTGCGCCCCTGGCGACGTCGCCCTCTCCGTCGATGAGGTGCGCGTCCGGGTAGGTCGGTCCGGGGGCGATCGACTGGACGTACGACGCCATCGCCTTGATCTGGTCCTCGGTGAACTGCGGGGTCTTCTGCGGAGCCTGCGGGCCCTGCATCTGCAGCGGCATCCGGCCGGTTGCGAGCTGGAACTCGGTCGCGAGCTCGCCGACGCCGTACAGGCTCGGTCCGTTGGGCGTGCCCTGCAGGTCGAGTCCGTGACAGGTGGCGCAGTTCGCCGTGAACAGCTTCTCGCCGTCCTCCACGGTCAGCTGCGTCGAGACGGCAGCCTGCGTGTCGGTGGCGGCGAAGGCGGCGGACGCACCGGCGTACACGGCGCCAGTGATCATCAGACCTGCTCCGATGAGTGCGGCCGCAGCAAAGGGGCTGCGACGACCGCTGGAGCGGCGCTTCTTCTCTCGTGCCATCTCGGGGATCAGCTCCGCTCTTATTTCAGGAAGTAGATAACGGCGAACAGGACGATCCAGACGACGTCGACGAAGTGCCAGTAGTACGACACGACGATCGAGGAGGTCGCCTCCTTGTGCCCGAAGTTCTTGACGGCATATGCGCGGCCGATGACGAGCAGGAACGCGATGAGCCCGCCCGTGACGTGCAGTGCGTGGAAGCCGGTGGTCAGGTAGAACGCCGATGCGTAGGAGTCGGCGCTGATCGGCATGCCTTCAGCGACGAGCTGCGCGTACTCCCACACCTGGCCGGAGACGAAGACCGCGCCGAGCGCGAATGTCAGGAAGAACCACTCGACCATTCCCCAGCCGAGCATCCCGCGCTTCTTCGTGGTGTACGGCTGCAGGCGTTCGGCTGCGAACACACCCATCTGGCAGGTCACGGAGGAGAGGACCAGGATCACGGTGTTGATGAACGCGAACGGCACGTTCAGCAGCTCTGTCCGCTCGGCCCACAGGTCCGGTGAAGTGCTGCGGAGGGTGAAGTAGATCGCGAAGAGTCCCGCGAAGAACATCACCTCGCTGCCGAGCCACACAATGGTGCCGACAGCTACCGGGTTGGGCCGCTTGATCGTTCTCGCCGCCGGGGCATACGTCGCTGAGGTCGTCACTGTTCCATTATGGCCGATCCGAGGGGGTGATTCTTGCACCTGGGGCGCTGTTTCTACCCGCTCGCGACTTAGGAGACCCTAAGAAGATACTGCGAATCGTCGGTGAATCAGCGGCAAACTGCGGGCGCCGGCCGGCGTCATCTCGGCGTCGACATCGACGCGCGCGGATAGGATCGCTCACATGGCTGATTCGCTGACCTGGTCCGACGTGCTCACCACTCTTCTGGAGCGTCGCGACCTCAGCGTGTGGGAGTCGACCTGGGCGATGCGCAACGTGATGCAGGGCGATGTGACCGAGGCGCAGCTCGCCGGATTCCTCATCGCGCTCCGCGCGAAGGGCGAGACCATCGACGAGATCGTCGGATTCCGTGATGCGATCCTGGAGGCCGCCGTACCCCTGCCGGTGTCGCCCAACGTCCTGGACATCGTCGGGACGGGCGGCGACCGGATCGGCACGGTGAACGTGTCGACCACCGCCGCGATCATCATCGGAGCATCCGGGATACCGGTGGTCAAGCACGGCAACCGGGCGGCGAGCTCCGCCTCAGGGTCGTCAGACGTGCTCGGGGCGCTCGGACTCGAGCTCTCTCTGGACCCGGCAGCGGTGGCATCCGTCCTCGACCGAACCGGCATCACGTTCGCCTGGGCGGCCGCCTTCCATCCGGGGTTCCGGCACGCGGGCGCGGTGCGCGCCGAACTGGGCGTTCCGACGGTGTTCAATATGCTCGGCCCCCTCTGCAATCCGGCCAGGGCCGAGGCGAACGCCGTCGGCGTGGCGCATCTGGAGCGTGTCCCGCTCATCACCGGCGTGTTCCGCACGCGCGGTGCGACGGCGCTCGTCTTCCGCGGCGACGACGGTCTCGACGAACTCACCACCACCGGCCACAGCAGGATCTGGGAGGTGACGCGCGGCGACGTCCACGAGCACGATCTGGATCCGCGCGACCTGGGCATTCCGCTCGCGGAGCTGTCCGACCTCATCGGAGGTTCACCCGAGCACAACGCCGAGGTGCTGCGGCATACGCTCAGCGGCGCTCCCGGACCCGTTCGCGACATCGTGCTCCTGAACGCCGCTGCAGGCATCGTCGCCTTCGAGCTCTCCCAGGACGCCACGCAGGTGCAGCGCCCGATCCTGGAGCGGCTGCGCGAAGGGTATGAGCGCGCTGCGGCGACCGTCGATGACGGCCGTGCTGCGGCGAAGCTCGACGAGTGGGTCGCGGTCAGCCGAGAGCTCGCCTCCGCGTAGGACGCATGATGGACCCTGTCGCCGCACTCCTGGAGATCGCATCTCTGCTGGAACGCGAGCGGGCTTCGCGTTATCGAGCGAAGGCGTTCCGACAGGCGGCCGCGACGCTGGAGGGGTTGTCGGAAGACGTGCGCGATGACCCCGCGAAGCTGCGTGCGAGCAAAGGGATCGGCGAATCCACTTTCGCGGTCATCCGACAGGCGCAGGCCGGCGAGGTGCCCGATTATCTGGTCGAACTCCGTGGAGCGGTGGAGCCGGAGCGCGCATCGAAGCTGAGGTCGGCATTGCGCGGCGATCTGCATGCGCACACGGACTGGTCGGACGGCACCACGTCCATCGCCGTGATGGCCGAGGCAGCGCGGGCCCTCGGCCACGAATATCAGGCGATCACCGATCACTCACCGCGACTCCGCGTCGCCCGGGGGCTTTCCGCCGAGCGTCTCCGTGAGCAGATTCCGCTCGTCCGCGCGCAGTCCACCGAAGGTTTCACGGTTCTCGCCGGCATCGAAGTCGACATCCTCGAGGAGGGTGGGCTGGATCAGGAAGAAGCCCTGCTCGGCGAACTCGACATCGTCGTGGCATCCGTGCATTCCAAGCTGCGCATGGATGCCAAGACGATGACGAAGAGGATGCTCGCGGCGGTGTCGCATCCGAGGGTGAATGTGATCGGGCACTGCACCGGCCGGCTTGTCGAGGGGTCCCGGGGGACACGCCCGCAATCCGAGTTCGACGCGGTGGCGGTCTTCGCGGCGTGCGCGGAGAACGGCGTGGCCGTGGAGATCAACTCCCGTCCCGAGCGGCAGGACCCGCCGGACGACCTCATCGCTCTGGCGCTGGAGGCCGGATGCCTGTTCTCGATCGACTCCGACGCTCACGCGCCCGGACAGCTGTCGCTCCTCGATCACGGGGCCGAGCGGGCGGAGCGCGCCGGGATTCCCGCTGCGCGCATCGTGACCACCTGGGGTCTGGATCGCCTGCTCGCCTGGGCGCGCTGAGTCCGGGTCAGACGGCCGACACGGCCGCGACGGCGCGCGTCATCGAGCCGCCGAGATTCCACTTCTCGGCGAGAGCCGCAGCGGCGTCGGCCTCTGCCGGGTCGAGCATGCGGAGAGGGACGCCGGGGACCTCGATGCTCAGGTTCCTGGCGACCTCCACGACCGTCGGGGCGACGTCGAGATAGGCGGAGGCGGCGAGGATCTTCGCGCCGACGCCCGTACTCATGCCCTCGCCCGCCGCAGCGGCCGCGCGGATCCCGGCGAGATCGCCGTGCGCCTGGAGGAGCGTCGCCGCCGTCTTCTCGCCCACGCCGGCCACGCCAGGCAGGCCGTCGGAGGCGTCGCCGCGCATCGTGGCGAAGTCGGCGTACTGAGAGGGGAGTACGCCGTACTTGCCGACGACGGTCGCATCGGTCACGATCTCGAGGTTGCTCATGCCCTTCGCGGTGTAGATGACGCGGATGTCACGGGCGTCGTCGACGAGTTGGAACAGGTCGCGGTCACCGGTGACGATGTCGACGGGCAGCGTCGCGCGGGTCGCCAGGGTCCCGATCACGTCGTCGGCCTCGTGCGCGGCCACTCCGATGATCGGGATGCCGAGGGTCGTCAGCGTCTGCCGGATCAGCGGGATCTGCGCCTCGAGGGGGTCGGGAACCTCCTCGACGTCGGGCGCCCCGGCGACGACCTCGACGACGCGGTGCGTCTTGTAGCTCGGGATGAGGTCGACTCGCCACTGGGGCCGCCAGTCGTCATCCCAGCAGGCGACGACCTGCGTCGGCTCGTAGAGCGTGACGAGCTTGGCGACGATGTCGAGCAGTCCCCGCACTGCGTTGACCGAAGAGCCGTCAGGTGCCTTCACCTTGTCGGGAACGCCGTAGAAGGCACGGAAGTAGAGGCTGGCGGTGTCGAGCAGCATCAGGCGATCGGCGCGGGTCATGAGCACAGTCTGGCACTCGGGTCCGACGCCTGCCGTCGGCTCAGCAGCCCGGGGCGTCGGGTCGCTCGTTGCAGGTGTGGGCCACGAGGGCGGTGTGTGCTTCGAAGATGCGGATCTGCTGGGGCGGGCCGTCGGTGGTGAGTTCGCCTGTGATCGGGAACCAGCCCGTGCCGAAGTCGATCTCGGCGCCGTAGCGGATGTCGACGTCGGCGGCATAGATGCCGCGGTCCTGATACGCGTGGCTGGTCGAAGTGGGGGTGAACTGCGCCTGGCCGAGGGCCGCCCAGGAATCTCCGCCGGTGGTGGTCGTGGTCGTGGAGCCGTCGCCGTAGTGGAAGTCGTATGCGGTGGGGGTGAAGCGGACGGAGATCGGCCGGCCGAAGAGCGTGCCCGTCTGCGTCGTGGTGGATGCGTTGGTGACGAAGTTCGTGGGCATCCCGGCGATGCCGACGTTGTCGGGTTCGCCGGCGAGGGCCGCGGGGGCCGGGGCGAACTGGGCGAGGTCGCTGATCGTGATGGGGCGGATCCCCGGGGCCTCGTTCTCCTCCGCGGGAGGGGCTTCTTCGGCGAGACGGAAGCAATCGATGAAGCTCCAACTGCGCAGGCAGGTCTCGAAGTCGAACTCCTGCGGCGGCGGGGAGGACTCAGAGCCTTCGTCAGTTCCGTCGCCGGGGTTGAAGACGGGGTCCGTGCCGGGAGTGTTCTGTTCGCCGCCGATCCCGACCTCACTGCCGTCGTTGTCGACACTCGGGCAGAAACCCAAGAGCTGCAAAACCGCGAGATCACAGGTGGGCGCGTCCATCGGCACCGGAGATGAACCGATGAGCGCCGCAAGTGCGATCGCCTCTAACACGCTGAACTTTCTGCTGGTGCGGTATTCGAGATTAGAAGTTGGTCATTGTCACCCGAGAAGACGACCTCTACTTTCCCGCGCTCTGGTCGCGTGGTCGGAGTGACATCGGAGCCTGAGTCGTCTATGACTCGAGAGGCACTGATGTCAACGCAGACTTCTGCAGTGACCTCAGCAATTTTCGTGTCGAAGCGGGCGACCAGTCCCAGAAAGTCGTGAACGGTGCTTGCGCCGACGATCTTGAGTCCGGCGGCCGTAAGCTCGCGTTGCGTCTGAATGTCACTTTCGAGAGCCGCTCCCGAGAGATACGCCTCGGGATCTGCTGCCTCATCACCGTCTGCTCGGGCTGCAGACGCCTGCAAGTAAGCCCGATACGTCTCCTCCGCCGCAGCGAAAGCCTCCTCCTCCGACGCGAAGGCGGCTGTCGGTGTCGGCTTCGGTGCGGGGGAGCATCCCACGACGAGCCCTGCCGCCAGCGCGAGCACGCCGAGGGCGGCGAGGGGAGTCGACGCGGTCCGTACGAGAGTCACCCCGACACGTTAACCCGAATGCCCCCGCGTGCGTCAGAGTTATCCACAGGACGTACCGGCGACCTCGAACCCCACAGCATCCGATCTTCTGATAATCTGAAGCGTCACTCGTGGCGTGCATGCGCGCGCGTTCGTGACAAGCAATCCCAATCCATCCGCTGCGAAGCATGATGTGGCCGTGCGCGGCCGCTGCTTCCAGCCCGAGTTCCATTCACAAGGACAACCCACTACATGACTACCGCAACGACCGCCCCGGCCACCAAGCAGGTCGCCATCAACGACATCGGATCTGCTGAGGACTTCCTGGCCGCGGTCGAGAAGACCCTGAAGTTCTTCAACGACGGCGACATCATCGAAGGCACGATCGTCAAGATCGACCGCGATGAGGTTCTGCTGGACGTCGGCTACAAGACCGAGGGTGTCATCCCCTCGCGCGAGCTCTCCATCAAGCACGACGTCGACCCCAACGAGGTCGTCAAGGTCGGCGACGAGGTCGAGGCTCTTGTTCTCCAGAAGGAGGACAAGGAAGGCCGTCTGATCCTCTCCAAGAAGCGTGCTCAGTACGAGCGCGCCTGGGGAGACGTCGAGAAGATCAAGGAGAACGACGGCGTCGTCACCGGTACGGTCATCGAGGTCGTCAAGGGTGGACTCATCGTCGACATCGGCCTCCGTGGCTTCCTGCCGGCTTCGCTCATCGAGCTCCGCCGCGTCCGCGACCTCACGCCGTACCTCGGCCAGGAGATCGAGGCGAAGATCCTCGAGCTCGACAAGAACCGCAACAACGTCGTGCTCAGCCGCCGTGCTCTGCTCGAGCAGACGCAGTCGGAGTCGCGCACCACGTTCCTGAACAACCTGCACAAGGGTCAGGTCCGCAAGGGTGTCGTGTCGTCGATCGTCAACTTCGGTGCGTTCGTCGACCTGGGCGGCGTGGACGGCCTCGTGCACGTCTCCGAGCTGTCCTGGAAGCACATCGAGCACGCCTCCGAGGTCGTCGAGGTCGGCCAGGAGGTCACCGTCGAGATCCTTGAGGTCGACCTCGACCGCGAGCGCGTCTCCCTGTCGCTGAAGGCGACGCAGGAGGACCCGTGGCAGGTCTTCGCCCGTACCCACGCGATCGGTCAGGTCACGCCGGGTAAGGTCACCAAGCTCGTTCCGTTCGGTGCGTTCGTCCGCGTCGCAGACGGCATCGAGGGCCTCGTCCACATCTCCGAGCTCTCCAGCAAGCACGTCGAGCTGGCCGAGCAGGTCGTGTCGGTCGGCGAAGAGGTCTTCGTCAAGGTCATCGACATCGACCTCGAGCGTCGCCGCATCTCGCTCTCGCTCAAGCAGGCGAACGAGTCGGTAGACCCGAACGGCACCGAGTTCGACCCGGCGCTGTACGGCATGCTCGCCGAGTACGACGAGAACGGCGAGTACAAGTACCCCGAGGGCTTCGACGCCGAGACGGGTGCCTGGAAGGACGGCTTCGACTCCCAGCGCGAGGCATGGGAGCAGGAGTACGCTGCAGCCCAGGCTCGCTGGGAAGCTCACAAGGCTCAGGTCACCAAGGCGGCCGAGGCTGAGGCAGAGGCCGGCGCCGACTTCGGCGGCCAGGCGTTCTCCAGCGAGACGACCGGTGCCGGCACGCTCGCCGATGACGAGGCTCTCGCCGCTCTGCGCGAGAAGCTCTCGGGCGGCAACGCGTAAGCACAACGCTCTGGAACGGGCCGTCACCTTCGGGTGGCGGCCCGTTTCGCGTCCCGGGTGAACAGCTGCCTCTTCCGCCGTGCGCTACTCTCGAGCGGACGCCGGCGACCGGCGTGCCAGGATGGAGGCATGCCTCTCATCGCGCTCACCGGCGGCATCGCATCGGGCAAGTCGACCATCGCGCGGCGACTGGCAGAGCACGGCGCGATCGTCGTGGACGCCGACCAGATCGTCAGAGACGTCCAAGCAGCCGGATCTCCCGTGCTGCAGCAGATCGCGGCGGCCTTCGGCGACGACGTCATCACCTCCGAGGGGACGCTCGAGCGTGCGTCCCTGGGTGCCAAGGTCTTCGGTGATCCCGAACTCCTCGCCCGCCTGAACGCGATCGTGCACCCGGCGGTCCGCGCCGAATCGCAGCGACGGTTCGAAGCGGCGAACGCCACCGATCCGTCGGCCGTCGTGGTTTACGACGTGCCGCTGCTCGTCGAGGCACGCGTCGACGATCCCTGGGACCTCATCGTCGTGGCGCACGCTCCGGCTTCAGAACGGTTGCGCCGGCTCGTCGAACTGCGGGGCATGGAGGAGCATGCGGCCCAGGACCGCATCGACGCGCAGGTGTCCGATGATCGGCGTCTGGCCATCGCCGACGTCGTGATCGACACCTCGGGGACGATCGAGGAGACGCAGGCGCAGGCCGACGCCCTCTGGGAGCGGATCCGCGCCCGGTGAGCGCGGAGACGTTCTCCGGGCACGCCCCGGGGTCTCCGGCATTCCGGCGCCTGATCGCCGGTCTGTTCTTCGCCGGAATAGCGACCTTCGCGCAACTGTACTCACCGCAGGCCGTGCTGCCGGGGATCTCCCAGGACCTCGGCATCGCGCCCGCCTCTGCGGCACTGAGCGTGTCCGCGGCGACTCTCGGGCTCGCCGCGGCCGTGATTCCCTGGTCGATGGTCGCGGACCGCGCCGGCAGGATCCGCGCCATGGGCACCGGCGTGCTCGCCGCGACCGCGCTCGGCCTGTGTGCTCCGCTGAGCTCGGAGATCGGGATGCTGCTCGCGCTCCGCTTCGCCGAGGGGATCGCGCTCGGCGCCGTTCCAGCGGTCGCGCTGGCCTACCTGAGCGAGGAGGTCGGTGCGCGCCACGCGGCCGCGGCAGCCGGAAGCTACATCGCGGGCACCACGGTGGGCGGACTCGTCGGTCGCATCCTCTCCGGAGTGGTCGGCGAGGCCGCGGGATGGCGTGCCGGCATCTGGGCCGTGGCGGCGCTCTGCTCCGTGGCGGCCGTGCTGTTCCTCTGGTTGACGCCGCGCGCCCGCGGGTTCGTGCCCCGCCGGATGCGCGATGACGGCCCGGGCATCCTCACGACTCTGCTGGTGCCCCTGCGATCATCGGTGCAGCTCGCGCTGTACGCTCAGGGTTTCCTGCTGATGGGCGCGTTCGTCGCCGTCTACAACTACCTCGGCTTTCACCTCTCTGCCGCGCCGTTCCTGCTGCCGGCGTGGCTGGTCACGATGCTGTTCCTGGCCTATCTCGCCGGCACCGCATCCTCGCCGTGGGCCGGCTCGCTCGCGTCTCGGCACGGACGATATCCGGTGCTGCTCGGATCGATCGCCGTGACGTCTACCGGAGCGATTCTGATGCTGGTGCCGATCGCAGCCGTCGTGCTCGCCGGCCTCATTCTCTTCACGGCCGGATTCTTCGGAGCGCATGCGGTGGCATCCGGATGGGCGCCGGCCGCGGCTGCTCCTGACAGTCGCGCCCAGGCGTCGTCGTTGTACTACTTCGGCTACTACGCCGGCTCGAGTCTCTTCGGATGGGCACTCGGCCTCGTGTTCGGTCACGTGGGCTGGCCGTGGTTCGTGCTCCTCGTCGTATCGATGTGCGCTGCCGCAGCCCTCGTCGCGGTAGCAGGGTTGCGACGTTCCGGTTCCGGGCGAGCCTGACACGCGCACTCGCGTCCGGATGTGCGTGCGTGCGTGCGGTCTGCAAAGGTTGCCTGATGCACCAGCGCTTTCTCGCCGCCTACGACCGTCAGCTCCGTACGGATTCCGAGTCCGCCCATGCTGTCGACACGGTGGTCCACGGCCCGTTGCGTCTGTCGGTGTTTCCCGGCGGCCGCGGATTCATCAGTTACGCAGATCTCGGGGGAGCGGATGCGGAGGGGATCGGCGACCTCGTCGACGCCGCCCTCGATCACTTCCGCGCTCGGCCTGACACGACATCGGTCGAGTGGAAGACACGAGGGCACGATCATGCTCCCGGGCTGCATCAGGCACTCGTCTCACGAGGTTTCGTCGCGGAGGAACCCGAATCGATCATGATCGGCGAGGCCACGCTGCTCGCGCAGGACGTTCCGGTTCCTGAGGGTATCGAGATCCGCCGGACGCGCTCTGACGACAAGATCTGGGCGATGGAGGAGATGCAGGGGATCGTGTTCGAGGATCCGGAATGGCGGGCGCGAGCCGAGACGACGCTTCGTCGCGTACGTGAGGACGACACGGTGGAGCTGTGGATCGCGCTCGACGGCGACCGGGTCGTGAGCGCCGGTCGTCTGGAACCCGTCGCCGGTACCGATTTCGCCGGTCTCTGGGGCGGTGCCACCCTGCCGGAATGGCGCGGCCGCGGCATCTATCGAGCCCTCACCTCTCAAAGAGCCCGCTCGGCTCTCGCGATGGGCAAGCGGTTCCTGCAATCAGACTCGACGGAGTTCTCGCGGCCGATCCTGGAGCGCTCCGGCCTGATCAGGGTGTCGACGACGACACCCTATGTCTGGACGAAACCGGGCTGCTAGCCGACTGATGCCGGATCGATCCGACGTCGGGAGCGCCGACGGAACAGTACGACCACTCCGACGATCAGCGCGATCAGCACGACGGCGGCAGCCACCGGAACGACGATCGCGAGGGCGGCGAGCAGGAACGACGCGCCGTCCTCGGCGGTGCTGAGCACCGGTGCCGCCAGGCCTCCCGTGGTGGCGTTCGCGGCGACTCGCGCGGTCGCCTTGATCACGTGCACGACGAGGGCGATCGCGATGCCGACGACCACGGGTACCCAGGTGTTGTCGGCGAAGAAGGATGCGGGGTCGTCGACGGCGATGGTCTGCGCTCCGGATCCGGCTCCGAAGGCGATGCCGCCGGCGGCCGGACGGAGCACGCTCTGCACGATGTCGTTCACGGAGTCGAGCGCCGGGATCTTATCGGCGATGATCTCCAGCAGCAGGAGCGCCCCGAGGATCCAGAGGGCGAGGTCGCTGGACAGCCACGACCAGCCCGAGGGGAGCGTCATCGCGGGAAGCAGGCGATCGGCCAGTCCCAGGAGGAACAGCGGCATCCAGGCGTTGAGACCGGCGGATGCCGCCAGGCTGGAGCCGATGATGAACTCGATCACGCCACCACTCTAGGCGGAGCACGGACGGCCGCCCCAGTGTCCGAGGCCACTCGTAAGCTGGAAACATGCAACCCACGCGCAGTGTCCGTCCTTTCGAGGTCATCAGCGAGTACGCTCCGGCGGGCGACCAGCCCGCGGCGATCGCCGACCTCGCCGCGCGGATCAACGCCGGTGAGACCGACGTCGTCCTCCTGGGTGCAACGGGCACAGGCAAGTCCGCGACCACGGCCTGGCTCATCGAGCAGGTGCAGCGCCCGACGCTGGTGCTCTCGCACAACAAGACCCTTGCCGCCCAGCTGGCCAACGAGTTCCGCGAACTCATGCCGAACAACGCGGTCGAGTACTTCGTCTCGTACTACGACTACTACCAGCCCGAGGCATACGTCCCCCAGACGGACACGTTCATCGAGAAGGACTCCTCCGTCAACGCCGAGGTCGAACGACTGCGGCACTCCACGACGAACTCGCTGCTGTCGCGCCGCGATGTCGTCGTGGTGTCGACCGTGTCCTGCATCTACGGCCTCGGCGCGCCCGAGGAGTACCTGCGCGCGATGGTCGCGCTCCAGGTGGGGGAGCGCTACGACCGTGACGCCCTGATCCGGCAGTTCATCTCCATGCAGTACAACCGCAACGACGTCGACTTCTCGCGCGGCAACTTCCGGGTGCGCGGCGACACCATCGAGATCATCCCGGTCTACGAGGAGAGCGCGATCCGCATCGAGCTGTTCGGTGACGAGATCGAGGCGCTGTACTCCCTGCATCCGCTCACCGGCGAAGTCATCGAGAAGCTCGATGCGGTGCCGATCTTCCCGGCCTCGCACTATGTCGCCAGCACCGACGTGATCCAGCGGTCCATCGGCACGATCGAGGCCGAGCTCGCCGATCGCCTCGCCGAGTTCGAGCGGCAGGGCAAGCTGCTGGAGGCGCAGCGCCTGCGGATGCGCACGACCTTCGATCTGGAGATGCTGCAGCAGCTCGGCTTCTGCTCCGGCATCGAGAACTATTCGAGGCACATGGACAACCGTGCGCCGGGGGAGCCCCCGCACACTCTGCTGGACTTCTTCCCCGATGACTTCCTGCTGGTGATCGACGAGTCGCACGTGACGGTGCCGCAGATCGGGGCGATGTACGAAGGCGACGCCTCGCGCAAGCGCACGCTCGTCGAGCACGGATTCCGGCTGCCGAGCGCCATGGACAACAGGCCGCTCCGCTGGGACGAGTTCAAGAACCGGATCGGCCAGACCGTCTACCTCTCCGCGACTCCGGGCAAGTACGAGATGGGCATCGCCGACGGCATCGTCGAGCAGATCATCCGCCCGACCGGTCTCGTCGACCCCCAGATCATCGTCAAGCCGTCCAAGGGGCAGATCGATGACCTGCTCGAGGAGATCAGGCTGCGCGTCGAACGCGACGAGCGCATCCTCGTCACCACGCTGACGAAGAAGATGGCCGAAGAGCTGACCGACTTCCTCGGCGAGCACGGGGTGCGCGTGCGGTACCTGCACTCCGACGTCGACACGCTGCGCCGCGTCGAGCTGCTCAGCGAGCTGCGCGCCGGCGTGTACGACGTCCTCGTCGGCATCAACTTGTTGCGCGAGGGTCTCGACCTTCCGGAGGTCTCCCTGGTCGCGATCCTGGATGCCGACAAGGAGGGCTTCCTCCGATCGGGGACGTCGCTGATCCAGACCATCGGACGTGCCGCGCGAAACGTGTCGGGCGAGGTGCACATGTACGCCGACAAGATGACCGATTCCATGGCGAAGGCGATCGACGAGACCGATCGCCGCCGCGAGAAGCAGGTCGCCTACAACCTGGAGAGGGGCATCGACCCGCAGCCGCTGCGCAAGCGGATCGCCGACATCACCGAGGTGCTCGCCCGCGAGGGTGCGGATACCGCGGAGATGATGTCCAAGCGCGGGCGTGCAACCGGCAAGGGCAAGGCGCCGACGCCCAACCTCCGACGCACCGGCATCGCAGCAGAAGGCGCGCAGCAGCTGGAGGCCACGATCCAGGATCTGTCCGACCAGATGCTCGCGGCCGCCGGCGAACTCAAGTTCGAGCTCGCGGCGCGGCTGCGTGACGAGGTGCAGGACATGAAGAAGGAACTGCGCGCCATGGAGCGCGCCGGGCACGCCTGATCACCGACGGAGGAGGCGGGGTTGGATGACGCGGGGAACGAACTCGGCGACCGCATCCGCGCGCTGCTGAGTTCCGACATCGCGCTCGAGGAGAGGCGCATGTTCGGCAGTCGCGCCTTCCTCGTCGACGGCCGCATCCTCGTTGGAGCACGCAACGGCGGCGTGCTGCTCGTCCGTGTCACTGCCGAGCATGGTGCGGCGTTGCTGACCCACCCCGGTGCGGCCCCCGCGGTCATGGGGGCACGCACGATGAGTTCGAACTGGCTGGATGTCGCGCCGAGTGCGATCGAGGACGATGACTCGCTGATGTTCTGGCTCGACGCGGCACGAGAGGACAGCGCGGCCCCGGATTGAGTCCTACGGACAGTGCATCAGCGGTTTCGGGCCCGAACGGTCGATCTCATGCTGTGTCATCGGCGCGCCGCACAGGGGACATGCTCGTTCAGCGCGCTCCGCCGCCGTCGGCGGTGGAGTCTTCTCGTACGGCCCGACGGACGCGGGCCCGGCCAGGCGCACCAGGTTGGTGTTGAACCACGCGTAGAAACCGCCGGCTTCGCGGATACGCGCCCGGAGAGGTTCGCGGGGGGAGTCTTTCACCATAACTCTTAGTGTACTAACTATTAGGGCGATGTAGGATCATTCTGTGACAGCAGCCGACGATCTTCTCCGCCTCGAGAACCAGCTCTGCTTCGCCCTCGTGACTGCCGCGCGCAATGTCGTCGCGATCTATCGGCCGATCCTGGAGCCGCTCGGGCTGACGCATCCGCAGTACCTGGTGATGCTGGCGCTCTGGGAACGCGCCCCGCGCACACTGAACGACCTCGCCGCGGATCTTGCCCTCGAACCAGCCACCGCGTCGCCGCTCGTGAAGCGGCTCGAGAAGGAGGGGCTCGTCGCCCGTCAGCGCAGCGCCGGCGACGAGCGCCGCCTCGACATCACGCTCACCGACGCCGGACGCGCTCTCCGGGAACGGGCGCTCGAGGTCCCACGTCAGGTGATGGCCGCAGTGGGGATGGACGTCGGCGAAGTGGCGGCGCTCCGTGACGGCGTCGCGAGGTTCGCCGGTCGCACCTCGAACGGCTGATCACTCTCCGCGGGCCGCTGATCACGCTCCGCTCGTCGCGAACCTGACTCGCTGTCGGAGCCAATGTCTGTGGCCCCTCGTAGACTTGTTCGGTGCCTATTGTCCCCGTTGCCACCCCAGGAAAACTCAGCGTTCGCGGCGCCCGAGTCCACAATCTCAAGAACGTCGACATCGACATCCCCCGTGACTCGCTCGTCGTGTTCACCGGCCTGTCCGGCTCCGGCAAGTCCAGCCTCGCCTTCGACACGATCTTCGCCGAGGGGCAGCGCCGCTATGTCGAGTCGCTGAGCGCGTACGCGCGCCAGTTCCTCGGTCAGGTCGACCGTCCGGATGTCGATTTCATCGAAGGCCTGAGCCCGGCGGTGTCGATCGACCAGAAGTCCACGAACCGCAATCCGCGCTCGACGGTCGGCACGATCACCGAGATCTACGACTACATGCGTCTGCTCTGGGCACGCATCGGCATCCCGCACTGCCCGGAGTGCGGCGAGAGGATCCAGCGCCAGACCGTGCAGCAGATCGCCGACCAGCTCATGGAGCTGCCCGAGCGCACCCGGTATCAGATCGTCGCCCCGATCGTCTCGCAGAAGAAGGGCGAGTTCGTCGACCTGTTCCGCGAGCTCGGCGCCAAGGGCTACTCGCGTGCGATCGTCGACGGCGAGCTCATCCAGCTCGCCGAACCGCCCACGCTGAAGAAGAGCTACAAGCACGACATCGCCGTGGTCGTCGACCGGCTCGTGGCTTCCGACGACATCCTCGGCCGTGTCACCGACTCCGTCGAGACCGCGCTGGGCCTCGCCGGCGGCGTCGTGCAGGTCAACTTCGTCGACGGCGAGGGAGAAGATGCGTGGCAGACCTTCTCCGAGAAGCTGGCGTGCCCGAACGGCCACGCGCTCACGCTGACCGAGATCGAACCTCGCACCTTCTCGTTCAACGCGCCGTTCGGCGCGTGCCCGTCCTGCTCCGGCCTCGGCACCCGGATGTCCGTCGATGTCGACCTCATGCTGGGCGATGAGGACCTCTCCATCCGTGAGGGCGTCATCATCCCGTGGACGACTCAGGGCAAGGGTCTCTTCCAGTACTACGAGCGGCTGCTCGAGGGGCTTTCCAACGACCTCGACTTCTCGCTGGACACCCCCTGGCGGAAGCTGCACTCCGACGTGCAGGACGCGATCCTGCGCGGCGAGAACTACAAGGTGACCGTCAAGTGGAAGAACCGCTACGGGCGGGAGATGCGCTACGCATCCGGTTTCGAGGGCGTCGTCCCCTACATCGAACGGCAGTACCTGCAGGCGGAATCCGACAACCAGCGCAACCGCTGGGCAGAGTACCTGCGCGAGGTGCCGTGCCCGGTCTGCGACGGCAACAGGCTCAAGCCGGAGGTCCTCGCCGTTCAGGTGCACGGACACTCCATCGCCGAGGTGTCGCACCTGAGTCTCGCCGATGCGCGCGAATTCATGGAGAAGCTCGTCCTCACCTCGCGCGAGGCGCAGATCGCCGCCCAGGTGCTCCGTGAGATCCGTCTCCGTCTGGACTTCCTGCTGCAGGTCGGTCTGTCGTACCTCAACCTCAGCCGCTCCGCCGGCTCGCTCTCCGGCGGCGAGGCGCAGCGCATCCGCCTGGCCACCCAGATCGGCTCCGGCCTCACCGGTGTGCTGTACGTGCTCGACGAGCCGTCGATCGGCCTTCACCAGCGCGACAACCGCCGTCTCATCGACACGCTGCTGAAGCTGCGCGACCTCGGCAACACCCTCATCGTCGTCGAGCACGACGAGGAGACCATCGAGGCGGCCGACTGGGTCGTCGACATCGGACCCGGGGCCGGCGTCAACGGAGGCGAAGTGGTCCACTCCGGTCCATACTCCGCTCTCCTCAGCGATGAGAACTCGATGACCGGCGACTACCTCACCGGACGCCGTTCCATCCCGATGCCGAAGAAGCGGCGCAAGATCGACAGGAAGCGGCTGCTGAGCGTCGTCGGGGCCAGGGCGAACAACCTCAAGAACGTCACCGCCGACTTCCCGCTCGGCGTGCTCACCGCCGTCACCGGTGTGAGCGGCTCGGGCAAGTCCTCTCTGGTGAACGACATCCTGTACCGGGTGCTCGCATCCAGGCTCAACGGCGCCCGCACCCTCGCTGGCAAGCACACCCGGGTCACGGGACTCGACAACCTCGACAAGGTCGTGCACGTCGACCAGGCTCCGATCGGCCGCACTCCTCGGTCGAACCCGGCCACGTACACCGGTGTGTTCGACCGCATCCGCACCCTCTTCAGCGAGACTCCGGAGGCGAAGGTGCGCGGCTACCTGCCCGGACGCTTCAGCTTCAACGTCAAGGGCGGCCGCTGCGAGGCGTGCTCCGGCGACGGCACGATCAAGATCGAGATGAACTTCCTGCCCGACGTCTACGTCGACTGCGAGGTCTGCCACGGCAAGCGCTACAACCGCGACACCCTCGCGGTGCACTACAAGGGCAAGAACATCGCCGAGGTCCTCGAGATGCCGATCGAGGAGGCGGCTGACTTCTTCGAGCCGATCCAGGCGATCCACCGCTACATGAAGACTCTCGTCGACGTCGGGCTCGGCTACGTCCGCCTCGGACAGTCGGCGACGACTCTCTCCGGTGGCGAGGCGCAGCGCGTGAAGCTGGCCACCGAGCTCCAGCGCCGCAGCAACGGCCGCAGCATCTACGTGCTCGACGAGCCGACGACCGGCCTGCACTTCGAAGACGTCCGCAAGCTCCTGGAGGTGCTGAACGGCCTCGTCGACAAGGGCAACACGGTCATCGTCATCGAGCACAACCTCGACGTCATCAAGTCGGCGGACTGGGTGATCGACCTCGGACCGGAGGGTGGCTCCGGCGGCGGCGAGATCCTCGCCACCGGCACCCCGGAGCAGATCGCACGCGTCGAGGAGAGCCACACCGGGCAGTTCCTCGCCGAGATCCTCGGGGAAGGGCGCTCCGCGCGGAAGGCCAGCTGATGGCCGACGTCCTGCCCTACAAGCCGCGGGCGGGGGAGATCCCCACCGACCCCGGCGTGTACCGATTCCGCGACGCCGAGGGTCGGGTGCTCTACGTCGGCAAGGCGAAGAACCTGCGTCAGCGGCTCTCGAACTACTTCGCGCCGCTGCGCACGCTGCACGAGCGCACCCGGCGGATGGTCACCACCGCGGCATCCGTGGAATGGACGGTGGTCCCCACCGACGTCGACTCCCTGCAGCTGGAGTACATGTGGATCAAGGAGTTCGATCCGCCGTTCAACGTCCGCTACAAGGATGACAAGTCCTACCCGTTCATGGCGGTGACCCTCGGCGACGAGGCGCCTCGGGTGATCGTCACCCGCAACCATCGCATCCCCGGCGCTCGGTACTTCGGTCCCTATCCGAAGGTGTGGGCGGTGCACGACACCATCGACCTCATGGTCAAGGCATTCCCGATCCGCACGTGCAGCGACGCCAGCTACAAGCGCGCGATGCAGACCGGGCGTCCGTGCTTCCCCGGTCAGATCGGCAAGTGCGGCGGACCCTGCTCGATGACCGTGACGATCGAAGAGCACCGCGCCATGGTCGACGATTTTGTCGCCTTCATGGCGGGCGGAGACGAACGCTTCACCAAGGAACTCACGAAGCGGATGCAGGCGGCATCAGCGGCCATGGACTACGAGGCGGCCGCGAAGTACCGGGACAAGCTCTCCGCGATCGAAGCGGTGCTGGGCAAGAGCGCGCTGGTGCTCGCCGCCGACGAGGATGCGGACCTGTTCGGCATCGCCGAGGATGAGCTGGCAGCCGCCGTTCAGCAGTTCGTGATCCGCGGCGGCCGCGTGCGCGGAGTGAGGGCGATGACGATCGAGAAGGAGATCGACATCACCACCGCCGAGCTCGTGGATCAGGTGCTGCAGCGGGCATACGGCGAAGCGGCCGATGTGCCCCGCCGCATCCTGGTGCCCTCGCTTCCCGATGATGCGCTCGAACTGGAGCTGTGGCTGCGCGAGCGTCGCGGGAAGAAGGTCGAGATCGCCGTCGCCCAACGCGGCCAGCGGGCAGATCTGATGCGCAACGCGACGCTGAACGCGCAGCAGGCTCTGATCAGGCACAAGACCCGTCGCACCAGCGACTACATCGCCCGCACCCAGGCGCTCACCGATCTGCAGGAGGCGCTGGAGCTGGAAGAGGCGCCACTGCGGATCGAGTGCTTCGACATCTCGCACCTCGGCGGCACCAACGTCGTGGCTTCCATGGTCGTGTTCGAAGACGGGCTTCCGCGGAAGGACCAGTACCGGTCCTTCAACATCGCCGAGACGACCGACGACACCGACTCGATGTACCAGGTCCTCCGACGCCGACTCGCGTATCTCGACCGGCCGGAACTGGAGGCGGGCCCCGAGATCGCACTCGCGGAGGACGCAAACGAACTGTCGGCGGACGCGGTGATCCAGGCGAAGAAGAAGCCGCGGTTCGCCTATCCGCCGCAGCTTCTGCTCGTCGACGGCGGAAAGCCGCAGGTCGAAGCGGCGGCACGAGCCCTCCGCGACGCCGGCCACACCGAGATCGCGGTGTGCGGCATCGCCAAGCGCCTCGAGGAGATCTGGCTGCCGGGAGAGGACTTCCCGGTGATCCTGCCGCGGACGAGCGAGTCGCTGTACCTGCTGCAACGACTGCGCGATGAGGCGCACCGCTTCGCGATCGTCCATCAGCGCAGGAAACGCAAGCGCGACATCTCCACCGTGCTCACCGAGGTGCCGGGGCTCGGTGCATCGCGCATCAAGACCCTGCTGAAGCACTTCGGCTCGGTCACCGCCCTGCGCGCGGCGCAGCCGGGGGAGATCGAAGAAGTGCCGGGTATCGGCCCGGTCCTTGCCCAGAACATCCATACGCATCTCTCCACTCGCTAGGCTTGCGGGTACACGGAGAAGGAGCAGCATGGCAGACGAGGACAAGGGCGAGTTCCTCATCGTCACGGGCATGTCGGGCGCGGGCCGCACGACCGTCGCAAACGCTCTGGAGGACCTGGGCTGGTACGTCGTCGACAACCTCCCACCGCAGATACTCCGCCCGCTGCTCGATCTCACCGACATGGGTGGCGGCGCACTCCCGAAGGTCGCGGCCGTCGTCGATGTGCGCGGCCGCAACCTCTTCGACGACTTTCCCGGTGTGGCGATGGCTCTTCGCGATCGCGGTTCCGTCAGGGTGCTGTTCCTCGACGCCTCCGACGACGTCCTGGTCCGGAGATTCGAGTCCGTCCGGCGCCCGCAGCCGCTGCAGGGGGATGGCACGCTCCTCGACGGCATCCGGATCGAGCGCACCAAGCTCGCGCCCATCCGCGAGGCGGCCGACCTGATCATCGACACGTCGAACCTGAACATCCACCAGCTGGCCACGCAGGTGTCTCAGATGTTCTCCGAGGAGGGCGCTGCCCGGCACCGCGTCACGCTGCTCAGCTTCGGGTTCAAGTACGGGCTCCCGACCGACGTCGACCTCGTCGCCGACATGCGGTTCCTGCCGAACCCGTTCTGGAACGAAGAACTCCGAGGGCTCACCGGTCAGGACGCACAGGTGAGGGACTACGTCCTCTCCCGTGAGGGGGCCACGGAGTTCCTCGACGCCTATGCCGCGGCGCTGTCGCCGGTGCTCGAGGGGTATCAGCGCGAGAACAAGAGCCACTCGACGATCGCGATCGGCTGCACCGGCGGCAAACACCGCTCCGTGGCGATGTCAGAGGAGCTGGCGCGCCGGCTCTCAGCGATCCCCGGGGTGGCCGTCAACGTCCGTCACCGGGATCTCGGACGGGAGTAGCAGGGCGCTCGGCCGAGTAAGCTGGACGTTTGCGCCGCGATCCGGCGCGTGAGCGTATGAGGAGTCTCGTGGCACTAACCACCGACGTCAAGGCTGAGCTGGTCAGCATCCGCAATGCACCCCCCACGGTGCGTGTCGCGGAGGTGACCGCCATTCTCCGGTTCGCCGGTGGACTGCACTCCATCGCGGGTCGCGTCGCGGTCGAGGCGGAAGTGGATGCCGAGACTCTCGCGCGCCGCGTCGCGCGGGACCTCGCCGAGATCTACGGTGTGCGCCCCGAGATCGCACAGGTGCAGTCGAGCACAGCCAACGAGGGTGCCCGATGGGCCGTCCGCGTCATCGGCGCAGGGGAGACCCTGGCCCGGCAGACCGGACTCCTCGACCAGCGCCGGCGCCCCGTGCGCGGCCTGCCCAACCGCCTCACCACCGGCTCCCGCGAAGAGGTCGCCGGCCTCTGGCGGGGTGCCTTCCTCGCTGCCGGAACGCTCAGCGAACCCGGTCGTTCGGCCATGCTCGAAGTCGCCTGCCCCTCGTCCGAGGCGGCCATGGCGCTCGTCGGCGCCGCCCACCGGCTCGGCGTTGCAGCCAAGGCGCGTGAAGTGCGCGGGATGCCGCGCGTCGTCGTGCGCGAGGGCGAGGCCATCCGCACGATCCTCAACGAGATGGGCGCCCAGCGAACGGCCGTGGCATGGGAGGAACTCCGTCAGCGTCGCGAGGTGCGTGCCGGGGTCAACCGACTGGTCAACTTCGATGATGCGAACCTCCGGCGATCGGCACAGGCCGCCGTCGCCGCCTGTGCGCGCGTGGAGCGCGCCCTCGAGATCCTCGGCGATGACGTGCCCGATCATCTCCGTCTCGCCGGCGCACTGCGCCTCGCGCACCGCGACGCGAGCCTCGACGAGCTCGGCCACCATGCGGATCCGCCGCTGACCAAGGACGCCGTCGCCGGCCGCATCCGCCGCCTGCTCGCCACCGCCGACAAGCGCGCGCAGCAGGAGGGCATCCCGGGCACCGAGGCCGCGGTGCCCGCGGGTCTGGACGTCTGAGCCCGTCACAGCCGGAAGGATCCGGACCGCACCGGCGTTCTCGTCACTAGGATGAATAACGTCTGCTCCACGCCGCACTTCGGTGGCGCGGAGGATCGGCAAGCGCCGCGGCGCGGCGCGGATTGGATGAAAGCGATATGGCAACCTACACGCTCCCCGACCTCCCCTACGACTTCGCAGCCCTTGAGCCGCACATCAGCGGGAAGATCATGGAACTCCACCATGACAAGCACCACGCGGCCTACGTCGCCGGCGCGAACGCCGCGCTCGACGGACTCGCAGAAGCACGCGAGAGCGGCAATCTCGCGAACGTCAACAAGCTGGAGAAGGACCTCGCGTTCAACCTCGGCGGCCACGTCAACCACTCGATCTTCTGGACGAACCTGTCGCCGAACGGCGGCGGGCAGCCCGAGGGCGAGCTGAAGGCCGCCATCGACGAGTTCTTCGGCTCGTTCGAGAAGTTCCAGGCGCACTTCACCGCCACCGCGATGGGCATCCAGGGCTCCGGCTGGTCCGTGCTCAGCTGGGACTCGATCGGCCAGCGCCTGATCATCCAGCAGCTGTTCGATCAGCAGTCGAACACCGCTCAGGGCACCGTGCCGATCTTCCAGCTCGACATGTGGGAGCACGCCTTCTACCTCGACTACCTGAACGTGAAGGCCGACTACGTCAAGGCCGCGTGGAACATCGCCAACTGGGAGAACGTCGCTCAGCGCTTCGTAACAGCCCGCGAGAAGACCGCAGGCCTGCTGGTACTGTCGTAATCAAGACGGGCGCCCCGACGGGCCAACCGCCCGTCGGGACGCCGTTGTCCATGCTTCTCTAGTTGAAACCGCGCGTGAGCGCTCGAGAAATCAGGAGACCTTAGTGTCTGTCAAGATCGGTATCAACGGCTTCGGCCGCATCGGACGCAACTACTTCCGCGCGGCTCTCGCGCAGGGCGCGGACATCGAAATCGTCGCGGTTAACGACCTCACCGACAACAAGACCCTGGCACACCTGCTGAAGTACGACTCCTCCGCCGGGGTCCTCGACGCGGAGATCAGCTACGACGAGGCCAGCATCACGGTCAACGGCAAGGTCATCAAGGCGTTCGCCGAGCGCGACCCCGCCAACCTCCCGTGGGGCGAGCTGGGTGTCGACATCGTCATCGAGTCGACCGGCTTCTTCACCAAGGCGGAACTCGCCAAGAAGCACATCGAGGCCGGCGCGAAGAAGGTTCTCATCTCCGCTCCCGCAACGGGCGACGACCGCACCATCGTCATGGGCGTGAACGAGGAGACGTACAACCCGGAGACGGATCACATCATCTCCAACGCATCCTGCACCACCAACTGCCTCGCGCCCCTCGCGAAGGTCTTCAACGACGAGTTCGGCATCGTCCGCGGCTTCATGATGACCGCGCACGCCTACACCGCCGACCAGAACCTCCAGGACGGCCCGCACGGCGACCTGCGCCGCGCACGCGCCGCCGCCATCAACATCGTCCCGGCATCCACCGGCGCGGCGAAGGCCATCGGAACGGTCCTGCCGGAGCTCAACGGAAAGCTCAGCGGCTCTTCGTACCGCGTTCCGGTTCCGGTCGGCTCGATCGTCGACCTCACGCTGATCACCGAGCGCGAGGACCTCACCGTCGACGAGATCAACGCCGCGTACAAGAAGGCCGCCGACGAGGGTCGCCTCGCCGGCTACCTGCAGTACAACGCCGACGACATCGTCTCGACCGACATCGTGCACAACGCGCACTCGTCGATCTTCGACTCGACGCTGACCAACGTCAGCGGCAACCTGGTCAAGGTCTCGAGCTGGTACGACAACGAGTGGGGCTACTCCAACCGTCTCGTCGACCTGACCGAGTACGTCGCAGAGCGTCTTTGAGCTTCGCATGACTCTGCGCACCCTGGACTCACTGGGTTCGCTCGAAGGCAAGCGCGTCATCGTCCGTTGTGACCTCAACGTCCCCCTGCGGGACGGGGTCATCACGGACGATGGTCGTGTGCGCGCTTCGCTGCCGACCCTGAACGCCCTCATCAACGCCGGAGCACGCGTGATCGTGTGCTCCCACCTCGGTCGCCCTGATGGGGCGCCCGACCCGCAGTACAGCCTGGAGCCCGTCGCTCAGCGACTGTCCGAGCTGCTCGGCAAGCCGGTGGCGTTCGCACGTGACACGGTGGGGGAGTCCGCGCACGATGCCGTCGAGTCCCTGGAGGACGGCGGCGTCGTCGTCATCGAGAACCTGCGCTTCAACCCGGGTGAGACGGCGAAGGACGACGTGACGCGTCAGGCCTTCGCTGCTCAGCTCGCAGAGCTCGGCGACGCGCTGGTGTCCGACGGCTTCGGCGTCGTGCACCGCAAGCAGGCCAGCGTGTACGAGCTCGCCGAGCTCCTGCCGTCCTCGGCCGGCTTGCTCATCGCCGCAGAGCTCGATGTGCTCGACCGTCTCACCGAGACCCCGGAGCGGCCCTATGCGGTCGTGCTCGGCGGTTCGAAGGTCAGTGACAAGCTCGGCGTGATCTCACACCTGCTTCCGAGGGTCGACCGGATCCTCGTCGGCGGCGGCATGTTGTTCACGTTCCTCAAGGCGCAGGGTCATCCCGTCGCGGCCAGCCTCCTCGAAGAGGACCAGCTCGACACCGTCCGCGGCTACCTCGCCGAGGCCGAGCAGCGCGGCGTCGAGATCGTGCTCCCGACCGACGTGGTCGTGGCTGCATCCTTCTCGGCGGATGCCGCGCATGAGATCGCTGCGGCGGACTCCATCGAGGCCACGGCGTTCGGCGCGTCCGGAATCGGTCTGGACATCGGACCCGAGACGGCTGCACGCTTCGCCGAGGTCATCCGCAGCTCGAAGACCGTGTTCTGGAACGGCCCGATGGGTGTGTTCGAGTTCCCGGCCTTCGCTGCCGGGACCAAGACGGTCGCTCAGGCGCTCACCGAGGTCGACGGCCTCAGTGTCGTCGGCGGGGGCGACTCCGCAGCAGCCGTACGTCAGCTCGGATTCGATGATGACCAGTTCGGTCACATCTCGACGGGTGGAGGCGCCAGCCTCGAGTTCCTCGAGGGCAAGAAACTACCCGGCCTGGAGGTGCTCGGATGGGCATGAACAATCGGATCCCGCTGATCGCGGGAAACTGGAAGATGAATCTCGACCACCTGCAGGCGGTCGCGTTCGTGCAGAAGCTGCACTGGACACTGAAGGACGCCAAGCACGAAGACGGTTCGGTCGAGGTCGCGGTCTTCCCGCCCTTCACGGACATCCGCAGCGTGCAGACCCTGATCGACGCCGACAAGATCCCGTTCGCGCTCGGTGCGCAGGACATCTCGGCGCACGACTCCGGTGCGTACACCGGGGAGGTGTCGGGGGCCTTCCTCGCCAAGCTCGACGCGAAGTACGTGATCATCGGCCACTCGGAGCGTCGTGAGTACCACGCCGAGTCCGATGAGGTCGTCGCATCGAAGGTGCAGGCCGCACTGAAGCACGCGGTGGTCCCCGTGATCTGCGTGGGTGAGACCGCGGAGGATCTCGAGAAGTTCGGTGCCAGCGCGGTTCCCGCCGGTCAGCTCGAGGTCGCGCTCCAGGGCGTGGCGAAGGATGCCGACATCGTCGTGGCGTACGAGCCGGTCTGGGCCATCGGCTCGGGTCAGGCAGCGACGCCGCAGCAAGCGCAGGACGTCTGCGCCGCTCTGCGCGGCGTGATCGCGAAGGTCCTGGGCGATGATGCGGCTGCTCGCACCCGCATCCTGTACGGGGGCTCTGTGAAGTCGTCGAACATCGCCAGCTTCATGCGCGAGCCCGATGTGGACGGCGCTCTCGTCGGCGGCGCGAGCCTCGTCGTCGACGAATTCGCGGCGATCATCCGTTTCCAGAAGCACGTCGGCGTGTGAGTGTGACGGGGCTGCGGCCCCGTCACACCGTATACTTGACCGTTACGGGGGCAATTCTGCCCTGGCGAAAGGCTCTTCTTCGTGGCAATTCTCGAGTTCGTCCTGCAGGTCGTGCTGGGTATCACCAGCGTCCTGCTGACCCTCCTCATCCTCCTTCACAAGGGCCGCGGTGGCGGCCTGTCCGACATGTTCGGTGGAGGAATGTCGTCGGCGGTCGGCTCGTCCGGTCTCGCGGAGCGGAACCTCAATCGCTTCACTGTGGTCCTGGCGCTGGTGTGGTTCGTCGCCATCGTCGCGCTGGGGCTCATCACGAAGTTCGAGGTGATCTGATGGCTACCGGTGGCAACGCCATTCGCGGCACGCGTGTCGGCTCCGGCCCGATGGGCGAGCAGGACCACGGCTACCACGCCGACCGCATCGCGGTGTCGTACTGGGACGGACTCGGCAACGAGACGGTCCGCTACTTCGCCGCCGGTCTCCCGGATGAGGAGATCCCCGAGACCATCGACCACCCGCAGTCGGGTCTTCCCGCCGGCCGGGACAAGGAGAACCCTCCTGCCCTCGCCAAGCCCGAGCCGTACAAGACGCACCTCGCCTACGTGAAGGAACGTCGTACCGACGAGGAAGCCGTCCAGCTCCTGGAAGACGCCCTCACCCAGCTCCGCGAGCGCCGAGGTCAGTGACCCACGCTCCGATGAGGAAACCGCCACGACAGAGTCGTGGCGGTTTCTTCGTCTGCGGTCAACGGCACCCGGCAGCCGCGTCGATGTACGACTGCGGGGGATAGCCGTATGCCCACACGCCGTTGGCATCGTCCGTGAAGCCCATGCTGATGGCCCAGCCCGTCGCCCACTTCTCGATGCTGTCCTGAGTGGAGTCGTCGTACATGTCGGCGCACTTCACGCTGATCGCGTGGCCGACCTCGTGGGCTACCAGGGCCTGACTCATCGCGGACGGCCACTGCTCGGCGACGGAGTCCGACAGCTCGATCGTCGCGTAGCCGGGATCGTCGTACCACCAGGTCGTGTAGCCGCCCATTCCGCCGTCGAGTCCGAAGCCGTTCACGATCTGGGACCAGTCGAACTCGAGCAGCACGCCGGGCGCCAGGCTCCGGGCGAACGCCTCCACTTCGAGACGCGTGCCCTGCAGCGGCCCCGCCTTCTCGGCGATCTCCGCCTGTGCCGAGGCGACGACCTGCATCGCCGCCGACTCCAGCGCGATGAACGCGTCGGCGGCGTAGGCGTCGATCGAGGTCGTGGACGAAACGTCCTCGGCAGCATCGCGCAGGGCGATCACGTCGAGGTTCCGCGCCGAGACGTGCGCCGCTTCGAGCGTGGAGGCGCTGCTCGCGGCGCTCGCGAGTGCGGTGACGCCGGAGTCGTTCACGCTCGTCGCAACCGTGCCGGCGTCATCGCCCAGATCCTCGAGATTCTCGGCGTGCTCATCGGCGCGTTCGCGATGCTCGTCGAGGTGTTGCGTCTCCCCGAACAGCTCCCAGAACCAGAACGGCTTCTGGCCGGTCTCCGGAAGGGACACGGAGAGGGCGTCTTCCGCCGCGGATGCCGTGGCCTGGCCTTCAGAGACAGCGGAACCGAGTGATTCCGACGACGTCGCGTCGAGCAGGGTGCCGCTGTTGTTCTCGAGGATGAGTGCGGCTGCATCCGTCGTCGCCCGAAGCGTGCCGACCTCGGCCCTGAGCTCCTCCGCGGAGACTGCGGCCGCAGAGACGGAATCCCGGTAGGCCTCTTGGGCGCTGTCGTATCCGGTATGGGCGGAGAGCTGCACCCCGGCGATGGTCACGACAGCCGCGAGGGCGGCGAGAGATGCGAGAATCGCGCCGGTGTGCTTCTTCCGCGGCGCAACCGGCGGCGGAGTGGCCGAACCGGAGATCTGCGGCGGGAGCTCGTGCCCGCCGACCGGATAGGGGTGGCTCACGCTGTTCGTCTCCTGCCTCCGCACCACGGTGCGGTCGTGGACACGAGTCTAATCCGGCGGAAATGCAGAAGGCCCCGCCGAAGCGGGGCCTTCTGGGAACGAGGGGCTGACGAGAATCGAACTCGCATCATCTGTTTGGAAGACAGAGGCTTTACCACTAAGCTACAGCCCCGAAAAACGTCATCGAATGACGCCTACCGGACTCTTCGATCATAGCGGACTGTCATGGGTGCTCTCGTCCGTTAGACTTCATGAGGCCGAATCCGCGCGCGGATTCCCCGGGGCGTAGCTCAGCTTGGTAGAGCGCCCGCTTTGGGAGCGGGAGGTCGCAGGTTCAACTCCTGTCGCCCCGACACGACTTCCACATGCCTCACAGCCGCGATTCAGCGCGGAAATGACAAGGAGAACGAACCAGCATGGCGAACAGCACCGTCGAGAAGCTGACCCCGACCCGGGTCAAGCTCAGCATCACGGTCACCCCGGACGACCTCAAGCCGAGCATCGCTCACGCCTATGAGCACATCGCTCAGGATGTCCAGATCCCCGGCTTCCGCAAGGGCAAGGTCCCCGCTCCGATCATCGACCAGCGCATCGGCCGTGGCGCAGTCATCGAGCACGCCGTCAACGAGGGCCTCGACCAGTTCTTCCGCGCTGCCACCGCCGAGCACAAGCTCCGCGTGGTCGGCCGTCCGGCCGCCGAGATCATCGAGTGGCCGAACGAGAAGGACTTCTCCGGCGACCTGCTCGTCGACATCGAGGTCGACGTCCGTCCCGACATCGAACTGCCCTCCTACGACGGCATCACCGTGACCGTCGACGCCGTCGAGACCGACGAGTCCGCCCTCGACGAGGAGCTCGACCGTCTGCGCGCCCGCTTCGGCACGCTCATCCCGGTCGACCGTCCCGCCGCGAAGGGCGACTTCGTCGAGCTCGACCTCGTCGCCGCGATCGACGGCGCCGAGATCGACCGCGCCGAAGGCGTCTCGTACGAGGTCGGCTCGGGCGAACTGCTCGAGGGCATCGACGACGCTATCGAGTCGCTCACCGCCGGTGAGGACACGACGTTCCGCTCGGCTCTCGTCGGTGGCGACCACGCCGGTGCCGAGGCTGAGGTCTCCGTCACCGTCAAGGCCGTCAAGGAGCGCGAGCTTCCCGAGGCCGACGACGACTTCGCGCAGATCGCCAGCGAGTTCGACACCATCGCCGAACTTCGTGCGAGCCTCGCCGAGACCGTCGCCCAGCAGGGCGTGTTCGCGCAGGGTTCCGCGGCGCGCGACAAGCTCGTCGAGACGCTGCTCGAGCAGATCGAGATCCCGGTTCCGCCGAAGCTCATCGAGGACGAGGTGCACAACCACCTCGAAGGCGAAGGCCGCCTCGAAGACGACGAGCACCGCGCCGAGGTGACCGAGGCCAGCGAGAAGCAGTTCCGCACCCAGGTCCTCCTCGACACGATCGCCGAGCAGGCCGACGTGCAGGTCTCGCAGGACGAGCTCAGCCAGTACCTGATCCAGTCGGCCGCGCAGTACGGCATGGCGCCGCAGGAGTTCGTCGAGGCGCTGCAGTCCTCGAACCAGCTTCCGGCCCTCGTCGGAGAGGTCGCGCGCAACAAGGCCCTGGCGATCGCACTCGGCAAGGTGAAGGTCGTCGACACGAACGGCAAGCCCGTCGACCTCACCGGCTTCATCGGCGTCGACGACGAGCAGGAAGCCGCCGAGGCCGACGAGAAGCCGGCCAAGAAGGCTCCGGCCAAGAAGCCCGCCGCGAAGAAGGCCCCCGCGAAGGAGGCGGACGACGCCGCCGACGCCGCCGAGGTCGAGCCCGCTGCGAAGAAGCCCGCCGCGAAGAAGCCCGCTGCCAAGAAGGCTCCGGCCAAGAAGGCGGCCGACAAGGCCGAGTGATCGCGACGCGATCGACGTGAAGGGGCGGATGCTGCGGCATCCGCCCCTTTCTCATCCGAGGAGGAGGATGCGATGACGAGCTGGGAAGAACGGATCGACGCGGTCTGGGCCGATGCCGCCGGCGGAGCGGTCGACGACGAGGTCATCGAACGGATCGACGCTCTGGCGGCCGAGCGCGGAACGGATGACGCCAGGGCGGAGTTCGAGCGGGCCGGTGCACGCGACTCGGCCGGGCGACCCGAAGAGGCCGTGGCACTGTACCGCCGCGCTCTCGAACTCGGCCTCGACGAAGAGCACCGACCGCAGGCCGTGATCCAGCTGGCGAGCTCACTGCGCAATCTCGGTGAGAACGAAGAGGCGCTCGCGCTGATCACCGCGGAGCAGGACAACGCGAAGGATTCGCCGTACGGGGACGCCATCGCCGCGATGCACGCACTCGTGTTGGCCAGCAGCGGCAGACCGACCGAAGGCCTGTCCGTCGCGCTGCTCGCGCTGGTGCCGCACCTGCCGCGCTATCACCGATCGATGACGGCGTACGCCCGGGAACTCGCGGCCCCGCCACGCTGATATGCCGACGGCGAACACGGCCGGGGCGCCGCGTTGTCGCCGGTAGATTCGAATCACCGAAACACGGAAACAGGAGCTGACATGGCTGCAGAACCCCTCGTCGCGACGAGTGTCTTCGACAGGCTGCTGAAGGACCGCATCATCTGGCTGGGCTCAGAGGTGCGCGACTCGAACGCCAATGAGATCTGCGCGAAGATCCTTCTTCTCGCCGCAGAAGACTCAGAGAAGGACATCTACCTCTACATCAACTCGCCCGGTGGCTCGATCACCGCCGGCATGGCGATCTACGACACGATGCAGTTCGTGCCGAACGACATCGTCACCGTCGGCATCGGCATGGCGGCATCCATGGGGCAGCTGCTGCTCACCAGCGGCACCAAGGGCAAGCGCTACATCACCCCGAACGCACGCGTGCTGCTGCACCAGCCGCACGGCGGCTTCGGCGGCACGTCCAGCGACATCCAGACCCAGGCGCAGCTCATCCTCTCGATGAAGAAGCGCCTCGCCGAGATCACGGCGGCGCAGACCGGCAAGACGGTCGATCAGATCAACGCCGACGGCGACCGCGACCGCTGGTTCACGGCGGACGAGGCTCTCGAGTACGGCTTCGTCGACCACATCCGCGAGCACGCGAGCGATGTGACCGGCGGCGGCGGCACTGCGGACGCCGCAGAATAACGGATTCGAGAGGACACACATGTACACCCCGACCTTCCAATCCGCAGGAAATCTGCCTTCCAGCCGCTACGTGCTCCCGCAGTTCGAGGAGCGCACCGCCTACGGCTTCAAGCGCCAGGACCCGTACAACAAGCTCTTCGAAGATCGCGTGATCTTCCTGGGCGTGCAGGTCGACGACGCCTCCGCCGACGACGTGATGGCCCAGCTGCTCGTCCTGGAGAGCCAGGATGCCGAGCGCGACATCACGATGTACATCAACTCGCCCGGTGGCTCGTTCACCGCGATGACCGCGATCTACGACACGATGCAGTACGTCGCGCCGCAGATCCAGACTGTCGTGCTCGGCCAGGCCGCCTCCGCGGCGGCCGTGCTGCTCGCGGCCGGTGCCCCCGGCAAGCGTCTCGCGCTGCCGAACGCCCGTGTGCTGATCCACCAGCCCGCGATGGGCGAGGCAGGACAGGGACAGGCGTCCGACATCGAGATCCAGGCGGCGGAGATCCTCCGCATGCGCACCTGGCTCGAGGAGACGATGGCCGCGCACACGGGCAAGCCCGTCGAGCAGGTCAACCGCGACATCGACCGCGACAACATCCTCTCGGCCGCTCAGGCGCTCGAGTACGGAATCGTCGACCAGGTGCTCACCACGCGCAAGCGCTCGTAGTACCTCGCTGGAAGGGCGGCCCGGTCATCCGGGCCGCCCTTTCGCATGCCCGCGGGAGGGATTCTCTGCCGGCGACTTCGACAGTGCGTTCAGCGCGAATGCGCGTAGGCTCGACCCGACTTGCTCATATGAGCAGAGACGTGCGCGGATGGGGCAGAGCGCCTACGCTGGAGGAGAAGGAGGATGCTGTGGACGACGAATTGCTCATGGTCAGAGTCGCCGAACTCTCGTACGACGAGGACAAGACGCAGGACGAGATCGGCTCCCTTCTCAAGATCTCACGGTGGAAGGTCGGCCGCCTACTCACGCAGGCGCGCGAGCGCGGCATCGTCCGCATCGAGATCGTGCATCCTCGGGCTCGCCGCCTCGGACTCGAGCGTGTGCTCGTCGAGCGGTTCGGTCTCACCGAGGCGGTCGTCGTGCCGTCGCCCTCCGGTGAGGAGAGCACTCTCGAGCGCGTCGCGCAGGCCGCAGCCGATTTCCTGACGACCCTTCGACCGGTGCCGCGCACCCTCGGCGTGAGCTGGGGCCGAACGCTCCGAGCGGTCGCCGAGGCGCTCACCGACGGCTGGGCGCACGGCGTCACCGTGGTCCAGCTCAACGGCGGCGTGAGCCTGAACCGCCGCTCCGGCGGAGCCGCGGGCCTCGCAGGAACGATCGCGCAGCGCGCGTCCGGGCACGTCTCCCTCTTGCCGAGCCCGGCCATCCTGGAACGGGTGGAGACGAAGCTGGCGATCGAGGCCGATCGGACCGTCGCCGCCGTTCTGGAGGAGGCGGCTCACGCTCAGGCGTTCCTGTTCACCGCGGGCCCCTGCGACGCCACTTCGGCGCATGTCGACAACGGCTACCTCAGCGTCCAGGACGTCGAGGAGCTCGCCAGGCGCGGCGCCGTCGGCGACGTGCTCGGGCGCTACGTGGACGCCGACGGCAACATCGTCGATCCGCAGCTGGACGCCCGTACCGTCGGAGTCGAACTCGGACGCCTCCGTGCGGCGAAGACGGCGATCTTCGTCACCGCGGGCCCCGCGAAACATGACATCGCGCGTACAGTCGTGACCAGCGGCCTGTGCAGCGTTCTGGTGACCGATGAGACCACAGCCCGAGCATTGTTGGAGGAACAGTGACGACCAAGGAATTGAGCCGCAGAACCGCGGTAGACGTGCTGGGCGGTGAGCCCGACGACGCGACGCTCCGGCGGTTCCTGCACGGCCTCCCCGGGGTGGATGCGGTGGGCCTTGAGCAGCGCGCGGCCGGCCTCGGCACCCGCTCCATCAAGACGACGTCGAAGGCATGGGCGCTGGACACGATCATCAAGCTGATCGACCTCACCACGCTGGAAGGATCGGACACGCCGGGCAAGGTGCGCTCGCTCGTCGCCAAGGCGAAGAACCCGGATGCCGCCGACCCGACGTGCCCGAAGGTCGCGGCCGTCTGCGTCTACGGCGACATGGTCGGCGATGCGGTCACTGCGCTCGGCGCTCTGCACGGCGATCCCGATGACGGACTGATCTCGGTCGCCGCCGTCGCCACCGCATTCCCGAGCGGACGCTCCTCCCTCGAGATCAAGCTCGCCGACACGGCGGACGCGGTCGCCGCCGGTGCCGACGAGATCGACATGGTGATCGATCGCGGCGCGTTCCTCTCCGGCCGCTACGGCCTCGTCTTCGACCAGATCGCCCGGGTGAAGGAGGCCTGTCGCCGCGCGGATGGCAGCTACGCCTCGCTGAAGGTCATCCTGGAGACCGGTGAACTCAACACCTACGACAACATCAAGAGGGCGTCGTGGCTCGGCATCCTCGCCGGCGGCGACTTCATCAAGACCTCGACCGGCAAGGTGCAACCGGCCGCGACCCTGCCCACGACGCTGCTCATGCTGGAAACCGTCCGCGACTGGCACCAGGCGACGGGGGAGAAGATCGGCGTGAAGCCGGCCGGTGGTATCCGCTCGTCGAAGGACGCGATCAAGTATCTCGTCACGGTCGCCGAGACGGTGGGCGAGGACTGGCTGCAGCCGCACCTGTTCCGTTTCGGCGCCTCCAGCCTGCTCAACGATGTGCTCCTGCAGCGCCAGAAGCTCACCACCGGCCACTACTCCGGCCCCGACTACGTCACGATCGACTGACAGGGACAAGCACATGTCATTTCTGGAATATGCCCCCGCGCCGGAATCCAAGGCGGTTCTGAACCTCAAGGACAGCTATGGGCTGTTCATCGACGGGGAGTTCGTCGACGGCTCCGGCAAGAGCTTCGTCACGATCTCGCCGGCCGACGAATCACGCATCGCCGAGGTCTCCGCGGCGAGCGATGAAGACGTCGACCGTGCCGTCGCCGCAGCGCGACGCGCCTACGAGAAGACGTGGTCGAAGATGAGCGGCCGCGATCGCGGCAAGTACCTCTTCCGCATCGCCCGCCTCGTGCAGGAGCGCGCCCGCGAACTCGCCGTCGCGGAGAGCCTCGACAACGGCAAGCCGATCAAGGAGAGTCGCGACGTCGACGTGCCGCTCGTCGCCGCCTGGTTCTTCTATTACGCGGGCTGGGCCGACAAGCTCGATCACGCCGGCCTCGGCGCGAACCCGCGTTCGCTCGGCGTCGCCGGTCAGATCATCCCGTGGAACTTCCCCCTGCTGATGCTGGCCTGGAAGCTGGCTCCGGCCCTCGCCGCCGGCAACACGGTGGTGCTGAAGCCTGCGGAGACGACGCCGCTGACGGCGCTCATCTTCGCCGAGATCCTGCAGCAGGCCGACCTCCCGGCCGGGGTGGTGAACATCATCACCGGCGCGGGTTCGACCGGAGCATCCCTCGTCCGGCATCCCGATGTCGACAAGGTGGCATTCACCGGTTCCACCGGCGTCGGCCGCGACATCGCACGCGCCGTCGCCGGCACGAACAAGAAGCTCACTCTGGAACTCGGCGGCAAGGCTGCGAACATCGTCTTCGACGACGCTCCCATCGACCAGGCCGTCGAGGGGATCGTCAACGGCATCTTCTTCAATCAGGGACACGTCTGCTGCGCCGGCAGCCGCCTGCTCGTGCAGGAGTCGATCCACGACGAGGTCATCGACCGGCTGAAGAACCGCCTCTCGACCCTGCGTCTCGGCGACCCGCTGGACAAGAACACAGACATCGGGGCGATCAACTCCGCCGCCCAGCTGGCCCGCATCCGCGAACTCAGCGACATCGGCGAGGCGGAAGGGGCGGAGCGCTGGACGGCGGACTGCGTCATCCCGGACAAGGGATTCTGGTTCGCTCCGACCATCTTCACCGGTGTCGAGGCCTCGCACCGCATCGCGCGCGACGAGGTGTTCGGGCCGGTGCTCTCGGTGCTGACCTTCCGCACACCTGCCGAGGCCATCGCGAAGGCGAACAACACGCCGTACGGGCTCTCCGCCGGCATCTGGTCGGACAAGGGATCCCGCATCCTCGCGGTCGCGGACCGGTTGCGCGCGGGTGTGATCTGGGCGAACACCTTCAATCGTTTCGATCCGTCGAGCCCGTTCGGCGGTTACAAGGAGTCCGGTTACGGCCGCGAGGGCGGACGCCAGGGACTCACCGCCTACCTGAAGGGGTCTGCAGCATGAGCAAGCGACTGACCGTGCCGAAGACGTACAAGCTCGCCATCGGCGGGGCGTTCCCTCGGAGCGAATCCGGCCGCACCTACGAGGTGCTCTCGGCGAAGGGCGCATTCCTCGCGAATGCCGCGCAGGGATCGCGGAAGGATGCTCGGGATGCCGTCGTGGCCGCCCGCGCTGCGGTGAAGGGCTGGTCCGGTGCGACCGCCTACAACCGCGGGCAGGTGCTCTACCGCGTCGCCGAGGTGCTCGAGGGGCGCCGGGCGCAGTTCGTCGACGAGATCATGGCTCAGGAGGGCGTGTCCTTCGCCGCGGCCGGAGCGCAGGTCGACGAGGCGATCGACCTCTGGGTCTGGTACGCGGGCTGGTGCGACAAGCACGCCCAGCTCGCCGGCAACGCGAACCCGGTCGCCGGTCCGTACTTCAACATCTCGGTGCCGGAGCCGACGGGCGTGGTGGCCATCGTCGCCCCGCAGGATTCGGCTCTGCTGGGACTCGTCTCGGTCGTGGCTCCGGCACTGGTCGCAGGCAACACGGTCGTCGCGATCGCCAGCGAGCGCTACCCGCTCTCGGCGATCAGCCTGGCGGAGGTGCTCGCGACGAGCGACGTGCCCGGGGGAGTCGTCAACGTCCTCACCGGCTCGCCGGCTGAGATGACGCCCTGGCTGGCCTCCCATCAGGACGTCAACGCGCTCGACCTCGCCGGCGCCGGCGACCTCGACTGGGTCGACCTGCAGATCGCCGCCGCCGACACGCTGAAGCGCGTTCTCGCGCCGGGCGAGGTCACGGCGTCGCCGGAGCGGATCTCGGCGTTCACCGAGATCAAGACGGTGTGGCACACGAAGAGCATGGTCTGATCGCAACCTGATCCGATGCGGGGCCGTTCGCCATGGGCGAGCGGCCCCGCGCCAATGCGGCCCAGTGTCCGTTGCAGCGGTTAGGCTCAGATGACGATCTCTGGATCCCCCCTAGGAGGACGCGCATGGCCCGTATCGGTGAAAGCGCTGACCTGTTCAAGTGCTCGTTCTGCGGAAAGAGCCAGAAGCAGGTGCAGCAGCTCATCGCTGGCCCCGGTGTGTACATCTGCGACGAATGCGTCGAGCTGTGCAACGAGATCATCGAGGAGCGGATGGCGGAGTCGTCCGCCGAGGGCACGGCGGAATTCGATCTGCCCAAGCCGCGTGAGATCTTCGCCTTCCTCGAGGAGTACGTCGTCGGACAGGATCCGGCAAAGCGCGCTCTTTCGGTCGCGGTGTACAACCACTACAAGCGCGTCCGCGCGCACGGCACTCTGCAGACGGCGGAGCAGAAGGCCGAAGAGGTCGAGATCGCGAAGAGCAACATCCTGCTGATCGGACCGACGGGTTGCGGAAAGACGTACCTCGCACAGACTCTCGCGAAGCGTCTGAACGTGCCGTTCGCCGTCGCCGATGCCACCGCCCTCACCGAGGCGGGGTACGTCGGTGAAGACGTCGAGAACATCCTGCTCAAGCTGATCCAGGCCGCCGACTACGACGTGAAGCGCGCCGAGCAGGGCATCATCTACATCGACGAGGTCGACAAGATCGCCCGCAAGGCGGAGAACCCCTCCATCACGCGCGATGTGTCCGGAGAAGGCGTGCAGCAGGCGCTGCTGAAGATCATCGAGGGCACGGTCGCCTCGGTTCCGCCGCAGGGTGGCCGCAAGCACCCGCATCAGGAGTTCCTGCAGATCGACACGACCAACGTGCTGTTCATCGTCGCTGGCGCCTTCGCCGGGCTCGAGGACATCGTGTCGGCTCGCGTCGGCAAGCACGGCATCGGCTTCGGCGCCCCGCTGCACGACAAGACCAAGGACCTCGACCTCTTCAGCGAGGTGCTGCCGGAGGATCTGCACAAGTTCGGGCTCATTCCGGAGTTCATCGGCCGCCTGCCGGTGGTCACGAACGTGTCGCCGCTGGATCAGGAGGCGCTGATGGAGATCCTCACCGGTCCGCGCAACGCGCTCGTGAAGCAGTACCAGCGCATGTTCGAGCTCGACGGCGTGCAGCTGGAGTTCGATGAGGAGGCGCTTCGGTCGATCGCCGACCTCGCGGTCGATCGCAAGACGGGCGCCCGCGGACTCCGCGCGATCCTCGAAGACGTTCTCGGCCCGATCATGTTCGAGATCCCGTCGGCCGACGACGTGGCCAAGGTCATCGTCACCAAAGCCGCGGTCGACGAGGGTGCGCCGCCGACGATCATCATGGAGCGCAAGCGCAAGAGCGCGTGATCGGTACCGTCGTCGCCCTCGGAGGCGGCGGGTTCTCGATGTCGGACGACGGCAGCTCGCTCATCGATGACCACCTTCTCGATCTGACCGGGGCGGCGAACCCCCGCGTCTGCTTCATACCGACCGCCAGCGGGGACTCGGACTCATACAGCAGGCGTTTCGAGACAGCCTTCGCGGGACGCGCTGAGACGTCCGTGCTGTCGCTGTACGGCCGGGATCCGTGGGGCTATTCCGACCCGCGGATGCTGCTCGACCAGGATCTGGTGTACGTGGGCGGCGGTTCGACGGCGAACCTTCTCGCGCTCTGGCGTCTGCACGGCCTGACCGGGCTGTTGCGTGACGCCGCGAGCAGTGGGACGGTGCTGGCCGGCATCAGCGCAGGAATGAACTGCTGGTTCGAGGCGTCTTCGACGGATTCGTTCGGTTCGCTGGCACCACTGACCGATGGACTCGGCTTCGTCGAGGGGAGTGCGTGCCCGCACTACCTCGGTGAGCCCGATCGGCGGGAGAAGTATCTGGACTGGGTCGGCATCGGCGCTCTGCCCGATGGATACGCGGTCGACGACTACGCGGCGATCGTCGTGCGTGACGGCACCCTTCACGAGGCGATCGCTGAGCGACCCGATCGTCCCGTCTTCCGTGTCGAACGCGATGGTGGCACGGCCGTCGAACACGAGGTTCCCGTTCGTGTTCTCCGGCGCGCATCCTGACACGCCGATTCCGGCCTAGCCTTCTGCGCGGAGTTCCGCGATGAGCATCCCCATCTCGTTTCCTCGCCACTCGTGGTGCCGTGCCACGGCGAAGCCGAATGGCGCGAACGTCGCGCGCAGGGTGCCCGCGGTGTCGAATGAATCGTGGTCCACAGCGAAGGGCCGCTGCTTCGGCGGTGCCAGATGACGACCGCCGCGCAGAAACGTCGCCGTCACGACCGTGGCTCCCGGCCGCAGCACTTGTCGCCACTCGGCAGTCGCGCGGGCCGTGTCAGGGATGAGGTGCAGCGCAGTCACGCAGGTGATCAGGTCGACGGCCTGATCGGGGAGCGGAAGCGCTGCCGCCTCCGCTTCGATCCACCGTGCGCGCGGCAGCGCAGTGCGGGCGACGGCCAGCATTGCCGGCGAGATGTCCACGCCGATCAGATCGAGCCCCGGAGCGCGGTCTTCCAGGGCCCGGAGTGCGAGCCCTGTGCCGGTCGCGACGTCGAGAACGGTGCGCACTCCGGTCAGGTCGGCGAACTCGGCCACGGCTTCCGCCAGGTCGCGGTGGAAGATGCCGTCGTCGTAATCGGCTGCCCGCCCGTTGAACTCGGACCGGATCGCCACAAGCGACGCGTCGGTCATGCTTTCAGGCCACGCCGCTTCAGCAACGGGGCGATCTCGGCGTCGCGGCCGCGGAAGTCGCGGTACGCATCGAGCGGATCCTTCGACCCGCCGACGCCGAGAAGACGCCGACGGAAGCGGTCGCCGTTCTCCCGGGTCAGGCCTCCGTTCGACCGGAACCAGTCCACGGTGTCGGCGTCGAGCACCTCGCTCCAGATGTAGGAGTAGTACCCGGCGCTGTAGCCGCCGGAGAACACGTGCGCGAAGTACGTCGACGAGTAGCGCGTGGGGACTGCCGGGTTGTCGAGCCCGATGTCCGCCAGCGCTGCCACTTCGAACGTCGCGACGTCGACCGCCGCGTCTGGCGGGCCGACACGATGCCAGGCCTGATCCAGCCATGCCGCCGCGAGGTACTCGCTCGTCGCGTGCCCCTGATCGAAGGTCTCGGTGGCGCGCAGCCGCTCGACCACACCCGGGTCCAGCGGCTCGCCCGTCTCGTGGTGCCTCGCATAGTTGTCGAGCACCTCCGGCCAGAGGATCCACATCTCGTTGACCTGGCTGGGGAACTCGACGAAGTCGCGGAACACGTTCGTGCCCGCGAAGTGCGGGTAGGTGACGACCGCGAAGAGACCGTGGAGGGCGTGCCCGAACTCGTGGAACAGGGTCGTGACCTCGTCGAGCGTGAGGAGCGTGGGCTCGCCGTCGCCCGGCTGCGGCACATTGAGGTTGTTGACGACGACCGGGAGTGTGCCGCGCAGATGGGACTGGCTCACGATCGGATTCATCCAGGCGCCACCGCGCTTGGAATCCCGGGTGTACAGGTCGAGGACGTACAGGCCCACAGGGCTGCCGTCCTCGTCGTGCACCTCGAAAACCCGAGCGCCCGGGTGGTACGAGACAATGTCCTCGCGCTCGGTGAAGGTCACTCCGTACAGCATCGTCGCGGCATGGAACACGCCGTCCCGCAGCACGCGCTCGGCCTCGAACCATGGGCGCAGCGCGGCGGTGTCGATGTCGTAGCGCGCCGCGCGGACCTTCTCCGTGTAGAACGCCCAGTCGTGCGCTTCGACGGCGAACGGCTCGACCTCGGTCTCATCGACGAGGCTCTGCAACGACTCGCGTTCGGCGGCGGCGTTGCGCGCGGAGGGCGCGGCGAGCTCGCGGAGCATCCGTTCGACCGCCTCAGGGTTGCCCGCCGTCTCATCCGCCGTCACGTAGGCGGCGTGCGAGTCGTAGCCGAGGAGTGCAGCCCGTTCGGCGCGCAGGCGCACGATCTCGGCCAGCACCGGTCTGTTGTCGTTCGCGTTGTCTCGGCCCCCGCGCGATCGTGACGCCGCCATGATGCGGCGCCGAGATTCCCGGTTCCGCAGTTGAGCGAGGTGGGGGTGCCCGGTGAACAGAGGAAGCGAGATCACGAACTTGCCGTCGAGCCCTCGTTCCTGCGCGGACCGCGACGCCGCAGACAACTCGCCGCTGCTGAGGCCGTCGAGTTCGTCGACGGAATCGAACACGACCGCCAGGTCGTTCGTGTCGTTCAGCAGATTGCGCTCGAACGTGTTGCTGAGGGTCGAGAGCTGCTGGTTCAGCGCTGTCAGCCGCGCCTTGGCCTCGTCGTCGAGCGCCGCTCCCGCATGCGTCATCTCGCGGTGGTGGCGTTCGACGAGATAGCGCTGCTCCGGGTCGAGGTCCAGCTGATCGAGTTGATCGTGCACCTGCTGCACGCGCCAGTAGAGAGCTCCGTCGAGCGTGATCGCATCCTGGTGCGCGGCCATCAGCGGGGCGAGTTGCTCTTCGACGTCCTGGATCGCAGGCGTCGCATCGGCGGAGCTGACGGTGTAGAAGGCATGCGCTACGCGATCGAGCTGCTCGCCCGAGCGCTCCAGTGCCTCGATGGTGTTCTCGAACGTCGGCATCGAGCGCACCATCGTGATGCGGGAGATCTCCTTCAGATGTTCGTCGAAGGCGGCGCGGAAGGCCGGGAGATAGTGCTCCGGCCGGATCGCGTCGTAGTCGGGAAGCCCATAGGGAAGAGCGGACGGCTGGAGAAGCGGATTCGAGACGTCGATCATTCTCTGAGCCTAGCCATCACTCGCTCGAGTGCCTCGACGACGACGCGGACGGAGCGCCGTCGAAGATTCTCCGGCCTGGCCAGTACGTCGATCATGCGGTGGGTGCTCACACCGCGCAGCGGAAGGCGGGTGATGTCGCGATCGTCGACGCTGCGCGAGGTGTACCTGGGCAGCATCCCGAGCACCTCGCCCGCCGCGACCACGGCCGCGACGGCGCCGTAGTCGTTGATTCGGTGACGCACGTCGACCGACCGCCCCGCCACGGCGGAGACGGCCTTCAGGACGTCGTCGGGGGAGTATCCGATGCGGCTGGTCACCCAGGGGTGGTCGACGACCTCGTCGGGTGAGACGGTTCGCCGGGAGGCGAGGGGATGGGATGCCGAGACGGCGACGTCCAGCGGCTCACGGACGAGGGTGAGGCTGCGGACGCCGTCCGTCGGCCATGGAGCCGAATGCTCCATGCGGTGTGCGAGCACCAGGTCGTAGCGGGCGGTGAGAGCCGGGAAGTCGCTCTGCGCGACGTCTTCGTCGGTCAGGCGGACGGTGGGGGAGTCCGTCGTGCTGGCCAGCTCGCGGATCAGAGGTCCGAAGAGCACCTGGCCGACGCTGTGGAAGCCGCTGATCGACACGACGCCGGCCCTCGCGCCCTCGAACTCGTCGAGTGCGCTTCGGGCGGCGGCCATGGCATCGATCGCCTCAGCGCCGGCGGCGGCGAGCACCTCGCCGGCCGGAGTGAGGATGAGCCGGCGCCCCTCTCTGCGTGTGAGCGGCGTGCGGAAGCCCCGCTGCAGCGCGGCCAGATGCTGCGAGACGGCGGAGGGCGTGACGTTCAGAGCCTCGGCGACCGCGGTGACGCTGCCCAGAGCGCCCAGCTCCCGAAGGATCTGGAGGTGATGGAGTTCCACGTTCAAACATTAGCCCCATCTACATCGACGATGCAGATATTGACGATGGCTCTACAACGTCGCGTACGGTGTGATCGAAGCATGAAGGCACTGTTCAAAGCTGAACGCGCAGCGGGACTCGAACTCGTCGATCGCCCGGATCCGGTGGCGGGTGCCGACGAGGTGGTCATCCGCGTGCTCCGGACCGGCATCTGCGGCACCGACCTCCATATCCGCCGTTGGGACGATTGGGCTGCTTCTGCGATCGAGGCGCCGCTGATCCCCGGACACGAGTTCTACGGCGAAGTCGTCGAGGTCGGACCCCTCGTGCACGACATCACCGTCGGTGACCGCGTCTCCGGAGAGGGACACATCGTGTGCGGCACGTGCCGCAACTGCCGTGCCGGCCGCCGCCAGATGTGCATCCGCACCATCGGGCTGGGGCTGCAGCGCGACGGCGCATTCGCCGAGTACCTCTCATTGCCGGCGACCAACGTCTGGGTGCACCACTCCGACGTGAGTCCGGAGCTGGGGGCGATCTTCGACCCGCTCGGCAACGCCGTGCACACCGCCCTGACCTTCCCGCTCATCGGCGAGGACGTCCTCATCACCGGGTGCGGACCGATCGGGCTGATGGCGATCGCCGTGGCACGTCACGCCGGCGCACGTTTCATCGTCGCCACCGACGTCAGTGCTCCACGGCTCGAGATGGCTCGGCAGATGGGCGCCGATGAGGTCGTCGACGTCTCGAAGCGCGACATCCGGGAGGCTCAAGCGACCCTCGGAATGCGCGAGGGCTTCGACATCGGATTCGAGATGAGCGGGGCCGCTTCCGCTCTGCCGGCGATGATCGACAACATGAACCACGGCGGACGCATCGCGATGCTCGGCCTGCCGACCAGCGGATTCGGCGTCGACTGGGGCAAGCTCGTCACGCACATGCTCACGATCAAGGGCATCTACGGCCGCGAGATGTTCGAGACCTGGAACGCGATGGGCGCGATGCTGCAGAGCAGCGCGACGCTGCGCGCTTCGATCGGGCGGGTCATCGCCGATGTGATTCCGGCGCGCGACTGGGAGAAGGGCTTCGCGGCTGCGGAGTCGGCGGGAACGGGCAAGATCATCCTCGATTGGACGGAGTTGTGATGTACGGGACTTTCCAGAAGCACCTGGCGACCGAGCTGGCCGCCATCGAGGATGCCGGGCTCACCAAGCATGAGCGCGGGATCCGCGGCCCGCAGCGGGCGGAGATCACCGCCGACGGTGCGGAGGTGCTGAACTTCTGCGCGAACAACTACCTGGGGCTCGCCGACGACCCGCGGATCCTGGATGCTGCGACCACGGCTCTGCAGGAGTGGGGCTACGGCCTCGCCAGCGTGCGCTTCATCTGCGGCACCCAGGAGCAGCACCTCGAGCTCGAACGTCGCCTCTCGGGCTTCCTCGGTACCGACGATGCCATCCTGTACTCCTCCTGTTTCGACGCGAACGGGGGAGTGTTCGAGACGCTGTTCGGTGCGGAGGACGCGATCATCTCCGACGAGCTCAATCACGCGTCGATCATCGACGGCATCCGGCTCTCGAAAGCCAGACGGCTTCGGTACCGCAACCGCGACATGGCCGACCTCGAGGAGCAGCTGCGGGCGGCGGCGGATGCGCGGTTCCGCGTGGTCGTCACCGACGGCGTGTTCTCGATGGACGGCTATATCGCCCCGCTCGCCGAGATCTGCGATCTGGCCGAGCGCTACGACGCGCTGGTGTTCGTCGACGACTCCCATGCCGTCGGCTTCGTCGGCGAGAACGGCCGCGGCACGCCCGAGCTCTGCGGCGTCGCGGACCGCGTCGACATCTACACCGGCACCTTCGGAAAGGCCCTGGGCGGCGCATCCGGAGGCTACGTCGCCTCGCACCGGGATGTCGTCGCACTGCTGCGCCAGCGTTCCCGGCCCTACCTGTTCTCCAACACGCTCGCGCCGGCGATCGTCGCGGGGACGCTGACCGCGCTCGACCTCGTCGAGGGCTCGGCCGATCTGCGGGCGCAGTTGCGGAACAACGCCGCACTGTTCCGCGAGCGGATGACCGCCGAGGGGTTCGATCTGCTTCCCGGTGAGCATCCGATCGTGCCGGTGATGTTCGGGGACGCATCGCTCACCGCACAGATCGCGAGAGAGATGCAGGCCCAAGGGGTGTACGTGACGGCGTTCAGCTTCCCGGTGGTCCCGCGGGGAGCGGCGCGGATCCGTGTGCAGCTTTCGGCCGCTCACACCCCCGAGCAGATCGAGCGATGCGTCGCGGCATTCGTGGCGGCCCGTGCGACTGTGGGCTGACACTCACACAATGCAAAGAAATACTTGCAAAGAAACACTTGCAAAGGTATCTTTGCAAGCATGCAAGATGACACTCAGGTACGGAAGCTCGATTCCAGCGCGCTGAAGGCTCTCGCACACCCGCTGCGCGTGCAGATCTTCGACCTGCTCGCCGCCCGGGGCCCGCAGACGGCGAGCTCGCTCGCTGCGCTTGTGGGCGAGACGTCCGGATCGACCAGCTATCACCTGCGAGCCCTCGCTGCCCATGGCCTCATCCACGAGGTCGAGGGGCGAGGCACCGCCCGGGAACGGTGGTGGGAGCGTCCGAAGGGTCGCATCGAGGTCCCGGGACCCGACGAGGCCATGTCGCCCGCGAATCGTGCCGCCGCTCAGATCGTGACTTCGGAGTTCTTCCGTCTTCGCCACGAGACCCTCATGGCTTACCTCAACCGGCCGCAGACGGACGTGCCGGAGGACTGGCGTGACGTCGGCCTCACGATGACGACTCACCTCGATATGACGGCCGCCCAGGTGATGGAGTTGCGCGAGGAGCTGGAGTCGATCGTCGAGAGTGCGATTCGGCGCTTCCGCGGGCAGACCGGACCCGATGTGCGTCGAGTGTCTCTGCGCGCCGAGATCTTCGACCTTCCGACGGCGGCCAGCCGCCGCACCAGCCCTGAGGAGTGATCATGACCACAGCCACACTTCGCCTCGCCGCCCCGACGCGCTTCGAGCGGTTTCTTCAGCAGCTCGCCCTCGGGCTCTCCCGGCACGTCGATCGACGCATCGCCGCCCGTGCCGAGCGCCGGGAGATCGCCCTCGACATGCTCCGCGAGCAGCAGGCGCGCCGACACGACCCGCGGGCCGTGGATCACGCCCTCGCGCAACTCGGGTTGCCGCGGCGCTGAAAAACCCGGATCAGTCCTCGAACGGCCGCGCGATCACGTCGCCCGAGGCGGTCTGCAGGACCTCCCAGCCCGAGTCGAGTTCCGCGGTCGCACGGCCCTCGAGCCAGGTGAGCGTCCAGTGGCCGCGCAGGCCGCGTGCCTCGACCTCGGCGATCGCCGGGCGCAGCGCCGCGGGTACCGAAGCCGGCGCCTCGGACCCAGCGGCCCAGCGCGTGCCCAGCTGCATCAGTTGTCCTCGCCCACGACGGGCTCGACGGGAGCGAGTTCGATCGCGGTGACCGCGAAAGCCTCTGCCTCGGAGAACTCCAGCTCGGCGATGCGTCCGACCGCACGCAGGTCGTCGGCCGCGGCGCGGAGCGCTTCGAGCTTCGCAGCGGGAGCCGCGATCGCCGCGCGGGCGACCGGCGTCTTCTGGGAGGCCTTCGCCTCGGTCTTCGCGCGACGGATGCCGATGAGCGCCTCGCTCGCGGCGGACAGGACCGCCGGGTCGCCGTCGAAGCCGAGCGGCTCCGGCCAGGCCGCCGTGTGCACCGACCCGTCCTCGAACCAGGACCATGCCTCCTCGGTCGCGAACGACAGCACCGGAGCGAGCAGCCGCAGCAGCGCCGAGAGAGCGAGACGCAGCGTGAGTGCGGCCGATGCCTGCCCGATGTCGGTCTGGTCGTACGCGCGCTCCTTGACGAGTTCGAGGTAGTCGTCGCAGAACGTCCAGAAGAACGCCTCGGTGATCTCGAGCGCCTTCGCCTGGTCGTAGTTCTCGTACGCCTTCGTCGCATCGCGGATCACGGCATCGAGGGCTGCGAGCATCGACGCATCCAGCGCGTGCGTGACCTGCGCGCCCTCGGGGACCGGGAACGACAGCACGAACTTCGCGGCGTTCAGCACCTTGATCGCCAGACGGCGGCCGATCTTCACCTGCGTCGGGTTCTGCGGGTCGAACGCGGCGTCCATCCCGAGACGGCTGGACGCGGACCAGTAGCGCACGGCATCCGAGCCATGGGATGCGAGGATGTCGGCCGGCGTGACGACGTTGCCCTTGGACTTCGACATCTTCTTGCGGTCGGGGTCGACGATGAAGCCGCTGATCGCGGCGTTGCGCCACGGCGCGCGGTCGTCCTCGAGAGTCGAGCGCAGCATCGTCGAGAACAGCCAGGTGCGGATGATGTCCTGGCCCTGCGGGCGGAGGTCGAACGGTGCGGTGAGGTTCCACAGCTCCTCGTCGCGCTTCCAGCCGCCGGCCAGCTGGGGAGTGAGGGACGACGTGGCCCAGGTGTCGAGAATGTCCGCCTCGGCGTCGAATCCGCCTGCGACACCGCGCTGTGCCTCGGTGTAACCTGCGGGCACGTCGGTCGTCGGGTCGATCGGCAGCATGGCGGCGTCGGGAGTCAGCACCCGTTCGTAGTCGCGTTCGCCGTTCTCATCGAGCGCGTACCAGAGCGGGATCGGCACGCCGAAGAAGCGCTGACGGGACACCAGCCAGTCGCCGGTGAGTCCGCCCACCCAGTTCTCGTAGCGCACGCGCATGAAGTCGGGATGCCAGGCGAGTCCGGCACCGTGGGCGATGAGCTCATCGCGGAGCTTCGCATCCCTGGCGCCGTTGCGGATGTACCACTGACGGGTCGAGACGATCTCGAGCGGACGGTCGCCCTTCTCGAAGAACTTCACCGCGTGGTTGAACGGCTTGCCGACGGCCGTCATGTCGCCGGTCTCCTGCAGCTTCTCCACGAGTGCCTTGCGCGCACTGAAGACCGTCTTGCCCCCCATGCTCTCGGCGTACCAGTCGCGGGCATCCGCACCCGACACCAGAGAGGGGGCTTCGGGGAGGAACCGGCCGTCCAGGCCGATCGTGGTCATGTTCGGCAGCGATTCGCCGGTCGTCGTGCGCAGCTCGCGCCACCAGATGATGTCGGTCACGTCACCGAAGGTGCAGACCATCGCGGCCCCGGTTCCCTTGTCTGGCTGGGCGAGGTGATGGCCGTGGATCTCGATCTCGGCGTCGAAGAACGGGGTGCGCACCTTCGTGCCGATGAGGTGCTTGTGGGGGCCCTCCGGATGCGTCACGATCGCGATGCACGCCGGCAGCAGCTCGGGGCGCGTCGTGTCGACGGCGATCGTGCCTGAGCCGTCCGCGAACGGGAACTCGATCGTGTGGAATGCCGCCTGCTGGTCGCGGTCCTCCAGTTCGGCCTGTGCGATCGCCGAGCGGAAGTCGACGTCCCACAGGGTCGGCGCCAGTGCCTGGTACGCCTCGCCGCGCTCGATGTTGCGCAGGAACGCGAGCTGGCTCTGACGGATCGTGTCGTCGGAGATGGTGCGATAGGTCTGGGTCCAGTCGACGCTGAGGCCGAGCTGGCGGAACAGGCTCTCGAACTGCTTCTCGTCTTCGACGGTCAGCCGCTCGCACAGCTCGATGAAGTTGCGACGGCTGATCGGCAGCTGATCGGCTGCACGGCTGGACTTGTTGTCACCGCCCTCGAACGGGGGAGTGAAGTCGGCATCGTAGGGAAGAGTCGGGTCGCAGCGGACGCCGTAGTAGTTCTGCACCCGGCGTTCGGTGGGCAGGCCGTTGTCGTCCCAGCCCATCGGGTAGAACACGGTCTTGCCGCGCATCCGCTCGAAACGAGCCTTGATGTCGGTGTGCGTGTACGAGAACACGTGCCCGATGTGCAGCGAGCCGGATGCCGTCGGCGGGGGCGTGTCGATCGAGTAGACGCCCTCGCGGCCGGCGGCAGCGGCGCGGATGCGGTCGAACAGGTACGTGCCCTGGTCGCGCCACGCGGCATCCCACTTCGCTTCGAGACCTTCGAGTGCGGGCTTGTCAGGAATCTGGTTCTGTACGGACGCGGCCATGGAGGTCTCCTCGAGCGATGTATGCGGCACTGTGTGAGCGTGCCTGAGTGTGGGTTGTGCGTTCAGTCTAACGGAGCGCCGAGGGCGCGGGATGAGGCGTAAATCGACCCCGTCCAAGAAGCGGCCGTAGACTGAGATGTCACCCCATCGCATCTTCCCGAGGACTTTCATGCGCATCTCGCTCCGGCGTCGCCTCCTGCCCTTCTTCGCGGTGTCCGCCGCCGCCGCACTCGCGTTGAGCGCCTGCGCCGCACCTGGTTCGACCGAGGAGGGTGGCGGCGAGGTCGTCTGGGGCGTCGACGGCAGCCTGCTGGCATCCGGCCACATGGACCCGCAGACCAGCCAGCTCGACATCTCCGCGGCCGTGCAGCGGGCGGTGCTCGATTCTCTGGTCTTCCAGAAGCCCGACGGCTCCTTCGCCCCCTGGCTGGCGACGGAGTGGACCGTCTCCGACGACAGCACGGAGTACACGTTCACGCTCCGCGACGATGTGACGTTCCACGACGGGGAACCGTTCGACGCCGCAGCGGTGAAGGCGAACTTCGATCGGATCATCGACCCAGAGACGGAGTCCGCGCAGGCCGCGAGCATGCTCGGCGGCGAGTTCTACGCGGGGACCGACGTCGTCGACGAGCACACCGTGACGGTGCGCTTCTCCCGGCCCTACGCGCCGTTCCTCCAGGCAGCGAGCACCGCACAGCTCGGCTTCTACTCGCCGAAGGTGCTCGCCGATTCCGCCGGCGAGCTGAAGGTCGGCGGCCCCGGGATCACGGTCGGAACAGGCCCGTTCGAACTCACCGAGTACACGCCGGAGCAGGAGATCGTCTACACGGCGAACGCCGACTACGAATGGGCACCCGAAGGCACCGAGAAGCCGGGATTCGAGACGCTGCGCGTGGAGATCCTCCCTGAGCCATCGGTGCGCGCGGGCGTCGTCAGCTCCGGAGAGGCCGACCTCGTCGGCCAGATCCCGCCGAACCTGGTCTCCACTCTCGGCGACGACGTGACGGTCGAGGCCGTCGAAGAGCCGGGTCTTCCCTACTCGCTGTACCTCAACGAGAAGCACGGCGTGTTCGCAGACGAGAAGGTGCGCCAGGCGTTCTCCCGTGCGATCGACATCGACGCGTCCGTCGAGGAGATCTTCTTCGGCGAGTACCCGCGTGCGTGGAGCATCCTCGGGCCGACGACGCCGGGCTACGACGCATCGCTCGAGGGCTCGTGGCCGATGGACCGTGAACTCGCGAACGCCCTGCTCGACGAGGCCGGCTGGACGCAGCGCGGTGCCGACGGCATCCGCATCAAGGACGGCCAGCGGTTGTCCGCGCGCTGGATCGCCTGGACGCCTATTCCCGACGACCGTGCCGCGCTGGCGAACGCCATCCAGTCCGACCTGAAGGAGGTCGGCTTCGAGATCACGCGCGAAGAGCTCGAGCCGGGCGCCTACAACGAGCAGTACGGACCGAAGACCTTCGACCTCACGGACTGGAGCTTCTCCGGCGTCGACGCCGATCTGCTGCGCAACCACCTGCACAGCGAGGGGTTCCAGAACGCCTCGCAGGTCACCGACCCTGCTGTCGACGAGCTGCTCGAGAAGGGCGTCGCGACGATCGATGCCGACGCACGCGCGGACGTCTACGCCGAGCTGCAGGAATGGAACGCCGAGCACGTCGCGATCGTGCCGCTGTACGTGCCGTCCGCCATCACGGCGGTCGGGGAGCGCATCTCCGGCCTGCAGTTCGACTTCTACGGGCGGCCGCTCTTCTTCGGCGTGACCGTCGAGTGACCCGGCGCGGCATCAGCGATACGATGCCGTGGTCAGGAGCGCAATGATCAGAAGGATCGTCGGGCACGCGGCATCCCTCGTCGTCGTGCTGTGGGGAGCGGCGACGCTCGCCTTCCTGGCGTTCCGGGTGATCCCCGGTGACCCGGTCGACGTCATGCTCGGGCCCCAGGCCCAGGTGAGCGAAGCGGTCAAGGACGGCATCCGAGCGGAGCTGGGGCTCGACCGGCCGCCGTTCGAGCAGTATGTCTCGTACCTGGGGCAGCTGCTGCGCGGTGACCTGGGCGAGTCATATCAGTTGCGGATGCCGGTTGCGGAGGTGATCGGCCGGCAACTCGGTGCGACCCTGCAGCTGACCGCACTGGCGCTGCTGATCGGCGCGCTGCTCGCTCTGGCGGCAGCGCTTCTCGCCCGCGGTGCCGTCTCACGCGGGGTCGTCGCGGGAATCGAGCTCGTCCTCCTCTCATCGCCGGTGTTCTGGATCGGCCTCGTGCTGCTGAGTGTCTTCGCGTTCGGCCTCGGGTGGTTCCCGGTCTCCGGCACGCGCAACCCGGCGACGATCGTGCTTCCGGCGGTGACGCTGGCGCTACCGGTGGCCGCCCTGCTCGGACAGGTGCTGCGGGACGGCATCGAGTCCGCTGAGCGCCAGCCCTTCGCGACGACCGTCCGCGCGCGCGGCGCGGGGCACGTGCGGCTCACCCTGCGCCACACGCTGCGGCACGGTGCCGCCGGCGCGCTCACGCTGACCGCCTACCTCGTCGGCTCGCTGCTCGGCGGTGCCGTGCTCGTGGAGACGGTCTTCGCGCGCCCGGGTCTCGGCAGGGTGACGCTGTCGGCGATCACCGACCGCGACCTCCCGGTGCTCAGCGGCATCATCCTGCTCAGCGCGTTCACATTCGTCGTCGTGAATCTCGCCGTCGAACTCGTGCATCCGCTGCTCGATCCTCGGATGCGGGCAACCGCGAGAACCTCGGACAGGAGGATCCCGGCATGAGCATCGGCCGTCGCATCCTTCTCGGCACAGCCGTGCTGGTCCTCGCGGTGATCGCCGTTGCGGCGCTGGCGCCCGACCTGATCGCCGCGCAGGATCCGCTGCGGACGGATGTGCGCGGCGCTTTGCAGGCGCCGAGCGCCGTGCACCCCTTCGGCACCGACCAGAGCGGTCGCGACGTCTTCTCGCGGGTCGTGCACGGGGCCGGCAGGTCGGTCGGCATCGGTCTGCTCGCGACCGGACTCGCCCTCGCCCTCGGCCTGCTGTTCGGCACCCTGGCGGGCATCGCGCCCCGTCCTGTCGACATCGTGGCGATGCGCATCACCGATGTGCTCCTCGCCTTTCCGGAGTTCCTCGTTGCACTGATCGTCGTCGCCGTGCTCGGGCCCGGCCCGGTGAACGTCGCGATCGCCGTCACGCTCGCCGCCGTGCCTGTGTATGTGCGCATGGGCCGCGTGCAGACGCGGACGCTCGCCGTCGCTGAGCATGTCGAAGCTGCTCGAATCCTCGGTGTGCCCCCGGGACGCGCGTTCCTCCGGCATGTTGTGCCCGGTGTGCTGGGGTCACTGAGCGTCCTCGCGACGATCGGCATCGGGTCCAGCATCCTCGCCGCTGCCGGGCTCAGCTTCCTCGGTCTCGGCCCGGCCGAACCATCGCCGGAATGGGGACTCATGCTCGCCGGTGGACGCAACGTCCTCGGGCAGGCGTGGTGGATCTCGGTCTTCCCCGGTGCGGCGATCACGCTCACGGTCGTATCGGCGACGATCGTCGGACGGTTGCTGCGGGCCCGTGCGGAGGGGAGGGGCTCGTGAGTGCGCTCGAGGTCAGCGACCTCTCCGTGACGATCGGTGGCGCCAGAGTGGTGGATGCCGTCTCCTTCACAGTGGGTCCGGGGGAGTGCGTGGCGATCGTCGGGGAGTCGGGTGCCGGCAAGTCGCTGACGGCGTCGGCTCTGCTGGGCCTGGCTCCGAGCGTGGCACGGGTCACCGCCGCGACCCTCGACGTCGACGGCGTCGATGCGCGGAGATACGGAGAGCGGGAGTGGCGGCGGCTGCGCGGGCAGCGGATCGCGCTCGTGTCGCAGGATGCTCTGGTCTCACTCGACCCGCTCCGCACCATCGGCGCAGAGATCGCCGAACCTTTGGAGATACATCGACGTCTCACGGCGGCTCAGCGGCGCGGTCGGGTTCTCGAGCTGCTCGACGCGGTGGTGATGCCGGACGCGGCGCGGCGAGTCGGGCAGTACTCGCACGAGCTGTCCGGGGGCCTGCGTCAGCGCGCCCTCATCGCCTCGGCGCTTGCGGGCGCTCCCGCTGTAGTCGTCGCGGATGAGCCGACCACAGCACTCGACGCGACCGTGCAGGCCCGCATCCTGGATCTGCTGCGAGGAATCGCGGATGAGGGCACTGCGGTGGTGTTCATCAGCCACGACTTCGCGGCCGTGCGCAGGATCGCCGATCGGGTGCTGGTCATGCGGAACGGCCGGGTGGTCGAGGCCGGCGCAGTCGAGCAGGTGCTCCAGGCCCCGCAGCACGAGTACACGCGGCAGCTCATCGCGGCGACGATGCACGAACCGCGGGGGACCGTCGACGGTGCCGGCGAGCCGGTGCTCACATCGGAGCGGGTGTCGAAATCCTTCGGGCGGATGCCGGCGGTGACCGAAGCGAGCTTTGTGGCGGGTCGCGGGCGGACGCTGGGGATCGTCGGGGAGTCCGGCTCCGGAAAGACGACGCTGTCTCGGATGCTCGTCGGAGTTGAGCATCCCGACGCCGGTGAGCTGCGCTGGAACGGCGCGCACCGGGTGCAGCTCGTGCACCAGAACCCGCTCGGCGCTTTCGATCCGCGGTGGACGATCGGCCGGTCACTGCACGAAGCGCTCGCCGCAGGCAAAGTGCCGCGCTCTCAGCGGTCGTCGCGGGTGACCGAGCTCCTCGCAGAGGTGGGCCTGGATGCCGCCCTCGCCGGTCGGCGGCCCGCCGCTCTCTCCGGCGGCCAGCGTCAGCGCGCCGCGATCGCTCGTGCCCTGGCCGCCGATCCGGACGTTCTCGTGCTCGATGAGCCGGTGTCGGCGCTCGACCCCTCGGTGCGCGAGCGGATCCTGCAGCTGCTGCGACAGCTGCAGCTCGACCGCGGGCTCACGATGATCTTCGTCTCGCATGACCTCGACGTGATCGCCGCAGTCGCGGACGATGTGCTCGTGATGCAGGACGGGCGGATCGTGGAGCAGGGCCGCACCGACGAGGTCTTCAGAGCGCCGCAGCATCCGTTCACTCGAGAACTGCTCGCGGCGAGCGTCGTGCCGTGAATTCCCTGCCTGTCAGCCCTTGATCTGAATGCCGAGCCCGGCCGCGATGACGGGCGCGAGCTGCTGCACCTGGAACTCGGTGAGCGTGGTTCCGCGCAGGCTGTTCGCGTCGAGGTAGGCGAGGGCGTCCAGTCCGCGCAGATCGACGTGGCTGGCACGCATGCCGCGCGGGTCGACCTCGTCGCTGCGCGTACTCGCGAAGCGCACGCGGGTGAGTTCGGCCTGGGGCATGTCGAGCGCGCGGATGCTGCATCCGATGACCTCGACATCCTCGGCTCGCGCCGCCCCGAGGTTCAGGTAGTCGATGCGCACGTCGCGCAGTTCTAGCTCAGCGATGCGGGCGCCGCTGAGGTCGAGGGTGCCGATGCGGCCGCCGGTGATTCGAAGGCGGCGGATCCCGGCGTCACGGAGCTTGAGGGACGCGACTCTCATATCTGTCATCGCGACATCGAGGATCGTGGCACCGGTGAGGTCGACGGTGTCGGCATCCGCCGTGATCACGCACTGCTCGAGCGTCGCGTAGGCGAGATCGGCGGAGCCCCCGAGTTCGAGGCGGGCGGCCAGCAGATCGGCCCGGCGCGAGGGGGCCGCCGGTGCGAGATCCTCCGGGAGGTCGGGTGCGGTGACGCGCGGCGCGACGGGGGATTCGGGGGAGCGGGCCATCCCTCGAGCGTAGGCGGTGGCGCGGACACGGGGAGGTCGCACCCATACACCTCACTCGGCCAAATGCGCTTCCCTCGGCCGGATCTCGGGAATAGGGCCGATGCAAGCGCACTTGGCCGAGGCTGGCGTAAGCGAAGACGCCCGCGATTGTTCCTGCACAGGTCCCGAATCTGTCGAGTTGTCCACGGATGCTGAAGTTGCGCGCCACCGAGGGATGGCGACCGGCGCAAACTGGCGCGATGCGAAGGAGCCTCGATGAGCTGATTGCGCTGATCATGGACCTGGGCGGGGTCGTGCGCGCCGCTCTCATCAACAAGCAAGGCTTCACACGTAGAACCGTGGACGCCGCGGTCGCGAGCGGCGCGCTCGTTCGCCCTCGCCGCGGGTGGCTGGCGTTGAGAGCAGCGGACGCTGTGCTGGTCGGTGCGGCGCGTCATGGGGTGGTGATCACATGCCAGACCCAGGCGCAGCGCCTTGGGCTCTGGCTGCATGATGCGACTGGTCAGCCGCACGTCGCGCTGTCCCCGAACGCCGCGAGCGGGCGTCGGTTGCAGGCGAAGATCCACTGGGGAAGCCCGATCGTCCCACGCCATCCCGATGCGCTCGTCGACCCGATCGAGAATGTCCTCGCGTATATCGCCGAGTGCGAACCGTTCGAACAGGCGCTCGCGACGTGGGAATCGGCACTCAACAAGTCGCTTGTGAATCTCGAGTCGCTGCAGGGATTCATGTGGAGGCCGGCGGCCCGCCGCATTCTGGAGCATGCAATGCCGTTCGCGGATGCGGGGCTGGAGACCTATCTGCGGGACCGATTGCGATGGCTGCGGGTGCCGATCCGGGTGCAGATCTGGATCGCCGGCCACCGCGTCGATGCGCTGATCGGGGATCGGCTCGTACTGCAGATCGACGGCGCGCATCACGTCGGGGCACAGCGAACCGAGGACATCCGCCACGATGCCGAACTGAAACTCATGGGGTATCACGTAATCCGAGTGTCGTACACGCAGATGATATTCGAGTGGGCGATGGTGCAGGACCTGATCATGCGTGCGGTGGCGCAGGGGCTGCACCGTGCCGCATGAGCTGTACGTCTCGCTCGGCCAAGTACGTCACGCTCGGGCGGATTCCGGAAATGTGGCCGAAGGAAGCGAATCTGGCCGAGGCTGGCGCACGGTAGAGATCGCGGATGCCGTAGGCGCGGCCTGCGCGTAGAATGAGAGCACAAGCACTGATCCGGCCATCACCGGGGAGCTCTCGGAAGAACGCAGGCGACTGCAAGTAGAACCGAGCGGGGCAGGCCCGTCATCGCCGCAGTGAGAGTGGTTGCGTCTCCAGGCGCAGCACGTGAGGTGGTACCGCGGTCCGCGAGGGTCGTCCTCGCAGCAGCATCCGCCCGTGCCACCAGCTCAGATCACTGCGAGACGACATGACATACCCGCGTTCATCCTTCGGCCCCGCCGCCGAGGCCACCGTCGTACCCAGCCCGCGCTTCCCCGAGATCGAGACAGACGTCCTCGAGTTCTGGAAGACGGATGACACGTTCCGCGCCTCGATCGAGCAGCGCGAGGGCGCGCCGGAGTGGGTGTTCTACGACGGTCCTCCGTTCGCCAACGGCCTGCCGCACTACGGCCACCTGCTGACCGGCTACGCGAAGGACGTGTTCCCGCGCTTCCAGACGATGATCGGGAACAAGGTCGACCGCGTCTTCGGATGGGACACCCACGGACTCCCGGCTGAGCTCGAGGCGATGAAGCAGCTCGGCATCACCGAGAAGAGCGAGATCGAGGCCATGGGCATCGATGTCTTCAACGCGAAGGCGAGAGACTCGGTTCTCACCTACACCCGCGATTGGGAGGACTACGTCACCCGCCAGGCCCGATGGGTCGACTTCGAGCGCGGCTACAAGACCCTCGACGTGGGATACATGGAGAGCGTCCTCTGGGCGTTCAAGACCCTCTACGACAAGGAACTCGCCTACGAGGGCTACCGCGTGCTGCCGTACTGCTGGCGTGACGAGACCCCGCTCTCGGCGCATGAGCTGCGCATGGACGACGACGTGTACCAGATGCGCCAGGACCCGTCGGTGACGGTCTCGTTCCCGCTCACCGGTGCGGATGCCGCGGCACAGGGGCTCGAGGGCGTACGCGTTCTCGCCTGGACGACGACACCCTGGACTCTGCCGACGAACCTCGCGCTCGCCGTGGGTCCGGCGATCGAGTACGTGGTGGTGCCCGCAGGGCCGAACGGCGTCGCCGAAGGGGCCGCCGAGGGCCGCTACCTGCTCGCGCGTGACCTTCTCGGCGGTTACGCGAAGGACCTCGGCTACGAGGATGCCGCCGCCGTGACGGCAGCGGTCGAGCGCACGGTCATCGGCTCCGACCTGGGCGGTCTCCGCTATGAGCCGCTCTTCGATTACTACGCCGACGTCGAGACCTACGGCACCGAGAACGCCTGGCAGATCCTCGTCGACGCCTACGTCACGACCACCGATGGCACCGGCGTCGTGCATCAGGCCCCGGCCTACGGTGAGGACGACCAGCGGGTCGCCGAAGCCGCCGGCATCCCGACGATCCTCTCCCTCGATGACGGCGGTCGCTTCCTGCCGAACGTCACCGATGTCGCCGGTGAGCTGTGGATGGACGCGAACACGCCGCTGGTGCGTCTTCTGCGCGGCGATGGCCGCCTCATCCGCCTGCAGAGCTACGAGCACTCCTACCCGCACTGCTGGCGGTGCCGGAACCCCCTGATATACAAGGCGGTGTCGAGCTGGTTCATCCGGGTCACCGACATCAAGGACGACCTGCTCGCGAACAACGAGCAGATCACCTGGGTGCCCGAGAACGTCAAGCACGGTCAGTTCGGAAAGTGGCTCGAGGGCGCACGGGACTGGTCGATCAGCCGCAACCGCTACTGGGGTTCGCCGATCCCGATCTGGAAGAGCGACGACCCGGAGTACCCGCGCGTCGACGCGTACGGGTCGCTCGCCGAGATGGAGCGCGACTTCGGCACGCTGCCGCGCAACCCCGAGGGCGAGATCGACCTGCACCGTCCTTACATCGACGACCTGACCAGGCCGAATCCCGACGACCCCACGGGCAGGAGCACGATGCGCCGCATCGAAGACGTCTTCGATGTGTGGTTCGACTCGGGTTCGATGCCGTACGCGCAGGTGCACTACCCGTTCGAGAATCAGGAGTGGTTCGACTCGCACTCGCCGGCGGACTTCATCGTCGAGTACATCGGGCAGACCCGCGGCTGGTTCTACGTCATGCACGTGCTGTCCACCGCGCTGTTCGACCGTCCCGCGTTCACCGGGGTCAGCTGTCACGGCATCGTGCTGGGCTCCGACGGCTACAAGATGTCGAAGTCGCTGCGCAACTACCCGGACGTCTCCGAGGTGCTCGACCGCGACGGCTCCGACGCGATGCGCTGGTTCCTGATGTCGAGCTCGGTGCTGCGCGGTGGGAACCTCGCGGTCACGGAGGAGGGCATCCGCTCCGGTGTCCGCGAGTTCCTCCTGCCGCTGTGGAATTCCTGGTACTTCTTCGCGACCTACGCCAACGCTTCCGGCGGGGGCTACGAGGCCACCTGGCGCACCGATTCCACCGACGTGCTCGACCGTTACATCCTCGCCCGGCTCGGCGACCTCGTCCGCGAGGTGCGCTCCGACCTGCAGGGACTGGATTCGACCACCGCGGCTGGGCGCCTCCGCGAGTTCGCCGAGACGCTGACGAACTGGTACATCCGGCGCTCGCGCGACCGCTTCTGGGTCGGCGTGACCGAGGATCCGAAGAGCCGTGAAGCCTTCGACACGCTGTACACCGTGCTCGAGACCCTGAGCCGGGTGGCGGCTCCGCTCGTTCCGCTCGTCAGCGAGCGGGTCTGGCAGGGCCTCACCGGCGGCCGGAGCGTCCACCTGACGGACTGGCCGGATGCCACGGCGTTCCCCGCCGCGGACGAGATCCGAGATGCGATGGATGCGGTGCGCGAGCTCTCCAGCGTCGGCAACGCGCTGCGCAAGAAGGAGAAGCTGCGGGTGCGGCTGCCGCTCGCCCGGCTCACGATCGTGTCGCCACTGGCCTCGTCGCTCGGCCAGTTCGAGGACATCCTGCGCGAGGAACTCAACGTGAAGAACGTCGAACTGGTGCAGCTCGGGGAGAACGCCGCGGCCGAATACGGCGTCAGCCACCGCCTCAGCGTCAACGCCCGGGCTGCCGGTCCGCGCCTCGGTAAAGAGGTGCAGAAGGTCATCCAGGCGGCGCGCGGCGGGTTCTGGACCGAGGAGAACGGGATCGTCACCGCCGACGGCATCGCGCTGGAGCCCGGCGAGTACGAGCTGGTCCTGGAGACCACGGGCCGTCCGGAGGGCGAGGCTCTGGCCATCGTCCCGAGTGGTGGCTTCGTGCTGCTCGACACCGCCCTCACTCCCGAGCTGAAGGCCGAAGGCCTCGCGCGCGACGTGATCCGCGCGGTGCAGGACAGCCGCAAGTCCGCGGACTTCGACGTCAGCGACCGCATCCGTCTGGAGCTGTGGTTCTCTGATCTCGACGATCTGTTCGCGGTCAAGAGCGCATTCGCAGTCGCGGGCGTCGCCGAGGAGACCCTCGCAGTCTCGTACTCGCTCGGGGCGAAGGACGAGGTCGTGCTGGAGCACGGCGGCGGTGATTGGGGGCGGCAGGAGGGCGGCTTCGAGTACGAGGCCGTTGTCGAAGCGGGCACCTACGCCAACGTCGGGAACATCCGTGTGAGCATCGCCCGAGAGGGCTTCGAGAAGAACGGGACAACAGCATGAGCGACCGGGCACGCGCAGACGCCGTCTACGAGGCCCTGCTCGCCCGAGCGGGCGAGCGGTGGGTGCAGCCGCGCAAGGAGCGCACCGCGCGCATCCTGGCGTTTCTCGACGACCCGCAGCGCACGTATCGGGTCGTGCACATCACGGGGACCAACGGCAAGACGTCGACGGCCCGGATGATCGAGAGCCTGCTGCGCGCCCACGATCTGCGCACCGGCCTGTTCACCAGTCCGCACCTGGAGCGCTTCACGGAGCGCATCATGATCGACGGCGAGCCGATCGACGATGCGGCCGTCGCGGATGCCTGGGACGAGATCGAGCCTTTCGTCGACATCGTCGACGCCGAGTTCGAGGCAGCGGGCGATGCCCCGCTGACGTTCTTCGAACTGCTCACCGTGCTGGCGTTCGTGGCGGCGGCGGACGCGCCGGTCGACGTGCTCGTGCTCGAGGTCGGGATGGGCGGCGAGTGGGATTCGACGAACACCGCCGACGGCGACGTCGCCGTGTTCACGCCGATCGACATCGACCACGCCGACCGCCTGGGCTCGACGATCGCCGAGATCGCCCGAGTCAAGGCCGGCATCATCAAGGAGGGCGCGGCTGTCGTCTCCGCCCAGCAGCCCGCGGAGGCGATGGAGGTCCTGCGTCGGGTCGCGGCCCAGAACGGCGCGACGATCGCATTCGAGGGCGCGGAGTTCGGTCTCGTCGATCAGAAGCTCGCCGTGGGCGGACAGCTGCTCACCGTCCGCGGGCTCGCGGGGGAGTACATCGAGGAGTACCTGCCGCTGTACGGCGCTCACCAGGGTCACAACGCGGCTCTGGCCGTGGCCGCGGTCGAGTCACTCATCGGCGGAGGGTCGCAGCGCATCGCGGCCGACGTGATCTCCGAAGGGCTGCAGGGGGCGACCTCGCCGGGCCGCCTGCAGCTGCTCGGGATCGCGCCGACGGTGATCGTCGACGCCGCGCACAACCCGCACGGGGCCGCCGCTCTCGCCCTTGCCCTCGACGACAGCTTCGACTTCGACGAGTGGGGGATCGTTCTGGGCATCCTCTCCGACAAGGATGCCGCCGGCATCGTCGCCCGCCTGGCTCCGGCCGCGGCGCATGTCTTCGCGACCGCGCCGGACTCGGAGCGGGCCAGCGACGCGGATGTCATCGCCGACCTGGTCGAGCAGATCGGCGGGCGGGCGACCGTGCACCCGACGCTCGCCGAAGCGGCGGAGGCGGCGCGCGAATGGGCCGCATCCTCCGATCGCCGAGCCGTCGCCATCGCCGGATCCGTCGTGCTCGCCGGCGAGGCGATCGCGCTGGCCGAGACCGAGGATTGGAAATCCGGGTGGAGCGCATGAGCGCGCAGGCGCGTCCACCGCGTCCGCCGCGGACACTCGTGCAGAAACTCGCACCGATCGTGCTCGGCTTCGAGGCGATCGTGGTGCTGCTCGTGGGTCTCACGATCTTCGGGCTCAAGAGGCTGCCGGACGGCATCGAGCAGTGGTGGGCGATCGTCGCGGGAGCGGTGGTCGCCCTGGCGTGCATCGCCATCGCGGGCATGATCACCCGGCCGTGGGCGATCGGCGCGGGCTGGACGATCCAGGCGATCATCGCCCTGTCGGCGTTCTTCGAGCCGACGATCGTCATCGTCGTCCTGATTTTCGGCGGCATGTGGGGGTATGCGACGATCATGGGGGCTCGGTTGGACGCACGACGTCCGGCGGAGCCCATGACCGAGACTCAGACTCGTACTCAGACAGAGAGTGAATGACATGGCCACCGAAGAAACCCTCGTCCTCGTCAAGCCCGACGGCGTCGCCCGCGGACTCACCGGTGCGATCCTCGCGCGCATCGAGGCGAAGGGCTACGCCCTCGTCGACATCCGCCTCGTCGATCCCGACCGCGACCTCCTCGCCGCGCACTACGCAGAGCACGAGGGCAAGCCGTTCTACGAGCCGCTGCTGGAGTTCATGCTCTCCGGCCCGTCGGTCGCGATCCGCCTGGCCGGCAACCGCGTGATCGAGGGCTTCCGCTCGCTCGCGGGCACGACCGACCCGACCACGGCCGCTCCCGGCACGATCCGCGGCGACTTCGGACGCGACTGGGGTCTCAAGGTGCAGCAGAACCTCGTGCACGGCTCGGACAGCCCCGAGTCCGCCGCGCGTGAGCTCGGCATCTGGTTCGACTGATCGAGCCGACACGAAAGCCCGTCCGCTTCCGCGGACGGGCTTTCGTGTCGCGGTCCGACGTCAGAACAGGATGCGCGCCATCTCGCCGAGGAAGTCGAGGTCCTGGAGCTGCGCCAGCAGGATGAGGACGGCGTATGCGACGATCGTCGCCAGCGGCACCCAGATCATCATCCGTCCGGCGCGCTCCTGGGCCTTCACCGAAGAGGTGAAGGTGCCGTTGCGGGCGAGATGCACCATGGTGGCGAAGAACGTCGGGATCGTCACGGCCCAGGTCACCATGCACCAGGGGCACAGCACGAGCAGGTCGTAGAGACTCTGCCCGATCAGCCAGCACACGAATCCGAAGGCGAACGTGATGCCGACGCCGAAGGCGGCCCAGAACCAGCGGGGGAATCGTGCTCCGGCGAGGATCGCCACGCCCACGACGAGGGGCGCCATCCAGCCGGTGAGACCGAGGATCGGATTGGGGAATCCGAAGACGGAACCCTGCCAGGACTGCAGGTTGGTGCTGCACTGGATGAAGGGACTGAGGTCGCAGGCCAGCGCCTCCTCAGGATTCTCCAGCAGCGCGAATTTCTCGATGGTGAGCTGGAAGGCAGCGAACCAGCCGACGACGCCGGCGACGATCAGCCAGATGGCGAAGGCGACCGGGCGGGGGCGATGTTCGCTCATCTGGGGATTCTCCACGCTCATATCGCGATTATCTCAGCGTCGGCTATGCGCGGGACGTGAAGCGCGCCGGATGTGCAGCGTACGGCGCGCGCGAGCCGGGATGCCGCGAACCGGCGCACTTGGTGCGATAATGATCTGTGATGCATCACGCGGCGCTGCCGTGGCACGCATCGACGCAGACTTCGGGGTCCTATGCCCCACGTGACCAGAGCCATGAGCCGGTCGCACACCGAGTGAGTTCGCGGCACCTGCGGGTGTCGCACGAGATTTCGCGGAGCACGCAGTGCCCCGCGCAGGGAGCAGCCAGAGATGGCCGATGACAACAATGACAACAACGTACCTACCCTCGACTTCCCGGCTTACGCCGCGGAGCCGCTGACGGAGTCGGCGGCTCCTCCCGAGGAGTCCGCCGCAGAGACGACCGTCGAGCGGGCAGAGTCTGCGGAGGGTGGCGCCGAGTCCCTCGAGGAATCGGCCCCTGCTGAGGATGCTCCTGCTGAGGATGCTCCCGCGGAGGACGCTCCTGCGGAGGACGCTCCTGCGGAGGACGCTCCTGCGGAGGACGCTCCTGCTGAGGATGCTCCTGCTGAGGAAGCTCCTGCTGAGGAAGCTCCTGCTGAGGATGCTCCCGCCGAGGAAGCTGCCGCCGAGCCGGTACCGCTCACGGCTGTCTCGCTCGGGCTCCTCCCCGAGGTCTTCGTGTCGCAGGTGTCCACCCGGCTCGCGTTCTACGCGCCCGAGATCGTGCCGCTCCCGGCGCGCCAGGGTCGCGAGCGCAGCTTCGACCGCGGTCCGGACCGCGGTTTCGACCGCAGCATCGAGCGCGAGGCGGAAGAGCCGGCGTCGGCTCGTCGTGGCCGTCGTCGTCGTGGCGGAGTCGAAGTCGACGAGCAGCCGCGCGAAGAACCGCGTCAGCGCCAGCGCGTCGTCGAGTACATCACCGAGCCGAAGGCCATCAAGGGGTCGACCCGGCTCGAGGCCAAGAAGCAGCGCCGCCGCGACGGGCGTGACGCCGGTCGTCGTCGTCCCGTCGTCACCGAGGCCGAGTTCCTCGCCCGTCGTGAGTCGGTCGACCGCAAGATGGTCGTCCGCTCCAAGAACGGCCGCACTCAGATCGGCGTCCTCGAGGACGGCGTGCTCGTCGAGCACTACGTCGCCCGCAACCAGGACGCGTCCCTGATCGGCAACGTCTACCTCGGCCGCGTGCAGAACGTGCTCCCGAGCATGGAAGCCGCCTTCGTCGACATCGGCCGCGGCCGCAACGCCGTGCTGTACTCCGGTGAGGTCGACTGGGACGGCGTCGAGACCGGCAATCAGCCCCGCCGCATCGAACTGGCTCTCAAGCCCGGTGACCGTGTGCTCGTCCAGGTCACCAAGGATCCGATCGGCCACAAGGGCGCTCGGCTGACCAGCCAGATCTCGCTCCCCGGCCGGTACCTGGTGTACGTGCCCGGCGGCTCAATGAACGGCATCAGCCGCAAGCTCCCAGACAACGAGCGGGCACGCCTAAAGCGCATCCTCAAGGAGGTTCTCCCCGAGTCCAGCGGCGTGATCGTCCGCACCGCGGCCGAGGGCGCCACCGAGGACCAGCTGACGCGCGACGTGCAGCGGCTCACCTCGCAGTGGGAGCACATCCAGAAGCAGGTCGAGAACCAGCAGGCTCCGGCGCTCCTGCACGCCGAGCCCGACCTCCTCGTCAAGATCGTCCGCGACGTCTTCAACGAGGACTTCACGAAGATGCTCATCCAGGGCGACGAGTCGCAGCGCACCATCCGCTCGTACCTCGAAAGCGTCGCGCCTGATCTTCTGGAGCGCCTAGAAGCATACGAGGACGAGACGGACCCCTTCGACGCGTTCCGCATCACGGAGCAGATCGAGAAGGCGCTGGACCGCAAGGTGTGGCTGCCCTCGGGTGGCTCCCTCGTGATCGACCGCACCGAGGCGATGACCGTCGTCGACGTGAACACCGGCAAGTTCGTCGGCTCCGGTGGAAACCTCGAGGAGACCGTCACCAAGAACAACCTCGAGGCCGCCGAGGAGATCGTCCGTCAGCTGCGGCTGCGCGACATCGGCGGGATCATCGTCGTGGACTTCATCGACATGGTGCTCGAATCCAACCGCGACCTCGTGCTGCGCCGTCTCATCGAATGCCTCAGTCGCGACCGCACCAAGCACCAGGTCGCCGAAGTGACCTCGCTGGGCCTCGTGCAGATGACGCGCAAGAAGCTCGGGCTCGGGCTGCTCGAGACGTTCAGCGAGGCGTGCGACGTGTGCGCCGGCCGTGGCGTCATCGTGCACCACGATCCGGTCGTCAAGCACCGCTCCAGCTCGAACGGCAATGGAAACGGCAACGGCAACGGGCAGGCCGGCAACCGTCGCCAGCGCGGCGGCAACGGGCAGAGCCAGAGCGCTCCGCCCGCGAGTGCCGTCACCCACAGCATCCCCGAGGGGGCGAAATCGGCGCTCGCGCAGATCGCCGCATCCACCCTCGCACCCAGTGTCGAGGAGACCGCGGAGCCCGTCGCCGCCGTCGAGCCGGTGCAGCCGACTCAACCGGAGCGTGCGAAGAAGCCGCGCAAGAAGCGTCCTTCAGACCGCAATGCGGCCAAGTCCCCGGCCGAGCAGTTGCTCGACTCGGTGCTCGACGCTCTTCCTGAGCCCAAGGCTCCCGGGCAGGGGCGTGGACGCCGTCGGGTGAGCACGGCCGCGCTCACCGGTACTCCCGTTTCGGTGAACGCCGAGACGTCAGCGCCGGTCGCGGGCGGGAATCCTGAGTCCTGAGGCGATCAGCCTCCGGACCAGCTCCTTGCCGCCCACCGGCTCTGCGCCCCCGGCGACGAGCCGGGGGATGAGCTCCGCCGGCACGTCGTAGTGGTCGAGATCGAAGGATCGCGCAGGCAGGTCGTGAGTCCTGGCGAAGGCATGCAACTCGGCCAGGCTCTCATCGCTGACGAGGTGCGCCCACAGCCTCCCGTGGGCGGGCCACAGCGGGTCATCGACGAGAACGGTCACGTCGACAGCCTATTGGCGCCCGTGCAGCGCGGGGCGGACCGGACACACCGTCCGGCTCGCTTTGCGACATGGTCCGGCATCCGGTAAAGTAGTCCCTTGGTGCGTATGCCGTTCCGTCCTCGTCGGTCGGTGCGGAGAGTCTTGTGTTCGCACCCATCGCCCAGCGATGAAAGCAAGCAACAGTCTTCCCGTGAGATTCTCGGAGCCGTGAGCTCCCCAACGAAACAGGTATGAAGTGGTTTACGCAGTAGTGCGCGCCGGTGGCCGGCAGGAGAAGGTGGAGGTCGGCACCATCGTTCAGCTCGACCGTGTTCAGGCTGCCCAGGGCGAGAACATCGAGCTGCCCGCCGTGCTGCTCGTCGACGGCACCACGGTGACCACCGACGCCGACAAGCTGGCGAAGGTCAAGGTCACGGCTGAGGTCATCGGCAACCTCCGCGGCCCGAAGATCATCATCCAGAAGTACAAGAACAAGACCGGCTACAAGAAGCGCCAGGGGCACCGTCAGGAGCTCACGCGCGTCAAGATCACCGGCATCAAGTAAGCACGGAGGAGACGAAGACATGGCACACAAAAAGGGCGCGAGCTCTACCCGCAACGGTCGTGACTCCAACGCACAGCGACTTGGCGTCAAGCGCTTCGGCGGTCAGCAGGTCCTCGCCGGCGAGATCATCGTCCGCCAGCGCGGCACCCACTTCCACCCCGGCGTGAACGTCGGCCGCGGTGGCGACGACACGCTGTTCGCTCTCGCAGCGGGCGCAGTGCAGTTCGGCGCGAAGGGCGGCCGCAAGGTCGTCAACATCGTCGCCGCTGCTGAGTAATCTCAGCACAGCAGAAATCATCCGGTTCGGGGCGGGCTTCGGCTCGCCCCGTCCGTGTATCCAAGGGAGTTTTCGACATGGTCTCATTCGTCGACACCGTGACGCTGCATCTGCGCGCGGGCAAGGGCGGCGGCGGCTGTGTCTCGGTGCACCGGGAGAAGTTCAAGCCGCTCGGCGGCCCCGATGGGGGCAACGGCGGCGACGGCGGTGACATCGTGCTGGTCGCGGATCCGCAGACCGGCACGCTCCTGACGTACCACCATGCTCCGCACCGTTCCTCGGGCAACGGCGGACCCGGCATGGGCGATCACCGCTCCGGCGCGCTGGGCGAGACCCTCGAGCTGCCCGTGCCCGTCGGCACCGTGGTGAAGAACCCCGCCGGCGAGGTGCTGATCGACATGATCATCCCCGGCGAGCGATTCGTCGTCGCCAAGGGCGGACAGGGCGGTCTCGGCAACGCGGCGCTCGCCTCTCCGAAGCGCAAGGCACCCGGCTTCGCGCTGCTCGGCACGCCCGGCTTCGAGGGCGACGTCATTCTGGAACTGAAGACAGTGGCGGATGTCGCCCTCGTCGGATATCCCTCCGCGGGCAAGTCGAGCCTGATCGGTGCGATCTCGGCCGCACGGCCGAAGATCGCCGAGTACCCGTTCACGACGTTGCACCCCAACCTCGGCGTCGTTCAGGCCGGCGAGGCCCGTTACACGGTCGCCGACGTTCCTGGACTGGTCGAAGGCGCCAGCGAGGGACGCGGACTCGGACTCGAGTTCCTGCGCCACGTCGAGCGCTGCTCCGCCCTGCTGCACGTCCTGGACTGCGCCACGCTGGAATCAGGGCGCGACCCGATCTCCGACCTCGACGTGATCCTCACCGAGCTCGCGGCCTACGAGGTTCCAGAGGGCCAGACGCCGCTTCTGGAGCGCCCGCAGCTCATCGCCCTGAACAAGATCGATGTGCCAGAGGCCCGTGAGCTCGCCGAGCTCGTCCGCCCCGACCTCGAGGCTCGAGGCTTCCGCGTCTTCGAGATCTCCACCATCTCCCACGAGGGACTCCGACCGCTCACCTACGCACTCGGCGAGATCGTCGAGAAGCACAAGGCCGAGACTGCGGTCGATGTGCCGAAAGAGCGGGTCGTCATCCGCCCGAAGGGCTCCAAGAAGGAGTTCACGATCCGCATCGACGGCGGTTCCTACGGCAACTACTACCGCGTCCTCGGTGAGAAGCCGGTGCGGTGGATGCAGCAGACGGACTTCCAGAACGAGGAGGCCATCGGCTACTTCGCCGATCGCCTCGAGAAACTGGGTGTCGAGGACGAGTTGTTCCGTCTCGGCGCGACCCCGGGCTCGACCGTCGTCATCGGCGAGGGCGACAGCATGATCTTCGACTGGGAGCCGACCATGCGCTCCGCGGCCGAGCTCATGACCGCTCCTCGCGGAACCGACCCTCGACTCGCCCCGAACGCCCGACGCACCACGACCGAGCGTCGTGAGCAGTACTACGAGCGGATGGATGCGAAGTCGGAAGCACGTGCGGAACTGGAGGCCAAGCGTCGCGCCAGCAATCTGGGAGCCGACGAGTGACGGCTCGCGTCAGGGCTGATCTCGCGACCGCCGCGCGCATCGTCGTGAAGGTCGGCTCCTCATCGATCAGCGGTGAGTCGTCCTGGCGCATCCCGGTGCTCGTGGAGGCTCTGGCGGCTGCGCACGCGCGCGGCACCGAGGTGGTGCTCGTCTCCTCGGGGGCGATCGCCTCCGGCATCCCGCTGCTGAAGCTCGATGCCCGTCCCACGGACCTCGCCACGCAGCAGGCGGCCGCAGCGGTCGGGCAGAACGTGCTCATCTACCGCTACCAGGAGGCGTTGCACGCCTTCGGGATCATCGCCGGTCAGGTGCTGCTGACGACGGGCGACCTGGAGAATCCGACCTCTCGGAGCAACGCCCGTCGCGCGATGGAACGGCTCCTCGGCCTGCGCATCATCCCGATCGTCAACGAGAACGACACCGTCGCCACGCAGGAGATCCGCTTCGGAGACAACGACCGCCTCGGCGCGCTCGTCGCGCAGCTGGTCGGCGCAGACGCCCTGGTGCTGCTCAGCGACATCGAGTCGCTGTACACGAAGCCGCCGTCCGACCCGGGCGCGACGCCGATCGACGTCGTCGCCGCCGACGCGGATCTCGCCGGCCTCGAATTCGGAGCGACCGTCGTGAACAGCGTCGGCACCGGGGGAGCGGCGACGAAGGTGTCTGCCGCCAGGCTGGCGGCAGCATCCGGAATCGGCGTGCTGGTGACCAGCGCCGACCTCGTCGACAGGGCCCTCGCCGGCCACGACATCGGCACCTGGTTCGAACCCGCCGCTGGCTAGACTGGGCGGATGACCGACCAGACCCCGCACGTGCGCCTGGAGCGCGCGAAGGAGGCCGCACGCGCCACCGCAACCCTCACCAGCGGCGACAAGGCCCGGGTACTCGAGGCCATCGCGCTGGCGCTCGAGGCGGAGTCGCCGCGCATCATCGCTGCGAACGAGCGAGACATCGCCCGAGGGCGCGAGGAAGCCATAGGCGAATCGCTGATCGACCGACTGCGGCTGGATGAGAAGCGCGTCGCGGCACTGGCCTCCGCCGTGCGCGAGGTCGCGGCCCTTCCGGATCCGGTGGGCCAGGTCGTCGGCGGGCATCGGATGCCGAACGGCGTCGCCCTGCAGCAGATCCGGGTGCCCTTCGGCGTCGTCGGAGCCATCTACGAAGCACGTCCGAACGTGACCGTCGACATCGCCGCTCTCGCGCTGCGCTCGGGAAACGCCGTCGTGCTGCGAGGAGGCAGTGCCGCTCGCGACTCGAACACGGTGCTCGTGCAGGTGATGCGCGACGCGCTCGGGGGAGCGGGCCTCACTGCGGAGGCGATCCAGACCGTCGACGATTTCGGCCGCGAGGGCGCGAAAGCCCTGATGCACGGCCGCGGGTTCATCGACGTGCTGGTGCCGCGCGGCAGCGCCGGCCTGATCGAGACGGTGGTCACCGAATCGACCGTTCCGGTGATCGAGACCGGTGCCGGCAACGTGCACATCGTGCTCGACGAGTCCGCACCGGACGACTGGGCTCGTGACATCGTCGTGAACGCGAAGGTGCAGCGGCCCAGCGTCTGCAACGCCGTCGAGACGGTACTCGTCCTGCGACAGGCGGCACCCCGGCTGATCCCGCTCGTCGCGAGCGCCTTGCAGAGCGAAGGCGTGGCCATCCACGGCGACGACATCGTCTCCGGACTCGTCACCGGCGTGATCCCCGCCACAGAGGAGGACTGGGCGACGGAGTACCTGAGCCTCGACATCGCCATGAAGGTGGTCGACACCCTCGACGACGCTCTCGCCCACATCCGCCGGTACAGCACCGGGCACACGGAGTCGATCATCACGACCGATTCACGCAATGCCGAGCGCTTCCTCGCTGAGGTCGACTCGGCGGTCGTGATGGTGAACGCCTCCACCCGGTTCACGGACGGCGGCGAATTCGGATTCGGGGCCGAGGTGGGAATCTCGACGCAGAAGCTGCACGCGCGTGGCCCGATGGGCCTCAGCGAACTGACCAGCACGAAGTGGCTGGCGCGTGGATCGGGGCAGACCCGCGGCTGATGGCTAGACTAAGGGGGCGTCTTCTCGCACCCGGTCACGAACGGAGTCAGGATGAATCTCATCGCACAGATCGCGATGGCCGCAGCTGAAACCGAGCATCACGGAAACGTCGCGCTCGAAACCCTCATCTTCGGTGTGATCGCCGCGCTCGGATTCGCCTTCCTCGGATTCGTGACTCTTTCGTACCGCAACGTCGCCAACCGCCACTCGGCGAAGGCCGAGGCATGGGCCGCGAAGCACGGCAAGGACGGCCACGGGGCGGGACACGGCCACTAGGCCCCCATGACGAACAAGACCTCGCGTGCTCCGCGCATCGGCGTGATGGGCGGCACCTTCGACCCGATCCATCACGGTCACCTGGTCGCAGCCAGCGAGGTCGCGCACTCGTTCGATCTCGACGAGGTGATCTTCGTCCCGACCGGACGTCCGTGGCAGAAGGAAGAGGTCACGCCCAGCGAGCACCGCTATCTGATGACGGTCATCGCCACGGCATCCAACCCCGATTTCACCACCAGCCGGGTCGACATCGATCGCGACGGGCCGACGTACACGATCGACACTCTGCGTGATCTGAAGCGCGATCGACCGGATGCGGAGCTCTTCTTCATCACCGGTGCAGATGCCATAGCGCAAATTCTCAGTTGGAGAGACCATGATGAGTTGTGGGACCTGGCGCATTTCGTCGCGGTCTCCCGTCCAGGGCACGTCCTGAGCACGGACGGCCTCCCGAGCGCGCACGTCAGTCAGCTGGAAGTTCCGGCGCTGTCGATCTCGTCGACCAACTGCCGGCAGCGGGTCCGTGAAGATGAACCCGTCTGGTATCTGGTTCCCGACGGAGTCGTTCAATACATCGCAAAGCATCATCTGTATCGGAGCAAGGCATGAGTACATCGGATCAGCAAGGACATGGTCCGCTGACGCGCAAGCAGTTGCGCGAGATCCGGCTGACCGGTTCCACGCCGGTCATCACGGCCGAGGAGGCGGCAGCCGCAGCGGCTGCGCCGGAGGCGCCACCGGTCGAGCAGCCTGTTGCACCCGTCGAACTCCCGGCACCGGCCGACGACTCCTCTGACGCAGCGAGCCGCCTGACGCGCCGTCAGGTGCGGGAGCAGGAGCGCGTACGCACTGCATCCGTGCCGGTCGCGGGGGCTGATGCCGCGGCTTCCGAGGAACAGCTCTCGCCCGTCGAGACCACCGAGGCCGAGGCGCCTGAGTCCATCGAGGTCGTCGAGCCCGCCGTGGCGATCCAGGTCGTCGAGACGGAAGAGGCCGACGAGCCGGAAGAAGTGTTCGAGCTCGAAGAAGTCGTCGAAGCCGAGATCGTGACCGGCGTCCCTCGCTTCAGCAGGAACGAAGAGCCCGCGGCGTCCGAGGACGCCGCCGAGCCGGCAGTCGCCGAGGCCGAAGCAGACAAGGCCGAAGCGAACGACGCCGAACCGGTCGAGGCCGACGTCGTCGAGGAGGTCGCCGAGATCCCGTCCTTGTGGGCGCCGGGCGATCACCTCGCCCCTGCCGAGGTCGACGCTCCGACCGAGCTCGACGCTCCGACCGAGCTCGCTGAAGAACGACCGACGGTCAGCCCCGCCTTCGGACGTGACCTGCTCGGCGAGGGCGCCGACCACAAGCCGTTCACGCCGTCCTTCGACGAGCTGCTCACGGTCAACGACTCGACAGGCTCGCAGCACATCGCTCCGAGCGCGCTCATCTTCACGCAGTCCCCGGTCGAGGGATCCCTTTCGGGTCCCGTCGCGTCCACCGGCGAAGTGCTCATCACCGGCTCGTACGAGCTGCCCCAGGGACTCGGATCCCAGGGGCACGCGCACGGGACCACCGACGGCAAAGACGTCGACGCGGTTCTCATCGACGGCGAGCTGGCACCGGCATCCTCGCCGACTCCGATCGCCGCGAGCTCGGCGATCAGCACCATGAAGTCCGCCGGTGAGGTCATCCGCCCCCCTGCCCCTGAGAAGGGCAACAAACTCATGCTGACTCTGGCGATCACCGCCGGTGGTCTGGCCCTCGCACTGGCGGTCGCTCTCATCGTCGCCTTCAACTCGAATGTGTTCTGATGCAATCACCTGAAACCGCCGAAGAGATGCTGCAGCTTGCAGCGCAAGCCGCCGCCTCCAAGGGCGGAGAGGATCTCATCGCGCTGAACGTCTCCGAGCCTCTTCCGCTCGTCGACATCTTCCTGCTCGTCACCGGGAACAGCGAGCGCAACGTGGCCGCGATCGCCGATGAGATCGAAGACACCCTCATCGAGGCCGGGCACAAGCGCGTGCGCCGTGAGGGCCGTTCGGAGGCCCGCTGGGTGCTTCTGGACTTCGGCGACCTCATCGTGCACGTCTTCCACCAGGAAGAGCGGGTCTATTACGGCCTGGAGCGTCTCTGGAAGGACTGCCCCGTCGTTCCGATCCAGCTCGCCGAGACGGTCGCGGGGGAGTAGCCCTCCGCGTCCGACCACCGCAGACACGCTCGAGGAGCTGCCGCTCGTGGAGAATGCGACCGGCCCGGTGCACACTCCCGACTTCGCGCACACCGATGCCGAAGTCGTCTTCGGCGACCTCGGTGCACTGCTGTTGGACGCGGGGATGTCGGTGACCGACGTTCGGGCCTCGCTCGAGCAGGTGCGCGATGCGACGGCACCGGAGGAGGCGCTGGCGTTCGCCGTGCTTCCTCAGCATGTGCTGGTCAGCCGGCCGCGCACCGCCGGGGCGACCACGATCGGAGCGTCGACGGGCGCGGAGCTCACCTTCCGTCAGTCGGCACATGCGAGCCGCCTCGCCAGGCGCCTCGAGGTCGGCAAGCTGAGCCTCGATCAGGTTCCTGCGCACGTCGAGCGGATCCGCGGCCTGCCGCGACGGCATCCGGCGCTGCAATGGCTCGTCGGCGGAGGGCTGCTGTCGACGGGACTGGCGATGTTGTTCCGCTGTCCGTGGTGGGCGATCGTCCTCGCGCTGCTCGTCGGCGCTGTGGTCGGTGCGATCTCGACCCTCATGTCGAGGTTCCGCCCGGCTGCGGCGATCGTTCCGTTCGTGGCGAGCTTCGTCTCGACGGTCCTCGTCGGAGCGGCGGACGCCTGGCTCGACCTCGGCCCGGTGCCGCTGTTCGCGGTCTGCGCACCGATCGCGCTACTCGTTCCCGGCGCCCTGATCACGAATGCCCTCCTCGAGCTCACCGCCGCCGACATCGTCACGGGGGCGGCCCGACTCACCTACGGCATCATCATGCTCGGCTTCATGAGCGCGGGGATCTTCGCGGGCGGTGCGCTCACGGGACTGCGCATCGATCCGGATTCTGCTGCCCTCGTGGGTCAGGCAGCCGGTGTGACGGCCGACCACGGCGGGTGGCAGGCGCTGCCCCCGCTCTGGCTCTCCTGGATCGGGGTCGTCTTCCTCGCGATCGGCATCGGTCTCGCATTCGGCGCCGGGTTCCGGCTCACCGTCGTGAGCGTTCTCGTGATGACCAGCACCTACGCCGCGCTGGTGGCGCTCACGCCCTTCACCGGCAACACCGTGGCGACCGGGATCGCGGCCGCGCTGCTGTTCGTCGCGGCGCGCCTGCTGGAGCGAGTGACGCTCGCCGTACCGGCGACCGTATCGTTCCAGCCGGCGTTCCTGCTCCTCGTGCCCGGAACGGTCGGGCTCGTCGCGATGACCTCATTCGACACGGACGCACTCGCTGCCGCGCCGATGATCTTCGTGAGTCTCTGCATCGGCACGAAGGTGGGAGCACTGGTGGCGGATGCCGCACGGATCACGCATTCGGCGCCAGGACCCGAGGCCTGAGCCCAGCCGGGATTCGATGCGACGCCCATCGCCAACTGCGATACGGTTCTGGGATGGGCTCCATCCTCTATGACGGCGAAGATCATCCGATCCACATCGAGGATCGTGCACTCGCCCACCTCAAAGTGGTCATCGCGACCAAGCTCCGACGGCAGGAGAGCTTCACGCTTTCGTGGAAGCATCCGGAGGGGGAGCCCGGCGGGCGTTCGACCATCTGGCTGCATCCGTCCATTCCGCTCCGGTTCACGTTCGACGAGACCGAACCGCCCGAGCTGAACATGCGCTGGATCGAAGATCTGATGCACTCGGCCAACTCGACCGGCGGCATCACCCTCATCGATGAGGTTTTGGACGCCTGACGCGGTCTGACAGCTGCCTGTGAAACTGTCAAGGGTCTTTTTCCCGGCTGCGGCAGCAGGGACACTCCAAGAAGACGACTTGGAGGGCTGACAGATGGTGGGAGTGCCGGATCCGCGGTACACGTTGCGAAGGATCACAACGTTGGAGTGGGTGATCAACGACCTCCGTTACGAGGAGCATGATCCTCGTCATGTGGTCGCCTGTATCTACCAACTGGAGGAGACCGAGGTGGAGGTGGTGTGGTTGCGCGAGCTTCCGCTGGCCTCCCGCTATTCCTCTCCGTTCGACGTGCTCGAGGCGGTGGAAAGGATGCAGAGCGTGAGTCGCGCGACGCGACCCGTCACGATCCCGCATCTGCCGCCGCTTCTCGCGACCTGACGGCGTTCTCAGCTCGTCCGATCATCCTGGTCGTCGGTGTCGCCGAGCCAGCCGCGATGACGGAAGGCGACGTACGCGATCAGGTCGAGCACGAGGATGGAGCCTGCGACGACGACCCATCCGTACTCCCACTGCAGGAGTGGGAGGTTCTTGAAGTTCATGCCGTAGAGTCCGCCGATCACGGTCGGGATCGCCAGGAGCGCCGCGAACGCGGATATCGTGCGCATGTCACGATTCTGCCGGGTGGCGACATTGCTCTCGTGGCTGGAGACGACCACGTCGAGTGACGCATGCTCGGTGGCGGAGAGTTCGGCGACGCCGGATGCGTCGAGTTCGAGATGACGGAAGTACGGACGCAGTTCTGGATGCTCGGCAGTCGCGATGTCGATCTCCTGATGCGCCGACCGAAGAGCCTCTGCGAGGCCCGTTGCGGCCCGATCGATGCGACCGATCCGCTGGCGTAGCCGGTAGATGCGCTGATAGTCCTCCTGGACTCCGCTGTCGAACACCTCCGTCTCGAGTTCGTCGAGGTCGTCCTCGACCTGCGCGGCGAGTTCGACGAAGTCGTGCACGACTGCGTCGAGCACGCGGTGGACCGCGGCGATCGGCGAGTCGATCGGGATCGCTCCGGGACCGGCGAGCAACCCCTCGAGGTCGCGCATCTCGTCGACGTCGCCGCGCTGGACGAGCAACAGCATCTCGTCGTTGAAGACGAGCGCGAGGTCTACATTGGTTGTCGCAGGATCGGAGCCGCCCCGATCGACGTCCCAGATCGAGAGGTACAGGTGTTCGTCGAACGACTCGAACTTCGGCTGCTGTCGGCCCTCGCCGAGGTCGCCGATCACGAGCGGATGCAGGCCGAACTGCGACTGCGCCTCTTCGAGTTCACGGCGAGACGGATTCACCAGGCGGTGCCACGGTCTGCTCATAGTGCGACGGTCTCAGAGGCCGTCGTCGTCCTCTGCATCGCCGGCTGCGAGGCGATCGGCGGTGGCGCTGTCGATCAGGCCGTCGTCGATGTCGGGATCGAGCGTGGTCTCCCCGTCCTGCTCCATGGTGACGAGGTCCTCGTCGAACGGTTCGTCGTCCACAGGATCTCCGTCGGGGAGGGGGACGATCGGCGGGATGGGGTTCGACATGATCGGTCCTTTCGTCGCGGTGATGCATCGACCCTAAAGCGGATGGTTGCGCGCTCAGAGCGGCTTGACCAGTGGCGTGACGCGCGCTATAAGCATCAGAACGGGAGGAGCGCGACATGGCCAAGCTCATCTACTCGATGTTCACCTCGCTCGACGGGTACGCCGAAGCGGCGGAGGGCGACCTCGGCAGCGGCGCCGAGGATGAGGAGGTGCACACCTTCGTCGGAGACACGTTCCGGCACGTCGGGACGTACCTCTACGGGCGGCGCATGTACGAGACGATGGTCTTCTGGGAGACTGCGCACGCCCTGCCCGATGTGCCGCCGCATATCGAGCAGTACGCGCGCGACTGGCAGGCGGCGGAGAAGGTCGTCTACTCCACGACCCTCGAGTCGGCATCGAGCGCGAAGACCCGGATCGAGCGGTCGTTCGATCCGGAGGCCGTGCGCCTGCTCAAGGCCGAGTCGGATCACGATCTCAGCGTCGACGGGCCGACCCTGGCCGCCCAGGCGATCAGCGCCGGGCTGGTGGACGAGTACCACCTCTTCATCACCGCCAGCGTGGTCGGCGGCGGCAAGCGGTTCTTCCCCGACGGCGTTCGCCTGGATCTCGAGCTGGTCGAGGAGCGGGCATTCCGGAGCGGGCTGCTGTACGCGCGTTACCAGACCCGTTGAACGACGAAGAAACCCTGCTCCGCGATGAGGCGGAGCAGGGTTTCTTCGTGCTGATCTGGTGGACCTGAGGGGATTCGAACCCCTGACCCCCTGCATGCCATGCAGGTGCGCTACCAACTGCGCCACAGGCCCAGACGCTGCCCCGTAGAAGCCGGGGCAACTCGAATAGCGTACTACACGGATCGGGCGAAGAGCCAATCGAGTGAGGCTCGCGCGTGCGAGCCGAGCACGCGAATAGGCTGACTCCGTGACGAGCATCCGAATGATCCAGCAGAGCGACTTCGAGGAATGGTCCGCGCTGTGGGCGGGCTACCTGCGGTTCTACGAATCCGACATCGCCGAAGAGGTCACCACGTTGACGTTCGGGCGGCTCGTGGATGATCGCGATCTGCACGGCGCGCTCGCTGTCGACGACGAAGGGCGTGCGATCGGGCTCGTGCACTGGCTTTCGCATCCGGCGACCTGGAGCACGGGGGAGTACTGCTATCTCGAAGACCTGTTCGTCTGTGCCGATGCCCGCGGCACCGGGGCCGGGCGGGCGCTGATCGGGCATGTGCGCGAGTGGGCGGAGCGATCCGGCTGCGAGAAGGTCTACTGGCTCACTCAGGAGGGCAACGCGACCGCGCGCACGCTCTACGACCGGGTCGCGACCCACACGGGTTACGTGCACTACCAGATCTCGATCTGAGCTCGAAGGGCAGGAACAACTCCGCCGCGAGCGACGTTCACTTCTTCGTGAGCATTCTCGAGAGCGTGGTGATCGGCGCCGGACAGGCCGGACTCTCGACCTCGTACCACCTCGCCCGCCTCGGGATCGAGCACGTCGTGCTGGACTCGGACGCGGAAGCCGGGGGTGCCTGGCGTCATCGCTGGGACGCGCTGACGATGCAGGATGTGCACGGCGTCGCCGAGCTCCCGGGCGCCGTTCCACCTCCACGGGACACCGCGCGAGCGAACACCGCCGTCCCGGCGTACTTCGCCGAATACGAGCGAGTCCACGCGCTTCCGATCATCCGCCCTGTCCGCGTCGATCAGGTCACGGACGACGACGGCATCCTCGTCGTGCACGCGGGAGATCGCCGCTGGCGCACGCGCACCCTCGTGAACGCGACCGGAACCTGGACGCAGCCGTTCATGCCGCACTATCCGGGAATGGAGACCTTTCTCGGGGAGCAGCTGCACACCGTGGACTACCCGGGCCCTGAGCACTTCCGCGGCAAGCGCGTGCTCGTCGTCGGCGGAGGGGCATCGGCCGTGCAGTTCCTCGGTGCCCTCGCCCCGATCACGGACACGCTCTGGGCGACACGACGAGAGCCGGTCTGGATGACATCGGACTTCACTCCCGAAGCGGGTGCCGCCGCCGTGGCTCTCGTCGAGCAGCGCGTCGCGCAGGGGCTCCCGCCGCAGAGCGTCGTCAGCGTCACCGGCCTCGCGTTGCGCGCCCAGGAGCGAGAGGCGGAGCGACGGGGAGCGTACGCGGCGCGGCGGCCGATGTTCTCCCGCATCGAACCCGACGGGGTGCGCTGGGCCGACGGGGCCTTCGAGCCCGTCGACGTCATCCTCTGGGCCACCGGGTTCCGCCCGGCGATCACTCACCTGGCCCCGTTGCACCTGCGCAGCGAAGCAGGAGGAATCCAGCTCGACCGTCACGGACGCGGCACGACCGCGGTCCGCGATCCTCGGGTTCAGCTGGTCGGCTACGGGCCGTCGGCGAGCACCATCGGAGCCAACCGCGCCGGCCGGACGGCGGCTCGAGGCGTGCAGCGCCAGCTCGCGATGTCAGGCGAGCTGCAACAGGCCGAACCGATGGTGGGCACACGACAGGCGACCTCGCTACGCTGAGCGCATGCTCCGCATCGTCTTCGCGATCATCTGGCTGCTGCTCTCGGTCTGGCTCCTCATCTGGGTCGGCGAGGGCCTGTTCGGGGTGAATCAGCGGCAGTCGATCCTTCCGTTCGGAGGAGAGGACACACTCGGAGCGCCGATCATGATCGGCGTCGCCTGGGGACTGCTCCTCACCTTCGGCGGCACCATGTCCGGTCTCCTCCGTCGGAAGAGGGTGCGCGGGGAGACGCAGATCGGCGTCGGGCGAATCGTGGAGGTCTCGCGCACCGGCCTGACCGTCAACGACGTGCCGCAGTACGATCTGTTCATCCGGGTGACGCCGCGAACGGGCGACGAGTTCGTCGGCCAGCTGCGCATGCTCGTGGATGCGAGCGAGTTCTCCGTACTGCAGGTCGGCCTGGCGGTGCCGGTGCGCTACAGCGTCACCGATCAGGACACCGTCGAGATCGCCGATCCGACCGACCCGGCCGTGCGCGAGGCGATGCTGAACTGGCGGATCGAGCGCGGCCTGCTCGACCCGAGCCAGGTCAAGGCGCGCACCACCGGAACGCAGGTTCCGGCATCCGTCATCGCCGTACGACCGACCGGACGACGACGGGAGGGACAGAGTGAACTCGCCCTTCGGGTGCTGATGGCACCCGACGGCCTGTCGACCTGGGAGGCCGACACCACGGCCTTCGTGCACCCGGATGCGATCTCGCGCTTCCAGGTCGGGGCGCCGATCTGGGCGTTCTACCGCCGGGAGGACCCGCATACCGTGGCCGTGACGATCGAGAAGGAGGAGGCGCGATGAATCCGATGGACACGCTCATCTGGCTCGTGAACTTCCCCGTGTCGCACGGGTACGCGATGGTCTTCATCGCCGGCTTCTCGATCCTCGGACTCTTCGCCATGTCGGCGCGCGGTACGGCACCCGGTGGCCGGTTGCGCAGCATCCGCGAGCGGGAAGGTCTGCTCGCGCCGGGCGCGCGTCCGCAGGGCGAGATCCTCCGCCGACTGGTGCGGATCGTCTTCCGTGTGCTCGCCTTCGTGATGCTCGGTTCGCTGGTCCTAGGCATCCTGGGCCTGACCGGCGTTCCGGTCACGCGCTCCTACATCTATGAGAACGGCCGCCCGACCACGGCGACCATCGACGGCGACTGGGTGACCTTCACGACCGCCGAGGGCGTGGAGTACACCCTCGAGAACAACTTCTTCACGCCCTCCGTGCATCCCGGTGGGTACACCAGCATCCCGTCGACCGGCAACGTCGTCGTGCGCTACCTGCCCAGCCATCCACAGGCATACGTCATCGACGGCTCGCAGCAGCCGCGCTGATCGCCGACCAGAGGAGACTTCATGTCCCGCATCATCATCTTCGGCGGCCACGGCCGCATCGCCCTTCTCCTCGCGCCCCTCCTCGTCGATCGCGGTGACGAGGTCACAGCGATCATCCGGAATCCCGCGCACACCACCGAGGTCGAGGAGACCGGGGCCACGGCCGTCGTGGCCGACATCGAACAACTGGATGCTCCGGCTCTCGCCGACCTCATCGACGGGCATGACGCGGTCGTGTGGTCGGCGGGCGCCGGCGGTGGCGATCCTCGGCGCACCTACGCCGTCGATCGCGACGCCGCGATCCGCACGATGGATGCCGCGGAGATCGCCGGCGTCCACCGTTACCTCATGGTGTCGTGGCTCGGGTCGACCGCCGACCACGGAGTGCCGGAGGATGACGGGTTCTTCGCCTACGCCGACGCCAAGTGGGCTGCCGATGAGCATCTGCGCGTCACGGAGCTCGAGGGGACCGTCCTCGCACCCGGCACCCTCACGCTCGATCCGCCGACGGGAAGGATCCAGCTCGACCCTTCGGGCAGGGGCGCCGTGTCGCGTGCCGACGTCGCCGCCGTCATCGCCGCAGCGCTGCAGGCGCCATCCACGATCGGCCGCACGATCCGCTTCGGCAACGGCACCGGAGAATGCAGCGAGCCCATCGAGGTCGCCCTCGCGCGCTGAGCCGACGCATCGTGCATCGGAGCGACGTAGGCTGAGAGGATGCGTCGAAGCCTCTCTGTCCGCGTTGCGGGGGCCCTGCTCGTCGCCGTGGCGGCGACAGCCACTGCCCTCGTCTCCCCGGCGCAGGGGCGACACGACACGGTCGATGCCTCTCCGGAGCGCGGTCCGGCGCAGCGGGCGGCCGCGATGGTCTCGACGATGAGCCTTCAGGAGCAGGCGGCGAGTGTCGTGATGGGGCACATCCCGACCACGGATGCGTCCACGCTCAGCGCCTATATGGCACAGGGCGGCCTCGGCGGCTTCATCCTGATGGGCTCCAACGTCCCCGGGACGGAGGAGGAACTGCGCGCCGTCACCGCGGCGCTCACCACGGATCCGGCACTCCCACCGCTCATCGCGATCGACCAGGAGGGCGGGTCCGTGTCGCGCCTGGGCTGGGACGGCTTCCCCGCAGCGACCACGCTCAAGGATGCGACGCCGGCGTCCACTTCGGCGGCATTCGCCGGGCGTGCCTCACTCGTCGTGCGCGGCGGAGCGAATGTGAACTTCGGCATCGTCGCGGACACGACGGCCGATCGCTCGTCCTTCATCTTCGACCGCTCGCTGGGCGCCGATCCCACCAGCGCAGCAGACCGGGTGGCCGCTGCGGTGACTGCGGAGGAACAGTTCCTCGCCTCGACTCTGAAACACTTCCCCGGGCACGGAGCGGCGCCGGGAGACTCGCACCAGCTGATCCCGTCCACGGGCCTCACGCTCGAGCAGTGGCGCGCCGCCGACGCGCTGCCTTTCATCGCCGGGATCGATGCCGGTGCTTCGCTGCTGATGTTCGGGCACCTCGCCTATACGGCGGTCGATGCGGCGCCCGCCTCGCTCTCCGCTCGCTGGCACGAGATCGCCCGCGGCGAGCTCGGCTTCGAGGGCGTCATCGTCACCGACGACCTCGGGATGCTGGAGTCGACCGGGATCGCCGCCTACGCCGACCCTGTCGCGAATGCCGTGGCCGCGCTGGCCGCGGGGAGCGACATGGTGCTCACCATCGCGCACTCCACCCCGGATACCGCCGCACAGGTGACCGCGGGACTCGTCGCCGCGGTCGAAGCCGGAACGCTTCCCGCGGAACGTCTTCAGGATGCGGCGGAGCGGGTGCTGACGCTGCGATTGGAGATCGCGGCATCCGACAGCCGATGGGCGCCCTGCGCGGACTGCGAACCCGCGTCCTGACCCAGCCAGGCGATCAGCAGCCGGCTCCGCAGCAGCGCTCCGCGGTCGGCGAACGATCGCTGCTGACGCACATACTCCGCTTTGCCGTCCGTCGTCTCGATCCGCACCGGTTCGACGCCCCACGCGGCCAGGTCGTAGGGGGCCGCCTGCATGTCCAGCAGCCGGATGTCGCGAGCCAGCTCGAAGGTGTCCAGCAGCAGCTCGCCCGGCACCAGCGGCCCGAGCTTCATCGCCCACCGGTACAGGTCCATTCCGGCGTGCAGGCACCCGGGCTGCTCGAACAGAGGCTGCGTGTCGCGGCTGAGGCCGGTACGGTTGCGCGGCACGGCTTCCGGGGTGAAGAAGCGGAAGGCGTCGAAGTGGGTGCAGCGGAGCTCGTGATTCTCCACGACCGCGTCGGTGCCGGCCTGCCCGAGTCGCAGCGGCACGGGATGGCGATGATCCTCGGCGCGATAGACCATCGCCCATTCATGCAGGCCGAAGCAGCCGAACTGACCGGGACGCGACGCCGTGCGGCGCAGCATCCGCTCGATCAGTCCTGCGAGCTCCGGCTTCTCCTGCGCGAAGGCGGCGGCGTCGGGGACGACCGAACCGACGGAGAGCCCGGGGGAGTACCAGCGCCATCCCTCGCGTTCCGCAGCCTCCTCGAGCTCGACCCCGGCGCCCGGATGCCAGCGGCGGAGCTGAGCTGGCTTGTATCCGTAGTAGGTGAACAGGAAGTCCCAGACCGGATGCTTCTCGCCCCGCGCCGATCGGGCGCGATGCTCGGCGGTCAGTCGGTCCGCGCGCTCCTGATGCGCCCGTTCCCGCGCCGACCAGTCGCTTCGCGAGATCGGCATCTCAGCGCAGGATGCCGACATCGCCGAGAAGGTCGCGCAGTCCTGCGCCATCCTCGGCGCTCACCCAGGGGGCGGGGTCGTCCGCGTGCGGCTCCGGGTCGGCGCGCCCACCGGCGAGCACGGCCTCAGCCGGCAGCAGCCGGCGGATCGCGACGCCGGCCACGGAGTCGGGATGCTCCTCCATGAACTGCGTGTAGATCGACTCGTCATGCTGCCCGTCGTCGCCGATCAGCAGCCACTTCACGTCGGGGAACTCGGCGGCCAGCCGGCGCAGGTTCGTGAGCTTGTGCTCTCTGCCGCTGCGGAACCATCGATCGTGCGTCGGACCCCAGTCGGTGAGCAGCATCGCTCCCGCAGGGAAGAGGTGCCGCCCGAGGAACCGGCGCAGTGTCGGAGCCACGTTCCAGGCGCCCGTCGACAGGTACACCATCGGCGCACCCGGATGCTCGCGCAGAAGCTGATCCAGGAGGACCGCCATCCCGGGTACGGGGAGCCGCGCATGTTCGTCGACGACGAAGGAGTTCCAGAACGCGATGAAGGGCCGGGGGAGCGCGGTCACCATGACGGTGTCGTCCACGTCGCTGACGACACCGAATCGCACGTCGTCGGCGGCGATGAACGCGGTGGCCTCGACCGGCTCCTGCCCCTCGACCGACATCGTGAAGGTCTGCCAGCCCGGAGGGAGATCGGCCTCGATCGAGGTGTCGACGACGCCTCCGCGGTCGGCGACGACTTCATGCACCTTGCCGCCGATGTCGATGCTCACCGTCGCGAAGCTCACCGGGATGCCGACGAAGCTGCGCCAGCCGCGCACGCTCGCCGGCTCGCCGTTCTTGGCGGCTCGCTGCGGGCGCACGATGAGCACCCGACCCGTGACGCGCACCCAGCCGGCGCCGCCATAACCGGGGAAGGGCAGGATCGTTGCCGCGCGGCCGCGACGGCGCGCACGGCCCTCGCGCCACACGTGAAGACGGTGCTCGAGTCGCGCGAACCAGTGGATCCGGGGTGCCGGGGGAACTTTTGGCATCGGCTCAGTCTTTCACGTCGGTCGCAGCATCCGCGTCCGGTGCGTCGAGGTGGCGGGCCTCGAGGCGATGCAGGAGCTTCTTGCCGAAGAAGACGATGAGCAGGAAGACGAGGATCGCGCCCACGAACAGGTAGCCGGCGAAGTGCACCTGGTCGACGAGATCGCGGAAGCTCCCGGCGGCGAGCGAGGTGACACTCACGTAGGCGGCGGCCCACAGGATGCAAGCCGGTGCCGTCCATGCCAGGAAGCGCCGGTACGAGAAACCGCTCATCCCCACGGTCAGGGGGACCAGCGAGTGCAGCACGGGGAGGAATCGGGAGAGAAAGATGGCGACGCCGCCGCGACGGCGGAGATAGTTCTCGGCGCGCACCCAGTTGTGCTCACCGACGCGCCTGCCGATCCAGGAATGACGGATGTGCGGGCCCAGCCAGCGACCGAGACCGAATCCGATGCTCTCGCCGATGAGCGCGCCCACGACGACGGCAAGGCCCATCGCGACGCCTTCGAGCGGGGTGGTGACGCCGAACGACGCGATGATCACGATGGTGTCGCCGGGGACGATGAGTCCGATCAGGATGCTGGTCTCCAGCATCACGGCCAATCCGGCGAGCAGTGTGCGGGCGACCGGGTCGATTGATTGCACGGTGTCGAGCAGCCAGAGCAGGAGGTCATCCACTCCATGAGGATACGGGACGCGCTGCGGCTCTACCCTGGAAACGTGTCCGATCGCCTGAGTAGTCGCGTCCTGCCCGGGTGGACCGACCCCGCAGCTCTCTTCGAGGCGCTCGAATCCGTTTCGCCGGACGTCTTCTGGCTCGATGCCGGAACGGATGCTCGCGAGGGGTGGAGCTTCATCGGCACGGGGGAGCGTGCGGGAGAACCGGATGCCGTGCGCGTCGACACCGACCAGGGCGACGCCGGTGCTCCGCCGTTCCGCGGCGGCTGGGTGGGGTGGTGCGACTACGAGAGCGGTGCGGCGGCAGCGGGTGCGCCGAGCGCCCCGGCCATCGGACGTTCGTGGCTGCGGGTGCGCCGCGTCGTGGCCTTCGACCACGAGAGCGATCGCGTCTGGGCTCTCGCCGACGAGGCCGACCTGGACGAATGGACGGCCTTCGTGGAGGAACCGCGAGCGGTATCCGCCGGTGCGGCCGTATCCGGCAAGGGCCTCCTGGCCAAGGCCCGGCATGAGCCGGCCGAATACATGCGCCTCATCGAGCGCTGCCGCGAACTGATCAGGGCGGGCATCGCCTATCAGCTCTGTCTCACGACCCGATTCACCGTTCCCGGTCGGCACGACGCCGTCGCCGCGTATCTCCGGCTCCGCGCCGCGACGCCGGCGCATCACGGCGGTTTCGTGCGGATCGGTGGACGTGCCCTGCTCAGCGCCAGCCCGGAGCAGTTCCTGCACGCGGCCGACGGCGTCATCCGAACCCGCCCCATCAAGGGGACGAGGCCGCGGAGCGCGGATCCGGGGGAGGATGCGGCGCTGGCCGCCGAGCTCGCGGTGAACGTGAAGGAGCGGGCCGAGAACGTCATGATCGTCGATCTCATGCGCAACGATCTCTCCCGGGTGTGCGAACCCGGTTCGATCCGCGTGGACGGCCTGTGGCAGGTGGAGAGCTATCCGGCCGTGCATCAACTGGTCAGCACGGTGAGCGGCACGGCGTCACCGGGGACGACCGTCGGCGACCTGCTCGAGGCGACGTTCCCCGCGGGGAGCATGACCGGGGCCCCCAAGCTCTCGGCGATGACCCGGCTGCACGAGCTGGAGGGCGGGCAGCGGGGGATCTATGCCGGATGCTTCGGGTACGTCGGCGTCGACGGATCGCTCGACCTCGCGATGGTGATCCGCAGCATCGTGGTCGAGCAGTCGGAGGCTGTGGTGGGCGCCGGTGGCGGGATCACCTGGGGATCGGTGCCGGCGGCCGAAGTCGCCGAGGTCGCCACCAAGGCACGCGCGCCGTTGGCGGCGCTCGGCGCAGTCCTGCCCGAGCACTGGGGTTCCGATATCCTGAACTGACCCCGCTTTCTTCTCAGATTGGTCGTTTTTCGTTGTCCGAGCATCAGTCCTCCTCTGCCGAGACCGTCGACGCGCCCGCATCGGCGCACGACATCCAAGCCAAGTGGCAGAAGTACTGGGCCGAGAACGAGACCTTCCTCGCCGGCGGGGCCGACGACACGCGTCCTCGACGCTATGTGCTGGCGATGTTCCCGTACCCGTCGGGTGACCTGCACATGGGCCACGCGGAGAACTACCTCTACTCCGACATCGTGGCGCGCTTCTGGCGGCACCGCGGGCACAACGTGCTCAACCCGATCGGGTGGGACTCGTTCGGTCTGCCGGCCGAGAACGCCGCCATCCGCCAGGGCGCGGACCCGCGGGAGTGGACCTACCAGAACATCGCCCAGCAGAAGAAGGCGTTCCAGGCTTACGGGGTGTCCTTCGACTGGTCGCGCGTGCTGCACACGTCCGACCCCGAGTACTACCGCTGGAACCAGTGGCTGTTCCTGAAGCTGCACGAGCGCGGTCTCGCCTACCGCAAGAAGAGCCCGGTGAACTGGTGCCCGAACGACCAGACCGTGCTGGCGAACGAGCAGGTCGTCGACGGCCGCTGCGACCGTTGCGGCGCCGAGGTCGTGAAGAAGAAGCTCACGCAGTGGTACTTCAAGATCACCGACTACGCCGACCGCCTGCTCGACGACCTGAACCAGCTCGAGGGCTTCTGGCCGCACAAGGTGCTGCAGATGCAGCGCAACTGGATCGGCCGCTCCGTCGGGGCTGACGTCGACTTCCGCATCGAGGGTCGCGACGAGCCGGTCACGGTGTTCTCCACCCGGCCGGACACGCTGCACGGCGCGACCTTCTTCGTCGTCGCCCCGGACTCCGACCTGGCGGCCGAGATCGCCTCCGATGCGCCTGCAGACGTGCGCGAGCGATTCCAGTCCTACCTGACGCAGGTGCAGAAGGAATCCGACATCGATCGGCAGTCCACAGACCGCCCGAAGACGGGCGTGTTCCTGGAGCGGTTCGCGATCAATCCGGTGAACGGCGAGAAGCTGCCGATCTGGGCTGCGGACTACGTGCTCGCGGACTACGGCCACGGCGCCGTGATGGCGGTACCTGCGCACGACCAGCGCGACCTCGATTTCGCCCGTGCGTTCGACCTGCCGATCAAGGTCGTCGTCGACACGACCGCGCCGGTCACCGGCGCGATGCCGATCATCGAGGTCGACGACGAGGGCGTGCCGATCGACACCGGCGCCGCTCTCGACGAGCAGCATCCCTCCAGCACGGGGATCGCCCTCACCGGTGAGGGCCGCCTGATCAACTCGGGCGCGCTCAACGGACTCTCCAAGCGCAATGCGATCGCCCGCGCGATCCAGCAGCTGGAGGCATCCGGAACCGGACGTGCAGCGAAGAACTATCGCCTCCGTGACTGGCTGATCTCGCGCCAGCGCTTCTGGGGTACCCCGATCCCGATGCTGCACGCCGAGGACGGCCGGATCATCCCGGTCGCCGAAGACCAGCTGCCGGTGAAGCTGCCCAGTGTCGAGGGGCTCGACCTGAAGCCGAAGGGCACGTCGCCGCTGGGCGCCGCGGAGTCCTGGGTGCGAACCGTCGACCCGGTAACGGGTGACCCGGTGCTGCGCGACCCCGACACCATGGACACCTTCGTGGACAGCTCCTGGTACTTCTTACGGTTCCTCTCGGCGAACAGCGAAACTGTTGCCTTCGAGCCGTCAGAGGCGGATCGCTGGGCACCGGTCGACTCGTACGTGGGCGGCGTGGAGCACGCCATCCTGCACCTGCTCTATGCGCGGTTCATCACTAAGGTGCTGTTCGACATGGGGCTGATCGACTTCACGGAGCCGTTCGCCAATCTGATCAATCAGGGCATGGTGCTCCTCGACGGCGCGAAGATGTCGAAGAGCAAGGGCAACCTGGTGCTCTTCGAGGAGGAGCTGGATGCGCACGGTGCAGACGCGCTCCGCGTCGCGCTGGCCTTCGCCGGCCCGGTCGAAGACGACAAGGACTGGTCCGACGTCTCGACGACCGGTGCGCAGAAGTTCCTCGCGAGGGTGATGCGCATCGCGCATGACGTCTCTAGCCCGGTCGACGTGGTGTTCGACAGCGGCGATGCGGCGCTTCGGCGCGCGACGCACAAGCTTCTGTCCGATGCTCCGGCGCTGGTCGAGCAGACCAAGTTCAACGTGCTCGTCGCGCGACTGATGGAGCTCGTCAACCTCACGCGCAAGACCATCGACGGAGCTGCCGGGGCCGGTGATCCCGCCGTGCGCGAGGCGGCCGAGACGATCGCCGTGATGCTCGACCTCATCGCTCCGCACACCGCGGAGGAGATGTGGGAGGCCCTCGGTCACGAGCCGTCCGTCGGACTGGTCACCTGGCGCTCCGCCGATCCGGCTCTGCTGGTCGAGGACACGATCACCGCTGTCGTCCAGGTCGGCGGCAAGGTGCGCGCACAGCTGGAGGTGTCGGCTCGCATCGGCGAAGCGGACCTCGAGGCCCTCGCCCGTGCGGATGAGCGGGTGATCCGGTCGATCGGCGACAAGGAGATCGTCAAGGTCGTCGTGCGCGCCCCGAAGATCGTCAGCTTCGTCGTCAAGGGCTGAGCGTCGTCTCTGTTCGCCCCAGATCAGGACGTTCGCCCCAGATCAGGACGTTTCTGCCTGAAACCTCCTGATCTGGGGACATCCTCCTGATCTCAGGCGGTTCGACGCCAGCGTCGTCATCGTCTGCACACCACGAGGTCGCGGTGACCTTTCCACCGATGGCGTGATCCGTCGCTTCGGCCCGGGCTGCTCCGGCTTAGCGTTGCCGGGTGACAGCGAGTGAACCGGCATCCGGGAGCAGTGCGCGGCGACGGCTGAGCATCGGCGCGGCCGTCGTGCTGGCCTTGGTCGTGCTCTCCGGCGCCGTCGGTATGGGCATCCTGCGCGGCCAAGCGGCACCGGTGGAATCGTTGCCACTCGCCGGCGACAGTGGGGAATCCGCGGTCGCCGGCGAACTGTACGTGCACGTGCTCGGCGAGGTGGAGAAGCCAGGACTGTACCTCCTCGATCTCGACGCGAGACTGGTCGACGCGCTGGCTGCCGCTGGGGGCACCACGGATGCGGCCGACCTTCAGGCCGTCAACCTGGCGCGGGTGGTGACCGACGGCGAGCAGATCGTCGTCCCGCCGCTGGGGGTTCCCGGTGCTCAGCCGGGCGCGGCGCCGCCGGGGGACGCACGCCTCGACCTGAACGCGGCCGACCAGGCGGCTTTGGAGACGCTGCCGCGGATCGGCCCGGCGCTGGCGGCGCGGATCATCGCATGGCGCGACGAGAACGGTCGCTTCCAGTCCGTCGACGATCTTCTCGCCGTGCCCGGTATCGGGGAGAAGATGCTCGCCGGTCTTCGTGACGGGGTGCGCGTGTGAAGGCGCGCGAGCTGCGGCTCGTTCCGCTCGCCGTGGCCGCCTGGGGCGCCGCGCTCCTCTGCGTGCTCCTGCCGCAGGCCGCCTGGGCATGCGCGGCCGTCTGCGGAGCCCTGACGGCGACGCTGCTGGTCGTGCTCGCCGCACGGCAGCGTGAACGAACCGAGGTCGTCCGCGGAGGCCTTGTCGTGGTGCTGTTCGTGGCTGCGGGCGCGACAGCCATGACCGTCGGTTACGCGGTACCGTCACGGACAGACATCACCGCACACGACGGCCGAGTCGTCGAGCTGTTCGCCACGATCAGCTCGTCGGCGTCGATCGGTCAGGACGGGCGCCTCTGGTTCGATGCGCAGACGACGCGCGCCGGCCCGCCCGGCTCGGCGACTCCGGCCACTGCACCCGTGCGCGTCGGCGTCGAACCCGGCGATGGTTTCGACCTGGGCGCAGACATCCGGGTGGTGGGCGAGGCGATGGCGACGGATGCCGGAGAGCGGGCCGCGCTGGTCGTCTTCGTGAGCGAGGCCGAGATCGTGAGTCCCGCGACCGGTGTCTTCGGTATCGCCGCCCAGGTGCGGCATGACTTCATCGAGCGCTCGGTGCGCCTGCCGGAGCCCGGTGCCGGCCTCCTTCCCGGCCTCGCGGTCGGCGACACCCGGGCGGTGCCGACGGAGCTGAACGACGACATGCGCACCAGCGGACTCAGTCACCTCACCGCGGTGTCCGGTGCGAACTGCGCGATCGTGGTCGGTGCCGTGTTCTGGCTGACCGCCCTCTGCCGTGGCGGACGAACGCTGCGTGTGCTGGCGTCTCTCACCGCACTGGCCGCGTTCGTCGTACTCGTCACGCCCGAGCCCAGTGTGGTGCGAGCGGCGGTGATGGCGGGCTTCGCGATGCTGACTGTGCTCCTCGGGCGGCCGAGCGCCGGGATCGGAGTGCTCTCGATCTGCGCCGTCGCGATCCTCCTCGTCGATCCATGGCTGGCGGCGACGCCGGGCTTCGCGCTGTCGGCGGCGGCTTCGGGTGCGCTCATCGTGCTCGCGCGGCCGCTGGCGGCCGGTCTCGGTCGCTGGATGCCGGAACCGATGGCTTTGGCCATCGCCGTGCCGCTGGCGGCGCAGCTCGTGTGCGGGCCGATCATCGCGCTCTTCGCCGAGCAGCAGTCGCTGGTCGGCATCGCCGCCAATCTGCTGGCCGCTCCAGCGGCGCCGCTGGCGACGGTGATCGGCCTGCTCGCGTGTCTCGCCGCTCCGATTCCCCTGGTGGCGGATCTGCTCGCAGCGTCCGCCTGGCTCCCCGCCGCCTGGATCGCGTCGACGGCCACCACCACAGCGCGATTGCCCGGCGCTCAGGTGCACGTCGTCCCCGGCCTCGGAAGCGCCGCTCTCGTCGGGCTGCTCAGTGCAGCGCTGGGGCTCGTGCTCATCCGCCCGGCGCAGGCACCGGTGCTCCTCCGACGGTTGCGCTCGGTCGCCGCCGCCGTGGTCGTCGTCGCCGTGTCTCTGGCCGGCGCGCACCTGGTGCTGACCGGGCCGCTCGCGACGGCCACGACACCGGAGGGTTGGGCGATCGCGGCGTGCGACGTCGGCCAGGGAGACGCGTTGCTCGTCCGATCCGAAGACGAGATCGCCCTCATCGACACCGGGGCCGAACCTGCGCCGGTGGAAGGATGCCTGCGATCGCTCGGTGTCGATCGCATCGACCTGCTCGTGCTCACGCACTTCGATCTCGATCACGTCGGCGGAGTGGAAGCCGTACGCGGCCGGGTGGGAACAGTGCTGCACGGGCCGATCGGCGAGCCGGCCGATCAGCGGATGCTCGACGATCTGGCCGCGGCAGGTGCGATGCTCGTGGACGCCGCTGCGGGAATGCGCGGTGAGCTGGGTGCGGCATCGTGGCGCGTGCTGTGGCCGCGCCGGGATTCGCTGGCCTTTCCCGCCGGCAACGACGCCAGCGTGGTCATGGAGATCAGCGGCGGCGAGGTGCCGAGGGCGATCTTCCTGGGGGATCTGGCGGCGACGCCGCAGCGGATGCTTCTCGCATCAGGCCAGCTCCGTGGCACGTATCCGGTCGTCAAGGTCGCCCATCATGGCAGCGCCGACCAGGACCCGGGGCTCTACGAAGCCCTTCGTCCGGTCGTCGGGCTGTTCAGTGCGGGCGCGGACAACGACTACGGCCACCCACGGCAGGAGACGATCGACATCCTCACCGCAGTCGGCGCCCATGTATTGCGCACCGACGAGCAGGGTCGCATCCTGCTCGGGCTGCATGAGGGGGAGCTGGAGGTATGGACCGAGCGAAGCGCGGGGGAAGAGGTCGCGGCCTCCGGATCGAGCGTCGGCGACCCCCGGTAGGCTGGCAGCATGGCTGCTCCGCGTTCCTCATCCCGTGGCGGCGCGAAGCCGACGAAGATCTCCCAGGTCTCGTGGCGGGAACCGCGACCGGCTCCGCTGGTGCTCGTCTCCGGTCCGGAGGAGATCTGCGCCGAGCGCGCGATCGCGGGCCTGCGCGACTACCTCCGCGCAGAGGACCCGGCCCTCGAGGTCAGCGACGTCCGCGCAGACGACTACGCTCCGGGCACGTTGCTCGCGATGGCGTCGCCGTCGTTGTTCGGCGAACCGCGGCTGGTGCGCATCTCCGGCGTCGAGAAGTGCTCCGACGCCTTCCTGCAGGAGGCGGTCTCGTACCTCGATCAGCCACAGGAGGGTGCGACCATCGTGCTCCGCCACACCGGTGCGAGCGTTCGGGGGAAGAAGCTCCTCGATGCGCTCCGCGCCGGAACCGGCGGCGGCATCGAGATCGCATGCCCGGCGATCAAGCGCGACGGCGACCGCGTCGACTTCGCGGCAGGGGAGTTCCGCACGGCGAAGAAGCGCATCGCTCCCGCAGCACTGCGCGCCCTGGTCTCCGCCTTCGCCGACGACCTCACCGAGCTCGCCGCCGCCTGCCAGCAGCTCATCGGCGATGTCGAGGGCGACATCAGCGAGGACGTCGTCACGAAGTACTACGGCGGCCGCGTCGAGGTGTCGGCCTTCGTCGTCGCCGACACCGCGATCGCCGGGCGCTACGGCGAGGCGCTCATCGCGCTCCGGCATGCGCTGGCATCCGGTGCGGACCCCGTGCCGATGGTGGCCGCCTTCGCGATGAAGCTGCGCACCATGGCGCGTGTCGCCGGAAACCGTGAGCCCAGCCGGCAGCTCGCCCAGCGTCTGGGCATGAAGGACTGGCAGGTCGATCGGGCCCGCCGCGACCTGTCGGGCTGGAACGAGCGTTCGCTGGGTATGGCCGTTCAGGCGACCGCGCGAGCGGATGCCGAGGTCAAGGGTGCCGCACGCGACCCGATCTTCGCCCTTGAGCGCATGGTGACCGTCATCGCGACCCGCCAGCCGTTCGGGGAATGAAGAAGGCCCGCACCGTGAGGTGCGGGCCTTCTTCAGAAGAGGATGCTGCTCAGAGAGCGGCGACCTTCTTGGCGATGGCCGACTTGCGGTTCGCCGCCTGGTTCTTGTGCACGACGCCCTTGCTGACGGCCTTGTCGAGCTTGCGCGAAGCCGTCTTCAGGGCGGCCTCGGCGGCAGCCTTGTCGCCGGTGGCGATGGCGGTGCGAGTGGAGCGGATGACCGTCTTGAGTTCGCTCTTCACGGCCTTGTTGCGCTCGTGAGCCTTGTCGTTGGTCTTGTTGCGCTTGATCTGCGACTTGATGTTTGCCACGTGTGGACGCTTTCTGTACAGGAGTGATGGAAATGCCGGCAACAGAAGAGGGCTGGTGCACAGCGGTCGTGAGGGAAGAACCCACACGCAAGCCAAGAGTCGAGTCTATCAGCAGTCGGCCGGATAGCGCGAAACGGCGTCGGCGGCGTCGGCGGACGCCGCAACACGCACGACTTGTGACGATACCCAGTCGCGCTGGGAACGGCACTGGGTACAGAATCAGCAGTGTCCCCGACATCGACGTCAAGGAGCGACATGTACTCCGATCACGCCCGGCCGGTCTTCCCTCACGGATTCCGCTGGTCCACCGCGACCTCCGCGTTCCAGATCGAAGGATCCCGCGATGCGGACGGCAGGGGGAGATCCATCTGGGACGACTTCATCGATGTCCCCGGGGCGGTGAAGGACGGCTCGACCGCTGACCCGTCCTGCGACAGCTACCGCCGCCCCGAGGCCGACGTCGCGCTGGCCGCGGGACTCGGCGTCGACCACTACCGCTTCTCGATCCAGTGGGCGCGCGTGCAGCCGGACGGCAGCGGCCCCGCGAACATGGCGGGCCTCGATCACTACTCCCGCTTCGTCGACGCGCTGCTGGAAGCGGGCGTCGCCCCGTTTCCCACGCTGTACCACTGGGAGATGCCGAGCGCCGTCGAAGCGGACGGCGGCTGGCTCAACCGCGACACAGCGGAGCGCTTCGCCGACTACACGGCGCTCGTCGCGGAACGCCTCGGTGATCGGGTGCCGCAGTGGTACACGCTCAACGAACCGGCGATGACGACCCTGCAGGGCTACGCGACCGGCGCGCTCGCCCCTGGGAAGCAGCTTCTCTTCGGCGCCCTGCCCACGGTGCACCATCAGCTGCTCGCGCACGCTCGAGCGGCAGAGGTGCTGAAGGCCAACGGGGCGCGTCGGGTCGGGCTGGTGAACAACCACACGTGGGTGCTGCCCCTGCACGACACCGACGAGGACCGGATGGTCGCGGCGGTGTACGACACGATCCACAACCGGATCTTCAGCGAGCCGCTGCTCGAAGGCGCATACCCCGATCTCGAGGCGCTGGGCCTTCCTCCCATGCCGGTGCAGCCTGGCGATCTCGACCTCATCCGCTGGTCGATCGATTTCTACGGCATCAACTTCTACAACCCGACGACGGTCACCGCCGCGCACGGCGAGAGCCCCATCCCGTTCGAGATCGTCCCGACCCCGGGGGTACCCGTCACGGGCTTCGGTCCCGAATGGCCGATCATGCCCGAGGCGCTGCGCGATCTGCTGGTCGACCTGCACGCGCGGCATCCGCATCTTCCGCCGGTGATCATCGGCGAGAACGGAGCATCCTTCCCTGAGCCGGAGAGCGCGACACGGGTGGAGGACACCGACCGGATCGGCTATCTCTCCGGACACATCGCCGCGGTCGCAGAGGCGATCGACGCGGGGGTCCCGGTGGAGGAGTACACGGTGTGGTCGCTGCTGGACAACTGGGAGTGGGCCGACGGCTACACGCAGCGTTTCGGCCTCGTGCACGTCGATTTCGCCACGGGGGAGCGCACTCCCAAGGCCTCGTACGACTGGTACCGGAGCTTCATCGCGGATGCGCGGGCGGAAGCGAGCGCGCACGCGGAGGTCGCACGGTGAGCAGCTCGACGCGTGTCGGCTTCCGCTGGATGTCGCTGTTCTCACTCGCGTGGCTGGCGATCTGGACGGTTCAGCTCACGCCGGTCCAGCTGCTTCTCCCACTGCAATTGGACACGACGGACGGCGACTGGATCGCGGGCGTCGTGTCCTCGGGAATCGTGCTCGGGATCGGCGGCCTGGCCGGGGTCATCGCGGGACCCGTCGCCGGAGCGCTCTCGGATCGGGCACGCGCGGGGCGGCACCGGCGTCGGCCCTGGGCTCTGGGCGGCGTCTGGCTCACGGCGATATGTCTCGTCATCACAGGTTTCACCGAAGGACCGTGGGCGGTCGGCGCCGCATGGATCGGCGTGTCGGTCGGCGTCGCCGTCGCATCCGCGGCCTTCACCGCGCTCATCGCCGATCAGCTCCCGGTCACGCAGCGCGGCGCCGCATCCGCCGCTGTCGGGTCCAGCCAGGCGGTCGGAATCGTCTTCGGCGTGGCTCTGGTCGTGCTGCTCGGTCTGGACGTCCTCGCCGGATACCTGCTCCTGGCAGCGATCATCGCGGCGATCGGTACGGCCGCAGCACTCCTCCTCGCCGATCCGCCCTCGACCGCGCAGATGCGACCGCCGCGTGCGGCCGGCCGTCGGCTTGCATCGCTCCGTGATCGCGATTTCGCGTGGATGCTGTCCGGCCGCCTCGTCACGAACATCGGCAATGCCCTGGGGACGGCGCTCTTCCTGTTCTTCCTGCTGCACGGGCTGAACCAGCCGAGCAGCGTCGCGCAGGACAACCTGCTGCTGCTGATCGTCGTGTACACCGTCTTCGTCGTTGCGGCGTCGGTGCTGACCGGCGTGCTCTCCGATCGCAGCGGCGATCGTCGTGGTCTCGCCATCGCCGCCACGGTCGTGCAGGCGGCATCGGGTGTGGTCATCGCTCTCGTTCCGACCTTCGAGGCGACGATGGTCGCCGCCGCACTTATGGGCGTCGGCTATGGCGCGTTTTCCACGGTCGGCCTGGCGTTCGCCGCGGACCTGCTGCCGGACGAGCAGGATCATGCACGCGACCTCGGGATCGTCAACGTGACGGCAGCGCTCGGCCAGCTGATCGGCCCCGTGCTCGGTGCGGCGCTCGTGGCGCTCGTCGGCGGGTTCTGGCTGGTCTTCGCCGCGGCGGCCGTGCTGTCGCTCGCGGGCGGTGCGCTCACGGCGATGGCGCGTCCGCGCTCCCGGTCGTAGAGGCCGAGTCGGTCTGCTGCGCGATCGTCGCGACGGCGAGATCCAGAACCTTGTTGAACACACCGGGGCGCATCGCGGTGACCAGGTGCGTCGAACGCGGCACGACGATGAGCTCGGCGTGCGGTGAGAGGCCCTGGAAAAGCGCCTCATGCACCCGCAGCTGGTCGTACTGGCCGTTCACGTACCAGAGAGGCACCCGGATGCGCTGCACAGCATCCGCGAGATCCAGCGACTCGAGGCTGCGCAGCGCGGCGTCCTGCGCGTCGTACGCGTAGCCGCCGGCACCGAAGTGCTCGCGGGTCTCGACAGGGAGCGTCGCAGCCAGCACCCGCCTGGTGAGCCAGGAACCCCGGCCGGGCAGCGCGTTCATGGCGCTGGCGAGCAGCCGGTAAGCGCGCAGCGCCGCACCACGCGGGAACGCCGTGCAGGATGCCGCGACCACACCGGCGATCGGCGGGGGATCGTCCGACCCGGCGATCGACAGGCAGAGCAGCCCGCCCATCGAATGCCCGACCAGCAGTACCGGCCCGTCGAGTGCGGCCTTCCGTATCGCTGAATCCACGACGGACAGGGCCGCCTCGATGGTGAACGTCTCACCGAGAGTGGCGCCGTGGCCGGGGAGGTCGATGGCGACCGAGGGGATCCCTCGCTCTGTGAGGTGCTTCTGCTGCGACAGCCACATCGTTCTGGACGTGCGGATGCCGTGCACGAAGACGACCTGGATGCTCACAGGTGCCAGCATAAACAACAGCGGGGCCGGTGGATTAACCACCGGCCCCGCTGTACTTGTGCCAGAAGGCTTACTTCTCGTAGCCCACGTTCTCCACCGGCGTGATGCCGAAGAGGTCGAGACCCACGTAGGGCTCGGGCGTGAGGTTGGCGAGGCCGTTCTTCACGGTCCAGATCTCCGGACCGTTGAACGCGGGGAGGACGCCCCAGGTCTCGGCGAAGATCTCGGACTCGAGCTTCATCGCGGCCTTGGTCTGCTCGACCGGGTCAGAGAGCGACTCGACCTGCTCGTGGATCTTCTTGTCGATCTCCTCGGTGCCGGTGCCCGAGAGGTTCAGGCCACTGTCCGAGCAGTACAGCTGGCAGTACCAGGCAGCGCCGAACGGGTCGGACGAGGTGAAGTTCAGGAAGAACATGTCCCAGTTCTTCGTCGTGAAGTCATCGGCGAAGTCTGCCGACGGACGGATGTCCACCGTCACCTCGACGCCGATCTCCTTCAGCTGAGCCTGCACCGCGACCATGCGGGCGCGTGCCGTCTCCGTGTCGCTGTGACCCGGGAACGTGATCGCGAGGCGGACGCCATCCTTCTCGCGGATGCCGTCGGCACCTGCGACCCAGCCGGCGTCGTCGAGGATCTTGTTCGCACCCTCGGCGTCGCCGTCCTTGCGGCCGGCCTCTTCCAGAGCGTTGACGTAGTCGGGCTGGAACGAGAACAGCGTGAGCGATCCGGCCGGCTCCTCGGTGTAGTTGAGACCGTTGAACACGATCTCCTTGACCTGCTCGAGGTTGATCGCGGACATGATCGCCTCGCGCACCTCGAGGTCTGCCAGAGCAGGGGTCTCGGAGTTCAGGATGAAGAGCGCGTTCGCGGTGGCCTGACCGGAGTAGGTCGTGACGCCCTCGAGGCCCTCGACCTGAGCGAGCAGCTCGGCGCTGCCGGTCTCGGCCATGTCGACCTCGTCGTTGAGCAGCGCGTTGACCGCAGCGGTCGGCTCCATCTGGATGAAGGAGACCTTGTCGAGCAGCGGCTTCTCGCCCCACCACTTGTCGTTCGGGACGAGCTCGACGACGCCGCCGTTCTTGTCGAAGTTCTCGACGGTGTAGGGACCTGCGCCCCACTCCGGGTGCCAGTCTCCGAGGAACGCCGTGTTGAAGAGCTCAGGCGTGTTCACAGCCGGGTGCAGCAGCTGGGAGTACACCATCTCCGGCCAGGCGAACTCGCCCTTGAAGGTGACGATGACGTCGCGGTCGTTCTCGCCAGCCTCGACGGACTCGATCTCTTTCCAGCCGTCGGTGGCGTTCGGCAGGTATGCCTCGTCCTGGCCGCTGTTGGCCTTCCAGGTGGCCTCGAACGCGGTCACGTCGATCGGCGTGCCGTCATTCCAGACTGCCTTCTCGTTGACCTTGAAGTGCAGGACGGTCTTGCCGTCCTCGACTCCGAAGCTGTAGTCGTCGAGGTAGGCCGGGTTGGGCTTGACCGTGCCGTCCGGGTCCATCAGCAGCACCTGCGGGCGGAACCAGGTTCCGACCTGCGTCACGCGGGCGTCGCCGTCGCTGTGGAAGTAGTTCAGCTGCTCGGCGATGTTCGAGATCGGGATGCGGAGCTCGCCGCCCTGCTTCAGGTTCTCGCGGGGCTGCGGGTTGTAGTCAGCGCCTGTGACGGTCTTGGGGCCTTCGCCCTCACCTTCGTTGCCGCCGCCGTTGCCTGCTGCACATCCGCTCATGACGAGTGCAAGGGCGCCGCCGAGAGCTGCAATGCCCATCAGCTTCTGATGCCGTTTCATGGTACTCCTTAGTGCCTGTCGGCCTTACTTGGGATAGAGGCAGGATAAGTCAGTGGAACTGCGGCTCACGCGCATGGGCACCGAATGTTATCGGACCGTGCACATTGTGCCGACGGCTCAGAGAGCAGCAGCCGCCACGGCGTCGAAGCCTTCGACGGGGAGGATGATGCGCTGACGCGTGCGCTCGATGTCGGGATCGGGGATCGGGATCGCCGAGAGCAACGCCTTCGTGTAGGGATGCTGGGGATCGTCGAACACCTGATGCACGTCGCCGTGTTCGACGAACTCGCCCTTGTACATCACGGCGACGCGGTCGGCGATGTGCCGGACGACAGCCAGATCGTGCGCGACGAAGAGGTAGGACAGCCCCAGCTTCGCCTTCAACTCATCGAGCAGGTTGATGACGCCGGCCTGGATCGAGACGTCGAGCGCCGAGACCGGTTCGTCGAGCACGACGACCTTCGGGTTGGTGGAGAGGGCGCGCGCGATCCCGATGCGCTGCCGCTGTCCGCCCGAGAACGCCGTCGGGAACCGGTCGCTGTGTGCGGGGTCGAGGCCGACGAGCGCCATCAACTCCTCGACGCGGTCGTGCACCTCATCCTTCTCCATGCCGATGGCGAACATCGGCTCGGCGATGATGTCCCACACCGTCATGCGCGGATCCAGTGCCCCCATCGGGTCCTGGAACACGATCTGGAGGTTGCGTCGCACTTCGCGTTCCTCGGAGCGGGAGCGGATGTCGGCGACGCTCTTGCCGGCGATGCGGATGTCGCCGTCCTCCTGCTTGACGAGATCCATGATCTGCAGGAGCGTGGTCGTCTTTCCGCTGCCGGACTCGCCGACGATCGCGAGGGTCTCGCCCTCGCGGACGTCGAAGCTGATGCCCTTGACCGCCTGCACCTCGCCGACCTTGCGCTTGAGGAACGCGCCCTTGAGCAACGGGAAGGTCTTCGTGAGGTTGACCGCCTCGAGCGTGATCGGGCGCTGCTCGCGGGGGAGCCGGGCCAGGGGGCTCTCCGGGATCTCGGGAAGGGGGAACACCGGCAGTCCGCCGATGAGGCCGCCATCCGTGATGTCGTGTGCACGGATGCAGGCCGCGGTGTGCGCCTGGTGACCATCCGTGACCACGGGCAGCAGCTCTGGTTCACGCTGACGGCAGGCGTCGATGGCGATCGGGCAGCGGTCGGCGAACGGACAGGCGTCGGGAAGGTTGATGAGCAGGGGCGGGTTGCCCTTGATCGGAATCAGCGGCACCTTCTCGGTCTTGTCCACGCGCGGGATCGCGCCGAGAAGCCCGATCGAGTACGGCATCCGCGTGTGGTAGAAGAGCTCGCGCACCTCTGCGTGCTCCACGGGCTTGCCTGCGTACATCACGAGGACGTCGTCTGCCGTCTTGGCGACCACGCCCATGTCGTGAGTGATCATCATCATCGCGGCGCCGGTCTCCTCCTGCGCCTTGTCCATGAGGTCGAGGATCTGCGCCTGGATGGTGACATCGAGAGCAGTGGTCGGCTCGTCGGCGATGATCAGCTTCGGATCGTTCGCCATCGCGATGGCGATCACGACGCGCTGACGCATGCCGCCCGAGAATTCGTGCGGGAACGACTTCATCCGTCGCTCCGGCTCGGGGATGCCGACGAGCTTGAGCAGTTCGACGGAGCGGTCCCACGCCTCTCGCTTGGACAGACGCCTGTGCACGGTGAGCGCCTCAATGAGCTGGTCGCCGATGGTGAACACCGGCGTCAGCGAGGTGAGCGGATCCTGGAAGACCATCGCCATGCCGTTGCCGCGGATCATGGAGAGCTGCTTGTCGGACTTGCCGATGAGCTCCTGACCGTCGAACACGATCGAGCCGGTGACCTTGGCGTTCTCGTCGAGAAGCCCCATGATCGCGAGCGAGGTGACGGACTTGCCTGAACCGGACTCGCCGACGATGCCGAGCGTCTTCCCGGCTTCGAGGTCGAAGGAGACACCGCGGACGGCATCGACGCGACCGGCTTCGGAGGCGAAGCTGACCCGCAGGTCTCTGACGGAGAGAACAGTACTCATGCGCGACCTCCAGCCGCCGAGGTCGGATCAAGGGCGTCGCGCAGGCCGTCGGCGATGAGGGCCATCGAGACGGTGAGCATCGTGAGGGCGGCAGCGGGGAAGTAGAACAGCCACGGTGCGCTGGCGAGTGTGCTGGAGCCCGCCCCGATGAGCGCGCCGAGCGAGACATCGGGGAGCTTCACGCCGAAGCCGAGGAAGGACAACGCGGTCTCGGTCAGGACGGCGAACACGACGCCCAGGGTGAAGTTGATCACCAGCAATGAACCGATGTTCGGAAGCATGTGACGCAGCACGATGCGGATGCCGGACAGTCCCGCGTAACGGGCGGCGTGGACGTACTCGCGTTCGCGGATGGAGAGGCAGAGCGTCCAGATGATGCGGGCCGGCATGAACCAGCCGACCACGAAGATCATGACCAAGGAGATCACGAGCCAGTTTCCGCCGGCATCGTTCGAGATCATCGCGAGGATCAGGAAGTTCGGGACCACCATCATGAAGTGGATCACGATCAGTGCGACGCGCTCGTAAAGACCGCCGTAGTAGGCGGCCGTCGCGCCGATGACCGCGGAGAGCACGGTGGTGCCGACGGCGACGAGCAGGGCGATCATCATCGATCGCTGCAGGCCGACAGCGACCTGGGCGAAGTTGTCGTTTCCGGATCCGTTGGTGCCGAACCAGTGCTCGGCAGACGGACCCTTGCGCAGTGCGAGGAAGTCGAGCTCGGTGTGGCCGTACTGGGCGACCAGCGGCCCGACGATCGCGAACACGACGAGTGCAGCGAGCACGACGAGGCCGATGATGGCCCCGCGATTGCGGAGGAAGCGACGGCTGTACAGCCGCCACATCGAAGTGCGCTTACGTCGCGTCGGCGGTGCCATCTCCACGTTCAGATCGGGGTTCAATCCCATTGTCTCGATGGACATCAGCTCACCCGCACTCTCGGATCGAGGACTACCACGGCGATGTCGGCAAGGATGGCGCCGATCGCCGTCATCAGGGCGCCGAAGGCGGCGACTGCGACGACGCCGTGGACGTCGTTGGTGTTCAGGGTCTCGAGGAAGTACTTCCCCATGCCCTTCCAGTTGAAGATCGTCTCGGTGAGCACCGCACCGGTGAACACGAGTGGGATCGTGAAGGCGACTTGGGTCGCCACCGGGATCAAGGAGGTGCGCAGCGCGTGCTTGCGAATCGCCTGCTGCTTGGTGAGTCCCTTGGCTCGCGCCGTGCGCACGTAGTCGGCTTTGATGTTGTCCAGCAGCAGGGATCGCTGCAAGAAGTGGATCTGCGCGTAGCCGACGAGAACCAGCGCCAAGGTGGGCAGGGTCACGTGTTGGAGTATGTCGACGAGGACCGGGAAGAAGCCTTCGACGCCTTGACTGGCGGAGCCGGTGACGTAGAAGACGCGAACGCCGACGAGGTTGTTGAAGCCGATCGCGAGGAGCACGATCGCGAGACCCGCGACCACGCTCGGGATGTTCAGCGTGATGATCGACGTGGCCTGACCGATCCGGTCGGCGAGCTTGTACTGGCGCGACGCCGTGTACACGCCCAGCGCGATGCCGAGAATGGTGGTGATGATCGTGGCGCCGAGCACGAGCTCGGCGCTGATCCAGATCCGGTAGGCGACCTGTTCGTTGACCGAGTCGCCGGTCGGGCCCTGGCCCCAATCCCAGCGGAACAGGATGCCGGAGAACCAGGTCCACCACCGCTCGATCAGCGGCACGTTCTCGCTGAGGTTGCGCGGCTCGAGGAGGGCAGCGATCTCATCAGCTGTCTTCGGAGGGCGGCGACCGACGTAGTTGTTCTCGGGATCGAGGAAGTTCCAGGCGAGGAAGTAGGTGATGTTCGTCGCGATGACGATCATCAGCACCCACCCCACGAGGCGGCGCAACAGAAACTTGATCAAGGTAATGATTCTTTCTCGTTTACAGACGCGCTCGGGATCTGCCGACGCAGCGCTGGGTCGGTTGCAATTCAAGCACCATCCGACGATCCACGCGACGCGCGACCGGCTCCTGACTTGTGACGGAGTCGTGACGACTGCGGGATTCAGTGTCACGGAACCGTCTGGGGCAACCTCGGGAGACTATCACCGGTTCAGGCGAATCGAGGATTAGCATCGCCTGACCGTAGAATCGTGGGGACATGTCACCACGCGCTCTCACCTCCCTTCAGCCTGCCGCGACTCCGGCGACGCAGATCCGCAACTTCTGCATCATCGCCCACATCGACCATGGCAAGTCGACCCTCGCCGACCGCATGCTCGGCATCACCGGCGTGGTCTCGGATCGCGACATGCGGGCGCAGTACCTGGACCGCATGGACATCGAGCGCGAGCGCGGCATCACCATCAAGAGCCAGGCCGTGCGCATGCCCTGGATGCTGAACGGCGAGACCTTCGCACTGAACATGATCGATACGCCCGGTCACGTGGACTTCACGTATGAGGTGTCCCGCTCGCTCGCTGCGTGTGAGGGGGCGCTCCTCCTCGTCGACGCCGCGCAGGGCATCGAGGCCCAGACCCTCGCGAACCTCTATCTCGCGCTGGAGAACGATCTGCACATCATCCCGGTGCTGAACAAGATCGATCTGCCGGCGGCCGACCCCGAGAAGTACGCGAAGGAGCTCGCCTCGCTGATCGGCGGTCGCCCTGAGGACGTGCTGCGCGTCTCCGGCAAGACCGGCCTCGGCGTGGAGGACCTCCTCGACCGCCTCGTGGAGCAGATCCCGGCGCCGAAGGGCGACCCGGATGCTCCCGCCCGCGCGATGATCTTCGACTCCGTCTACGACGCGTACCGCGGCGTCGTCACCTACGTCCGCATGATCGACGGCTCCCTCGAGCCGCGTGAGCGGATCCAGATGATGTCGACGCGGGCCACGCACGACCTCCTCGAGATCGGCGTGTCCAGCCCGGAGCCCGTGCCGTCGAAGGGCCTCGGCGTCGGCGAGGTGGGCTACCTCATCACCGGCGTGAAGGATGTGCGCCTGTCCAAGGTCGGCGACACCGTCACGACCGCCAGGAAGCCGGCATCCGATGCCCTTCCCGGCTACACCGACCCGAAGCCGATGGTGTACTCCGGGCTGTACCCGATCGACGGCAGCGACTACGGCGAGCTTCGGGAGGCGCTGGACAAGCTCAAGCTCTCCGACGCCTCTCTCGTGTATGAGCCGGAGACGTCCGTGGCGCTCGGCTTCGGATTCCGCTGCGGATTCCTCGGGCTGCTGCACCTGGAGATCATCACCGAGCGACTGGCTCGTGAGTTCGACCTCGACCTCATCACCACGGCCCCGAGCGTGATCTACGAAGTGACCACCGACATCGGCGAGAAGGTGATCGTCACGAACCCGAGCGAGTACCCGGATGGCCGTGTCGCGTCCGTCGCCGAGCCGATGGTCAAGGCGGCGATCCTGCTGCCGAAGGACTACGTCGGAACCGTGATGGAGCTCTGCCAGACGCGCCGCGGTGCGCTGCTGGGCATGGAGTACTTCTCCGAGGAGCGCGTCGAGCTGCGATACATGATGCCGCTCGGCGAGATCGTGTTCGACTTCTTCGATCAGCTGAAGTCGAAGACGCAGGGGTACGCGAGCCTCGACTACGAGCCCGCCGGCCAGCAGGACGGCGACCTGGTCAAGGTCGATGTCCTGCTGCAGGGCGACAAGGTCGACGCGTTCAGCGCCATCGTGCACCGCGACAAGGCGTACGCCTACGGCACGCTGATGACGGAGCGGCTGCGCAAGCTCATCCCTCGGCAGAACTTCGAAGTACCGATCCAGGCGGCGATCGGTGCGCGGATCATCGCCCGTGAGACGATTCGCGCCCTCCGCAAAGACGTGCTCGCCAAGTGCTACGGCGGTGACATCAGCCGCAAGCGCAAGCTGCTCGAGAAGCAGAAGGAGGGCAAGAAGCGCATGAAGATGGTCGGCCGTGTCGAGGTTCCGCAGGAGGCGTTCATCGCCGCTCTCTCCGGCGACGTCGACAGCAAGGACAAGAAGTAGATCTCTGCGGGATGTGACGCCCGGCGGCGCGTGGGGAGTGTTCGCCCAGGGAACGGGAAGTAGGCTGGAACTCATGCGGCGCGGGACTTTCCGAGACGACACGGTTGACTATGCGGCCGTGGGTGCGACCCACGCGCCCGATCTGATGCAGTACCCGCCGGAGCGCAGCATCCCGGCGGAGCAGTCCTGGCGGATCGGCAGCGGTGCGGAGAGATTCCAGTCCGCGGGCGAATCCCTGCTGACCTGGACGGCGCAACGCGCGGCCGGCCTGAGCATCGAAGACGTCCGCCCGGCGTCGGGTCCTGCCTATGCCGGCGTGAGCTTCGACGCCGAGGGCAACCCGGTCGCCCCGAGCAAGCGCGACGTCGAGCAGCGCTTCGATGCGGAGGGCACCCCGTTCGTCGGGCCCGGTATGACGCTGCGCCTGCACGGCCGGGTCTCGGGCATGCGGGCGGATGCCGAATTGCGTGTGATCTCCGTGACGGAGGAGCCGCGACGCGTCGGCTTCGTGCTCGGCACGGTCGGCGGCTCGGTCGTGAGCGGCGAGGAGTCCTTCGACCTCGAGTGGCGCGAGGACAACGACGAGGTGTGGTTCACGGTGCGTGCGTTCGACGCGCCGAACGCTCTGCTCTACCGGACGGTGCCGGCCCTGGTGAAGCGCCGCCGCCGCGAGCTGTTCGCCCGCTACCTCCGAGCGATCTCCCCGCTGTACGCGACGCCCGTCTGATGGCGCGCACTCTCTGATGGGCGCGTCGCTCCCTCTCGGCGATCCCGCACCCGCGGACGGACGTCTGCCGCACGATCTCCCGATCGATCTCGCGGTGCCGTTCTCGGCTTACCTGCACATCCCGTTCTGCCGGGTGCGCTGCGGCTACTGCGATTTCAACACCTACACGTCCGGTGAGCTGCGCGGCGCGCGGCAGGAGGACTACGCCTCGACGCTCGAGGCCGAGATCGCCCTGGCTCGCACCGTGCTCGGCGACGCCGGCGCCCTCCGGCCGATGGACACGGTCTTCTTCGGAGGCGGCACCCCGACGCTTCTTCCGGCCGGGGACCTCGCCCGGATGCTGGGTGCCGCTGTCTCGGCGTTCGGGATCGTCGACGGCGCCGAGGTCACCGTCGAAGCCAACCCCGACACCGTGACGCCGTCTGTCGCGAGGACGCTGGCCGATGCCGGCGTGACCCGCCTCTCGATAGGCATGCAGTCCGCCGTGCCGCACGTGCTCGCGGCCCTGGATCGCACCCATGACCCGGAGAACGTGCGCACCGCCGTCGCCGCCGCCAAGGACGCGGGGCTCGCTGTGAGCGTCGATCTCATCTACGGAGCACCCGGCGAATCGCTCGCCGACTGGGAGGCTTCTCTCGATGCGGCGCTCGCACTCGAGTCCGACCACATCTCGGCGTACGCGTTGATCATCGAGGACGGCACGAAGCTCGCCCGCCAGATCCGGCGCGGCGAGGTGCCGACGCCCGACGACGACGTGCAGGCCGACATGTACGAACTGGCCGACGCGCGCCTCGCCGCCGCCGGTTTCGACTGGTACGAGATCAGCAACTGGGCCCGCGATCCCGACCAGCGGTCGCGTCACAACCTCGCATACTGGCGGGGGAGCGACTGGTGGGGCTTCGGGCCGGGGGCGCACAGTCACGTCGGCGGGCTCCGATGGTGGAACGTGAAGCATCCCGCCGCATACGCCCAGCGGCTCGCGGCATCCGAATCGCCCGCTGCCGGCACCGAACGACCGGGCGAACAGGCGCGGATGCTGGAGCGGGTGCTGCTCGAGAGCCGATTGGCAGAAGGATTCCCGGTGGCTGATCTGCCGACGGCGAAGCGATCGCGCGTCGCGGGACTCATCGCCGACGGACTCGTCGACCCGGCATCCGCCCTGCACGGTCAGGTGCGGCTGACCCTGCGCGGACGGCTTCTGGCCGACGCCGTGGTCAGGGAACTCACCGACTAGAGCGTAGAGCGCGAGTATCGCGTGGTCGATTTCCACGGCGTATAAGAGAATGGTCCGGTGACGAACTACGGCCACTTCCTCGCGCCCGAAGACGGCGTCGACCTCAGCGCGACCGATGCCGAGGACGTTCTGATCACGCGCGGGCTCCTCGAGGTGATCGATTGGTCCGGTGAAGACGAGCCCGGACAGATCGTGCGGTTCGTGGTGCATCGCCTGGATGCCTTCGGCGTGGGGCCCGGCACCGCAGACGCCGTGCGTTCGGCTGCAGCGACGGCGGCCGAAGCCGACCTTGAACGCGGTGAGCACGTTCCTGCGATCCTCCGCGCCATCGACGCCGCACTCGAAGGGACGCGTGTCGCAATCGGCGAGTTGCGTCGCGGTGACGACGCATACGTGATCGGCGTGATGCGACGAAGTGACACATCGCTGGAAGCGTGGGGTCTTGACCGGCCCGTGCACGAACGGCTGTATGTGATCGACTGTCCGTGCGGCGGCATGAACGTCTGGCAGCTCCCGTCCGAATCGCCGAAGCCCGACGAGGGGGAGTGCGACTCCTGCGGCCGTGACCTCTTCGATTCCTCGGGTGCCTCGATCTTTCCGATGTCCGGCGAGCCGGCCTGAGTCCGGAGCCCCGGCGCGGGGTGCGCAGCCACGGTTCCCGCGCGCTACGGCGCGGCTCAGGCAACGCGGGGTAGAATTGGCACTCGGATCATTCGAGTGCCAGTGGGTGTCCGGATGGCAGGATCGGCGGCGAGACAGCGGAAGGAGCTGCGTGATGGTCACAGAACGAGGGCTGCAGGTCCTCCGCGCGATCGTGCAGGACTACGTCGAGACCCGCGAGCCGGTGGGCAGCAGGTCGATCGTCGACCGTTATTCCTTCGGCGTATCCGCGGCGACCATCCGCAACGATATGGCGCAGCTCGAAGACGAAGAGCTGATCGCCGCACCGCACACCTCGTCGGGTCGAGTGCCGACCGACAAGGGTTACCGCGTCTTCGTCAACCATCTCGCGCAGCTGCGACCGCTCTCCGCCGCCCAGCGCACGGCGATCGAGTCGTTCCTCGCCGCTCCCGCCGATCTCGACGACCTGATGGCACGCACCGTCCGCGTGCTCACACAGCTCACCGGCCAGGTCGCCCTCGCCCAGTATCCGTCGTTCGCCCGTGCGCATCTGACCCACATCGAACTCGTCGCGCTGGCGCCGAATCGGATGCTCGTCGTGCTCGTGACCGACGCAGGGGGTGTCTCGCAGCGTCTCGCGCCGCTGCCCGTCGACGTGGACGAAGCCGAGATGGCGGTACTGCGTGCGCGCCTGTCCGCCCTGATCACCGGTCGTGCGGTCAGCGATGCGGCCGATCGCATGGGCACGCTTCTGGCTGCCGACGAATCCAGGACGAAGGATGCGGCGCTGCATGCTCTCGCGTCGGTCATCATCGACGAGCTCGGAGAATTCCGCCAGGAGCGTCTGGTGATGGCGGGGGCGGCGACGCTCGCCCGTCGCGAGCAGGACTTCCGCGGCAGCATCCATCCGATCCTCGAGGCGATCGAGGAGCAGGTCACGCTGCTGCGGCTGATGAGCGAGATGGTGAGCGACGAGCACGGCCTCGCAACGAGCATCGGCACGGAGAACGCTCCGTTCGGACTCGGTGAGGCCTCGATCGTCGCCAGCAACTACGCCGCCCCCAGCGGAACGGCGAGGGTCGGCGTGATGGGGCCGACCCGCATGGACTACCCGAGCAACCTCGCAGCAGCACGGGCTGTCGCCCGCTATCTGTCGCGGCTGCTCGATGAAGACGAGGGAAGCCGCTGACGCGGCTCCCGCACGAACACGCGTACGCGGAAAGGTGATTGTGGCGGACCACTATGAGGTTCTCGGAGTTTCCCGGGACGCTTCCACTGACGAGATCAAGAAGGCTTACCGACGTCTGGCGAGGCAGCTGCACCCCGATGTGAACCCGGGTGACGATGCATCGGAGCGTTTCAAGCTCGTCACGCACGCCTACGACGTGCTCAGCGACGACGAGTCCCGTCGGCGCTACGACATGGGCGGCGGTGACGGTGCCGGCGCGAACTTCAGCGGCTTCGGCGGATTCGGCGACATCTTCGAGCAGTTCTTCGGTGCGGGGCAGGGCGGCGGCCGCGGTGCCAGGCCGCGGTCGCGCCGCGAGCGCGGCCAGGACGCGCTGGTCCGGGTCACCCTCGAACTCGGCGATGTCGTGTTCGGTGCGCACCGCGATATCGAGGTCGACACCGCCATCCTCTGCGGGACGTGCCAGGGTTCCTGCTGCCAGGAGGGCACCTCCCCGGTCACCTGCGACATCTGCGGCGGCTCCGGCCATGTGCAACGGCAGGTGCGCAGTCTCCTCGGCAACGTCGTCACCTCCGCCCCCTGCGGGACCTGCGAGGGATACGGCACCACGATCCCGTACCCGTGCTCGACCTGCGGTGGCCAGGGGCGGGTGCGCTCCCGTCGCACGGTCTCACTGGACATCCCCTCCGGTGTCGAGACGGGGCTGCGTCTGCAGCTTCCCGGCTCCGGTGAGGTGGGCAAGGCAGGCGGCCCGAACGGCGACCTCTACGTCGAGGTGACGGTGTCGCCGCACGCCGCCTTCAGCCGCGACGGCGACGACCTGCTCGCGACGCTCGAAGTGTCGATGACCGATGCGATCCTCGGCACGGAGACCTCGATCGAGGGCCTCGACGGCGCCGTGGACCTGGAGATCCGCCCGGGCGTGCAGGCCGGCGATGTGCTCACGATCAAGGGCCGGGGGATCACGCCGCTGCGAGGAAGTCAGCGCGGCGACCTTCGCGTCGGCGTTCAGGTCGTCACTCCGACGAAGCTGGATTCCGCCCAGCGTGCGCTGATCGAGGACTTCGCGAAGAAGTCCAAAGCACCCGCTCCGCAGCTTGCGCAGTTCCAGCAGGGACTGTTCTCGAAGCTGCGCGATCGCTTCCGCACGCACTGAGCGAGAGACTGAGCCATGGCCCTGCACTTCCTGCTCGAGTCATCGTCTGATGCTGTGCCCGGCGACGTGGTGTCGCTGATCGGAGCTGAGGCGAAGCACGCCGCCGTCGTGCGTCGGCTGCGTGTCGGTGAGGCCGTGACGGTCGGCGACGGTGCCGGTGTCTGGCTCGCGGGTTCGGCTGAGGACGTGTCGCCGTCGCAGGTCGACGTGCGGATATCGCAGCGGAGCGAGCAGGCGGCGCCCAGCCCGAGGATCGTGCTCGCACAGGCGCTGGCGAAGGGCGACCGAGACGAGCTCGCCGTCCAGGCTGCATGCGAGCTCGGTGTCGACGAGATCGTGCCGTGGCAGGCGAGCCGCAGCGTCTCGCGCTGGGAGGGGCCGAAGGCCGCCAAGGGCCGCGAGCGCTGGGCGAGCATCGTGCGGGAGGCCGCGAAACAGGCGCATCGGGCCTGGGTTCCCGGCGTCTCGGCGCCGGTGTCGACGGCGCAGCTCGCCGACCGCGCGGCGACGCAGCGCATGCTGCTGCTGGATCCGACGGCCGTGCTGCGGCTGTCCGAACTCACGCCCGACGACAGGGACATCGTGCTGGTCGTGGGCCCTGAGGGCGGAATCTCCGACGACGAGCTTCGCCGGCTGACGGACGCCGGAGCCGAGCGCGTGCTCCTGGGCGACACCGTGCTGCGCACCTCGACCGCGGGTCCCGCGGCGATCGCCGTCCTGTCGGTGGCGCTCGGGCGCTGGTGAGGCGGCGACGGGTTCAGAGACCCATGGGCCGCACCCCCGCAAGTAAGCTGGACCCATGACGGAACCCTCGATCTTCACGCGCATCCTGACCGGGGAGATCCCCGGTGAGATCATCGCCGAGACCGACAGCCTCTTCGCGTTGCGCGACATCGCTCCGCAGGCGCCGGTGCATCTCCTGGTGATCCCGAAGACCCAGGAGTACCGGAGCGTCGTCGAGCTCGCGGCCGGTGACCCCGCGCTGCTGGCCGAACTCATCGCATTCGCCGAGAAGCTCGCTGCCGAGCACACCGACGACGGCGATTTCCGCCTCGTCTTCAACACCGGCGCGAACGCCGGTCAATCCGTTTTCCACGTGCACGCCCATGTGCTCGGTGGCGGACTGAACGAGCGGAGCGTCGGTGCCTGACTCCACAGAACCCGAAGTGGTCGAGCGGATCTACGCCGACGGCGTCGCGATGGTCCAGCTTCTCGGCCCGCAGGACCGACTGCTGCGCATGCTCGAGAAGGAGCACCGTGACGTGCAGGTGCTCGTCCGCGGAAACGAGATCACCCTGAGCGGCGGCGCCGAGGCCGTCGCGAAGGCCAAGACGCTCGTCGATGAGCTGCTCGCGATGACACGGGCAGGGCATGACCTGGTCCCCAGCGACGTGGAGAACTCCGCGCGGATGCTGCGTCACGAGGGCGGTCCGCGCCCGAGCGAAGTGCTCGGCGAGGCCATCCTGTCCACCAGGGGCAAGGTCATCCGTCCGAAGACGCTCGGCCAGAAGCAATACGTCGACGCGATCGAGGAGAACACGATCGTGTTCGGGATCGGCCCCGCCGGCACCGGGAAGACGTACCTGGCCATGGCGAAGGCGGTTCAGGCGCTGCAGCGCAAGGAGGTCACCCGGATCATCCTCACGCGTCCGGCCGTCGAGGCCGGAGAGCGCCTGGGATTCCTGCCCGGAACGCTGAGCGACAAGATCGATCCGTACCTGCGCCCCCTGTACGACGCGCTCAACGAGATGATGGATCCCGAGATCGTGCCGCGGCTCATGGCCACGGGCACGATCGAGGTGGCCCCGCTCGCCTACATGCGCGGCCGCACTCTGAACGACTCATTCGTGGTGCTCGACGAGGCGCAGAACACCACACCGGAGCAGATGAAGATGTTCCTCACCCGTCTCGGCTTCGGCACGAAGATGGTCGTCACCGGTGACATCACCCAGGTCGACCTCCCGCAGGGAGCGTCCGGTCTGCGTCTGGTGACGCGTGTGCTCGACGACATCGAGGACATCCACTTCGCCCGGCTCACCAGCGACGACGTCGTGCGTCACTCGCTGGTCGGGCGGATCGTCGACGCGTACAGCGAGTACGACGAGCGCCGCACGGCGCAGCGCTTCGAGCGCGAGCAGGCGGCGGAGTTCGCGAATCGAGCCGAGCGCCGAGGACCACAGCGACCCGGGCCCAGAGACCGGATGCCGAAACGAGGCCTCTCCTGATGAAACGAGCACAGGCATGATCGAGATCAACAACGAGTCGGCCATCGATGTCGACGAGACGGTGCTGCAGCGTCTCACGGATCACAACCTCGCGCAGATGCACGTCAGCCCCGACGCAGAGGTGGCGATCGTGCTGGTCGACGAGGGCGCCATGGAGGCGCTGCACGTGCAGTGGATGGACGAGCCGGGCCCGACGGATGTGCTGAGCTTCCCGATGGATGAGCTGCGCCCTGGGACCGAGGATCGCCCGACCGCTCCCGGCCTGCTCGGTGACATCGTGCTGTGCCCGCAGGTCGCCGAGACGCAGGCGCAGGCCGCCGGTCACTCGCTGATGGACGAACTGATCCTGCTCACCACCCACGGGTTGCTGCACCTCCTCGGATTCGACCACGCCGAGCCCGACGAGGAGCGCGAGATGTTCGGGCTGCAGAAGGAGCTCATCGTGGGCTTCGCTGCGTCCGAGCGCAGTCGATGACAGCCGCGTTCCTGCTCGCCGCCGCCGTTCTGCTCGTCGCCTTCGGCGGCCTGATGGCGGCGATCGACTCCGCGTTCGGCGTGACGTCCAGCTCCGACCTCGAGGAGATGGGTGCAGAGGGTCGAAACGCCCGCCAACTGGCCAAGATCGCGGCAGACCCCGATGTGCACGTCAACGCCGTGGCGTTCATCCGCGTCCTCGCGGAGGTGACAGCCGCAGTTCTCGTCACCGTCGCCTTCACGAGCATCTTCGACAACATCTGGTGGGCGATGCTCGCCGCCGCCGTGCTGATGACCGGGATCACGTTCGTGCTGGTCGGCGCGAGTCCGCGAACGTTCGGCCGGAGCCATTCCGATCGGATGCTGCGTGCGAACGCGCCGATCGTGCGGGGACTGCGCATTCTCCTCGGCCCGCTGGCGCAGGGGCTCGTGGCTCTCGGCAACCGGGTGACCCCCGGCACCGGGCGCAGCTCCTTCACGTCCGAGGAGCAGCTGTTGAGCATGGTCGACGAGGCGGCATCCAACGACCTGATCGAGGCGGACGACCGCGACCTCATCCATTCGGTCTTCGACTTCACCGACCAGTTCGTCCGCGCGGTGATGGTGCCGCGTACCGAGATGGTGACCGTCGACGCGACCGCCTCCACGAGCGAGGCGATGGCCTTGTTCCTGAACCGGGGTGTGTCCCGGATGCCGGTCGTCGACGACGAGGCCGACGATGTCGTCGGTGTCCTCTACCTCAAGGACCTCGTGCAGTTCGCGTTCCGCGACGAGAACGCCTGGCGAACAGCCTCCGTCCGGCCCATCGCACGACCCGCGACGTTCGTGCCCGAGTCGATGCGCGCAGAGACGCTGCTTCAGCAGATGAAGCGCGACGCCGTTCACGTGTGCCTCGTCATCGACGAGCACGGCGGCATCTCCGGGCTCGTCACTCTGGAGGATCTCATCGAGGAACTCGTCGGCGAGATCGCTGACGAGTACGACCAGGTGTCTGCTGAGATCGTCGAGCTCGGCGACGGGCGATACCGGGTCAGCGCGCGTCTCTCGCTCGAAGACGTCGGCGACCTCTTCGGCCTCGAGCTCGAGGACGAGGACGTGGACTCGATCGGCGGACTGCTCGGCAAGGCCCTCGGCCAGGTCCCGCAGCCCGGGTCGGCCGCCACGGTCGAGGGTCTGGAACTCACCGGCGGCGCATCGCGAGGGCGTGGTCGCGGGATTGCGACCGTGTTCGTGGAGCGGGCGGCGTCGAACGCGGGAAGAATGCAGCATGAAGGAGAACGACGAGATGAATGAACAGACGCGAAGCGGGTTCGTGACGTTCGTCGGCAGGCCCAACGTGGGCAAGTCAACGTTGACGAATGCCCTGGTCGGCGAGAAGATCGCGATCACGAGCGCGAAGCCGCAGACGACCAGGCGGGCGATCCGCGGAATCGTGAATCGCCCGGAGGGGCAGCTGGTGATCGTCGACACCCCCGGCATCCACAAGCCGAGGACGCTCCTCGGTGAACGTCTGAACCACCTCGTCGAGCAGGTCCTCGGCGACGTCGACGTCATCGCATTCTGCGTGCCGGCGACCGAGAAGGTCGGACCCGGTGATCGCAGGATCGCGGCATCGCTCGACGGGTACGCGCGGGCGAAGAAGATCGCGATCGTGACGAAGACGGATGCCGCCGGCCGGGATGAGATCACGGAGCGGCTGATGGAGGTCGACGCTCTCCGCGAGGATTGGGCGGCCGTGATCCCGCTGTCGGCGCTGACCCGCGACCAGCTCGAGGTGCTGTGCGACGAGGTCCTGTCGCTGATGCCGGAGGGCCCCGCGCTGTATGCCGAGGGGATCACGACGGACGAGTCCGAGGAGGACAGGATCGCCGAGATCATCCGCGAGGCCGCGCTCGAAGGCGTGCGCGATGAGCTGCCGCACTCCATCGCCGTCGTCATCGATGACATCGCACCCCGCGAGAACAGCGACCTGACCGATGTGCACGCGCAGATCGTCGTGGAGCGTGACAGCCAGAAGGCCATCATCATCGGCCACAAGGGCTCTCGGCTGGCGGATGTCGGCAAGCGCGCTCGAGTCGGGATCGAGGAGCTGCTCGGCACCAGAGTGTTCCTGGGACTGCACGTGAAGGTCGCGAAGGAATGGCAGCGCGATCCGAAGCAGCTCGGCAGGCTCGGGTTCTGACGTGGCGGTCCGAACAGCGCCGGCCGGGGTCCCACCCTCCTCGGCTCGGCGGGAATGAACCGCAGAAGCCACGACCGGGCGACGCGGCGCAACGAGGTCTTCAACAAGGTCTTCGACGCGCACTGGGCGCCGGTCCGGCATCACATCGAGTGGATCGTCGACGACGATGCCGAGGTCTCGGAGACTCTTTCGGAGGTCTTCCTGCTGGCATGGGCACGACTGGATCCGGAACGGCCGATGGGCCTCGTCTGGCTGCTCCGTGCCGCAGACGCCAGGCTGCACGGGCGTGCTCGGCGTCCATGCCCCCGGACGAAGGCCCTCGATGCCGTGCACGAGGGACTGGGCGGGGATCCGCTCAGTATCGGCGTCGTGGGTCGGGCAGCCGTCCGAGAAGCTTTCGTCGCCCTCAGCGGGCGAGAGCGGCGTATCATCATGCTCACGCACTGGGACGGGCTGTCCGTGGGGGAGATCGCGGAGGTTCTGCGCAGGCCGCATCCCTGGGTGAGCAGGATCTTGAGCCGGGCACAGGACAAGCTGCGTCTCCGGTTGGACGTGGAGGGTGGACGCGATGACTGACCGTGCACTGCTCGACCAGGTGCTGATGGACGCAGATCCGGCCAGAACGCCTCGGGATGCGAAACCGGATGCCGAGGCGCTGGCGATCCGGGACCGGATCATCAGCGGTGAGATCAAACCGAAGCGCGATCGCGCTGTCGGCGTGCGCTGGGCGACTGCGGTCGCCGCGTTCGTCGTCGTCGCCGGTGTCGCCGCTTTCGCGGCCTTCAGCTCGCAGGGCCAGGCGGTCGCCGGGACGCCGGATCCTCTGACGTTCACCGGATCCAGCACGGTGGAGCAGATCGTCGACGACGCGCAGATGGCTCTCGCCGCGACGCCGGGGCCGCCGGAGCCGTTGCGATTCGTCCGCACCGCTTGGTGGGGCTACTCGATCGACATGACGATGGAGGAGTCGAAGATCGTTCCCCAGCTGTCGACCCTGAGCTGGGAGGCGGATCAATCCGGCCGGGTGACGATCGTCGAAGGCGAACCGTACGATCCGGATGACGCCGCAGCCAATGTGAATGCGGAGGTCTCCAGCAGCGGAGAGGTCGTGACGGAACTCATCATGGAACCCGGACAGTTCGGCAGCCCGATCGCCGACCCGCCCGGACCTTCGGCGGAGGACATGCGCGCGATGCTCACGGCGTTGGGCGTGCCTGCCGATCCGTCCGCCGGCGAGCTCATGCGGGGCATCAGCGACGCCGTCGGTCAGTGGACGCTCACGAACGAGCAGGAGGGACACCTCCTGGATCTCGTGGCTTCGACTGGCGGAGCAACGGCGCTCGGCGAGACGACCGACCGGCTCGGTCGTCCGGTCGCAGGGATCAGCGTGCCTTCACCGAATCTGGCGGCGACCGAGGTCATTCTGATCTCGCTGGAGACCGGCCGGATCGTCGGCATGGAGACGACGAGCGTGAAGGGCGATGACGTCCTTCCGAAGGGAGCGATCATCGCTTACCGGCTGTGGGACATGACGGACGAGATGGTGCGATGAAGCGCTGGAGACCAGTTGTCGGAGTGGTACTCGGACTGATTGTCAGTGTGTTGGCGGCGGCCCCTGCCGTCGCGGAGGGGCCGCCGGACGGTCCCGACGCCGATCCGCGGATCGTCGAGATGATGGATGCGGTACCCGGCGGCGTCCTCGTCGATGCGAATCATGCGGTCTGGCCAGCGCTGGACATGGAGATGACCGTCCCGGGAGCGCACGCCGGGACGACGTTCACATCCGTCGGGGCGTGCCCTGGCGGACGCATATGCGTGTTCAGTGGCCGTTCGCTGACCGGCCCGTCGCTCAGCTGGGGCTCCTGCGGCGACCACTCGATCCCATCGAACTTCACCGCGCTGTCGCTCGCGAACGCTCGATCCTCGGGCTACGCGCAGGCGCGGAACGGCGGATCGGTCTTCGCCACTGCCTATGCCGGTAGATGGGCGAACATCTTGGGCGCGGCCACCTATGTTCGCTGCGTCCTGTAGTGGGGCGGCACTGGGTCGCCACGGTCTGGGGACCACCTGAATCCTGGGATTTCGTCGAGTACGACGCCCCCATGCCCGTGCGGGGAGAGGTGACGATCTGCGTGCACGCGGCGGGTGTCAATCCTGCCGATTCAAAGCATGTGGCTGCACCTCGTCCCGGCGTGACGCCGCCGGTCCCCATCGGCTACGAGGTATCCGGCGTGATCTCCGCGCTCGGTCCCGACACCGTCATCGGATCGGGACCCGCAGAGGTGGGCGACGAGGTTCTCGCGTTCCGGGTGCAGGGCGGCTACGCCGCCGAACTCACGGTGCCGGCCGAGAAGGTGTTCGCCAAACCCGCGAGGTTGAGCCACCCGGAAGCGGCGAACCTGCTTCTGGCCGGCACGACCGCCGCCGAGATGCTCGCCGTCTCGGGTGCCGCAGCGGGGGAGACGATCCTGCTGCACGGAGCATCGGGGGCGGTCGGCGTCAGCGTGCTGCAGCAGGCCGCCCTGCGCAGCATCCGCGTCATCGGCACCGCGAGCGACACGCGCGCGGACGAGGTGCGACGGTTCGGTGGCGTCCCGGTCCGATACGGTCCCGGACTCGCGGATCGCGTCCGCGCGATCGCGGATGCCCCGATCTCCGCCGCACTCGACGCGGTGGGGACCGACGAGGCCGTGGACGTCTCACTCGAACTCGTGGCGGATCGCTCACGGGTGGTGACGATCGCAGCCCCGGGCCGCGCGGCATCCGACGGCATCCGCGCAATCGCGGGATCGATGCCTGACAGCGCGCGCTTTCGCGATCGCGTCCGGCCCGAACTGATCGCCCTCGCCGGGAACGGTGATCTCGTGGTGCCGATGGCGCGCACCTTCCCGCTCGACCAGGCTCCGCTCGCCCTGCGGATGCTCGCCGAGGGGCACCCCGGCGGCAAGATCGCGCTGCTGCCGCCGCCCTAGTCGACCTCGCGCAGGTGCGAGACGACGATCACCACTCCTTCGCCGAACTCCGCATCGGCCGCCTGCTGCCAGCTCCCGTCGTCCCACGGGACATCCACCCAGACGTAGCCCTCGTGTGTTCCCACGCGGAAGGCATCCGTATCGAGTCGCGCGGCGAGATCATCCTGGATGCGCGTGAGTTCGGCCTCCGAGGTGGTGCCCTCAACGCCGCCGGTCGGGTCGGCCGGTGCGATCGGATCGAAGAGTGCCAGCATGATCGGCTCATCGGTGCGGGTGATCCTGGCGCCGTCGTAGGTGCCGTAGACCGCATAGGAACCCCATCGGGTGTCACCGCTGGTCTCGAAGCCGTCGAGACCCTCCCAGGTCCAGTCATCGATGGGAATTCCGTTGCACTGCGGGGGATACGACTCCATGATTTGTCCGTCGCACAGTCTGGCTTCGCCGGCGACGTCGATCACCATGCCGACTCCCAGGACGCGGCCGTCCGGGGGAGCAGCGGGGGCGATGGCACCGAGACGCTCGACGGCCGGATCGCCCGCGGCGCTCGTCGGGGCGGGCGAATCTCCCGGCCCAGACGTGCAGCCGCTCATCAGCAGCAGCCCGACCAGGGCGGTCGACGCGAGAACCAGAGGACGGCGCAGAGTGCTCATACCTCACAGTGTCAGGTCGAGGCGATTCGTCTCAGCACCGCCGCTCGATCCGTCCGGCGAGGACTGCTACCATTGCCGCATGCCTTTCGGCGGTCTGCTTCTTCTTAGCTGCCGCGACGAGTCCTCCAGCTAGGGCCTTCCTCGTCGCGGCGCTCGTGTTGGCCCGATCATTTTGACGAAGAGAAGAAGCCCATCATGCAGAACACTCAGCGCCCGTCCACGATGCCGATCCACAAGTACCGGCCGTTCCACGAGCAGATCTCCGTCCACCTGCCTGACCGCACCTGGCCGGACGCCCGCATCACGCAGGCTCCCCGCTGGTGCGCCGTCGACCTCCGGGACGGCAACCAGGCTCTCATCGACCCGATGTCGCCCGAGCGCAAGCGCGTCATGTTCGAGTTGCTCGTGAGCATGGGCTACAAGGAGATCGAGGTCGGCTTCCCCTCCGCGAGCCAGACCGACTTCGACTTCGTCCGCCAGCTCATCGAGGAGAACCTGATCCCCGATGACGTCACGATCCAGGTGCTGACCCAGGCGCGCGAGCACCTCATCGAGCGCACCTACGAGTCGATCGTCGGTGCGAAGCAGGCGATCGTGCACCTGTACAACTCCACCAGCGTGCTGCAGCGCGAGGTCGTGTTCCGCACCGACAAACAGGGCATCATCGACATCGCCCTCGAGGGCGCGCGCCTGTGCCGGAAGTTCGAGAAGACGATTCCGGACACGCAGGTGTACTACGAGTACTCACCGGAGAGCTACACGGGCACCGAGCTCGAGTTCGCCGTCGACGTCTGCAACCAGGTGATCGAGATCTTCGAGCCGACGCCGGACCGCAAGGTCATCATCAATCTGCCCGCCACGGTGGAGATGGCGACCCCGAACGTCTATGCCGACTCGATCGAGTGGATGAGCCGTCACCTCGCGCACCGTGAGAACGTCATCCTCTCCCTGCACCCCCACAACGACCGCGGCACCGCGATCGCCGCGGCCGAGCTCGGTTACATGGCCGGCGCCGATCGCATCGAGGGCTGCCTGTTCGGCAACGGCGAGCGCACCGGCAACGTCGACATCGTCGCCCTGGGCATCAACCTGTTCACCCAGGGCATCGACCCTCAGATCGACTTCAGCGACATCGATCAGGTCAAGCGCACCGTGGAGTACTGCAACCAGCTGCCGGTGCCCGAGCGCAGCCCCTGGGCTGGCGATCTGGTGTTCACCGCCTTCAGCGGATCGCATCAGGACGCCATCAAGAAGGGGTTCGAGGCCATGGCGGCCCGTGCCGATGCCGAGGGTGTCACCGTCGATGAGATCGAGTGGGCGGTTCCGTACCTGCCGATCGACCCGAAGGACCTCGGCCGTTCCTACGAGGCCGTCATCCGCGTCAATTCGCAGTCCGGCAAGGGCGGCGTCGCCTACCTGCTGAAGGCCGATCACGCGATCGATCTGCCCCGCAAGCTCCAGATCGAGTTCTCCGGCGTCGTGCAGGCCAAGACCGATGCAGAGGGCGGCGAAGTCACCAGCGACGCGATCTGGTCGATCTTCAACGACGAGTACCTGCCCGCCGCGGATGCGGCGGCCAAGTGGGGACGATTCGAACTCCTCGCCACGCAGACGCGCAGCGACATGTCGGGCGAGGTCGTGCTCGACGTCGTGCTCCGCGACGACGAGCAGCAACTCGCGGTCGCCGGCTCGGGCAACGGCCCGGTCGCCGCATTCGTCGAGGTGCTGCGGGCGCAGGGTTTCGACATCACGGTCTACGACTACGTCGAGCACGCTCTCAGTGCCGGCGGCGACGCCCAGGCAGCGGCCTACGTAGAACTGCAGGTCGGCGACCAGCGGCTCTGGGGCGTCGGCATCGACGGCGACATCTCCACGGCATCCCTCAAGGCGATCGTCTCGGGCGTCAACCGCTCGATCCGCACCCGCCAGCAGGAACTCGCCGCCGTCTGATCACGGCTTGACGATCGGGATGGTGCCCGTCTCTGCCGCCACCTTGCGGCGGTAGAGACGGCGCTGTTCCGGCAGCGAGAGGTCGAAGGCGACGGCCAGCACCCGGATGACGGCCGTGACCACGATGCCGATCACTCCGGCGAGCGCGAGGTTCACGCCGAGCGCGTTCGCGATAACGATCACGGCGCATCCGGCTGCTGCCGCCACTGCATACAGTGATCCGACGTGCATGATCGCGACCGGCAGCCCCATGATGACGTCGCGGAGGATGCTGCCCCCGACGGCGGCGCACACGCCGATGAAGACCGCGGGCACCGGGGGAACCCCCAGTCCCAGTGCCTTGCTGGTGCCAAAAGCACCGAACATCCCGATGACGACGGCATCGAGACCCACGATGATCGCGTTGGCACGGTTCAGAAGACCGGCCAGAAGCATGCCGATGATGGCGGCGCCGCCGGCGGTGACCAGATACCAGTTGTTCTGGAGCGTCGCCGGCGGCTGCCCCAGCAGCAGGTCGCGGATGAGACCGCCGCCCATTCCGATCAGGATGCCGATGATCGCCACGCCCAGCAGATCGAGTCGTCGCTGGCCCTGGAATCCGGAGGCGAACATCGCTCCCTGGATGCCGCCCAGGCCGACTCCGAGGAGGTCGGCCCAGAGGGGAATGAAGAACTGCGGTTCGGTCACCCTTCTATTCTCCCGCACGGAGGATAATCGAACGGTGCCCACCTATCGAGATGAAGCGGTGATCCTGCGCACTCACAAACTGGGTGAGGCCGATCGCATCGTCATCATGCTCTCGCGTCGGCATGGCAAGGTGCGTGCTGTCGCCAAGGGCGTGCGGCGCACCTCATCGAAGTTCGGATCGCGCCTCGAGCCGTTCATGGTTGCCGATGTGCAGCTCTACCAGGGTCGTTCTCTCGACATCGTCCAGCAGGCGGAGTCCCTGGGGTCGTATGGCAGCGAGATCGCCGCGCACTACGAACGCTTCACGTCGGCCAGTGCGATGGTGGAGACCGCCGACCGTCTCAGCGACTCCGAGGCGACGCCGGACCAGTACCTGCTGCTCGTCGGCGGGCTGCGCGCGTTGTCGCGCGGTGAGCATGCGCCGCGCAGCATCCTGGACTCCTACCTGCTGCGGGTGATGGCGCTCTCCGGCTGGGCGCCGTCGCTCGACGATTGCGCTCGGTGCGCCGCGCCGGGGCCGCACACGACGTTCGTGGGTCAGCTCGGCGGGCTCGTCTGCGGGAACTGCGCTCCGGCAGGAAGCCCTCGCATCGCGGAGGCGACGCTGGCGCTCCTGCGCTCGCTGATGGCGGGGGAGTGGGATGCGGTCGACGCGGCGTCACCCATCGCCACCGCATCCGCATCAGGCCTGATCGCCGCCTACGCGCAGTGGCATCTCGAGCGCGGCATCCGCTCGCTCGCTCACATCTCCGCCCCGCCACGGGAAGGACTCCGGTGACCCCGAAGCCGTACACCCACAAGGACGCCGTCGCGTATCGCCCGCTGGACTGGACCGGCATCCACCCGCCGGCCTTCCCCGCGGTCCCCGAGCATGTCGCCGTCGTCATGGACGGCAACGGTCGCTGGGCGAACCGTCGGGGTCTCAGCCGCATCGAAGGGCACAAGGCGGGTGAAGAGGTGCTGCTCGACGTCGTCGCCGGCGCGATCCAGGCCGGAGTGAAGCACCTCTCGGTGTACGCCTTCTCGACCGAGAACTGGGCGCGTTCCCCCGAGGAGGTGCGCTTCCTGATGGGGTACAACCGCGACGTGCTGCATCGCCGCCGCGATCAGCTCAACGAGTGGGGCGTGCGGGTGCGCTGGGCCGGGCGCAAGCCGCGCCTCTGGGGCAGCGTCATCAAGGAGCTGCAGTACGCCGAGCAACTCACCCGCGGCAACGACGTGCTCACACTCACGATGTGCGTGAACTACGGCGGGCGCGTGGAGATCGTCGACGCGATGCGCGCTCTCGCGTCGGAGGTCGCGGCCGGGCGGCTGAAGCCCAACGCGATCACCGAGAGGATGGTGCGCCGGAACCTCTACGTGCCGGACATGCCGGACGTCGACTTGTTCGTGCGCAGTTCCGGCGAGCAGCGCACCTCGAACTTCCTGCTCTGGGAGTCGGCCTATGCCGAGATGGTGTTTCTCCATACGCTCTGGCCGGACTTCTCCCGTGAGGAGTTGTGGCGCGCGATCGGGATCTACCTCTCGCGAGACCGCCGCTTCGGCGGCGCGGTGGACGCTCCCGGCAGTGCCTGAGCGCGGAGCCATCGATCGGCCTCGCGGGGATGACGGAGTCGCACGATCGTGAGGTGCGGGAATCGTGCTTCGATCTCCGGCATCCGCTGCCTCCAGTTCCCGAGGGTCTTCGTCTGCCAGGCCAGGATGTTCTCGTCGGGGTCGCCGGTCGCGAGCAGCTTCCAGATCGGCTTCTCCACGTTGCCGTTGTACATGCGGGTGCGCAGGATGCTGCGTCCGAGTGTGCGGCGTATCAGCCGCGAGCGCACCACCGGATACGGGTAGTCGAGCCAGATCGCGAGCTGGGCGCGCGGTGTCATGATCTCGTCCGTGCCCTTGCTGGTGTACTGCCACTCGGTGATCCAGCGCTCCTCGGCCGTGAAGGCGTGGACATCGTCGAGGAACTCCGGTCGGGGCGTCCAGTTCGGCCCGTGGAACAGGGCGTCGATCTCGACGTGGCGGAGATCCCACAAGCCTCCGATGCGAGCAGCGAGCGTGGTCTTCCCCGAGCCCGTGACACCGGCGATGAGCACGCGCTGCGGCCGGAACGGCAGAGGATCGTCCGCGGAGAGCATTCGGAAATCCTATCGGCGGAATAGCCGCTCGGTGCATGCGGTTGGATGAAGACGTGACTGAACCCATCTCCATCGACATCTGGTCCGACATCGCCTGCCCCTGGTGCTACATCGGCAAGCGCAACCTCGAGACCGGCCTCGCCGCGGTCGCCGCGGATGAGGATGCCCCGGAGGTGAAGGTGACCTTCCACTCCTTCGAGCTCTCCCCGGACACCCCGGTCGACTTCGACGGCGACGAGGTGGACTTCCTCGCCGGCCACAAGGGGATGCCCAGGGACCAGGTCGAGCAGATGCTGTCTCACGTCACGGGCGTCGCTGAGAAGGCGGGACTCGAGTACCGCTTCGATCTGCTCCAGCACACCAACACCGTGAAGGCGCATGAGCTTCTCCACTTCGCGAAGGCGAAGGATCTGCAGCACGAGATGGAGGAGCGGCTGATGTCGGCCTACTTCACCGAGGGCAAGCACGTCGGTCGCGTCGACGATCTCGTGGAGCTCGCGGCCGAGGTCGGCCTCGACGCCGCCGAGGCACGCGAAGCCCTCGAGTCCGACCGCTACCTGCCTGCCGTGCGTCAGGATCAGGATCAGGCACGCGCCTACGGCATCCAAGGGGTGCCGTTCTTCGTCATCGACGGCCAGTACGGCATCAGTGGCGCGCAGCCTCCGGCCGCCTTCGAGAACGTGCTGCGCGATCTCTGGGCAAAGCGCGGAGCACCGGTCGAGGCCTGACCCCTCGACTCGCGTCGACGATGCGAGACGAGGCGGAGACCCATGCCCGGGTCTCCGCCTCGTCGTCACGGCCGGTGACGGTCAGATATGCTCCTGCGCGGGTGCCAGCGGCAGCGGCTCCATGGGCTGGTCGTCCGCGGTCAGATCGATACCGAGATCACGCGCGTAAACGACGCGCGTCGCGATCGACACGTCGTCGCCCGTCTCGGTGAGCTCGAAGACGCGGCCGCCCCGCATGCGGTTGCGCTCGTCTCCCGACAGGCCGTAGGCGCCGAAGCCCGTGCCGGGGGCATAGCCGAGCTTGACGCCGTAGTAGTCGCCCACGTAGTCGTTGACGTGGTCGTGACCGACGAAGACGCCTTTCACATCGCCTCGCTCGAGGATCGCGTTGAACATGCCGGAGTTGAACGGCCCTGGGCACTCGTCCTCGTTGCGTTCACCGACGATGCCGTGGCGCGCCCTGCCGCGCGCGGCGTCGGCCTCCGTACGGGTGTCGACCCCGCCCCACCACATGAAGCGGTGCTCCCACAGGGCGATGTGGATGAACATGAGACCGGGAACCTTGCGGCCGCTGCGCCGCTCGAGCCGCTGCGACTGCTCGCGATACCAGGCGACCTGGTCCATTCGCAGCCAGTCCCAGGTGGGATAACCGGCGAAGTCCTGGCCGCTGATCGCGTCGGGCGCATAGCGGCCCGAGTCCATCATCCACAGCGAGAACGCGTCGCGGTTCTTCTTCCGTGAAGACGAGATCGGCACGATCGTGTTGCTCGTGCCGGTCAGCCCGCGGGCGTTGTCTGCGTTCAGGTTGTAGTCGTACGAGCGGTAGATCCTGAGCATCCCGGCCTCATCGACGCCCGACTCGGGCAGCGAGTCCTCGTCATGGTTGCCGTAGGTCACCGCCCAGGGGATGCGGCGCGATTCCATCGGCCACACGACGTTGTTGATCGCCTGCTTGACGGCCAAGGGCGTCTCGCAGCCGCTCGAGATCACGTCGCCGTTGATGACGACGAAGTCGGGCTGCTCCTGGTCGAGCACCTTCTCGATGAGTTCGACCGTGCGGCGGTCGGTCTGCTCGTCGTCCTGCGTGTCATTGAACTGCACGATCTTGAAGGTTCCGTCGGCCCGGAAGCGAAGTCGCGGGGCGTTCGGACGCGGGCTCCCCGAGGCGAAACCGGTGACGGTCGCGGAATCGGAGGGTGTCGCGGACTCCGCGTGCGCGGCGCCGAGCGGGAGCGCGGCGCTGAGAGCGCCCAGCGCCCCTGCAGTGATCACGCTGCGTCGGCTCATCGACAGTCCATCGGGCATTACTGGTCTCCTTCGTCTCCTGGCGGATTCGCCGCGGTGAGACTAGGGAGCGCAGATGGCGGGGGACTGGCCTGCAGATGAACGGCGCTTGCCGTCGGGCACCTGTCCTCAGCTGCGGGCTGTGACCAGGGCGCTTTCGATCGCGTCGACGATCTCCGGGGAGTCCGGCGTCTGCTTCGGCCGGAAGCGGCGCACCTCGCCGTCCGGCAGTACGAGGAACTTCTCGAAGTTCCACTCCACGCGTCCGGCCTTGCCGCCCGCATCCGGGGTCTGCTTCAAGGCCTTGTAGAGCTCCGTGGCGTTGCGCCCGTTGACCTTGACCTTGTCCGCCAGCGGGAAGGTCACGCCGTAGGTCGTGGAGCAGAACTCGAGGATCTCCTCCACCGACCCCGGCTCCTGCCCGAAGAACTGGTTGCTGGGGAAGCCGAGCACCGTGAAGCCGCGGTCGCCGTAGAGGCGCTGCAGTTCCTCGAGCTGCTCGTACTGCGGGGTGAGGCCGCACTTCGACGCCACGTTGACGACGAGCACCACGTCTGCGCCGAGATCATCGATGGTCTTCTCGGCACCCTGAGCGTCGGTGAAGGGGATGGAACGGAGTGCGGAATCGGTCATATCCCCAGCCTAAACGCGGCTGCCCGCCACAGGCTCCGCGTCTGGGAGAATGGAGAGGTCATGACTCTTGCTCCAGCCACCGTGCGCCCGCTCCGCATCGGGCCGATCGCCCTCGACGTGCCCGTCGTCCTCGCACCCATGGCGGGGATCACCAACACCGCCTTCCGGCGTCTCTGCCGTGAGTACGGTGCGGGTCTCTACGTCAGCGAGATGATCACCTCGCGCGCGCTCGTCGAACGCAACGAGACCACGATGCGACTCATCCGCCACCACGAGTCCGAGACGCCTCGTTCGATCCAGCTCTATGGCGTCGACCCGAAGACCATCGCCGAGGCGGTGCGCATCATCGTCGCCGAGGATCACGCCGACCACATCGATCTGAACTTCGGATGCCCGGTGCCGAAGGTCACCCGCAAGGGCGGTGGCGCGGCGCTGCCGTGGAAGAGCCGGCTGTTCGCCGACATCGTCGACCAGGCGGTCAAGGCAGCGGGGCCGGTGCCCCTGACGGTCAAGATGCGCAAGGGCATCGACAAGGATCACCTCACCTTCCTCGAAGCGGGCCGGGCCGCGGAGGATGCCGGCGCGGCAGCGGTCGCGCTGCATGCGCGAACCGCGGGAGAGTACTACTCGGGGCACGCCGACTGGAACGCCATCGGTGAACTGAAGCAGGCCGTCACCAGCATCCCGGTGCTGGGCAACGGCGACATCTGGTCGGCGGACGACGCCGTGCGGATGATGGCGCAGACCGATTGCGACGGCGTGGTGGTCGGGCGCGGATGCCTCGGCCGCCCCTGGTTGTTCGGCGAGCTCGCCGCCGCCTTCGGGGCGCCGTCGCGTCCCGTCGATGCCACGTTGGGCTTCGTCGCGAACGCCTTCCGCCGTCACGCCGAACTGATCGTCGAGTTCTATGAGGACGAGGCGCACGGATGCCGCGACATCCGCAAGCACGTCTCGTGGTACTTCAAGGGCTACCCGGTCGGCGGCGACATCCGCACCGGACTCGCGACCGCGTCGAGCCTCGCCGAGATCGACGACCTCCTCGGCCAGCTCGACCACACCGCCCCGTATCCGGGTGCGGATGCGGAGGGCCAGCGTGGACGCGCAGGCCACGCCAAGCGCACAGCCCTGCCGGACAAGTGGCTGGAGTCGCGGGAACTCGCGTCATCGGCATCGGAGATGATGCGAGGAGCGGAGATCGAGAACAGTGGTGGCTGATCTGCGTACGGACGGCTACGACCCGCGCGACGCCGAGCGCTTCTTCGCCGAAACCCATCGCTCCGAGCGCAACGACTTCGCCAGAGACCGGGCCCGCGTGCTGCACTCGGCGGCATTGCGGCGGTTGGCTGCGAAGACGCAGGTCCTGAGCCCGGCCAGCACCGCCGACTTCGCCCGCAACCGCCTGACGCACTCGCTCGAGGTGGCGCAGGTGGGACGTGAGCTCGCGACCGCGCTGGGTGTCTCCGAAGACGTCGTCGACACGGCCTGCCTGAGTCACGACCTCGGGCACCCGCCGTTCGGCCACAACGGCGAGCGCGCCCTGAACGAGTGGGCCGAGCACATCGGCGGCTTCGAGGGCAACGCGCAGTCGCTGCGCATCCTGACCCGGCTGGAGGCGAAGGTCCTCGACGACGACGACCACTCGGTCGGCCTGAACCTCACCAGGGCGACCCTCGATGCGACCTGCAAGTACCCGTGGACGGTCGACAGCCCGGTGCCGGACCCCGGCGGACGGCTGAAGTTCGGTGTCTACCCCGAGGACGAGGCGGTGTTCCGCTGGATGCGCGAGGGAGCGCCGCGGCGGCTGCGCTGCATCGAGGCCGAGATCATGGACCTCTCCGACGACATCGCCTACTCCGTCCACGACTTCGAGGACGCCATCGTGAACGGCTACCTCGACGTGGGACAGCTGGCCGACCCCCTGGAGCATGACGCCCTCGTGGGCAGGATCCAGCAGTGGGTGGGGTACGACTTCACCCGCGATGAGCTGGCCGATGCCCTGTACCGGCTGGCCACGCAGTCGATGTGGCTGTCGTCTTTCGACCGCTCACGACGGGACCTCGCCCGCCTCAAGAACCTGACCAGCGACCTCATCGGACGTTTCGCGCGTGCTGCGGTGTCGGCCACGCGCGAGGCGTACCCGGGGACCGCGCTGGTGCGCTACAACGCTCACGTCGTGGTGCCCAGAGTCGTCGAGGCCGAGATCGCAGTGCTCAAAGGGATCATGGGGCAGGCCATCGTCACGATCGAGGCGCGCAAGGGCGTCTACAAGGAGCAGCGGCGCGTGCTGCGCCGGCTCGCGGACTCGCTCTGGTCGACGGATGCGCTGTGGTCTGCCGGCGCCGAGGTGCTCGAACCGGCATTCACGGCGGACTTCGTCGCCGCGACCACCGACGCCGAACGCGCCAGGGTCGTCGTGGATCAGGTCGCGAGTCTGACGGACCAGAGCGCCATCGACTGGCATAACCGGCTGGTCGGCGAGATCGATCCGGCCGAGGTCGGGATCTGGAGCCCGCGTCACGCGCGTCCGGGTGCCCGTGGGCACGCCGGCAGGCAGACGGTCCCCGAAGGGGCAGTCTGATGCCCCGGATCCGGCAGGCGGACGTCGACGAGGTCAAGGCGCGGACGAACATCGCGGACATCGTGGGGGAGCGGGTCGCGCTGAAGTCGGCTGGGGTCGGATCCCTCAAGGGCCTGTGCCCTTTTCACGATGAGAAGAGTCCGAGCTTCCACGTGCGCCCGCAGGTCGGCTACTACCACTGCTTCGGCTGCGGCGAGTCGGGCGACGTGTACTCGTTCCTGCGCGAGATGGACCACGTCAGCTTCACCGAGGCGGTGGAGCGCCTGGCCGGTCGCATCGGCTTCGCCCTGCACTACGAGGACGGCGGCTCGGCTCCGGAGACGAGCGGCCGCAGCCGTCTGTACGCCGCGAACACGGCGGCTGCGGAGTTCTTCCGTGCGCAGCTGCTGTCTCCGGAAGCGGAGATCGGCCGCCGGTTCCTCGGCGAGCGGGGCTTCGACGCGGGTGCCGCTGCGCATTTCGGAGTCGGCTTCGCCCCCAAGGGCTGGGATGCGATGCTGAAGGCCCTCACCGCGCAGGGCTTCACCCGCGACGAGCTGAGCACCGCCGGTCTGGTGTCCACAGGGCAGCGCGGCGTGTACGACCGGTTCCGTGGGCGGCTGGTCTGGCCGATCCGCGATGTATCCGGTCAGACGATCGGCTTCGGAGCCAGGAAGCTGTTCGATGACGACCAGGGTCCCAAGTACCTGAACACCCCCGAGACGCCGATCTACAAGAAGGCACAGGTGCTCTACGGGCTCGATCTGGCCAAGCGCGACATCGCCAGGGGAGATCCGCGGCGGGTCGTGGTCGTCGAGGGCTACACCGACGTGATGGCCTGTCACCTGGCCGGACTCACGACGGCGATCGCCACCTGCGGTACGGCATTCGGCACCGACCACATCAAGGTGCTGCGCCGGGTGATGGGCGACGACAACGCCTCGGGCGAGGTGGTGTTCACTTTCGACGGCGACGAGGCCGGGCAGAAGGCGGCCCTGCGCGCGTTCACCGAGGACGACCGCTTCAATGCGCAGACATTCGTCGCGGTGGCCCCGGACGGGCTGGACCCGTGCGATCTCCGGCTGCAGCGCGGCGATGCCGCCGTGCGTGCTCTGATGGACGCCAAGGTGCCGATGTTCGAGTTCGCGCTCGACCGCAAGCTCGGAGGCTTCGACCTCTCCACGGTCGAAGGACGCGTCGGCGCGCTGCGGGCGGCAGCGCCGATCGTCGCCGAGATCCGGGATCGGCTGCTGCGCCCCGGATACGAGCGCGTGCTCGCGCGGCGTCTGGGCATGGATCCCACAGAGGTGCACGGCGAGGTGGAGCGAGCCGCGCGCGGTGGCGCGCAGACGCAGACCCGACGGGAACCCGTTCCGGTTGATGCGGGCTCCGGAACCACGGGGATCGCGCCGGTGACGCTGGGCAGTCTGCCGCGGACGGCGGATGCGGCGCTGGAGCGCGACGCGCTCATGGGCGCGCTGCAGTACGGCCATCAGGTCGACCATGACCTGCTCACCCGTGCGCTGGCAGACGAATTCCGGACCCCCGGTCTGGATGCGGTGCGCGAGGCGGTGGCATCCGCCGCGAACCGTGCCAGAGCGGGATGGGCCACCGACGCGGTGAACGCAGTGCGCGAGCCGTACCGGTCGCTGGCCGGAGAGCTCCTGATGACTCCGTTTCCGGCGCGGAACGAGGAGGGTGCAGTAGCCTCGACGACCGATCTCGCCCGGCGGCTCATCCTGCGCCGGCTCCAGCAGGACAAGTTCGAGCTGAATTCGGCCCTGCAGCGGGTGCCGGCGGACTCCGATGGCGGCCGCGCGCTGCGGATGCGCCTGCGAGACCTCGACGCGGAGCGGCAGCGCTTCACCGAGTCGTAACGTCCGGCCCGCTTCAATACAGGGCAGGATGGGATCATGTCGCGTCGGCCCGAATCCTCGAACGTGATCGACTGCACCGACCTGGTCATCGATCGGATCGGGCATGGAGCGCCGACGCGTGCTGTCGACGGCGTCACCTTCAGCCTCGCCCCCGGTGAGCTCATCTGCGTCGCCGGTCCGACCGGGTCGGGAAAGTCGACTCTCGTCGCCGCCCTCGCCGGGTCGACGGATCCCTCCGTGCGGATCGTCGGCGGAACGGCTCAGGTGTGCGGCGTCGACGTACGCAGGCCCGGGCGCAAGCACCGACTGCTCACCTACCACACGGGCTTCCTGCCCCAGGGTGCGGGGGCGAACCTCCCGCCGCGCCTGACCGTGAACGAGGTGATCGCCGAGCCCATCCTCCTGCGCGAGAAGCGGGTCAACACGAAGGCGCTCTCGATCCGGGTCGCCACTCTCCTCGACGAGCTCCATCTCCCGCTGGGAACTGCCGACAAGTTCCCGTACGAGCTGAGCGCCGGCATGCGTCAGCGCGTCGCTGTCGCCCGCTCTTTCGTGCTGGAGCCCAAGGTGCTCATCGCCGACGAGCCGCTCGCCAACCTCGATCTGGAGGTGCGCCCCGTCGTGTTCGGCGCGATCACCCGGCGCCGCAAGGAGCAGGGGATGGGGGCGCTGCTCGTCACGAACGACGCGGACTTCATCCGCGAGCTGAACGCCGAGACTCTGATGCTCCGCGGCGGCCACGTCGTCGCGAGAGGGGTCGGCAAGGACCTGCTCTGGGTGCCGAACGCCGAGGCCGATTCTCGACACTGATCCGGCGCGACACGCCTCTCGAAGAGGCTGCCCCGTGTCACGAGCATCGTCCGGAGTTTGCTAAGCTTGTCGAGTTGCCCGCGCAGCGGAGCACATTCCTCGGTAGCTCAATTGGCAGAGCAGCCGGCTGTTAACCGGCAGGTTCTTGGTTCGAGTCCAAGCCGGGGAGCCAATAGAAGGCGCCCCTCCCGCGAGTCGCGGGAGGGGCGCCTTCTCCCATGTACTGCGCGTTGATACGCGCACGAC
>NZ_PGGU01000006.1 GCF_002872075.1 Microbacterium aurantiacum | reverse complement strand
CATCGACGTCATCGAGCCGATCGAGCCGTCTCCCGAGTTCGCCGCGGCCTACACCGGCTGAGGTGCACGCCGAGGAGGGAGGGGCGGATGCTGCAGCATCCGCCCCTCCCTCCTCGATCTGCGGATCAGATGCCGACGCCGAACAACGCCTCGATCGGACCGCGGGCGAAAAAGACGAGGAACCCGGCCGCCACGACCCAGAGCAGCGGGCTGATGCTCTTCGCCTTGCCGGAGAAGGCGTGGATGAGCACCCAGCTGACGAAGCCCGCACCGATGCCGTTCGCGATCGAGTAGGTGAGCGGCATCACCGTGACCGTGAGGAACACCGGCAGCAGCACGCGGAAGTCCGCGAAGTCGATGAAGCGGATCTGCGCCATCATCATCGCTCCGACGATGACGAGGGCCGCAGCCGCGATCTCGGTCGGGACGATCGAGGTCAGCGGCGTGAGGAACATCGCGATCAGGAACAGCAACCCGGTGACCACGTTCGCGAGCCCCGTGCGGGCGCCCTCTCCGATGCCGGAGCCCGACTCGATGAAGACGGTGCTCGACGACGACGAGGTCGCGCCGCCCGCGATCGCGCCGACGCCCTCGACCACGAGCGCCGACTTGATGCGCGGGAAGTCGCCGTTGTCGTCGGCGAGGTCGGCCTCCTTGGCGAGGCCCGTCATGGTGCCCATCGCGTCGAAGAAGTTCGTGAAGAGCAGCGTGAACACGATCATCACGATGGCGACCAGGCCGACCTTGCCGAAGTCGAAGGTGAAGTCGACGGCACCCACGAGGCTGAGGTCGGGGAAGCTCACGGGAGAGCCGTCGAGCGCGGGGACGGTGAGACCCCAGCCGCCGGCGTTGACCACATTCCCCTCGTCGTCGAACGCGCGCGGGCCGATGTGCCAGATCGCCTCGACGATCACGGCGAGCACCGTGCCGCCGATGAGGCCGGTCAGCATGCCGCCCTTGATGCGCAGGGCGACCAGGATGCCGGTCAGGATGAGCGTGATCACGAAGAGCAGGCTCGGGATCGTCGCGACCGAGCCGTCGACGCCGAGACCCACAGGAGGCGAGGAAGCCCCTGTCGCGGTGACGAAGCCCGAGTTGACGAAGCCGATGAAGGCGATGAACAGGCCGATGCCGACGGTGATGGCGATCTTGAGCTGGAACGGCACCGCGTCGAAGATCATCTTCCGCAGGCCGGTGGCAGCCAACAGCACGATGACGACGCCGTTGATCATCACCAGTGCCATCGCTTCGGGCCAGGTGACCTGTCCGACCACGGAGAATGCCACGAAGGCGTTGATGCCGAGGCCGGCGGCGAAGGCGAAGGGCAGGCGCGTGACGAGACCGAAGAGGATCGTCATGACACCGGCGGTGAGCGCCGTCGCGGCTCCCACCGCGTTGAAGTCCAGCATGTTCCCGGCGACATCGGGCTTGCCGGACAGGATGATCGGATTCAGGATCACGATGTAGGCCATGGTGACGAAAGTCACCACGCCGCCTCGGATCTCGGTGCCGATCGTCGAGCCGCGCGTGGTGATCTCGAAGAAGCGGTCGAGAGCGCCGGCGGGCTCTGCGGGAGTACGGACGGTGGGCGGGGCAGCTGTCATGGGGGAACCTCCGATGATGACGTTATCGTGTGGCGGGCGACGCGCGCGCCCACAGGAGGAGCAGGGATTCTCGTCGTAGTCTCGATTCGATATGCAACGCCTCCTCGTCGCGCTTCTGGCCGCCGTCGACGCTGCCATTGCGGCAGGCGTCGGCCTCGCCGTGCTGCTGGCTCCGCTGACCCTGCTCTGGACCATCGCCTTCGGGACGGCCGCGGATTGGGGCGCGCTCTGGCCCCTCACCGGAACGCTCTGGCAGTTCGGGCACGGCGTCCCGCTGGACATCACCGTGCCGAAGGACGTGATCGTCGCGGCCGGCATAGCCCAGGAGGCTGCTTCCTTCGTGGTCTCGGTCACCCCGCTGGCATTCCTCCTGTTCACGCTCCTGTTCGCGGCTCGGTCCGGGGGACGCGCGGCGCGATCCGGCGCCTGGCTGCTGGGGTCGTTGTCGGGGACGACGGTCTTCGCCCTCATCGCGACGGGGGTCGCCCTCACCTCCCGGATGCAGGCTGCGGAGACCTCGCTGCTGCTGTCGATCCTGCTGCCGTCGGCGGCGTACCTCGCCGGCGCTCTCGGTGGCGCGATCCGCGTGGCCTGGGATGACGGCGACGGCGGGATGCTGGATCGCCTGCACGACATCGTCGACGGCTGGGGCGACTGGGGCACCGTGCCGGCGGCTGCGGTGCGCGGTGCGGCGTTCGTCGTCGTCGCCGTGACCGGCGCGTCGGCGCTGGCCGTCGCCGTGATGGTGCTGCTGCGCGGGGGAGAGGTCGTCGCGCTCTTCGAGGCGGCGCGCGTGGATCTCCTCGGGGTGACGGTGCTCGCGCTCGGGCATCTCGCGTACCTGCCGACGCTGATCGTCTGGGCGGCATCGTGGCTGGCCGGTCCCGGGTTCTCGGTCGGCGCCGGCACGGCTGTGTCTCCCGCCGGCACTCAGCTCGGCGTCGTTCCCGGCATCCCGGTGCTGGGGCTGCTGCCGGAGAACAGCTCCATCTGGATGCTCATCGTCGTGATCGTGCCGATCGCCGCCGGCGCGGTCGCAGGCTGGGCCGTGCGCTCGCGCCTGGTCTGGGAGGGCACGCCTCTGCGCATCGGGCCGCGAGCCGTCATCGCCGGGGGTATCGCCGGACTCGCGTCGGGAGTCGCGGCGCTGGCCGCGGTGCTGGCCGGTGGATCGATGGGGCCGGGCCGTCTGGCGGAGGCCGGACCCGCTGTCGGGCCGTTCGCACTGGCCATCGGCGTCGAGGTGCTGATCGGTGCGGCCATCCTGCTGCTGTCGCCCCGCCATCGGGACGAACTGGCGGAGGAGCGCACCGACCGCTGGATGGCTGAGATGGCGGCATCCGATGCGGCTGTCGGTGCGGATGCGGCGGCACTGATCGTGGATGCCGATCACGAGACCGTCCCGCTGGACCGCCTGCCCGGGTTCGAGAAGCCGGACGGGCCGGCGTTCCCGCCCCGGTAGACTGGGCGGGTGCTCACGGTCGCCGTTCTCATCTCGGGCACCGGCTCGAACCTTCGTGCCCTCCTCGAGGCCGCTCGTCACCCCGATTTCCCCGCCAGGGTGGTCGTCGTCGGCGCCGACCGCGACGCCGACGGGCTCGCGCACGCCGAGGAGTTCGGCATCCCGAGTTTCACCGTTCCGTGGCACGAGCACGACAGCCGCGAGTCCTGGGGCGAGGAGCTCGGACGCCAGCTCGCCGTCTGGACGCCTGATCTCGTGGTGCTCAGCGGACTCATGCGTCTGCTGCCACCGGCGCTGGTCGCCGAGTACTCGCCGCGACTGATCAACACGCATCCGGCATACCTGCCCGAGTTCCCCGGTGCCCATGGCGTCCGTGACGCGCTCGCCGCCGGTGTGACCGAGACCGGCGCCAGCGTCATCGTCGTCGACGACGGAGTGGACTCCGGGCCGATACTCGCGCAGGAACGGGTGCCCGTCCTCCCCGACGACAGCGAGCACAGCCTGCACGATCGCATCAAGCCCGTCGAACGCCGTCTCCTCATCGATGTCGTCCGTCGCATCGCCACCGGCGAGCTTCCGCTGAACACCGCATCCTCCACCCTTTCCTGATCACCCCTCGCACGTCCCACGCTGAAGGAGCCCACCATGGCCGGCCCCCGTCACGACCCCTCGCTCTACCGCGATCGCGATGCGGTGCCGATCCGCCGGGCGCTCATCTCGGTGAGCGACAAGACCGACCTGCTGGTGCTCGCCGCGGCCCTCGCCGAGACCGGCGCCGAGATCGTCTCGACGGGTTCGACGGCCGCCGCGATCCGCGAGGCCGGCTATGACGTCACCGACGTCTCGGCCGTGACCGGGGTTCCCGAGATGCTGGACGGCCGCGTGAAGACCCTGCACCCGGCCGTGCACGCCGGCCTCCTCGCCGACCTGCGGCTGGAGGATCACGAGGGGCAGCTCGAGCACCTGGGCATCGAGCCGTTCGAGCTCGTCGTCGTGAACCTGTATCCGTTCGTCGAGACGGTGGCCTCCGGCGCTGTGGGGGATGTCGTCGTCGAGCAGATCGACATCGGCGGACCCGCCATGGTCCGCGCATCGGCGAAGAACCACGCCAATGTCGCGATCGTCGTCTCTCCTGCCTCGTACCCCGCGGTGATCGACGCGATCCGTTCGGGTGGCACCACCCATGCGCAGCGCCGCGAGCTCGCCGCTCGCGCCTTCGCGCACACGGCCGCGTACGACACCGCCGTCGCCTCCTGGTTCGCGGAGGGCACCCTGAACGAGCCCGGCGATCTGCCCGCGCACCTCACGATCCAGGCCGAGCGCCTCGCCACCCTCCGATACGGAGAGAACTCGCACCAGCGAGCTGCCATCTACTCGCGCGTCGGCGGGCACGGCATCGCCCAGGCCACGCAGCTGCAGGGCAAGGAGATGTCGTACAACAACTACGTCGACGCCGACGCCGCCCTGCGCGCCGCCTACGACATGGTGCTGCCCTCCGTGGCGATCATCAAGCACGCGAACCCGTGCGGAATCGCGACGACGGCGCCCAACGCGCTCGACCCCATCGCCAGTGCCCACCTGCGGGCGCACGAGTGCGACCCGGTCTCGGCCTACGGCGGAGTGATCGCGGCCAACGGCACCGTCACGCTGAAGATGGCGGAGAACCTCAAGGACATCTTCACCGAGGTCATCGTGGCGCCGTCGTTCGAGCCCGCCGCTCTCGAGGTCTTCAAGGCGAAGAAGAACCTGCGTCTGCTGCAGCTCCCAGAGGACTGGCAGCAGGAGCGGATGGACGTGCGCCTCGTCTCGGGCGGCCTGCTGCTGCAGGACGCGGACCGTTTCCCCGATGACATCGCCTCGGTCTCGACGAACTGGGAGCTGGTCTCCGGTGAGCGTCCGAGCGATGAGGAGATGGAGAACCTCGTCTTCGCGTGGAAGGCCTGTCGTGCCGTCAAGTCGAACGCGATCGTCCTCGCCCGCGGGAACGCCACGGTCGGTGTCGGAATGGGACAGGTCAACCGAGTCGACTCGTGCCGCCTGGCCGTCGAGCGCGCGGGCGACCGGGCGGCCGGCTCGGTCGCGGCATCCGACGCGTTCTTCCCCTTCGCCGACGGCGCGCAGGTGCTGATCGATGCGGGTATCTCGGCGATCGTGCAGCCCGGCGGCTCGGTGCGCGATGGAGAGGTCGTGGATGCCGCCCGCAAGGCCGGTGTCACGATGTTCTTCACCGGGGAGCGCCACTTCTTCCACTGAGTCCGGCGGAGCCTGCACGAGCCTTTCGCGGTTGCAGCTGACGCGCCGTTGCTGAGCCCGATCAAACTCATTCTCTGAGGTGTCCTGGGGTCGGTGAGCGTGCCCAGGTGCGCCGTCAGACGCGGGTGCGGGTGAGTGTGTCGAGGGTGGCGCGTGGTGTGCGCCATCGCTGGTCGGGGTCCCACCATCCGGGTCCGCGGATCTGTGGGATGCCGCCGATCATGCGGATCTCCCATCCGGACCTGTCGAGGGTGCGGTGGTGATGCCAGCACAATGGCACCCCGTTGTCGGTGTGGGTGGGTCCGCCGCGGGCGTGTTCGGTCACATGATGGATCTCGCACCAGGACGCTGGGACATGGCATCCCGGGATCAGACATTCCTTGTCGCGGGCGATGATCGCGCGGCGTTGGTGGACGGTGAAGACCCGGTCGGTGACGCTGATGCCGACGATGCGGCCCTCGTCGAACAGCACCCGTTGGATCGTGCCCGTGCACGCGGTGTGGGAGGCGACGGATGCCGAGATCGGGGCGTCGATGCCGGGGATCGTCGCCCATCCGGCCGATGATCCGGATGCGTAGTCGGCCGCGTCGACGTGCACGACCAGGGTCGGCGCCGCGCCGCCCAGGCTGGGCATCTCGTTGTGGCGGGCCGCGATGCCCAGTGCTGCGGGCGAGGGCGTCGTGCTGCTTCTGGGCGCGGGTGCGCGGCTCGATCACATTCCTCGGGTCGGAGTTGAACGGATCTGTGCCGTCTGCGCCGTCATCGTGACTGTCGATCTCATCGGACGGGCGGAACGTCACGCCGAGATCCTCGGGTCCGTCGGTTTTCGGGTTCAGTTGCGCGTCGAAGATGAGCTGCATCTGCGCGTAGACCTCGGGCAGCATGTTCCCGCGGACCGGGTAGGTGCCGTTGCGGAGCCTCCCGATCGTGAACGACCGGGACTGCGACGCCTCCGCCTCGGTCGGCGCGGATCCGTCCGGGTCCAGATACAGCGCGATCAGTTGCGCGAACTGCTTCAGATCTTCTGGCGTCGCCGGCGGCGCCACATCGGCGACCACAGCATCGGCATCCGCCCGCTCATCGGCATCGGCATCGGCGAGGACGTAGCCGCGGGCCTGGCCGGCGAGTTCGGCATCCGCCCGCAACCGATCAGCCGCTCCGATCCGACCTCGGGCTTGTTCGATCGGACCGGTCGCCGCCAGCAGCCCGGCGATCCCGATCGCCCCGTCCAGCATCGCGCCACGCAACGACGGCCACCTCGCGGGCAACCGGGCACCCGAGGTGAGTTCGACATCTCGGTGCAGCAGATCCGCGGTCTTCACGACCCGGGCAGCGCCCGGCGCATCGACCCGTAGCACCCGCTGCAGAAGCTCGTTCATGTTCCGGCATCCGAACTCCTCCGGAAACCCAGGCTCTGCCCCGGACGTCGTCTCCCCGACGACCGCCTCGATGCGGCGGAACGCCTCCCCGGCGACGCGAAGAACATGCATCCGGTCGGCATCCGACAGCGACGCGAGAGCATCCGCACCCAGCACCTGATCCAGGTCGGAGACGACCTGATCGAGGAGAGCCACGGGGTTGTTCATACCTCTATTCTGCGGAGGGCCACCGACATTCAGAGGCCGAAAAGAAGCAGATCAGACAAACTTTTCAACGTTCTCGGAGTCGAGTGGATCATGGCGCGTTTCGTCTCGCGGAGACCCGCACTGAGCGAGCGCCAGCGAGTCGAAGCATCGCTCAACGAGCGAACGGGAGGGGGCAACGTTTCGTCTCGCTCCGCCCGTTCAACGACGAGGAGAGGCCACGCGTTTCGTCTCGCGGAGACCCGACGTGAGCAAGCATCAGCGGGGCGCAAGCCGCGCACCGACCGGACGAGTTCTCAACCCGGGCCACCCGGATGAGCGAGATCGTACGCACGAGCGAGCTTGTTCGGGACGACCATTCGCCACGCATCGACGACGAGCTCGCGAGCCTCCGCAGGTTCCAGAGCTAGCAGTTCCGCGTGCACCCAGTTGAATCGCAGGTCCGACGTCGAAGGCATCTGGAACTTGCGCGGATCTCCTCCGACCAGCGCCTCGCGCTCCTCCTTCGGAAACGCGAACCCCATCACGCTCTCGTCGAGGGAGAACGCGACGTACACGAGCTGACCGACTCGGAACTTCAACCTTCCGCGTACACGCACCGGGTAGGAGCGCTCCAACTCGGTGCCCAGAGCCCGCACGTCTTCGATCGCCGCCATGCTCAGACCACACGACCCGATTTCGGGAGAAGTCTCACGGTACCCGCGTCCAGGTTCCGAGGAGCCCGGGCTCCGCATTGAAGAAGTCGAGGGTCATCGAGGCGGCGGCGCCGCCGGCGATCGTGAACACCGCTGAAGACAGCGATCCCGCCGGTGCATTCTCGCCGAGCGGTATGAATGCGAAGGTGTCGCCGTCCCAGGGGTCGAGTTGCGCGGTGGAACCGCCGTCGGGCCCCACGGCGAGTGTGAGCACGCCGTCCTCCTCGGAGACGACCGCTGCGCCGTAGTAGTCGTTGGCGTACGTGCCGGCGTACGCGGACAGGGGCTGGGCAGGCGCCGGATCCGCGGGCGGGGTCTCTCCGGTGAGGTCGCCGGCGGGTTGGTGGTATCCCGCCATGGCGTGCCCGTAGTCGCTCAGCCAGTCGCGCGTGCTGTACCCGAACTGCAGCAGGTCGAGGAACTCGGCGGCGATCGCCTCCGGAACGCCGATCGGAGCGCCGTTTGTCAGCACCACGATCCCGACGTCGGCAGACGGCAGCAGCTGGACGTTCGTCGCGGCGCCGAGGATGAACGCGCCGGAATGACTCAGGGTCACGCGACCGCTCGGCTGCATCCCCACCCCGAATCCGAAGCCGTACTGACCCGCCCGCTGGTCCAGCGCGTGTGGTGGCGAAGACACGTTCTGCGGACTGAGCGCCGGCTGCAGGGCCGCTTCGGCGATGATCTCCTCACCCGCGTACGTGCCGCCGGCGAGCACGAGCCGCATCCACTCCGCCAGGTCGCTCACGCTCGAGGAGACACCGCCGGCGGGCGACTGCGCATCGGGGTCGCGCTCGAAACGGGGCTCGAAGTCGCCCTCGCCGATCAGAGCGTGCAGGGCGGCCCTGTTCTCCTGCTGGAGGAAGTCCTCATGACGGGAACTGGTGGAGCCCATCCCGAGCGGGCCGTAGAGCTGCTCGTCGGAGAGCGTCGCCCAGTCGGTGCCGGCGGCCGCGGCGACAGCCTCGGCGCCGACGGTGATCCCGAAGTTCGCGTAGGCGTAGCTGGCGCGGAACGGCGCGAGCGGCTGGAGCGCCAGACGATCCAGCACATAGGCCCGGTCGTAGCCGATGTCCTCGAGCAGGTCGCCCGCCGCGAACGGCAGACCGGTGCGGTGCGAGTAGAAGTCCCCGATGGTCGCATGCTGGGTGACCCACGGGTCGGCCAGCGTGAAATCGGGCAGGTGATCGATGACCGGCGTCGCCCAGTCGACGACGCCCTGCGAGACCTGTGTCGCGACGACCGTCGCCCCCACCGGCTTCGAGAGCGAGGCGATCTGGAACACGGTGTCGGCGTCGACCACGGCATCCTCTCCCTTCGTCCGCACGCCGTAGCCCTCCGCGAAGACGGCTTCGTCGCCGTGCACCACCGCGACGGCGATGCCCGGCACTCCACTCTGCTCCATCGCCGACTCCACGATCTCCGGCAGCTTCTCGAGTGCTGAATCGAGACTGCCGTCGGGGAGGGCGAGCACGTCCTGGTTGGGCGAATCTCCGAGCTCGACCTCCACCTGCTGCTCCTCCGGTGGAGCGCTGCAGCCGGTGAGCACGGTCACGGCCAGCGCGATGCCGGCGATCAGGGCGGGGTGTCTGTGCACGATGGCTCCGATCAGCCGGTCATTGCTTGGGCGCGGGGACGAACGGATTGCCGAGGGCCTCGGAGATCCCGACGAAGATCCGCGTCGCAGGGCTGGAGCACACCTCGCCGGTCGGGTTGTCGAGGAGGGTCGGCGACTGCGCGCAGTCGCCCGAGGCGATGTCGCTGTTCGTCATCGTGATCACGGTGCTGTCGCTGGAGGTGTCGTAGAAGACGGAGCTGTTGAAACCGGGGAGTTCGCCGGCATGCCCGACCCAGCCGCTGCTGCATCCCATTCCCAGGCCGTAGCCCGCCGCGCCGGGGAACGAGGTGAGCCGCTCGAGTTGCGACTCGGCGTCGAGCAGACCCTGACCGGTGCCCAGGGCGCGAGCATAGACGAACATGTCCCGGCCGTTCGAGATCAGCTGGCCCGCCGTCCATCCCCATGACGGGTTCCAGTCGGTCGCGTCCGTGGGGTCCTCCGGGGTGGCGGTGGGGGACTGCAGGGTGTACCCGCGCGGGTGCGGCTCGGGGAAGGCGGCGGATGCTCCTGGGTCGGACGTACCCGTCAGGCTGAGCGGCTCGAAGATCCGCTCGGCGAACACGTCCGCGACGTCCTGTCCCGTCACTCTTTCGACGACCTGGCCGAGGAGTACGGTGTTGGTGTTGGAGTAGTCGAACTCCGTTCCCGGCTCGAACAGCGGTGGCAGCGCGATGCCGATGTCGACGAGCTCCTGGGGATCCCACACACGTCCGGGGTCACTCATGAAGGCCTGCAGCCACGCGTCGTCGAACGTGTAACTGGCGACCCCGCTGGTCATGTCCGACAGCTGGCGCAAGGTGACGACGTCGCCGTTCGGCACCCCGTCGATGTACTTCCCGATCGGATCGTCGAGAGAGACCGCTCCCTCTTCGGCCAGCTGCAGGATCAGTGTGACCGTGAAGGTCTTGGTGACGGAGCCGACGCGCTGGTACATGTCCGTCGTCATCGGCGCACCCGTCGTCGGGTCTGCCACGCCGTAGGCCTTGCTGAAGGTTCCCTCCGGGGTCTGCACGAAGACGATCGCGCCGGGCGCGGCAGCCACGGCGAAGGATGCCACCGCCGCGGCGTCGATCTGCGAAGACAGTTCCGGAGGCATCGGATCCGTGGCGGCCTCCGGCAGGCGCGCTGCGATCACCGCTTCAGGATCGGCGACACAGGACGACTCGTGCGACGACGTGTCGCCGGTGGAAGGCGTCGCAGACGGAGCGGTGGATGCCGGGCCCGAACAGCCGCAGAGGAGCAGCGCCGCGACCGCACCCAGAGCGGCGATGGTCCGAGGTCGGCGCACGATGCCCTCCTTCTGCCACGAAACGGACAGGGAGCCGTCAGCGTCCAGTATCACGCGCGCCGCGATCGCACACCAGGGGGTATGGCTCGAGGTCGCGGCGGACCTGACGTTCGGGCCGTGTCCGAGCACGTACACCCGGGTCACAGCGATGTCCGATTTCCGCCAGCCGGTGTCCGTGGAGCGTGTCAGAGTGGAGACATGAGCTTCCCCATCACCGACTTCGACGAGCGATACCGCGCGATCAGCGCCCGCGACACCCGCTTCGACGGGCAGTTCGTGACCGCCGTCCGCTCGACGGGGATCTACTGCCGTCCGAGCTGCCCCGCACGCACCCCGATGCAGAAGAACGTGACGTTCTACCCGACCAGCGCGGCCGCCCACGAGGCCGGATACCGCGCCTGCAAGAGGTGCCTCCCGGAGGCGGCTCCGGGTTCGCCGGCCTGGAACCTGCGCGGTGATACGGCGGCCAGGGCGATGCGCCTCATCGCAAGCGGCGTCGTCGAGCGTGAGGGTGTGACCGGACTCGCCGCACGCCTGGGCTACTCGAGCAGGCACCTGACCCGGCTGCTCAGCACCGAGCTGGGCGCGGGTCCGCTCGCGCTCGCCAGGGCCCACCGCGCGCACACCGCGAGGATGCTCCTCGTCGGCACGGATATGCCGATCTCGGCGGTCGCTTTCTCCGCCGGCTTCGCGAGCATCCGTCAGTGCAACGACACGATCCGCGAGGTGTTCGGTCTCACTCCCGGTGAGCTCAGGGCGCGCCGCCGCCCCACGCCAGGCCCACGCGCGGGCGCGGAAGGGCTCGACGCCCCCGGCGCGATCGACCTCGTCCTGCCGTACCGCGGTCCGCTGGACGCCGATGGCGTCTTCGCGTGGATGGCGGCGCGTGCACTCCCCGGCGTCGAGGAGACGACTGCCGCCTCGTTCCGTCGTCACCTGCGCATGGCCGGCGGACCGACGTGGTTCGAAGTGCGGCAGGAAGACGACGAGCGGCTCCACCTGCGAGCCAGGGTCACCGGACTCGGCGACCTCGCACCGCTCGTCGGCACCGTCCGGCGGATCTTCGATCTCGACGCCGACCCGCTCGCCGTCGACGACGCTCTGGCTGCACACCCCGAGCTCGCCCCTCTCGTCGCGCGGACCCCCGGCATCCGAGTCCCCGGATCGGCCGATCCGCACGAGATGCTGATCCGTGCGATGGTCGGGCAGCAGATCACTGTGGTGGCCGCGCGCACGGCGCTGACCGCGCTGGCGAATGCGCTGGGAGAGCGGACGGCGGACGGCGGTCTGCTCTTCCCGACGATGCAGGCGATCGCCGAGCGGGGAGTCGACGTGCTCCGTGGACCCGCAGCCCGCATCCGGGCGATCACCGGCGCCGCGGAGGCACTCGCCGACGGCTCGCTGACCCTTACGGTCGGCGACGATGGCGCCGACCAGCGCCGGGCGATGCTCGCGATGCCCGGCATCGGCCCGTGGACGGCTGACTACGTGCGGATGCGCGTGCTCGGCGACCCTGATGTGTTCCTGCCCGGCGACGTCGCCGTGCGGGCAGGTGCCGCGGCATCCGGCCTCCCCGCGGAGCCCGCTCCGCTCACGGCCTGGGCCGAGCGCACGGCACCCTGGCGCAGCTACCTCACCGCCCACCTCTGGCGCGCGGCACCGGTGCGAACCGCATCCGCCCGCCGAACAGCCACAAAGGCCACGACTTCGAAGGAGCAATCATGACCGCACTCATCCAGACCCTGGACACCCCAGACGGGCCGTTCACGATCCTCGTCGACGACCGGCAGCGCGTGCTGTCCTCCGGATGGACGACGGACCATCAGGAGATCCTCGACCGCCTCTCGGCCGCCGCACGGCCGGCGGAGGTCCGCGAGGGTGAGACGGATGCGGCCGCTGCCGCCCTGGCCTACTACGCCGGCGACCTCGCTGCGATCGATGCCGTCGCCGTGAAGCAGACCGGAACTGCTCTGCAGCTCGCGGGCTGGGCCGCGCTCCGACGCATCACCGCGGGTGCACCGCTGACGTACACGGGCTTCGCCGCCGTCCTCGACAACCCGAGCGCCGTGCGCGCTGCCGCATCCATCTGCGCCCGGAACGCCCCCGCGCTCTTCGTCCCCTGTCACCGGGTGCTGCGCTCCGACGGCAGCCTCGGCGGATTCGCCTGGGGTCTCGACGTGAAGGAGCGTCTGCTGGCGCGCGAGGGCGTCTCTCCGGCGTGAGCGCGCAGCACGATTGTGGAGGCGGGCACAGGAGCGCAGGATTCGTTCCCGATGGCGGCTCGCACCTGCGCGTGGCGACCGCATTCCGGCCTGCGCAGCGCGCAGGATGGGCACATGAGCGAAACCAGGGCCGCCGAACTGCACCGGCGCGCTGTCGTCGCGGATGCGCACAACGACCTGCTCTGCGCGGTCGCCAGCCGCCCTCCGGAGCAGTGGTCCGAGTTCTTCCGGCTGCAGTGGCTGCCGCAGCTGCAGGAGGGCGGCGTGAACATCCAGGTGCTTCCGGTGTTCATCGACGCCGTCTATCGACCGGAAGGCGCGCTGAGGCGCACCTTCCAGATGATCGAAGCCACCCACAGGATCGCCGAGGGCAACGCGGATACCGTCACGCTCTGCGCCGACGGCGCCGATATCGATCGCGCACTCGAAGCAGGTCGTATCGCCCTCGTGCTCGCGCTCGAGGGGATGCCGGGGATCGGTGAAGACGTCGAGCTTCTGGAGACCGTGCACAGGCTCGGCGTGCGGATCGGTTCCCTCGCGCATTTCGGCCGCAGCGCCTTCGCGGATGGCAGCGGGGAAGACGGAGCCGGCAGCCGGCTCACCCGCCTGGGCGTCCGTGCCGTCGCCGAGATGGAGCGCATCGGCATGATGCTCGATCTCAGCCACCTCGGCGCCGCCGGCGTGGATCACGTGCTCGAGCTCTCCACGCGCGCGCTGATCGCCACGCACTCGTCGTCCCGGGTGCTCTTCGACCATCACCGCAACCTCACCGACGCCCAGGCCGCGGGCATCGCGGCCGGTGGCGGCGTGGTGTGCGTCAACTTCTTCGCGCCCTACCTCGATGCCGGCGACTACACGATCGACCGGCTGGTCGACCACTTCGAGCACCTGGTGTCGGTGGCCGGCATCGAGCACGTCGGCATCGGCGCGGATTTCATGCAGGAGGTCATGGCCGACACCACCGCGCCGTGCTGCGTCGAGGCCATGGTCGAGGGCGTTCCGGCCGACGAGTACCTTCCTGGCCTCGAGGGCCCCTCAGGGTTGCCGCTGATCACCGAGGCGTTCCTTCGCCGCGGTTGGCGCGACGCCGACATCGTCGCCGTGCTCGGTGGCAACATGCAGCGGCTCTTCCGCGCGGAGCTCGGCGCGGCCGCACGCTGACCACGAGACCGGCCGGAAGAATTCGGGAATGAGTCTTGCGATCAGCCGGTTCACAGCAATAGGCTGATGGGCTGTCGCACCGACCGGACGACACAGCCGAGCTCTGAGGAGGACACCATGACCACGATCGCCAGCGCGCAGATCGCAGCTCTCGGCTCGACCCCGGTGCGCCTGTTCCCTTAGACCGACCGCCGCGGGTCGCTCCGCGCCCTCTGTTTCGGACACCGGACTCTGAGAGTCCGTTCCTGTGTCCGTTCCCTTTTCAGCAACCGCTTTCCATACGAAACTCGTCTGAGAGACATGTCTTCCTCGCCTTCTTCGCAGAACACTTCACCCTCCTCCACTCTCTCCACCCCCGCCGCGCTCTGGCGGCTCAAGCCGTTCGTGAAGCCGGTCATCTGGCGACTCGTCGGCGGCGCCGCCAGCGCACTCGTCGCGGCCGTCATCGCGCTGATGATCCCGCTCGTGCTGGAGCAGATCATCAGCGGCCCCGTCCGGTCCGGTGAGATCGGCGCGATCGCCTGGGGCGCGCTGGCCGTCTTCGGCCTCGCCGTCGGCGAAGCGGCCATGATCTGGCTGCGCCGCTGGTTCGTGCTGAACCCGGCGACCGAGGTCGAGTACCGCATGCGGACCGACCTCTACTCGCGCCTGCAGACGCTGCCGGTGTCGTTCCACGACCGCTGGCAGTCCGGACAGCTGCTCAGCCGGATGATGCAGGACATCGGTCTCATCCGCCGCTGGCTCGCCTTCGGCCTGGTGCTTCTGGTCGTGAACGTGCTCACGATCATCATCGGCTCTGTGCTGCTGTTCCGCTGGCACTGGCTGCTCGGAACGATCTTCCTCGTCACGGCGATTCCGCTGTGGATCCGGGGCTATCTGTTCGAGAAGCGCTACGGCGCGCTCACGCGACGCAGCCAGGACCAGGCCGGCGACCTCGCGACCAGCGTCGAGGAGAGCGTGCACGGCATCCGCGTGCTGAAGGCCTTCGGACGAGGCAAGCACGCGCTCAGCCGCTTCAGCCGCCAGGCCGAGACGCTGCGCGAGACCGAGATGAGCAAGGCCGGGGCGATCGCCTCGATCTGGTTCTGGCTCGACCTGATGCCGCAGATCGCGTTCGGCCTCAGCCTGATGACGGGTATCTGGCTGATCTCGCAGGGCGCCATCGATCTGCCCGAGCTGTTCGCCTTCTTCGCGATGGCGACGGTGCTGCGCTGGCCGATCGAGTCGATCGGCTTCCTCTTCTCGTTCATGCTCGATGCGCGCACGGCGACCGACCGCGTGTTCGACATCTTCTCCGAGACGAACACGATCACGGACCCCGCGAACCCGGTGCGCATCGAGAACCCGCGCGGAGAGCTGGCGTTCGAGAACGCCCACTTCCGCTACCAGGATGCCGGCGCGCAGGAACGCGACCTGCTGGACGGCATCGACCTGGTGCTGCGCCCCGGTGAGACGATGGCGCTGGTGGGACTCACCGGCAGCGGCAAGACCACGCTGACGACGCTGCCTGCCCGTCTCTACGACGTCACCGGCGGCCGGGTCACGCTCGACGGCGTGGACGTGCGCGACCTGACCCTCGCCGATCTGCGCCAGCACATCGCGATGGCATTCGAGGATGCGACGCTGTTCTCGGCATCCGTCCGGGAGAACGTGCTGCTGGGCCGGGCCGAGCTCGACGTGCACAGCGACGAGGCCGAACGCGTGCTGCGCGAGGCGCTGGACGTCGCCCAGGCCGGGTTCGTCGACGCGCTCCCTGAGGGCGTGGAGACGATCATCGGCGAGGAGGGACTCAGCCTGTCCGGCGGACAGCGCCAGCGTCTCGCGCTCGCCCGTGCCGTCGCGGCGAACCCGCGGGTCCTCGTGCTCGACGATCCGCTCTCGGCTCTGGATGTCGACACCGAGGCGCTCGTCGAGGAGGCGCTGCGGCACGTGCTCGCCGAGACCACGGCGCTGATCGTGGCGCACCGCCCTTCGACCGTGGCCCTCGCGGACCGGGTCGCGCTGCTCGAACGCGGACGCGTGACGGCGGTCGGCACGCACAGCGAGCTGCTGCAGTCGAGCAGGCACTACCGGCACGTGATCTCCAGCCTCGAGGCGGAGGAGGCGGCCAGGACCGGCTCGATCCCGATCATCCGAGATACCGCCGAAGACGACGAAGAGGGCGATCTGCCCGACGAAGAACTGGCCATCGAAGAGGAGGTGCAGGCATGAGCTCCGACATCACCGGTACGCAGAACGAGGACCGTTCCGACTACACCCGCGCGGAGAGCAGGGAGATCCGTCAGCGGTCGCTGCGCCTGCTGGGCTCGCTGATCCGGCCGCTGCGACCGCAGGTCATCCTCGCGGCCGCGGTGCTCGTCATCTCGACGGCACTGCAGGTGGCGGGGCCGATCCTCATCAGCATCGGACTCGACCAGGCGCTGCCGGCCGTGCTCGAGCGCGCGGACTGGATGCCGACCTTCGCGATCGGCTTCGTCTACTTGTTCGCGGGTGCGGCCGCTGCCGTGCTCATCGCCTGGTACGTGATGATCGCCGCCCGGATCACCCAGGCGGTACTGCTGGATCTGCGCAAGCGCATCTTCCTGCACACGCAGAAGCTGAGCCTCGAGTTCCACGAGTCGTACACGTCCGGTCGAATCATCTCGCGCCAGACGAGCGACCTCGACTCGATCCGGGAGCTCCTGGACGGCGGTCTGAACAACCTCGTCTCCGGTGTTCTCTTCGGTGCGTTCACCTTCATCGCCCTCGTCGTCTGGGACTGGCAGTCGGGCGTGATCCTTGCGCTCGCCGGCATCCCGCTGATGATGCTGATGCGCTGGTTCTACTCGCGCTCGCAGCTCGTCTACCGGGAATCCCGCGTGATCAGCGCGAAGGTGATCGTGCAGTTCGTCGAGACGATGACCGGCATCCGCGCCGTCAAGGCCTTCCGCAAGGAGCCCCGCAACGACGTCACCTTCCAGAAGGTGGCGGGCGATTACCGGGACATCAACCGGCGCTCGATGCTGCTGTTCGGCACGTTCGAACCCGGGCTGATGGGCGTCGCCGCGCTCACCCTCGGTGCCGTCGTGCTCTGGGGCGGCATCCGGGTCTCCACCGGTGCGCTCACCGTCGGTGTGCTGCTTTCCGCTGTGCTGTACGTGCGCAACTTCTTCGCGCCGATGCAGGAGATCGCGATGTTCCTGAACTCCTACCAGTCGGCGACGGCGGCGCTGGAGAAGGTGTCCGGTGTGCTGGAAGAGCAGCCGACCGTCCCCGACCCCGAGAAGCCCGTCGACCTGTGGGAATCGCGCGGTGCGATCCGCTTCGAGGACGTCACATTCGGCTACAACGGCGAGACCACGATCCTGCCGGACTTCTCACTCGACATCCCCGCCGGTCAGACGATCGCGCTCGTGGGAACCACCGGCGCGGGCAAGTCGACGCTGGCGAAGCTCATCTCGCGGTTCTACGACCCCACGATCGGTCGCGTCACCCTGGACGGAGTCGATCTGCGGAAGCTGCATCCGAAGGACCTGCGCCGGGCGATCGTGATGGTCACTCAGGAGGCGTACCTGTTCAGCGGAACCGTCGCCGACAACATCGCGCTCGGAAAGCCGGATGCCACGCTCGACGAGATCCGGACGGCCGCGCGAGCGGTGGGAGCGGACGAGTTCATCTCATCGCTGCCGGACGGGTACAACACTGACGTGAACAAGCGCGGCGGCCGGGTGTCGGCGGGACAGCGTCAGCTGATCTCGTTCGCCCGGGCGTTCCTCGCGGATCCGTCTGTGCTGATCCTCGACGAGGCCACGGCGTCGCTGGACATCCCCTCGGAGCGGCTGATCCAGGATGCTCTGCAGACGCTGCTCGCCGACCGGACCGCGATCATCATCGCGCACCGCCTGTCGACGGTGGCCATCGCCGACCGGGTGCTGGTGATGGAGCACGGACGGATCATCGAGGACGACACCCCGGCCGCGCTCATCGGCGGCACCGGCAAGTTCGCGCAGCTGCACGCCGCCTGGCAGGAGACGCTGGTCTGAGCCGCAGATGAGAAAGGCCCGCACGGTTCGCCGTGCGGGCCTTTCTCATCTGACGGGCTAGGCGTCGACGGTCAGCCGTGCAGCCTGGCGGGCAGCGCCGAGGGCGACGTATTCCGCGATCTCCGGCACGTCGACCGGCAGGCCGAGCACCTCGGGAGCGATCCGCCTTACGGCCTCGGACTGCGCTCCGCCGCCGATGAGCAGAGCGCGCTCGAGCGGGATGCCGAGATCGCGCAGCGCGTCGAGTCCGGCGCCGAGGCCGCGCAGCATCCCCTCTACGGCCGCCCGAGCCAGATTCGCGCGGGTCGTCGAGGCTAGGGTCAGACCAGACAGCGTCGCCGTCGCATCGGGAAGGTTCGGGGTGCGCTCGCCCTCGAAGTAGGGCTGAAGCGTGATGCCGCCCGCCCCGGGAGACGCCTGCAGGGCGAGATCGCTGAACTCGTCGAGCGAGACGCCCAGGAGGGCCGCCGTGACGTCCAGGACTCTCGCCGCGTTCAACGTCGCCACCAGGGGGAGGAACCGGCCCGAGGCATCGGCGAAGCCCGCCACGGTGCCCGTCGGGTCCTCGACGCGCTCCGTGCTGATCGCGAACACGGTGCCCGACGTGCCGATCGAGACGACGACGTCGCCGGGGCGGGTGTCCAGCCCGAGTGCAGCGGCCGCGTTGTCGCCGGCGCCGGGGCCGACGTGACGACCGTCCGCATCGGCGACCGCCTCGTCGGAACCCAGTACGCGGGGGAGGACCGCATCGTGGCCGAGCGCAGCCGCCAGCAGCTCACGGTCGTACTCGCCCGTCGCCGGGTTCCAGTACCCCGTGCCCGAGGCGTCGGATCTGTCGCTGACGAGTTCGGTGAGCGCCGGATTCTCCGGGCCGTAGCCGCGCAGACGCCACGTCAGCCAGTCGTGCGGCAGCGCGACAGCGGCGACACGCGCCGCGTTCTCCGGTTCGTTGTCGCGCAGCCACCGCAGCTTCGTGATCGTGAACGACGCCACCGGGACGAGACCCGTTCGCGCCGCCAGCGTCTCCGCGCCGAACTCGGCGATGAGATCCGCCGCGGCGCCGGCGGAACGGGTGTCGTTCCACAGCAGCGCGTCCCGGATCACCGTGCCATCAGCGGCCAGCGCGACCATGCCGTGCTGCTGGCCGCCGATCGACCACGCCTCGATGTCGTCGAGGCCACCGGCTTCCTCGATGGAGGTGTTCAGTGCTCGCCACCACTCCTCGGGGTCGACCGCCGTCCCGTCGGGGTGCGCGGCGCGCCCCGACCGCACGACGGTTCCCGTCGCGGTATCGACGACGAGTGCCTTGCAGGACTGGGTCGAGGAGTCGACCCCGAGAACGAGGGGCATGATCAGCGCGCGCCGAGAAGGTGCTCGGTCGCGAGCTGCTGCAGACGGACGAACCCGAAGCCCTTGCCGCCGAAGTACGTCGACGCGTCGAAGTCCTCGTAGGCCGAACGGTCGGCGAGGAAGTCCTCGTACGACTCGCCGTCTCCGAGCGTGGGGACGGAGAGTTCGTCGACACGTGCGGCGGCAAGCGCCTCCTGCACCTCGGGGTCGGCGCGGAACGCGGCCGCGCGCTCCTTGAGCAGCAGGTAGGTGCGCATGTTCGCGGCGGCCGAGTCCCAGACGCCCTTCTCGTCCTCGGTGCGCGAGGGCTTGTAGTCGAAGTGTCGAGGGCCGTCGTAGGCGGGCACGCCGCCGGGGCCGCCGTTCTCGAGCAGGTCGACGAGCGCGAACGCGTTGTGCAGGTCGCCGTGTCCGAACACCAGATCCTGGTCGTACTTGATGCCACGCTGGCCATTGAGGTCGATGTGGAAGAGCTTGCCGTGGAACAGCGCCTGCGCGATGCCTGCGGCGAAGTTGAGCCCGGCCATCTGCTCGTGGCCGACCTCGGGGTTGACGCCGACCAGTTCGGGGCGCTCGAGCGAGTCGATGAAAGCGATCGCGTGACCGAGAGTGGGCAGCAGGATGTCGCCGCGCGGCTCGTTCGGCTTCGGCTCGATGGCGAAGCGGATGTCGTATCCCTTGTCGGTGACGTAGTCGCCGAGCAGGTTCACGGCTTCGCGATAGCGCTCGAGTGCGGCGCGGATGTCCTTCGCGGAGTCGTACTCCGCCCCTTCGCGGCCGCCCCACATGACGAAGGTCTTCGCGCCGAGCTCGGCGCCGAGGTCGAGCTGACGGAACACCTTGCGCAGGGCGAAACGGCGCACGTCGCGGTCGTTCGAGGTGAATCCGCCGTCCTTGAAGATCGGGGCGCTGAAGAGGTTCGTGGTGACCATCGGCACGATCAGGCCGGTGTCGGCCAGAGCGCCCTTCAGGCGGTCGATCTGCGTCTGCCGCTCGGCGTCGGTCGACCCGAAGGCGAAGAGGTCGTCATCGTGGAACGTGAGGCCGTAAGCGCCGAGCTCGGCGAGCTTCTCGACGGCGTGCACGACATCGAGCGCCGGTCGGGTGGGGCCGCCGAAGGGGTCGGCTCCGTTGTAGCCGACGGTCCACAGGCCGAAGGAGAACTTGTCGTCGCGGGTGGGGGTTGTCATGGGAGGCTCCAGCGGGGAAGATCGGATAAGTTGGCAACAACAACTTATGACATGATCGTCGGCCTGTCCAGCCCCATTCGGGTCGAATGGGACTGGCTAGGCTGAACGAGCGGTCCGGGGGTGCCCCCGGCGAGAGGGGAGCATCCGTGGCGGACGGCGCGAGGAGCGTGGAGGGTGTGCGTCGTCGCAACCTCGGCGAGATGCTCCGGCTGGTGCACGAGGGCGGGCCGCAGTCCCGCGCACGGCTCACGGCGGCCACCGGCCTGAATCGCTCCACGGTGGCGGATCTCGTCACGACCCTCGCCGATGCGGGCCTCGTGGTCGAACGAGAGCCCGATCAGACCCGCCGCGTCGGCCGTCCCTCTCCTGTCGTCGCGGCGAGCGGTGACGTCGTCGCGTTCGCAGTCAACCCCGAGGTCGACGCGATCGAGATGGCAGCGGTCGGCCTGAACGGAGAGGTCCGCGCACGCGTGCGCGAGGAACTGGACCGGCTGATCACCCCTGAGGAGGCTGCGGCATCGGTGGCGCGGACGCTCAGGGAGTGGCGCGCCGGTGAGCTGGCCGGCCTCCGCGTGGTCGGTGTCGGCATCGCGGTGCCGGGCCTCGTCCGCGCCACCGATGCGGTGGTGCGGTACGCCCCCCATCTCGGCTGGCGGGATGCCTCCGTCGGCGCCCTGGTGCAGGAGGCGACGGGTCTGCCGGTGGCGGTCGGAAACGACGCGAGCCTCGGCGCGATGGCCGAGCATCTCTTCGGCGCCGCTGTCGGGCATCTCGACGTCGTCTACCTCAACGGCGGTGCGAGCGGCATCGGCGGCGGTCTCATCGTCGACGGCAGGCTTGTCGGCGGCTCCGGCGGCTATGCAGGCGAATGGGGGCAGAACCGCCCCGTGATCCTGGCTCCGGCCGACCGGCGTGCCGGCGAAGGGGTGCTCGAGGACGAAGTGTCCCGCAGTCGACTGCTGGGTGTGCTGGGACTCGCTGCCGCTGATGACGTGGCGCTCGCCGATGCCCTCGCCGCGGCGACGGACGCGGACGTGTTCGAGGAGGTGTCGAGGCAGAGGCGCATCCTCTCCCCGACCCTGGCGAGCGCGGTCAACGTCCTCAACCCCTCGGCGGTGGTGCTCGGCGGATTCCTCAGCATGATCCTCACCCACGACGCCGATGCACTCGTCGCGGCGGTGCGCGCGCAGGCGATGTCCGACCCCGTCGCCGACGTGATGATCCTCCCGGCGGCTCTGGGCGATGACCGCCTGCTCATCGGAGCGGCCGAGATCGCGTTCGCGTCGCTCCTCGCCGATCCGCTCGCCGGAACCGCGAACACCGACGCCTGAACCGCGAACCCTGACGCCTGAACCGCTGTCGCGTCGTCGTCGGTAGCATCGAGTCATGGATCCGTTGCTGCTGATGGCCGAGTGGTGGTGGATCGCGCCGACCGCGGCCGGCGCGGGTGCGATCGGCGTGATGGGTGTTCGCGGACGCGGGCGTTCGAGCGGGCGGCGTCTCGCCTTCGACGCTGCGCGCCAGGACCTGAAGGCGGCGAAGCAGACCGCGACGGAGCGCCGCCTGGCGCTCAAGGTGGCACGGGCCGATCTCGTACACGTCACGGCCCAGCGGGCAGCGCAGCGGGCGACGCCGGAGCAGGTCGCGAGCGCGAAGCGGATGCTCCGGGAGGCCGAGCGCGACGCGAAGACCGCGGCGGCCGAAGTGCGCGCGAGACAGGCACGGCTGACCGCGGCCCGCGCCGAGATCCCCGCCGCATCCGGTCCACGTCCGCTGGAGCGCCTGCACGCCGCCCATGATGCGGTGACCGCCCGGTGGATGCAGTACGAGACCGACGCCGCGCGACAGATCGCGTACCCGGCGATGACCGATGTGAAGCGGCCGGCGACGGCGTCGTACCTCCGCGCGGCAGCGCATGCCGTCGAGCTGCGTCGCGCGGCCACCGGGAAGGTCACCCCTGCCGAGTTCGCCGCCTATCGGGACGCGGTCGCCGACCTCGAGCGCGCTTTCGAGGTCGCTGAGCACGCCGCGAAGGTGCAGGCGGGCGAAGCGCCGCCCGCCCCCGCCTGGCAGGACGCGGCGCAGGACGTTCTCAGCCGCTCGGCCGAGGCCCTCGATCGAGCAGCCGGCGCCGCCGCATCCGCCATCGCCGCGTGGACGAACCGCAGCCGCCCCGGCAAGAACGACTGATCAGCCGGACCGCTGCCGGCCCACCGTCATCCCGTGACCTCAGCGCGGTCGACCGTGTAGGTCGTGGCAACGCCGCCGGGAGCCGTGACCGTCACGGTCGCGACCCCGGTACCGCCGGGGAACACCCGCAGGCGCAGTCCGTCGTGGTAGTCGTAGTCCGGCCGATCGCTGCGCGCGCCCCACGGCAGCACGGCACCGGGACGGGCGTACAGCGGCAGCGAATCGAAGCCGTGCGTCTCGCGGCGCCAGGTGCCGCCGGTGACGGTCTCGCCGCTGAGCAGTGAGGTCCATTCACCGGCCGGAAGGTAGAAGTCGACGGTGCCGTCCTCGCTGAACACAGGGGCGACGAGCAGCTCGGAGCCGAGCATGTATTGACGGTCCAGATGGCCGGTCGCCGGATCGTCCGGAAACTCGAGTGCCATCGGGCGCATCAGCGGCACGCCGGTCTGCGCGGCATCCAGACCCTGCTGGTACAGGTAGGGCATCAGGCGCATCTTCAGGTGAGTGAACAGGCGGGTGACGTCGACGGCCTCCTCATCGAAGGCCCACGGCACCCGGTAGGAGCTGGAGCCGTGGAATCGGGAGTGCGACCCGAGCATGCCGAATGCGGTCCAGCGCTTGAACACACCGGCATCCGGTGTGCCCTCGAAGCCGCCGATGTCGTGGCTCCAGAACGCGAAGCCGCTGAGCGCGAGGGAGAGACCGCCGCGGAGCGTCTCCGCCATCGAGGAGAAGGTGGAGGTCGAGTCGCCTCCCCAGTGCACCGGCATGCTCTGGCCTCCCGCGGTCGCCGAGCGGGCGAACAGCACGGCCTCGCCTGCGCCGCGAGCGTCGACCAGCACGTCGTGCACGGCGCGATTGTAGAGATCGGTGTAGAGGTTGTGCATGCGCTCGGGGTCGCTGCCGTCGGCCCACACGACATCGGTGGGGATGCGTTCGCCGAAATCGGTCTTGAAGCAGTCGACGCCCTGATCGACGAGTGCGCGCAGCTTCGCCTGATACCAGGCCGTGGCATCCGGGTTCGTGAAGTCGACCAGTCCCATCCCCGCCTGCCACAGGTCCCATTGCCACACCGAACCGTCCGGTCGGGCGACCAGGAACCCCTGGTCGGCCGCCTCGCGGAAGAGGGCAGAGCGCTGCCCGATGTACGGGTTGATCCAGACGCAGACCCGGAGGTCCTTGTCGTGGAGGCGGGCGAGCATCCCGTCCGGATCCGGGAAGACCCGGGCGTCCCACTCGAAGTCGCACCAGTTGAACTCGCGCATCCAGAAGCAGTCGAAGTGGAACACCGAGACCGGCAGCTCTCTGGCCGCCATCTCGTCGATGAACGACGTCACGGTCTGCTCGTCGTAGTCGGTGGTGAAACTCGTCGACAACCAGAGGCCGTAGGACCAGGCCGGAACGACGGGCGGGCGGCCGGTCAGCGCGGTGTAGCGGCCGAGCACTTCCTTCGGCGTGGGGCCGGCGAAGACGAAGTACTCGAGCACCTCGCCGGTGACCGAGAACTGCACCCGCTCGACCGCCTCGGAGCCGATCTCGTACGACACGTGACCCGCGTCGTTCACGAGCACGCCGTAGCCGCGGTTCGAGAGGTGGAACGGCACGTTCTTGTACGCCTGCTCGCTGGACGTGCCGCCGTCGGCGTTCCAGATGTCCACGGACTGGCCGTTCTTCACCAGCGGTCCGAAGCGTTCGCCGAGGCCGTAGACGAGCTCGCCGACCCCGAGATCGAGCTGCTCGTGCACGAAGGCGGACGCCGCGGGTATCCCGGCGTCGTACTGCGTGTTGCCCACGACGCCGGCGTCGACCGCCGCATCCGCGGAGAGGCGGATGTACCCCTGGGCCTTGTGGCCGCTGCCCGTCACGCGACGCCCGTCGACCTCGAAGGACAGGTCCCACGGCGCGCCTGGTGCGATCCGTGCCACCAGCGAACCGGCATCCAGAACCCCGCCGGCATCGGACACGGAAACGGATGGGGTGCCTGTCCCCGCGCCCGGAAGCGGGAAACCGCCGTGCCGGCGACCGCCCGAATGGTGCGCGATGCGCACTCGGATGACTCCCTCGGCGGGGGAGGAGAGCGTGGTCGTCAGCGTGGCCCGGTTCAGGACGTCGCCGCGTCTGGCGATGACCGCCGTGGGCGCCGTGACGACGATGCCGGGTCCGTCAGGGGTGTCGTCGGTCGCGTCGATGTCATACGCCTCCTGGGCGTAGAGGGCGGCGACGCCGGGGCGGAGCTGCCAGAAACCATCGGTGAACTTCATTACTTGACTGCTCCTGCTGTGATGCCGCGGGTCAGCGTGCGCTGGAAGATGAGGAAGAAGATGAGCGTCGGGATGATGCCGAGAAGCGCGGAGGCGCTCGTGGTCGTGACGTCCATCAGGCGGTCGCCCTGCAGCACGCTGATCGCGACAGGGACGGTCTGATTCGCATTGGACGCGAGGAAGGTCAACGGGATGAGGAACTCGTTCCACGTCCAGATGAAGAAGAAGATGAGCAGCACGGAGAGCGTCGGCCGGCTGATCGGGAAGATCACGCGCCACAGGATCTGCCAGCGGGTGGCACCGTCCAGGGATGCTGCTTCCAGGATCTCCTTGGGGAACGTTCCGTACACCGAGGAGAGCAGATACGTGCCGAACGCGGCCTGGATCACGGTGAAGACGATGATCACGGCCCAGACGTTGTCGTAGAGACCGACCGACTTGAACATGTAGTACAGCGGGTAGAGCAGGGCCTCCTGCGGCAGCAGGTTGGCCATCAGGAACAGAAGCACGATCCAGCTGCGCCCGCGGATGCGGCCGATGCCGATCGCGAAGGCGTTGAGCATCGAGATCACCACCGCCAGCACGGCGACGATGCCCGAGATGAAGATCGAGTTCCAGACCTTCTCTGGGAAGTTCACGCGCTCCCAGAACTTGATGATCCCGCCGAAGTCGAGCATCTCCGGGAAGGCGAGGGGGCCGGAGTTCGCGTAGTCGACCGGCGACTTGAACGAGTTGACCAGCACGAGATAGAAGGGGGCGATGACGAGCAGCGCACCCACGACGACCAGGGCGAGCAGCAGCCAGTCGACGGGTCGCTTCTTCGTCATGCCGCCCCGAGGCCGGCTCTTCGACGGCTTCCCGGTGACGATGGCGGTGGTGGCGTGCATCACAGTCCCGCCCTCTCTTTCCGTTCGAGGGAGTTCTGCACACGGATGAACACGATCGACACGATGACCACGACGATGGTGAGCACGGTGGCGATCGTCGCGCCGTAGCCGACGTTCCGCTTGGTGAAGAACTCCTGATATGCGTAGTAGGCCGGCACCAGCGTCGAGCCGGCAGGCCCTCCGCGCGTGATGATGTAGACGGGACCGAACAGCTTGAGGGCCGCGATCGTGCAGGTGAGGGTCACGACGAAGATCTCCGGTCGGATGATGCTCATCGTGATGGCGGAGAACCGCTGCAGCCAGTTCGCGCCGTCGAGCTCTGCCGCCTCGTAGAGCTCCGGATCGACGCGCTGCAGGGCCGCCATGAACACGACGACCGGGTAGCCGAGCTGCACCCAGACCATGACCAGCATGAGCACGATGAGGGCGGAGGGCATCTGCCCCAGCCAGTCGTATGCGGGGAGGCCGAAAGCGCCGAGGATCTGATTCAGGGCGCCGTCTCCGCCCGGACGCACGATCCATCCGATCACGATGCCGGCCACGGCGATGGGGAGGATCTGCGGGAGGTAGTACGTGGCCCGCAGGAAGCTGCCGACCTTGCCGCCGAACTTGCGTCCGACGACGTCGAACAGGAGGGCGGCGACGATGAGGCCGACGATCGTCGGCACGACGACCATGGCCAGGATCATCCACACCGAGTTGGTGAAGGACGTCCAGAAGTCGCTGTCGGTGAGGATCTTCTGCCAGTTCTCGAGTCCGATGAACTCCGGCGCGCGCACTCCCTTCCACTTCGTGAAGGTGAGGTACACGTTCCAGATGAGCGGCACGATGACGACGACGAGCAGCAGCACGAAGCCAGGAAGCAGGTACATCCAGTAAGCCCCGGTCCCGCCGCTGCGCTGCGGGATGGACGGCTGTTCGGGTGGCAGCTTCGTGCGGCCGCCGCGGGTGGCGAGTGACATGGGTTCATCTCCAGGAGGGTGCGGGGGCGGCCACCGAGCCGCCCCCGCGATGGATCAACGGAAGTCCGCGGTGCCTTCGTCGTACTGCTCGCCGAGGTTCGTGTTCGTGGTCTTCACGTCCTGCACGCCGGTGACGAGGCCCTGCAGTTCCTGCACGAGAACGTCGTAGAAGCCCGGCGCCGGCCAGTCGGGGTAGAACGAGAGACCGTCGGCATCGAGCACGCCGTTGAACGTCTCGATCAGTTCGGCGCTCTTCTCGTCGGTGATGTCGGCGGGGTCGACGGCGACGGGCAGACCGCCGTTGTTGCCGATGATCGCCTGGATCTCGGGGCGCATCGTGATGTCGATGAACTCGTAGGCGAGTTCCTTGTTCGCGGCGTTCTCCGGAACGACCCAGAGGTTTCCGGACGAGCCGAGCGACAGATCCGCGCCGGGGAAGGCGTTCATCGTCCAGTCGAAGCCGGTGGCCTCGGTGACGAAGCGGCCGAACCACCAGGAGCCGGAGACGAAGATCGGGGAGGTGCCGTTGATGAACGAGACACCCGCGTCCTCCGCCTTGACCGAGGAGACGTCGGAGGCGATGTACCCCTTGTCGACGTACTCCTTCAGGGTCTCGGTCGCGGACGTGACCTCGGGCCCCTGCCAGTCCACCGGGTTCTTGTAGAGCTGATAGTCGTCGACGAACCCGCGGTCGCCTTCGAGGAGAGCGAGCTGGTACCAGAGCTGGCCCAGGGGGTACTCCGCACCCGCTTCCGCGAGCGGTGTGATGCCCTTGGCGACGAATGCGTCGAGGACGCTGACGAACTCGTCGTAGGTGGCGGGGATCTCGAGCCCGGCCGCCGCGAAGGCATCCTCGTTGTAGTACACGCCGACGAACTCGCCGTAGTTCGGGATGCCGTACCAGGTGTCGCCGCCCATGACGCCGTCTTCGCTGTACTTGGCGGTGGTCTGCAAGGACGGAGCGAGCTTCTCATCCCAGCCGTACTCGGCCACGGCGTCGGAGATGTCGGTGATCAGGCCGGTCGACGCGAGGAACCCGGCCGTCGCGTTCCCCTTGTTGAACTCCATGAGGTCCGGTGCCGCGTCTGTATCGAGCACCTGGCTCGCCGTCTTCTGGATCTGCTCGAAGGATTTCTCCTCGAACTCGACCTTCGCGCCGGTCTCCTCCTCGAAGATCTTGATCGCCTCGGCCCAGGCCTTGCCCATCGCACTGTCGGCGCCTTCGTAGTGCCAGAGCTTGAGGGTCTTGCCGTCTTCGGTCTCGGAGCCGTCGCCTGCGCAGCCGCTCAGTGCGAGGCCGGCAACGGTGAGCACCGCGGCCGTCGCCAGCATCTTCGTCTTGCGGATTGTTCGTGCCATCGTCGGCACTCCTTTCTCGGTGGCCCAGAGGCCGGACACTTCGGTGGGTCGGGTGACGCCTTCGCGGACGTTTCGTCCTGGTCGGATCCAGGAGTGTCGAAGCGCTTCGATACGCGAACTGAGATCGATGATAGGCCGAGTCCGAGCCGATGTGCAAACTTTTGTTGCGGGCGCCGACAAAAAGCCCCCGGCGTGCACGGAGCACGTCGGGGGCTGGGACTAAGGCGACGAGGTCTCGATGGGGGAGGGGATTCGAGACCCCGCCGCCGCTCTAGTCGGCGAGACGGATCTCGGCGATGATCTCGCCGTACTCGGTTTCGCCCACCGGCGTGAAACCGACACGGTGGAAGAAGGCCTCGGGGCCGCCGTCGCCGGCCTCGTAGATGACGTTGACGTGATCGACGCCGCGCGTGCGCGCCTCTTCGATCAGGCTCTCGACGGCGAACCGGCCGACCCCGCGCCCCTGATCGTCGGCGTCGACGTTGATCCGCCACAGCACCGAGCTGAAGTGCTCTTCCGGGGCATCTGGATCGAAGCTCGCGCTCACGAAGCCGACGACCTCGTTGCGATCGAGCACGACCCGCTGCCAGGACGTCTGCGGATTGATGACAGTCGCCGCAATCCCGTAGGACACGGGAGCGAGGTACTGCTCCTGCCCGGGCTTGAGCGACAGGTTGTTCACGGCGACGATCGTCGCAGCGGAGAGTTCGACCATGCGCAGTTCGGACATGCTCCCAGGCTAACCCCTACCGGCGAAGTGCACACGCAAACGTCGAGACAACGCCTCAGGTATCTTGGAGTCGAGACAATTTGCCCTCGCGAACGGAGAACCTCCAGGTGACCGACGACGCCATCATCTACACCTACACCGACGAGGCTCCGGCTCTCGCCACCGCCTCCTTCCTCCCGATCGTCCAGGCCTTCACGGCCCAGGCAGGCATCGAGGTCGAGACCCGCGACATCTCGCTGGCGGGGCGCATCCTCGCCGCATTCCCGCAGAAGCTGACGCCCGAGCAGCAGGTCAGCGATGCCCTCGCCGAACTCGGCGGCCTCGCCACGCTCCCCGAGGCGAACATCATCAAGCTTCCGAACATCTCGGCATCGATCCCGCAGCTGAAGGCCGCGATCGCCGAGCTCCAGCAGCAGGGTTACGACATCCCGAGCTTCCCGGACGAGCCGTCGACTCTCGAGGAGAAGGACGTCCGCGCACGCTACGACCGCCTCAAGGGCTCCGCCGTCAACCCGGTGCTGCGTGAAGGCAACAGCGACCGGCGCGCGCCGCTCGCCGTGAAGAAGTACGCGAAGAAGCACCCGCATCGGAACAAGCCGTTCGCCGAGGGCTCGAAGACGCGGGTCGCGACCATGGGCCACGACGACTTCAAGTCCAACGAGAAGTCGTGGGTCGCCGCCCACGACGACGTCCTCACCATCCGCCACATCGCGGACGATGACACCGAGACCGTGCTGAAGGAGGGCCTGAAGGTCCTCCCGCGCGAGATCATCGACGCCACCTTCATGTCCGCGAAGCACCTCGACGCGTTCCTCGCCGAGACCCTGCAGACGGCGAAGGCCGATGATGTGCTCTACTCGGTGCACCTCAAGGCCACGATGATGAAGGTCAGCGACCCGATCATCTTCGGTCACGTGGTGAAGACGTTCTTCTCCGACGTGTTCGCGCAGTACGGCGAGCAGCTCGCCGATGCGGGACTCAGCGCGAACGACGGCCTCGGGTCGATCCTGTCGGGTCTTGCCGGCGTCGCCGGTGGCGACGAGATCGCCGCAGCGTTCGACAAGGCGATCGCGCAGGGCCCCCGGCTGTCCTACGTCAACTCCGACAAGGGCACCACCAACCTGCACGTTCCGAGCGACGTGATCGTCGACGCCTCGATGCCGGCGCTGGTGCGCAACGGCGGCAAGCTGTGGGGCGCCGACGGCGGCGAAGGCGACACGCTCGCGGTCATCCCGGACTCCTCGTACGCCGGTGTCTACCAGGCCGTACTCGACGACGTGATCGCCAACGGTCCGCTGGACCCGGCGACGATCGGCACCGTGCCGAACGTCGGGCTGATGGCGCAGGCCGCTGAGGAATACGGCAGCCACGACAAGACGTTCGAGATCGCTTCCGCCGGACGCGTGCAGATCGTCGACAGCGAGGGGACCGTGCTCATCGAGCACGAGGTCGAAGCAGGCGACGTCTGGCGCGCGACGCAGACGAAGCACATCGCCGTCATGGACTGGGTCAAGCTCGCGGTCTCCCGCGCCAGGGCGACCGGCTCTCCCGCCGTCTTCTGGCTGGACGCCAACCGCTCGCACGACGCGCAGATCATCGCGAAGGTGCACCAGGGCCTGGCGCTGCTCGACACGCACGGCCTCACCCTCACGATCCTCGCCCCCGAGGAGGCCACCCGGTACACGCTCGCACGCATGCGTCACGGCCTCGACACCATCTCGGTCTCCGGCAACGTGCTGCGCGACTACCTCACCGACCTGTTCCCGATCCTCGAGGTCGGAACCAGCGCGAAGATGCTCTCGATCGTCCCGCTGCTCGCCGGCGGCGGTCTGTTCGAGACCGGCGCGGGCGGATCGGCGCCGAAGCACGTGCAGCAGCTCGTCGAGGAGAACTACCTGCGCTGGGACTCGCTGGGTGAGTTCTTCGCCCTCGCGGCATCCCTCGAGCACTTCGCGGACACGACCGGCAACGAGAAGGCACGCGTGCTGGCCGAGACGCTCGATGCCGCGACCGGCACCTTCCTCGAGGAGGACCGCTCGCCCGGCCGCGCCCTGGGCACGATCGACAACCGCGGCAGTCACTTCTACCTGGGCCTGTACTGGGCGCAGGAGCTGGCTGCGCAGACGAAGGACGCCGATCTCGCGGCCGCCTTCGCCCCGATCGCCGAGAAGCTGGCGGCCGACGAGGAGAAGATCGTCGCCGAGCTGAACGCCGTGCAGGGTCAGCCCGTCGACATCGGCGGCTACTACCGCCCGGACGACGCCCGGGTCCTCGCGGTGATGCGGCCCTCCGCGACGTTGAACGGCATCGTCGACGCCATCGCATAGTCGACAGAACAGGAAGAGGGTGGATGCCACGGCATCCACCCTCTTCTCGTTCCACTGTCCGGCCCGGCATGCGGGCCGCGCTCAGTAGTGGACGTTGACCTCGGTGCCCTCAGGGGCCCAGTCGAAGAGCCAGGCGGCGCGCCACTCGGGCATTCCGACGCAACCGTGGCTCATCGGAGTGCCCCAGTTGGAGTGCCAGTAGACGCCGTGGAAGGCCTCGTCGCCGTTGAAGTACATGACCCACTTGATGTCGGGCTGGAAGTAGAACGGCGCCTGCGTGAGGTCGCGGTTGCCCATGTTCTGGCTCGTCGTCTTCCATCCCACCGCGAACGAACCGGTGTGGGTGGCGAACTCGCCCGCCCCGGAGGAGACCTCCCAGGAGTCGACCGCGGCACCGTTCTCCAGCACCGTGACGGTCTGGTTGCTGAGGTTGACGTCGATCCGGCGATGCAGGGTGGCCGTGACGAACGGGGTCTCGGTGACCGGGACGGTGAAGACCGCCTCACCGCCCTCCAGCAACTCCGCGAAGTCGTCGGCCGCTCCGGAGACGTCTCCGAGATCGCGACCGGTGACGCCTGTGGTGAGCTCTTCCAGCACGGAGCCGGACGAGTTGACGACCGCCTGCGCGTTCACAGGTGGGCGATGGATCAGCGGGGCGAGACCGTCGACGGCGGCCTGGATCGCGGCCCGGTCGGCCTCGATCACCAGCTTTCCGTCGACATCGATGACCTTGAGCCAGGTGGCGGCGACGGCCGGTGCGACGGGCACGGTGCGCTCGGTGCCGACGTAGAAGCCGATCGTCGTGAGCATCGAGTTCAGGGTGCCGGCGGTCGCGGTGGCGTCGTCGTCGGAGACGGCGGGGAGAGCCTCGGCGGGGCCGCCGGGGAAGTCCAGGTTCTTGCGGCCATCGGCGACGGTGCCGACGATCGCGGCGGTCAGCGCCTCGATGTCGATCGCCGTACCGGCTTCGCCGGGCGTGATCACGTAGGTTCCGCTCGTCGCGTCGAACGAGACGCCGGCGTCGACCGGGTCATCGAAGCTCGACGGCACGGCGGCCCGCAGGGCGCTCTCGGCCTTGGCCGGGTCGAGGGTGATGTCGGCGGCGATGGGGTCGCCCATCCACGCCCCGAGGTTCCACAGGGGGCGCTCTGCGAAGGCCTTGTCGGCCAGAGCGGCGGCGTCGATGCTCGCCCCGAGGTCCGCGCCGGTCAGCACCGCTCCTTCACCGTCTCCGGTGAGCGTGATCTCCGTGCCGGCGAGATGCGCGTCGACGGCGTCGGCGGCCGCGCCGGGTGTCAGCCACCCGACGGGGATGCCGGCGACGGTCGTGCCGGGCGCGATGAGGATCGCGGACGCCGCACCTGCGCCCAGGGCGAAGACGCCGAGTCCGATGCCGATCCAGAGCGCGAGGCGCTTCTTCTTCGGCTTCGGTTCGACGGGTACCCAGGCGAGCGACTGAGTGCCGTCCGCGGGCGGTGCGCCATCGATCGAGGTGAGGACCTCGGTGGGTGCGGGCGTATCGCCGGGCGCCCCAGCCTTCGCATCAGGCGCGGAAATCAGATCGGTCACGCACATCACCCCCCGGTTCACATAACGTGTCCTGTCTCCTTATGATACGGGATGGCAGGTAACGGGGAGGTAAAGGTCGCTGGGGCTCCGGCGCCGTGCGTACTCAGGCGACGACGGCGAGGCCGTCGATCTCGACGAGCATCTCTTCGCGGGGCAGTCCGGTCATCACCGTGGTCCGGGAGGGGAGTACCCCGCTCGGGGTGTGCGCGGCGACGAAGGCGCCGTATGCCTCGTTCATGATCGCGAAGTCCTCGCGTTTGATGAGGTAGACGCGGAGCATCACGACATCGTCGAAGGTGGCACCGGATGCCTCGACGATCGCTTTCACGTTCTCCAGCGTGCGCGTGGTCTGCGCGGCGACATCGCCGGGGTGGAGGTACTCGTTCGTCACAGGATCGACGGGGCCCTGGCCCGAGATCTGGACGATCGGCCCCTTGCGGACGCCCTGCGAGAAGGTGTGGGCGGGAGCCGGTGCGGCCTCAGTGGAAACGCGGGTCTTCGCAGTCATGTCGTCAGCCTAGTAGCGTTGTTAGATGCCTCTACAAATTCCGGATCCGGTTCTCGGCGTGCGGACGAAGGGCTTTCCGGCCCACGTCGCCGGGATGCGCCTCTCCGATATCGCAGGGGCCGGACTGCGCCTCTCCGATCTGGTGTCCCCCGTGCTCACGGTGCAGGAATCCGCGATGGCGCACAACGAGGCGACGGTGTTCTCCTGGGCCGCGAGCCAGGGGATCCTCCTCGCCCCGCACGGCAAGACCACGATGGCGCCTGCCCTCTGGCAACGACTGCTCGACGCCGGCGCCTGGGGGATCTCGGTGGCCACGCCGTGGCAGGCCGAGGTGGCCGTCGAGGCGGGCGTGCCGACCGTGCTCATCGCCAACGCCGTCGTCGATCGTGCGGCCGCGAGGCGGCTCGGGGCTTTGCTGGACGCGGATCCGCAGCTGCGCATCCTGTGCTGGGCCGACTCGCCGGCCACGGTCGGGATTCTGGCCGATGCGCTCGTCGGCGCCGGCCGTCCCCTCGACGTGCTCGTCGAGCTCGGTGGAACGGGCGGCCGTACCGGAGCGCGCACCATCGCCGAAGGAGAACGGATCGCCGCGGCCATCTCAGCGACCCCGGGGCTCCGCCTCGCCGGCGTCGCGGGGTACGAGGGTCCGTTCGGACCCGACCGCTCCGCGGATTCCGTGGCCGCCGTCGACGCATTTCTGCACACACTCGTCGACCTGCATCAGCGACTCGACTATCCCGACGGCATGCGTCCGGTCCTGACCGCCGGGGGGAGCTCCTTCCCCGATCGCGTGGCCGCGGTGCTCGGCGCGCACGGCGACGACGCCGACCTGGTGCTGCGCTCGGGGGCCTTCCAGATCCATGATGACGGCTTCTACTCACGGATGTCGCCGTTCGGCCCGTTGCTCGGCACGCCGCCCCTGCGCTCCGCGATGCATGCCTGGGCGAGGGTGGTCTCGCAGCCGGAGGAGGGGCTCGCGCTGCTCGATGCCGGCCGGCGCGACGTGCCCTTCGACATCGACCTGCCCGCGCCGCAGACTGTGCCGGGCCGGATCACGGCTCTCAACGATCAGCACGCCTTCCTCGCCCTCGCCCCGGGTTCGACCGTGAACGTCGGCGACGTGGTGCGGCTCGGACTCTCGCATCCGTGCACGGCGTTCGACAAATGGCGGGTCGTCGCGGTGATCGACGATCCGGATGCCGCCGATCCACGCGTGATCGGGGCGGTGGCGACATGCTTCTGAGCGCTGAGCAGGCCGCCGCGGGGCGCGTGCGCGTGTACCGAGGGGCGACGGTCGTCGATGGCACCGGCGCGCCCCGGTACCGTGCCGACGTCGCCGTCGAGGGGGCGCGGATCGTCGCGGTGCTGCCCCTCACGGACCCTCCAGCCGCCGACACGCTCGAGCTGCCGGACGGCGCCGTCGAGGTCGACGCCGCAGGCGTCGTCCTCGCGCCCGGATTCATCGACATGCACGCCCACAGCGACCTCGCTGTGCTGACCGGCGCAGCTCATGACGCGAAGATCCTGCAGGGCGTCACGACCGAGGTGCTCGGGCAGGACGGGCTCGGCTACGCGCCGCTCGACGATGCCGCAGCATCCGTCATCCCTGCACAGATCGCCGGCTGGAACGGAACGCCGGCCGCGGTGCCCTGGCGCTCGATGGACGATCTCCTCGATGCGATCGATGTCGCGACCGTGGGGAACGCAGCAGTCCTCGTCCCGCAGGGCAACCTGCGCATGATCGTCGTCGGGCACGAGAACCGGCCGGCGACGGCCGAGGAGATCGAGGCGATGCGCGGCCTCCTCGGTGCGGCGCTCGATGCGGGGGCGTTCGGAATGTCCAGCGGTCTGACCTACACGCCGGGGATGCACGCGGACATCGCCGAGTTGGAGGCGCTCTGCCGGGTGGTCGCCGAACGCGGCGGGTACTGGGCGCCGCACACCCGCAGCTACGGCGGTGCCGCTCTCTCGGCGTACCGGGAGGTGCTCGACATCGGCCGGCGCACGGGCTGCCCGATCCACCTGACCCACGCGACGATGAACTTCGCGCCGAACCGGGGTCGCGCCGACGACCTGCTCGCGCTCATCGATGAGGCGATCGCAGAGGGGGTCGACGTGACGCTCGACACCTATCCGTACCTGCCGGGTTCGACGACGCTCGCGTCACTGCTCCCCAGCCGCCTCGCGGAGAGCGGCGACCTCCTGGGCGTGATCGCCGGCCTCGACGCCGAGGCCCGCGAGCGCGTGCGCGTCGAGCTGGAGGGCATCGGATGCGACGGCTTCCACGGCGAACGGGCCGATTGGGACAGCATCCAGATCGCCGGCACCGGAGACCCCGCCCTCGGAACGCTCGTCGGGCGTACGATCGCCGAGATCGCCGAGGACAGCGGTCGGCGTGCGGTGGACGTCGTGCTCGACACGATCGTTCGGGATGCCGGGGCGACCAGCATCCTCATGCACGTCGGCGACGAGGGCAACGTCAGGGCGATCATGCGCCATCCGCGCCACACCGGCGGCAGCGACGGCATCCTCATCGGCGCACGGCCGCATCCGCGCGCACGCGGCACCTTCCCTCGCTACCTCGGGCATTACGTGCGAGACCTGGGCGTGCTCACGCTCGAAGAGGCGGTGCGGCACCTCTCCGGCACCCCGGCCGAGCGTCTCGGGCTGCATCGAGGCGACGCGCCGCGTGGCGTGATCCGCGTCGGAGCGACAGCCGACCTCGTGCTCTTCGACCCCGAGACGGTCGCGGCAGGGGCGACCTTCGACGCCCCGCACTCACCGCCGGTGGGCATCATCGAGGTACTGGTCGGCGGAGTCACGGTCGTCGAGGACGGGGCGGTCACCGGAACGACGGCTGGGCGCGCCCTGCGGATGCCGCCACCGGCGCACCGGGCGACACTGCCCCGCATCGACGCGGTGATCCACGATTCCGATGGCTTCGTCTGGACGCCGCGGACGCCGATCGTCGCCGGCGCCGAGCCGGCCGGCGCCGAACTGGCGGGCACGGTCGCGATACTCGGTGGCGGCACGGACCCCACGCCCGCTGACAGTGCCCCCGCTGACAGTGCCCCCGCGATCACCCTCGTGCTCGACGCGGGACTCGCCGATGCGGCTTTCGCCCGAGCTCGCTCCGGTGCAGAGGCGTTCCGGGTGACGGTCGCGGCCGACGGCGTCGAGATCCGCGGTGCGACGGCCGCCGGGATCTTCCGCGGCGCCACCGTCTTCCGCCAGCTCCGCCCACCGGAGGACACCGAGGCGCGTATCCCCGCCGGAGTGTGGGAGGGGGCGCCGGCGTACGGCTGGCGCGGCGTCATGCTCGACGTCGCGCGCCACTTCCGCCCGGCAGCCGACATCCGCCGCATCGTCGACCTGCTGGCCGACCACCACCTGAACGTTCTCCACCTGCATCTCAGCGACGACCAGGGATGGCGTTTCGAGGTTCCCGGGTTCCCGCGCCTGACGGAGATCGGTGCTCGCCGCGATGCGACGCAACGGGGGCACGGCGAGCGGGCGACCGTCGAGCAGGGTGTGCACGAGGGCCATTACGCGGATGCCGAGCTGCGCGAGCTCGTCGCCTACGCCGCCGAGCGCTTCGTCACGCTGGTACCCGAGGTGGAGTTGCCTGGGCATGTGCAGGCCGCTCTCGCCGCCTATCCGGAGCTGGGCAATCTCGACGCGGCCGAGCCCGCCACGACCCCGTGGGAGCGGTTCGGCGTCAACCCGCGGACGCTCGCGCTGACCGAGGCCTCGCTGGCGTTCGGCCGGGCGGCCATCGACGCGCTGTGCGACCTGTTCGACTCGGAGTGGATCGGGATCGGAGGCGACGAGGTGCCGGTGACCGAGTGGCAGCAGAGCCCGGCCGCGGCGGAGCGGATGCGGCAGCTCAGCCTCTCGTCGCCGCACGAGATCCAGCCGTGGTTCACCGCGCACTTCGCCGCGCACGTGCGCGCTCGCGGCCGCACCGCCCTCGCCTGGGACGAGGTGCTGGAGGGCGATGTTCCCGATGGCGTGCGGATCCTCGCTTGGCGGGGCCCTGTGGCCATGCGGGAGGCGCTGCGCCGAGGCATCCCGGTGATCGCCTGCCCTGACCTCCAGGTGTATCTCGACTACCCGCAATCCGACTCCGCCGAAGAGCCGATTCGCGTCGGGCCGCCGCTGACGATCGAACGCGCATACTCGCTGCGTGTGGAGGAGGGCGCGCTCGGCGGCCAGGCGAACGTCTGGACCGAGCATCTGCCGACCCGCGAAAGGGTCGACTTCGCGATGTTCCCGCGCCTCGCGGCGACGGCCGAGCGGCTGTGGGACGGCGGCGAGCCCGGGGCGTTCGACGACTTCGCACGACGGCTGCAGGTGCATCTGCGCCGGCTCGCCGTCGCGGGTGTCGCCTACCGCCCGCTCGACGGTCCGACGCCGGATCAGCGGCGCCCAGGAATACCCGGCAAGCCGCTCACGATCGCGGCGCGCGAGGAGATCGTGGCGGGCCTCGTCAGCGTGCTCCTGGAGCGCGCGAAGCCATATGATGGGCACCCACCCGAGACGCATAACGTTTCGGTAACCCTCCCCGCAAGCCGCGGGGCCGGGCTTGCGTAAATCATGTTCGTAAGGTCTACTAACAAACATGTCCGCATTGGATGAGTCGCGTTCCGCATCGCCGTCTGCCCACGCCGGTGCGAACACGCACGCCTTCGGCCCCGGCCGCCACCTGCGCTCCCGCTCCAAGGTGCTGCCCGAGCACGCCAGAGGACACAACCGCGCGCTCGTCCTGCAGACGCTCTTCCACGCCGGCGCCATGAGCCGGGCCGACCTCTCGCGCGAGACCGGACTGACGAGGGTCACCATCTCCGATCTCGTCGCCGAGTTCGTCGCGGACGGCATCGTCATCGAGATGGGCGTGCGAGCCGTGGCCGGCCCGGGGAAGCCCCCGATCCTCATCGACATCGACCGCGCCGGGCACCAGATCATCGGGCTCGATCTCTCCGGTCCGAACGCCTTCTCCGGCGCCGTACTGAGCCTCGACGGCGAAGTGCTCGAACGCCAGGAAGTATCCCGCCCCGAGTTGCCGGACGGCGAGGCGGCGTACGCGGCCACGCTCGCGCTCGCCAGAGGCCTCGTCGAGCTCTCCACCCGGCCGTTGCTCGGCGTCGGCATCGGCACGCCCGGCGTGGTCCGCCCGGACGGGGTCGTACTGAGCTCTCCGAACCTCGGCTGGGCGAACTTCCCGCTCGAGGCGAAGCTGGGCGCGGATCTCGGGCTCCCCGCGCTGGCCCGCAACGACGCCAACGCCGCCGTGCTCGCCGAGTACACCTTCGGCGACGCCAAGACGGACTTCATGCTCATCAAGATCGGCAAGGGCGTCGGCGCCGGCCTGATCACCGGCAGTCAGCCGCTCGTGGGCAGCCGTTACGCGGCGGGTGAGATCGGTCACGTCGTCGTCGGAACCGACGGCGGACCGCGGTGCGCGTGCGGCAAGGACGGATGCCTCGAGGCGTGGCTGAGCATCACCCGCCTCCGCGCGGCCATCGCCGAGAATCCCGAGGGTCGCGACGACATCCTCCGGGATGCGGGCACGCGGATGGCGATCGCCATCGCCCCCATCGTCGCCGCCCTCGACCTGTCCGAGGTCGTGCTGTCCGGTCCCGCCGAGATGCTCGACGGGATCCTCATCGACGCCGCCATCGAGACCCTGCACGCGCGGACGCTGGAAGGGGTCTTCGAAGACGTCGCCATCCGGCTCACCACCCAGGACGACATCGTGCTCCGCGGTGCCGCGGTGATGGTGCTGTCCGGCCAGCTGGGAGTCTCGTGATCCGCTGCGCAGGCCAGACCACCTCGACCACACGCAGGAGCGCCATCCGATGACGGGTGCAGACGACGCCGACCTCGACGGTCGGCACATTCGCGTGGGCCTGGATGTCGGCGGTACGAAGATCGACGCCGTCGCCGTCTCTTCGGAGGGAGACATCCTCGGACGCCTTCGCCGCCCCACCGGCTGGGGTGAGGATGCCGTTCTCGCAGGGATCGTCGACGCCGTCACGGCCCTCGCCGACGAGATCGGCTATCCGATGGCCGAGGTCCGCTCGGTGGGCGTCGGAATCCCCGGACTCGTCGACGCCCGTTCCGGCCGCGTGCTGCATGCCGTGAACCTCGGCGTCGAATCGCTCGATCTCGCGCCACGCGCACAGGCGGAGATGGGCATCCCCTTCCGGGTCGAGAACGACGTGAAGGCCGCGGCGCTGGGGGCGGCGGTGCTGCGCGGCGTCACCGGGTCGATGGCCTACCTGAACCTCGGCACCGGCGTCGCGGCCGGCATCGTCGTCGAGGGCCGGATCTGGCGGGGAGCCACAGGCACGGCCGGCGAGGTCGGCCACATCTCGGTCGATCCGCGGGGCAGACTCTGCGGCTGCGGTCAGCGCGGGTGCATCGAGACCTTCTGCGGCGGCGGCGCTCTCGCCCGCGCCTGGGGACGCCCCGGTGCGCTACCGGTCCGCGACATCTTCGACGCCGCCGAATCGGGCGACGCCGATGCGATGGCCCTCAAGGCCGACCTCATCCACGGCGCTGCGGCCGCGGTACGCGTCCTCGTGCTGTCGGCCGACGTGGAGAAGGTCATCATCGGCGGCGGGATCACCTCTCTCGGCGCGCGCCTCGAGGACGGCATCCGAGCCACCCTCCGGGATGAGGCCGAGAAGTCGCCGTTCATGAGCTCGCTCCACCTGGACGCGAGAATCGAACTGCTCGCCGCAGGTTCGCCGGCTGCTGCCTTCGGCGCCGCGGTCGTCGGAGCATCCGCACCAGAGAAGGAGATCATGGCCCATGGCTGAAGTCGTCATCGTCGAGAACAAGGACGCCGCGGGCGCTCTGGTCGCGCAGGAGATCGCCGAGCTCATCGAGGCGCGCCCCGACGCGGTGCTCGGGCTCGCGACCGGTTCGACGCCGCTCGCCGTGTACCAGGCGCTGCGCACGCGACTCGCCGGCGTCGACGTGTCACGGGTGCGCGGATTCGCGCTCGACGAGTACGTCGGCCTCGATCCCGCCCATCCGGAGAGCTACCGTTCGGTGATCACGCGAGAGGTCGTCGAGCCGCTGGGCCTCGACCCGCAGCGCATCCATGTCCCCAACGGGGCGGTCGCCACCATCGAACGCGCCGGCGCCGACTACGAGGCCGCGATCGAGGCGGCGGGCGGCGTCGATCTGCAGATCCTCGGCATCGGCACCGACGGTCACATCGGGTTCAACGAGCCCGGTTCCTCCTTCGCGTCGCAGACCCGCGTGAAGACGCTGACCGTGCAGACCCGCGAGGACAACGCCCGCTTCTTCGACTCCATCGACGACGTGCCGCTTCACTGCATCACGCAGGGACTCGGCACGATCCTCCGCGCCCGGCACCTGGTCCTGCTCGCGTTCGGCGAAGGCAAGGCGCAGACCGTCGCCGATGCGGTCGAGGGGCCCCTCACCGCGTTCCTGCCCGGTTCCGCCATCCAGCTGCATCCGCACGCGACAGTCGTGGTCGACGAGGCGGCGGCATCCCGGCTCAAGCTCGCCGACTACTACCGGTACACCTACGCGAACAAGCCGGCCTGGCAGGGCATCTGAACTCGAGCCGGACCGGCGGGTGCGTCAGAAGGTGCGCCCCGGCCAGGCCAGCGGCAGCAGGTGCTCCACGCTGAGCGGCGCGAGCGGCAGGCCGGGTACATCGGCGACTGAGATCCAGCGGAGCTCTGCCAGCTCGGCCTGCACGGACACAGTGGCCGGGTCGATCGTGGCGGCGAAGGCGACGGCGACGACACGGTGGCCCGGCTCGTTGGCGGCTGCTGAGATGAACGTGCCCAGCGGGCGCAGGTCTCCCTCGTCCAGCCGCACGCCGAGTTCCTCGTCGAGTTCCCTGACCAGTGTCTGCGCGGCCGACTCGCCGGGTTCGGGCTTGCCACCGGGCTGCATGAATCGGGTGGTGCCGTGCTTGCGGACGACGAGCACGCGGTCGTTCTCGTCGACGATCACCGCCGCGCTGACGTGGATGTCAGGCATCGGCGGGGAACACCTTGCCGGGGTTCAGGATGCCGAGGGGATCGAAGACCCGGGTGATCTGTCTCTGCAGTTCCCACTGGTCCTCGCCCAGCTCGTCGGCGAGCCAGCGCTGCTTCAGCACGCCGATGCCGTGCTCGCCGGTGAGCGTGCCGCCGAGCGCGATCGCCGCGCGGAACAGCTCGTCGGCGGCCGCCCAGATGCGCTCGGGCACCTCCGCGCCCTCGAAGATGAAGTTCGGGTGCAGGTTGCCGTCGCCGGCGTGCGCGACGGTGGGGATGCTCAGGCCGTACGCCTTCTCGATGCGGGCGATCTCGTCGAACATCGCGGGCATCGCACTGCGCGGCACCGAGACGTCTTCGATGAGAGTGGTGCCGAGAGCCGCCATCGCCGGGTGCATGGCTCGGCGGATCGCGAGCAGGCGCTCGCCCTCCTCGGGGTCCTCTGAGACGGAGATCTCGCCCCCGAGAGCACGGAGGATCGTTGCGACGGCCTCCGCTTCCGTGATCGCGGCCGGTCCGTCCGTCTGGATGGTGAGCTGTGCGGTTCCCGCCGCAGGCGCCGCCAGGCGGAGATGACGATGCACGGCTGCGAGACTCGGGGCATCCATCAGCTCCATGATCGCGGGCTGGATCCCGGCGGCGGTCACCGCTGCGGATGCCGCCGCTGCCGCCCCGACCCCGGGGAAGGAAGCGATCACCGTGCAGGTGGTTCCGACGATCAGTCGCCGCAGTTTCAGCGTGGCGCCGACGACGACGCCGAGGGTGCCCTCGGATCCGATCACGAGTGAAGTCAGATCGAGTCCGGTCACGCCCTTCACGCTGCGGTGACCGAGATGCAGAAGACGGCCGTCGGCGAGCACGAGGTCCACGCCGAGGACCGCATCCCGGACCACGCCGTACTTCGCGCACAGCAGTCCGCCGGCGCCCGTGGCGATGTTGCCGCCCACCGTCGAGATCGCCCTGCTCGCAGGATCGGGTGCCCACCACAAACCGTGCTCGCGCAGAATGTCGTTGAGGTCGGCGTTGAGGATGCCGGGTTCGACCACGGCGAGGAGGTCGTCCGGACGGATCTCCTTGACCGCGGTCATGCGCAGAGTCGACAGCACGATCTCGCCGTCGCCTGCGTTGGCGGCGCCGGCGAGGCCGGTGCCTGCGCCGCGCACCACCACCGGGGTGCGGGTGGCCGTCGCGATGCGCAGCGTCTGCTGCACGTGCTCGACGGTCTCGGCGTGCACGACGGCCAGGGGACGACCGGCCGCGGCGTGCCCTGAGCGGTCTGCTCTGGCGAGCTGGAGGGTCTCTTCGCCGATGTCGACGAGCGCGCCGAGCGCTGCCTGGAGCTCTGCGAGAACGCTCACGACGGAGAGCCTATGAAACGGTGCGGCGACCGGCGGCGAGGCCCGCGCCGATGGCGACGATGGCGAAGGCGGAGCCGATCAGGCCCTGCCCCATCGACCACCACGCGACGGTGACGCCGGCGTAGATGAGCAGCTCGACGGCTGCCCGCAGGAACGGATGCAACCGCAGAACCGGCCGGGGCGAGAGGAAGAGCGCCCACACCAGGAGCACGAGCAGCGGTGCGCCGAGACCGAGGACGACGTTCCACGGCAGCGGCCAGGCGGCGAATCCCCACAGGGCCAGGGAGGCCATGGCGAGGACCAGGACGATCACGCGGACGACATCGAGAGCGGTGACGACGGGACGATCGACGCCCGGTACTGGTGCGGAATCCTGGGGCATGGACCCAGTCTATTCGGCGGGCGCGGGTTCCTCGGCCGGGGGAGCAGTGGCGTCGTCGTCGATGTCCACAGTGTCTATGACGGGGCCGAAAAGCCCTTGCTCCTGTGTCGCGGGGATCTGTGAGGGATCGAGGGACTCGGGGGCGGGAGTGGCCGGGGCATCATCCTGGACGGGCGGCGTCTCGCCAGGGAGGGACTCGTCGACAGGCGCTGCGGGGCCGACGGGGGCGGGTTCGGTCTCGCCGCCGTCGATTGGCGCTGCCGGAACGACAGCCTCCTCGGTCTGCTGCTCGTCGGATGCGGTCTCAGCCGAGAGCGGGAAACGGGGCCGGCAGTCTTGTCCGGACTGGGCGGGGAGATCCCTTAGCGCAATCGGATCGGTGAGCGGGCCCACTTGAGCTTCGAAGACGTACTGGAAGGTGACATCTGCATTGAAGATGATCTGAAGCGCGGACGGACGCAGTTCCACGAAGCCAACACCGTTCTCGTCGAGAACCGCGCTGGACGTGCCTCCAGTCGAGCCATTCAGGAACGGCTGCACTTGGGCATCCGGCGCGCCCTGGACCTCCACACGATAGCGAGTGACCCAGAAGATGTGGGAGTCGGATTCCTCGCAACTGACAACCGTCGAAACGGCGGTCGGTGTCCCGCCCGGGAGGCCTGGGATCTGAACAGGCGGTGTGGGAGTCGGTGTGGGAGTGGGAGTGGGAGTCGGTGTGGGAGTGGGAGTCGGTGTGGGAGTCGGTGTGGGAGTGGGAGTGGGAGTCGGTGTGGGAGTGGGAGTCGGTGTGGGAGTCGGTGTGGGAGTGGGAGTCGGAGTGGGAGTCGGGGATGGTTCAGGAGCGATACTGGGCTCCGGTTTCGGGTCCTGTGTCGGCGGCGAAACCACTGAGGCGGCTTCGTCGGGCTTCGAGTCCGCGGGCTCGGTCGGTTTCGGTTTCGGTTTCGGGGTCGGCTCCGTGGTCGGCTCGACCGGGGCCGGCAGCTCGATGATCATGGGTTCGTCGAGCGCCATGGTCGAATCTGGACTGACTTCCGCGGATATCGACGACGGGTCGCTGTCGCCCGCATTGGGTTGTGACGATGCCGGCACAGCACCTACGATTCCGGGGATGGTGGTCGCTGCGGCGACGACGCCGGCGACGACGAGAGCGGCCGAGCCGGCTCCGATCAGAGCGCCCACTCCGCTGAACACGCCTCCGGCGCTTCCACCTCCGCCGGCGGTCGTACCGCCAGCGGCTGAACCGCTGCCGACCGAACCGCCCGTCGTGCCGGCCGATGCAGTGCCGGATCCGACGACGACAGCGCCGCCGAAGACGCTGGACGGCATCGCCGCCAGTGCGACGACCGGTACACCGCCCTGCAGCGTGGCGAGATAGCCGGTGGAGCCGGCGACCCCGAGCACGAGCGGAAGGAGCACCAGAGCGAGGCGCGTGGAGACATCCTTCGCCTCGGCGGCGACGATGATGCATCGGGCGCACTCGTCGAGGTGCAGCTCGAGACGTTTGTGATCACGGGTGCCCAGGTTGCCGCGCGAGTACGCGCCCAGGTGCTCGATGGTCCATTGGCAGTCGGAGCCGGGGTCGGCGCTGCGCAGGTGCGCCTGGATCCATGCCTCGCGCAGGCCTTCGCGAGCGCGGAAGGCGAGCTGCGACACCGCACCCGACTTCATGCCGAGGAGCGGCGCCACTTCCTGCGGCTTCATCTGCTCGATCTCGGTGTACCAGAGCACCTCCTGCCAGCGTGAAGGCAGGCTGCGGAAGGCATGGGCGGTCAGACTGCGATCGAGCGCTTCGCCCGCCGCCTGCTCGCTGCTGTCGGGGTCGGCGACCGAGTCGAGCTCGTCGATCGCGGTCTCGCGCCGGGAACGGCCCCAGGCCGCGGCGGTGTTGCGGATGCTGGTGAAGAGGTACGCCCGGAAGGAGCCGTTGGGTCCCGCGCCTTTGATGATCGCCTGATAGATGCGCGTGTACGCCTCCTGCACCAGGTCGTCGGCGTCGATGGACGACGTGAACGAGCGTGCCACCGACATCCCGGCCGAATAGTGTCGTCGCCAGAGTTCGCCGAAGGCCTCCGTGTCTCCTGAGCGGGTGCGCAGGACCAGGTCGGCGTCGGCGGTGGCTTCGCCGCCGGGGGAGGTGTTGTCGTAGGGCACAATCATCCATCTGTCGTGAGGGGCAGGAGCCCTCTCACTTGAAGAGACGCGCAGAAGCTGTCCGCATCACGCGTATTTTCCATTCTCTCCCGAAACTCCCAGCCTGGCTACCCCAGTTTGGAACTCGGTGTCGTCCACCTCGAAACGCGATCTCGGGAAAAGAAATCCTCGAAGTCGCGTAATGAACGGCGGACCGCGTCGTCTCATCAGGTAGAGACAGCCAGTACGGCTCCACCGGGGGGCGGAGCCGTGGCGCCGTGCCGGGAGCGATCCCGCCGGTCGAGGCGGTCCGGGAGCCTCGGGGGAGGAACTCACCGGGCCCCTCGCTCTACGCAAGGGGGGAATGAGGTCGCCGTCTGGGGAACGGCGGCCTCAAGCCTTGCCCTTCCCGCGCGAGAGGCGCCCGCCCGCCCAGACCCGTGCGACGTTCAGCTGCTCATCCAGCAGCACGGCATCGGCCACGAAGCCGTTCCGCAGCGAGCCGATCTCATCGTCGAGCCCGATCGCCCTCGCCGGGGTCTCGGTGAGCGCCCGGATCGCCGGGATCAGCCCGGCACCCGCCTGCACCGCGCGTCGCAGCGCGACGTCCTGCGTGAGGGTGGAGCCTGCGATCGAACCGGTGTCGTCTGTGCGGGCGATGCCGTCGGTGACCGTGACGCTCACGGCGCCGAGGTCGTAGTGCCCGTCGGCGCCGCCCGCCGCCGCCATCGCGTCGGTGACGAGGGCGACCCGATCCGGCGCCGCGTCGAAGACCAGTTTGATGACGTGGGGGGCGAGGTGCACGTTGTCGGCGATCGCCTCGAGCACCACGCGGTGGTCGGCCGCCGCTGCGAGCACGGGGCCGGGGGCGCGGTGATGAATGCCGTTCATAGCGTTGAACGCGTGGGTGAGGATCGAGGCGCCGGCGTCGAAGGCCGCCTGAGCCATCTCGGCATCCGCGTCGGTGTGACCGACGGCAGCCGCCGCGCCGGCCGCGACGATCTGCCGGATCGCGTCCAGCCCGCCGGGCAGTTCGGGGGCGATGGTCACCTGCCGCACGGTGCCGCGACCGGCCTCGAGCAGGCGTGCGACGTCTGCCGGTGCCGGTGCGCGCAGCAGCGTGGGCTCGTGCGCGCCCTGGTGTCCGGGGTCGAGGAACGGACCCTCCAGATGCGAGCCGAGGATGTCGGCATCCGTCGTCATCAGGTCGGCGATCTCGCTGACGCTGCGGGCGAGGTCGTCGAGTGAAGCGGTGACCAGGGAGACCACGGCGCGGGTGGTGCCGTGCGCGCGATGCAGGGCACGAGCGGTGCGGATGGCGTCCACGCCGTCGTCGAATGCGGCGCCGACGCCGCCGTGTCCGTGGATGTCGACGAAGCCGGGTGTGAGCAGCGCGCCGCTTCCGGCGACCTCGGTCGCGTCGACGACCTCGTCGGCTGTCGACCAATCCGAACCGGTGCCGCGCGCCACGATCCGGCCGTCCTCGAAGCGCACCCAGGCGTCTTCGACAAGCTCGCCGCGATCGACGACGCGGGCGGAGTGGATGACCAGCGAACCGGTCTCGGTGGAATGGACGCTCATCGCTCGCTCCAGGGGATCTCGGCGGCCGGGTGGTACGCGATATCCTCAGCCTTCCACAGCGGGGCGAGCGAGCCGACGCGCACGCGGAAGGACTCCCAGGCGCGTTCCGGAGCATCCTTCGGCGACCAGGCGATCTCGGCCTGCGCCGCGACGCGAGGGAAGACGAGCTGTTCGACCTCTGCCATCGTGCGGGTCGTCTCGCTCCACAGGGGCGCCTCGACGCCGAGGATCGCATCATCGCGGATGTCGAGGACCGACGCGGGCTCCCACTCGTACGCCGTGCGGACATCGACGAGGCCGGCCCACGCGAGTCCGAACGGGAAGTCTGCGCTGTACTTCATGTCGAGGTAGGCGACGTTCGCCGGCGACAGGATCAGCGCCCCACCGCGCTCGACGAAGTGCGCCGCCTCGGCGGCGTGGGATCCCTGGGGCACGGTCATGCCCCAGTACTGGCCGACGGTTCCCTCGGCGATGCCGGCAGCGGCGCCGACCTCGTGCCACGCGACCGGGACCTTCCCCGCTTCGACGACGATCGCCGTGGCGCGTGCGACGAAATGGTCGAAGTCCTGCTGGGAGGTGCCGTGCGACTCGTCGCCGCCGACGTGGATGTAGGGGCCGGGAGTCATCTCTGCGAGCTCGCGGACGACGTCGCGCACGAAGTCGTAGGTGCGCTCCTCGTGGATGCGCACGCTGGAGTGACCGACGCCCCAGCCGAGGTAGCTCTCGCCCGCGACGGGCAGCGGCTGCCCGAGGCGCTCGGAGTCGGCGATCAGTTCGTCGTTCATCACCGGGGCCTCGACGAGCTCGGGGTAGGCGACGCCGATCGCGTGGGTGTGACCGGGCAGGTCGATCTCGGGGACGACGATCATGTGGCGCGATGCCGCGTACTCCACGATCTGCTGGTAGTCGTCCTTCGTGTAGAAGCCGCCGGGGTCGCCGTTCGCCGAGGTGCTCGAGGAGCGCTCGGTCAGCAGGGGCCAGGAGTCGATCTGGATGCGCCACCCCTGGTCATCGCTGAGGTGCAGGTGCAGGTGGTTGAACTTCAGGGCGCTCGTGCTGTCGATGTACTTCTTGATGTCGTCGACGCCGAAGAAGTGCCGGGCGACGTCGAGCATCACGCCGCGGTAGCCGAATCGCGGAGCGTCGGAGATGTCGGCCTGGAGGAGGCTCCAGCCTTGGTCCTCTTCACGAAGCAGCTGCAGGAGAGTCTGGACGCCGTAGAAGAGACCGGCCTCGTCGGCGCCGACGATCTCGGCGCGGTCGCCGACGTGGAGGGTGTAGCCCTCACTTTTTGCGGCGGTCGGGTCGATCCGCAACGTGATGTCGCCTGGTTTCGTGGTGCCATCGCCGGGGAAGGGGCGTATGCCGGTGCGGCGCTCGATGGCATCGATCAATTGAGCCGCGGCGGGGGAGTCGCCGTGCACTCGCGCTGCGTCGGTGAGCGGCATCCGTCCGTCTCCGGCGGCGGCGGATGCGGGCACGGGGACGAGCGGAAGGGAATGGGTAAGGACCATGAACAAAACCTACCCTGCGCCGGGCCAGACGCGCTGGAGGAATCCGCTATGCTCGTAACCGTCGCGACTGGCGTCTGGGTGGACTACCACCGGGGAGCGGCTGACCACGGAATTCGACCGCGCGCCTGGGCCGATGAGGACCACCCTTTCGAATCCGTTGTCAGAGGAGCACGTCATGACCGATCGTTACTTCAACGCCCCCCTTTCCGAGGTCGATCCGGAGATCGCCCAGGTCTTGGACCGCGAACTCAAGCGTCAGCAGACGTTCCTCGAGATGATCGCATCCGAGAACTTCGTTCCCGTGTCCGTCCTGCAGGCGCAGGGCTCGGTGCTCACCAACAAGTACGCCGAGGGCTACCCCGGCCGCCGCTACTACGGCGGCTGCGAAGAGGTCGACGTCGCCGAGGAGTTGGCGATCGCCCGCGCCAAGGAGCTCTTCGGCTCGGAGTTCGCGAACGTGCAGCCGCACTCCGGCGCCACCGCGAACGCCGCCGTGCTGCACGCGATCGCGCGCCCCGGTGACACCCTGCTCGGCCTCTCCCTCGACCAGGGCGGCCACCTCACCCACGGCATGAAGATCAACTTCTCCGGCCGTCTCTACAACATCGTCGCCTACGGAGTGGACCCCGAGACCTCGACGATCGACATGGACGAGGTTCGTCGCCTCGCCGTCGAGCACAAGCCGAAGGTCATCATCGCCGGCTGGTCGGCCTACCCGCGCACGCTCGACTTCGCCGCCTTCCGCGAGATCGCGGACGAGGTCGGCGCGCTCCTCTGGGTCGACATGGCGCACTTCGCCGGCCTGGTCGCCGCGGGTCTGCACCCGAACCCGGTGCCGCACGCGCACGTCGTCTCCTCGACGGTGCACAAGACGATCGGCGGCCCGCGTTCGGGCTTCATCCTCACGAACGACGCCGACCTCGCGAAGAAGATCAACACGGCCGTGTTCCCGGGCCAGCAGGGCGGCCCGCTCATGCACGTGATCGCGGCCAAGGCGACCGCGTTCAAGCTCGCCGGCACCCCGGAGTTCAAGGAGCGTCAGGAGCGCGTACTGCGCGGCGCCTCGCTCATCGCCGAGCGCCTGTCGCAGCAGGATGTGAAGGACGCCGGAATCGGCGTGCGCTCCGGCGGCACCGACGTGCACCTGGTGCTCGTCGACCTGCGTGACGCCGAGATCGACGGCAAGCAGGCCGAGGACCTCCTGCACGAGATCCACATCACCGTGAACCGCAATGCCGTCCCGAACGACCCGCGTCCGCCGATGGTGACCTCGGGCCTGCGCATCGGCACCCCGGCGCTCGCCACGCGTGGCTTCGGCGACGCCGAGTTCACAGAGGTCGCCGACGTCATCGCCCTGGCGCTTCTGCCGGGCGCAGACGTCGAGGCGCTCCGCGCCCGTGTCGACGCGCTCGCCGCGGCGTTCCCGCTGTACCCCGACCTGCAGCAGTAAGCAGCATCCGCGATCCCGCCGCGTCGAGTGCACGGGATCGCGGCGAGTGCACGGCTTCTCGACGTGAAGAAGCCGTGCACTCGGTGCCAAGTCGTGCACTCGGCGCGTGGGGACCAGTAGGAAGAGAAACGACATGACCGCGAAGATCCTCGATGGCAAGGCCGCAGCCGCGTCCATCAAGGCCGAGCTCACCGAGCGCGTGGCAGCACTGCGTGCGCTTGGCATCATCCCCGGTATCGCCACGGTGCTCGTCGGCGCCGATCCGGCGTCGCAGCTCTACGTCGGCATGAAGCACCGGCAATCCGAGGCGATCGGGATGAACTCGATCCAGTGCGAGCTGCCGGCGGATGCCACGCAGGCTGACGTCGAGGCGCTCATCGACGAGCTCAACGCCGACCCCGACTGCCACGGCTACATCGTGCAGCTTCCGCTGCCGAAGCACATCGACACCGACGCCATCCTCGAGCGGATCGATCCGGCGAAGGACGCCGACGGCCTGCATCCGACCAACCTCGGCCGGCTCGTGCTCAACGTCAACGCGCCGATCCACACGCCGCTGCCGTGCACCCCGCGCGGCGTCATCGAACTGCTCCTGCGCAACGACTACGACCTCAAGGGCAAGCACGTCGTCGTCGTCGGACGCGGCGTCACCATCGGGCGGTCGATCGGCCTGCTGCTGACCCGCCGCGACATCAACGCCACGGTCACGCTCACGCACACCGGTACCGTCGACATGCCTCGCTACCTGCGTGAAGCCGACGTCATCGTCGCGGCGGCCGGCGTCAAGCACCTCATCCGCGCCGAAGACGTGAAGCCCGGCGCGGCCGTGCTCGATGTCGGCGTGACGCGGGAAGCGGATGACGAGACGGGCAAGAGCCTGGTCTTCGGCGATGTGCATCCCGACGTCGCGTCGGTGGCTGGGTGGATCTCGCCGAACCCCGGCGGGGTCGGCCCGATGACGGTCGCGCTGCTCATGACGAACGTGGTCGAGGCCGCCGAGCGGCTCGTGGCCTCCGGTCGCGACTAGAGCTCGTCCAGCATCCGCCGCTGTTCCGGGGTGAGACCGTCGTTCAGCTCGGCGCGCCCCGCAGCGGTCTGCGGCGATTCCGGAGCAGGCGTGGCGGAGCCGCTCCGGGATCCCTGCACCCGCGACTGGACCGTGTCGTAGACCTCCGACGCCTTCGCATGCAGCCGGTCGTCGACCTGGTCGTAGATCACCCAGCCGAGCAGCAGGCCGAGCGGCGGCAGTACGTAGCCCCAGAAGAATCCGGCGACGCTGACGCCGCTCAGCCACACCGTCAGCACCCAGATGATCAGCTCGACCACGTAGACGAGCCCGTACTGCACGACCTTCTCGCCGACGCGCGTGCGGCTGGCGGACGACTTCGCGGCGGACCGGCGGAACACCGCTGCCAGCGCCGGCTTCACGAAGAGTGCGGCCAGGGTGAGGATCACCGAGGCCCAGAGCGCGTCCCATCCGACGCGGACGTTCGTCATCAGCAGCCCGATGAGCAGCAGCACCGCGACATTGAAGACGTAGAGCGAGGCGAAGCGGACGATGGCGTTCTTCATGCGACTTCCTTGATCTGGACGGGCGTGTTCACGGCGCCTGAGGGCCGACCGTGCTCTCGATGCCGGCGATGCGTGCGTGCTCGTCGAAGCGGAACGTCGCGGATCCGGTGGCATCGGTGACGGTCGCGCCGCTGAACGACTCGTCGGTCCAGGTGAGCGTCCAGCTCGCGAGGCGCGCGAGATCCCAGACGGCGGTCCGTGCATCGGCCAGAGCGAGGCCGGACAGGATGCGGGGGAGCGCGATCATCGCATCGGCGACGGTGAGCGGCGGCAGCGGGGCATCGAGGAGGAAGACGGCCCGGGTGCCCCCGCCGACCGGAGCGGAGTAGTACGGCGACCGGCCGGTCAGCTCAACGGCGACGCCGCCGACGGTGTGGGCGGCCCGGGAGATCCAGCCGTCGACGTCGGCATCGACATCAGCGGGGAAGGCGAGCTCGGGCGAGGTGAGTTCTGCGACGCCGTGCTGGGCGCCGTACGCCTGCAGCTGCGCGGCGAGACCTCCGGCGTCGCCACGCGGGTGCGCCCACGCCCAGAGCAGCGAGCGCGGGCCGGGAGCGATCGTGGCGATGAGGTGCGCGCGCGTGACGAGCTGGCGGCTCGGGTCGGCGTTCGCGGTGAACGTGAGCGTGCCGGCCTGCATGTCTGCATCCCAGCGGTGCTCGCCGAGCGCATCGGCGGCGGCGGAGAGCGCGTCCTGGCGGAGCGAGGTGAACAGGATCGCCCGGTCGGCGAGCGGCTGGAGTGCGGCGAAGGTCATGCCCCCAGTCTGGCGCGCGTCGCTATGAATGCGCCAGCATCTCGCCTCGCGTCAGCGGGCGGCGGTCTCCGGCGCCGCATCCGTCGGGCGCCCCATCCGCCACACGCTCGGCACGACCAGCGTGGCCAGTGCCACCGCGGCGTACACGATGCCCGATGTGATCAGCACAGTTGCGGCATCCGCATGCGTGATCAGCCAGCCGTAGATGAGCGTGCCGATCGGCATCACGACGAAGCTGCCCAGCATGTCGTAGCTGGAGACCCGGGAGAGCTTCTCGCCCGGGATGTTCTCCATCATCGCGAGGTTCCAGCCGGTGCTGAACACCTCTGCGCCCGCTCCGGCGATGAACGCCGCGATCGCGAGCAGCACGACCGCCGGATGCACGCCGAGAACCGTGAGCGGGATGGCGAAGGCAGCCATGCCGATCATGCCGTAGCGCAGCGGCTTCTTCAGCGGGAACCACATCAGGATCAGCGTCATCAGGAGCACGCCGACGCCCTCGGCGCTGACCACCCAGCCCCAGCCGCTGATGCCCAGCAGATCGTTGTTCTTCGCGATGTACGGGCCGGCGACGCCCCAGGCGCCGACATGGATCGCGTTCATCACCATGAAGGCGAGCACGATGACCCACAGCCACGATCGGCTCCAGAACTCCTGCCAGCCGATGCGCAGGTCGTGGAACATGGTCGTTCCGCCGCCGTGCGCGGGAGGGGGCAGCTTCACGAGGGCGAGGATCGGGATCGCGATCACCCATCCGGCGGCCTGCACGACCATCGCCCAGGCGGGACCGGCCGTGGCGACGAGCACCCCGGCGATGATCGGCCCGCCGATGGTCACCATCGAGCGGACGAACGACAGCATCGCGTTCGCCTGCTGGAGGTGCTCGGGCGTGGTCAGTTGCGGGATGAGTCCCTGCATCGCGGGCAGCACGAAGGCCGTGGATGCTCCGTTGACCGCGGCGAGGATCGCGATCGACGGAACCGTCGCCGTTCCGGTGAACAGCAGAGCCGCGATCGCCCCGATGGAGAGGATGTCGACGACATAGCAGGACTGGATGATCAGCGCCCGCGGCAGCCGGTCGGCGATGACTCCGCCGAAGAGCACGAAGACGATGTTGCTGATCGTGAAGGCGGCGAGCACGAGGGAGAGCGAACGTGCGTCGTTGTCGATATCGAGTACGGCGAATGCCAGAGCGATCGACGACATCGAGCCGGTGATGAGCGTGATCGCCCTGGCGAGGAAGAACCAGCGGAAGTTGCGGTCCTGCATCGCGCCCAGGCGCCTCGCAGGCGTCGGCGCCTCGTTTCTGAGCATCACTCTGCCATCCTGTCATGGCGCCGCGCGGCGTTCGAAGAGCGCAAACGGCTCGATATGGGGCCCGGATGCAGCCGTTTGCGCTCTTCGAAAGTGGCGAACGTCAGTAGCTGCCGCGGTCTGCCCCGTCGGATGCCGGAATGAACCGGGTCGCCAGTGCCTCGGATGCCCGGGCGAGCAGCGCCACATCGGCGCCGACGGCCACGAAGTCCGCTCCGGCCTCGAGATAGGCGTCGGCTGCGGCCGGGTCGAAGGCGTTCACGCCGACCGGCTTGCCGGCAGCCTTGACCGCGGCGAAGACCCGCTCGACGGCGGCGATGACGTCGGGATGGGTCTGCTTGCCCAGGAGTCCCATCGACGCTGCGAGGTCGGACGGGCCGACGAAGACCGCATCGACGCCGTGGACCGCGGCGATCTCCGCGGCAGCATCCACTCCGGCGGCCGTCTCGATCTGCACGGTGAGCGAGGTGTACTGCGCGGCGTCCTGCAGATAGCCGTCGACGCGGTTCCAGCGCGCGCTGCGCGCGAGTGCACTGCCCACGCCCCGCACGCCTTCCGGGGGGTAGCGGGTCGCGGCGACCGCCGTGCCCGCCTCGTCGGCGGACGAGACCATCGGAACGATGAGGTTCTGCGCGCCGAGGTCGAGGATCTGCTTGATCGCGACGGCGTCATTGGACGGCACCCGGACGAGCGGGACGATCGGATACGCGGCGACGGCCTGCAACTGCAGCTGCACGCTCTCGAGCGTGTTCGCCGAGTGCTCCATGTCGATCAGCAGCCAGTCCAGTCCGGATCCCGCAGCGACCTCCGCCAGGAGCGGGCTGCCGGAGCACACCCACATGCCGACGAAGGGGTGGCCGGAGCCCGCGAGCTGCTCGCGGAACGACGGGGCTAGACGAAGCGGCATCGGATTGTTCCCATCGGTCCGTAATCGCACAGCACTTCATCGCCGCGCGACACCCACATCGGGCGCGTGAACGATCCTGCCAGGATGATCTCCCCGGCCTCCAGACGCGCGCCGTGCTGGTGGAATTTGTTCGCCAGCCAGGCGACGCCGGTGGCCGGGTGGCCGAGCACGCCGGCGGCGACCCCGGTCTCCTCGATCTCGCCGTTGCGGGAGAGCACGCCGGGCACCCAGCGAAGGTCGATCTCATCGGGGCGCTTGTGCACGACCCCGAGCACCATGGCGCCGTACGCCGCGTTGTCGCTGATCGTGTCGACGATCGTTCGGCCCTCGAGCTCGATGTGCGAGTTCAGCACCTCGAGAGCGGGGACGGCGTAGTCGATCGCGGCGAGCGCGTCGTCGAGTGTGCAGTCGGGACCTGCGAGCGGATGCTTCAGCACGAACGCCAGCTCCACCTCGATACGCACGTTCGAGAAGTGGTCCACCGGGATCTCGGCGCCCGACTCGTACACGGTGTCGTCGAACATCACGCCGTAATCCGGCTCCGAGATGCCGGTCGCCTGCTGCATCGCCTTCGAGGTGAGACCGATCTTGCGACCGACGAGCCGGCGGCCGGCCGCGATCTGCGAATCGCGCCAGACGCCCTGGATCGCGTACGAGTCCTCGACGGTCGCATCCGGGAAGCGTGCAGTGATGCGCGGGATCACACTGTGCGCGCGGTCGGCCTCGGCCAGCTCGGCCGCGATCTGAGCGATGGTCTCGGTGGGAAGCGTCACAGCTGGTGGCCCAGTTTGTACTCGCCCTGCTTGTACTCGGGCATCGACGCCTCGCCCTCGTCGGGCCGCGTGTACGAGAAGCCGTCGGCTCCGATGGTCACGGCCATCTCGCTCGAATCGGTGCGGGCGACGACGGGCTGCGGGTTGCCGTCGAGGTCGAGCACGAGGGATGCCTCGGTGTACCACGACGGCACGACGGGGTTGCCCCACCAGTCGCGGCGCTGGTTGTCGTGCACGTCCCAGGTGATGACCGGATTGTCGGGGTCGCCGGTGTAGTAATCCTGGGTGTAGACCTCGACGCGGTGACCGTCGGGGTCGCGCAGGTACAGGTAGAACGCGTTGCTCACGCCGTGCCGGCCGGGGCCGCGTTCGATCGCGTCGGAGCGGCGGAGTGCGCCGAGCTTGTCGCAGATCGCGAGGATGTTGTGCTTCTCATGCGTGGCGAAGCACACGTGGTGCATCCGCGGTCCGTCGCCGCCGGTCATGGCGGTGTCGTGCACGGTGGGCTTGCGCCGCATCCATGCCGCATACACGGTGCCCTCGTCGTCCTGGATGTCCTCGGTGACGCGGAAGCCGAGGTCCTGCATGAACTTCACCGCGCGCGGGACGTCGGGGGTGACCTGGTTGAAGTGGTCGAGCCGCACCAGTTCGCCGGGGGTGTGCAGGTCGTAGCGCCACGACATCCGCTCGACGTGGTCGGTCTGGTGGAAGAACTCGTAGGGGAAGCCGAGCGGGTCGACGACGCGCACCGAGTCGCCGATGCCCTTGACGAAGCCGGTCTCGTTGCGCCGGACGTCGCAGCCGAGCTCGGTGTAGAACGCGACGGCGTGGTCGAGGTCCGAGGCGGTGCGCACGCGGTACGAGAACGCGGCGACGGCGGCGATCGGCCCCTTGCGCAGAACCAGGTTGTGGTGGATGAACTCCTCGGTGGAGCGCAGGTAGATCGCCTCGTCGTCCTCTTCGGTCACGTACAGGCCGAGGACGTCGACGTAGAAGACGCGTGAGGCCGCCAGGTCGGTGACGACGAGCTCCATGTACGCGCAGCGCAGGACATCGGGGGGTGTGGCGGCAGGCGTCGCGACGGGGTTGTCGGCCCGGATGGGGGCCTCCTGCGACACGTAGTAGCCCGAGGAGGTCAGCGTCTTCGCAGTCTTGTCGGTCATGTCAGCATCCTTGCGTGAGCTCCCGTCGCGAAATAGCCCGCTTTCCGGCTGTCATTCCGGGCTTTTTCGCGACGGGAGGGGTGGTATGAGGTCAGTTCTTGCCGAAGGTGGGGTTGTGCGAGTGGGCCGCGAGCGTGATGTGCACGCTCTGCTGATCGGTGTAGAAGTCGATCGAGCGGTAGCCGCCCTCGTGGCCGAGACCGGACGCCTTCACGCCGCCGAACGGGGTGCGGAGGTCCCGCACATTGTTGCTGTTCAGCCACACCATGCCGGCCTCGACGGCGCCGGCGAAGTTGTGCGCGCGCTTGAGGTCGTTCGTCCAGATGTAGGCGGCGAGGCCGTAGCGCGTGTTGTTCGCGAGCGCGAGCGCCTCCTCGTCGGAGTCGAACGGCGTGATCGCGACGACCGGGCCGAAGATCTCCTCCTGGAAGATCCGGGCGTCGGGGGAGACGTCGGCGAACACCGTCGGCTGCACGAAGTTGCCCTCGGGGAACTCGTTGGGGCGGCCGCCGCCGGCGACGAGGCGCCCTTCCGTCTTGCCGATCTCGACGTAGCTCATGACCTTCTCGTAGTGCTCCGGGTGCACCAGGGCGCCGACCTCGGTGGCCGGGTCGTTCGGGTAGCCGACCTTCACGCGCTTCGCCTGCGCCGCGTAGCGCTCGACGAAGTCGTCGTAGACCGACCGCTCCACGAGGATGCGGGCACCGGCCGTGCAGCGCTCGCCGTTGAGGGAGAAGACGCCGAAGATCGTCGCATCCACCGCGGCCTCGATGTCGGCATCGGCGAAGACGACGGCGGGCGACTTGCCGCCCAGCTCCATCGACAGGCCCTTGAGGAAGGGGGCCGCGTTGCCGAAGATGATCTGTCCGGTGCGGCTCTCGCCGGTGAAGGAGATGAGGGGCACGTCCGGGTGCTTCACGAGCGCGTCGCCGGCGTCTTCGCCGAGGCCGTTGACGAGGTTGAAGACGCCGCGGGGGAGGCCCGCCTCCTCGAAGATGCCGGCCCAGAGGGATGCCGACAGCGGCGTGAACTCGGCGGGCTTGAGTACGACGGTGTTGCCGGTCGCGAGTGCAGGCCCGAGCTTCCAGGATTCGAGCATGAACGGCGTGTTCCACGGCGTGATGAGCCCGGCGACGCCGATCGGCTTGCGGTTGACGTAGTTCATCTGCTTGCCGGGAACCTTGAACGCGTCGTCGGCCTGCGCGACGATCAGGTCGGCGAAGAAGCGGAAGTTCTCGGCGGCGCGACGCGCCTGGCCGAGCGCCTGCGTGATCGGCAGGCCCGAGTCGTAGGACTCGAGCTCGGCGAGGCGGGCATCGCGCGATTCGACGATGTCGGCGATGCGGTGCAGCACCCGCGAGCGCTCGCGCGGCAGCATCCGAGGCCAAGGGCCCTCCTCGAACGCGCGCTTCGCCGCGGCGACGGCGAGCTCGATGTCGGCCTTCTTGCCGGCCGCTGCCGTCGTGTACGTCTTGTTGGTCACCGGATCGAGCACGTCGAACGTGTCACCGTCGACCGAATCGACGAAGGAACCGTCGATGTAGTGCTGGATGTGGTCGGGCAGGTCAGTGGGGATGCGTGAAGCGGTCATGAGTCTCCTCCGGAGGAATGACGGGAACGGGAGTGCAGTGCGTCGAGGAATGCGTCCTTGGTGCGCCAGCGGTGGTTGCGGGCGGCGAGTTCGATCTCGAGGGGGTCGGCGCCGGATCGGATGAGGTCGAGGATCTGCGTGTGCTCCGCGACCGAGTGCGTGGCACGGCCCGGAACCGAGGCGAAGGTGGAGTCGCGGATGCCGGAGAGCCGGGACCAGCCGCGGTGCACGAGGTCGAGCAGGTGCGGGTTCGGGCACGGCTCGAAGAGCAGGGAGTGGAACTGCCTGTTCAGCTCGGTGAACAGGTGCGCGTCGAAGTGCTCGAGCAGCCGCGCCATCCGGTCGTTGACGGCCTGGGCGGCGTCGAGCGCCGCTTCGTCGAGGAACGGGGCCGAGAGCGCGGTGGCCACGCCTTCGACGACGCCGAGCGTCTCCATCGTGTGCGCGTACTCGGTCTCGTCCACGAGTGTGACCCGCGCGCCGACGTTGCGCTCGAACGTCACGAGCCCTTCGGCCTCGAGCCGGCGGATGGCCTCGCGCACGGGCACGACGCTCATGCCGAGCTCATCGGCGATCGGTCCCAGGACCAGCCGGTATCCAGGCCCGAACGTGTGCCCGGAGATGCGCGAGCGGATCCAGGCGTACGCCTGCTCGGACTTGCTGAGAGTGGCGAGGTCGGTCATCGCGAACCCATCTCGGCTTCGTAGCGTGCGCGCCACTCGGCGTTCATCGGGAACAGGCCGTCGACCGGGTTGCCTGCGGCGACCTGCTCGGCGATCCAGGCGTCCTCGACCTCCTGCGCGAGCGTGTCGTCGACGACCTGCTCGGCGAGAGAGGGCGGGATGACGATCACGCCGTCGCCGTCGCCGACGATGATGTCGCCGGGCTGCACGCTGGCGCCGCCGCAGGCGATGGTGACGTCGAAGTCCCAGGGCACATGCTTGCGTCCGAGGACGGAGGGATGCGCGCCCTTCGAGAAGACAGGCAGCCCGATCTCCGCGACGGCGTCGAAGTCGCGCACGCCGCCGTCGGTGACGACGCCGGCGGCTCCCCGCGCCATGGCGCGCAGCGCGAGGATGTCGCCGAGCGTGCCGGTGCTGGCGTCGCCGCGGGCCTCGATCACGATGATCTCGCCCTCGTTCACGGCATCGAACGCGCGCTTCTGGGCGTTGTAGCCGCCGCCGTGGGTCTTGAACAGGTCTTCGCGGAACGGCACGAACCGGAGGGTTTTGGCGGTGCCGACGATCTTGCTGCCGGGGATGTTCGCCGCGACGCCATCGATGAAGCAGGAGTGGTGACCGCGCTTGCGCAGCTGGGCGGAGAGGCCGGCGGTCGGCGCTTCCATCAGCTTCGCGCGGAGTTCGGGGGAGAGGACCGATTCCTCGGAGAGCGGGGCGAGCCCGGCCTCCTCACGGGACCCCCAGGCTTCGGTGCGCTGCAGGTCGTCGACGGCGGGGAGCGAACCGAGTTCCGGGTCGAAGGGCACCTCGCCCTGGACGACGGTCGTGACGAGGCGTCCTGAGGTCGGCGCACCCGGCGCATCCGGTGCATCCACCTCCACCTCCACGACGTCGCCGGGCACGATGACGGACGACCCGGCCGGGGTTCCCGTGAGGATGACGTCGCCCGGCTCCAGTGTGAAGTGCTGGGAGAGGTCGGCGACCAGCTGCGTCAAGGGGAAGATCAGTCCGGCGGTGGTGTCGTCCTGGCGGAGCTCGCCGTTCACCCAGGCGCGCACGCGCAGGGCATCCGGAGCGACGGAGCGGGCGTCGATCAACTCAGGGCCGAGCGGGGTGAACCCGTCACCGCCCTTGGAGCGGACGTTCGAACCTTTGTCGTTCGCACGGAGGTCGTAGAGGCCGAGGTCGTTGGATGCCGTGACCCACCCGACGTGATCCCAGGCGTCGGCCTGGGAGACGTGGCGCGCGGCGGTGCCGATGACGAGGGCGATCTCGCCCTCGAAGGCGAGGAGCTCGGTGCCGGCGGGCCGCTCGACGGTGCCGCCGGTGATGCCGATGGAACTTGCCGGCTTGAAGAAGTAGGAGGGGGCGGCCGGGCGCCGGCCGCGCTGGTCGGCGCGGGAGGCGTAGCTCAGATGGATGGCGATGATCTTGCCGGGGCGTTCACCGGGAACCGTCACTGGCGCCTCCTCGCGCTCGTCTGGGACGCCTTGTGCGTCGTATTTGAAATCATATATCATCGTGTCATCCCTCGGCAAGCGCCGAATGCGCATGCCGTGACAACGCCGTCACAACCATAAGGAGACACCCCATGAGCGGGCAGTCACAGGGTGGGTTCACTCCCACCGGCACCATCGCGACCGCGGCCGATCGTCGCCGCGTCGTCTTCGCCACCGTCGTCGGCACCACTGTGGAGTGGTACGACTTCTTCATCTACGCCACAGCCGTCGGGCTCGTGTTCGGGCAGCTCTTCTTCGCCCCGCTCGGGCAGAACAGCGCTTTGATCGGCTTCGCCACCGTCGGCGTCAGCTTCCTGTTCCGACCGCTCGGGGCATTCCTCGCCGGTCACTTCGGCGACAAGCTCGGACGCAAGACCGTGCTGATGTGGACGCTGATCCTCATGGGCGCGGCGACCGCGCTGATCGGCATGCTGCCGACCTACGAGGCGATCGGAATGATGGCGCCCATCCTGCTGGTGCTCCTGCGCATTCTGCAGGGGATCTCGGCGGGCGGCGAGTGGGGCGGCGCGGTGCTGATGGCCGTCGAGCACGCGCCGAAGGCGAAGCGCGGCGTCTTCGGCGCCTCCCCGCAGATCGGCGTGCCGCTCGGCCTGCTGCTCGCCTCGGGCGTCATGGCCCTGATGACGGTCATCGCGCCGGGGGACCAGTTCCTCGCCTGGGGCTGGCGCATCCCGTTCCTGCTCAGCGTCGTGCTGATCCTCGTCGGCTACTACGTGCGGCGCAAGGTCGAGGAGAGCCCGGTGTTCGCGGAGCTCGCCGAGCGCAAGGAGAAGGCGCGGATGCCGATCGTGCAGCTCTTCGCCAAGCACGCGCTCCTCGTGGTCATCGCCGCGCTCGTGTTCGCAGGCAACAACGCCGTCGGCTACATGACGACCGGCGGCTACATCCAGGGCTACGCCACCAACCCCGAGGGCTCGATCGGGCTCGAGCGCGGGCCGGTGCTGTGGGCGGTCGCCGGATCGGCCGTCACGTGGCTGATCTCGACCCTCTTCGCCGGATGGATCTCGGATCGGATCGGACGCCGTACGACGTACATCATCGGCTGGGTCCTTCAGCTCGGCGGCGTGTTCGCCCTGTTCCCGCTGGTGAACACCGGCGAGATCCTGCCCCTGTTCGCGGGTCTCGCGATCCTCACCATCGGCCTCGGATTCACCTACGGGCCGCAGGCGGCGCTCTACGCCGAGCTGTTCCCGGCATCCATCCGGTTCTCCGGTGTCTCGATCTCGTACGCGATCGGTGCGATCGCCGGCGGTGCGTTCGCTCCGACGATCGCCACGGCCATCGTCGCGGCGACGGGCTCGACCGACGCGGTGACCTGGTACCTCGCCGGGATGACCGTGCTCGGCCTCATCGCGACGCTGCTGCTGCGCGACCGCTCCGGCATCCCGCTCGGCCCCGACCATGAAGCGGAGCAGGCCGTCAGCCCGATCTACGGGATGTCGCGGGCCTGAGCCTGGCGGGGGATGGATTCCGCCGGTCCGCGGGCTGCGGAACCGTCGGAATCCATCCCCCTGGCTCCGATGCGGCCGCTCAGCCGTCGAGTGCCTCGCGGATGACGGATGCCGAACGCTGCAGGCGGGCGGCGATGTCCGCGTCGTCGAGAGAGGTGGCGACGTGGACGACGGCGATCGCGGCCGGTCGGTGCCCGCGGAGCACGAGCGGCACGGCGACGGACTGCACGGTCGGGATCACCTCGTCGTGACTTGTCGCGTAGCCGCGTCGGCTCGTCGTCTCGACCTCTGCCCGCAGACGCGCGTCGACATCCGCGTTCCAGTCCGACGACGGGATCTGCGTGAGGATCGCCTTGCCGGGCGCGCCGGCGGTGACCGGATGCCGGGCGCCGGGGCGCTGCGCGACGCTGGCGACGGCGTGCCGGGGCTCGACGCTCGCGAGCGTGATGCACTCCTCGCCGTCGAGCACGGCGAGGAAGCAGGTCATGCCGAGGTCGTTGGCGACCGCGGTGAGTTCGGGCAGCGCCTCGGCCTGGAGGTCGTGTGCGACGCCCGCGGCGAGTGCGGCCATCCGTGCACCCAGGCTGACGGCGCCGGCCGCGTCGCGGCCGACGAGTCGATGATCCTCGAGGGTCCGCAGCAGGCGGTAGGCGATCGAACGATGCACCCCGAGACGCGTCGAGATCTCGTCGATGGCCAGCGGGCCGCGCGCGTCGGCGAGGATCTCGAGGATCCGGATGCCGCGACTCAGGGTCTGCGAGGCGGGTGATCCGGGCTCAGTCATTGCTTCGCTCTCTTGTGCTCAGAGGGGTGTGCGCATACGATGTGTTCAATAGTAGAACGGCATGTTCGAATATAGAACAAGCGGTTCGGGGAAGCAAGACTGACGAAGCAGTCGGAAGGAATCGACGACGATGCAGTTCCACCACCACGGCTATGTCTCCGGGGACCCGCGCGTGCAGGATGCCGCGGGCATCGGCCTCGATCGCCCATCCGACCTCCCCGACGAGCTCGACGTGCTCATCGTGGGCTCCGGCCCCGCCGGCATGCTCCTCGCCGCGCAGATGTCGCAGTACCCGGATGTCAGCACCCGCATCATCGAGAAGCGCGACGGACGACTCGTCCTCGGCCAGGCCGACGGCATCCAGCCCCGCAGCGTCGAGACCTTCCAGGCGTTCGGATTCGCGGAGCGGATCGTCGCCGAGGCGTACAACATCGGCTGGATGAACTTCTGGGCACCGGATCCCGCGAACACGCAGAACATCATCCGCACCTCGCGGACCGAGGACTACGCGCTGAAGATCAGCGAGTTCCCGCATCTGATCGTGAACCAGGCGCGCGTGCTCGACTACTTCGCCGAGGCGGCGGCGCACGGACCGGGCCGGATCGTCCCCGACTACGGCGTGGAGTTCGCCGGTCTCGTGGTGCACGAGGTCGGCGAGTACCCGGTCGAGGTGCGCCTGCGGCATGTGGCCGGCGAGCGCGCCGGCGAGGAGCGGACCGTGCGGGCGAAGTACGTCGTCGGCTGCGACGGCGCGCGCAGCGGTGTCCGCGACGCGATCGGACGCACGCACGTCGGCGCCTTCTCGGCGCATGCCTGGGGAGTCATGGATGTGGTCGTCAACACCGACTTCCCGGACTGGCGCACCAAGTGCGCGATCAATTCCGAGGCGGGCAACATCCTGCACATCCCGCGCGAGGGCGGCTATCTCTCCCGCATGTACATCGACCTCGGCGAGGTCGCCGGCGATGACAACCATCGGGTGCGGCAGACGCCGATCGGCGAGATCATCCGCAGGGCCAATGCGATCCTGCATCCATACACCCTCGATGTGAAGCAGGTCGCCTGGCACAGCGTCTACGAGGTCGGGCATCGGGTCACCGACGGCTTCGACGATGTGATCGACGGCTCAGGGCGCACCCCGCACGTGTTCCTCACCGGCGACGCATGCCACACGCACAGCGCCAAGGCCGGACAGGGCATGAACGTCTCGATGCAGGACGGCTTCAACCTCGGCTGGAAGCTGGGATCGGTGCTCACCGGACGCAGTCCGGAGTCGCTGCTCGCGACGTACTCCGCCGAGCGCAAGCCGGTGGCGCAGCAGCTCATCGACTTCGACAAGGAATGGTCGGCGCTGATGGCGCGCAAGCCAGGGGAGATCTCCGACCCGCAGGACCTCGCGACCTACTACCTCGCCACAGCGGAGTTCCCGTCGGGGTTCATGACGCAGTACGGCAGGTCGGAGATCGTGGCGGATGACGAGCACCAGGGGCTCGCCGCCGGCTTCCCGCTCGGCAAGCGCTTCAAGTCGGTCGAGGTCACCCGGGTGTGCGACGGCAACGCCGTGCATCTCGGGCACCACGCGAAGGCGGACGGCCGCTGGCGGATCTACGCATTCGCCGACGCGTCGGGCGACGCGCTCCGGTCGTGGGCCGAGGCCGTCGCGCCCGTGCTCGCCCGGTTCACTCCTGCGGATGCCGACCCGGATGCCGTCTTCGATGTGAAGGCGGTCTATCAGCAGCGGTACGACGAGTTCGAGATCACCTCGGCACCGGAGTTGTTCCTGCCGAAGACCGGGCCGCTGGGCCTGACCGACTGGGAGAAGGTCTACGCGGCCGGCCCGACCGTATGGACCAGCGCCGACATCTTCGCCGAGCGGGAGCTGTCGCGCGACGGCGTCGTCGTCGTCGTACGCCCGGATCAGTATGTCGCCGCTGTGCTACCGCTATCGGCAGCGGCAGCTCTGGAAGGGTTCCTCGAGGGCGCGCTGCTGCCGGCCCGCTGAGCCGTCCCTCTCGCGAACAGGAGCGGACCGAGCGATCGCATGACAGGTGTCATGCCGAGAACGTGACATCGCCGTCCGGCGCCGTGGCCGCCGGGCGACCACGCTGGAGGTATGAACACGACACCAGCGCACGGCTCGGCGACGCAGGTCGCCGAGCGGCCGACCGCCGACCTGTCGGCAGACAGCTCCATCGTCATCGAACTCACCGGGGTCCGCCGTCATTTCGGTGGCGGCGAGCGGCGCGTCCAGGCGGTCGACGGCGTCGACCTGACCGTGCGTCGTGGCGAGGTCGTCGCCCTGCTCGGACCGAACGGCGCGGGCAAGACGACCACGCTCGACATGCTCCTCGGCCTCATCGAGCCGAGCGAGGGCACGGTGCGCGTGCTGGGCTCGACGCCCGACCGTGCGACGGCGGGCGGATCGATCGCCGCCGTGCTGCAGACCGGCGGCCTCCTGTCGGATCTGACGGTGCAGGAGACCGTCCGGCTCATCGCGTCTCTGTATGGTGCCGCGGCCCTGGCCCGGGTCGCCTCGGTCATGGCGAGGGCCGATCTCGTGCACCTCGCCCGGCGCCGTGTGTCGAAGTGCTCCGGTGGTGAGCAGCAGCGTGTGAAGTTCGCACTCGCGATGGTCTCCGATCCCGACATCCTCGTGCTGGACGAGCCGACGGCGGGAATGGACGTCACGGCACGACGCCACTTCTGGGACGTCATGCGAGCGGATGCGGATGCCGGCCGCACGATCATCTTCGCGACCCACTATCTCGAAGAGGCGGAGCAGTTCGCCCACCGCACGGTGGTGATGCATCGCGGCACGATCGTGGCCGATGCCCCGACGGCGCGGCTGCGCGCCGGTCTGGGGGAACGCACGATCTCCGCATCCGTCGCGGCCGGTGGGTCGGCGGATCTCGTCGCCTCGCTGCGGGCGATGTCCGGAGTCGTCGACGTGCGGCTGGATGCGGATCGACTCAGCCTGCGGGCATCCGACTCCGACGCCGTCGCCCGCGCGCTGCTCGCCGCCGGCGCGCATGACCTGGAGATCGCCGCTCCCACACTCGAAACCGCCTTCACGGCACTCACGGAGGACTGACCATGCTGATCTCATCGACGATGCTGCGTATCGAGGGCGTCCGGCAGCTTCGCAACCCCTACACGCTCGCCTTCACCCTCGGCATGCCCGTGGCGATGTACCTCCTGTTCGGCGCGGGCATGGGATACGGCACTCTCTCCGCCGGCAACGGGAACGTCTCGTTCTACGTCATGACCTCGATGGCGGCGTACGGGACGGCGGTCGCCATGAGCTCGCTCACCTCGCTCGCGGCGACAGAGGCGAAGCAAGGCTGGGGGCGCCAGCTGGCGATGACACCGTTGACGACCGCCGGCTATGCGGCCACGAAGCTGCTCACCGCTGTCAGCTTCGCCGCCCTGGCGCTCGTGGCCGTGTTCACCGCGGGAGCCCTGACAGGCGCCCAGGTCGACGACATGTGGCGATGGGCGGCGACGGCCGGGATCATCCTCGGACTCGGCCTGATCTACGGCCTGTTCGGGCTCGGCGTCGGGCTGTTCTTCAGCTCGGATTCGGCCGCGGCCCTCGCCTCCATCTCGATGACCTTCTTCGCCTTCTTCGGGAACGTGTTCATGCCTCTCGACGGAGTCATGCTCGACATCGCACGGTTCACCCCGCTGTACGGCTTCGTCGCCCTGAGTCGATGGCCGCTCACCGACGGCACGCTCACCACAGGGCAGAGCGACCCGATGTGGATGCTGCTCCTGAACGTCGTCGTCTGGCTGGTGGTGTTCGCGGTGCTGGTGGCGGCGGGCATGAAGCGCTCACGGACTCGCCAGTAGGTTGGAATGATGATGCGACCACCCCCTCGAGATGGAGCGGCATCGGCCGGTCCATCTCGATCGGCCGCGCAGTTCGCCGCTGCGGGCGCTCCACCTGCCGCGTGGTCGGGCGCCGGAGCGCGTTCGTCTGCCGCCAACGATCCATGGGCGCGGTTCGGCTGGCTCATGGCGGTGATCTGGCTGGTCTTCCTGATCTACCCGGTGCTCGCACTGCTGCGTTCGACCGCCCCCGTAGCGTGGATCATCGTCGGCTGGGTGACGCTCGTGGCCTTCATCGTCCTGTACGTCGCCGGCTTCATGCACGGCATGCGCGGGGGAGGCGGGCTCGGGAAGACTCCGTCCGTGCGGCAGTGGGCCACGTTTGCGGCGCTGATCGTGTGCGCGCTGCTCTCGATTCCCGCGGAGGGCGGCTCGGCGCTGAGCTTTCTGCCGTTCATCATGTCGTTCGCCTCGTACGGCCTGACGCGGACATGGCACTGGATCGCCACCGTCGGAGCCGTCGCGGTCACCGCGCTGTGCGTCTTCCTCATCCCGGGTGGGATCGACTACCTCTCGCTGCTCGCGATCGTCGGTCTGCTCGGCGTGGTGAACACAGTGTCGACCTGGCTCATCGTCCGGTCGGCCCAGGCGGAACGTCTCGGCCTCGAGCTGGCGACGAGCGAGGGTCGCGAGGCGGTCGCGCGCGATGTGCACGATCTGATCGGGCACTCGCTCACGGTGGTCGGGCTGAAGGCGCAGCTGGTGCGGCGCCTCATGGAGTCCGATCCGGAACGGGCGAAGGCCGAACTCGCCGACATCGAGGCGCTCACCGCCGAGGCGATCGCGGGGGTCCGCGCCTCGGTCACCGAGGCGCGTGGGGCCACGCTCGTCGAGCAGTTGGCGGCCAGTCGGGCAGCCCTCGAGTCCGCAGAGATTCGAGTGCGGGTGGAAGGGGCGCCGAGCGCGCTGTCGCCGGTGCAGTCGCTGACGGCGAGCTGGATCCTGCGGGAGGCCACGACGAACGCCCTCCGGCACTCCCGGGCGCGAGCCGTGCGGGTGCTGATAGCACCCGGTTCGCTGGTCGTGGAGGATGACGGTGCCGGACCAGGGGATCGCGAGGGGAACGGCATCCGGGGGATGAGGGAGCGCGCCGCGGCGGCGGGCGCGGCGCTGACGGTGCGGCCCCTCGCGAACTCGGGAACGCGGGTGGAACTGACATGGTGACCCGTTCCGAGGAGGATCGCGGCGGGATCCGCCTGGTGATCGCGGATGACCAGGCGCTCGTGCGCGGGGCGATGGCCGCGCTCCTGGAACTCGAGGAAGACCTGGAGGTGTGCGGCGTTGCGGGGGACGGCGCCGAGGCGGTGCGGCTGGTGGAGGAGCTCGCGCCCGATGTGTGCCTGATGGACATCCAGATGGCAGGAATGGACGGCGTCGAGGCGACGCGACGCGTTCGCGCGACGAGTCCGGGCACGCGAGTCCTGATCGTCACGACGTTCGCGAGGCCCGGCTACCTGCGGTCGGCGCTGGATGCCGGAGCCAGCGGATTCATCGTCAAGGACACCCCGGCGGAGGAGCTGGCCGAGGCTGTGCGTCGCGTGCACGCCGGCCTTCGGGTGCTGGATCCCGCCCTCGCGGAGGAGAGCCTGTTCGAGGGCGCGAATCCGCTCAGCGACCGGGAGCAGCAGATCCTGCGGCTGGCGGCCGACGGGCGGTCGGCGGCGATGATCGCAGCCGAGGTGTTCCTGTCGGCGGGGACGGTGCGCAATCACCTGTCGGCGGCCATCGGCAAGACCGGGGCCGTAAACAGGGCACAGGCGGTGCGGACGGCATCGGACAAGGGCTGGATCTGACCGTCGTCCTTCGCGTCGGACACCCCTGGCGCTGTGCCGGGGCTGCGTCGTAGTTTGGACGCGGACGGGCGACCGCGCCCGCCAGGAGGGTGTGCGCTGTGGACTGGAAGATCGAGCTCATCTTCGTACCGGTGTCGGATGTCGACCGGTCGAAGGACTTCTACGAGAAGATCGGCTTCAACGCCGACCATGATCAGACGCCGATGGAGGGGCTGCGGTTCGTGCAGATGACGCCGCCCGGATCCGCGTGCTCGATCGCGTTCGGGACCGGGCTGGGGGAGGGGACCCTCGAACCCGGTATGCAGAACACGATCCAGGTCGTGGTCCCGGATGCCGATGAGGCACTGGCGCACCTGCGCGGTCTCGGAGTCGAGGCGCAGGGCGTGGACGAGCAGGCATGGGGTCGCTTCGTCACCTTCGACGATCCGGATGGGAACACGTGGACGCTTCAGGAGCTGCCGGACTACAGCGCGCAGAGCTGACGGCGGCCGCGATCGGCGGAAGGGCTCTGTGGGAAGGCCAGCCCGAGTCCTTCCGCCGAACGCGTCACGGGAATACCGTGTCCTCTGCGGATGCTGTGCTCTGAGCACGTGCGCGCATTCGCCGGCGCACGGCAGATGAGGAGCGGTCGCATGGAAGGTCTCGAGATCACGGTCCTCCTCGGGCTCACGATCCTGGTGGGGACGATGCTGGCGCCGCGGCTGCGGGTGGCGCTTCCGCTGGTCCTGGTCGTCTTCGGCCTGCTGCTGGGCTTCGTGCCCGCGCTGCGGGAGATCCAGCTGCCGCCGGAGACGGTGCTGCTTCTCTTCCTGCCCGTGATGCTGTTCTGGGAGAGCCTCACGACGTCGCTGCGCTCGATCCGCCGCGACTTCCGCTACATCCTTCCGATGAGCACGCTGCTCGTCGTCGCCTCGGCGTTCGCCGTCGCGGGCGTGGCGGTTCTCCTGGGGTTGCCCTGGGAGATCGCGCTCATCCTCGGAGCCGCCGTCGCGCCGCCGGATGCCACGGCCGTCGCAGCCCTCGGCCGGCTGCTGCCTCGGCGTGGCTTCATGAAGCTGAAGGCGGAGAGCCTCACCAACGACGGCACGGCCCTCGTGCTGTACGCCATCGCGGTCTCGCTGGCCGTCGGCGGCCACATCACGCCCCTCACCGTCACCATGACCGTGATCGTCTCCTACCTCGGCGGCATCGCCGCCGGGGCGATCGTGGCGGCCGCGGCCTGGCTTCTGCTGCGGCGCGTGCGCACGACGATGGCCATCAACGTCGCCCTGCTGCTGGTTCCCTTCACCGCGTTCCTGCTCGCCGAGATGGGGCACGCCTCGGGAGTGCTGGCCGTCGTCGTCGCGGGCCTCGTCGTCGCATTCGTCCGCCCGCAGATCACCACGGCCGCTTCCCGCCGCCAGGCCGAATCGGTCTGGCCGTTCGGCGTCTTCCTGCTCAACGGCGCACTCTTCGTGCTCATCGGCCTCGAGGTGCAGTGGGTCATCCACCAGACCTCCGCGCGGACCGTCGGATGGCTCGTGCTCACGACCGTCGCGGTCTGGGTCACGTTGCTCGTCGTGCGCTTCGTGTTCCAGCTCCTCTCCGTGCCGTTCCAGCGCATCGGAGGCGGCACAGTCCACGCCCGGGGGCTGCGCACCCGGGCGCAAGTCGTGAGCACGGTCGCCGGCATGCGCGGCGCGGTATCGCTCGCCATCGCGCTGTCGGTGCCGTTCACGACATCCGACGGGTCCCCCCTGGCCGGTCGCGACGAAGTCGTGTTCGTCACCGCCGGCGTGATCCTGCTGAGTCTGCTCGTGCAGGGCCCCATGCTCCCGGCCGTGGTGCGCTGGGCAGGATTCCCTGAGGACCACGGCGAGGACGAGGAGTACGAACTCGCCGAACGAGCGATCTCGGGCGCAGCGATGGCCGCGCTCGATCGGCTCGCATCCGAGCACGAGATCAGTGCGGAGATGCGGGACAGGGTCCGCCGCGAGGGCTACGAGATGCTCGAGCTGGCCAACGCGCGTGCGATGGCCCGGGAGCGTGCGCTGATCGACGCCGAGGTGGTGGCGATGGAGGGCATGCTGGATGCTCCTGATCCGCTGGCATCGACGGCCGACGGCGCTGACGAGACGACCGGCGGCGTCGGAGGTGCGACGGTTCTCCCGGAAGGAGGGACGCTTCAGATGGTGGCGACCTCGGCCGATGTCGACATGCTGCAGCGCTCGCCGCTGGTGCGCCATGAGGAGTATTCGCGGCTGAAGCTCGCGATGCTCGAGCAGAAGCGAGAGGTTCTGCACGGGCTTCGTCGGGCGGGTACGGTCGACGACCTCATCGTGCGTCGCATCTCGGCGCGCCTCGATCTCGAGCAGGTACGGCTGCAGGGCATCGAGGACCTCGACTGATCGATCGGAGGATCGATCGTGATGGCGCGGAGGGATGCCGTCATCGGTCTCCGTACCGGTCGAGGAACGTGGCCACGGCCTCCTCAGCGAGGTGCTCCAGCTGTTCCGGCGTATATGCGGCTGCTCCCGCGGTGAGGGTCAGGCGATTCAGTGGGGCCGCGAGAGAGAGCCAGGTGAACTGCTCGGCGGCGATCTGCGCGTCGGCGATGCGCAGGAGCCCTCGCCCGTCCAGTTGCTCGAATGCCTCAGCGAGCAGCGTCTGGTTGCGATCCCAGCTGCGCCGGACGTAGTCGGCCGCGACGTCGGGGAACCGCTCGGCCTCGGCGGTGATCAGTGTGCGCATCTGGAGGACGGGGCGGCTCAGTACCGCGGCTTGGAGAGTTCTGGATAGGTCGAGCAATCCGATTCGGATGTCTTGCGACGACGTCAGCTTCTGCAGATGCGGGCTCATCGCATCGCGCCCGCGGTCGACCCAGTCGTGGACGACGGCCGCATACAGCTCCTCCTTCGACGGGTACTGCCGGTAGAGGGTCTGCTTGGAGATCCGAGCGCGGGATGCGACGGCATCCATCGTCGTCCCCGCGTACTGGTGCGCGAGGAAGATCTCGCGGGCGATGGCGAGCAGATCGGTGCCGCGGCTGCCACCTGGCCGGCCGCGAGATGGGGGTGCTGCATCAGGCATGTCCAAAATAGTACTGGACAGTACTCCCGGCGCGCATTAGAGTACTGGCAAGTACTAAAGGAGGGTCATCATGATCGCACTCGGTATCGCCGTCGCCGCCGTCGCGGCCTTCATCCTCAGCTCGATCTACTACATCGTCACCACTCCCATCGAGAAGCGGGCGCTCGGCGACCGCCTCATCGACCGAGGGAAACCCGCTGTATGGAAGGTGGTCACTGAGCTGCTGCGCACGGCGGTCGTGGGTGCAGCGTTCGCTTGGGTCGCTGCGCAGGCCGGCATGCTGACGCTGCCCGGCGCTGTGCTCCTGGCGGTCGTGCTGTGGATCGCGTTCCCGCTCGTCCTGCTCACCGGCTCGATCATCTGGGAGCGCGTGCCGTGGCAGACCGCGGCCATCCACGCCGGTGACTGGCTGCTCAAGCTGCTGCTCGTGGCGCTCGTCCTCGGGCTCATCCACTGAAGCGACGCCTACTGAAGCGACGTCCACTGAAGCGAAGGGAAGTCTCATGTCCGCGATCACCTCTCCTGGTCCGATCGACCGCACGTTCAGTGCTGTGCTGCTGCAGAGCGACGCAAAGGGCGGCTGGACCTACGTGAAGCTCGACGACTCCGCCGAGTACTTCGGCACGCGCGGCCTCGTCAAGGTCACGGGAACGATGGACGGGGTTCCGTTCACCAGCTCGTTCATGGCCCTCGGTGACGGTACCCACAAACTCCCGGTCGCCGCGAAGCTGCGCCGCGAACTTGGAAAGCAAGCCGGAGACACCATCACGGTCCACCTGCAGCAGCGGCTGAACTGACCGCCGCGGGGCACTGCGTGCCACGGATCCGATTCTGAGCGCGACCTCAAGAGGCGGATACGCCGCCTGAAGCCCGGGGCGGCGGAGCACCGACTATGGAGTGCCGAGCCGAACCGACCCAGGGCCCCAGTGCCGGGGCGCACGCTCGGAGAGGGACCCGCCCATCAGGTGCGGGTGAGCGTTTGGAGGGTGGGGCGTGGGGTGCGCCATTGTCGGGTGGGGTCCCACCATGCGGGTCCGCGGATCTGGGGGATGCCGTTCGTGGTGCGGATCTCCCATCCGGAGGTGTCGAGGGTGCGGTGGTGGTGCCAGCACAGCGGGACTCCGTTGTCGGTGTGGGTGGGTCCGCCGCGGGCGTGTTCGGTGACGTGGTGGATTTCGCACCAAGTGGCGGGGACGTGGCAGCCGGGGATGAGGCATTCCTTGTCGCGGGCGATGATTGCCCGTCTCTGGTGGACGGTGAAGACGCGGTCGGTGACGCTGATCCCGATGATGCGGCCCTCGTCGAACAGGACACGTTGGACTGTTCCGGTGCAGGCGGTGTGGGAGGCGACGGTGGCGGAGACGGGGGTGTCGATGCCGGAGATCGTCGCCCACCGGTCATCTTCGGCGAAGTCTTTCGCGTCGACGTGCACGACCAGGGTTGGCGCCGCACCACCCAGGGATGGCATCTCGTCATGCCGGGCGGCGATGCCGAGTGCGGTGGCGAGGGCGTCGTGCTGTTTCTGCGGGCGGGTGCGCGGGTCGATCACATTCCGCGGATCTTTGTTGAAGGGATCCCCGTCGCTGCCGTCGCTGTCGATCTCGTCAGAGGGCCGGAACTGCACACCCAGGTCCGTCGGGCCCGTGGTCTTGGGGTTCAGCTGCGCGTCGAAGAGCAACTGGAGTTGGGCGTAGACCTCGGGGAGCAGGTTCCCGCGGACCGGGTACGTCCCGTTGTGGAGCCGGCCGATGGTGAACGACCTGCCCTGGGATGCTTCCGCCGCTGACGGGGCGGATCCGTCCGGGTCCAGATACATCGCGACCAGTTGCGCGAACTGCTTCAAGTCCTCCGGCGTTGCGGTCGGGGCGGCATCGTCGGGTCCGGGCCCTTCGACAAGCTCAGGGACCCGAGCATCGGCATCGGCGCTGTCGGCATCTCCATCGGCGTCGGCATCGGCAGCGTCGGTGCTGGCGAGCACATACCCGCGGGCCTGGTTCGCCAGTTCCGCATCGGCGCGGAGCCGATCGGCGAGCCCGATCCGGGCACCGGCACGATCGATCGGTCCGGTCGCGGCGAGCAGTCCGGCGACCCCGATGGTCCCGTCCCGCATCGCGTCCCGTAACGCCGGCCACCGGGCCGGCAGCGGTGCCCCGGACGTCAGCTCCACGTCCCGATGCACGAGGTCCGCGGCCTTCACGACCCGCGCCGCCCCCGACGCATCGACACGGAGCACACGTTGCAGCAACTCGTTCATGTTCCGGCATCCGAACTGATCGGAGAATCCCGGCTCGGCACCAGAGGCCGTCTCCACGACGACCGCCTCGATGCGGCGGAACGCGTCCCCGGCGACGCGGAGCACGTTCATCCGGTCGGCATCCGACAACGACCCGAACCCATCCGCACCCAGCACCCGGTCGAGGTCGGAGACGACCTGATCCAGGAGAGCCAACGGGTTGTTCATGCCTCCATTCAACAGGGGGCCACCGACATTCCAACCCCGAAAACCAGCAGATCAGAGAAACTTTTCACGACTTCTGGAGCCCGACCGATGATGGCGCGTTTCGTCTCGCTCCGCTCGCTCAACGACCGAGGCAGGAGGCGCGTTTCGTCTCGCTCCGCTCGCTCAACGACCGATGAAGAGGGTCGCGTGGCGAACCGAGAATGGCACGCCGTTCAGCTCGCACATCCTCGGTCGCGTGGTGAGGGTGCGCCGCGTCCGAGTCGTATCATGCCTGGCCGAACTCGGTCTCGGAGCGAACCTTTTACGGCTCGCCTTCCTCGCTCAACGACCGAGGAAGAGGCCCGCTCACTGACTGAGAGCGGTGCGCCGTCAAGCTTGCGGACCCTCGGTCGCGTGGCGAGGGAGCGTGCGTCCGCCCGGAAGGGTCGCCCAGTCCGCTCGCAACAGCCGTTCGCCTGCATTCAGGAGTTCACGCGGATGATCTCCTGCTGGTACGGCGCGACGATGTCACCGGAGATGCGCAGGTCCAGCAGCAGGAAGCGGCGGGACGCCGCATCCTCTTCAGCCCACGTCGCCAGCCGATCGAGGTCGTCCAGCGTGCGCACCACGACGCCTTCGGCCCCGACGGCGGCGCCGAACGCGGCGAAGTCCACCTCGGGGATGCGCATCGGCCCCTCCGCGAGGCCTTTGAGTCCGTACAGATTCACCTCGGCGCCGTAGGCGGCATCGTTCCAGATGACCGCGATGCCGCGACCTCCGGCGGCACGAACGGCGGATTCGAGGTCGGCGATCGCCATGAGCCCGCCGCCGTCGCCCGACGTCAGCACCACGGTCGACCGACGGCGCGCGAGAGCCGCTCCGACGACGCTCGGCCAGCCCTGCCCGATGGACTGGAACGCCGTGCCGATCATCATCATCCGGTCAGGGGAGCGCACCGGCCAGTACATGTTCGCCCAGCCGATGAAGTGGCCGCCGTCGGAGACGACGACGCGATCCTGCGGCAGGAGCTCGGCGATCCGGCGTGCGGCGGAGCGCGGGTCGAGGCGCCCGTCGGGCGCGAGGTCGTCGCCTTCCGCGTACGCGCGAGCCGATGCGACGTCGACGGTCTCCCGCCACGGCGCCGACGCGCGGGGGCCGACGAGTCGCACCAGCTTCTCGGCGACCAGCCGGGCATCGCCGCGCACGAAACCGCCGACATGCGGGTGGGTCGCGGTCGGCGCGATGTCGACCTGGTAGATGCGGGTGCCCGGTGCGAACAGTTCGCCGAAGCGCATCGTGAACTGGTTGAGCGATGCTCCGAACACGACCGCCACGTCGGCCTCGCGGATGAGCGACATGGCGCCGTCGGCTCCGAACCCGCCGGCGACGCCGAGGTCGTACTGCGCGGCCGGGAAGACGCCGCGCCCGAGCGCTGACGATGCGGTGAGGGCTCCGGTGGCCTCCGCCAACGCGCCCAGCGCGTCGCGTGCCCCCGCGAGCCAGGCCCCTCGGCCGGCGAGCAGGAGCGGGCGTTCGGCACCGCGCAGCGCGGCGGCGATCTCCGCCAGCATCCCCTCGGCGAACTCGCCCTTCGGGGTGAGCGGAGCCGGGATGCGAGGCGCCGGCGCCGCCGGTACCCAGCCGGCCTCCAGCGAGGCGACGTCGTAGGGGATCGCCAGCACGACGGGCACCCGGTAGGTCAGAGCGTGCTCGATCGCGATGACGGTGGTGGCCGCGGCATCCGCCCGTCCCACCGTGTACGTTCGGGCGCCCACCGCCGAGGCGAGGGCGATCTGATCGACGTCCCACGGACGCGGACCCGACGTCGGCTCGTCTCCGACGACGAGCACCAGCGGGGCATGCGCCTGCACCGCCTCGGCCAGCGCGGTGATGGTGTTCGTGAAGCCGGCGCCGTAAGTCGATGTCGCGGCGGCGATCCGCCCCGATGCGCGGAAATGCGCGTCGGCGGCGACGACGGCACCCTGCTCGTGGCGCACGGCTGTGAACACGGCATCCGTCTGCCTCACGATGGCGTCGAGGAAGTAGGCGTTGCCGTTCCCCATCACCCCGAAGACGGCGTCGATGTGCTGGGCGAGGGTGAGCGCGACGTGTGCGGAGACGGTGGGCATGCGAAAGCCTTTCGAGACGGGAACGGAGGGATCCGTATGTGTCTCGCCCCCGCATCTTCGCGAAGCGCTTCGTGTCCCTTTTTCGGACACCGGCAAACGTCGTACCGGACATCGGAATTCTACCGCGCCTCATCCCGGCGACACACTGACTTCATGCCGTAACACGGGCGAAACCGCGACGCGGGAGCATGCGGCCATGGAGTCGCTGTTCAACGGATACACCTCTCGCCGTGGCCCGACCGGGCCCGGACCTCGTGCATGGGACGAGATGTTCCCGGCGGACGTGCTCCCCGGTGGCGCGGAGGTGCGCGCCCCGTACCGGGACATGTATCCCGCACTGGCTGCGATGGACGACGCGGAGCTGCGTGCCAGGACGGATGCGCTGGCCAGCTCGTACCTCGCTCAGGGGGTGACCTTCGATTTCGCCGGGGAGGAGCGGCCGTTCCCGCTCGACGTCGTGCCACGCGTCATCGCCGCAGACGACTGGCGCTACGTGGAGTCGGGCGTCACGCAGCGGGTCCGCGCACTGGAGGCGTTCCTCGCCGATGTCTACGGTCCGCAGCTTGCTCTTCACGACGGCGTCATCCCTGCGTCCCTGATCAGCTCCTCCTCGCACTTCCACCGCCAGGCGGCCGGAATCGTGGGTGCGAACGGTGTGCGCATCCACGTCGCGGGCATCGATCTCATCCGCGATGAGAACGGCGCCTGGCGAGTCCTCGAGGACAATGTGCGCGTGCCCAGTGGTGTCAGCTACGTGCTCGCGAACCGGCGGGTGATGGCGCAGACCCTTCCCGAGCTGTTCACCAGTCTCCGCGTGCGACCCGTCGTCGACTATCCGGGCCGGCTGCTGCAGGCGCTGCGGGCGGCTGCACCGCAGGGCGTGGATCACCCGACCGTCGTGGTGCTGACACCCGGCGTGCACAACTCGGCCTACTACGAGCACACGCTGCTCGCCCGGATGATGGGCATCGAGCTCGTCGAGGGCCGTGACCTCTTCTGCTCGGGCGGACGCGTGTGGATGCACACCACCGCCGGTCCCACGCGGGTCGACGTCATCTACCGCCGAGTCGACGACGAGTTCCTCGATCCGCAGCACTTCCGCCCTGACTCCGTGCTGGGGGCGCCCGGACTCATGCTCGCCTCGCGGCTCGGCAACGTCACCATCGCGAACGCGGTGGGCAACGGCGTCGCCGACGACAAGCTCGTCTACACGTACGTTCCCGCGCTCATCGAGTACTACCTCGGCGAGGAGCCGATCATCCCGAACGTCGACACCTGGCGGCTGGAGGAACCCGAGGCGCTGGAGGAGGTGCTCGACCGCCTGGACGAGCTCGTGGTGAAGCCCGTCGACGGCTCCGGCGGCAAGGGGCTCGTCGTGGGACCGGATGCCTCCCGGGAGACGCTCGAGGAACTGCGTCGCTCGCTCCTCGCCGATCCGCGCGGCTGGATCGCCCAACCCGTGGTCCAGTTGTCGACGATCCCGACACTCGTCGAAGACGGCTTCCGTCCGCGGCACGTCGATCTGCGACCGTTCGCCGTCAACGACGGCGAGAACATCTGGGTTCTTCCCGGTGGGCTGACCCGCGTGGCGTTGCCGGAAGGGCAGCTCGTCGTGAACTCGAGCCAGGGCGGAGGGTCGAAGGACACCTGGGTCCTGGACCCCTCGCTGCTGACCGGACCGACGGTGACGGTCGCGGGCGGGTCGGATCCGGCATCCGATGAGGTGTCGCTCGCGACCGGAGCGATCGCGACGGTCTCCCCGTCGCGCAGGGAGCCGTACACGCCGTTCCTCTCCTCTCCGCAGGACGAAGACGTCGAGTTGCGACATCACCAGCAGCAACAGCAACAGCAACAGCAGCGACAGGAGCCCTCATGCTGAGTCGCATCGCCGAGGCCCTGTTCTGGATCGGACGCTACATCGAGCGGGCCGACGGCACCGCCCGCATCCTGGACGTGCATCTGCAGCTCCTGCTCGAGGATCCGTGGGTGGACGAGGACACCGCCTGTCGCGCGCTGCTGTCGGTCATGGGCACGACGGTCGACGATGCGACGGCCCTCAATCGCGACGACGTGATGCGGCTGCTCGCACTCGATCGTGAGCATTCGGCCTCGATCGGGCACTCGATCGTCGCAGCGAGAGAGAACGCACGGCGGGCGAGGGAGATCATCTCCACCGATCTCTGGGAGACGCTGAACGAATCGCACGCGCGGATGCCGCGCCGCATCGCCTCCGACAAGACCCACCCGTTCTTCCGCTGGGTGCGCGACAGGTCGGCGCTGGCATTCGGCGTCGTCGACTCGTCGACGAGCCGAGACGAGGCCTGGCACTTCTTCGTGCTGGGGAGGTCCATCGAGCGGGCCGACATGACCGCGCGGCTGCTCGCGACGCGTTCGCTCACCGATGCCGGCGGGCCGAGCTGGACCACGCTTCTGCGCAGCTGCGGGGCCTACGAGGCGCACCTGCGGAGCCATCGGGCGGTGCCGACGGCGGCATCCGCAGTGGAGTTCCTACTCGTCGACCGGCTGTTCCCCCGCTCCGTCCTGTCGAGCGTGCTGCAGGCGGAGGAGTGCCTTCGCGGGATCGATCCCGCGGGTGCATTCGGGGCACCGGGCCGCGCCCATCAGGTGCTCGGCCGGATGCGGTCCGAGCTGGAGTACCGGCCGATCGGCGACATCGTCCACTACCTGTCCGAGAGCATGGAGGAGGTCCAGGTCGGGGTGTCCAGGGCGAGCGACGCCGTCCGAGAACGGTACTTCCCGTCGATCGCCATGCCCGTATGGATCGGAGAGGCACTGTGAGCCGGCTGCGGATCGTCCATCGGACGGGTTTCCGCTACGAGCAACCGGCGACGGCGTCGTACAACGAAGCGCGGATGCTGCCCCACTCGCGAGAAGGACAGTTCGTCCTGCAGGCGAGCCTGGAGATATCGGCCACCGCGACGCAGCATTCGTATTCGGACTACTGGGACACGCGAGTGTCGACATTCGAGGTGCTCGTCCCGCACCAGATGCTGTCGGTCACGGCGACGAGCGTCGTCGACGTGCGACCGGTGCCTCCCACGGGGCCGAGTCTGGACTGGGATGAGGTCGCGGCGCGGATCCCGATGTCGCTGGCACTCGCGGAGTGCGTCGCGCAGACTCCGGCGACAGCTCCGGATGCGGACATGATCGACCTCGCCCTGCGCATCGAGGCCGGGGGCGGCGGGCTCGATGAGACGGCCCTCGCGATCTGCCGCACGGTCGGCGAGGCGATGGAGTACCGGAGCGGCGTGACCGGTGTGAATTCCACGGCGCGCGATGCGTGGTCTGCGCGCTCCGGCGTGTGCCAGGACATCGCGCATGTCGCCCTCGGTGTGCTGCGGGCGGCCGGCATTCCCGCACGCTACGTGTCGGGTTATCTGCACCCTGACCCGAGCGCACCGATCGGGCAGCCGGTCGTCGGAGAATCTCACGCCTGGGTCGAGTGGTACTCCGGTGAGTGGCGCGGATACGACCCGACGAACCTCACCGAGATCGGCGAATCCCATGTGTACGTCGGACACGGACGCGAGTACGCCGACGTGGCTCCGCTTCGAGGTGTCTATGCGGGGCCCAGCGCATCCGAGCTGTTCGTCTCGGTGGAACTGACCCGGCTCGGATGAGGTGCTCTGCGCGTCGGATTCGGCGCGTGCGAGAGTAGGGGAGCACAGACCATGACGGCGGAAGAAGACGAGTCCTTGAGTGATGCACTGATCGAGCGCGAGACGCTGACCTGGGATGGCTTCGGCACGGCGACGCGCGATCTCGCGCGGAGCGTCCTCGCCTCCGGGTTCGAACCGGAGGTCGTGGTGGCGATCGCACGTGGCGGTCTGCTCCCGGCGGGTGCCATCGCCTACGGCCTCGGCGCCAAGAACTGCGGTGCCATCAACGTCGAGTTCTACACGGGCATCGGGACCGTTCTGGATGCTCCTGAGGTGCTGCCGCCCGAGCTCGACATGGCGTACCTCGACGGGCGCCGCGTGCTGCTCGTCGACGACGTCGCCGACTCGGGACGCACTCTCGCCCTCGCCGTGCAGCTCCTCCAGGAGAAGGGCGCGGATGTCCGTTCGGTGACGATCTACACGAAGCCCTCGACGATCATCCAGCCGGACTTCGCCTGGAAGGACACCGATCTCTGGATCAACTTCCCCTGGTCGTTCCCGGGCACGGTGCGCGAAGAGGACCTGGGTCTGCCGCCGTCGGCGTGAGCCCGCGGAGACCGTGCCGGGTCAGCCGCGGAGGAGTCCGCGCAGGGTCTGGATCGTGTCGGCATCCGTCGGCGACTTGTCCGGTCGGTAGTGCTTCACGCGCGCGAAACGCAGGGCGATGCCGCCCGGGTAGCGGGGCGATCGCTGCACGCCGTCGATCGCGATCTCCACGACGATCTCCGGACGCAGGAAGACCGCGGCCCCGGTGCGGTGCGTCTCGTGCGCGGGGAACGTCTCGGTCTGCCACCGCAGCAGTTCGTCGGTGAGGCCCTTGAAGGTCTTTCCGACCATGACGAATCCTCCGGGTTCGCCGAACTCGCCGTCTGGATCGTGTGCGCCGAGGTGGATGTTCGACAGCCAGCCTCGTCGGCGACCCGAACCCCACTCCGCGGCGAGCACGACGAGATCGTAGGTGTGCACCGGCTTGACCTTGACCCAGGACTTGCCGCGTCTCCCGGCCATGTACGGCGAGTCCGTCGCCTTGACGACGACGCCCTCGTGCCCGGCGGCGAGTGCCTCGAGCGACAGCCGCTCGGCGGCATCCGCGTCGTCCGTGATGATGCCGGGCATCCGCCACTCGCCGGCGATCCGGTCGAGTTCGGCCAGGCGCACGCCGAGCGGCTCATCGATGAGATCGCGTCCGTCGACATGCAGCAGGTCGAAGAACCATGGGCGCAGGACGATTTCGCGGGAGACGTCGGCGCCGAACCGCGACATGGTCTCCTGGAACGGCCGCGGTCCGCCGTCCTCATCGAGCGAGAGCGTCTCGCCGTCGAGGATCAGGTCGCGCGCGGGAAGGCGGCGCACGATCTCGACGATCTCGGGCACCCGATGGGTGATGTCGGCGAGGCTGCGAGTGTAGACGCCGACCTCATCACCGCGTCGGTGGACCTGGATCCGCGCGCCGTCGAGCTTGTACTCGACGGAGGCCTCGCCGGTGATCTCGAGCGCCGCCGTGGGCGTCGCAGCGGTCGCCGCGAGCATCGGCAGCACCGGGCGGCCGACGACCAGACGGACATCGTCGAGTTGCTCGGCGGTGCCGGTGAGCGCGAGAAGCGCGGTCTCGCCGAGATCCCCGGAGAGCATCGCGGCGCGACGGACCGCAGCGGGGGCGCGCCCGGAGGCCCGGACGATCGCGTCCAGCAGCACGCCTCCGAGCGCACCCGTGCGCAGCTCGCCGAGCATGGCGCGGGCGAGGAAATCCCATTCCTCCGCCGTCGCGCGCGCAGCGAGATCCGACAGCTGCCGGTTCCGTGCGGTCGCGGAGCCGGATCCGGATGCCGCCGCCAGAACGGTCAGAGCGACGTCGACGTCCGCGATGCTCAGCGTCGGGGCATCCGCATGCGAGACGTCAAGGGCGGAGATTCCGCGCCAGCCGACTCCCAGCCGGCCCTGACGAGGACTCGCGAGCAGCAACCCGGTGAGGGGGAGGACCTCGTCGGGGGCTGCGCGCTGGAGCAGCCCGGCAAGGGCTTCGATCTTCGCCAGTCGCGACGACGTGGCCGCGACCTCCTCGGTCGTGGTGACGGCGTCCGCGAGCATCATCCTCGCATTCTGCCACCGGCATCCGACGCCGGACAGGGTCAGGAGGCGGGCGAAGCCGATCCAGAGTGTGGCGGAGGAGTCGTCGTGGTGTCGGCGGAGAGGACGGCTTTCGCGGCGGCGATCACGGCCGGTTCGATCAGCGCAGGGATCGGACCGCCGAGCAGCCCCCGCACGATGCCGTATGGGATCACCCGGATGGCGAGGTCGACGCGTTCCACGGCGTCCCGTGCGTCCGGATACTGTCGTCGCGCGAGCGTGGTCATCAGTTCCATCACGTCTATGTTCATTCCGGCGACCTCGTCACGGAGGGCCCCGGAGGGGAGGGTCGCGAGGAGTCGCTCCTGCCGGTACAGGGTGAGGCCGACCGCTTCCGCAGGGTGCTCGGCGCAGAAGCGCGGTATGGACACGGCGCAGGCCAGCAGAGCCTCGAACGGGTCGTCGTTGTCTTCCGCTGCGCTGATGAACGCGGCCTGGAAACGGCGGACGCAGCGGAGCCAGAGCCGGACGAGGATCTCGTCGCGGGATTCGAACCGGTGATAGATCGATCCGACGGGACCGCCCAGGTGGTCCGCGATCATCGAGATCGTGACGTCTCGGCCTTTTTCTGCGATGGACTGCAGGGCGGCATCCAGCACGTCGTCGGTGGTGAAACGAGAGGGGCGAGGCACATGGCGATTCAATCACCCCGCACCGGCTCATGGGTAGCGAGCGCCGGTTCTAGAATATGGATTCGTTTACTGCTACGGTGATCGCATGACCTGGACGACACGAATCGCGAACGACATCAGCAACGTGCACCGGCGCCCGTATTCCGACATCGACGCCGCGTGGGAGCTGGCGCTCAAGGTCGCCGATCCGGGCAGTGGAGTCTGGCCGGGGGACGGCTGGGATCCGATGCTGCTCGACCGGGGAATCACCGTGGGATCAGCCGGCGGGCACGGCGCCGTGCGTTACGTCGTCTCGGAGGTCGAGGATTCGCGCTTCCGATTCGTCTTCACGATGTCGCAGGTCGAGGGGTTCCACGAGTTTCGCCGTGAGGGAGACGAACTCGTTCACGAACTCGTGATCCGGCGGGCGTCTCGGCTGCTGCTCCACGTGCTCATCCCGCTGCACGACGCCGTGCTCGAAGAGCTGCTCGATGATGTCGAGGACCTTCTCGCCGGCCGGTCCGTCCCGAGGCCGCGACATCGCACCCGCTGGGTCCGGATGCTGCGGGCGCTGTTCCCGGACGAGAGGAACAAGTCGCGCGCCAGGCATGCGGCACCCGTGAGCGACGTCACCGCCCGGTGAAATCCGGCTTCCGCTTCTCCCGGAACGCGGCGAAGCCCTCGCGGTAGTCGTCGGTGTCGCAGAGCGCGGCCTGCGCGGCGTTCTCGATGCCGACAGATTCCCAGAGCGCGAGGCGCTCGTCGCGGATACGGGCGATGAGTCGCTTGCTGGCGAGGAAGGCCGCGGTCGCCCCTCGCGCAGCGGCGGCCGCGGCATCCGTCGTCGCCGACACGACCTCGTCGTCGGGCAGGACCCGGGAGAACAGCCCGGATTCAACGGCCTCGGTGCCGCTCATCAGGCGCCCCGTGTAGATGAGATCGAGGGCCTTGTGCGCGCCGAGGCGGTCGACGAACAGGGCATGGCCGCCCGAGTCGAGCGTGGCGCCGAGCGCTGCGAACGGCGAGCCGATCTTGGCGTTCTCGGCGACGTAGACGACATCGGTGGCGATGAGCAGGCCGAGGCCGACCCCGAGGCAGGCGCCGTGCGCGACGGCGAAGGTGGGCGCCGGGAACGCCGACATGCGCTTCAGCAGAGGCGTGACCAGGCCGTCGAGGTATCCCATGACGTCGTCGTCGCGCGGATCGACATCGGAGATGTCGCGGCCGGCGCAGAACGCCCGCCCCTCGCCGCGCAGCACCAGGGCCCGGACGCCCGCTGATTCGGCCTCGTCGTATGCCACGCCGAGACCGTGCAGGGCCTGCTCGTCGAGCGCGTTCAGCCGCTCGGGTGCGTTCAGCACGATGGTGGCGACGTCGCCGGCGATGGAGATCTCGATCATGGGTTCCTCCGGGTCAGACGTCGTAGTCGACGACCAGGCGGTCGCTGGTCGGGTGGGACTGGCAGGTGAGCACGAATCCGCGGGCGAGCTCCTCGGGTTCCAGGGCGTAGTTCTCGGTCATCGTCACGCTGCCCTCCACCACCCGTGCGCGGCAGGTGCCGCAGACGCCACCTGCGCAGGCGAAGGGGGCGTCAGGGCGCACGCGGAGTGCCGCATTGAGCACCGACTCGTGCGCATCGACCGGGCTCTCCACGGTCGAGGAGACGCCGTCGAGCGTCACTTCGATCCGCACGGTCTTCTCGCCCGCACGCACCTGCACCGGCCGCGCCGCGCGAGCCGGCTCGTCGCCGGTGGTGAACAGCTCGAAGCGGATGTGCGCGCGGTCGACGCCGACATCGGCGAGCACCTCGCGACAGAGGTCGACGAGCGCGAGCGGGCCGCAGAGGAACCACTCGTCCACGGTCTCCGGAGGAAGGAGGACGCCGAAGATCGTGCGCAGCTTCTCCTCGTCGATCCGCCCCGACAGCACCGGCGCTGTGCGCTGCTCGCGGGAGAGCACATGATGCAGCGTGAGCCGGGTCGGATAGCGGTCCTTGAGATCGGCGAGCTCCTCGAGGAACATCACGTCGAGGGTGGAGCGATTGGTGTACAGCAGGGTGAAGCGGGCGGTGTCGGATGCCGCGAGCACGGTGTGGGCGAGCGACATGAGGGGGGTGATGCCGGAACCCGCGGCGATGCCGACGACGTGGCGGTGGTCGAGATCGCCCAGCGCGGAGGTGAAGGTGCCCTGCGGGCTCATCACGTCGATCGTGTCGCCTGGGCGCAGCTGTGTCTGTGCCCAGGTGGAGAAGAGCCCGCCCTCGTCGCGCTTGACGGCGACGCTCAGACGGGTGCCGCGTCCGGCGACCCGATCTTCGGGCGTCCGGTGATCGGGGGCACGGCACAGGGAGTACGAGCGGCGCACTTCGACGCCGTCGATCCTCGTGCGCAGGGCGACGTACTGTCCGGGAAGGTAGTCGTATTCGTCGGCGAGCGCCGCGGGCACGGTGAAGGTGACCTCGACGGCATCGTCGGTGAGCGGGCGCACCTCGTGCACCGCCAGCGTGTGGAAGCGGGCGCGCTTCTTCGCCGGCACGGTCTGCGCGCGGTGCGGCGGTGTCGATGCGGATGCCGGGGTGGCGGTGAACAGCGACATCTCAGTGCACCTTGAAGTGGTCGAAGGGCTCGAGGCAGGCGCGGCATTCGAACAGCGCCTTGCAGGAGGTCGAGCCGAAGCGAGAGGCCTCGCGGGTGTCGAGCGAGCCGCAGCGCGGGCAGCGGACGCTGATGGCGAGCCGGATCGGTCCGGTGCTGACCGCCGCACGACCCGAGGGCGGAGCGATGCCGTACTCGGAGAGCTTGCGCTTGCCGGCATCCGTCATCCAGTCCGTCGTCCACGCGGGGGAGAGCACCAGGCGCACCTCGACCTCGGCGAAGCCGGCTGCCGTGAGCGCGAGGATCACGTCGTCGCGGATCGTGTCCATCGCAGGGCAGCCGCTGTATGTCGGCGTGATGTCGACGCGCACGCGATCGCCGTCGACCTCGACGGCGCGCAGCACGCCGAGATCTTCGATGGTGAGCACCGGGACCTCCGGGTCGGCGACGGCCGCCGCGATCTTCCATGCCTGGTCGCGGGTGCGCGACCGGCTTCGGGTCGTGTGCGTCACCATGTCGCCCCCGGATGCCGTCGTGCGAGCACCTGCATCTCGGCGAGGATGTGCCCCAGCATCGCCGAGTGCGAGCCCCGCCGTCCGCCCGCGGAGGATGCGGCGACTGCGGGGACCGACAACTCGGCCTCGGTGAACACCGTCTCGACGACGGCGTCGAAGCCGGCGCGAAGCGACGATGGCCGCACGGCGGCATCGCCGAGCCGGTCGATCAGCTCGTCATCGCGGAACAGCTCCTCCGCGTACGGCCAGACGTCGCCCACCGCACGGATGATGCGGGCGCGCGACTCCTCGGTGCCGCCGGCGAGCCGGAGCATCCACTGCACGGCGTGGTCGCGGTGGTAGTCGACCTCTTTGACGGCCTTCGCCGCGATGGCGGCGACGGTCTCATCGCTGCTCGACACCAGCGCCGAGTAGAGCTCGAACATGTAGGTCGCGACGACGAACTGGCGGGCGATCGTCTGCGCGAAGTCGCCGTTCGGCTGCTGCACGATCCACGCGCAGCGGAACTCCGGCTCATCGCGGAAGTACGCGAGGTCGTCTTCACTGCGCCCGTCGAATGAGCCGGCGAAGTGCAGGAACGAGCGGGCGTGGCCGAGCAGATCGAGGGCGATGTTGCCGAGAGCGACGTCCTCCTCCAGCTCGGGCGCGCGCGCGATCCAGTCGCCGAGCTGCTGCGAGAGGATGAGGGCATCGTCGCCGAGCCGCAGTGCGTACTCGGCGATGTCGGCGGAGGCCGCCCGAGCGCCGGTGCCGGCGAGCTCCTGCGCGAGGCGGAGCTCCTCGACCATCACGTCGCCGTGCGGGGAGTCGTTCTCACTCATAGGTGCGGCACCCCCTCGGATGCCGTGTAGTAGACGGCGTGCCGGTAGTTCTTGCCCGCCGGGCTCTCGAAGTAGGCGCCCTTCGCATCCGGGTCGCTCGTGGTGATGGCATCCGCCGGGGCCACCCAGATCGAGACGCCCTCGCCGCGGCGCGTGTACAGATCGCGGGCGTTGCGGATGGCCATCTCGGCATCCGGGGCGTGCAGGGAGCCGACGTGCACGTGACTGAGCCCGCGGTTCGCGCGCACGAAGACCTCCCACAGCGGCCACGGTTCGGAGGGAGTGGCGCCGGGCGTCGTCATCATGCCACAGCCTTCGTCTTCAGGGCCTGCTTGCGGGCGTACTCCGCGGCGGCCTCGCGCACCCAGGCGCCCTCGTCGTGGGCGCTGCGGCGTCGTTCCAGCCGCTCGGCGTTGCACGGGCCGTTCCCGCGGAGCACCTCGAAGAACTCGTCCCAGTCGATCTCGCCCATCTCGTACTGCTCGGTCTCCTCGTCGAAGCGCAGCTCGGGGTCGGGAAGCGTCACGCCGAGGATCTCGGCCTGCGGTACGAGCATCGAGACGAAGCGCTGGCGCAGGTCGTCGTTGGAGAACCGCTTGATCTTCCAGGCCATGGACTGCGCCGAGTTCGGGGACTGGTCATCGGGTGGGCCGAACATGGCCAGACTCGGCCAGTACCACCGGTCCACCGCATCCTGCGCCATCTGCCGCTGCTCCTCGGTGCCCTGCATGAGGGTCAGCAGGATCTCGAAGCCCTGGCGCTGGTGGAACGACTCCTCTTTGCAGACGCGCACCATGGCGCGACCATACGGTCCGTACGAGGCGCGGCAGAGCGGCACCTGATTGCAGATCGCGGCACCGTCGACGAGCCAGCCGATCGCACCCATATCCGCCCAGGTCGGGGTGGGGTAATTGAAGATCGACGAGTACTTCGCCTTGCCCGAGATGAGCTGATCCATCATCTCGTCGCGGGTGATGCCGAGCGTCTGCGCGGCGGAGTAGAGGTAGAGGCCGTGGCCTGCCTCATCCTGCACCTTCGCCATCAGGATCGCCTTGCGCTTCAGGCTGGGCGCGCGGGTGATCCAGTTGCCCTCCGGCTGCATGCCGATGATCTCGGAGTGCGCGTGCTGTGAGATCTGGCGGATCAGCGTCTTGCGGTACGCATCGGGCATCCAGTCGCGCGGTTCGATGCGCTGCTCGTGCGCGATGAGCTCATCGAACAGGCGCTGCTGCTCCGAGGTGTCGTCCTCGACGACGGAAAGATCTGCGGGGCTGGTCATCATCGACTCCTGGACGGTTCGGCGCTTCTTTACTGACCGATCGTTAGGTAATTCTTGCACAGGGTGGCGCCCCGTTCAAGCGCCGCTCAGTGCGAGCGCGAGATGAGTTCGAGGAGCGCCCGTCCGTATGCCTCCGAGGGGTCCGGATGCTCGAACTCCAGCGTCTCGCCGGCGATCTCGATCTCCACCACGAAGGCGTCGTCGAGGCGTACGAGCCGGCGGAATGTTCCGCGCAGCAGATCGCGGAGCTGGTCCTCGCGAGGCAGCCAGACAGCGTCCTCGAGAGTGACCGCGTCGAGCGCCCACTCGGTGGTGCCGTTGAAGGCGAGGTCGGTGCCGCTCGGCGTGCGGCGCGCCTCGATCGTCATCTCGCTGACCGTGAAGATCTCGGCCTCGGCTTCATGTTCGACGTCATCCGGCAGGTCGAGCTGGAAGCGGTCGCCGCTGTCGGGCTGCCAGGTCAGTCCGGCGTCCCGCAGTGAGATGGCCAGTTCGCGGGTGATCACGCGGATACCTCCGGTCGTCGTCCGACATGACTCGCAGCGAGCGCCGCCAGCGCCGCGGCCTGATCCGCGAGCAGGCCATCGTCGAAGATCGCGCGAGGGGAGTGGTTCATCTCCACCTCAGCGGGGTCGAGTCCGGCCGGCGTCGTCCTGAAGAACACGAACGCGCCTGGAACCTCGGCGAGAACATACGAGAAGTCCTCGGAGGCCATGAACGGAGAATCGAGTTCTTCGACGCGGCCGCCTCCGAACATCGCGCGGAGGGTCTCCATCGCGGATGCGGTCTCGGCATGACTGTTCACGGTCACCGGGTATCCGACGATCACCTCCACCTCGGCTGTGCATCCGTGCGCTGCGGCGATGTGCTCGACGAACGACGGAAGCTCGCGCTGCACCGTCGCGATCGAGGCGGCCGAGAGGGTGCGCAGCGTCGCCGAGAACCCGGCCTCGTCGGGGATGACGTTGAGCACGTCGCCGGCGAACAGCTTCGTCACGGTGAGCACCACCGGATCGAAGGCGTCGAAGCGGCGGGTCACCCAGTTCTGAAGCGCGAGCACGAGCTCGGCGACCGCAGGCACCGGGTCGACCGCGAGATGCGGGCGGGCGCCATGGCCGCCTCGCCCGCGGATGCGGACCTTGATCGCGTTCGAACCGGCCATGATCGGGCCCGGCTTCGTCTGGAATCGCCCGTGGACGCCCGGACCGACGTGCACGCCGTATGCCGCTTCGACGCGGACTCCCGCAGCATCCAGCACCCCGTCGCGGATCATCAGCGCGGCGCCGCCACCCGCTTCCTCCGCGGGCTGGAACATGAACACCACCGAGCCGGCGATCTCGTTCCGTCTTTCCGCCAGCAGGCGGGCGGCGCCGATGAGTCCGGCGGTGTGCATGTCGTGGCCGCATGCGTGCATGGAGCCGTTCGTGGAGGCGTAGGGGAGTCCGGTGGCCTCGGTGATCGGGAGGGCGTCCATGTCTGCGCGCAGCAGAACGGACGGGCCTTCCGACGATCCGCGCAGCACCGCCATGACGGAGCTCAGATCCGTGCCGGTGGTGATCTCCAGCCCGAGTGGTGCCAGCGCTTCGAGCACCGCGGCCTGCGTCAGGGGAAGGTGGAATCCGGTCTCCGGCGTCGCGTGCAGTCGTCGGCGGAGCGCGATCAACTCGGGCAGCAGCGAGTCGGCCTCCGCCCTCAGGGTGTTGATCATCGGTCCTCCTCGCTGCCTCAACGCTAACGGGCCTCGGGCGTTCACAGAGCGCAAACGGCTCGATAATCGCCTCGGATCCAGCCGTTTGCGCTCTCCGAACGCACGCGGGGGTATCAGTCCTCGGCCGGCGCCACGCGGGGCGGCCAGGATGTCGCACCGAGCTCGCGGGAGATGTTCCGGGCGGTCTCCCGCAGCGCGTCGAGCACGGCATCCGGTGCCGGCAGCCGGGTCGACGGCAGGACCACGGCGACGGCGGCGACGATGTCGTTCGAGGCGTCGGCGATCGGGGCCGCGACGGATGACTCGCCGAGCACGGCCTCATCGACCTCGGTCGCAGTGCCTCGCTCGGCGATCGCCGGCAGGTCGAGGGTCAGCCGCGCGACATCCGTGATCGTGTCGCCCGTGAGGCTCTGCAGCGGCCGCTCGAACACGGTGCGCTGGAAGCCGATGTCGTAGGCCAGCAGGATCTTGCCCAGGGCGGAGGCATGCGCCGGGATGGCGACACCGGTCTCGAGCATCTGCTGGCTGTCGTCCGGGCGCAGATTGTGATGGATGACGAGCACCTCGTGGAAGTGCGGAGCGCCGAGACGTACAGACAGGCTCGTGCGCCGGGCGAGCTCCTGCGTCCAGCGCATCGCTCGCGCGCGCACATCGAGCGTGTCGAGGTACACGTTGCTCAACCTGAGAAGCGTCGGGCCGAGCATGTAGCGCTGCCCGCCCCGCTCCTTCGCGACGAGTCCGTGCTCGCGCAGAGACTTCACGATCCCGTGCACGGTCGACGGCGGCAGGCTGAGCGCGACAGCGAGATCGGTGATGCCGAGATGACGGGCGCCCTGCAGCAGTTCGAGCACCTTCGCGGCACGATCGATGGCCTGGATCATGGCGCTTCCTCTCTCCGGTTCCTCGTCGAACCGAGTGTTTCCCATGCGTGTTGAGGTTGGTCTTGACAACCGACCACGGCCCGAGCATATTCGACATTAACGAAAAGCGTTCCGATTTTGCGGAATTGAGATCAAGGGAGATCGCACGATGAAGAAGCTCATCAACGCGCCGGAAGACGTGCTCGTCGAGTCGCTGCGGGGAGTGAGCCTCGCTCATCCCGAGCTCGCCGTCGACTTCGAGAACCACGTCATCACGCGCGCGACGCCGAAGGACCAGGGCAAGGTCGCCGTCCTCTCCGGAGGCGGTTCCGGCCACGAGCCGTTGCACGGCGGTTTCGTCGGAGTCGGGATGCTGGACGCCGCCGTCGCCGGGGAGGTCTTCACCTCTCCCACACCCGACAAGGTGCAGGCCGCCACGAAGGCGATCGACCGGGGCGCCGGCGTGCTGCACATCGTGAAGAACTACACCGGCGACGTGCTGAACTTCGAGATGGCCGCCGAACTCGCCTCGATGGAGGGCATCGAGGTCGGCACGGTCATCGTCGACGACGACGTCGCCGTGCAGGATTCGCTCTACACCGCCGGCCGCCGCGGCGTCGGACTCACCGTGCTGATCGAGAAGCTCGTCGGCGCCGCTGCCGAGGAGGGACAGGACCTGGCATCCGTCGTCGAACTCGCCAAGCGGATCAACGGCCAGGGCCGCTCGATGGGCATGGCGCTCACCAGCTGCACCGTCCCCGCTGCGGGCAAGCCCACGTTCGATCTGCCCGAGGACCAGATGGAGATCGGCATCGGCATCCACGGCGAACCCGGTCGCCACCGCGAGCCCCTCGCACCGGCATCCGACATCGCCCGCCAGCTGGTCGAGCCGATCCTCGCCGATCTCGATTTCGCCGGACCCGCGATCGTGATGCTCAACGGACTGGGCGGCACGCCGCAGATCGAGCTCTACCTGATGTACGCCGAGGTCGCCGCGCTGCTGGAGAAGGCCGGCGTGCAGATCGTGCGCAACCTGGTCGGCAACTACATCACGTCGCTCGACATGGCCGGATGCTCGGTCACGGTCCTGAAGGTCGACGACGAGCTGCTGCGCCTCTGGGATGCTCCCGTGAACACCCCAGGGCTCCGCTGGGGCATCTGACACCCTCCCTCCCGTCGCGAAAAAGCCCGGAAACTGCGTCGGATTCCGGGCATATTCGCGACGGGAGCCCGAACGACACCTGTGAGAGAGACGACATGACAGACACGATCGACACGAAGAGCCTTCTCGACTGGATCACGCGCTACCGCGACGCCGTGGTCGAGAAGCGCGAGTGGCTCACCGAACTCGACTCGGCCATCGGCGACGCCGACCACGGAGCGAACATGGCGCGCGGTATGAACGCCGTGGCCGAGAAGCTCGACGCCACCGGAGCACCGGCCAGCGTCGACGAACTGCTCAAGGTCGTCGGGATGACGCTGGTCAGCTCGGTCGGCGGAGCCAGCGGTCCGCTCTACGGCACGCTGTTCCTGCGGATGGGCATGGCCGCGGGCCCCGTGACCGAGCTCGATGCCGCTGCGCTCGCCGCATCCCTGCGGGCCGGGCTCGACGGCATCGTCGCCCGCGGCAAGGCCGAGGCCGGCGACAAGACGATGTTCGACGCGATGGCCCCTGCCGTCGATGCGCTCGACGCGGCGATCGCGGGCGGGGCGGGTCTCGCGGATGCCGCGCGTGCTGCGGCGGATGCGGCGGCGACGGGCCGCGACGCCACCCTCCCGCTCGTCGCCCGCAAGGGCAGGGCGAGCTATCTGGGTGAACGCAGCGTCGGGCACCTCGACCCGGGTGCGGCCTCCACGGCGATCCTGTTCGAGACCCTCGCCGCGACGATCGCGTCCTGATGATCGGCATCGTCGCCGTCTCGCACAGCGCCCGGCTCGGAGAGGCAGCGCTGGAACTCGCGTTGCAGATGGTGCCCGGCGGGGGCGTGCGTGTGCAGGTCGCGGCAGGGGCGGGGACGGATGCCGACGGCAGTCCGATCCTCGGAACCGACGCGGTGGCGGTGGCGGCGGCGATCGACGAACTCGCGAGCGACTGCGACGGAGTCGTGGTGCTGATGGATCTCGGTTCGGCGGTGCTCAGCGCCGAGTTCGCGCTCGAGCTCCGCGGCAGCGACGTACCGGTGCGGCTGGTTCCGGCCCCGTTCGTCGAGGGACTGCTGGCAGCCGTCGTGTCGGCGGCGGCCGGATCATCGCTCGACGGCGTCGCCGAGGAGGCGACAGCGGCCCTCGGGGCGAAGACGGGGCAGCTCGGGGAGACGGCCGACGACGAGACGGGGGTTTCGCCTCGATCGGATCCGCCGACCGTGCCCGACGACCAGGTGCGGGATTCGGACGGCGCCGCGGTGCGCATCGTGACGGTGCGCAATCCGCTCGGCATCCACGCCCGCCCCGCCGCCCTCATCGCGGAGGCGTCCGCCGGGGTCACGGTGCGACTGCGCCGCCTGCCCGACGGGCCCGACGCCTCTGCCGTCAGTCTCTCGCGCCTGCTCATGCTCGGTGCCCGGCAGGGGCAGCGACTGGAACTGCGCGCAGCCGGAGCGGCGGGAGAAGCTGCGCTCGAGCGCCTCGCTGCGCTCTTCGAGGACGGCTTTGGTGAAGGGACCGAGGCACGCGAATCCGCGGCGAGCCCGAAGGAGCCGGCTGCGCCCTCCGCCCCGATCGCCTCCGGCGCGGTACTGCGCGGACGCGGGGTGAGCGCGGGGGTGGCCGCGGCATCGGTGGTGCATCTCGCGCCGTCCATTCCGGAGCCCGAGGCCGGTATCGTCATCGATCCGGCCGAGCGCGCCGCCGAAGCCATGAGCATCGAGTGGGCGGCGGTCGCCGTCGCCGACGAGCTGCGTTCACGCACTGCCGATGCCTCGGGCGAGGCGCGGGCGATCCTCGACGCGTCCCGGTTGCTGGCATCCGATCCTGAGCTGGTCTCCGAAGCGACCGCGCTCGTGCGCACGAAAGGTGTGACCGCCGCTCGAGCCGTCTGGGAGACGGCGGCCGCCCACGAACGCGGGCTGGAGGCGCTCGGCGGACGGATGGCGGAGCGCGCAGCCGACATCCGCGACGTGCGCGACCGCATCATCGCCGAGATCCTCGACCTCGAGATGCCCGGTGTGCCGGCCCGGGAGGAGCCCTTCGTGCTCGTCGCAACCGATCTCGCACCGGCCGACACTGCGGCGCTCACCGGTGGCAACTGCGTCGCTCTGGTGACCGAGCAGGGCGGACCGACGTCGCACACCGCGATCATCGCCCGCTCGCTCGGGCTGCCCGCCGTGGTCGGAGTCGCCGGAGCCGGAGCGATCGAGGCGGGAATCGTCGTCCTCGTCGACGGGGATCGCGGCACGGTCGAGGTCGATCCGGGTGAGTCGAGCATCGAGGCCGCCCGGGCGGCGTCCGTCGTGATCGACTTCGACGGCGCCGGAGCACTTGCCGACGGCGAATCGATCCCGCTGCTCGCCAATGTCGGGGGAGCTGCGGACGCCGACGGGGCCGCAGCCGCGCACGCCGAGGGAGTGGGGCTGTTCCGCACCGAGTTCTGCTTCCTGGATCGCAGCGACGCTCCGACCGTGGACGAGCAGGTCGCGGCGTACCGCGGGGTGCTCGCCGCGTTCCCGGGGCGCAAGGTCGTCGTGCGCACACTCGACGCGGGAAGCGACAAGCCTCTTCCGTTCGCGAACGCCGGCCATGAGGACAACCCTGCGCTGGGCGTTCGCGGGCTGCGCATCGCCCGGCGATCTCCGGCCCTGCTCGACGATCAGCTGCGCGCGCTGGCGCGCGCCGCGTCGTCGGAGTCGGCGCAGGTCGAGGTGATGGCGCCGATGGTGTCGACCGTCGAGGAGGCGAGCGATTTCGCCTCTCGATGCCGGGCTGCGGGCCTGGAGCGCGTCGGGATCATGATCGAGACGCCGTCGGCCGCGCTGCTCGCGGCCGAGCTCTTCGAGATCGTCGACTTCGTGAGCATCGGCACGAACGACCTGGCCCAGTACACGATGGCGGCGGACCGTCTGCTCAGCGACCTCGGCGACCTCAACGACCCGTGGCAGCCGGCGGTGCTGCGTCTCATCGGCGCGGTGGGCGCAGCAGGCCGCGCCGCGGGAAAGGCCGTCGGCGTCTGCGGTGAGGCCGGGGGAGACCCCGCGCTCGCGCCGGTGCTCGTCGGCCTCGGCGCCACGAGCCTGTCGATGACTCCGCGGGCACTGGGCCGCGTCGCGGCCGCGCTCGCCGAGGTGAGCGCGGAGGACTGCCGTCGTGCCGCCGCCGACGCGCTTGCCGCGCCTTCGGCCGCAGAGGCGCGTGCGGCGGCATCCGCGGTGCTGGCCGGAGCCCTCTGACCGTTCACAGAGCGCAAACGGCTCGATATCCGTCCGGGATCGAGCCGTTTGCGCTCTGTGAAGGCCTGAACCCCAGGGTCGTGTCGGTCGCGTGAGGCAGAGTGGGGTGATGACCTCGATCGCGCCCACCCGCAGCGCCGCTCTCGCCGCCCTTCGGGAACTCGTCGGCCGCTCCGACGCCGACTTCCACGACGGGCAGTACGAGGCGATCGAGGCCCTGGTCGAGGGGCGCCGTCGTGCGCTCGTCGTGCAGCGCACCGGCTGGGGCAAGTCGGCGGTGTACTTCGTCGCGACGCTGCTGCTCCGCCGGCAGGGTGCGGGCCCCACTGTGCTCGTCTCGCCGCTCCTGGCGCTCATGCGGGACCAGATCGCAGCTGCCGAGCGGGCGGGCGTTCGTGCCGTGGCGATCAACTCGACGAACGCCCATGCCTGGAGCGATGTGCTCGCGCAGCTCGACCGCGACGAGGTCGACGTGCTGCTCGTGTCGCCCGAGCGGCTCAACAACCCCGCGTTCCGCGAGCAGCAGCTCCCGGCGCTCGTGCAGCGGATCGGCATGCTCGTCGTCGACGAGGCGCACTGCATCAGCGACTGGGGGCACGACTTCCGGCCCGACTACCGCCGGTTGCGCGACCTGATCGCACAGATGCCGGCCGAGGTTCCGGTGCTCGCGACGACCGCGACGGCGAACAGCCGCGTCGTGGCGGATGTCGCCGAGCAACTGGGCACCGGCGACAACGCGGATGTCCTCACCATCCGCGGGCCCCTCGCCCGCGCCTCCCTCCGCCTCGGCGTGCTGCGGCTGCCCAACTCGTCGAGCCGGCTGGCATGGCTGCTCAGTCATCTCGACGATCTGCCCGGCTCGGGGATCATCTACACCCTCACCGTCGCGGCGGCGGTCGACACTGCCCGCCTGCTCCGTGAGCGCGGACACGAGGTGCGCGCGTACACCGGACAGACCGACACCGAGGAGCGCGAGGAATCCGAGGGGATGCTGAAGCGCAACGAGGTGAAGGCTCTGGTGGCGACGAGCGCGCTCGGCATGGGCTTCGACAAGCCCGATCTCGGCTTCGTGCTGCACCTCGGAGCGCCGTCATCGCCGGTGGCGTACTACCAGCAGGTCGGCCGTGCCGGACGGGCGAGCGAAAGCGCCGACGTACTGCTGCTGCCCGGCACCGAGGACCGCGACATCTGGCACTACTTCGCCACCGCATCGATGCCCGATCAGGAGCGCGCCGAGCGGGTGATCGCCGCTCTCGGCGACGCCCCGGTCTCCACGCCGGCGCTGGAAGCGATGGTCGACATACGCCGCACGCCGCTCGAACTGCTGCTGAAGGTGCTCGACGTCGACGGCGCGGTGCGCCGGGTGCAGGGCGGCTGGGTCGCCACGGGCGAGCCATGGACGTATGACGCCGAGCGGTATGCGCGCATCGCGGCCGAGCGCGTCGCCGAGCAGCAGCACATGATCGACTACGAGCAGACCGATGGATGCCGCATGGAGTTCCTCCAGCGCTCCCTCGATGACGACACGGCCGTGCCGTGCGGGCGGTGCGACAACTGCGCCGGCATCTGGTTCCCGAGCGAGATCGCGGCGTCCGCGACCACCTCCGCCGCTGAATCGCTCGACCGGGTCGGCGTCCCCATCGACCCGCGCCGGCAGTGGCCCACCGGCGCCGATCGCCTCGGCGCACCGGTCAAGGGACGCATCCCTCCCGCCGAGCAGGCCGGCGAAGGCCGAGCCCTCGCCCGTCTCACCGACCTCGGCTGGGGCGGTGCCCTGCGCGAGCTGTTCGCGTCGGGCGCCCCTGATGCGGCCGTCTCGCCCCAGGTGCTCGCCGCCTGCGTGCGGGTTCTCGCCGACTGGGGCTGGGCGGAGAGACCGGTCGCCGTCGTCGCGATGCCGTCGCGGTCACGGCCGCTCCTGGTCGATTCGCTCGCCCGCGGAATCGCCGAGGTCGGCCGCCTGCCCTATCTCGGCGCGCTCGCTCACGCGGGCGGTGGCCCCACCGGCCAGCCGGGCGGCAACAGCGCGTTCCGGCTCGCCGGGCTCTGGGACCGGTTCACCGCCGAGGGACTCGACGTGCCACCGGGACCCGTGCTGCTCGTGGACGACCAGGCCGACAGCCGGTGGACGCTGACCGTGGCCGCCCGCAATCTCCGGCAGGCGGGCGCGACCGAGGTGCTGCCGTTCGTCCTCGCGCTGCACGGCTGAGATCTGCCCCCGCGGCTACTCCTTCGACACCAGGGTCAGCACGTCGTACGTGGCGACCGTCTCGTCGTTCTGATTGCGGATGATGGCGTCCCAGCGCACCTCGCCGTACTCGTCGGTCTCGCGCGGGGTGATCTGCTTGGCGGTCAGGTCGACGCGGATGCTGTCGCCCGGCGACACCGGAGTGAGGAAGCGCAGGTTCTCCAGACCGTAGTTCGCGAGCACGGGCCCCGGCTCCGGATCGACGAACAAGCCGGCCGCCCAGGAGACGAGCAGATAGCCATGCGCGACCCGGCCGGGGAAGAACGGGTTCGCGGCAGCGGCCTCCTCGTCCATGTGCGCGTAGAACGTGTCGCCCGTGAAGTGCGCGAAGGTCTCGATGTCGTCGAGCGTCACCTCGCGTGATGCCGAGACGATCTGGTCGCCGATGCGGAGCTCTGCGAGCGACTTGCGGAACGGATGCCGACCGTCGCTGTTCGCGGCCGCACCGGCGTGCCAGACGCCGGTGAGGGCGGTGAGCATCTCCGGCGATCCCTGCACGGCGGTGCGCTGCATGTGGTGCAGCACCGCGCGGATGCCGCCGAGCTCCTCGCCGCCGCCGGCGCGGCCGGGCCCGCCGTGCACGAGATTCGGCAGGGGAGATCCGTGACCGGTCGACGAACGGGCGTCGTCGCGGTCGAGCAGCAGCATCCGTCCGTTGAACGGCGCGATCGCGGCCGCGAGCTCCACTGCCTGCAGCGGGTCGTGCGTCGCGATGCTCGTCACGAGTGAGCCGCCACCGCGGGCGACGAGAGCCGCCGCCTCAGCGGTGGTGTCGTAGGTGAGCAGCGACGAGACCGGTCCGAACGCTTCGACGGTGTGCACCGCCTCGGCGGCCGGATCGTCGAACTGCATCAGCACGGGCGAGAGGAAGGCGCCGTCGGGGGCAGGTGCGGTGGTGCCGTCCTCATGACGCACCGCGGGAGCATCCGTGGTGCCGACGACGATCCGCCCGCCGGCCTCCGTCAGCTTCCGCACCTGCCGCAGCACCTCGTCGCGCTGCACGGTCGACGCGAGCGGCCCCATCGTGACGCCGTCCGCACGGGGGTCGCCGAGCACGACCCTGTCGGCGACGCGCGCCCGCACGGCGTCGATCACGGCATCCGCCGACCCCGTCGGCACGATCGCCCGCCGGATCGCCGTGCACTTCTGGCCGGCCTTCGTCGTCATCTCGGTGACGAGCTGGCGGACGTAGGCGTCGAATTCCGGGGTGCCTTCGACGGCATCCGTGCCGAGCACCGAGGCGTTGATCGAATCGGTCTCACCCGTGAAGCGCACGCCGCCGGTCTGCACGGCCGGGTGCGCGCGCAGCGATTCCGCCGTCGAGGCGCTGCCGGTGAAGCCGACGATGTCACCGAGTCGCAGATGGTCGAAGAGACTCGGCACGCTGCCGCTCACCAGCTGCAGCGAACCATCCGGCAGCAGTCCGGATTCGACGAGGATCCGCACGAATGCCTCGGCCAGGTAGCCGGTCGGCGTCGCGGGCTTGACCAGCGTGGGCATGCCGGCGAGGAAGGCAGGGGCGAACTTCTCCAGCGACCCCCACACGGGGAAGTTGAAGGCGTTGATCTGCACCGCGACGCCCGTGAGTCGCGTGTAGATATGCCGTCCGAGGAATGAACCGTCCTTGGACAGCTGTTCGACGGGGCCGTCGACGTACACCGTGCCGTTCGGCAGTTCCCGCCGGCCCTTGCCGGAGTACGAGAAGAGCACGCCGATGCCGCCGTCGATGTCGACCCAGGAATCGGTCTTCGTGGCCCCGGTGCGCGAGGAGATCGCATACAGCTCGGCCTTGCGCTCGGTCAGAGCGAGGGCGAACTTCTTCAGCAGCACGGCACGCTCGTGGAAGGTCAGCGCCCCGAGGCTCGTCTGCCCCACGGTGCGGGCATACTCCAGGGCCCCGTCGAGGTCGAGCCCCTCTGTGCTGACGCGGGCGACGACCTCGCCGGTGGATGCATCGCGCACCTCGGTCGCTGCTGCGGCCGTGGCGGGGGTCCACCAGTCGCCTTCCACATAGCTGGGGAGCATGCCGGTCATTGTCCATCTCCGTTCTCGGATCGTGCTGAGATCCACGTGTAGAAGCCTTCACCGCTCTTGCGGCCGAGCTTTCCTTCGGCGACCAGCGCGCGCAGCAGCTCCGGGGGTTCGAAGCGTGCGCCGAGGGTCGCGGCCAGCTCTTCGGCGATGCCGAGTCGCACGTCGAGCCCGACGATGTCGGTGGTGCGCAGCGGGCCCACCGGATGCCGGTAGCCGAGGGTCATGGCCGCGTCGATGTCTTCGGCGTTCGCGACGCCCTCCTCGAGCATCCGGATGGCCTCGAGCCCGAGCATGACACCCAGACGCGACGAGGCGAAGCCGGGGGAGTCGCGCACCACGATCGGGGTCTTGCCCAGCGCTCGCACCCAGCGGCGGGCATCGTCCACGACGATCGGATCGGTCGTCTCGCCGTGCACGATCTCGACGAGGAGAGAGACCGGGACCGGATTGAAGAAGTGCAGCCCGAGGAAGCGGCCGGGGTGCCGGAGCGTCGAGGCGAGATCATCGATGGAGATCGAGGACGTGTTGGAGGCGAGCACGGCGCCCTCGGGCATGGCGGCTTCGGCGCGAGCGAGCGAGGACTCCTTCAGAGCGCGGTCTTCCGGCACGGCCTCGATGACGAGGTCGCAGGTGCCGAACGCGCCGGGATCGGCACCGCATTCCAGGCGCCCGAGGATCTCCGAGGCGTCGAGAGCGTGATCCCTCTCCTCGGAGCGGCCGACGCTCTCGACGATGCGCTGCGCGGCGGCATCCGCACTGCTCGCGTCCTGCTCGACCACGCGCACGCGCGATCCGGCGAGGAGGAACGCGTGCGCGATGCCGGCCCCCATGCGCCCGCCTCCCAGCACGCCGACATCGGCGGGCGCCTGCTTCTCAAGGTTCATGCTCGTGCTCGTCTCTCCAGGAAGTCGGTCATCCGCTCGTGCTTCGCCGGGGACTCGAACAGCTCGGCCTGCAGCGCGAGCTCGATTGCCGGATGCCCGGCACGAGGCGCGTGCAGCGCGCGTTTGGTGTACTGCGTCGCGAGCGGATCGTTCGCCGCGATGCGGTCGGCGATGGCGTGCGCTTCTCGGAGGAGCTCGTCCGCCGGATGGATCGCCGAGACGAGCCCCCAGGCCAGGGCTTCGTCGGCGTCGAGGGTGCGACCGGTGAGCAGCAGGTGGGCCGCACGAGCCTCGCCGACGATCTCGGGCAGACGCCAGGTGGCACCGGCGGCCGCGATGATCCCGAGTCCTGTCTCCGGGTTGCCGATACGCAGCGCCGGGGTGCCGATGCGGATGTCGGCGGCGTAGGCGAGCTCGGCGCCGCCGCCGAGTGCATAGCCGTCGATCGCGGCGATCACGGGCATCGGAAGCTCGCGGATGCGGATGAACGCCAGCGCGTTGATCCCTCTGCGAGCGTCGGCAGCGGTGCGCTCACGCAGCTGGGCGATGTCGGCACCGGCCGCGAAGACACCGCCAGCGCCCGCGAGGATCAGCGTGCGCGGTTTCTCCTCGAGCTCTGCGCACAGCGCGTGCAGCGCGTCGATCGTCTCCTGGTCGATCGCATTGCGCTTCTCCGGGCGGTTGAGTGTGGCGACGACGCGGTCATCGTGCCCGTCGATGTGCAGGGTCATCAGAGGTGCTCCACGATCATGGCCGTGCCCTGGCCGACGCCCACGCACATCGTCGCGAGGCCGAGCCCGGCGTTCTCGCGCTCCATCCTTCCGAGGAGCGTGACCACGATCCTGCATCCGCTCGATCCCAGGGGGTGACCGAGGGCGATCGCGCCGCCGTCGCGGTTGACCGTCGCCGGATCCAGACCGAGACGGCGCATCGACGCGAGCGACTGCGTGGCGAAGGCCTCATTGAGTTCGACGGCGCCGATGGCGGCGACCTGGAGGCCGGCGCGCTGCAGCGCCTTCTCGGTCGCGGGCACCGGCCCGAGGCCCATGATCTCCGGCGCCAGCGCCGCAGAGGTCGCGGTCACGATGCGGGCGCGGGGGACCAGACCGTAGCGGCGGACGGCGTCAGCGCTCGCGACGACGATCGCCGAGGCGCCGTCGTTCAGCGAACTCGAGTTGCCGGCCGTGACGACCTCGCCACCCGCGACGACAGGGCGGAGCGCTGCCAGCGCCTCGAGGCTGGTGTCGCGGCGTGGTCCTTCGTCGACGGTCACGTCGCCGGTGCGCGTCGGAACGCCGACGATCTCGGCCTCGAAGTGCCCCGCGTCGATCGCGTCGATCGCGCGGCGCTGGCTCTGCAGGGCGAAGGCGTCGGCGTCCTCGCGGGTGATCCCGTCGCGGCGGGCGACTTCCTCCGCCGTCTCCGGCATCGAGAACGTCGCCTTGTCACGCGCGGCGAGGCGCGGGTTGGTGAAGCGCCATCCGATCGAGGTGTCGAAGGCTTCGCCCGGTTTCGCCCAGGCGCGCTCCGGCTTGGCCTGCACCCAGGGAGCGCGTGTCATCGACTCGACGCCGCCGGCGACCATGACCTCGGCATCACCGGCGCGAATCGCCTGTGCGGCCATGGCGATCGCGGACATACCGGAGGCGCAGAGGCGGTTCACGGTGATCCCGGGAATGTCATCGGGCAGCCCCGCGAGCAGGACGGCCATCCGGGCGAGGTTGCGGTTGTCCTCGCCGGCCTGGTTCGCAGCTCCCAGGATGACCTCGTCGATCGCGCTGCCGGGCAGGCCGGCGCGGGCCACGGCCTCACGGACGACGAGCGCCGCGAGATCATCCGCGCGCACGCTCGCGAGCGAACCGCCGTACCGCCCGATCGGTGTGCGCACACCGCCGACGAGGAACACCTCGGTCATCGCGCCTCCGTTCGTCGACAGGGCGAGTGGGTGGGCATCAGACCCTCCCGAACACGCGGAGGGGATGCTCGATGAGCTCGGTCACGCGGCGAAGGAACCCGGCCGCGTAGCCGCCGTCGCAGACGCGGTGGTCGAAGACCAGCGAGAGCTGGGCGATGCGGCGCACGACGATCTGCCCCTCGACGACCCAGGGCCGCTCCATGATCCGGCCGATCCCGAGAATGGCGACATCGGGATGATTGATGATCGCTGCCGAGCCGTCGACGCCGAGGCTGCCGTAGTTGTTCAGCGTGAACGTCGAGCCGCGGAGGCGCTGCGGCGGCATCGCACCCGCGCGGGCGGTGGCGCTGAGTTCTCGCAGCGCCGCGTCCAACTGCTCGACAGTGAGGGCGTGCGCCCGAGGGATGACCGGAACCATCAGGCCGCGTTCGGTGTCTGTGGCGACGCCGAGGTTCACGCCGTCGAAGGTGATCAGCTCGTCGCCGCTCTCGCTCAGGCGGGAGGCGAGCACCGGGTGCTCCTCGAGGGCCAGCAGCACGAAGCGGGAGATGAGCGCGGTGAGCGAAGGCGCCTTTCCGCCGTCGGGCGCCATCTGGCCCCGAAGCTCCCACAGTGCCGTCGCATCGACGTCGACCCAGACGGTGGCCTCCGGGATCTCGGCGCGGCTGCGGCTGAGCTTGGCGCTCACGGCCTTGCGCAGCGGCGACATCCGCTCGCGGGAAAGGATCGGGAGCCCGTCGAGCTCGCCGGCGGTAGCGGAGGAGGTGCCGCGATGGTGCGCGGCCACGCCGTCCACGGCGTCGTCGACGGCTGCGCGCAGAACGTCGGCGCGGGTGATCACCCCGTCGAGTCCGGTGGGGGTGAGCGCGTGCACGTCGAGGCCGAGATCGCGCGCGAGCCGGCGCACCAGCGGAGAGCGGACGGCCACCGGCCGGCGATCCGCGGGAGCTGCGCGCTCGGTCTCGACAGCAGCTCGCTCGACGACGGGGGATGGCGTTGCCGGTGCCGGTGCGGATGCCGTGACGGAAGCGGATGCGGATGCGGATGCCGGTCGCCGCCGCCGACCCTTCGCCGAGCGCTCGGAGGTGCCGTAGCCGATGAGGACGTTGCCGGAGCCGGCGCGCTCCTCCTCGCGATACGCCTCCTGCTCGTTCGACGGCGCCCTCGCGGCATCCGTTCTGCGGACTTCCGCACGTTCTTCGGACGTTTCGCCGGAATCCGTCCGAGGAACGCGCAGATCTCCGTCGGGGGCGCCTGCGGCCGCGACCTCCAGAACCGGCGCACCGACGTCGATCGTGTCACCGGCCGCGCCGTGCAGCGCGGTCACGACTCCGGCGAAGGGCGAGGGCAGTTCGACCACGCTCTTGGCGGTCTCGACCTCGGCGATCGGCTGGTCCGTGACGATCGTGTCGCCGACGGCCACCAGCCACTGCACGAGACCGGCCTCGGTGAGGCCTTCACCGAGATCCGGCAGCCGGAATACCTGTGTCAGGAGAGTGCTCATGCTTCCTCGTCCCAGTGCAGGGAGTCGATGGCATCCAGTACCCGATCGACATCCGGGAGGTACCAGTGCTCGAGCTTGGGCGGTGCGAAGGGAACGTCGAATCCGGTGACCTTGCGCACCGGAGCCTCGAGGTACTCGAAGCAGCGTTCGGACACCCGCGCCTGGATCTCGGAGGCCACGGAGACGTATCCCGGGGCCTCGGCGATCACGACGGCGCGACCGGTCGATCGCACCGCCGCGGTCACGGTCGCGTCATCGAAGGGCGAGAGCGAGCGGACGTCGACGACCTGCACGCTGCGGCCTTCTTCGGCGGCGGCGTCGGCCGCCTCCAGTGCGAGCGGAACCGCCGCGCCGTAGGCGAGGAGAGTGACGTCGGTGCCGTCGCGCACGACCTGCGCCGTGTCGAGCGACGTGCGGAGGCCGGTGTCCACCTCGCCCTTCGCCCAGTACAGCTTCTTCGGCTCGAGGAACACCACCGGGTCGGTCGAGGCGATCGCGGCGCGCAGCAGCGAGTATGCGTCCTGAGGGGTGGACGGGGCGACGACGGTGAGGCCCGGCGTGTGCGCGTAGTACGCCTCGGACGAGTCGCAGTGGTGCTCGACGCCGCCGATGCCGCCGCCGAAGGGGATGCGGATGACCATCGGCATCCGGATCGCGCCTCTGGTGCGGTTGCCGAACTTCGCGACGTGACTGACGATCTGCTCGAAGGCGGGGTAGGCGAAGGCGTCGAACTGCATCTCGACGACCGGTCGCATCCCGTTCATCGCCATTCCGACCGCGGTGCCGACGATGCCGGCCTCGGCCAGCGGGGTGTCGAAGCAGCGATCTTCGCCGAATCGAGCGGTGAGTCCGTCGGTGACCCGGAAGACGCCGCCGAGGGCGCCCACGTCTTCGCCGAACACGACGACGGAGGGGTCCTCCGCCAGCGCATCGGCCAGCGCCCTGTTGAGAGCTGCGGCCATCGTCATGGTCTGTGCGGTCGTCACGGCATCCTCCACCCGCACATCGTCATGGGTGAGCGTCATCGTGCACCTCCGGTGGTCAGCTGGTCGCGGGCGATCTCGCTTCGGAGCAGCTCCCACTGCTCGTCGAGCTGCTGAGAGCGTTCCGCCCGCACGAAGCGGAAGAGGTCTTCGGGGTCGAGGTCGGCATCGGCGTTCATGACCCGGCGCAGCTCGGCGGCGACCTCTTCGGCACCTGCGGTGAGCGCGTCTTCGGCGGCATCGTCGAGCACCCCCAGGCCGCGCAGGTACGAGCCCAGCCGCAGCAACGGGTCGCGGGCGACCCATGCCTGCACCTCCTCGCGTTCCCGGTATCGGGTGTCGTCGTCGGCGTTGGTGTGGGCCTGCATCCGATAGGTGTGCGCCTCGACGAGCGACGGGCCGCCACCCGATCGCGCACGTCCGATGGCCTCGTCGAGCACCGAGAGCACGGCGGCCGTGTCGTTGCCGTCGACGCGCTGCCCCGGCATCCCGTAGCCGATCGCCTTGTGAGCGAGTGACGGAGCGGCCGTCTGGCGCGACAGCGGCACCGAGATGGCGAACTCGTTGTTCTGCACGAAGAACACGACCGGCACGCGGAAGACGGCCGCGAAGTTCATCGCCTCGTGGAAGTCGCCCTCGCTCGTGGCGCCGTCGCCGCAGAGCGCCATGACGACGGTGTCCTCGCCGCGCATCTTGGCGGCATGCGCGAACCCGACGGCATGCAGGAGCTGCGTGGCGAGCGGGGTCGCCTGCGGCGCGACGCGATGGCGGGTGGGATCGTAACCGGAATGCCAGTCGCCCTTGAGCAGCGTCATCGCCTGCCCCGGAGCCACTCCTCGGGCGATGATCGCGACGGAGTCACGGTACGTGGGGAAGAGCCAGTCGTGCTCGCGGAGGAGAAGAGCGGCGCCGACCTGGCACGCCTCCTGTCCGTGCGACGAGGGGTAGACCGCGAGCCGGCCCTGGCGCACCAGCGCCGTGCACTGGTCGTTGATGCGGCGTCCCTCGACGAGGCCGCGGTAGGCGCGCAGCAGCAGATCGGCACTCGGCGCGGCGTAGTGCGCGTCTTCGACCGGGCGTCCATCGGAATCGATGAGCTGCACCGGGGTGTCGCGGGGGAGCAGGGCGTCGTCGTCCATCGGTCCGCCTTCCTTGCCGAACGTGATACGCCCAGCATGCGCCGGAGGAATGCAGTCGTCCACCCTTGAGGCGGTAGTTGTGGACGATTGTGCGATCTAGAGCTACTTGTGGTGCAGACTGTCAGAATCCGATGGCGTTTCGAAGGGCGGCCATGACTGAACTCGATGACACCGACCACGCCATCCTGCGGATGCTGCAGCGCGATGCGCGCGCGTCGATGACGGCCATCGCCGATGCCGTGCACGTCTCGCGCGCCGGTGCGCATGCGAGGATCAAGCGCCTCACCGACGCCGGGGTCATCACCGGGTACACGGTGCGCACAGACCCCGTGCTGCTCGGGCACCATGCTTCGGCCTACGTGACCCTCGCGATCGAGCAGGCGACCTGGCAGGACGTCCGGGATCGGCTGCAGGCGATCCCGGAGGTGGAGCACATGGCGCTCGTCGGCGGCGACTTCGACGTCATCCTGCTGGTGCGTGCGCGCGATGCGCGCGACCTCCGCCGGATCGTGCTGGAGGACATCCAGGCGATCCCCTCCATCCGCTCCACCCGGACCACGCTGATCTTCGAGGACTTCTCGAGGAACTGAGCATCGTCGGTCCCCGGCATCCGCCGTGGGACACTGGTCGACGTGACGGATGCAGTGAAGCGCGGCCGCCCCGGTTACGACCGGCGGGGACTGCTCGATGCCGCGGTCACGGTGTTAAACGAGTCCGGCTACGACGCGACCTCGGTCGCCGCGCTCGCCACTCGGCTGGGACTGTCGAAGGCGGCGCTCTACCACCACTTCGCCTCCAAGGAAGAGATCCTCGAGACGGCGCTCGGAGAGGCGCTCGACGGGCTCGAGGGCGTGCTTCGCGATGCGGCGGCTCCGGCGGCAGGCGACCGTCTGGCCGAGGTGCTGCAGGGCGCCGTTCGGGTTCTCATCGACGAGCTCCCGGCGGTCACGCTTCTGCTTCGGGTGCGAGGCAACAGCGAGGTCGAACGCCGAGCCCTCGACCGACGGCGTGCGTTCGATCAGGACGTCGCCGCGATCGTCCAGGCCGCGCAGTCCGAGGGGGCGGTTCGCGATGACGTCGATGCCGCCGTGGCCACGAGGCTGCTCTTCGGCATGGTGAACTCGCTCGTCGAGTGGTATCGCCCGGCCGGGCCGGAGGGGGCGGAGTCCCTCGCGCGCGATGTCCTCACCGTCGCGCTGGACGGACTGCGCACGCGCTGAGCCCGCACATCCCTTCGCACTCGGACATCTCCGGAGCGCTCCGCGACAAGTGCGCGGCGAAGAGCGGATCGACAATGGAGACAGAGCCGGCGTCCTCACCGCCGGCGCTCGTCTCGCTCGAAGGAGAGTCACCGATGTCCGATTCCGCAGCATCCGCAGCCGCAGCGCTGCTCGACCGCATCCAGGCACCGGCGGGCTCCGGCCGCGACATCCCGGATGCCGCGACGCGAGAGACGATCGGGCGGGCGCCGGTGCATTCGGTCGCCGAACTCGACGACGCCGTCGCCCGTGCCAAAGCCGCACAGCCTGCCTGGGAGGCGCTCGGACACGAGAAGCGCATCGAGCTGCTGCTCGCCGCCGCCGACGCGATCGACGCGAACGCGGAGAGCCTCGCGTACCTGTTGTCGCGCGAGCAGGGGAAGCCCCTCAACGGCCCGAACGCCCGTTTCGAGGTCGGCGCCTGCTCCGCATGGCTGCGCACGAATGCGGCCACCGTGCTCGAGCCGCAGGTGATCGTCGACGACGAGACGCTGCACGCGGAACTCGTCTACAAGGCGGCCGGCGTCGTGGCCGCCATCGGCCCGTGGAACTGGCCCATGATGATCACGACCTGGCAGATCGGTCCGTCGCTGCGGATGGGCAACACGGTGGTGGCGAAGCCCAGCGAGTACACGCCCCTGAGCGCGCTCGCCCTGCTCGCCGTGATGAACGAGGTGCTCCCGCCCGATGTGCTCATCGGCATCTCCGGTGACCGCGAGGTCGGCGCTCGCCTCGCCTCCCACCCCGACATCGCGAAGGTGATGTTCACCGGCTCCACCGCCACCGGGCGCAAGATCATCGAGAGCTCGGCCGGAAACCTCGCCAGGCTCACCCTGGAGCTCGGCGGCAACGACGCCGGCATCGTCCTTCCCGGCACCGACGCGAAGGAGATCGCGCAGGACCTCTTCTGGGGCGCCTTCATCAACACCGGGCAGACCTGCGCGGCGCTGAAGCGCCTGTACGTGCACGACTCGGTCTACGACGATGTCGTGGACGCACTCGCGGAGATCGCAGCGTCGGTCCCGATCGGGAACGGGCTCGATGAGGACAACGTGCTCGGACCGCTGCAGAACAAGGCCCAGTTCGACATCGTCAGCCGGCTCGTGGAGGATGCGAAGGCGAGCGGCGGCCGGATCGTCACCGGCGGCGAGGCCGCGCCTGAGCTCGGAGAGCTCTTCTACCGGCCGACGATCGTCGCCGACATCGGCAACGACGCGGCGCTCGTGCAGGAAGAGCAGTTCGGGCCGGCGCTGCCGGTCATCCGCTACTCCGACGTCGACGAGGCGTTCGGCTGGGCCAACGGAGTCGACGTCGGCCTCGGTGCCTCGGTGTGGTCGAGCGACCCGGACGCCGCACGTGAGGCCGCGACGCGGATGCAGTCCGGCACGGTCTGGATCAACTCGCACGGCGGGCTGCATCCGATGGTGCCCTTCGGCGGTGTGAAGAGCTCGGGCTACGGCCTCGAGTTCGGCGTCGAGGGACTGAAGTCCGTCGCCGTCACCCAGGTCGTGAGCGGTCCGGGCCGGAAGGCCTGAGAGCTCATGCGCTCAGCGATCGTCGTCGGCGCAGGAACCTCGGGATCGATCGTCCCCCAACGCCTGGACGGGTGACGCACCGGCATCCTCCGCCCCGCGCCATCGCCCCTGCCGTCGCCAGATGTCGCGGGTGCCACCCCCCTCTGTTGACGACACCCCCGCTTGCCGACGTCAACAACCAGGGGTTTCGGCGAGAAACGGGGTATTTGTCACGGCGCGGGGAGCAGAGGAGGCGGGGGACGGGCAGGGAGGCTCCCGGAAGGGGCCGGGGTCACGGCGGCCGGATGCCGAAGGCACCCAGTCTCCTGCCGAGGAGCTGCGGTGTCGCGATGTGCGCTGACTCCCAGCGTCCGAGTCGCCAGCCGGTGACGCCGCGGACGGCATCCTCTCGACGCTTCTCCGCGAGGACGATCTCCTCGATGGTGCGCCCTCCCATGAGTTCGGGGTCCGTGTACTTCCCCAATCCGTCGAACTCGCCGAAGCTCAGTGACCCGGGAAAGGCGAAATCCAGCCAGTAGTCCTCGGAGTCCGGTCCCACGACCCTCGTCTGCAGCTCGATCGCCATGAAGCCGAGGCGACGCAGTTGCAGGCGGCTGACGCTCTCGCCGGGCAATTGTGCGCGGCCGTCCGCAAACTCGATCACCCACCGGGTCTGACGGATACCGCGGGTCGTCGCACTCTTCGTCCGCCCGGCCAGCTCACCTCGCCATTCCGCCGTGATCGCGGCATCCATCGTCCGGCCGTCGGAGACGGCGACGACGCGGAGTGCGGCATCCGCGACTGCGACCGCGGCCTCGGCGCTCACGGTTGCGGTCACGTCGAGGACGGTGCGATCGCGGCTCGTGCAGCGGACACCGTCGATCATTGTGACGTCCCGCTCCGGCACGTGGGCGTCGTGCCAGCGGATTCCTGCACGAAGCCGACTGTGACGGCAGCCGTCGATGACGGCATGGACTTCGTTCGGCACCGTCTGATACAGCGGAAGCCCGTGCAGAACCGCCGCCGATACACCCCAGAAGACCGGGCCCGGCGGTGTCGCATTGAGGTGCGCGGCGAGCACTTCCACGAGGTGCTTTCCCTCGTTCCAGAGCTTCTTCCAGTCGCTCGTCCGCACGTACCAGCCGCGTCGCACCCGCTTCAGAGCCCCCGATTCGACGGACGCCCGCATCTGTCGATCGGTGACGCCTGCGTCGAGAAGCTGCAGACGTGAGCGCAGGAGCTTCCTGGCTTGCGGGATCGTGAGCGTCGCCATCCGCTCATCTTCGACCGCCGCCTCCATCGTCTCGGACGGGAATCCCGTCCATGCGAACAATTCGAGCGGATGCGGGAGATGTGCAGGACCAGTGCGGTCCGACGCCGCGGCTTTCCCGACCGAGATCGACCTATGCGCCATGCACCCCCAGTTGTCGACGAGACCCCCGGGTATTCACGTCAACAACCGGGGGTCCCGTCAACAACCGGGGGTCCGTATACAACCAGGGGTCCCGTAAACAACCAGGTCAGCGGTCCAGCGGGCGGGCCGGGTCGAACTCGACGGGATGCGTGGTGTGCGAGATCAGACGGCCGTGAGCGCCGAACGTGAAGTGCGTCGGTGTCGTGCCGGCCTCATCCCAGCCGAAGAGCACGCCGTGCGAGCGGATCGCCTTCTGATCGCGGTGGTCCGCGATCGTGACGGAGCCGCACGGGATGACCTTCTCGCGCCAGGTGAAGACGTAGATGCCCGGGCGGATGCGCCAGACCGTATTCGCGTCGGTGTCGGCGAGTCCCTGTTCCGGCCCTGCCAGGCACTGCCAGGTGTACCAGTGCGGGGAGAGGTAGACGTGCTCATAGGCGTGGGTGCTGGAGTACACCCAGAGCACGCGGCGGCCGATCAGCTCGGTCGTGGGAGCGGGCGCTTCGCCGTTCGTCTCGATGCCCTCGATGAGGCTGGGCGCGAACGCCATCTGCACGGCGGTCTTGCCGAGCGATGCCTGGCCGAGGATCGAGATCACGGAGAGCGCGTGGCCGCTGCGGAGGTCGAGGATCAGTGTGACGGCCTCATTGGGCAGGTACCTGTGGTGGAACTGCGCGTAATACAGGTCCTGGTCGACCTCGATGACTTCGCAGTCATCGGTGTCGGATGCGGCGGCGGTCGGATCGCCCTCGCCGGGCTCGTAGCTCCAACTGACGGTGCCGGGGCCGAATGTATGCCTGATGCGGGTTCCGCGGTCGTCGACGACCGTGAACGTGCGGCCGTCCAGATCGTCGCTGAGCTCGGCCTTGCTGGCGTCGAAGCCGGGAGCGAGGCCGTCGAGCGGCAGCCAGGTGGACGTGTCGGAGAGGTTGACGTCATCGGTCATGATGCATGCTTCCTTCGTGGTGGGAGGGGTCTTCGGAGTTCAGCGATCGCTGAACTTCTCGAGGTCGGTGGCGAGTTCGTCGTAGATGACGGGCTTCGCCCGCTTCAGGTATGCGCCGTAGGCGATGCCGCCGATGATGGCGAGCACGAGCAGCAGCGGCATCATCCGGATCACGGGCTCGCTGGATCCGGCGACGATGTCGAAGTTGATCACGGCGAGGATGGAGATGGTGGCGATTCCGAGGAATCCGATGCCCGGGGCGATGAAGGTGCTCCACCAGCGGGGGTCCTGGCGCCGGCGGAAGTACGTCACGATCGAGATCGCGGCCAGCCCCTGCAGGATCAGTACGCTGAGCGTTCCGAAGCCGAGCATCGCCGGGACGAGGATGAGGATCGGATCGGCGCCGGCGATCGCGAAGATCACGGCGACGATCGCTGCGAATCCGGCCTGCACGACGCCCGCGAGCGCCGGCGCTCCGTTGCGGCGGGTACGGGCGAGCGCATGCGGCAGGATGCGGGCACGGCCGAGCGAGTAGAGATAGCGGGTCGCGGAGTTGTGGAATGCGAGCATCGCCGCGAACAGGCTCACCAGCAGCAGCACCATCATGACCGTCGTGAGCGGTCCGCCGAGGTACTGCGCCGAGAGCGAGAAGATGAGGTCCCCGGTGGGCAGGTGCTCGAGTGCGGTGGTCTGCGCCTGTGCGACGCCGGTGGCGCTGACGACGGCCCAGGTGGTGACGCCGAAGATCACGCCGATCGCGATGATCGAGGTGTACGTCGCGCGCGGGATCGTCCGCAGCGGCTGCTTCGCCTCTTCGCTGAACAGCGCGGTCGCCTCGAAGCCGAGGAACCCGGTCGCCGCGAGCAGCAGGCCGATCGGGAGCGAACCGGAGAACACCGCTTCCGGGCTGAACGCGGCCACGTCGTAGCCGGTCTGCACGAGCACGGAGATGTCGAACACGACGAGCATGAGCACTTCGAGCACGAGGCACACGCCGAGGATCTTCGAGGAGAAGTCGACGCCGATCCTGGCGAGCACGAAGCACACCGCGATCGAGAGCAGGCCCCAGACGATCCAGTGCATGTCGAACCCGGTCAGGTCGCGGATGATCGCCTGCATGAAGAAGCCGCTGGTTCCGATCGTGCCGACGACGAAGAAGTTGTAGCCCAGGGTTGCGATGAGGCCGGCGATGAGGCCGCCGGTACGACCGAGGCCCTTGACGACGAAGGCGTAGAAGCCGCCGGCGTTGACCAGCTGCTTGGACATCTGCGCGTAGCCGATGGCGAACAGCAGCAGGATCGCCGCGACGATGAAGAACGACATCGGGGTGCCGCCGCCGTTGCCGAGCGCGATCGCGATGGAGGCGACGACGACGATGCCGGTGAGCGGCGCGACCGCCGCCAGGACCAGGAAGACGATCCCGGCGACGCCGAGGGCGCCAGGGCGCAGGGCGGTGTGCTCCTGCGGTACTGCGGTCGTATCTGCCACGTCGGCTCCTTTGTCGGGTGTCCCCGTGTTCGCACAGTGCGGACGACGGGGGTTGTCGTTAGAGCGAGTCTGCTCGCGAGCCGACCTCAGCGCTTGTTCCTGAGTGAAAGACGATGGTGTGAGCGCGCACGGACAGAGGGGCGACGTTCGCCAGGCGGCGACGCAGGAGCAGGATGACGGTGAGGGCACCGCCGTCATCAGGCAGTGCCCCTCGAGGTCGTTGAGGCGGACGGAGGGTGCGATGGATCTGCAGCTGAGCGGCAGGACGGCGCTGGTCACGGGCGCGGCGAGCGGGATAGGTCGTGCGGTGGCGCTGGCGCTCGCCGCGGAGGGTGTGCGGGTCGCGCTGCTTGATCGCGATGCTCCGGGGGTCAGGGTGACGGCTGACGGATGCCCCGGCGCCGTGCTCGTTCCCGCTGATGTCACCGACGAGGCCGAGGTGCGCGACGCCGTCGCCACAGCCGTCGTCGAGCTCGGCGGCCTCGACGCCGTGGTGTGCTGCGCCGGTGTCTCGGGGCCGGTCGGCTCGGGCATCGAGCAGACCAGCCTCGCCCAGTGGGAGACGGTCTTCGCCGTGAACGTCACGGGTCCCTTCCTCGTGCTCAAGCACGCGTTGCCGGCGCTGCGCGCATCGGTGGCGGCATCCGTCGTCCTCCTCTCCAGCGACTCGGCACTCGTCGCCTCTCCGGGGATGGTGCCGTATTGCGCGTCGAAGGCGGCGCTGGTGCAGTTCGCCAGGGCGCTCTCGGTGGATCTCGCCGGGGACGGCATCCGCGTCAACACCGTCGCGCCCTCGATCGTGGACACCCCGATGAGCCGCGATGATCTGGGAGCCGGCGACGGCTTCGGCGACGCGATCTTTCCCGTGCAGACGGCCGACGAGGTCGCCGCGCACGTGTCCTACCTCGTTTCGCCCCGCAGCCGGGCGATCAACGGCACCACGATCGTCAGCGACTTCGGGTACACCGCACGCTCGGGATTCCCCGCCTAACTCGTACACAGAAGCCAGGAGAAGCGAATGACAGGTTCGATCGGATCGACGGTCGCGGGACGCGTCGTCGTCATCACCGGCGGCGGCACCGGCATCGGAGCGGCGATCGCGGAGCGCTACGCGGCCGAGGGAGCGCACGTCGTCGTGGTCGGGCGCCGTGTCGAGCCGTTGCGGGAGGTGGAGCGGACGGTCGGCGCGCATCCGGTCGTCGCCGACGCAGCCGACACCGACTCGGCGAGGGCCGCGGTCGCCGAAGTGCTGTCGAAGTACGGACGACTCGACGTGCTCGTTGCCAACGCGGGCGGGCATGGCTTCTCGTCCGTGGGCGACACGGATGACGCGGGCTGGGAGGCGTCTCTTCGGGCGAACCTGACCACCGCCTTCACCATGGCGCGTGAGTCGCTGCCCGCCCTGATCGAGGCCAAGGGGCAGATCGTGATCGTGTCTTCGCTCGCCGGTCTCTTCGCCGGTCCCTCGGTCGCGGGCTACACCGTCGGCAAGCACGCGCTGATCGGACTGACCCGGTCTCTCGCGCGCGACTACGGTCGGCACGGCGTGCGGGTGAACGCGATCTGCCCGGGGTGGGTGCAGACGCCGATGGCCGACGACGAGATGGATGAGTTCGCCTCGCACGCAGGCCTGGACTCACGCGAGGAGGCCTACGCGACGGTGACGGCCGACGTGCCGCTGCGTCGCCCGGCGCATCCGAGTGAGATCGCCTCGGTCGTGCGCTTCCTCGGGTCGGGGGAGTCCTCGTACATCACCGGGGCCGTGATCGTCGCCGACGGCGGCTCGCATGTCGTCGACCTTCCGACCATCGCGTTCGATCACGCCGGGATGTAGCTGGCACGATCCGACCGCTCGCGCTCCAGCAGCTCGCGTTCCGAAGGAGATCTCACGTTCCGGAGGCAAGATGTTGTTGTGGCTCCTTCGCAGCGTGTGATCTCCTTCAGAGCGTGCGATCCGGCTCCGTGAGGTGAGACGCGGCACATCCCGAATCGGTGCGGGAGTCCGTTGGGGCGATGTCACGCTCCCAGTCGTCGGGCGACGCTCGATTCGCTGGCGGTCGCTGCTCTCCGTGAGTAAGGGCGCCTCTCGTTCTCCGGTCGTCGAGCGAGCGGAGCGGGTCGACAAGTGTGCTTCATCCAGGGTCCGTCGACGGGACGGATGCCGATAACGGCGGCGCGAGAAAACTGGTCAAAATGTTTCTCTGATCTGCTGGTTTTCAGGGTCAGAATGTCGGTGGCCCCCTGTTGAATGGAGGCATGAAGAACCCGCTGTCTCTCCTGGACCAGGTCGTCTCCGACCTCGACCGGGTGCTGAGTGCGGACGGGTTCGGAACACTGTCGGATGCCGATCGGATGGACGTACTCCGAGTCGCGGGGGACGCGTTCCGCCGCATCGAGGCCGTCATCGTGGAGACGACTGCCTCGGCCGAGTCGGGATTCTCTGACCAGTGCGGATGCCGGAACATGAATGAACTCCTGCAACGTGTGCTGCGCGTGGATGCGCCGGGGGCGGCACGGGTGGTGAAGGCCGCGGATCTGGTGCACCGAGACGTGGAGCTCACTTCGGGGGCGCCGTTGCCGGCGCGGTGGCCGGCATTGCGGGAGGCGATGCGGGACGGGACGATCGGAATCGCCGGGCTGCTCGCGGCGACCGGGCCGATCGACCGTGCCGGGGTTCGGATCGGGCTGGCCGATCGGTTGCGGGCGGATGCGGAACTCGCGCACCAGGCCCGCGGGTACGCCCTCGCCCTCGCCGGCGTAGATGCCGACGTTGACGTTGATGCTGATGCTTGGGTCGCTGAGCCTGTCGAAGGGTCCGACCCCGCGGAAACGACGGTGTCTGACTACGTCGCCCCACCGGCGACGCCGGAAGACTTGAAGCAGTTCGCGCAGCTGGTCGCGATGTATCTGGATCCGGACGGGTCCGCCCCGTCCGCGGCGGAGGCCTCCCAGGTGCGTTCCTTCACCGTCGGGCGGCTCCGCAACGGCACCTACCCGGTCCGAGGAAACCTGCTGCCCGAGGTGTACGCCCAGTTGCAGTTGCTCTTCGACGCCCAGCTGAACCCGAAGACTGCTGGCCCGACAGATATGGGTGTGCAGTTCCGGCCCTCCGACGAGATCGACGGGGCGGGCGACGGCGGCAGCGGCGGCGTGGAGGATCCGTTCAACTCGGATCCGCGGAACGTGATCGATCCGCGCACCCGCCCGCAGAAGCAGCACGACGCCCTCGCCAGCGCATTGGGCATCGCCGCCCGCCACGAGGACATGCCGTCGCTGGGCGGTGCGGCGCCGACCCTGGTCGTGCACGTCGACGCGAAAGACTTCGCCGAAGATGACCGTTGGGCGACGATCCCCGGCATCGACACCCCCGTCTCCGCCACCGTCGCCTCCCACACCGCCTGCACCGGAACAGTCCAGCGGGTCCTGTTCGATGAGGGCCGCATCATCGGGATCAGCGTCACCGACCGCGTCTTCACCGTCCACCAAAGACGGGCGATCGTGCTCCGCGACAAGGAATGCCTCATCCCCGGCTGCCACGTCCCCGCCTCCTGGTGCGAGATCCACCACGTCATCGAACACGCCCGCGGCGGACCCACCCACACCGACAACGGGGTCCCGCTGTGCTGGCACCACCACCGCACCCTCGACACCTCCGGATGGGAGATCCGCACGGTGAACGGCATCCCCCAGATCCGCGGACCCGGCTGGTGGGACCCCGCACAGCAATGGCGCACCCCACGACCCACCCTCAGCACCCTCACCCACGTATAGCTGGACCGCGGCGCTCTCAAGCGCCTCAAACGGGTGAACGCCATGGTGCGGGATGGCGATCGTGGCGGCGCGGAGCTGCGTGCGAATCCGGTAGGAGTGAACGCCGCGTCGGAAGACCGGAGGAACACCGCCGCGAGGGTCGTCTCAGCCGATCCTGAGCTCGAACCCGTCACCCGTCGGGATGACCGCGACCTGCGTGAGGTCGTCGACGAGGTAGGTGGGGTGATGCTCGGCCGCGTGCTTCCCGACGCCGATCACGCGCATCCCCGCGGCGAGTCCGGCCTGGATGCCGGCGCCGGAGTCCTCGAAGACCACGCAGTCTGCGGGGTCGACGCCGAGAAGCTCCGCACCGCGGAGGAAACCCTCGGGGTGGGGCTTGGAGGCCGACACGTTCTCCGCAGTGACGGCGAACTGTGGGACGGTGAGGCCGGCCGCGGCCATCCGCGCGTTCATGAGCGCGACGTCGGCGGACGTGACGATCGAGTGGGGGAGCGCCTCGACCGACTTCAGCAGCGCCGCAGCGCCGGCGATCGCGACGACCCCGTCGACGTCATCCGTCTCCGTCGCCAGCATCTCCTGGTTCTCGCGGAGGTTGATCTCGTGATCCCGCTCGGGGAGCATGATCGCCATGCTCTGATGCCCCTGCCTGCCGTGCACGACGCTGAGCACGGTCTCGCGATCGATGCCGTGTGGCTCTGCCCACGCGAACCAGAGGCGCTCCACGACCGCGGTCGAATCGACGAGGGTGCCGTCCATGTCGAGCAGGACGGCGCGGGCGCGGATGGTCTCGGTCACTCTTTCAGGCTACCGTCGGCATCGTCGTGATGAGACGCCGCAGGTGTTCTCGTCAGGCAGCCGGCCGTCGTCAGTGCGCGGAGCGGTACTCGCTCGGCGAGACCGAGAAGGCCGCCTTGAAGGCGCGGCTGAAATGCGCAGCATCCACGAAGCCCCAGCGCGCCGCGATCGCGGCCACGGGCCGATCCGCGAGCATCGGGTCGAGCAGGTCGCGTCGGCACTGCTCGAGCCGACGGGTGCGGATCCAGGTCGACACGGTCATCCCCTGCTCCTGGAAGAGCCCGTGCAGGTGCCGGGTGGAGATGAAGTGAGCGGCGGCGATCGACGCGGGGCCGAGGTCGGTCGAGGCGAGGTTGCGATCGATGTGGGCACGGATGCGCTGCACCAGGACCCTGTGCGGATCAGCAGAGGATTCGTCGAGCCCGAGTTCGCGGGTGAACACGGTGGTGACCAGATCGAGCGCGCTGTGCGCCAGGCGCGCTCCAGTCGTGCCGGCGAGCTGGTCGAGGTTGCCGGCGAGTTGAGTCAGATACGGAACCACCAGGCTTCCCAGGCCCTCCTGGCCGGAGATGCGCACCGCGGTGAGCTGGCCGATCATGTCGGGCGGCAGGCTGATGAGGTGCTTCGGGAACATCACGACCATGGTCCGGAAGTCGTCGTCGAAGACGAGCGAGTACGGGCGATCGGTGTCGTAGACGGCGAGGTCGCCGGTACGCAGCACGGCTTCGCGGTCGTCCTGGATGAGCAGTCCGGTGCCGGCCAGCATGAGGCTGACCTTGAAGTAGGAGCGATCGCCCCGCGCGATGAGCTCGGGCGTGCGCTCGACGACGTGGGAGGTGGCGCGCACATCGTTCACGTGCACCTCGTCGACCGACGCACCCCGGATGACGCCGCGGAGCCGGTCCGCTCCGACGCTCGACACCTGCAGAGGCACGAAGGACTCGGAGACGGCAGCGCGGAACTCGCTGATGTTGCGCGCGACCAGTGTCGACACCGATTCGGCGGGAGAAGCGGGTACACCGATCATGACTGCACACCTCGGGCTGGTGGAAAGACGACGTTGTATACGATCCGTAGATGATATTACCACCGCCGGGCGTCGCGATAGAGGGCGATCCACACCGCCCTAGGATGACGACCGGGAAGACGGTGGAGGAGAACGCATGATGAGCACCCGGGGTGAGCGACTCCTGCAGTTCGTGCGGGCCGCACGGGGGCCGGACGCCTCCGCCGCCGTTCTCGAGGGCGCTGCCCTCATCGTGGGCGCGAGCTTCATGGTCGTGGGGTTCCCGATCGGCCTCCTGGTGTTCTGGGGGCGGGAGATGGCAATCAGTGGCGCCGCGTCGATCGGCGCGTTCGCGGCCTTCGGCGGCGCCCTGGCTGCGATCATCGCCTTCGTTCTCGGACGGCTCGCGGTGCGTCCGGCCGATCGGCCGGCGGATGTCGCACGCGACGGGTTCCCTGTGCCCGGCGATCGACTGCGCTGGTACGACCTCGCTGCGATCGCATTCGCGCACGCCGCGATCGCCTACCTCGGCTGGATCGGCGTCGCCGAACTGCTGGAGCGTGCGTTCACCGATGCGCCGGTCTACGGCTTCCCCGGCGCGGTCCTGGTCGCCGTCGCCGTCGCGCTCACCGGATACGTGTGCTTCCTCAGTGCGGCGGGTCTGACGCCGATGACGCTCTCGCTGGTGCTCACCGTGTTCCTCGTGGTCGGCGCGTTCGCCAGCATGCTGGCCTCCAGCGACGTGCATTGGTGGCGCCAGAACCTCTCCGCCCTCGGCATGAGCAGCAACAGCGCCTCGCAGGCGTTCAACCTCACGCTGATCATCGCCGGTGTCATGGTCACGACGATCGCTCGGTACGCCACCGCCGGTCTCCCCGCCGAGGACCCTGCAGACCGCCGCGGCAGAATCGTCGTGCGCGGGGGCCTGATCATGCTCGGGATACTCCTCGCCTGCGTCGGACTGTTCCCCGTCGACGAATTCCTGCCGCTGCACAACACCGTCGCGACCGGGATGTGCGTGGCCTTCGCCGTCATCGTGATCGGACTGCCGTGGTTCCTGCGCGTCATTCCACGGGTGTTCGTGATGTTCGGCTGGGCATACGTGCTGGTCATCGTGCTGCTCGCTGTGTTCTTCGCGACCGGGTATTACAACCTCACGGCGGTCGAGCTCATCGCCGCGATCCTCATCTTCAGCTGGATCATCGTCTTCCTACGTACGGCGGGGTCCATCGACGCGCCGGTGAAGTCGGTGCCCGACCCGGCCGGGACCTCGGGAGCGGTGGCGTCGCCGGTCGGATACGTAGACTGACCGCATGCCTGATCCGTTCGAGGCCGTCGCCGTCGATCTCGGCAAGTCGCGATGCAGAGTGGCGTCGGGTGCCGGCCCTGACCGCATCACCCGCACAGGTGTCGGCGCGCCGGGGCTCGCCGGTCGTGATGGCGCCGCGGCGGCGTTCGCCGCGATCCTTCCTCTCCTGCAGCCTGCAGCGTCGATCGACGTACTCGGCGTGGGTGCAGCAGGCGCCTGGGCTGCTCCGGATGCCGCCGCTGGCCTCGCTGCACGCCTCGCCGCTCGTACCGGTGCCCGCACAGCGGTGACCTCAGACGTCGTCACCGCCCACGTCGGGGCCTTCCAGGGGGAGGCCGGGGTGCTGCTCATCGCCGGCACCGGCGCTGTCGCACTCGGGGTCGACGACGATGTGCGACTGGTCGACGGATGGGGTCCCGACCTCGGCGACTTCGGCAGCGGCTCCTGGCTCGGGCGTGAGGCGCTTCGCGCCGTGCTGCGCGCCGACTCGGGACTCGGTGAGGACACGACGCTCGTCGCCGTTGTCGGCGACCGCATCGGGGCCGTATCCGAAATCCCGGCATGGCTCGCCGAGGACGGACCGGTCGCCCGGCGGCTGGCTACGCTCGCTCCGCTGGTGCTGGATGCCGCTGCCGCCGCGGATCCGGTGGCAGCGGCCATCGCCGCGGAGGCCGCGCGACTGCTCACCGCATCCGCCGTCGCCGCATCCGCCGGAGGGCCCCTCGACGTCGTCGTGCACGGCGGGCTCACGGAGCACGGCTGGTTCCGCGCGACACTGGAGGCCGCGCTTCGCTCGGCCGGGCGTCGGGTGGTGCCGGCAGCCGGCGATGCATTCGACGGGGCGCTGCTGCTCACCCGTCGCTCCGATCTTCCCCATGAAAGGTTCGTGCACCGTGCAGGATGACAGCCGTCTGACCGAGCTCCTCGACGAGCTCTCGCAACTCGGCACCGAGGCGCAGGACGCCGACCGGGGAGATCTCGACCTGCTCGGCACCGCAGAGCTCGTACGACGCATGAATGCCGAGGATCAGCGTGTGCCGCCCGCGGTGGCCGAGCAGTCCGTCGAGATCGGACGGGCCGTCGACGGGGTCACCGACCGCTTCCGGCGCGGTGGACGTCTCATCTATATGGGCGCCGGCACGGCCGGCCGCATGGGCGTCCTCGATGCGAGCGAGTGCCCGCCCACCTTCGGCACCGACCCGTCGATGGTGGTCGGACTCATCGCGGGAGGGGAGGCCGCGATCCGTTCCGCCGTGGAGAACGCCGAAGACGACGAGCACGCGGCGACCGATGCGCTGCGCGACATCGAGGTCGGCGAGCTCGACACGGTCGTGGGGATCTCGGCATCGGGGCGCACGCCGTACGTCATCAGCGGGCTGCGTTTCGCCAGGGAACGCGGAGCGCTCACCGTGGCCATCGCCTCGAACCGCGGCTCGGCGATCGGAGCGGCGGCCGACATCGCCATCGAGGTCGTCACCGGTCCCGAGTTCATCTCGGGATCCACGCGGCTGAAATCCGGCACCGCGCAGAAGCTCGTGGTGAACATGATCACCACCCTGTCGATGATCAAGCTCGGCAAGACCTACCGCGGGATGATGGTCGATCTGCTCGCCACGAACGAGAAGCTGCGTGCGCGTTCCATCCGCACGGTGTCGACCCTTGCCGGCGTCGGCACTGCGGAGGCGGCCTCGGCTCTTCAGGAAGCAGGCGGATCGGTCAAGCTCGCCCTGCTGATGCTCGCCACCGGGTCATCGGCGGCGGCGGGGGCATCAGCGCTCGAGAGTGCCGGCGGCATCCTGCGCGAGGCGATCGCCGCGCTCCGTTGAAGCCGGTGGCCTGAGCCGTGCTCAGTGGCCGCACGTGCATGCGGCACCGCATCCGCCGCCAGCGGCATCCCGCGTTCCGTGCGCCTGCGACGACTCGGGGACGTCCATCGCAGGATTCTGGTCGAGGAAGCCGTACGGCTTGAACCAGAATCCCGCGTGGTCGACGGGCATGATCGGCCAGTCCTCCGGGCGCGGGAAATGCGTCAGCCCGAAGGTGTGCCAGAGCACGATGTCCTCGCCGTCGAGGGAGCGGTCGCCGGCCGAATATGCGGGGAGTCCGGCGCCGCCCTGGTGCGCGTTCGGGTACCGCCCGGCCGGCCAGATCTGCCCGGCTTCGTGCCGCGTCGCCCAGAGGTGCTTCGTGGCGAAGGTCGCGCGCGCCGCCACGGAGGACGCCGGATCCGCCATCAGCAGCGCGGTCGGCTCGGGGACGAGGTGGTATGCGGTCGGACGGCCCACGCGGTTGGTGCGCGACGCGCTCTGCACCGCCCAGGTGCGGGCGACCGAGGTGTCTGCATCACGCTGCGCCGCGGATTCGGTCGCCAGTGTCGTCTCGGACCACGTGAACGCGTTGCCGAAGGGATTGTCCGGGCCCATCGGGATGCGCTGCGCGTCGACCTCGACGAGTCGGTTGTCCTCGCCGTCGACCGCGACGTCGAGCCGGGCGCAGAAGAGGTGCTGATGCACGGGGGCGAAGACCCCAGGTGCGAGTTCGGTGGCGTGCTTCTGCGGCACGCCGGGCTCGCCCGCGGCGGCGAACACGATGCCGGTGGCCTTGGCGGTGACCTCGATAGAGCCGTCGAGATAGAAGTGCCAGTAGAAGCCGTAGTCGTAGTTGCCGATCGTCGAGAAGTACGAGACCACGAAGCGGCGGGAGCGGCGCACATCGGAGCGGCCGGAGAGCTCGGTGTGCTTCCAGAGGATGCCGTAGTCCTCCTCGTGCATGCAGATCACGTTCGGGATGCGCACGGGGTTGCCGTGGTCGTCGGCGACGTAGCCGTCGAGGTACCGGATGACGCCCAGGCAGTCGCACCCGAGTTCGAGGTGATTGGCGTTCTTGCCGAGGAGGTACTCGCCCGCGTCGAAGTAGCTGATCCAGAACCGGCCGGGCGCGGTGTCACCGTAGGGGACCACCATCTCCGGCACGCTCGCGCGGCTCAGCACGGAACGGCCGTCGAAGGTCACATCGTGCAGCACCAGGCCCTCGCGTGCGTTGAAGTCGACGCGCATCGACCAGTTCTCCCACTCGACGAGAGAGCCGGTCGCGCTGAAGCTCGGGCCCTGCGGCTGCGTGATCTCGATCGGCTTGAGCGTCGTGCGCGCCTCGCCCTGCACCTCGGGCCGGTAGTTGCCGTGTCCGGCGGGTACGGGCACATCGCCGATGTCTTCGACCCGGATCACGCTGTTCGCGGTCAGGTCGATGTGCACGATGAGGCCCTCGACCGGGTGCGCCCAGGGAGAGTCGTCCTCGTCGTACTTGAGGAAGGTGAGCGAGCGGATGACGCGGCGCCCGACCTCGTCGGCGCGTCCGGTGTAGCCCGGTGCGAGCGGCCCGCAGAACGCGAGATCGATGTGCTCCTCGAGTCCGCGCCGCTTCATCGCGGCCCGCCATTCCGGCGAGGCCTTCGCGATCGCCTCCGCGCGCTCGTACTCCTCGAACAGGTACTGGGGCTGCCCGTACGGCGGGGCGTCGTTCGGCACCCGCTCGGTACGGAGGACTTCGCCGCGCGTGATCGAGACGATGACCTCGGTCGCGACACCGGTGGCCGTGTCGAGCAGGGTGACGTCGACGCGGCGGTCGATGGGCGCGCCTGGCTTCCAGGCCGCAAGCTCGTCCTTGGTGGGCTCGTCGGGGAGGAGCATCGGAACGCGGACGGTGTCACCGAGGAGCCCCGCGGACGCGAGCACGGCGCGGGCGGAGGCGATCTCGACGGCGGTGAGCGGATCGAGCGGATGCGGAACGGAGGTCCGGCCGATGGAGACGGGCTGGGGGTGGGACATCGTCGTTCCTCACTTTTTCGAGCAAACGCTCAATAAACGGATTGGGACGATGGTACGACGGTGCGGTGCGCGCGCACAAGGGCAATGGGGGAAGAGCCCGCATGCGCCGGACGGTCGGGCCTCGGCGCGTGTGGTGTGGATCAGGAGGTCAGGTCCGCCAGGGGGAGAGGATGGCGTCGAGCGCCGACAGGTGGGCTGCGGCATCCTGCGGCTCCGTGACCTCCACGACCTGCTGGCCGTAGGTGATCGAGCGGAGAAGAGTCATCACGGCATCCGTGGGCGTCTCCGGACGGAGCTCGCCGCCGGCGACCGCCTGGTCGAGGGTGTCGCGGATGCTCTCCTGCCAGGTCGCGAGGGTGGGGGACGCGGCATCCGGGATCGGCGCGAGCGTCGCGAGTCGTCCCCAGAATCCGACGACGACCCGTGCCTCGGTGCGGGTGCGCTCGTCGATGGGGAGGACCTCGCGCATCATCGCCTCGAGCCGGGCCAATCCGTGCAGCCCCTGTGTCGCCGCGGTGATCCGCTCATCGGTGCGACGGGTGACTTCGGCGGCCGCGGCCCGGATCACGTCGTCGAAGCCGTCGAAGTAGTGCCAGAGGGCGCCGGTCGCGACTCCGAGCTCCTTCGCGACGGCACGGGAGGTGACGCTCTCATGCCCGTCGCGGGCCGCGACGACGAGCAGCGCCTCGGCGATCTGCCGGCGGCGCTCATCATGATCGACGACACGGGGCACCTGCCCATCTTGGCGCATCGGGCACGGGTCTAGCTATTTTGAGCGATTGATCAATATAATCCGGATGTGGACAGCGCGGCGATGGCGTGGCTGATGATCGCGCCGGCGCTCATCGGCGTCGTTCTGTGTCTGGCGTCCGGGCGAGGAGTTCCCTGGCAGGGGCGACAGGCGGTGATCGTGATGGCAGCGGCGATGGTCGCGATGGGGCTGGCCGGGAGGGATCCACGGGTGTCGCTCCTCGTCGGAGCGCTTCTGCTCGCCTCGGCGATGGTCGGCACCGTGGGCGTCCGTGGCGCGGCCGGTGCGCCCTCGTGCTGCCATCGCGCCCTCGGCTGCTTGGTGATGGCGGTGTGCGCGTTCGCCGGACTGGCCGGCTCGGAGATCTCGGATCCGACAGGGCACGGCAGCCACCTCGGAGCGGATGCGGTAGCCGCGCTGGGCGCGATCGGAATATGCGCCCTCATCGTCTGGACGATCGTCAACGGGATTCGCCGACATGCCCCCGCCCGCGCCCGGAGGCGGATGCTCGCCGAGGAATGGGTCATGACCGCCGGCGTCCTCATCATGTGGTCGTTGCACTGAGGTCCGGCCCGGTCCCGGACTGCGCGTCTCCGGTACCGTGGCCGCATGCCTCTTGCTCTGATCACCGGCGCCGCGCGCGCGAACAGCATCGCGGCCGGCATCGCTCCCCGCCTCCGAGCCGCCGGATGGACCGTCGTCACCAGCGACCTCAGCGATGCCGACCACCCCGCCGACCTGTCCACGCACGAGGGCCCCGAGGCGCTCATCGCCGAGGTGAATCGCGCGCACGGCACGATCTCCGCGCTGATCCTCAGTCACGCGCATGACGTCGAGTCCGGCATCCTCGACACCACGGCCGAGAGCTTCGACCGGCACGTCGCCGTCAACGCCAGGGCGAGCCTGCTGCTCATCGCGGCGTTCGCGCGGCAGGCGGGGGAGGACGGCGGGTCGATCGTGGCGCTCACCAGCGACCACGTCACCGGCAACCTGCCCTATGGTGCGTCGAAGGGCGCTCTCGACCGCCTGGTCATCTCGGCGGCACGCGAACTCGGACCGCGGGGCATCTCGGCGAACGTGCTGAACCCGGGACCGATCGACACAGGCTGGATGGACGACGAGACGCGGGACGCGCTCACCGGGATGACGCCGCTGGGCCGGCTCGGGCGTCCTGCCGACGTCGCGGCGACCGTGGAATTCCTGGTGTCCGACGAGGGTCGCTGGATCTCCGGCCAGCTGATCAAGACCGACGGGGCGTTCTCCGCGCAGTTCTGAGGCTCGCCGTACCGGTCAGTGCGCACCGCCGAACTCGATGAGCGCGACGCTGGCGGCGATGAGCGCGACGCCGATGGCCATCATCGCTGAGAAGTGGTCCTTGCGGCCGAGAGCATCCGATTCCCGGGTCCGTGCCCGTGCCGCGTACCCTGGTACGCATCCCCCGAAACTCACCCGGCACCCGCGCGCTGGAGACCATCGGCGCGCCGATCACCCATGCAAGGATGCAGATGAACGATTTCGCGGCACACCGCGACGACTGGACGGCGCGAGAAGAGCTGGCGGAGCGGATGATCCCGCTCATCGGAGCCCTCAAGCGGGACACGACGTGGTGACGTCTCTGCACGGACATCGCCTGCTCGGCCTTTCGGCCACAGGGCTCGTCGAGGTGCACGAGCGCGTCGCCCAGCTGGGGCATGAGCAGCTCGCCCTGGAAGACAGCCTCGCCGTGCTCGAGGCGCTCCGCGAACTCGCGCCCGGTGCATCGTCGCTCGACGTCGCTCGCCTGGTCGAGGAGCACGCCGCCGACGAGCGCCCGCTGGCCGAGTACCTGCGTGAGGCGCTCGCGCCGGCGATCGGTGCGACGGCCGCGGCGCCCACCGACGTGGTGCTCTACGGATTCGGCCGGATCGGGCGCCTCCTCGCCCGCATCCTCATCGCGCACACCGGCGGCGGCAGCGGCCTGCGCCTGCGCGCCATCGTCGTGCGCCGCGGCGCCGAGAACGACCTGGTCAAGCGCGCATCGCTGCTGCAGCGCGACTCCGTGCACGGCAAGTTCGCCGGTTCCGTGACCGTCGATGAGGATGCCGAGCAGATCATCGCCAACGGCACCCGGATCCAGGTGATCTACTCCGACGACCCGGCCGCCATCGACTACACCGTCTACGGCATCCGCGATGCGATCGTCGTCGACAACACCGGCCGCTGGCGCGATGAAGCCGGGCTCTCGCAGCACCTGCAGTCGCCCGGTGTGGCCCGGGTGCTGCTGACCGCACCGGGCAAGAGCCCGCTGAAGAACATCGTGCACGGCATCAATGACGACTCGATCGATGCGGGTGATCGCATCCTCTCGGCCGCCTCCTGCACGACCAATGCGATCACCCCGGTGCTCGCCGCGATCGACGAGGCGTACGGCGTCGTGAAGGGTCACGTCGAGACCGTGCACTCGTTCACGAACGATCAGAACCTCATCGACAACTTCCACAAGGGCGACCGGCGCGGGCGTTCCGCGGTGCTGAACATGGTCATCACCGAGACCGGTGCCGCCCAGGCGGTCGCCAAGGCGCTCCCGCAGCTCGAGGGCAGGCTGACCGGCAGCTCGATCCGGGTCCCCACCCCCGATGTCTCGCTCGCCGTGCTCCACCTCACGATCGAACGCCCCGCGACCAAGGAGCAGGTCAACGACTACCTGCGTCGGGTCTCGCTGCACTCGAAGCTGCGCCAGCAGATCGACTACGTCGAATCGCCGGAGGTCGTCTCGACCGATTTCGTCGGATCGCACCGCGCCGGCATCGTGGACGGGCTCGCGACGATCGCCGACGAGGACACGCTCATCCTCTACGTCTGGTACGACAACGAGTTCGGGTACTCCTGCCAGGTCATCCGCGTGCTCGAGGTGATGGCGGGCTCTCATCCCGTGGTGCTCCCGGCGCGGCGCGAGGTGACACTCGCTGGCTGATCGGGCCTGATGTCGGGCGCCCAGGGCAATATGGGTGCATGACGCCCAGCGCCCTTCTGTCCGAACGGCTTCGGTCCCATCGGCTCACCGCCCCGGCGCGGACGGTGACGGATGCCGCAGCGCACATGCTCGCCGTGCAGAGTCAGGAGTTCCTGGCCGGTCGATGGGCGCTCGGCATCCGCACCACAGGGTCTCCCACGCTGGCGACCGTCGACAGGGCGTTCGCGCGCGGCGAGCTCGTGCGCTCGTGGCCGATGCGCGGCACGCTGCACATCATGCCGGCCAGGGATCTGCACTGGGTGCTGTCGGTGACCGGCGAACGACAGCGCAAGCAGGTGGCGGCTCGGCATCGCGAACTCGGCATCGACGCAGAACTTCTCGGTCGCGTCGGCACGGCGTTTCGCGAGCGGCTGACCGACGGCGGCCGCACCAGAGCCCAACTGCTCGATGACATCTCCGCCCTGGGCATCGACCCCGCCGGGCAGCGCGGCGTGCACATCATCGGTGCCCTCTGCGTCGACGCGGTGCTCGTGCAGGGACCGGTGGTCGCGCGCGACGGCGCTGTCGGACGAGAGCAGCTCTTCGTCCTGGCCGACGAGCACATTCGCGCGCGGTCGACTCCCGACGATCCCCTCGCGGAGTTCTTCGTACGCTACGTCGACGGGCACGGGCCGGCGAGCGCGGCGGACTTCGCATGGTGGTCCGGCCTCACGCTCGGCGTCGCGCGCGAGGCCGTCGAGCGCGGTCGGCATCGCGTCACGGAGGTCGACGACGGGCTCTTCGTCTCCGCCGAGCGGCCGCGCCGCGCGCGCGGAGCCGATGACGCCGCGGTGCGCGCTCTGCCGATGTTCGACGAGTACTACATCTCGTACGCCGATCGCGGTGCCGTCGCCGACGCCGACGCGATGGTTCGCATCGGACCGGGGAAGAACGGCATGGTTCGGGCGAGTCTTCTGTCAGAAGGTCGCATCGCCGGAGCGTGGACGCACTCCGCCGCGGTCGGCCGCCACCGCGATGCGCCGGTCGCCGAACTCTTCGACACCGAGCTGGATTCGGATGCGGTCGCCGTCGCGCTGCAGCGCTACAGCGACTTCGTGAGCGGCTGAGGCCAGACGATCACTCGTCGGCGTGCCGGGCGAGGAACGTGTATACCTCGTTGTCGTCGACGCCGGGGAACGCACCGCGGGGGAGCGGCGAGAACATGTGCGTGTGCACGCGGGCGCTCGGCCACGCCTTGCCGCTCCAGCGATCGGCGAGGTCCGCAGGAGGGCGACGGCAGCACGCTTCGTCAGGACAGGTCGAGACGGCCCGATCCGTGGTCTCGCGTCCTCGCCACCAGCGTGCGTCGTCGAAGGGCACGCCGACCGTGACGGAGAACTCCCCCTCGCTCGATGAGCCCGTCTGCGTCGAGCACCAGAACGTCCCGGACGGGGTGTCGGTGTACTGGTGGTGCTCGGTCGTGCGGTTCTGCTGAGTGAACGCCGCCCGCGCCTGGAATTTGCGGCAGACGCGCTGGCCCTCCACAGCGCCGGTGACATCCATCGGCAGTGGCAGGCCGTCATTCTCGTAGACCCGCGTGATGGCCCCGTCGGCGTCGGCGCGCAGGAAGTGCAGGCGCATGCCGAGGTGCTGAGTGAGCAGATTCGTCATGCGCATGGCGGCACCCTCGTGGGTGACGCCGAAGGCGTCACGGAAGTCCTCCACGGCGAGATTGCGGTCCTTCTTCGCCTGCTGCAGGAAGGCGACGGACGCCGTCTCCGGCATCAGGCAGCAGGCGGCGAAGTAGTTGATCTCGAGCCGCTGCTGCAGGAAGTCGGCGTAGTCGGTCGGCGGGGTGTGCCCCAACAGGCGGTGCGCCATGGCCTGCAGGGCCATCGAGCGAAGCCCGTGCCCGCCGGGGATCGACGCGGGCGGCAGGTAGATCCGGCCGTTCTCGAGGTCGGTGACCGAGCGCGTCGAGTGCGGCAGGTCGTTCACGTAGATCAGCTCGAAGCCGAGCTTCTCCGCCATGATGCTCACCGTGCGGTGCGTGAGGGCGCCCTGCACGTGCCCGGCCGCCCGCAGATGCTTCTCGGCGAGCTTCTCGATATCGGCGAGGTAGTTGTTCTGCTCGCGCATCCGCAGGCGCAGTTCGGTGTTCGCCCGGCGGGCCTCCTCCGGCGTCGCGATCGCCTCGCGCTCACGGCGCTGCAGTTCTCGGTGCAGCCCCAGCAGCGACTCGATGGTCTCGTCGCTCATCCCCTTGCTCACACGCACGGGAGCGATGCCGAGCTGACGGAACACCGGGCTCTCCTGTGCGCGCTCGAGCTCGATCTCCAGTGCTGCGCGACGGTTCGGCGGCTCACCGGAGATGAGGTCGGTGACCTCGGTTCCGGTGGCGTGGGCGATGGCCTGCAGAAGGGACAGCTTGGGTTCGCGCTTGCCGTTCTCGATGAGGCTGAGTTGCGAGCCCGCGACGCCGACGAGAGCGCCCAGCTCGTCGAGCGTGAACCCGTTCTCGAGCCGGTGGTGCCGGATACGGTGGCCGAGGGTGGTGAGGTGGATGCCGGAGGTCGCCATTCCTTGAGTGTAGCGAAAGAAACGCGGTTCTTAATGGTCGACTCGAACGAAAGTGTGGCCTATCCCGGAAGAAGATGGATGTAACGCCCTACACTTCAAAGGAGCAGCAGTCATGGCCATCGCCGAGACCTTCACCCCTCGAACCTCCGCCGTCGCCCCGGTACGCACATTCGGCACGGCTCCGCGCTATGACACCCCCGCGATGGCCGAGCTGGCCGCCTGGGTCGAGGAGATCCGCACGCTCACTCAGCCCGCGAACGTGCACTGGGTCGACGGCTCGCGCGCCGAGAACGACTGGCTGCTGCGCGGACTCGTCGACGAGGGCAAGCTGATCAAGCTCAACCCCGAGTGGCGCCCCGGCTCCTACCTCGCCCGGTCGCACCCCAGCGACGTCGCTCGCACCGAGGGGCGCACCTTCATCGCCTCCGACCGCGAAGAGGACGCCGGCCCCACGAACAACTGGGCGGATCCCGCCGAGATGCGCCAGAAGATGACCGGGCTCTTCGAAGGATCCATGCGCGGTCGCACGATGTACGTCGTCCCGTTCTCGATGGGCCCCGTCGGCGGTCCGCTTTCGCACATCGGCGTCCAGATCACCGACAGCGCCTACGCCGTGGCATCCATCGGCATCATGACCCGGGTCGGCGATGCCGTCACGCGCCGGATCGCCGAAGGCGCGCCGTGGGTGAAGACGGTGCACACGGTCGGTGCGCCGCTCGCCGCAGGCGAACCGGACGCCGAGTGGCCGTGCAACGACGAGAAGTACATCGTGCACTTCCCGGACACCCTCGAGGTCTACTCGTTCGGCTCCGGATACGGCGGCAACGCGATCCTCGCGAAGAAGTGCTTCGCCCTGCGTATCGCCTCGGTGATCGCGCGTGACGAGGGCTGGCTGGCCGAGCACATGCTGCTCATCCGCGTGATCGACCCCCAGGGCAAGGCGTACCACGTCGCCGCGGCGTTCCCCTCCGCCTGCGGCAAGACGAACCTCGCGATGCTGCGTCCGACGATCCCCGGCTGGCGGGTGGAGACGCTCGGCGACGACATCGCCTGGATCCGCCCCGGTGAGGACGGACGGATGTGGGCGATCAACCCGGAGGCCGGCTTCTTCGGCGTCGCACCGGGCACCGGAGAGTCCACCAACGTCACGGCCGTCGAGACGCTGTGGGGGAACACCCTCTTCACGAACGTCGCACTCCGCCCCGACGGCGACGTCTGGTGGGAGGGCCTGACCGACGAGGCGCCGTCCGAGCTCATCGACTGGGAGGGCAACCCGTGGACGCCCGATTCCGGTCGTCCGGCGGCGCACCCCAACTCGCGCTTCACGGTCTCGGCCGCCCAGTGCCCGCAGATCGCCGAGGACTGGGAAGAGGCGGTGCCGCTCGACGTGATCCTCTTCGGCGGTCGTCGCGCGACCAACGTCCCGCTGGTGGTCGAGGCGACCGACTGGACGCATGGCGTCTTCCTCGGATCCACCATCTCGTCCGAGCGCACGGCAGCGGCCGAGGGCACGCTCGGCGAACTGCGCCGCGATCCCTTCGCCATGCTGCCGTTCTGTGGCTACAACATGGGCGATTACTTCGCGCACTGGCTCAAGGTCGGTCGCAGCCTGCGCTTCGATCGGGCTCCGCGGATCTTCCAGGTGAACTGGTTCCGCCGCGGCTCCGACGGCCGGTTCCTGTGGCCCGGATTCGGCGACAACTCGCGCGTCATAGACTGGATCATCCGTCGCGTCGCCGGTGAAGTGCCCGCCGTGGACAGCCCCATCGGCCGCCTGCCGCGCATCGAAGACCTCAACCTCGACGGTCTCGAGGTTGCCGACGCAGACCTCGAGGAGCTGTTCTCGATCGACTCCGCCGCCTGGCTCGCCGAGGCGGACCTGACCGAGGAGTTCTTCGACACCTTCGGCGACAAGCTGCCGGCCGCGCTGCGCGCCGAGCTCGCATCGCTGCGCTACCGCCTGGCGAAGGCGTAGTCACGACCGGGTGCCGGTTCGGGGGATCCGGCACCCCAGGCACCCTCGCGGGTGCCGAACCGCGAGGGCGGAATGTCGCAGGCGACCCATGGCTGAGTGGCCTGCGGCATTCCGCCTTCGCTCATGTCCCGGTGCCTCTTCGTCGATCGAAGGGAGCGGGAGTGCGTCAGGCGAGCAGCTGATGCCGGGCGAGGTCGCGGTACAGCGGGGTCGACTCCACGAGTTCCGCGTGCGTCCCCTGGCCGACCACCGTGCCGTCCTGCAGCACGACGATGAGGTCGCTGTCGACGACGGTGGACAGTCGGTGGGCGATCACGATGAGGGTCCGGTCGGACGAGACGGCGTCGATGGCCTCGCGCATCCGCTGTTCGTTCACGCCGTCCAATGACGAGGTCGATTCATCGAGCAGCAGGATCGGCGCTTCGGTGAGCAGTGCTCGTGCGATGGCCAGGCGCTGACGCTCGCCGCCCGAGAGCATGACCCCGTCCTCGCCGACGGGCGCCTCGAGGCCGAGAGGGTTCCGCTCGAGGACGTCCCCGAGGTTGACCGCCCGCAGCACGCGCTCGCACTCGGCGTCGGATGCCTCCGGTGCGGCGAGCCGCAGATTGTCGGCGAGGGTGCCGGCGAGCGTCGGGGCATCCTGCTCCACGTAGCCGAACTGAGCGCGCAGTTCGTCGCGCGGATATGTGCGCGCGTCGTGCCCGTGCAGGCGGATCGAGCCACCGGTCGGATCGTAGAACCGCTCGAGGAGGGAGAGGATCGTGCTCTTGCCGGCACCGCTGGGGCCGACCAGGGCGACGCGGGCACCGCGTGGCACCGCGAAGGAGACGCCGCGGAGGACCTCCCGAGCAGGCGCCGATGTTCTCGGCTCATCGGCGCGTTCGAGGTGCGCATCGGCGAGAAGCGAGTGCGCAGCCTCGGCAGCGGCCCGGCGCGCCGCGACGACGTTCTCCGGATACTGGAAGCGCACGTCGCGGAACTCCACGGCGGGAGCGTCTTCCACGCTCTCGGAGCGGCGAACGGAAGCGGCGGCCGCCGCATCGTCCTGATCCTCGACCGGCAGGTCCAGGACCTCCTGGATGCGGCCGAGGGCGCCGAGCGCCTGATTCACCGAGGTGATCGCGCCGAAGGTGGAGGCCAGGGGCATCACCAGCATGAACAGGAACATGATGAACGTGATGAGCGAGGCGATGGAGATCGTGCCCGCGGCGACCCGGAAGCCCCCGACGCCGAGCACGACGAGCAGCGAGAGCTGCAGCGCGATGCCCGCGACAGGGACGACCATCGACGAGATCTTCGCGATCTTCACGCCGAGCCCGTACGCGTCCGTCGCGAGCTGCGACACGGCGTGGGTCTCGCGCTCTGTGGCCCCGGACGCGCGGATCGTGCGGATCGACCCGACGGCGCGTTCCACGCCGGAGGCGAGCTCGCCCACCTTCTCCTGCTGGGCGGTGGATGCGGTGCGGATCCGTCCGCTGAGCACGGTGACGCCGACCACCGAGGTGCCGATGACCACGACGATCAGCAGCAGCAGGATCGGGTCGATGACCAGCATCGCGATGAGGGCGCCGAGGAACAGGATCGCGCTGCCGACGGCATCCGCGAGTCCCTGGGTGAGCACGGCGTAGAGAAGCGTCGTATCCGTGCCGACGCGCGAGACGAGGTCTCCGGTGCGACGCGCATCGAACTCACTGATCGGCAGATGCAGGATGCGGGCGATGAGCTTGCGGCGACTCGACAGGACCACCGCGGTGCCGGTGCGCTGCAACAGATAGTGCTGATAACCGGAGATGACCGACGACACGACGACGAAGCCGACGAGCAGCCAGACGAGGATCCCCAGTCCGCTTTCGGACTGCACCGCTTCGATCATCTGTCCGACGAGGAGCGGTTGCACGAGCGAGGTCGCAGCACCGATGACGCTGAGGACGGCGACGACGATGAGCGTGCGCTTGTGCTCGAAGAGGAAGGGGAGGAGCTGGCGGAACGTGGCGCGCGGACCATCCTGCTGCGCGCCTCGTCCGCGTCGGCGTGGCGTCGCCGTGCGGGACATGCGGGACCTCGTTCTGGAAGGGGTACTTCGACCGTACTTCGTGTGAAAACCGATTCTGTGGGTCGGCTGTATGGTCAGCTGCGGCCGTACTTGCGGTGTGCGGCCTGCTTGGTCACGCCGAGAGCGCTGGCGATCGCCTGCCACGAGTATCCGGCGTTGCGCGCCCGACGCACCTGCGCCTCCTCGCTGCGTGCGACCTCCTTCCGGACGTCGGCGAGCCGATGCAGCTCGGCCAGGGGCTCGCCCCCGTCTTCCTGTGCGATCGCGGTCTGTATGGTCATGGCGCACCTCCTTGCGTCAATACTTGTTGACAAAGTCCGGTTTGTCAACAACCATTGACGCCGGCCGCACCCCGACGTGCTTCGGAGAGAGCAAACGGCTGCATTTCGTCGCCGAATGCAGCCGTTTGCGCTCTGTGAACGAAGGAGGCGGGGCCTACAGCTCCACCGCCGCGGCGAGGCCGAGGTCGTCCTCGTAGTCGCTGTCCTTCGTCTCCGGCGTGAAGATCAGGGCGATGAAGGTCAGCACGCCCATGGCAGAGAGGTAGACGCCGACCAGCCACGGTTCGCCGTCCATCCACTCCCACAGCGTGAGCGCGATGAGCGGAGCGACCGCCGCGCCGAGGATCGACGACACGTTGTATGAGATCGCCGAGCCCGAGTAGCGGACGTTCGTCGGGAAGAGCTCGGGCAGCAACGCGCCCATCGGCCCGAACGTCGCGCCCATCAGCATGAAGCCGAACACGAGGAACGCCTGCACGAGCGCCCCGGTGAACTGGGGATCGACGGCGGGAAGCAGGAAGGCGTTGAAAGACAGCCCGAAGACGATGATCAGCCCGGTGACCCACATCAGCAGCTTGCGCCGTCCGATCGCATCCGCGATCGGACCGGAGAGCAGCGTGAAGATGCCGAAGAACACCACGCCGATGATCTGCATCAGCACGAAGTCGGTGTAGCCGAAGCCGAGGCCCGGATAGAACTGCGCGGCGAACGCTGCGGCATCGAAGTCCTTGCCGGTCGCCTCGGCCGCGGCCTGCGCGGCGGCGGATGCCGTCTCCAGCGAGGCCGCCTTGGTGCCGTACGCGAGGGTGAAGTTCGTCATCAGGTAGAACAGTACGTAGGTCGCGAGCATGATGAACGTGCCGAGGATCAACTGCTTCCAGTGGTGACGGAACACGGTCGCCAGCGGCAACTTGCGCAACGTCCCCTTCTCCGACGCCTTCGTGAAGGTCTCGGATTCGACGAGCTTCAAGCGCACCCAGAGACCGATGATCACCATGACCGCGGAGAACAGGAACGGGATCCGCCAGCCCCAGGAGAGGAACGCCTCGGACTTCAGCGCGGGATTCTCGGAGTGCGGTAGAAGCCAGTTGATCCCGAGGAACAGGAAGTTGGCGATGATGAAGCCGAGGGGAGCGCCGAGCTGCGGGAACGTGCCGTACCAGGCGCGCTTGCCCTTCGGTGCGTTCTCGGTGGCGACCAGTGCGGCGCCCGACCACTCGCCGCCGAGGGCGAAGCCCTGCGCCAGGCGCAGGATCAGCAGCAGGAGCGCCGCCCACCAGCCGATCTGCTGGAACGTCGGGAGCAGTCCGATGATGAAGGTCGCGATGCCCATCGTCAGCAGCGAGGCGACGAGCGTCGCCTTCCGGCCGAACTTGTCACCGAAGTGCCCGAACACGACGGCGCCGATGGGGCGGGCGACCATGGCCGCGCCGAAGACGGCGAAGGACGACAGCAGCGACGTGGTGTCGTTCCCGGTGGGGAAGAACAGCACCGGGAACACGAGTACGGCTGCGGTCGCATACGCGTAGAAGTCGTAGAACTCGATGGTCGTGCCGACCAGGCTCGCGGTGATGACACGCGAGCGCGGATTCGCGGGCGCTGTTGCAGTACTCAAGGTGCTCCTTCGATCATCGCTCCGAGCGGAGCACGTGGGAGTTTACGCCTTCCTGAACGTTCGCTGTGTGAATCGTCGCGCGTCATTCCGCCGTGTCGCCGAGCGACGGTCCGCCCACGAAAGCAGCGATCGGCGCGAGGAGGCGCTCCAGCTCCAACACGACGATCCGGTTCTCGCCGGCATGCGTGGCCGGTGCGGGAACGTACATCGTGCGCTGCGGTCCGTTGCGCCAGTAGCGGCCGAGGAAGAAGCCGTTGACGAACGCGTAGCCCTTGCTCCAGTCGGCGGTGTCGAGGAACAGGTCCTGCGGCGTCTCCAGCGTGAACGCGCCGACCCAGGCCGACGGCCCGGGCGCCGCCGCGTCGATCCGTTCGCCGACTGAAGCGGCGATCGCCGCGACGTCGAGCGGAGTCGAACGCCACCCGGTCAGCGGCGCGCCGTCGAGCGTCGGCACGCCGATCAGCCCCTTCTCCTCACCGAGGCGACGATCGTAGTTCACGCGACCCTGATCCTCCACGAGGATGCTGAGCGTGCGGCCGGCCGGGATCTCGATCACGCGGTCATGACGGGTGCGCGAGAGCGTGCCGACAGGGGTCCCGTCGACGCTCACCCAGGCGAGGTCGCGCACCTCCTCGATGACGAGCAGGCCGCCGGTGGCATCGGGGAGGTCGACGTCGTAGCGCACCAGCGCGCTGCGGTGCTCGAGGTCGTCGAAGGTCAGCGGGTGCGGGGAGGAGGATGCAGGTGCCGCAGCATCCACCCATGCCCCTGCCGGTGAGAGCGGGGCCGCGAAGCTCGGCGCCTCGGTGCGCAGCGCGGGCTGTTCCTCGGGCACAGGGGCGTACTTCGCGATGACGTCGCGGAAGGCGAAGAACTTGGCCGTGGGGTTGCCGGCCTCGTCCAGCGGGGCGTCGTAGTCGTACGAGGTGGTGATGGGCAGGTACCGGCCCTTGTCGTTCGCGCCGTTGGTCAGGCCGAAGTTCGTGCCGCCGTGGAACATGTAGATGTTGACGGATGCGCCGGCGGCCAGCAGCTCGTCGAGGTCGGATGCCGCGGCATCCACCTCGGTCGTGTGATGCACGCCGCCCCACCAGTCGAACCAGCCGTCCCAGAACTCCGAGCACATCAGCGGCCCGGTCGGCTGGTGCCGGCGCAGGGTGGCGAGCCGTTCGGCACTGCGGGAGCCGAACGACCCGGTCTTGTGCAGCGTGGGCAGGCTGCCGTCGGCGAGCATCTGATCGGTCGGCTGATCGACCGTGGTGAGCGGCACGGTGATCCCGGCATCCCGCGTCACCCGCACCAGTTCCTCGAGGTACGCCTTGTCGGCACCGTACGCACCGTACTCGTTCTCGATCTGCACGAGCACGACGGGGCCGCCCCGGTCGATCTGCCGCGGCGCGACGATGTCGTACACCCGGCGTAGGTAGCCCGAGACGTCGGCGAGGAACGACGGCTCTGACGAGCGCAGTGCGCGGTCATCGCCGGTGAGCCAGACGGGCAGGCCGCCGTTGTGCCACTCCGCGCAGATGTAGGGGCCGGGGCGCACGATCGCATCCATGCCGGCATCCGCCACCAGATCGAGGAAGCGCCCGAGGTCGTTCCACCCCGTGGCATCCCACTCTCCGCGACGTGGTTCGTGCGCGTTCCAGGCGACATACGTCTCGATCGTGTTCAGGCCCATCATGCGGGCCTTGTCGATGCGATCCTGCCACTGCTCCGGGTGCACGCGGAAGTAGTGGATGGCGCCGGAGATCACCCGGTGCGGACGGCCGTCGCGGAGGAAGTCGGTCTGGCCGATGGAGAAGGAAGTCACGATCGAATTGCTTTCGGTGAAGCGAGCCGGGCGGGGTCTGACCCCGCCCGGCTCGACAGCCATTACTTGTTGACGGCGAAGCCCTGCGCGTTGCCGTACTCGACGAGCGAGTCCTGCCAGGCCGAGAGTCCCTCGTTCAGGTCGGTGCCGTTCTGGTACGCCTGGCCGACGGTGTCGCCGAAGATGCTGTTCGCGTACACCTGGTAGGGCAGGTAGCTCCAGCCCTCGACGACGTCATCCGCCGCTGCGGCGAGCACCTCGTTGATCTTCTGACCGCCGAAGTACTCCGGCGCGTCCGCGAGGAACTCCTCGCTGGACAGCTGGGCCGTGGTGGAGGGGAACCCGCCCGACTCGAGGAAGATCGAGATGCTGTCCTCGGAGTTGTTCAGCCACCACAGGAAGCCCGCCGCGAGTGCGGGGTTCTTGCTCTGCGTCGTCACGGCCTGGCCGCCTCCGCCGTTCTCGGCGCTGGCGGGGGAGCCGTCGTAGGTCGGCATCGGGGCGACGCGCCAGTCACCGGCGCCGTCGGGTGCGCCCGAGATCAGGTTGCCGGGCATCCACGCACCGATCACGAGGGTCGCGAGGCTGCCGTCGCCGAGGGCACGGAACCACTCGTCGCTCCAGCTGGAGTAGGGAGCCAGCAGGTCCTCCTCGACGAGGCGGTTCCAGTTCTCGGTCCACTTCTTCGAGCCGTCGTCCTGCAGGTCGATCGTGACGTCGGTTCCCGAGGTGCTGAACGGCTTGCCGCCGGCCTGCCAGATCATCGACGTCGCGAACCCGGCGTCGCCGGTGTCGTTGGTGATGTAGGCGTTCGGGTTGGCGGCGTGGATCGCCTTGGCCGCTTCGTAGTACTCGTCCCACGTCGCGGGCACGGCCACGCCGGCGGCGTCGAAGACGGTCTTGTTGTAGAACAGCGCCATGGGCCCTGAGTCCTGCGGAAGGCCGTAGATCGCGTCGCCGTCGGTGACGGAGTTCCAGGTGGATGCCGTGTAGTCGTCCTCGAAGTCGGCGAAGCCGTACTGCGACAGATCGACGAACGCGTCGGTCAGCGCGAACTGCGGGAGGGCGTAGTACTCCACCTGCACGACGTCGGGCGCGCCGGAGCCGGCCTTGATCGCGTTCTGCAGCTTGGTGTACTCCTCGTTGTTGGTCCCGGCGTTGACCAGGTTGACCTTGACGTTCGGGTACTCCTTCTGGAACGCCTCGACCTGCGCCTCGGCGGAAGGCGTCCACGACCAGTACGTGATCTCGCCGCCCTTCTCGAGTGCGGCCTCGACCGAGTCGAAGGTACCGTCGCCGCTGCCGGCGCCGCCGGAGCCGGAATCGCCGGTGCTGCAGCCGGCCAGGGCCAGGGCTGCCACGGTGCCTGCCGCGAGCGCCATGATGGCGCGCCGCCCGGCGGGGGAGGGAAGGTGCTTCATTGCTGTGTCCTTTCGGGAGGGTGCGGCCCAGCATCGAGCCGACGTTGTGATGCAGGTGGTGCGAGGAGTTACTGCTTGACGCTTCCCGCGGTGAGCCCCGACTGCCAGAACCGCTGCAGAAGCAGGAAGGCGATGACGATGGGGATGATCGTGAGCAGCGAGCCCATGATCACGAGGTTGTAGATCGGCTGGGAACCAGCGCCGATCGCCTGAGCGCTCCACTGGTTCAGGCCCACCGTGAGCGGGTACCAGGCGGGGTCGGAGAGCATGATCAGGGGCAGGAAGTAGTTGTTCCACGTCGCCACGACGGTGAACAGCGCGACGGTCACGATGCCGGGCGCCAGCAGCCGCATCGAGATCGTGAAGAAGGTGCGGAACTCACCGGCGCCGTCGATGCGCGCGGCTTCGAGCAGTTCGGTCGGGATGGACTCGGTGGCGAACACCCAGATCAGGTAGAGACCGAACGGGCTGATCAGGGACGGGATGATCACGGCCCACGGAGTGTTGGTGAGGCCCAGTTCGCTGAACAGCAGGAACGTCGGCACAGCGAGGGCAGTGCCGGGAACGGCGACGGCACCGAGCACGACCGCGAAGACGGCGCGGCGCCCGGGGAAGCGGAACTTCGCGAGACCGTAGCCGGCCATCGTCGCGAGCAGGGTGGCGCCTCCGGCGCCGACGACCACGTACAGCAGCGTGTTGCCGAGCCAGCGCAGGAAGATGCCGTCGCGATACGCGAAGGTCGCCGTCAGGTTGTCGAAGAACGCGAAGTCGTCGGCGAACCACAGTCCGAAGGAGCTGAACAGTCCCGACTGGGTCTTGGTCGCGCTGAACAGGAGCCAGACGAGGGGCACCAGCGTGTACAGCGCGTAGACGACCATGACGATGAGGAGCGTCTTCGACTTGCGCGGGTTGAGCGGGTCGTGGCGCTTCCGGGCGGAGCGGGCGAGGGGCAGCGCCATGTCAGCGCACCTCCGACTTCGAGCCGCGCAGCTGCACGACATAGGCGATCACGGCCGTGATGAGGCCCATGATGATGGCGATCGTCGCGGCGTAGTTGAACTGCTGTCCGGCGAACGAGAGGTTGTATGCGTACATGTTCGGGGTGAAGAACGTCGTGATCACGTTCGGGGCGAGCGGGCGCAGGATGTTCGGCTCGTTGAAGAGCTGGAAGCTGCCGATGATCGAGAAGATCGTCGCGATCACCAGCGCACCGCGGACCGAGGGGATCTTGATCGAGAAGATCGTCCGCCAGGCGCCGGCGCCGTCGAGGGACGCCGCCTCGTACATGTCGTTGGGGATGGACTTCAGCGAGGAGTAGAAGATCAGCATGTTGTAGCCGACGAACTCCCAGGTCACGATGTTGCCGATCGAGAGCAGCATCCACTCCTTGGCGAACGGGGTGATCGCCTGGAAGCCGAGGAAGTCGTTGATGTTGCTCGTCAGCCCGAACTGGTCGCCGTAGATGTAGCCCCACATGAGGACGGCGACGACGGCCGGGACCGCGTACGGCAGGAAGATCAGGATGCGGAAGAACGAGGCGCCGCGCAGGCGCGCGCTGTCGAGCGCGAGCGCTGCGCCGAGCGCGAGGGCGAGCATGATCGGGACCTGCACGACCAGGAACAGCAGGACGCGGCCGAAGGCCTCCCAGAACTGCGGATCGGTGAGCGCGCGGACGTAGTTGTCGAGCCCGACGAAAGCGGTGCCGCCGATGAGCTTCTCCTGGAAGAAGCTCAGATAGAGCGCGTACGCGAGAGGGGTGAGGAACACCAGTGCGAACACGACCATGAACGGGCCGACGAAGGCCCATCCCTTCCAGTCGGGCCGGTCGTGGCGTCGGGTGCCGGGTGCTCTGAGAGCGGCGTTGCTAGCGGTCGTCATCGACGAGACCTTCTCCAGATCGGGACGGGGGCGTGCTGTGTGTCAACGTCAACATATGCGATGCGCTGCTAGTGTGTCAACGTCAACACATGAATGGATGGTCGATCGTGACCTTGGAGCAGCCGTCAGAGCCTTCGCCCCGCCGTCGTGAGCCCTCGATGGAGGATGTCGCCCGCGAGGCGGGCGTCTCAGGGCAGACCGTCTCGCGTGTCGTCAACGCCCGGGGCTACGTCGGGGCGACGACCAGAGTCCGTGTCGAGGCCGCGATGCAGAGTCTGGGCTATCGCCCGAACAGCGCGGCCAGGGCCCTGCGCTCCGGCCGATTCCGCACCATCGGCGTCGTCATGTTCTCGTTCAGCTCCTACGGGAATCAGCGCACTCTCGACGCGATCGCCGTGCGCGCCTCCCAGATGGGGTACGCGCTCACCCTCATCCCGGTCGAGTCGAGTGCGACCGAGACCGTCGTCGGCGCGTTCCGGCGCCTGGAGGAGCACGCGGTCGACGGCGTCATCATCGTGATCGAGGCGCATCAGCTCGACGAGGCGGAGGTGGAGATCCCGGACACCCTGCCGGTCGTGTTCGTCGACTCCAACCGGGGCACCGAGCTGCCGTTCGTCGACACCGACCAGGCTCAGGGGGCCACGCTCGCGACCGAGCATCTGCTCGACCTCGGGCACAGCACGGTGTGGCACGTCGCGGGGCCGGCGAAGTCGTACTCCGCCGAGCGCCGGCGAGACGCCTGGCGCACCACTCTCGAGTCCCGCGGCCGGGTCGTCCCGGAGCCGATACCGGGCGACTGGAGCGCGGCGTCGGGTTACGAGGCCGGAGTGCGTCTGTGCGAGATCGACGCGGTGACGGCCGTGTTCGCCGCCAACGACCAGATGGCGATCGGCGTGCTGCGGGCCTTCCGCGAGGCCGGGCTCGAAGTGCCCGGCGACGTCAGCATCGTCGGTTTCGACGGGCTGCCGGATGCCGCGCAGCTCTGGCCGCCGCTGACGACCGTGCAGCAGCACCCCGAGCGCGTGGGCGCGCTGGCCGTCGATGCACTGCTGAGCGAACTCGACAGCGGTGACCGGTTGCGGACGCCGCTCGTGGGCACAGAACTCATCATCCGCAGCAGTACGGCTCCGCCGCGGACGCGCTGAGGGTCAGCGCCAGAGCAGAGCGATGGCGGCGTTCGTCACCGTGAGGATGCCGACGAGCCAGAACACCGCGGACGGGACGGATGCTCCGCGCTTCTGCCGCCCCAACCCGGATCCGACCAGGGCGCCGATGGCGACCAGCACGACGAGCTTGGTGCCGATCTTCACGTAGTTCATCTCGGCGCCTTCCGGCAGACCCCACGGCGCTGCGAGCACCAGCCCGGCCACTCCGGCGATCAGGAGCCCGTACTCCATGATCTTGCCGAACTGCCTCTGGCCTCCGAAGGCCTGCACGGCCCAGGAGCCGAAGAGCACGGCGAATCCGATGAGGTGGACGAGCAGGACGATCAGGCGCAGGGTCTCCATGCCCTCACCGTACGGCAGCGGCCGCACCGGTCGCCAGATAGGCAAGCCTCAGATTCAGCCGCGCAGATCCCGGATGACGAGGGCCGTGCGCAGCGCCGCATCCGCAGCCTCGGCACCTTTGTCCTCTTTCGAGCCCTCGAGACCGGCCCTGTCGAGCCCCTGCTTCTCGTCGTCGAGGGTCAGCACACCGAAGCCCACGGGCTTGCCGGCGTCCAGTGACACCCGGGTGAGCCCGTCGGTGGTCGCCGCCGATACGTACTCGAAGTGCGGTGTGCCCCCGCGGATGATGACGCCGAGCGCGACGACCGCGTCGGCTCCGCCGGCGAAGGCGGCCTGTGCGGCGACGGCCAGTTCGAAGGATCCCGGCACCCGCACCAGGCGGTGAGCCGCCTGGGCGGCGTCCAGCACGCGCTCGGCTCCCGCGATGAGGCCGTCGCTGATGACCTCGTGCCAGGTGCCGGCGATGATGACGACGTTCAGGCCGCGCCCGTCGATGGTTCCGCTGGTCGGTGCTCCTGCGCCGCTCATTACTCGCCCTTTCCGTTCGCGAGAGCCTCTGCCAGCTCCGCTTCGCCGATGATGTGACCCATGCGGTCGCGCTTGGTCTCGAGGTACTGGTGGTTGTTCGGGCCGACGCCGACGATCAGCGGCACCTGCTCGATGACATCGAGTCCGAGCTCGCGCAGCTGCATGACCTTGTCGGTGTTGTTCGTCAGCAGGCGCACCTTCGAGATGCCGAGGTCGCTGAGGATGCCGGCTGCGGCCGCGTATTCGCGGGCGTCCGCAGGCAGACCGAGCGCCAGGTTCGCATCGACGGTGTCGAGCCCCTCCTCCTGCAGGCTGTACGCGCGCAGTTTGTTGATGAGGCCGATGCCGCGCCCTTCGTGGCCGCGCATGTAGATGACGACGCCGCCGTGCTCTTCGATCTCGTCGAGCGCCGCTTCGAGCTGCGGGCCGCACTCGCACTTGAGGGAACCGAAGGCCTCGCCGGTCAGGCATTCGGAGTGCACGCGCACCAGCGCCGTCTCCGTCGGCTCGCCCGAGACGACCGCGAGGTGGTCGGTGCCGGTCACGCGGTCCTTGTAGGCGAGGAAGCGGAAGGTGCCGTGCATCGTCGGAACCGTGGCGTCGGCGCGGAGGCTCACGCGGCGGCTCCTGTGGGTGCTCGCCAGCTCATCGCGCGGGTCGTGCTCGTTGAGGTACGCGATCAGCTGCTCGATGGTGATCACCGGGATGCCGTCGCGCTCGCCGAGCTCGATCAGACCCGGCATCCGCATCATGCTGCCGTCTTCGGCGACGACCTCGGCGATGGCGCCGACCGGGCGCAGGCCCGCCAGGCGCATGAGCTCGACCGCTGCTTCGGTGTGACCGCTGCGTTCGCGCACGCCGCCGTCGACGGCGCGCAGCGGCAGGACATGACCGGGGCGGATGATGCTGGTCGGCGTCGACGCCGGATTCGCGAGTACGTTCAGTGTGTGTGCGCGGTCCGCGGCGCTGATGCCGGTGGTCACGCCCTCCGCCGCATCCACGCTCACCGTGTACGCGGTGGAGCGGGCGTCTTCATTGGACTCCACCATGGGCTGCAGGTTCAGGCTGTCGGCCAGGTCGGCGGGCATCGGCGCGCAGATGAAGCCGGACGACCAGCGCACCGTCCACGCCACCCATTCCGGGGTGGCGAGCTCGGCGGAGAGGATGACGTCGCCCTCGTTCTCACGGTTCTCGTCGTCGGCGACGAGGACGGGGCGTCCGGCGCGCAGGGCGTCGAGCGCCTCGGGGATGGTGGCAAGGCTCATCGCGAGCCCCCTTCCTGTCCAGACCGGAAGGCGAGCAGGCGCTCGACGTGCCGGGCGAGGATGTCGGTTTCGAGATTGACGCGGTCGCCGACGACGCGAGCGCCGAGCGTGGTCGCCGCGAGGGTCTCGGGAATGAGGGAGACCTCGAACCAGGCCTCCGCCGCCCGAGGGGCGCTGACCGCACTCACGGTGAGGGACGTACCGTCCACGGAGATGGAACCCTTGTCGACGACCAGGGGCGCGAGGTCGGAGGGGAGGCTGATCCGCAGCACGCTCCACTGCGCACCCGGCCGTACCTCCAGCACCGTGCCGACGCCGTCGACGTGGCCCTGAACGATATGCCCGCCGAGGCGTGCACCGACCGGCATCGCCTTCTCGATGTTCACGCGGGTCCCGACCGTGGCACCGCCGATCGCGGCGACGTCGAGAGTCTGCTTCATCACATCGGTGTCGAAGGTGTCTGCCGTCGATCCGACCACGGTCAGGCACACGCCCGAGACGGCGATCGATTCGCCGTGCACCGCGTCGGATGCCGCTTTCGGAGCGCGCACGGTCAATCGCCAGCCATCGCCGGCCGGCACGATGGCGGTGATCTCGCCGATCTCCTCGATGATTCCGGTGAACATCAGCCGGCTCCTTCGTTCTCGTCGTCGTTCTCGTTTACGGAGGTAGGGTGACCGACCGCGAGCAGGTCGGCCCCCAGCGGCACCCATTCCTCGATCGTCAGGCGTCGGGCCTCGGCGATCGTCGGTACAGCGATGTCGGTGAGGGCGAGGCGCTCGCCGCCGAGCAGCACCGGTGCGAGGTACACGAGCACCCGATCGACCAGGCCGGCCGCGATGAACGCGCTGGCGAGCGTGGGCCCGCCTTCGACGAACACGCTCTGGATGCCGCGGGCGTGCAGATCCGCGACGACGGCGTGCAGATCCCTGGTGTCGTAGAAGAGCGCCGCCCGCGGGTGGCGGCGCACGGCGGCGTCGGATGGTGTGGCGCGAGCACCGATGACGACCGGAACCGGCTGGCGCGGGTGCAGTTCATCGCCGTCGCGAGCGGTGAGTGCGGGGTCGTCGGAGAGGACGGTGCCGGTGCCGACGGCGATCGCATCGGCCTGCGCGCGCCGGCGATGGACGTCTGCGCGGGCGGGGTGCCCCGTGATCCACTGGCTCGAACCGTCCGCGGCTGCGGCGCGCCCGTCGAGGCTCTGCGCCCATTTCACGGTGATGTGCGGGCGGCCGAGGCGCAGAGCGGCCAGCCATCCGCCGATGAGTGCGCGCGCGGCATCCGCCTGTTCACCGGCTTCGACGCCGACTCCCGCATCGCGGAGCCGCTCGGCGCCTCCGCCGGAGACGGCTCCGGGATCGTCGAGCGCGAAGACGACACGGGAGACACCGGCCTCGATGAGAGCGACGGCGCACGGGCCGGTGCGTCCCGTGTGATTGCACGGCTCGAGTGTGACGACGGCGGTCGCGCCTCGCGCGGCACCGGGGGCCAGCTGGGAGAGGGCATCCACCTCGGCGTGCGGCGTGCCGGCACCGTGATGCCACCCCTCGGCGAGGACCTCGCCGGTGGGGGAGAGGATGACGGCGCCGACCTGCGGGTTCACGCCGCGGGGGCCGAGGGATGCGAGTTCGAGCGCACGACGCATCGCGCTGCGCTCCGCCTCGTTCACTGCCATCCGTTGTCCTTCTCTGAGGCTCCGGGGGTGGCAGAAGACGCGCTTGCGCCTCGTGCTGCCTCCCATCCGGACTAGCGAGGGTTTCCCTCGCATCACCGTCGGTCCCGGAATTTCACCGGGTCAACGCCTCGGTTTCCCTGGGCGCTCGCGGACTGTCACCGCCGGTTCGGATTCTCACCGACCCCGGAGCACGTTGTTGCTCTGAGTGTAGTCAACGCGTCTGAATGGATTTCATTCCCGGTGTCGTGGTCATTTCAGCAGACGCGACAGCCGCCGGTCGGCCAGCGGCTTGCCGCCGGTCTGGCAGGTGGGGCAGTACTCGAGCGAGCGATCGGCGAAGAACACGCTGCGCACGGTGTCTCCGCAGACGGGACAGGCCTCGCCTCGGCGGGCGTGCACCTGCATGCCTCGGCGTTTGGCATCCTTCAGATCTGCCGGCGGCTTTCCGGATGCTTCTGCCACGGCGTCGCGCAGCGTCGACTGCATCGCCTCGAAGAGCCGGTCGATCTCTTCGGCGCCGAGTTTTCCGGAGGCGGCATACGGAGACATGCGGGCGGCGTGCAGGATCTCGTCGGAGTAGGCGTTGCCGATGCCGGCGATCACCGCCTGGTCGCGCAGCAATCCCTTGATCTGCATCCGCCGCCCCTCGAGGAGTCCTGCGAAGACGTCGCGGGTGAAGTGCGGGTCCAGCGGGTCCGGCCCCAGCCGGGCGATCCCCGGTACATCTTGCGGATCGCGCACCACGTAGACGGCGAGCGACTTCTTCGTGCCCGCCTCGGTGAGGTCGAAGCCGCTGCCGTCGTCAAGGGCGACACGCAAAGCGATGGGCGACTTCCCCGGTCTGATCAGTGTGGCCGGTAGGGCGTCGTACCAGCGCAGCCAGCCGGCCTTGGCCAGGTGGAAGGCGAGGTGCAATTCATCGCCGCAGGAGAGCACGATGAACTTGCCCCGGCGAGCTGATGCGGTGATCGCGGCTTCCTGCAGCGCCGTGATCGGCGGATCGTAGGTCTTCAGAGCGGAGATCGCGGACACAGTCGCGCGGGTGATCGTCCGGCCGACGGCGCGCTCGCCGAGGAAGGCGACGAGCCCTTGGACCTCCGGCATCTCCGGCATGGAATCATCCTGTCACCGGCGTCCGACGCTGTCACCCCGGGATCGCCGCCTCAGAGGATGGGCCACTCCACCGGCGTCCGGTCGTCCGTCGCGAGCAGCCCGGCCATCCAGCCGTCGTCGCGTCCGCGCGGACTCGTGAGGGCCTGGCGCTGCAGCCCTTCGTAGCGGAACCCGAGGGTGCGGGCGGCGCGGGCCGAGGGCACGTTGCCGACGACCGCCTGCCAGCGGATGCGCGCGAGTCCGAGTTCGGCGAAGCCCCAGTCGATGACCGCGCGCGCCGCCTCGACGAGATAGCCGTTGCCCCGAGCGGGCGCTGCCACCCAGTACCCGAGCTCGGCGTGGCCGCCCGTCACGTGCTCGACGATGCGGTGCAGGCCGATCGACGCCACCAGCTCACCGTCTCGGTACGCGCACCAGATCGTCTGGCTGCCCTCGGCCCACCATTCGCCGATGAGCTTCACATAGCCTTCGCCGTCTTCGCGTCGATAGGGACTCGGCACCGGTGTGTACCGCGGGATCTCCGGATCCTGGCATGCCTGCACGATCGCGTCGACGTCCGCCTCGCCGGGCGCGCGCAGCACGAGACGTTCAGTGGTGAGGATGACCGGTTCCATTCCGGCATCCTATGGTCCGCCGCGCAGTGTCGGAGGGACCGCCTAGGCTTGTGCGGTGACTGTTTCGGGGATTCTGCGCGCCTTGGAAGAGGCGACCCTTTATCGTGACGCCCTCACCTGGGCGCAGACCGATGCAGACCTCGGTCTCGTCGACGGATTGGACGCGCCGGCGCTCGCCGGGCTCCTGCAGCGGCGACGCGATGCGGGTCACCCGGCGGCACTGCTCGCCGTCGCCCCGACCGGCCGGCGTGCGGAGACGCTCGCCCTGGCGCTCGGCGCCTACATGCCGGATGCCGATGTGCTCACGTTCCCGGCATGGGAGACCCTGCCCCACGAGCGCCTGAGTCCGAGCCCCGACACGGTCGGCCAGCGTCTGCAGACCCTCCGCCGCATCGCGGACTGGTCCGGGGAGCATCCCCTCATCGTCGTCGCCTCGGTACGGGCGGCCCTGCAGCCGATCGCCGGGAACCTCGGCGAGATCGCCCCGCTCGAACTCCGCACGAGCTCGCGCGGCAACGACCTCGACGTCGTCGCCGAACAACTCGTCGAGCGCGCCTACTCCCGTGTCGACATGGTCTCCCGGCGCGGCGAGTTCGCGGTGCGCGGCGGCATCCTCGATGTGTTCCCTCCGACGTCGGAGCATCCGTTCCGTGTCGAGTTCTTCGGCGACGAGATCGACCAGATCCGCGCCTTCTCCGTCGCCGACCAGCGCTCCCTGCCCGGTGATGTCGACGGGGTCGATCTGCCGCCCAGCCGCGAGCTGCTGCTCACCGCCGACGTCCGCGACCGAGCGCGCGCCCTCATCGGCGGTTTCCCCGCCATCGCCGGGATGCTGGAGAAGATGGCTGAGGGCATCCCGGTCGAGGGCATGGAGTCGCTCCTGCCCGCCGTCTCGGGACCGCTGAAGTCGCTCGCCGAGTACCTTCCCGCGGGAAGCGCCACGGCGATCGTCGACCCGGAACGCTCGACCGCACGAGCGATCATCCTGGGCGACACCAACCGCGAGTTCCTCGACGCCGCCTGGAGCGCGGCGACCTCCGGAGCATCCGCCCCGATCGACCTGGGTGCCGGTGACTTCCTCACCGTCGCGCAGCTGCGCGAGGTCGTCCGAGATCGCGGCGGCGTCTGGTGGCGGCTCAGCCCGTTCGGCGTCGGCCTGGGCGAGGGCGACGACGATGCGGCGAATCTCGCCGCAGCCGTCATCCCCTCCTTCCACGGCAACGTCGACGGCGCGATCGACTTCGTGCAGACGCTGGTGGGCGACGGCTGGCGCGTGGTCGTCATCGCCGCAGGTCACGGCCTCGTGGACCGCGCCCGCGACGTGCTCGCCGATCGGGGGATCGCCGCCCGAGTGGTGGAAGATCTGAGCTCGATTCCGGATGCCGGGATCGCGTCCCTCGTCACCGGATCGGTCGAGGCCGGCTTCCAGATTCCGCAGGCGAAGCTCGCCGTCCTCACCGACAACGAGTTCTACGGGCGCACGATCGGCGGCGACCAGCGTGTCGTCAAGAAGCTCGCTTCCCGCCGCAAGAACGTCGTCGACCCGCTGCAGCTGAAGAACGGCGATCACGTCGTGCATGCCACCCACGGCATCGGACGCTTCGTGGAGATGACCAAACGCGAGGTGTCCACCGGCGGGCGCAACGCGACCAAGTCGGTCCGCGACTACCTCGTGCTGGAGTACGCGCCGTCCCGTCGCGGGTACCCGGGCGACAAGCTGTTCGTCCCGACAGACCAGCTCGATCTGCTGTCGAAGTACGTCGGCGGCGAAGCGCCGACTCTGTCGAAGATGGGCGGCAGCGACTGGGCTCAGGCGAAGGGCAAGGCGCGCAAGGCGGTCCGCGACATCGCCGTCGAGCTGGTGAAGCTGTACTCGGCGCGGATGAGCGCGAAGGGCTATGCGTTCGGACCGGACACCCCCTGGCAGCGCGAACTGGAGGAGGCGTTCCCGTTCGCAGAGACGCCCGATCAGCTGCAGACCATCGACGAGATCAAGGCCGACATGGAGCGGCCGATCCCGATGGACCGGCTGCTCTCGGGCGATGTCGGCTTCGGCAAGACCGAGGTCGCGGTTCGTGCCGCCTTCAAGGCGATACAGGACGGCAAGCAGGTCGCGATGCTCGTGCCGACGACCCTGCTGGTCAAGCAGCACCTGGAGACGTTCACCGAGCGCTTCGCCGGATTCCCGGTGAAGGTGCGCCCGCTGTCCCGGTTCCAGTCCGACAAGGAGGCGAGGCTCACCCTCCAGGGTCTGCTCGACGGTTCGATCGACATGGTCATCGGCACGCACCGCATCCTCACGGACCAGATCATCTTCAAGGATCTGGGGCTGATGATCATCGATGAGGAGCAGCGGTTCGGCGTCGAGCACAAGGACGCGCTGAAGAAGATGAAGACCAACGTCGACATCCTCGCGATGAGCGCCACGCCGATCCCCAGGACGCTCGAGATGGCGGTCACCGGCATCCGCGAGATGTCGACCCTGCAGACGCCGCCGGAAGACCGGCATCCGATCCTCTCGTTCGTCGGGCCGCGCAGCGACAAGCAGATCACGGCGGCCATCCGCCGCGAGATCCTCCGCGAGGGCCAGATCTTCTTCGTGCACAACCGCGTGCAGTCGATCCAGCGGGTCGCCGCACAGCTTGCCGAGCTGGTACCGGAAGCACGGATCGCCGTCGCCCACGGGCAGCTGGGCGAGCACCAGCTGGAGCAGGTCGTCGACGACTTCTGGGAGCGGAAGTTCGACGTGCTCGTCTGCACGACGATCATCGAGACCGGCCTCGACATCTCGAACGCGAACACGATCATCATCGACAGGGCCGACAAGTACGGACTGTCGCAGCTGCATCAGCTGCGCGGTCGCGTCGGCAGAGGACGCGAGCGGGCCTACGCCTACTTCCTCTACGACGAGATGAAGCCCCTCTCCGAGACAGCCGCCGACCGGCTGCAGACGATCGCGGTGAACAACGACCTCGGCTCCGGCATGCAGGTGGCCCTGAAGGACCTCGAGCTCCGCGGCGCGGGCAACCTCCTCGGTGCGCAGCAGGCCGGACACATCGCCGGCGTCGGCTTCGACCTGTATCTGCGGATGATCGGCGAGGCGGTGGCGACCTTCCGCGGCGACGAGGTCGAGACGGGAGCCGAGCTGCGTCTCGAGCTGCCGCTGGACGCTCGCATCCCTGAGGACTACATCGACAGCGAGCGCCTGCGGTTGGAGGCCTACCAGAAGCTCTCCGCCGCATCCACGGCGACCGCGAAGGACGACGCGATCGACCTGGTCGTCGAAGAACTCACCGACCGCTACGGCGCACCGCCGGCCGAGGTCGAGGGCCTGCTCGCCGTCGCGCGCCTGCGACGCCGCGCGGCTCGAGTGGGGCTGACCGACGTCGTGGTGATGGGCTCGAACCTGCGCATCGCCCCCGCTCACCTCGAGGACTCGATGAAGGTGCGGCTGCAACGCCTCTACCCGAAGGCGAAGCTGGTCGCCGGGGGAGAGGCCCTGGTCGTGCCGATGCCCACGATCGCCTCGCCGATCGGGGTCGGTGTCGAGCCCCTCGCCGATGCGGAGCTGCTGACCTGGGTCGGCCAGCTGTTCACGGCGATCTTCCCCGAACCGGTCAAGGCCGAGTAGCTCGGGGATCGTCGCGGCATCCGGAAATGCCGACGTCAGCGAACCGGATGCTGCGCGCGCCCGCATCCGGGCGGCTAGTCTGACGTCATGTTGTACGAGCATCTCGGGGCTCGGCCCCGGATCCATGCCACCGCCGTCATCGCTCCCACCGCCGTGGTCTCCGGCGACGTGCGGATGGGCGCCGACTGCCAGGTGCTGCACGGCGCCGTGATCACCGCGGAGGGCGGGCCGATCACGCTCGGCGACAACGTCATCGTGATGGAGAACGCGATCGTGCGCGCGAGTTCGGCGAATCCCGTGCACATCGGCGACCACGTGCTCATCGGCCCGGGGGCATCGGTCTCCGGGGCGGTCATCGGCGACGAGGTGTTCCTCGCCACCGGAACGCGGGTGTTCAACGGGGCGCATATCGGGGATCGCGCGGAGGTGCGGATCAACGCGGTCGTGCACCTGCGGACGGTGCTGCCCGAGGACGCCGTCGTGCCGATCGGCTGGGTGGCGGTCGGCGACCCGGTGCAGGTGCTCTCGCCGGACCGGCACGAGGAGATCGCGGCGGCGCAGCGCGAGCTCGACTTCCCCGGCTACGTGTTCGGCGTCGACCGCGACACGCCGGACGTGATGGTGCAGCTCACCGAGCGGTACGGGCGATCGCTCGCGCGGCATGCCGATGATCGGGAGATCTCCGATTAGCAGCATTCCGCCGCTCCGAAACACCGCATCCCGAACGAAGCGACACGCTACGCGTGATGTCTCGTGCGGAACGTGATGTGTCGTGCGGGAAACGGTGCCTCGTGCCGAGAGGCCGAGAGCCCTCAGGCGCCGACCGGCCTCAGATGACGCCCTGAGCGAGCATCGCGTTCGCGACCCGCTCGAAGCCGGCGATGTTCGCGCCCGCGACGTAGTCGCCGGGCCTGCCGTAGCTCTCCGCCGCTTCGAAGGCGGCACCGTGGATGTCGCCCATGATCTCGCGCAGCCGGTTCTCGCTGTCGGCGAAGCTCCAACGCTGGCGGGACGCGTTCTGGCTCATCTCCAGCGCCGAGGTGGCGACGCCGCCGGCGTTCGCGGCCTTGCCCGGTGCGAACAGCACTCCTGCCCTCTGGAAGGCATCGACCGCATCGGGCACGCACGGCATGTTCGCGCCCTCGGAGACGGCGCGGACGCCGTTCGCGATCAGCGCCTCGGCATCCGCCGCGCTCACCTCGTTCTGCGTGGCGGAGGGGATGGCGATGTCGACGGGCACTTCCCAGACGCTGCCGCCTTCGACGAAACGGGCGCTCGGGCGGCGGTTCGCGTATTCGACGATCCGGGCGCGCTCGACCTCCTTGAGCTGACGCAGCAGTGCCAGGTCGATTCCGGCGTCGTCGACGACGTAGCCGGAGGAGTCGGATGCGGTGACGGCGGTGGCGCCAAGCTGGGTGGCCTTCTCGATCGCGTAGATCGCGACGTTGCCGGAACCGGAGATGCCGACGCGCTTCCCCTCGAAGGACTCGTTGTGCACCGCGAGCATCTCCTGCGCGAAGAACGCGGCGCCGTAGCCGGTCGCCTCGGTGCGGACCTCCGCGCCGCCCCAGCCCTTGCCCTTGCCGGTGAACATCCCCGACTCGTGGCGGTTGGTGACCTTGCGGTACTGACCGAACAGGTATCCGATCTCGCGGCCTCCGACGCCGATGTCGCCGGCGGGCACATCGGTGTGCTCTCCGAGGTGGCGGTACAGCTCGTTCATGAACGACTGGCAGAACCGCATCACCTCTGCGTCCGACCGGCCGTGCGGATCGAAGTCGGAGCCGCCCTTGCCGCCGCCGATGCCCTGGCCGGTGAGGGCGTTCTTGAAGATCTGCTCGAAGCCGAGGAACTTGATGATCGACAGGTTCACCGACGGATGGAAACGCAGCCCGCCCTTGTACGGGCCGAGCACCGAGGAGAACTGGATGCGGTATCCGCGGTTCACGTGCAGACGCCCGGCATCGTCGACCCACGGCACCCGGAACATGATCTGGCGCTCCGGCTCGACCAGGCGGTCGAGGATGCCGCCGTCGATGTATTCCGGATGCTGTTCGAGAACCGGCGCGATGGAGTTCAGCACCTCGTGCACGGCCTGATGGAACTCGGGCTCGTGCGGGCTGCGCGAGAGGACCGTGTCGAAGACGGGCTGGACGGATGCTGCGAGCGGGTGGAGAACAGAGGAGGTGGTGGCGGTCACGCGGGGAAGCCATTCTGAAATGGGGGATGGGTGCGAGCGATCGTGTCGCATGATGCATCGCCGGATCAGGCACGAATTCTCACCCTATCGCGCGACCGTGCGGCGCCAGATCCTTCGGCGCCTACGGCCGGATGCCGGTCAGCCCGTGTTCTGCAGGCCGGCCGCGACGCCGCTGACGGACAGCAGAAGGAGCCGTTGCTGCTCGGCGTCCGCCCCTGAACCTTCCGGGGACGAGGCCGCCGAGGAGCGCAGCGCGCGCAGCGCACGCAGCTGCAGCAGCGACAGCGCATCGACGTACGGGCTGCGCAACTGCACGGCGCGCTGCAGGATGGGCTTGTTCTCGAGCAGACGGTCCCCGCCGGTGAGCCGGATGACCCATTCGCGGGTGAGGGCGAGCTCATCCAGCACGAGGGCGGCGAGGTCGTCCCGGTCGCCGAGGGCGAGGTACTGACGCGCGATGCGCTCGTCTGTCTTTGCCAGGCTCATCGCGACGTTGTCGACCATCGTGCGCAGCAGCGGCCACTCCCGGTACGCCTCGACGAGCAGCGCCTCGTCGCCGACGGCCTCGAGTGCGGTGCCCAGGCCGAACCAGCCGGCGAGGTTGATGCGGGCCTGCGTCCAGGCGAACACCCACGGGATGGCGCGGAGATCTTCGAGGGACTCGACCGAGAGGCCGCGGCGCGCGGGGCGCGAGCCGAGGGCGAGCAGGCCGATCTCCTCCATCGGGGTCACCGTCGCGAACCAGGGCGCGAAGCCCTCGGCCTTGACCAGCGAGAAGAAGCGCTCCCGCGAGGCGACATCCATGACCGAGGCGATGCCGGCATAGCGGGTCGCCGCGCTGCTGGTGCGCGCCTCCACGGTGGGCGACGACGCGAGCAGGGTCGCCGCGGCGACCTGGTCGATGTGACGCATCGCGATGGCCGGCTCGCCGTAGCGCGCGAAGATGACCTCGCCCTGCTCTGTGAGCTTGAAGCGGCCGTCCACGGAGTGCGGCGGCTGCGCGAGGATCGCGGAGTTCGCCGGCCCGCCGCCGCGCCCGAGCGCCCCGCCGCGACCGTGGAACAGGGTGAGCGTGATGCCCGATTCCTGCGCCCACAGGGCGATCTTCTCCTGTGCCTCGTACAGCGCGAGGTTGGCGGCGACCGGGCCGACGTCCTTCGACGAGTCCGAGTAGCCGAGCATGACCTCCAGGCGGTTGCCGGTCGCGGCCATCCGCGCCCGGAACTCGGGGAAGGTGACGACCTCGGCGAGGATGTCGGGTGCGGCCTGCAGATCGGCGAAGGTCTCGAACAGGGGCACCACATCGAGCACGGGCGCGTCGTCGCCGAGTGCGTGGTGGGCGAGACGGTGCACGGCGGCGAGATCGGACGCCGACTGCGTGAACGACACGACGTAGCGCCCGGCGGCGCGCAGGCCGTATTCGCGCTGGATGTCGGCGATCGCGCGGAAGACCTCGAGCACCTCTTCGGTCTGGTCGCTGACAGCGCCGCCGCCGTCGAGTTCGGCGAGAGCCTTCGCGTGCACCTGGGAGTGCTGGCGGACCTCCAGCTCGGTGAGATGGAAGCCGTAGGTCTCGACCTGCCAGATCAGATGCTGGATGCCGCCGAAGGCGTGGCGCTTCGCTCCGGCATCGGCCAGTGAGGCCTGGATGACGCGCAGGTCCTCGAGCAGCTCCTCGGGGACGCGGTAGCGCAGGGCCTCGGTACGGTCCCGCGTCGCTGCGACGCGCCGGCCGAGGGCGAGGAGCACTCGCCGGTGCGGCTCACCGGGGGAGCGCTTGGCGAGATCGGCGGCGACCGACGGCTCCGCGGCCGCGAACGCATCCCACAACGCGACGACGGCGGCGCTGGGCGGCGTGCCCTCCGCATCGAGGGTGAGGGTGCGGCCGATGCGCTCGAGCGCCCGCTCGAGCCCGCGGAGCACATGGTCGGAGGCGATCTGCGCGGCTTCCCTGGTGACGGATGCCGTCACGAACGGGTTGCCGTCGCGGTCACCGCCGACCCAGGAGCCGACGCGCACGAAGGCGGGCACGACAGGTGCGCTCGCTCCGGAGTCGGCGCCACGCAGTGCGTCGTCGATCCGCCGGTACACATGCGGAACGGTGGTGAAGAGCGTCTCGTCGAACACACCCATCACGGTGCGCACCTCGTCGGTGGGCGACGGTTTCTGTGCACGCAGGGGAGCGGTGCGCCAGAGCGTGTCGATCTCCTCCAGCATCCGTCGCTCGGCGCGCTGTTCCTCGGCGCCGTCGACGCTCGCCGCATCGTGCTGGGTGAGCAGTTCGGAGAGGCGCCGGATGCTCGAGGACACCGCGCGCCGTCGGGCCTCGGTGGGGTGCGCCGTGAACACGGGGTGGAAGCGCAGTTCCTCCAGCCGGCGGCGAGCCTCGTCATCGCCGACCTCGGACTTGAGCCGCGCGTATGCGGTGGCGACGGTGTCGGCGGCGTCCTCCCGCCCCGGCTGTCCCGCGCGTTCGCGCAGCACCCTCACCCGCTGGTGCTCCTCCGCGAGGTTCACCAGGTGGAAGTAGCAGGTGAAGGCGCGGGCGACCTCATCGGCGCGAGCGACCGAGAACGACTCCGCGATCGCGGCGGCGCGCTCGAAGGCGGCGGGCGTCTCCTGGTCGTAGGCCTGGATGGTGGCGAGTCGCAGCCGCTCGACGTCCTCGAAGAGGCCATCCCCGCCGGATTCGCGCAGGACCTGGCCGAGCAGGCCGCCGAGCATCCGGACGTCGGAGCGCATCTGGTCCGGAATGCCACGGCCCGCTTCGAAGCGTCCGATGACGCGGATGGCCTCGGTGTTCGTGGGTTCGGAGAAAGTGTGTTCGGGGGTCACTTTTCGAGCGTATCCGCCTCTCGCGCACACACGTGACCACACGTGTTGCGGGGGCGTAACATACGCGGCGAACCCCGCGCTCTACGATGGACGGAATGCGTATCTCGGCGAATCCCCTCCGCGGACAGCAGTTCCCGGCCGTTCTCCTGCTCCTGGCGGCGGGACTCGGTCTTCTGCTGGCCAACCTCCCCACGCATGACGCTCTCGCGGCCGTGCTCGACTTCCACATCGCGGTGCCCGGCACCGGCCTCGATCTCTCGATCGCGCATTGGATCTCCGACGGACTGCTCGCGGTCTTCTTCCTCGTGGTGGCGGTCGAACTGCGGCACGAGCTCACGCACGGTGAGCTCGACTCCCTGCACAAGGCGATGCAGCCGGCGATCGCCGCAGCCGGTGGCGTGCTCGTCCCCATCGCGGTCTACCTGCTGTTCGCGGGAGGCGGCGACACGGCGTCGGGATGGCCGATCCCGACGGCGACCGACATCGCGTTCGCGCTCGGGGTGCTGGCGATGTTCGGCAAGGGCCTGCCCGCCGGTGTGCGGGTGTTCCTGCTCGCTCTCGCGATCCTCGACGACATCATCGGCATCATCTTCATCGCCGTGCTGTTCGCCCGTGACGTGCAGTGGGTCCTGCTCGGACTCGCTCTGGTTTCGGTCGTCGCGTTCGCGCTGCTGAGCCGCCTGCTCCACAAGACGGGTCATACCGGCGTTGCCGTGGCGATGGGCGTGCTGGGCGTCGTGACCTGGGGGCTCGTCGCGGCATCCGGGATCCACGCGACGATCGCGGGCGTGCTGCTCGGGCTCGTGATGTCGCCGGTGCCGGCCGAACGGGTGCGACATGCGCTCGAACCCGCCGTGAACGGCGTCATCCTGCCGCTGTTCGCCTTCGCGGCCGCGTTCGTGGTCATCCCGGCGCTCTCACCGAGCGAGCTCTCTCCGGCGTTCTGGGGCATCGCCGTCGCACTGCCGATCGGCAAGATCATCGGGATCAGCCTGTTCGGCTGGGCGGCCATGCGCATCCGCCCGAAGGGCACAGCCCCCGCTCTTCCGTTCGCCGACATCCTCGCCGCCGGCGCACTCGGCGGCATCGGCTTCACGGTGTCGCTGCTGCTCGCCAACCTCGCATTCGCCGATGATGCCCTCGTCCGTGACCAGGCCATCCTCGGTGTGATCGTGGGATCGTTCGCCGCGCTCGCGCTCTCCGGCGTGATCGTGTCGCTGCGAGCCAGGTGGTATCGACAGGTCGCCGCGGCGACATCGTGAAACCCGGGGCGACTGCCCCGGCCGAAGGGAGAACCGTGTCTCCGCACTCCGACCGCCGTGACGGCATACCGGGAGCTGACCCGCTGCGGGTCGCCGCCGAGACGATGCGCGAGGTGCGCGAGAAGTGCGTGTGGTCGGAGCGCATCACCCATCGAGACCTGGTCCCGTACCTCATCGAGGAGTCGCATGAGGTGATCGAGGCGGTCGAGAGCGGCACGCGTGCCGACCTCCGCGAGGAGCTCGGCGACCTGCTGTGGCAGGTGCTGTTCCATGCCGCGATCGCGGCACAGGATCCGGAGGATCCCTTCGACATCGACGATGTCGCGCGCACCTTGACCGCGAAGATGGTGCGACGGCACCCGCATGTCTTCGCCGGTGAGATCGCACGCACCCCCGAGGAGGTGCTCGTGCACTGGAATGCCGCGAAGGCTGCGGAGAAGCGTGCGCGGACCAGCGTGCTCGACGGCGTGCCGCGCGGGATGCCGGCGCTCGCGCTCGCGCAGAAGCTCGCCGGCCGCGCCGTCGGCGTCGGCGTGGCGATTCCCGAGCTCGCCGACACGCCGGCATCCGAAGCCGAGCTCGGCGATGCGCTGCTGTCACTCGTCGCGACTGCGCGTGCCAATGGCTGGGACGCCGAGCGGGCGCTCCGCGAACGGCTCCGGATGCTGGAGGACGAAGTGCGCGGCGTCGAAGGCTGACCGCGCACGGAGCGTTTCCGCTCCGCAGTTCTTCGGAGAATCGCGGCTTCTGCGGATGATTCCTGCGAATTCGTCCGCCGAACGTGCGACTCTCCGACGCACGGGCGGTTCCGCCCCGTCGCATTGGGCGAGGGGATGCCCGGCGGACCTGGAAGGATGGACGCGTGGCTACCGTGAACCCGCCGCGCGGAATGCGCGACATCCTCCCCGCAGACAAGGCCCGCCGTGAGGGCGTGCTCTCCGTCATCCGTGACCGCTATCGCGCGCACGGCTTCGACGAGATCGAGACCCCGGTGGTGGAGGAGTACTCGCGGCTGCACGCGGGCATCGGCGGCGACAACGAGAAGCTCGCCTACAACGTGCTGCGGCGCGGCCTCGACGCCGATGCGATCCGGGATGCCGCTGATGACCCGGCCGCGTTGTCGGACCTGGGGCTGCGCTACGACCTCACCGTGCCGCTCGCCCGCTTCTACGCGAGCAACCGCGCGCAGTTGCCCGGCGTGTTCCGCTCGATCCAGATCGGCTCCGTCTGGCGTGCCGAGCGACCGCAGAAGGGCCGCTACCGGCAGTTCGTGCAGTGCGACATCGATGTCATCGGCGACGACTCGGCGCGTGCCGAAGCCGAGCTCATGGTCGCCTCGCTCGACGCGGTGGACGCGCTCGGGCTCGAGGGCGCGAGCGTGCGCATCAACGACCGCCGGGTGCTGGACTGGATGCTGGACTCCTTCGGATTCCCGGAGGGAGAGCGCCCCGGCGTGCTGATCACGATCGACAAGCTCGACAAGATCGGTCCCGGCGGCGTCGCGGCCGAGCTGCGGGAGCGCGGGGCTGAGGCATCCGCCGTCGACGCGTTCGAGACGTTCCTGAATCGTCCGCAGACCATGGAGTACAACCCGTTCGGGGAGCGGCAGATCCGCAAGGCGCTGCCGGAGAACGCGCCCGACGAGATCGTCGCGCACCTGGTCGGCATCGGCGATGCGGTGGCGGCGGGAACAGGGCAGAGCGACATCCCGCTCGTCTTCGATCCGTTCCTGGTGCGCGGCATGGGGTACTACACGGGCACCATCTTCGAGCTCGCACACCCGTCGGTCGACTACTCGCTTGGTGGTGGCGGGCGCTACGACGGCATGATCGGCCGCTTCCTCGGTCAGCAGGTGCCGGCGGTCGGCTTCTCGCTCGGCTTCGAGCGCCTCGTCGATCTCGTCACCGTGGAAACGGGTGCGACGGCGACGTCGATCGTGCTGATCCACGATGCGGATGTCCCGATCGCCGAGCTCACCGCGCACAAGTCGGCGCTGATCGGAACCGGAGCGCGGGTTCGCCTGGAACGCCGGACCAAGAACCTCAAGGCGCTGCTGGAGCGCTCGGCAGCCGACGGGTACATGTCGTTCGCGACCGTCTCGGCAGGCGCGCAGCCGGGGGCCCTGGAGCTCAAGCCGCTCTCCTGACCCGTTCCGGGTCCACCTGCAGGGCCGAGGCACGGATCTCGGGCCACTCCACGGCGTCTCGTCATGCATCCGTGATCCGGTCCTGCAGGTCGTACGGGACGGATGCCGTTCACGCGGCGTTCACGCCCGCACGGTCCAATCGGTGCATGTCGCGTTCTCGCATCGTGCTGGGGGGAGGTCTTGCCCTCGCCTCCGTGTCGGCGCTGGTCTGGGGCGGGCGGGCACTGTTGACGAGGCAGGCGGCGATCGCCCGCCGCCGGATCGGGAAGCCGCTGGGTGAGGAATCGCTCGACGCCGATCGCGTCTGGCGTTCGGCGCTCGCCGGCCCTCCCGTCGAGCTGCTCCTGCTGGGAGACTCGCTCGCCGCAGGCCTCGGGGCCGAGCGCCGCAAGGACACCCTGGGCGGACGGCTCGCCAAGGGGCTGGCCAGGCAGCTTCATCGGCCCGTGCGCCTGCACACGGCGGCGATCGTCGGGTCCGAGTCGTCGGCCCTCGCCGGTCAGCTCGAGGCCATTCCGGACGCCTATCGACCGGACGTCGCCGTGATCGTGGTCGGCGGCAACGACGTCACGCATCGGGTGCCGGTCGCGGAATCCGTCGCCCACCTCGAGTCCGCCATCGCCGATCTGCGTCGGCGCGGCGCGGCGGTCGTGGTCGGCACATGCCCGGATCTCGGCGCGCTGCGGGCCGTGCCGCAGCCTCTGCGGACGCTCGGCGGCCGCGTCTCCCGGCAACTCGCGATCGCGCAGGCCGCGGCCGCCGAACGTGCGGGCGCGGCCAGCGTCGATCTGCGACGCGCCGTCGGCCCGATGTTCCTCGACGATCCGGACGGCATGTTCAGCCTGGACCGGTTCCACCCGAGTGCCCTCGGCTACCGCCGAACCGCCGAGGCGCTGCTGCCGGCGGTGGCTGCGGCTACGCGCTCTCGGAGCTGAACGAGGCGGCCCATTCCTGCACGCGCCGCGTGCTCTCCTCTTCGGAGAGATCCTCAACGCGGCTCATGATCGACCATCGCACGCCGAACGGGTCGCGGATGCTGGCGAAGCGGTCTCCGGAGACGAAGGTCGACGCGGGCTCGCGCACGACGGCTCCGGCAGCCACCGCCTTCTCCACGACGGCGTCGGTGTCCGGGACGAACACCCCGAGCGAGTAGCAGTCGTCCTCGCCCCCAGGAGGGGCGATGAGGTGGTACTCCGGAGTCGGTTCGCCGATCTGCAGGAGTCCGAGACCGAAGTCGAGGTCGGCGTGAACCACGACGCCGCCCATCTCGGTGACGTCGATGACCCTGGCTCCGAACACGTCGCGGTAGAACGCGACGGCGTCGGCGGCGCCGGGGATGGCGAGGAACGGGGTGAGCGATGTTGCGTTGTTCGGACGGCCGTTGGTGGTGTGGACGCCGGTGAGGCCGGCAGCTGATGTGTTCATGCCTCCACGCTAGGAAGCAGCAGGTGCGCTGCGCTTGAAGATTCGCGACACGATGTCGGATGCGGCGGCTATCGTCGGGAGCGTGATCGACGCGCGCCGAGGAGTGCTGTACCCGGCCCGGATGCCGGAGTTCCATCGGCTGCCGGCGCCTCCCGAGGCCGCGGACCTCGCCGTGTGGTTCTGGATCCCGCAGTGGCGCATCGAACCGGGTCGCTCCTCCCGCCAGGATGTCGTGGCCTACCCGGCGCTGAACCTCGTGGTCGAGCAGCACGAGGGCGAACCGGCCGAGGTGCAGCTCGTCGGGGCGACGACAGCGGCATCCTTCCGCGATCTCCGGGGCCGCGGCTGGGCAGTGGGCGCGCTCCTTCGCCCGGCATCGGTCGCCGCCCTCGTCGAAGACCCGGCCGCCCTCCTCGACGCGGCGATGCCGTTCGATGCCCCGGAGCTTCTCGCCGACGTCACCGCAGCCATGACGGGAGCCGGCGACGATCGTCGTTCGGACGCCGTGTCCGTATTCGCGCGCTGGCTCGTCGCACGGGTCGGAGACGTCTCACCGGCGGCGCAGCAGGCGAACGCGCTGTCGGATCTCCTGATGACGGATGCCTCGATCCTGCGGGCCGAGGATGCCGCGGCGCGTCTGCATCTCTCGCTGCGCACACTGCAACGTCTCGCGCACCGGCATGTCGGGCTGCCGCCGGCGGCGATGATCCGCCGACGCCGGCTGCAGGAGGCCGCACAGCGGATGCGCGACGACCCGCGGGCCGAGATCGCCCTCATCGCGGCCGACCTCGGCTATGCCGACCACGCGCACCTGACCCGCGACTTCCGCACAGTCCTCGGCATCGCTCCGAGCAGCTATCGGGCAGACCCCGACAGCTGACCTCAGCCGCGGGCGAGGCGCAGCCGCACCATCCGGTACCCCACACCGAGGAGCACCACGCCTGTGCCGACGAGAGACGCCACGACGGGCAGCGTGTTCACGAGGACGAGGCAGCCGAGCGCGCCCAGCACCTGCAGGGCCCGCGGGTAGCGCCGTGCCGTGCCTTCCTGGCGGAAGGCAGCGGCGTTCGCGATCAGGTAGTACAGCAGCACGCCGAACGACGAGAAGCCGATCGCGTTCCGCAGATCGGCGACGAGCACGACACCGATCACGATGATCGCGATCGCGACCTCCGCTCGGCGCGGCACGTGCCATCGTTCGTCGACATGCGCGAGGAAGCGCGGCACGTCGTCCTCCCTGGCCATGGCCAGCGTGGTGCGGCCGATGCCGGTGAGCAGGGCGAGCAGGGCACCCAGGGATGCCGCCGCCGCGGCCACCCGCACAGCGGGCGCCAGCGCCGGCCAGCCGGCGGCGGTGATCACGTCGGCGAGCGGGGCGGAGCTGGTCGCCGCAGCGGCGCCGAGCGTCATCATGACGGTGAGGGCGACGAGCACGTAGACGACGACGGTGCCTGCGAGCGCGAGCACGATCGCGCGGGGGATGGTCCGCTCCGGGCGCATCACCTCCTCGCCCATGGTGGCGATGCGCGCGTAGCCGGCGAAGGCGAAGAACAGCAGTCCCGCACCCTGGAGCACGCCGTATGCGGTGGCATCCGGGAGCGTCGCGGGGGAGGCGTCCGGAGCGGCGAGGAGACCCGTGGCGACCACGATCGCGAGGCCGAGCAGTGAGCACGCCACGAGGATGCGGGTGAGCAGGGCGGTGCGGGTGACGCCGAAGCAGTTGACGGCGGCGAGGGCGGCGACGGCCGCGACCGCGACGGGAACCTCCCAGCCCGCCGGCGCGGCGTAGGCGGCGAAGGTCATCGCCATCGCGGCGCAGCTGGCGATCTTCCCGATCACGAAGCACCAGCCGGCGATGAATCCCCACCACGGTCCGATCTCGGCGCGGGCGTAGGCATAGGTGCCGCCGGCGACGGGGTGCACGGCGGCGAGCTGCGCCGACGCCGTGGCATTGCAGTAGGCGACCAACGCGGCGATCGCGAGGGCGATGAGGATGCCGCTGCCCGCCACCCCGATCGCGGGCGCCCACACCGAGAACACACCGGCGCCGATCATCGAGCCGAGGCCGATCGAGACGGCGTCGCCCAGCGTCAGACGGCGAGTGAGCGGCATCCTCTCATCGTGCCACGGGCAGGTGAACGGCTGGTGCACCGCTCGCGTCGAACGCGGGCAGTACGAGGAGGGCCGGGGTCGCACCTCCGACATGCACGACCTGGTCGCTCCCGATCAGCTGGGAATGGTCGCGCACCGGGTCCGCCGTTCCGGGATTGCGCAGATGCAGCGGATGCGCCCCCGACGAGACCTGCACGCGCAGGCGGGAGCCGGCGGCGAAGCGGTGCGCGATCGGCGCCAACGGCAAGCGGACTCGGCGCGGCTCGTTCGGGGCCGCATCATCGGGAAGGCGCCGATAGACATCGGTGATCGTCCGCGACCTGCCCTTCGGGTCGACTTCGCACAGCCGGATGAACACGTCGGCCCGCGGGTTGGACGAGGCGAAGGTCAGCTCGACCTCCGGCTGTCCGATGACGACGAGATCTTTCTCCAGCACATCATCGGTGAAGACCAGCACGTCGTCTCGACGTTCGCGGACACGCTGGTCGCGGCGGCCGGCGCTGAAGGGATTGAGCGTGCGACCACCCGCATCCGGCGTGGGATCCGCCGGGTCGTAGCGGTACGAGAGTGCGGCGGCCCGACGCTCAGCAGCGGGCAGCGCGAGGCGCCCGTCGGCGGTGAACTCGCGGAACACGGCAGTGCTGGGTGGCGGCCACTGATCGAACTCGTGCCAACCGGCACCGCCACTGATCTCAAGGCGCACGTCTGCGCCCTTCCCGGCGCCGGCGAACGCCGCCAGAGCCTCACGCACACCGATCGCCGTCGTCTCGTGATCGCCGTGGGTCCAGTCCCCGACGATGAGGCGGACCGAGCGATCGGCCTCCTTGAGCGCGGCGTAGTCGGCGAGCTGCCCGACGAGGAACAGGTCCTGCCATCCCGCCATGAGCGTGACCGGAGGAATCGTGTCGACGTCGGACGCGAAACGCAGCGGATGCCACCACGGGTCGCCCTGGTCGCTGTGGTCGACCCAGTCCCGGAAGAATTGCGGATCCGAGTGCGCAGCGACGCGAACGGCGTCGCCCGGGGGAGTGGCGCGGGCGCCGCGGAGGATGGCCCACCTGGCCCGGAGCAGCGCCCAGATCCGGCGAGGCAGGCTGCGTTCCTGCATGTCGAGGGCGTACGCCCAGGTGAGCGGCGTGTCGATGGAGAACCCGCCGCCCGGGTACAGGATCGCGTCATCGAAACGTCGTGCCGAGATCGCGATGCCCATGGTGTCGGGGCGCGCCTCGCCGTCGCAGTACGCCCACTGGGTGACCCCGAAGTAGCTCCCGCCCCAGGAATGCACGCGATCCGTCGCCCAGCTCTGACCGCGTACCCAGCGCAGAGTCGCCTGCCCGTCGGCCACCTCGTCGTGCAGCGGACTGAACGAGCCGCCAGAGCCGAACGTGCCGCGGCAGCTCTGCACCACGACGTGATGGCCGCGCTCGGCGAAGAAGCGGGCGACGCCGGCGACGCCGTCCCGCCCGTAAGGGGTGCGGATCAGGAGCGTCTGCCCGCCTGCCCCCTCCGCGTGCCAATGGTCCGTCAGCAGCTCGGCACCGTCGTCCGCCGCGACCGGGATGCTCGGCGTGAGAGTGACGAGCGGATGGGTGCGCGATGGCATGCCGGTGGCTCGGGACAGTCGCCGGTACTCCCGGCGTGCGGCACCGCGCAGTCGAGGAGCGGAAGTCATCGAACGCCCTTCACCCGGGTGACCGCGAATGCGGCGATCAGCGCCATTCCGACGGCGCCGATGTACAGGGCCGCGAAGTTCTCTCCCGTCGGCGAGCCTATGCGGGTCGCGAAGAATCCGAACACAGGCACGAGGATGCCGGGCAACAGGTAGGCGAGCGCGACGATGCCGAGGTCCTTGCCCGCGTCCTCGGCCGAGGGGAGGCACTCGGTCATGAGCGCCACATCGGCGGCGATATAAGCGCCCTGGCCCGCACCGACGATCGCTATGCCGATGAGGAAGAACCCGATGTCGCCGAACGCGACGGCCAGGACGAGACCGACAGCGCTGAAGAGGGCGCCGAAGACGACCGTCGGCTTCCGCCGCCCTGTGCGATCGGAGATCACCCCGAAGACGAACGCCATCACCAGGTTCATCATGGTGAACGCCGCCGTCGCCTGAGTCTGCACGCTCGCGATCTCGGCCGGATCCTCGATGCCGAACCGGCTGGAGATCGTGAGATAGAGATAACTGGTCACCGACACGATCGACGCCGTCATGAAGAAGCGGCAGACCCATGCCCAGGCGAAATCGGGGTAGCGACGAGGGCTCAGCCAGAACGTCGACAGCACGCCGCCCCAATCCAGCTTCGGCGCGGGCCGAGCGCGGCGGATGTCCCGGAGGGCGAAGAACAGGGTGAGAGCCAGGAGCGCGGAGATACCGCCGGGGATGAGGAACATGCCGACCTGGCCCAGCCCGGCGACAACTCCGGCGAACGACACTCCGATCAGGATGCCGATGGCCGTCGCCGCACCGGTGACCGCCGACATGATCGCCCGGATGCGGCGGCGGATCTGATCGGCGAACAGGGTGTGGATCGTCATCGACACCGCACCCCAGCCGATCAGCACCAGCATCGTTCCGAGGCCGAGCATGAGGAGCGAGGGGGCGAGCGCCTGCACGGCGTAACCGCCGAGCGCGATCAGCGCGCCGCCGAGGATCCACGGCCGGCGGATGCCCAGACGTGACAGCGAGCGGTCGCTGAGGCGCCCGAAGATCGGCGTCGTGATCAGGATGGCCGCCCCGCCCACCGTGAGGATGATGCTGAGGTTGCCGGTGGCGTGCTCGGGGTCCCACTCCTTGAGCAATTGCGGGATGGCGACAGCGGCCACACCCTGAGCGATCCCCGAGGCGAACCAGGTGAGCACGAACGCGACCCAGAACCACCAGGTCTGCCGCTGCCCCGGGATGTGATCGGCGCTCAGCGGCGGGGGTGAAGGAAGGGCGGGCTCGACGGCATAGGCGGACATCATCGTCTCCGGTTTCTCGGTCGGGTCGGGTCGGGCAGGAATCATGGGTGCTGCGGATGCGCGCCCGCAGGTCGTGGGGCATAGGCGGCTGCGAGTTCGGCGGCGAAGTCGTCGCGCCAGTCCCGCGCCCCCTGCCAGCGCGCGGTGAGCAGGGGGGAGCCGTGGATGTGCCCTTCGCCGATGCGCAGGACGACCTCCACTCCCGACTCGCGCAGCGCGCGGGCGTAGGCGACGGCTCCGTCGAGGAGTGGATCGAACTCGGCTGCGAGGATCAGCGCGGGCGCGATTCCGCGATGATCGGCCGCGTCCAGTGGCGAGGCCACGGCGTGCGGCGCGCCGGCACGGTACACGTCGGCGATGCGTTCGGCATCCTCCATTCCCGATGCGCGGCGGTACCGCTGCATCGACGCGCCGAACGTGCGCAGCGCCGCCGGCAGCACCTCGAGCGACTGGTGGTGCAGCGGGCGTCCGGCGTCGCGTTCGCGCAGCGCGGCGGACGCGGCGATGGTCGCGCCGGCGGAGTTGCCGCCGATTCCGAGCCGGTCGACGTCGATGCGGAGTTCCTCGGCGCGCCAGCGCAGGGCATCCAGTGCGGCGACGGCGTCATCCACGGGGGCAGGGAACGGATGCTCCGGAGCGAGGCGGTACTCGAGGGAGATGATCTGGACCCCGGAGCGGAGCGCGCGGTCCGCGCAGATGCGGTCGTTGAGGATCTCGTCGATCGTGCCGCCGACCCAGCCGCCGCCGTGCAGCCACAGCATCGTCGGCGCGGCGCCGCTCGCGTCGGCGGCGCGGAACCGTCGAGCGCGGATGGGACCGGCACCGCCGGACAGCTCGAGGTCGTCGATCTCGACGCCGTCCGGCGCGGGCTCGGTGAACTCGAGCGCGATGAGATCGCTCACCCTCAGTGCCGGCCGCCGTCGCGCGATCGGGTCCGCGGCAGCGAGTTCAGGATGCTCCGCGGAGAGCTCCTCGACGCGCCGGATCCAGTCGACGACGGGTGCGCTGAGGGGCGGGAAGTCCGCACTGGGCGCGGTCATGCGACGACTTCATCGTGCAGCGTGCGCAACTGCGAGACGAGGAAGCGATGCGCGGCGTCCGCGGCGGGAACGAAGCCCGTCGAACCGAGCGATCCGTGCGTCTGCCCGATGAAGCGGATCGCCGTCACCGGCACTCCTGCGTCGGAGAGCGCACGTGCGTACGCCTCGCCGTCGCCGCGCAGCGGGTCGAGCTCGGAGGTGAGGATGAAGGCGGGCGGAAGGCCCCGGTGCGACGCGGCGAGCAGGGGCGATGCATAGGGCTGACGTGCGGTGGCGGCATCATCGCCGACGTACTGCCGTACCAGGCTGCGTCCGGCCTTGCGCACGATCACGCCCGGCATCCGGGCGCTGATGCCGCTCATGTCGGCGTGGCCGATCGTGAGGTCGAGCGCGGGATTCTCCAGGATCTGGAGAGCGATCCGGTGTCCGGTGCGATCACGGTTCATCAACGTCACCGCAGCGGCGAGGTCGCCGCCCGAAGATGCTCCGCCCACTGCGATCCTGCTCGACGAGGCGCCCAGATCATTCGCGCTCGCGTGCGCCCATTCGAAGGCCGACCAGCACTGCTCCGGCTGAGTCGGAAAACGCTGCTCAGGAGCGTGCGCGTAGTCCGCTGCGACGATCACGATCCCGGCATCCCGTGCACGTTCGCGGAAGCGGGCGTCCCACGACACCCAGTCGATTCCGGCGATCGTGAAGCCGCCGCCGTAGAAGTAGACGAGGATCGGGAGGTCGGAGCCGGCCGGGGCCGGTTCGGCGCCCGGCCAGTACACGCGGACCCGCACGTCGGGATACCCGATGACCGGGACGACATGATCTCGTGTGGCGGTGCCGATCGGGCCGATTCCCAGCTCGGCGCTCACTCTGACGTCGTTCTCCTCGGCGACGCGCCGTCTCCCGGCAGGGTCGGCGGGTTCCGGGGCGAGCAGCGGAGCGATCCGCTTCTCGAGTGCGGCGACGGCGCTGTCGAGCAGCGGGCGGCGGAACCGGGAACTTCTCGGCATCGGGCATCTCCTTCGATGGGCTGGGCACTAGTCTTGGCAATCGAAGAACTTCGATGAAGTGCGGAGGCCCGCGAATGCGTGCACGCCCCGGCCGCGTCACGATCTACGACGTCGCGGCGCGCGCGGGCGTGAGCATCTCCACGGTGTCACTGGCGGTGAGTTCGCCGCACCGCGTGCGGGTCGAGACCCGTGAGCGCATCGTGGAGGCGGCCACGGCGCTCGGCTATCGCATGACTGAGGGGCGACGCATCGGCGCCGCGCGCATCGCCGTCGCCGCCCCGTTCACGACGTATCCGTCGTATCTGCGTCGCCTGTCCGGAATGCTGCGCCGAGCCCGCGACGCTGCGGTCGACATCATCCCGTACGACCTGGATTCCGCCGCGGCCGCCGATGAGCCGCTGCTCGATGTGCTGCCCACCCGCACCGATGTCGCCGCGCTCGTGGTGATGGGGGTGCCGCTCGGAGGCGCCGCGCGCCGTGCCAGCAGGGCGGCGCGCATCCCGATCGTCTACGTCGACGTCGTGCCGACCAGGGCGGACGTCGGTGGCCCGGTCGTGCTCGTGGACGATCACGAGGGAGGCGCGCAGATCGGGCGTCATCTCGCGGGCCTCGGCCACCGCCGGGTGCTCTTCGTGCACGAGCCGCAGCGCTCGCCGTCGTATGTGTCGGCGGGGATGCTCCGCATCGACGGCCTTTCGCAGTACGTCGATGTCGTATCCCTCGCCATCGACGGGCCTTCGTCGGTCGATGAGCGAGTGCTCCGTGCCAGGACAGACGCCGGCTCGACGGCGATCGTCGCCAATCACGACCAGTTCGCTGCGGCCATCCTGTCCCGCCTGCGCTCGGCTTCCGGTACTGCTCCGGTCGCCGTCGTCGGGTACGACGACGGCGAAGTCGCCGCCGCGCTGGATCTCACGACCGTACGGCAGCCGTTCGAGGAGAGCGGGCGCACCGCCCTCGAACTGGCGCTCGGATTGGCGTCCGGAGCGGGGTCCGCGCACGAGACGCTCCGGCTCGCCCCGAGTCTGATCGTCCGATCGTCGTCCGTGCCGGCTCCTTCGGGCTTCGCCTCCGGCGGCGCCCGCGATGCGGAGATCAGCCGCGAGTCGCGGTGACCCGCTTCTTCTCGCGGATGTACACCTCGCGGCGCACCTTCGCCACGACATCGCCGTCGCGATCGGTGATGACCGTCTCGAACCACTCGAGCACCTTCGCGCCGCCGCGCGCACTCTCACGGATCTCCGCGACCTTCTCCGGGCTCACCGCGAACTCCGCGGTGAGAACGCCGCGACCCGGCTTGAGGAACTCGATCTCGCCGCGGGTGTCCCACACCACGTAGTCGCGGCCCAGCTGGTGCATGACGAGCATGAAGAAGTACGGGTCGGTCATCGCCGACATCGACCCGCCGAAGGCGGTCTTGACGTAGTTGCGGGTGAGCACGTTTACGTGAAGCTCCACGGTCGCGTGCGTCCAATCGTCGCTGAAGCGACGGATGCGGATGCCGCTGAACAGGTTCGGGATCCAGAGGCTCATGCCGATGGCGAGGCGGCGGGGAGTGATGCGCATGGCGCCAGTGTGGCTGACGTACCGCATCCCGACAAACATGGATGGAGAGTTCCCACAGTTGTTATAGTTCGAGTAGAATTAGTAGAAGTTCGAACCCGGGGGAGGAGGCGTGATGCTCGTCAGGATCGATGCCGACAGCTCCCGCCCGCTCTACGACCAGGTCGCCGCCTCCGTACGAGCGGACATCCTCGCGGGAACTCTCACACCGGGCCATCGCCTCCCTGCGGCGCGCGAGGTGGCCGACGCGCTGGACATCAACCAGCACACCGTCCTGCACGCATATCAGCAACTCCGTGACGAGGGGCTCGTCGACCTCCGCCGAGGCCGGGGAGCGATGGTGGCGGCATCCGCTGCACCGCTCGCCGAACTCGCCCACGACATCGCCGAGCTGGTGCAGCGCGCGGCGTCGCTCGGCGTCTCGGCCGAGACTCTCGCGGCGATCGTGCAGGCCCATCGGCGCGACACATCGCGCCCGCGCACGTCCCGAGGAACGCGGGAACCTCGAGAGGAGATCTCACCGTGACCACCGACGACCTCTCCCGCACACCTCCCGCGCAGCTGCGCCGGGCGCGCTTCGTCTTCCTTCTCGCCGCGGTCGCCGTTCCCGTCGTGTTCACGTCGATCGGGGTCGCCATATGCGCGACATGGATCCCCGAGGTGCCCGATCCGGTCGTCACGCACTGGAGCGCGGGCGGTGCAGACGGCTTCGGGCCGCCGTCGACATACATCTGGCTGGGGGTGGGCCTCGGGCTCGCGCTCCCTCTCCTCATGGCGATCATCACGCTCGCCGCGGTGGGTGCGCACTGGGGAGGGGCAGCGCGGATGATGGGCGCGCTCGCCGCAGGGCTGTCCGCCTTCGCCGCAGCGCTGACCGCCGGATCGCTCGGCATCCAGCGCGGGCTGCCCGACGCCACGCAGGCCCCCGGTATCGGCGGCGTGGTCCTGCTGTCGTTCACGGCACTGGTCGTCGTCGCCGCGGTGGCGTGGGTGGTACAGCCGCACGTGCGGCCGGAGCGGGGCCGCACTCTCGAACCGCGTCAGGCGGTGCGCGTCTCGGACGGCGAACGCGTCGTCTGGATCGCGACGACCACCATGCCGCGGGCGGCGCTCGCCGGCGTGACCGTGCTGATGCTCGCGCTGGCCGCGCTGGCGGTGTACATGCTCGCGATCGGGGTGGCAGGAGCGTGGGTCGTGACCTTCGCCGTTCTCGTCGTCGGAGCGGCACTCTCCACGACAGCCGCCTTCCGCGTGCGCATCACCCCCGAGGGACTCGCAGTGCGCTCACTGACCGGCTGGCCGCGTGCAAGGATCCCGCTCGAGCAGATCGACTCGGTTCGCGCGGTCGACATCTCGCCCTTCGGCGAGTTCGGCGGCTGGGGGTGGCGGATCGCCGTCGACGGCCGAACGGGTATCGTCATGCGGCGAGGAGCCGCGATCGAGGTGACCAGGCGAGATGGCCGATCATTCGTCATCACCATCGACGGCGCGGAGGAGGCGGCCGCCCTCCTGCAGGCATACGTCGATGCGGCCGGTCGAGATCGAGCCGCGACAGAGGCGGAATCCGGAGAAGGAGCACCATGACCAGAACATCCACCACCCCAGCGACCCGCATCGCGTGGCCCGCGACCCTCGCGTTCATCGTGCTCTCCTGCGCCCTCGCGTGGCTGGTCGCCCTGCCTCTCTGGCTCGGCGACGGCCTCGCCGAGCCGTCCACCGGCGTCCTGCTGCCGGTGATGATGTACACCCCGGCCGTCGCCGCCCTCATCGTCGCCCTCGTGATGCGCGTGCCGGCGCGCGGCGACCGCCTCCGGTTCTTCGGACTGTGGCCGCTGCGTCCGGCGAAGCGGGTGATCTGGCTCATCGTGCTCGGCTGGCTCGCACCGCCGGTGCTCGTGGCCATCAGCATCCTGCTCTCGGGGGCGCTGGGCTGGGTGCAACTCGACTTCACCTTCGCCGCATTCGCGGCCGAGATCGAGAAGGCGCTGCCGGCAGGAACGCCGGTGCCGCCGGTCGGCGTGATCGTGGTCGCTCAGCTCGCGTCCATTCCGCTCGCGGCTCTCTTCAACAGCCTCTTCGCGTTCGGCGAGGAGATCGGCTGGCGGGGCTGGCTCGTTCCCGCGCTGCGCCCGCTCGGCACATGGCCCGCGCTGATCCTCAGCGGCATCATCTGGGGCGTCTGGCACTCTCCGGTCATCCTGCTCGGATACAACTTCGGTCGCACCGACATCTCCGGCGTGCTGTTCATGATCGCCGGATGCGTCGCATGGGGTGTGCTGCTCGGCTGGTTGCGGCTGCGCTCGGCCTCCGTGTGGCCCGCTGTCATCGCGCACGGCTCGCTGAACGCGTCCGGCGGGATGATCGTGATCTTCGCCGCCGCGCAGCCGGACCTCGCGCTCGCCGGCCCCCTGGGGGTTGCGGGCTGGATCGTGCTCGCCCTCGTGACCGCGGTGCTCGTGGTCACCGGTCAGTTCCGCAACCAGCCCGAACTCGCCGACGCCCCCGGCCGGCTTCTCTCACAACCGCGCCCTTGACGCCGGCCGTCCGCCGGGATTGTCTGGAGTCATGCAATCGACACCTGCCGCCTGGGCGGACGCGGACGTCTATCTCGCCGACACGCTCGTCGGCCACGACCCCGCACTGGAGGCGGCGCTCGGGGCCCAGCAGGCGGCGGGACTCCCGCACATCGAGGTCGCGCCTGTCGCGGGCAAGCTGCTGAACCTGATCGCGCGGATGAGCGGCGCTCGCCGCGTGCTGGAGATCGGCACGCTGGGCGGGTATTCGACCATCTGGCTGGCCAGAGCCGTCGGTGAGGGCGGAAGCGTCATCACGGTCGAAGCGGAATCGCGCAACGCCGCGATCGCGCGCGCGAGCATCGACGCCGCCGGTGTCGGCGAGCGGGTGGACATCCGCGTCGGTCGCGCAGCCGACGTCCTGCCGACGCTCGTCGGCGGTTTCGACCTCGTGTTCATCGATGCCGACAAGGAGTCCAACACGATCTACCTCGACTGGGCCGCCAGGCTCGGCCATGCCGGCACGGTTGTCGTGCTCGACAACATCGGCCGGGAGGGCGAGATCGTGCGCGACGACAGCACCGATCCGATGGTCGTCGGCACCAGGGATGCGCTGCGGATGCTGGGGGATGACCCCCGCTTCGACGCGACCGCTCTGCAGACCGTGGGCATCAAGGGCTGGGACGGCGTCGCGCTCGCGCTCGTCGTGTGATCGCGGAGTACGAGTCCCCGGGCCGAGACGGCGAGCGGGCTAGACTGGGCGCGGATCGACGTCGCTCCACCACACCTTTTCCCTGAGCAAGGAGCACATTCGTGGCACTGATCGAGGCTGTAGGCGCACGCGAGATTCTCGACTCGCGAGGTAACCCGACCGTGGAGGTGGAGGTACTCCTCGACGATGGCATCGTCCAGCGGGCCGCCGTCCCCTCCGGTGCATCCACCGGCGCCTTCGAGGCGTACGAGCTGCGTGACGGTGACAAGACCCGTTACAGCGGCAAGGGCGTGCTCAAGGCCGTCGAGGCGATCATCGACGAGCTCGGCCCGGCCATCGAGGGCGTCGAGGCGAGCGAGCAGCGCGTCATCGATGAGATCCTCATCGAGGTCGACGGCACCGAGAACAAGAAGCGCGTCGGTGCCAACGCCATCCTCGGCGTCAGCCTCGCAGTGGCCAAGGCCGCAGCGGACTCCGCGGATCTGCCGCTGTTCCGCTACCTCGGCGGCCCGAACGCGCACGTGCTGCCCGTTCCGCTGTTCAACGTCATCAACGGCGGCGAGCACGCCGACAACGGCATCGACATGCAGGAGTTCTTCCTCGCGCCGATCGGCGCAGAGACCTACTCCGAGGCCCTGCGCTGGGGAGTCGAGACCTACCACGTGCTGCGCGCGGAGCTGAAGGCGGCGGGTTACGCCACCGGCCTCGGCGACGAGGGCGGCTTCGCCCCCGACCTGCCCAGCAACCGCGAGGGCCTCGACTTCCTGGTCAAGGCGATCGAGAAGGCCGGCTTCAAGCCCGGCACCGAGATCGCCCTCGGCCTCGACGTCGCAGCGACGGAGTTCTTCAAGGACGGCGTCTACCGTCTGGACAGCAAGGACTGGTCAGGACCCGAGCTGATCGAGTACTACGTCGGCCTGATGAACGACTTCCCGATCGTCACGATCGAGGACGCCCTCGCCGAGGACGACTGGGACAACTGGAAGCTCCTCACGGACGCGCTCGGCTCGAAGGTGCAGCTCGTCGGCGACGACCTGTTCGTCACCAACCCGGAGCGCCTGGCCGACGGCATCCGCCGCGGTGTCGCCAACTCGCTGCTGGTCAAGGTCAACCAGATCGGCACGCTCTCCGAGACGCTCGACGCGGTCAGCCTGGCGCAGCGCTCCGGCTACACGGCGATGCTTTCGCACCGCTCGGGTGAGACCGAGGACACCACGATCGCCGACCTCGTCGTCGCGACGAACTCGGGTCAGATCAAGGCGGGTGCGCCTGCTCGCAGCGAGCGCGTCGCGAAGTACAATCAGCTTCTGCGCATCGAGGAAGAGCTGGGGGATGCCGCGGTCTTCGCCGGTCGTTCCGCCTTCCCGCGCTACCAGGGCTGAGCACAGCTGAGACAGAGACGACACCGAGGAGGAGCCGTGGCACGACGACCGGCTCCTCCTTCGGCGTCTCCGGGCGCTTCGAAGCCGACGCCTCCGAAGAAGACCGCTTCCCCATCCTCGAAGCGGCCGTCGAAGAAGGTCGCCACCGGCGCGACGCCCGCGCGGGGGAATCGCGCTCGTCCGGCTTCCGCCCGTGGCGCCGGCGGCCCGAGTGTCGATGTGCGCGAATGGGCGTCCGGCATCCGCCTCTCGGCGTTCTCCGTGATCATGCTGTCGCTGGTCGTGCTCGGCGCGTGGGTGCTCGTTCCCACCCTCGGCACGTTCATCGACCAGCGTCAGAAGATCGCGGCGCTCGAGGCGTCCGTGCAGGTCAGCGAAGACGAGATCGCGGCGCTCGAGAAGGAACGCGAACGCTGGCAGGATCCGGCCTACATCACGACCCAGGCACGCGAGCGCCTGTACTACGTCAAGCCAGGCGAGGTCGTCTACCTCGTCGACAACGATCTCGACCCTGCTGCTCTTCCGCAGGAGCAGGAGCCGGTCAGCGACACCCTGGAGGAGAAGCCGGCCGACTGGATGTCGCAGCTGCTGCGCACGCTCACCTCGAGCGGTCTTGCGGAGAACGCGGCCGTCGCCCCCTGATCGTCGGCGTGCGCTCCGAGCATCCTCCAGGTTGCCTCCCCTACGCTGGAAGGGTGACTACGCCGCCATTCCCCGCCCCCACGCCTGCCGAACTCGCCGTGGTGTCGGCGCAGCTGGGCCGTCAGGCCAGGGGCGTGCTCGGGATCGCCGCGCGCTGCGCCTGCGGCAATCCCACAGTCGTCGCGACGACACCTCGACTGCCCGATGGCACGCCGTTCCCGACGTTCTACTACCTGACCCACCCGGCGGCCACCGCCGCGATGTCGACTCTCGAGGCGACTCAGGTGATGCCGGAGCTCGCGGCGCTCCTCGCCGACGATGACGACATCGCGGCGGCGTACCTGGCCGCCCATGAGGCGTATCTCGCCGATCGCGCCCAGTTCGGCGAGGTCGCCGAGATCGACGGGATCTCCGCCGGAGGGATGCCGAACCGCGTGAAGTGCCTGCACGCCCTCGCCGGGCACGCGCTCGCGGCCGGACCCGGTGTGAACCCCATCGGCGATGAGGCGCTCGCGCGCTCGTCGTGGTCTGCCGCGCAGTGCCGATGCGACGACCCCGGCGCGGCGACGCGGGGTGCCGGAGCGACGGCGACATGAGCATGCGGGTGCTGCGCACGACCGTCGCCGCGGCGATGGTCGCGGCATCCGTCCTGCTCCTGGGGGCGACGATCCCGCCGGGGCCCGTCCCGGACAACCCCGCCGACCCGGTGCGCGCTTCGGAGTACTGGCTCGACGGCGCCCGCATCCGCGAGGCATGGCAGACGACGCGCGGCAAGGGCGTCACGATCGCCGTGATCGACACCGGCATCGCGAAGGTGCCGCAGACGTTCGGCGATGCCGTCATCGGCGGCACCGACGTCTCGGGCAGCGGCACCCCGGACGGACGCACGCCGCTGGGCGCCGTCGACGGGAACCACGGATCATGGGTGGCGTCACTGGCCGCAGGGCGCGGAGCCGCGGACGGCACCGGCATGATCGGGGTCGCCCCCGAGGCGAATCTGCTCTCGATCTCGGTCGGCTTCGGCGCCGCCGCCGCTGTTCCCTTCGCCGAGCAGGTGGCGAAGGGGATGAAGTGGGCGGTCGACAACGGCGCCGACATCATCAATCTGTCGTTCACCACGAACACCCTGGAATGGGACCGGAGCTGGGACGAGGCCTTCCTCTACGCCTTCGAGCACGATGTCGTCGTCGTGGTCGCCGCGGGCAACCGGGGGAGCGGCACGAGCATCATCGGCGCTCCCGCGACGATCCCCGGCGTGCTCACAGTCGGGGGGGTCGACCAGACCGGCACGGCGAGCGTCGAGGCCTCGACGCAGGGCATCACCATCGGCATCTCGGCCCCCAGCGAAGGCCTGCTCGGCGTCTCCGCAGACGGCAAGGTGGCGTGGTGGCGAGGAACCAGCGGCGCCGCGCCGATCGTCGCGGGCATCGCAGCGCTCGTGCGGTCCGCGCATCCCGATCTCGATGCCGCGAACGTGATCAACCGCATCATCAAGACCGCGATCCCGGTCGACGGCGCGAAGAAGCCCAGCGATCCCCTCTACGGCTACGGGCTGGTCGATGCGGCCGCCGCGATCTCGACAGATGTGCCGTCCGTCGACAAGAACCCCATGGGAGATCTCGCGGAGTGGGTGCGCCTGCACCGCCGCGCGGCCACGGAACCGCAGCCCGAGCCGGAGGTCACGCCGGTGAGCGTGCCGCCGCTGCCGGCCGCGGACCCGCCGACCGAGGCGGGGTCGCCGTTGCTTCCCAGTGCCGAGTCGTTGCGTTACGGTACCCTCCCGCTCATCGCGCTCACAGTCCCTGGTATCCTGGTGGGGCTTGGCGTCACCGCAGCTGCCCGGCGCATCCGATCAGCGCGCGCGAGTCGCACGCCAAAATCCTGACTCCGAGGAGTTGTCCCCCTGTGCCTCAGAACAGCACTGTGCCCAAGATTCTGATCGTCGGCGGAGGTTACGCAGGTTTCTACACGGCGTGGAAGCTCGAGAAGCAGCTCCGCAAGGGTGAAGCCGACGTCACCATGGTCGACCCGCTGCCGTATATGACCTACCAGCCGTTCCTGCCCGAGGTCGCCGCCGGCTCCATCGAGGCGCGGCACTCGGTGGTCGCGCACCGTCGTCACCTGAAGCGGACGCACGTCGTCACCGCGAAGGTCACGAAGATCGACCACGCCGGCAAGGTCGCGACGATCACGCCGCCCGAGGGCGAGCCGTACGAGTTCGCGTACGACCAGATCGTGGTCACCGCGGGTGCCGTCTCGCGGACCTTCCCGATCCCGGGCATCGCCGACAACGCGATCGGCCTGAAGACCATCGAGGAGGCCGTCGCGATCCGCGATCGCCTGATGTCGAACTTCGACAAGGCGGCGTCGCTGCCTGCCGGCCCGGCTCGTGACCGTCTGCTCTCGGTCGTGGTCGTCGGTGGCGGCTTCGCCGGCATCGAGGTGTTCGCGGAACTGCGTTCGCTGGCGTCGTCGCTGGTCGGCAAGTACCCGCAGCTGACCTTCGACGACACGCACTTCCACCTGATCGAGGCGATGGGGCGGATCATGCCCGAGGTCTCGCTGAAGACCAGCGAATGGGTGCTCAAGGACCTCGCGAAGCGCGGCGCCTACGTGCACCTCGACACGCAGGTCACCGGTGCGATCGACGGCAACGTCGAGCTCTCCACCGGCGAGGTCATCCCGACCGACCTCATCGTCTGGACCGCCGGCGTCATGGCCAACCCGACCGTCGTCCGCGGCGGCGACCTCCCCATCGAGGAGCGCGGTCGCATCCAGACCCGTGCCGATCTGCGCGTGGGTACAGCCGACGAGTTCGTCGAGGGCGCCTGGGCTGCCGGTGACGTCTCGGCCGTCCCCGATCTCTCCGGTGGCGGTGTCGGCGGCTACTGCGTGCCGAACGCCCAGCACGCGGTGCGCCAGGCGAAGCTTCTCGCCAAGAACATCGTCGCCGTCCTTCGTGGTGAGGACCCCAAGGAGTACTTCCACAAGAACATGGGCGCTGTGGCAGGTCTCGGTCTCTACAACGGCGTCTTCCAGTCCGGGAACATCGCGCTGAAGGGCTTCGTCGCCTGGATCGCGCACCGTGGCTACCACGGCCTCGCGATGCCGACGTGGGAGCGCAAGCTCCGCGTGGTGTGGGGCTGGGTGAACAACTTCTTCCTCGGTCGCGACCTCGTGAACCTGCAGACCGTGCAGAACCCGCGCTACGTGTTCGAGGAGTTCGCCTCCCGCCCGCGTCCGGCGGCGGATGCGGCACCTGCCGCTCCTGCGGCGAAGGCCGAGCCTGTCAAGGCCGAGGCGGTCAAGGCGGAGCCGGCGAAGGCTGAGCCCGTGAACGCGGAGGCTGCCGACGCTGCACCCGCCAAGAAGGCCCCGGTCAAGAAGGCCCCCGTGAAGAAGACCGTGAACGCCGACGCGTGATCGTCTGAACGACCGCGAAGAGCCCGCCCGAGATCCGTCTCGGGCGGGCTCTTCCGTATGCTCGGCGCGAGTTCGAGCACGGCATGTCGTCAGCGTCGGTCGAAGGCCATGTCCGGCTCGACCTCGTCGACAGGGAGTGCGTCGGCGACGGCCGAGAGCCCGCCGGTGACGAAGGCGGTCACCGCGTCGAGCGTGACGTCGGAGGCCAGCACGCGCGTGTGGCCGAAGCCGGAGGTGCGCACCATCCGAGAACGCCCGTCATGCGCCGCGTGCAGACGCTGAGCGTCGGTGTCCGGCATTCGCCGGTCATACCGGTCATGCACGACGAGGAGTTCCGTCTCCGATGGCAGAGGATGCGTCACGGCGTCGTAGCGCCGCGCAGCGGACGCCTCGTCCTCGTGCAGGCGCGCCTGGAATCGCGTTCTCACCTGCGCGGCGGTGCGGGGGTTCAGGCCGAAGTCCTTCGCGAACTCCGCGATATACGGGTCGGGGTGCCCCACCGCCGAGATGACGGCGACGAGTCCGGTGGGCATCGACGAACGGGCCAGCGTCAACGCAGCCAGGCCGCCCATGGAATGGCCGACGACGGCATGGAACGGACCGTGGCTTTGCTGGAGCGTCTCGGCGGCGGCGAGCCAGTCGCGCATGTCCGTGGGGCCACCGCTGGAGCGTCCGTGTGCGGGGGCATCGAAGGAGACGACGCGGAAGCCCTCCGCGACGAGTTCGCGGACCAGCGGAGCGAACTGCGATGCTCGTCCGCGCCAGCCGTGGATCAGCAGCACGGTGCGTTCGCCGGATCCCCACGCGTAGCTGACGATCTCCCGCCCGCGTACCGTGAATCGCATCCGCTCGGCGGCGAGATCCGAGGCGGCATCCGCGGGGCGGATCTCGATGCGAGGTGTCGTCACGAAGAAGAGCCGAAGCGCGATGAGCCCGGCGAGTGCCGGAGACAACACGGCGATCGCGCGGAGACCCCGGCCGACGAATGTGGAGAGTGTGGACACGGCGACTCCTTCTGAAATGAATACGTACGATCGTTCGTGCATAGACTATGCGATCGATCGTTCGTACACTAGGGGCATGGCAGATCCCGTAGTCCTGGACGGCCGACGCGTGCGTGGCGATGCCTCGCGTCGATCGGTTCTGGAGAGCGCGACCGATCTCGCATCCGTCGACGGACTCGACGGGCTGACGATCGGGCGTCTGTCGGAGGCATCGGGTCGCAGCAAGAGCAGCATCGCCACTCTGTTCCGAGGCAAGGAAGGTCTGCAACTGGCCACCGTGCTCGCGGCGAGGGAGATCTTCTTCACGGCGATCGTGGAACCCGCCCGCGCGGAACCGCGGGGCGTGCGGCGCATCGCCGTGCTCATGAGGAACGCGCTGCTGTACTCCAAGGACCGGGTGTTCAGCGGGGGCTGCTTCTTCGCGGCGACGTCGGCGGACGTCGACTCGAAACCGGGTCCGGTCAATGCCGCCGTGCGCGCGGCGATCGACGACTGGCATGGCTACGTCACGGCGCAGGTCGCCGCTGCGATCGGCGCCGGGGAACTCTCCATCGCCGCGCAGGAAGCCGATCAGCTCGCTTTCGAGCTGATCGCCTTCGACGATGCCGCCAACTCCCGGTCCCTCCTGACGGGAAGCAGTGAGCCCTATCGGCGGGCGGCGGCGGCGATGCGCACACGACTGATCGCGGCCGGGGCTGATCCGGCGCTCCTCGGCCCGCTCGGCATCGACGAGTGATCCTGGAAGCCCGGTGCCCCCGCTGGGACTCGAACCCAGACTGAAGCGATTTTAAGTCGCCTGCCTCTGCCATTGGGCTACGGGGGCCGCACCGCCAGCCTACCGACGAGGCGGCGGCATCCCGGCAGATGCAGCGTCGCGAAAGAGACGCAGTCCCGATGAAGATGAATCCGGGTCCATGGAGGTCGTAGTGTGGGGGAGTGCTCGACCTCACCGCCGAAATGAGCCCCACAGCTGACGCTGGCCGTTCGATCGCCCCCGAATGGGAGGATCCTGCCCGGTACTGGCCCCGGCTCACCGCCGCCACGGCCCACCTGCCCGCCCCGGTGGCGGTGATCGACTTCGATGCGCTGCGCTACAACGCGATGGATCTTCTGGTGCGCTCCGGCGGGCTCCCGATCCGGGTCGCCTCGAAGTCCGTGCGCGTGCGCGCGGTGCTCGATGCCGTTCTCCAGCTGCCGGGATTCCGCGGCATCCTGGCGTTCACCCTCGCCGAGGCGCTGTGGCTGTGCGAGACGCACGAGGACATCGTGCTCGGGTACCCGACGGTCGACCGCGTGAACCTGCAAAGGCTCGCTGCCGATGAGGTCGCGGCGAGCCGGATCACATTGATGGTCGACGATCCCGCCCAGCTCGATCTCATCGACAGCGTGGCCGCACCGGGGCGGCGCCCGGAGTTCAGGGTCGCCGTCGATGCGGACGCCTCGCTGCGATCCGCCGCACTCGGGCACATCGGCGTGCGTCGCTCCGCGCTGTTCTCCGCCGGTGAGGTCGCCGCCTTCGCCAGGGCGATCGTCCGACGGCCGGGGTTCCGGCTCGTGGGACTGCAGATGTACGAGGCGCAGATCGCCGGGCAGGGAGACGACGCGGGTCCGGACGCGCCGCTGATCCGGATGGTGCAGGCGCGCTCGCGAACCGAGCTGCGCGGACGCCGGGCGGCGATCGCCACCGCCCTCGCCGAGATCGCACCGCTCGAATTCCTCAACGGAGGCGGCACCGGGTCGCTCGAGTTCTCCGGCAGCGACGAGGCGCTCACCGAGGTGAGCGCGGGCAGCGGGCTGCTCGGCGGGCACCTCTTCGACGGGTACCGCTCCTTCCAGCCGGCGCCGGCATCGGCCTTCGCCTTCGACGTCGTCCGTCGCCCCGCTCCTGACATCGCGACGGTCCTTGGCGGGGGATGGATCGCGTCGGGGCCGGCGCTCGCCTCGCGCCAGCCGCTGCCGGCATGGCCGCAGGGACTGCGAACACTGCCCCGCGAGGCCGCCGGCGAGGTGCAGACACCGCTCCAGGGGCGAGCCGCAGCGCAGCTCCGGCTCGGAGACCGGGTGTGGTTCCGGCACGCCAAGAGCGGCGAGCCCGCTGAGCGGATCGACCGATACCACCTCGTCGCGGGCTCCGAGATCGTCGCTGACCTGCCGACCTACCGTGGCGAGGGGAAGGCGTTCCTGTGACGAGGATCGGCGGCACCTGGAGCAACTGGGCGCGCACCACGCAGATCACGCCGCTGCGCATCGAACGCCCGCGGACACCGGAGGGCGTGCAGCGCGCGGTGCGAGCGGCGGTGGCACAAGGCCTCACCGTGAAAGCGGTCGGTGCCGGACACAGCTTCACGGGCATAGCGGCGGCACCCGGCGTACTGCTCGAGCTCGACGACATGCAGGGGCTGGTGATGGCGGATGCCGGGAGCGGCCGCGTCACGCTGCTCGCCGGCACGCGGCTGCACCGGGTCCCCCGGCTGCTCGCCGCGTGCGGTCTCGCGATGCAGAACCTCGGTGACATCGATCGCCAGTCGATCGCAGGCGCGATCTCGACGGGTACGCACGGCACCGGCGCCCGGTTCGGAGGTCTCGCCGCGCAGGTCGTCGGAGTGACGATGATCACCGCGGCGGGAGATTTCCTGCGCGTCGACGAAGAGCAGAACACCGAGATGCTCCCGGCGGTGGCACTCGGACTGGGCGCGCTCGGGATCATCGTCGAGGTGACCCTGCAATGCGTGCCGGCGTTCGTCATGCACGCGATCGATGAGCCCGTTCCGCTGGCGGACGTGCTGGCGACGCTCGACGATCGCGTCGCGGCATCCGATCACTTCGAGTTCTACTGGTTCCCGCACACCGACGTCGCCTTGACCAAGAGGCAGACGCGGTTGCCGGAGTCCACCGTGCGACGGCCGCTCCCGGTCGTCGGCAAGTGGATCGATGAGACGCTGCTCTCCAACGGCGTCTACCGCGTCGTCTGCGCAGCGGGTCAGGCTGTTCCCGCGATCACGCCGCCGTTCAACCGCCTGGCCGTGAAACTGACCGGTGATCGCGTGTACACGGACCGCTCGCATCGCGTGCTGACGCAGAACCGGAACGTGCGCTTCCGCGAGATGGAGTACGCGCTTCCCGCAGAGAACGTGGTGTCCGCGTTCCGCACGGTTAAGGAGCTGATCTCCCAGAGGGGCTGGCGCATCGAGTTCCCGATCGAGGTGCGCTTCGCCGGTGAGGACGATCGCTGGCTGTCCACGGCCCATGGCCGGGCGACCGGCTACATCGCCGTGCATCGGTTCTGGCGCGCCGACCACACCGCGTACTTCGACGCCGTCGAGCAGATCATGCTCGAGCACGGCGGGCGGCCGCACTGGGGAAAACTCCACTCCCTCGACGCCGGGCAGCTGCGGGAGCGCTATCCGCGTTTCGACGATTTCCGCGCGCTGCGCGACCGGCTGGACCCCGACCGCCGTTTCGGCAACCGCCATCTCGAGCGCGTGCTCGGCGACTGATCGTCCTTCCCGCCTGCGCGGCCTGTGCACCCAGTCCACGCGCAGACTGCGCGACTAGGATGAGAGAAATTCGAGGAAGGGTGGCCTCCGCATGGAGTGGCTCGTGCCGGTACTGATCGTCGTCGGAGTGATTCTGCTCATCGGAATCTACCTCTGGGCCACTTACAACTCGCTGGTGCAACTCAAGATCCGTGTCGACGAGGCCTGGAGCGGCATCACCGTCCAGCTCAAGCGCCGAGCCGATCTCATCCCGAATCTCATCGAGACCGTGAAGGGCTACGCCTCGCACGAGAAGGCGGTCTTCGAGAACGTCACCCGCGCGCGCGCGGAGACGCTGTCCGCGGAGAGCCCCGGGGCGGCCGGAATCGCCGAGGGGCATCTGCAGCAGGCCCTGCGGAGCCTGTTCGCCGTAGCCGAGGCCTACCCCCAGCTGCAGGCCAGCCAGAACTTCCTCCAGGTGCAGCAGGCGCTGGTCGACACGGAGGACAAGATCCAGGCCGCCCGACGCTTCTACAACGGCGGCGTGCGGGAGCTGAACACGAAGATCAAGGTGTTCCCGAACAACCTGTTCGCGCGTGGTCTCGGCTTCACCGAGCGCGAGTTCTTCGAGGTCGCCGACACGGGTGCGATCTCCGAGCCTCCGCGCGTGCAGTTCTGACGGCACCCTGAGCTCGTCGAATGGTCACCAGACCGAGATCTCGACCCCTTCGTCGGTGACATCGACGTCGCCGCGTACCGCCCAGTCCTCGCTGCGGTAGGTCACGCTGCGCGAAGTGCCGTCCTGCCCTGTGCCCGTCACAGTCGCGATGAGGACGCCCCCTTCCGCGACGAATCCCTCGCCTTGGATCTCGGCGGTCGGCAGCTGCTCGATGCGATATCGAATGCCGGACACGGCCGAGAACTCAGCGCCCCACGGGATGCGGATGCCGCAACCTTCCGGTGGGGTGTCGCTTCTGCTCTCGGCGCACTGCTCCAGGTGGTCGTCGACAAGGACCTGCACCTGCTCGGCGGAGGCCGCCGTCGGTGACGGCGAGGGCAGGGGAGAAGGGCTCTCGACGACGCTGGGCACGGTCGAGGACTGCCAGATCCAGACCGACGCGCCTCCGAGCAGCACCGCAGCGACGACCGCGCCGATGATCCAGGAGCGGCGCCCGGTCATCCGCCGTTCTCCCGGGGATGCAGGTGTCGGGCGACGGTCGTGCCTCCGAGGGCCGACAGCGCGCGATGCAGGCTGTCGGCGGCGTCGCCCCATCCGGAGACCGAGACGTGCTCCAGACCCTGCCAGGAGGCGGCCAGGGCGAGTTCGATCGCGATCGCGGCCGCGTCCTCCGGGCGGGCCTGCGGCTCCCACCAGGCGGATTGCACCCGCAGTGTGGAGGCGGCCCGGTCTGCCTTGAGATCGACGCGGGCGACGATCCGGTCGCCGACCAGGACCGGCAACGAGTAGTAGCCGTACCGGCGCCTGTCCGCGGGCACGTAGATCTCGATGCGGTAGTCGAGTTCGAAGACCCGCAGCGCTCGGTCGCGGAACCACACCACGGGGTCGAACGGCGTGAGGACGGCCGCGGCATCCACCCGCCGGGGCAGCACCGCGTCGCGGTGCCTCCACGACGGGACGGCCCGCCCGGCGCGCTCCCAGCCGCGCACGGCGACTGGCACGAGCTCTCCAGCGTCGACGAGCTCGGCGATGGCCTGCGAAACCGCAGCGCGATCACGCAGCCGGTAGTAGTCCGCGAGGTCGGCCTGCGTGGCCACGCCCGACGACCTGGCGGCGCGGCGCACGAGCTCGCGGATCGCGTCGGCGCGCGGGATCTTCTGCGAGCGGATGCCGTCGGGGATCACCTGCTCCGCGAGGGCGTAGGTGCGCTCGAAACCGCGTCGTCCGCTGATCGCGACGTCGCCCGTGCGCCACATGTGCTCCAGCGCGACTTTCACGTCATCCCAATCCCACCAGGTGCCGCGCTCACGTGGCGCATCCTCCCGGAGATCCGCAGGGCGCAGCGGTCCGCGGGTGCGGAGTTCGTCCTGCACCCAGCGCAGGGTCCGGGCGTTGGCACTCATCCAGGAGTCGCCGTCCGACCACCGACGGCGGAAATCGTCCATCCGGAACTGCCAGAGCGGCCAGTCCTCGACGGGGATGAACGTGGCCTCGTGAGCGAGGTACTCGACGTAGTGCGTGGTGCGCGAGAGGAAGATCCTGTCCAGCAGGGCGGGATCGTACGAGCCGAGCCGGGAGAACAGCGGCAGGTAATGGGAGCGCGCGAAGACGTTGACCGAGTCGATCTGCAGCACGCCCAGCCGGTCCATGACCCGGTGCACGTGGCGCGCGCTGACCGATGCCGGACGCGATCGGGTGAACCCCTGGGCGGCCAGCGCCATCCGGCGTGCCTGGGCGGAGCTGAGGTTCTCGGTCACCTCGCCAGCGTATCGCCGGGCGCCGACATCGCCGGTCTGCAGGCGGCCGGCGTCAGCAGCCCCACGGGCGCGCGCTCTAGACTGACCGGATGAGCGACGAGCTGCGACCACGACTGAGAGACATCCTCCGTCCGCGTCCGATCTCGACCGATCGAACGGTGACGACCGAAGCCGATCAGGCTGTCCCGTTCGGGCTGCGCGTCGGGGCCGGATACGCCTGGCGGCTGCTGATACTGGCCGCCGCGATCGGCGTGTTCATCTGGCTGGTCATCACGCTCAAGCTCCTGGTGATCCCGCTCATGGTGGGCATTCTCATCACCGCCCTGCTGTGGCCGGCATTCGAATGGATGCTGCGCATGCGCTTCCCGCGGTGGCTGGCCGTGGCGCTGTCGATCCTCGGCACGCTCGCGATCGTCACGGGTCTGATGTGGCTGGTCGTGTGGCAGATCCGGGTGGAGCTTCCGGATGTCCAGGCGAGCACCGCGGTCTCGATCGAGAACTTCCAGGACTGGCTCCGCGAAGGACCGCTGCACTTGACAAGCGACCAGATCAGCGACTACCTCGTGCAGGCTCAGGCTCTGATCGAGGAGCAGGGGCAGGCGCTGTGGTCCGGAGCCCTTGCGGTCGGCTCCACCCTCGGGCACGTCGTCACCGGTGCGCTGCTCTCCCTCTTCGTGCTCGTCTGCCTCCTCGCCGACGGCGCGGGAATCTGGCGGTGGACCGTCAGGATCTTCCCCCGCAATGCCCAGCCGGCCATCGACGGAGCTGCGCGCAACGGCTGGAAGACCATCGTCAACTACGCCAGGACCCAGCTGTTCGTGGCCACGATCGACGCGATCGGAATCGGGCTCGGAGCGTTCCTGCTGCAGGTGCCGCTCGCCCTTCCCGTGGCGGTCCTGGTGTTCCTCGGCTCCTTCATCCCGATCGTCGGAGCGGTCGCGACCGGCGCGATCGCGGTCTTCCTCGCCCTGGTCTACAACGGCCCGTGGATCGCGTTGTGGATGCTCGTGGTCGTTCTCGGCGTGCAGCAGGTCGAAGGACACATCCTGCAGCCGATCCTGATGGGATCCGCCGTGAAGGTGCATCCGCTCGCCGTCGTCCTCGTGGTGGCGGGAGGCGCGATGATCGGCGGGATCCCCGGCGCCCTGTTCGCCGTCCCGCTCGCGGCATTCGTCAATGTCGTCGCCGTGACGCTGACCTCCGGGTCGTGGCGAACAGGAGCCGTGCCGAGCGGCGATCTGATCTGGAGCACAGTGCCGCGACAGCGGCGGAGGAGCAATCGATGACCGCGGTTCCCAGTCTGGCCGAGTTCGAGGAAGCAGCACGCAGCCTCGTCGACGTGATCACCCACACGCCGACGCTGCCCTCCCGGGCGGTCTCCGACGTGCTCGGTGCGCCGGTGCTGCTGAAGATGGAGAACCTGCAGCGGACCGGATCGTTCAAGATCCGCGGCGCCGCCTACCGTCTCTCCCGGCTCACCGCCGAAGAGCGCGCGCGCGGCGTTGTCGCGGCATCCGCGGGCAATCACGCGCAGGGAGTCGCACTCGCCGCCCAGGCGCTCGGGATCTCCGCGACGATCTTCATGCCTCTCGGCGTTCCGGTGCCGAAGCTCCTCGCCACCCGCGGTTACGGGGCGGATGTCGTCCTCGAAGGCGAGACCGTGGCGACTTCGCTGCGTCTGGCCGCCGATTTCGCCGAACGCACCGGCGCCGTCCTCATCCATCCGTTCGATCACCGTGATGTGGTGATCGGCCAGGGGACCCTCGGCCTCGAGCTTCTCGAGGACGCCCCGGACGTCGACACCATCGTGCTGGGCATCGGCGGCGGTGGCCTCATCGCCGGCGTGGCGGCCGCGGTCAAGGCGCGTGCCGCGCAGCTCGGCCGCGAGGTCCGGATCATCGGGGTGCAGGCAGAGAACGCCGCGGCGATGCCGCCGTCGCTGGAGGCCGGGCATCCGGTCGACATCGTGACCCGGCCGACCATCGCCGACGGCATCCTCGTCGCGCGTCCTGGGGCGATCCCGTTCGACATCATCAAGGACCTGGTGGACGAGGTCGTCACCGTCTCCGACGACGACCTGGCGCGCGCCATCCTCGTGCTCCTCGAGCAGGCGAAGGTCGTCGTGGAGCCGGCCGGTGCCGCGGGAGTCGCGGCGATCCTGGCCGGCAAGGTGTCGGCCACCGGCGTGACCATGGCCGTGCTCTCCGGCGGGAACATCGATCCGCTGCTCCTGCAGCGCGTCGTGTCGCACGGGCTCGCCGCCTCCGGCCGCTACCTCACGCTCCGCGTTCCTCTTCCCGACCGCCCCGGGCAGCTGGCGCGCGTGTCCGAGCTCATCGCCGAGGCGGGGGCGAACGTCATGGAAGCCATGCACACCCGGCACGGGCACGGCCTGCAGATCAGCGAGGTCATCCTCGAGCTCAGCGTCGAGACGCGGGGGCCGGAGCATTCCGAGCACACGCTGGACACGCTGCGCCGCGCGGGTTTCGAACCAGTCGTCGTCCCGGACTGAGTCCGGCGGTACTCTATCGGCAGACGAATGCCCCCGGATCCGCGGATCCGGGGGCGTTCGTGCGGATGGGGCCGGCTCAGCCGGTGTACGTCTCCACGTTGACGATCTCGACCGCGATCGACTTGCCGTTCGGTGCCTCGTAGGAGGACTTCTCGCCGACCTTGAGGCCGAGGATGGCCTGCCCGAGCGGGCTCGCCTCGCTGTAGACGTCGAGGTCGCTGCCTGCGGCGATCTCGCGGCTGCCGAGGAGGAACACCTCTTCACCGCCGGCCACGTTCGCGGTGACGACGGTGCCGGGCTCGACGATGCCGCGGCTGGCCGGCGCCTCGCCGACCTTGGCCGTCTTCAGCAGGCCCTGCAGGGTGCGGATGCGCGCCTCCTGCTTTCCCTGCTCGTCCTTGGCGGCGTGGTAGCCGCCGTTCTCCTTGAGGTCGCCCTCTTCGCGGGCCGCTTCGATGCGCTTCGCGATCTCCTCGCGCCCGGTGGTGGACAAGTGCTCCAGCTCGGCGACGAGCCGGTCATACGCTTCCTGCGTGAGGAAGGGAACCTGAGCGTCGATGGACATGACGAAGCTCCTTCTGTCGGTATCCGCCGACGTTCCGCGGGGGATATGCCAAGACGCCCCGGCACGTGCCAGGGCGTCGTCTGTGTGGCTCGAGTCTAAGCGACCCAGCAGGTGTTCACCAAACCTGTCGTGGCCTCTGCGACCGTGGGGATGCTCTCCGAAAGAGTTCGCGCGTGGCCCTCGCCTGCGGGGATCTCGACCACTTTCCAGCCCACCACGCCGAACTCCTCGTCGAGGGCCTCGAGGACGCAGACGACGTCTTTCCCCTGCACGCCCGTGATCTGGAACCGCAGGTCGACGCGGTGCTCGTCGACGAGATCGAAGCCGAGATCATCGGCATCCACCGAGCTCATCGACTGGCTCACGGTCGACCAGCTCAGGGCGCCGACGGCGAGAACGGCGATGGCCCCGCCGATGATCCACGGCATCCGCCGCCGACGGGTGCGTCCGTAGCGTTCGTCGAGCTCTCGTGCGGTCGTCACAGTAGGGGTCTTCCGGTCGTTAGGCTGGTGGTTCCAGGTTATGCGACCTGCGCACGAAAGGCGGACTCATGCTCGTTCTGACCGGGACCGAGACTCCGATGCCGACGCCGACGATGACGGTCGCGCCGGAAGCGGTCACCCCCGGGTTCGTCGGCTTCGCGGCGATCGTGATCGTGCTGATCGCCGTCGTGCTGCTGATCTGGGACATGAACCGCCGCATCCGCAAGGTCCGCTACCGCGAAGAGGTGCGCGCGGAGCTCGATGCCGAAGAGGCGGCACGCGCAGCCGATGACGCCACCGAGACCGATGCCGGTCTCCCGATCACGCGTGAGGGCGACGATGACCCGCGCCGCACCTGACCCGCATCAGTGCATCGTCATCCCGCCGGTGACGTTCAGGCCCTGACCTGTCATGTAGCTCGAGAGATCGCTCGCCAGGAACAGCGCCACACCGGCGACGTCCTGCGGGGTCCCGGTGCGTCCGAGGGGCACCTGGGAACGGTCTTCGTCGGCGACCTCCTCCGCGGTCATGCCTCGGATGGCTCCGCCCTCGATGCGCTCACGATGCTTCATCGGCGTCTCGATGATCCCGGGGCAGATCGCGTTCACGGTGATCCCATGCCCCGCGAGCTCCACGGCCATCGTCTTCGTCACCCCGAGCACAGCATGCTTGGATGCCACGTACGCGGTCATACCGCGATAACCGTTCTTGCCGGCCTGTGAAGCGATGAACACGATCCGGCCGGTCCGGCCCGCCGACACGAGGCGCTTCGCCACGTGCTTGGCCACGAGGAACGATCCCTTCGCGTTCACATCCAGATTGCGGTCCCAGTCGCTGCCGGAAGTCTCGACCGCGAAGCCCAGCGTCGACGTGCCGGCCGCCGTCACGACGATGTCGACAGGCCCGAAGCGTTCATCGATCGCCGTGACCGCCGCCTCGACGGCGGCTTCGTCGGAGACGTCGAGGCGCAGCGTCCATTCCCGGTCACGTCCGGCGAGCAGTCCGCCCTCGGGGGCGCTGAGATCGGCGCTCACCACGGTCGAGCCTTCACCGAGGAAGGCGTCGACGATGCCGGCGCCGATGCCGCTGGCGCCGCCGGTCACCAGCACGACGCGCCCGCGCAGCTCGTCGAACATGTCAGACGCCGACGCGCGTGAAGGCGTCGAGGCTGATGCCCTGCTCGAGGATGAGCTTGGACCATTCACGGGCGCTGTGCAGGCTGTGGTCGCGGTAGTTGCCGCAGCTGACGGCGTCGACGCCGGGGATCTGCTCCCACGTGATCTCCTCGGCGATCGCCGTGAGGCTCTCGCGCACGGCCGCGACGACATCGGCGACGGTGGGCTCGCCCCAGGTGATCAGGTGGAATCCCGTGCGGCAGCCGAAAGGCGAGATGTCGATGATGCCGTCGAGCCGGTCGCGGAGCAGGCTCGCCAGCAGATGCTCGATCGTGTGCAGTCCGGCAGTGGGGATCTCGCCCTCGTTCGGCTGCACGAACCTCACGTCGAAGTTCGAGATCGCGTCGCCGCTCGGCCCGCGCTCGACCGCGATGCGGCGGATGTAGGGGGCGCGGACGGCGGTGTGGTCGAGCGTGAAGCTCTCGACATCGGCCATGGGGTCTCCTTCGGTTGAGGGTCAGCTGGGGTGGGTGGCGAGGACGACGGGGTCCAGGCCCGACTGGTGGGCTTCGAGTGTACGCATCGTCGCGATGAGCTCAGCGGGCGTGGGCGCAGGATCGAGCAGATGGATGCTGGAGTGCGGCCCGGTCGCGACCTCGGCGATGGTGAGGAGGGCGTCGAGGTCGCTCGCCGCCAGACCCAGATCGTCCAGGGAGCGGGGAAGGCCGAGAGCGGCGTAGACGTCGGCCAGCTCGTCGATCTCGGACCAGCGTCCTTCGAGGCCGAGCTGCACGAGGATGCCGTAGGCGACCTTGACGCCGTGCAGGAGATCGCGCGTCGGGTCGAGAGCGCTCAGTGCATCGCCGATCGGATGGGCAGCGGTCGCGCGTCCGTATCCGGCGCCGAGCGCGCCGACGAGCCCGGCGGTGATGACAGCGGCCTCGGCGAGGGTGGTCCAGGCCTCGGTGCGGATCCCCCGATGCATGTCGTCGATGGCGGCGGCACCCAGCTCGACGACCAGTTCGCCGCAGCGGGCGGCGGCGAGGGCGCCGAAGGAGGTGAGAGCGCCGGCGGCATCCGCCCGGGCGAAAGCGGCTCGGGTCTCGACGTGCTTGGCGAGGGTGTCGGCGATTCCGGAGGCGAACAGCGCCACGGGGGAGTCGAAGACGATGCGCGGGTCGAGCAGCAGTCCGCGCGTCGGCGTCTCCCAGCTCTCGTGACCGAGGTGCCGGTGCTCGTCGTCGTAGTAGACGGTGATGGCCGACCAGCCCGAGCAGGTGCTGGCGAGCGTCGGAACGAGGTAGACGGGCACGGAGAGTCCGTGCCCGGCTGCCTTCGCCGTGTCCAGGACCTTCCCCCCGCCGAGTCCCAGTACCGCGTCGACGCCCTCCCGCACTGCGAGCTCGTGAAGGCGGGAGATCTCGTTCGGGCTGCACTCGCCGGCGAACCCGGATTCGACGAGTTCGATCCCGGGGAGGGCGGGGAGGTAGGGCTTCGCGGCGGCGAGGGACCGGGCGCCATGCACGAACAGCACCCGCGCGACGCCGTCACCGGCCAGGAGTCCCGGCAGCTCGTCCACCGCGCCGGCGCCGGAATGCACGACGGCCGGACCCGGTCGCACCGGGAGCGCGGTCATGGCGCGACCGCCCTGACGCGGCCGAGCCGCTCCAGAAGCTCCGCCAGCCGGGCCTGCGGATGCACGAGTCCGAGCCTGATGAACCCGGCGCCGCCGGGGCCGAAACCGCTTCCGGGAGCCACGGCGACGCCGTGATCGGCGAGGAGGCGTTTCGCGAAGGCGATGTCGTCCGCGCCGTCGATGCCGATCCAGACGAAGAACGTCCCCTGCGGTGCGATCACGTCCCACCCCTGCGCGGCGAGTCCGCTGACGACGAGATCGCGTCGTTCGCGATAGGTCCGGACGAGATCGTCTGCGGCATCCTGTTCGCCGGAGAGGGCCGCAGCCGCCGCATCCTGCGTTCCGCCGAAGATCGTGCTGAAAGCGTGCGCCTGATAGTGCCGCATCGCCGCGATGACCGGTGCCGCGCCGGCGGCGTAGCCGATGCGCCACCCGGCCATGTTGTAGGTCTTGGAGAGCGTGGAGATCTCGACCGTGCGGGTGGTGTCCACCGTGAGAGCCGAGAGCGGGCGAGCCTCGAAACCGAGCGAGGAGTACGCGAAATCGTTGATGAAGACGGCGCCGAGCCGTGTGCTCTCGGCGACGGCCGTCTCGAGGGTCGGGATGCTCGCGACGGCGCCGGTGGGATTGTGCGGGTAGTTCAGCAGGAGGGCGGCCGCCCCCTCGAGATCGGCCAGCGCGGCGAAGTCCGGCTGGTACCCGCGCTCCCGTTCGAGAGGCAGGGTGCGCAGTTCGGCGCCCGCGAGAGCGGCCGCCGTCGCGTACGCCGGATAGCCCGGGTCCGGTACGACGAGCGTCGTCCCGGGGTCGGCGAGCCCGAGGATCGAGGCCATCAGCGCCTCGTGGGACCCATGGAAGGCGGCGATCTGGGTCTCGGGGTCGAGATCGACGCCGTGGTCCTCCCGGTAACGGGTGGCGATCGCCGCCGCCAGCGCCGGCCGCACCCGGTAGGCGGGATAGCCGTGGTTCGCCGGGTCGGCGACCGCCGCGTGCATCGCCGAGACGATGTGCGCGGGTGTCGGCAGATCGGGATTCCCCTTGGAGACGTCGATGACGTCCACACCAGCGGCCCGGGTCGCCGCCACGGCGCGATCGAGCGCGCCGAAGAAGTTCTGCGGCAGGGCGGTGACGCGGGCGGCGGGGCGCAGTGGCGCATTCATCGGCGTCGCAGCTTCCGCGCCAGACGGGTGCCGAAGAGCTGGATGCACTGCACGATGACGACCAGCGTGATGACGGTGATCAGCATGGTGATGCCGTCGAAGCGCTGATAGCCGTACGAGATCGCGAGGTCGCCGATTCCTCCGGCGCCGACCGTACCGGCCATCGCCGTCGCATCCAGCAGGCCGATCGTCGCCGTCGTCAGTGCGAGCACGAGCGAGCCTCTGGCCTCCGGGAGCAGGAACCGGGTGAAGATCTGCACCGGCGTCGCCCCCATCGACTTCGCAGCCTCTACGATCCCCTCGGGGACCTCCAGGAGCGAGTTCTCCACCAGCCGCCCGATGTAGGGCGCGACCATGAGCGTGAGCGGCACCAGTGCGCCGTTCACGCCGATCGAGGTGCCCACCACGACGCGGGTGAACGGCAGGATCGCGACGAGCAGGATGATGAAGGGCAGTGACCGGACGACGTTGATGAACGCGTTGAGGACGAACGACACGATCGCGTTCGGGAGGACTCCGGCGGGGCGGGTGACGACGACGGCGATGCCCAGCAGAACGCCGAGGATCGAGCCGAAGAACAGGGCGATCCCCAGCATGTAGAGCGTCTCGCCGAGGGCCTCCAGGAACAGTTCGGACGTGAGCAGGGTGTCGATCACAGGACGACCTCCTCGAGGCTGACGACTCTGGAGCCGAGGTAGCCGTATGCGGAGGCGCGCTGCGCGTCGTCACCGGCGACCTGGATGATCATGTGACCGACGGTTCGATCCTGGATGTCGGTCATATCGGCGTGCAGGATGTTCACCTGCAGCCCGAACTCGGAGATGAGGGCGCCCACGATGGGGCTGGTGACCTCGTCGTCGAGGAACCGGAGCCGCCAGAGCGGATGGCCGCCGACGGCGCGACGGACGCGCTCGGGGAGTTCGTGCGGGATGACCGTGCCGACGAACGCCTGGGCGATCGCGGTCTGCGGCTGCACGAAGAGGTCCATCACGGTGCCCTGTTCGACGATGCGGCCTCCCTCCATGACGGCGACGGAGTGGCAGAGATCCTTGATCACGTCCATCTCGTGCGTCACGACCAGGATCGTCGTTCCGTACTCGCGGTTCACCCGGCGCAGCAGGTCGATGATCTGGAGCGTGGTGGAGGGATCCAGAGCGCTCGTCGCCTCGTCGCACAGCAGGACCGCGGGGTTGCGCACGATCGCGCGCGCGATGCCCACGCGCTGCTTCTGACCCCCGGAGAGCTGGCCGGGGTACGAGGCGAGCCGAGCTCCGAGGCCGACGAACTCGAGGGCCTCGGTGGCACGAGCCCTGGCCTCGTGCCGGGCGATCCCGTCGAGACGCAGCGGCATGGCGACGTTGTCGAGCACGGTGACGGTCTCCAGCAGCTGGAACTGCTGGAAGATCATCGCGGTGTGCTTGCGCGCCGCCCGCAGCGCTGAGGTGGAGAGGGAGGCGAGATCGACGCCGTCGACGTGCACGGTGCCGGCGCTCGGTGACTCCAGGGCGTTCACCATCCGGATCAGCGTGCTCTTGCCCGCGCCGCTGTGGCCGATCACGCCGAAGATGTCCCCCCGGTGCACGGTGAGGTCCACGTCGTCGAGAGCGACCAGTTCCTCGCCGCGGCGGCCGTAGCGACGGGTGACCCCGTTCAGGCGCACCGCGACGTCGGACGGGGGCGTCGACTGCGGCGCCCCCGTCTCGCGCTCCTCATGCGGAGCGGTCATCAATCCTCCAGCGCGGCGGGCAGGTTGTAGCCGTCGTATTGCTTGTTCGAGCTGATGTACTCGGCGAACTCGTCGGATTCGTAGGCGGCCTTGAGCGCCTGGGCCCACTCGCTGTCGAGATTCGACTCGTCGACGGCGACCACGACCGAGAATTCGTCGGTGAGGTCCTCGAGCTCGAGCGCGTCGCTGAGCGCGAGTCCGCCCGAGACGATGAAGTTGCCCTGGATGACGCTGTAGTCGACGTCGACGAGAGCGGCGACCTGCTGCGCGTTCTCCATCTCGACGAATTGGAGATCGTGCGGGTTGTCGACGACATCCGCCAGGGAGGCGGTGGCCGGGTCGATGGTGTCGGAGAGTTTCACCCAGTCGAGCGCCTCGAGCACTTTGAGTGCGCGGAACTGGTTGGAGGGCTGGTTCGGCACAGCGACCGTGGAACCCGTGCCGACCTCGTCGAGCGCCGACTTCTTCCCGCCGAACAGGGCCATCGGCGGGCCGGGCACCTGCACGAGAGCCGCATTGGAGAGATTCTCCTGCTCGTTGATCGACTCCAGGAAGACCGGGTGCTGCATGATGTTCGCGTCGATCTCACCATCACTGAGCGCGACGTTCACGATGACGCCGTCCGTGAAGTCGCTCGTCTCGATCGTGTAGCCCTCCTTTTCGAGGAGTGGCTGGATCCCTTCCTGGAACATCTCCAGGTACGGCCCGGGGTTGAAGCCGATCGAGATCGTGGTCTTCTCGGCGCTGGAGTCGTCACCCCCGCCCGCGTCAGCGGGGGTCGACGCGCAGCCGGCAGCGACGAGCGCGATGGCGGCGGACGAGGCGGCGAGAGCGGCGAAGCGGGTGATGCGACGCATGGGGAAGACCTCCGACTAGAGGGGTGGCTGGCGGGTGCTTCCGAACCTAGCCGTGAGCAAGTCGGGTCTTGGTTTCCTGTTACGAATCGTTTCGACGCCGGGGCGCCAGGTGCGGCGCGAGCCGGGTCAGCCCGGCAGGCCGAGCGAGGGCGACAGCGGGTCCAGTGCGATGAGCAGGCACGCGAACCAGTGGCACAGGAACGCGAGCACCGTGCACACGTGGAAGATCTCGTGGAAGCCGAAGTGCCCCGGCCACGGGTTCGGCTTCTTCATCGCGTAGACGATCGCTCCGCCGGTGTACAGCAGACCGCCGACGATGACGAGCACCATCATCGTCGCGTTCGCGTACAGGAGATCGGCCATGTACATGACCGCCGCCCAGCCCAGCACCAGGTACAGCGCGACATAGAGCCAGCGCGGGGCATTGATCCAGAAGACGCGGAAGAGGATGCCGAGGAGCGCCCCCGACCACACGAGGATGAGCAGCAGCGACCCCTTCTCCGGCGCCAGCGCGAGCGTCGCGATCGGCGTGTAGGTGCCGGCGATCAGCAGGAGGATGTTGGCGTGGTCGATCCTCTTCAGCAGCACCTTCGTCTTCGGACCCCAGTCGAACCGGTGGTACAGAGCGGAGTTGCCGAACAGCAGCAGTGATGTCGCCATGAACACGGCCGCGGACCACTTCGCTGGGGCCCCTTGGGCGAGCGCGATGAGCACGATGCCGGCGATGATCGCGACCGGGAAGGTGCCCGCGTGGATCCACCCGCGCCAGGTCGGCCTGATCTCGGCGTTCGCGTCATGCTGCGCTTCGGCCATGAGCGGCAGCTGAGGGACATCGGGCGGCGTAGGAGTGCTCACGTGCTCACTCTAGGCGGGTGCCCATGCCCCGGCCTGCACATATCTCGAGCGTCCGCGCCGCTCGGATTCAGCGCGGGCGCGATAGCGTAGGGAGGTGATTTCACGCGACAGTCAGGGGCGAGGGCCGCTGTACCGGCTCTACAGCAGCCGGCTGCGTCGGCACCTCGATGCGGCATCCGTTCCGCACCATGTCGCGATGATGATCGACGGCAACCGTCGCTGGGCACGCCAGCTCGGCTATGACAGTGCCGCCGAAGGGCACCGGGCCGGCGCCGCGAAGATGCGCGAGTTCCTCGGCTGGTGCGATGAGCTGGGAGTACGGGTGGTCTCGCTGTACCTGCTCTCCAGCGACAACCTGCGCAAACGCGACTCGGCGGAGCTCGACGACCTGATCGAGATCATCGCGGAACTGGCGGAGGCGCTGTCGCAGGAGGCGAACTGGCGGGTCAAGCACGTCGGCAGGGCCGACATCCTCCCGCCAGAGCTCGCCCGGGTGCTCGAGGATGCCGAGGCTCGCACGCGCGAGCACACCGGCCTGCACGTCAACCTCGCCGTCGGCTACGGCGGACGCAACGAGATCGTCGACGCGGTGCGCAGCATCATCGCCGCGCATGAGGCGTCCGGCGGCACCCTGGAAGATCTCGCCGCGCACCTCACCCCCGAGATGATCGGCGAGCACCTGTACACCGGCGGACAGCCCGATCCCGATCTGGTGATCCGGACCAGCGGCGAGCAGCGGCTCAGCGACTTCCTGCTCTGGCAGAGCGCGCACAGCGAGTTCTACTTCGTCGAGGCGCTGGGCCCGGATCTCCGCCAGGTCGATTTCCTCCGCGCGATCAGGGACTACGCCGATCGCGATCGCCGATTCGGGCGCTGACCCTCTGCGGCGGTCCGTGGGCCACTGCCCCCGCCGGGCGCGGCGTGCCAGAATGACGCGGTGAGCACATTCGACGACTACCTCGCCAGCTTCGGCGGCGAGCCGGGATACCTCAACTGGGCGGCCTTCGGTCCGCTCGCACCCGCGGTGCGCGAGGAGGTCTTCGCGGACGCGGATCTGCTGGGCAGTGGCCGTCCATCCTCGGTGGCGCTCGTGGCCGAGCGGATCGGCCAGGCGCAGGAGCTGATCGCGGAGATGCTCGGGGTGGACGCCTCGGAGGTCGCGCTGCAGCCGTCGTCGACCCACGGGCTGATGCACGCCCTGTACGGGCTCGCCGGTCACGTGATCGCCTCCACAGGAGAGTTCCCGAGTGTCAGCCTGACGCTGGAGCGTGCGGCGCAGGCATCCGGGGGAGCGCTGACCGCCCGCTGGATCACGCCGGGAGACCTGCGGGTGACTCCGGGTGCCGTCGCCGAGGTGCTCGACGATGAGGTCACCGCGCTCGCCGTCAGCCACGTCGACTTCCGCACCGGATACCGCGCCGACCTCGCCGGCTTGCGCGACGTCCTGGGGCCGGACCGTCTGCTGATCGTCGATGCCGTGCAGTCGTTCGGCATCCTCGAGGAGGACTATGCGGCGGCGGACGTCGTGGTCGGGCACGGCTACAAATGGCTGCGCGCGGGCCGCGGCACCGGTTTCGCATGGTTCTCGCCGACGGCGCGCGAACGGATAGCCCCGGTGCTGAGCGGCATCACCGGCACGGTGGCCGAAGGACTCTTCGTCGACGAGCTGCCGGCACCGGCCGCATCGGCCAAGGCGTACACGATCAGTCCGCCGGACCCCCTGGCCGCAGCGCGGCTGGCGGTCGGAGTCCGCCAGGTGCACGACGCCGGCATCGCGCTCATCGAGGCGCGTCTGGCGGAGCGGGTGGACTCGGTGATCGAGATCGCGGACCGCCACGGGATCCCCGTGCGGTCTCCGCGGGAGCGGGACCAGCGCGCCGGCATCGTCGCACTCGCCCCGGAGGAGCCGGCGCGGCTGGCGGCAGCGCTTGCGAACGCCGGAATCGTGGTGACTGCGCGCGGCGAGACCGTGCGGATCGCACCTCACGCCGGCACGGACGACGAGACCGTCCGGATGCTCGACGAGGCGATCTCCCCGTACGGCAACGAGACGTTAATCAGCGTGTAACCGATTGCTGGCGTGTCGTCACGGACGGATGCCACTGCGACGTCGTACCTTCTAGGCATCGGGCATGGCGCCCGGTCGGGTCGGCCTCAAGGATCGCGACTCGTGGCCCCCTGGTCGACTCGTTCGAATAGCCGGGAAACATCCCGGGTCGGGAGTGGGTCGTGACCACACGTACAGCGCAGCAGTCCGCCAGCACCGCGCAGCAGGCCACCCGAAAGACCGCGCGTCGGTCGTCCTCAGCGGATCCTGATCAGGATCTGCGCACCTATGTGCTCGACACGTCGGTGCTGCTGAGCGATCCGCAGGCGTTCTTCCGGTTCGCCGAGCATTCGGTCGTGCTTCCGGTCGTCGTCATCAGCGAGCTCGAAGGCAAGCGGAACGACCCGGAGATCGGCTACTTCGCGCGACAGGCGCTCCGCCACCTCGACGACCTGCGGATCGAGCACGGCCGGCTGGACTTCCCGGTCGAGGTCGGCGAAGGAGGCACCCTCCGCGTCGAACTGGGCAACACCGACATGTCGGTGCTGCCGGTCGGCATCCGGCTCAGCGACAACGACAGCCGCATCCTCTCGGTGGCCATGCACCTCTCCCAGGACGGGCAGGAGGTCACGATCGTCTCCAAGGATCTGCCGATGCGGGTGAAGGCGGCCGCGCTCGGACTGCAGGCGGAGGAGTACCTCGCCGAGCAGGCGGTCGATTCGGGCTGGACGGGCATCTCGACGCTCGACATCTCCGGCGACGACATCAGCGATCTCTACGAGAGCGAAGTCGGCATCAGCGAGGAGGCCCGGGGCATTCCGGTGAACACCGGGCTGATCATCCACTCCGAGCGCGGTTCCGCTCTCGGCCGGGTCACCGGGGACGGCGAATACCGGCTGGTGCGCGGCGACCGCGAGATCTTCGGGATGCACGGCCGCTCGGCGGAGCAGCGGATCGCCATCGACCTGCTCCTGGACCCCGAGGTCGGCATCGTCTCGCTCGGCGGACGTGCCGGCACCGGCAAATCGGCACTGGCGCTGTGCGCCGGCCTCGAGGCCGTGCTGGAACGGCAGCAGCAGAAGAAGATCATCGTCTTCCGGCCGCTGTTCGCCGTCGGCGGGCAGGAACTCGGTTACCTCCCCGGCGACCAGGGCGAGAAGATGGGCCCCTGGGGGCAGGCGGTCTTCGACACGCTCGGCTCTGTGGTCTCGGGCAACGTGGTCGAGGAGGTCCTCGAGCGCGGCATCCTCGAAGTCCTGCCGCTCACTCACATCCGCGGGCGCTCGCTGCACGACGCCTTCGTGATCGTCGACGAGGCGCAGTCGCTGGAGCGCAACGTGCTCCTGACGGTGCTGAGCCGGATGGGGCAGAACTCCCGGGTGGTCCTCACCCACGATGTGGGTCAGCGCGACAACCTGCGGGTCGGTCGCCACGACGGCATCGCCAGTGTGATCGAGACCCTCAAGGGGCACGACCTGTTCGGCCACGTCACCCTGACGCGGTCGGAGCGCTCGGCGATCGCCGCTCTCGTCACGGAACTGCTGGAGGGCGGAGAACTCAGCTGAGACACAGGACAGCGGATGCCGTCACGTGACGGCATCCGCTGTCTTGCGTCTGGGGGTGCGTCCCTCTGATTGCTGCGTGAGAAGCCGGATGCCGCGCGGAGCGAGTCCGCGCGGCATCCGGGTGAGCTCAGGCCTCCGCGTCGGGTGCCTCGGCTTCGCGCTTCCGCCGGCTGAGGAATGCGATGCCCGCGGCAGCCAGCAGGCCGGCGCCGGCGAGGATCCCGCCGACCGGGTCGGCACCCGTCGCCGGGAGCTGGCCGGTGGGGGGCTTGGTCCCGGGGCCGCCAGGAGTCCCGGGCGTCCCGGGAGTGCCCGGGGTGCCGGTGGGTGAGGGCGTCGGCGACGGATCCACCGTGGGGGTGGGCGTCGGCGTGGGCTCGATGTCCGCCAGGGGGAAGACCTGGACCACGGACGGCCGGGGGATGCTCAGCGTCCCTCCTCCGGCGCCTGCGAGTGGGGCCGGTCGCATCGCATCCGGGAACTGCGAGGTCGGCTGCTCGTAGGTGCCGTCCTCGCCCGGGTGCTGCACCGAGACGAAGACGCGCTGCTCATCGTCGTGGATGACCGGACCGCAGGTCTCGGCCTCGCGAGCGACCGAGAGGAACTGCTCGACATTGCCGCGCTCGGGTCCGTCCAGCGTCACGCGGAACAGGCCGTCGTTGTAGCCGATGACCCCGGGCGCGCCATCGGTGGAGATCCACAGGTTCCCCGCGCTGTCGAATGCGAGGTTGTCGGGGCAGGAGATCGGGGAGACCTGATCGGCCGGGAATCCGGAGAAGTACGCGGTCGAGTTCGTCGCGGGGTCGCCGGCGACGAGGAGGAGGGTCCACGAGAACGTCGTCGCGGTCTGGTCGCCGCCTGCCTCGGTGATCTCGATCACGTGGCCGTCGCGGTTCTCGTTGCGCGGGTTGACCTCGTCGGGTCCTGCCGAACCGGCGGTGCCGCGCTTGGTGTTGTTGGTGCACGCGACATACACACGGCCTGTGGCGGGGTTCGGTTCGACATCCTCCGGGCGGTCCATCTTCGTCGCGCCGACCTTGTCTGCGGCGACCCGGGTGTACACGAGCACCTCCGAGGTCGACATCCCGGCGACCGCCGAAGCGCCTCCGACGACCAGCGGCAGCCACTCGCCGCTCCCGCCGAATCCGCCATCAGAGGGCACGGCGGCGGAGCCGTCGATCTCGATCGCCGGTGAGTCGCCGGCGAAACGGGCGACGAAGAGGTCGCCGTTCTCGAGCAGCGTCATGTTGTGCGCCCGGTCGCCCTCGACGAACGAGTCGCGCGAGACGAACTTGTACAGGTAGTCGAAGCGCTCGTCGTCGCCCGTGTAGGCCACAGCCTTGCCGTTGGCGGCGATGATGACGTTCGCTCCCTCGTGCTTGAGACGCCCGAGGGAGGTGTGCTTGCGGGGCACAGACGTCGGATCCGTCGGGTCGATCTCTACGATCCAGCCGAATCGGTTGACCTCGTTCTCGAACCCGGGTGCGCGGGCGTCGAACCGCGGGTCGACGTGCTCCCAGCCGCGGGCGGTCTCGGCGTCCTTCAGGCCGTAGCGCAGATCGGTGGCGGATGTGCCTGCCGAGCGGAAGTACCCGTTGAAGTTCTCTTCGCCGCTGAGGATCGTGCCCCACGGGGTGGTGCCGCCGGAGCAGTTGCCGAAGGTGCCGAGCGGCGTCGTGCCGGCGGGATCCGCGGCGGTCTGCAGCAGGGCCGTGCCGGCGGCCGGGCCGGTGAAGGCGTAGGGAGTGTCGTCCAGGAAGCGGCGGTTGCGCGTGCCGCCGACCACCGGGGTCCACGAAGCCGTTTCGTCGGCGCGGGTGAGGTCGACCACGCTGAGGCCGTGGGCCTTCAGGCCGACGCGGCGCACCCGGTCCAGATCGCCGGTGAGCTGGTCGGCGGGGAACATGATCCCCTCGTTCGTGTACTCGTGGTTGACGAACAGGATCGCCGTGGTGGGCGACGTCCGGATGACATCGGTGTAGTCGACGTTGTAGCCGAACTGGCGCGCCTGCGCCTCGGGCGTCTGGTCGGTCACGTCGAAAGCGGGGCTGTCGCCGAACATCGGATCGCCCCAGCGGATGATGGGCGCCCAGTCGAAGCCCTTCGGCACGACGAAGCTGTCGACGGTGTAGGCGACGGGGGCGATCGGCTCGAAGCCGAAGGCGCCGGTCGCGCCGACGGGGGCCATGGGGACACCGGTCGCGGCCGTGGCGGACTGCGTACCCGTCAGAGCCGGGGCGAGCACGATGCTCGCCACGGCGGCGGCGCCGAAGCCGAGCAGGGAACGGCGCGACAGCTGGGCGTCGATGATGTCGCGGAGGTAGCCGTTCGACGAGGTGTTGCACACCCCGTCAGCGCAGGCGTTCGCGCACTTCAGGTGGCACGTGACCGCGCTGCGCTTGCCTCGCACGTGACCTGCCATGGGCAGGCTCGTTCGACCGATGTTCATGACCACGGGGACTCCTCAAACGGGTGATGGGGGAGCAGAGCGCTCGCGACCCAGCAGACCAAGCCCGGGTGTCCGGCAGGTGAACCTCAGGAGAAATCGGACTGTACCGAAGGCGGAGACTGCGCTTTTCGATCCGGTGGACCGGTCCAGGAATCCGAGGCGGTTGCAAGTGTCGGACGTTATTGCAGTTGTCGGATGCTGCGGCCGAGAACGTCCTGCAGATGCAACGAAGTCCGCCGGATGCGATGTTCAGGCGTAGTCCCGGAGCCGACGGAGCGCCCCGATGATCGCCGCCTGCACGGTCGGCCAGTCGTGGATCACCTGTGCGTAGTCGAAGCGGAGCGTCTCATAGCCGAGGTGGGATGCCGCGGCATCCCGCACCAGATCCTTGTGCCGCATCGCCACGCCCTCGTGATTGCCCTTGCCGTCGATCTCGAGGATGAGCCTGTTGCCGATGAGGAAGTCGACACGTCCGACGGCCGTGATCCGTACCTGGCAGTTCAGCGCTATGCCGAGGATGTGAAGCCGCCGACGAAGCAGCGATTCCAATCCGCTGTCGGCGTCGGCGCGTGCGAGATCGACAAGCCAGCGGGCGTATTTCGGCAGAGATGCGCGGATGCGGGAGCGCCCCGCCGCCGAGAGCAGACGCAGTTTCCATGCCGACTCGAAGGAAGCGAAGAACGCCTCATCGCCCTGACATCGATAGAGATGGACCAGAGCCCGTTCGATCGAGACCGAGCCCATCTCGGCCTTTCCCCGGTAGAAGTGGCTGACGCATACGCAATCCGGGTGACTGTGCTCCCTTCCTTTGGTGCCCATCCAGACATGCGGCTCCGTCGCTTGCGGTAGAACCCAGATTCCGTGCTGGCGAAGCAACGACGTGCAGGTGAGCTGACCTCCGTGCGCAGCCGCGCTGCGAAGGTCCTCGGACAGGCCGGGTACGGCGAACACCCCTGAGCGCAGCCGGTCGATCCGACCCGCTGCGACCTCGCGCGAGAGCGTCGTCCTGGAGACGCCGAACTGCTGCAGTTGCGTTCCGCGCGCGACGCCTCCGAGGTGCGTGATGAGAGCTGCAGGCTTGAACACCCTTTCAGGGTGCAGGACGGGAGCGCGCCATGGACCTCGGAGCATCCGAATGTGGATCGATTCCTGCATCGTGCCGGACGTGCAGGGGGAGTCGGAGACGTCTGCCATCGACATGTCGGACGTTGTTGCAGGTGTCGGATGCTGTGGTAGAAAGCCTCCTGCAGGCGCAACAACCTCCGACGGGTGCAGCGCCCCGACACGCACAAACGCGGATGCCGCGGGGAACGAGTCCCCGCGGCATCCGCGTTCCACCGATCCGGGGTCAGCCGGGGTGGGTCATCGACAGCAGGTCGAGCTTCTCGTCCAGTTGCTCGAGGGTGAGCTCGCCGCGCTCGACGTAGCCGAGGTCGATCACGGCGTCGCGCACGGTGATGCCGTTGGCGACCGAGTGCTTCGCGATCTTCGCCGCCGCCTCGTAGCCGATGAGCTTGTTCAGCGGGGTCACGATCGATGGGCTCATGCCGGCGAAGGCGGCCGCGCGGTCGAGGTTGGCCTGCAGGCCGTCGATCGTCTTGTCGGCGAGCACGCGCGAAGCGTTCGCGAGCAGGCGGATCGACTCCAGCAGCGCGGTGCCCATGACGGGGATCGCGACGTTGAGCTCGAAGGAACCGGATGCTCCAGCCCACGCCACGGTCGCGTCGTTGCCGATCACGCGGGCGCACACCATCAGCACGGCTTCGGGGACGACCGGGTTGACCTTTCCGGGCATGATCGAGGATCCCGGCTGCAGGTCGGGGATGTGCAGCTCACCGAGACCGGTGTTCGGACCGGAGCCCATCCAGCGCAGATCGTTGTTGATCTTCGTCAGCGAGACGGCGATGGTGCGCAGGGCTCCGGATGCCTCGACGAGGCCGTCGCGGTTGGCCTGCGCCTCGAAGTGGTCCTTCGCCTCGGTGATCGGCAGCTCGGTCTCGGCCGCGAGCAGCGCGATGACCTTCTGCGGGAAGCCGAGGGGGGTGTTGATGCCGGTGCCGACGGCGGTGCCGCCGAGCGGGACCTCGGCGACCCGGGGGAGTGCTGACTGCACGCGCTCGATGCCGAGGCGGATCTGGCGGGCGTAGCCGCCGAACTCCTGGCCGAGCGTGACCGGGGTCGCATCCATGAGGTGCGTGCGACCGGACTTGACGGCGTCCTTCCACAGCATGGCCTTCGCCTCGAGGGCGACGGCGAGGTGGTCGAGCGACGGGATGAGGGTGTCGATGAGCGCCTGGGTGACGGCGATGTGCACCGAGGTCGGGAAGACGTCGTTCGACGACTGCGAGGCGTTCACGTGGTCGTTCGGGTGCACGTTCGCGCCGAGGATGCCGGTCGCCAGTGTCGCGAGCACCTCGTTCATGTTCATGTTCGACGAGGTGCCGGAGCCCGTCTGGTAGGTGTCGACGGGGAACTCGGCGTCATGCGCACCGGAAGCCACCTGATCGGCTGCCTCGGCGATGGCGTCGGCGATCGCGCCGTCGAGGGTGCCCAGCTCCTTGTTCGCGAGCGCTGCAGCCTTCTTGATCCGCGCCAGTGCGGCGATCTGCGTGGACTCCAGGCCCTTGCCCGAGATGGGGAAGTTCTCCACCGCTCGCTGCGTCTGCGCCCCGTAGAGCGCGTTCACGGGGACCCGCACCTCGCCCATGGTGTCGTGCTCGATGCGGTACTCGATGTCGGCCACTGCTGTTCCTCCAGATGTGACGTTGGGCCCTCAGGCCGGGATCTCGGAGCCCGCGTCGATCGCGAGCCCCACGGAGACGATGGGCACGGCTGTGCCCTCGTTGAGTCGGTAGTTCGCACCCACGATGCCCAGCCGGCCGTCGGCGACGGCTTCGCTGATGAGTTCGGAGGACTGCAGGAGGTCGGCGACGGTGTTGCGCAGGTGCTCCTGCCCGACCATCTCGGCGTCGATGTCGGCCGGCGACGATCCGCCCTGCTCCGCGAGCACCTTGCGTGCGGCGGGGATGATCGGGGCGATGAGCTTCCAGATGTGCGGCGGTAGCGGCTTCGCGTCGATCGCGGTGCCGGCGATGGCGGCACCCACGGCGCCGCAGGCGTCGTGGGCGAGCACGACGATCAGCGGGACCTTCAGGATCTCGACCGAGTACTCCAGGCTTCCGATGATCGATTCCCCGATGACCTGCCCGGCGTTGCGCACCACGAAGAGGTCGCCCAGGCCCTTGTCGAAGATGATCTCGGCCGAAAGGCGTGAGTCCGAGCATCCGAACAGGGTCGCCATCGGGTACTGCGCGGCCACGAGGTCGTTGCGGCGTTTGACATCCTGATTCGGATGCCGCGGCTCGTCGTTCACGAACCGGCGATTGCCGTCCAGCATCTCCTGCCAGGCGGCTGCGGGGGTGAGGGAGCGCGTCATGAGTCCTCCGAGAGTGCGCGGATCTGCGGAACGAGGGATTCGGCGAGGTATGCCGTGATCGCGGCCGACATCGAGCCGTAGAGGAGCACGTAGTCGTCTCCGGCCTGGGTGCCGATCGCGTAGCTGACGTTGTCCTTGGCGGAGTCGCCGATGCCGAAGACGTCCCACACGATTCCGCCGATGCGCACGGTGTCGGTGGGGGCGATGCCGTTCAGTCGCTGCGGTGCCCACGTCGCGTCGGCCTCGAAGGCTTGGGCGAGCCGGATGAATCCGCGCTCGTCCTGCGCCGCCGGTGCGAGCGTGACGTCCCAGACGACGGTCTCTCCGCTCTCCATCTCCGCGGCGTTCACGCGCCAGTAGTCGCCGAGCTTGGGAACGATGACCGGGCTCTGCACCGTCGACTCGACGTTCTCGGCGATGCCGGCGACGTCGATGCGCTCGGCAGCCACCGGCTCGCCTCGGGGCACCGCGAAGATGATGACGGCGACGATCGCGAGCGTCACGAGCAGCGCGGCGACGAGGTTGCGGACGTTCTGGCTGGAGCGGTACGTCTTGCTGGACGCCGCCTTGCGCGCCGCGGTCTCGTCCGGCGTCTCCGGACGTCCGAGCTCGGCGACGATCGGCGGCGGCTTGCTCATGCGTCGTCGCCGCCCGAGGCCGCGGAGTCGGATGCCGCGTTCCGGGCCGCATCCAGCCGGCGCTTCGCGCCCAGCAGCCACTCCTCGCAGCGAGCGGCCAGCGCCTCGCCGCGCTCCCAGAGGGCCAGCGAATGCTCGAGTGTCGGAGAGCCCTGTTCGAGTTCGGCGACGACGCGGACGAGCTCGTCACGAGCGGCCTCGAACGACAGCGTCTCCATGGGGGTGTCGTTCAGCGCGCTCACCCCTCCATCCTACGGCGTGCGATGGACACGGCTGGCGGCGTCAGACGCTCTCCGGGATCTCGCCTTCGGAGCGGGCGGCGACCGAGCCGCGGTCGACCGTGATCGTGAGAGCGCTGCCGACCGGGGCATCCGCGGCGTCGCGGAGGATGACGCCGCCCTCGAGGTGCGCGATCGCGTAGCCGCGGGCGAGCGTCGCGGCCGGGGATAGGGCGCGCAACGAGGCGCGGAGCTCGGTCGTCTTGCGGGCGGCGGTCTCCAGCTGCCGGGTCACCGTGTCGCGTCCGCGGGAGAGCAGCAGCCACATCTCCTGCGAGCGGGAGTCGATGATCGGGTCGGGGGAGCGCAGCACGGGTCGCGATCGCAGCTGCTCCAGCTGGGCGATGTCGTGGGAGAGCCGCTGGGTGAGGCGGGTGGTGGCACGGGACCGGAGCTGTGCGATGAGCGCGCGCTGCTCGCCGACATCCGGCACGACGCGCTTGGCGGCATCCGTCGGAGTCGAGGCGCGCAGGTCTGCGACGTCGTCGAGCAGCGGATGGTCGTTCTCGTGCCCGATCGCGCTGACGACAGGAGTGGATGCCGCGGCCACCGCCCGCACGATTCGCTCGTCGCTGAATCCGAGCAGCGTCTGCGGGTCGCCGCCGCCGCGGGCGATGATGATGACGTCGACTTCGGGGTCGGCGTCGAGCTTCTGGAGCGCGGCCAGCGTTTCCGGCACGCAGCGGTCGCCCTGCACTGCGGCGTATTCGGTGCGGAAACGCACCTGCGGCCAGCGCAGCTCGGCGTTTCGGTGCACGTCCTTCTCGGCATCCGACTTCTCGCCCGTGATGAGCCCGATCACGTGCGGGAGGAAGGGGAGACGCTTCTTGCGTGCGGGGTCGAACAGGCCCTCCTGCCGCAGCTGGATGCGCAGTTTCTCGAGCTTCTCCAGCTGATCGCCGAGCCCGACGTGCTTCATCGCCGCGACCGTGAAGCTGAAGTCGCCGCTCTTGACGAAGTAGTCGGCCTTCACCGCGGCGACGACGTGATCGCCCACCCCGAGGTCGCCGGGGATCCGTGCGCGTACGCTCGACCAGATCCGGATCGAGATCTGGGCATCCGATTGCGTGTCCTTGAGGCGCGCGAAGACATTGCCGGATCGCAGGTTCCAGCTCGTGATCTCGCCCTCGACCCACACGGTGTTCCAGCGGGCGACGAAGTCGCGGATCGTCGCGTTCAGCCGGGCGACCGAGGTGGGCGCGTCGGCGCTCGATTCGCGGGGCGCGACGGAATCGGCCGGCGGGGTCTCGCCGGGCCCCGTCGCTGCTTCGAAGACTGTCATCGGGTCCTGTCGGGTGGTTCGTTCAGACAGAGGGCTCTCCGGCCCTCTTCAGGTGTGCGCCGGTAGAATTGAGAGGTGACTTCGACTGCTGTGCACCTTCCCGTCCCTCGCCTCCCACGCGTACGCGCGGCGAGCGGGCGGCTTCAGGATAACCCGGTCGACGGACAGAAGCGGATCCTGCTGGCAGCACCGCGCGGATACTGCGCCGGTGTCGACAGGGCAGTCGTCGCCGTGGAGAAGGCGCTGGAGCGCTACGGCGCGCCGGTGTACGTGCGCAAGCAGATCGTGCACAACATCCACGTCGTCACCGAACTGGAGGCGAAGGGGGCGATCTTCGTCGAGGAGGTCGACGAGGTTCCCCAGGGTGCGCACGTCGTCTTCAGCGCGCACGGCGTCTCGCCGGCCGTCGTCGAGGCGGCATCCGACCGCGGCCTGCACGCGATCGACGCGACCTGCCCGCTCGTCACCAAGGTGCACCGTGAGGCGGTGCGCTTCGCCCGAGACGATTTCGAGATCCTCCTCATCGGCCACGAAGGGCACGAAGAGGTCGAAGGCACCGCGGGCGAGGCCCCGGACCACGTCACCATCGTGAACTCTCCGGCCGAGGCCGACACGGTCGAGGTGAAGGACCCGTCGAAGGTCGTCTGGCTGTCGCAGACCACGCTTTCCGTCGACGAGACGATGGAGACCGTCAACCGGCTGCGCCTGCGATTCCCGGACCTGCAGAATCCGCCGTCCGATGACATCTGCTACGCCACGCAGAACCGGCAGGTGGCGATCAAGAAGGTCGCGGCCAACGCGGATCTCGTCATCGTCGTCGGTTCGTCGAACTCGTCGAACAGCGTGCGCCTGGTCGAGGTCGCTCTCGAGTACGGCGCGAAAGCCGCCTATCGCGTGGACTACGCGGAGGAAGTGGAGCAGTCCTGGCTCGACGGCGTTACCACCGTCGGCGTCACCAGCGGAGCATCCGTCCCCGAGGTCCTCGTGCGCGAGGTGCTCGCAGCCCTCGGCGACGCCGGGTACAACGACGTCGAAGAGGTGCGCACCGCGGAGGAGGACCTCATGTTCTCGCTGCCGAAGGAGCTGCGCCACGATGCCTCGGGGCAGCGCGACGATCGGGCCCTCGGCGGACGCGCCAGCAACCCCGACGCGTAGCGGCTGGGAGCCGGTCATGGCCGGTGCGGTTAGCATTGCCGGATGACCGGACAGCTGCCCCAATACGGCGAACTCGCAACTCCTGAAGAGCAGCGGAGGGCTGCCGGGCTGCCACCTCTCGGTCAGGACGCGGCCGAGTCGTCGATGCCCTCGGCCGCTCCGATCGCACCGGCTGCCGCGGCCCCTGCGCGCCGGCGACCGGTGGACAGGATCATCACGATCGCACTCCTCGCCTACGGCCTCGTCAACGTGATCGTCACCGCGGTCTCGTACCTCGACCTGCCCACCGCGATGAACGAGACCATGAAGATCCTCGGCATCGACGGAGAGTTCACGAACTTCGCGCAGGGGAGACTGTGGGGCACCTTCGCCGTCGTCGTTCTCGTCGTGGGCTGGGCGCTCACGGCGCTTCTGTCCGTGCGCCGACTGCGGCGCGGCAAGCTCACCTGGTGGGTTCCGGTTGTCGGAGCGGTGGCGACGACGATCATGGTGTCGATCTGCATCATGGTGCCGATGCTCGGCGACCCGGCCTTCATGGCCTATGTCGAGTCGATGGCGAAGCCGTGACGAAGGCGCGCCTGCTCGTGGTCTGCGCGGTGCATCAGCTCCGACCGGATGCGGGCACCGTCGGAACCACCGCGATCGACAAGCGCGCCGTGGACGGCCCCGTCCGCATCGGGCCCTACGGCGTGCGCGCCGACGTGCAGGCGGATCGGAAGCATCACGGCGGGCTGGACAAAGCGCTGTACGCGTACGCGGAAGAGGATGCCGCCTACTGGTCGGCGGAGCTCGGGCGAGACCTTCCCGCCGGCTGGTTCGGCGAGAATCTTCGCACCGAGGGCGTCGACGTCAACCGGGCGCTCATCGGCGAGCAGTGGCGGATCGGCGCGACCGCGATCGTCGAGGTCACGATGCCCCGCACGCCGTGCCAGACGTTCGCCCGCTGAGTCGGCGGCGATGACGAGCGCGGCTGGGTGAAGCGCTTCTCCGAGGCGCGGCGCCTCGGGCCGTACCTGCGGGTCGTCAAGAACGGCACGGTGCAGGCCGGCGACGAGATCACGGTGCTGCATCGTCCCGAAGGCGCTCCCGGCATCCTCGACGTGTACCGGGGCCCGTGAGTCCCACTCCCCAGCAGACGACGGATGCCCCGGCCGCAGTGGCCGGGGCATCCGTCTTTCGTCGGTGTGAAGGTCAGCTCTTGGACTGGCCGTACGAGCCGAGCTGGCGCGTGGACTCGACGACGCGAGCGGCCATCGCGGATTCTGCGACCTTGCCCCAGGCGCGCGGGTCGTACAGCTTCTTGTTGCCGACCTCGCCGTCGACCTTCAGGACGCCGTCGTAGTTCTTGAACATGTAGTCGGCGATCGCGCGGGTGTACGCGTACTGCGTGTCGGTGTCGATGTTCATCTTGATGACGCCGTTGGCGACCGCGAGGGCGATCTCCTCGTCGGTCGAGCCGCTGCCGCCGTGGAAGACCAGGTCAAGCGGCTTCGCGCCGGTGCTGTACTTCGCGGCGACCTCGGCCTGGATCTCACCGAGGAGCTCGGGGCGCAGCTTCACGCCGCCCGGCTTGTAGACGCCGTGGACGTTGCCGAACGTGAGAGCGGCGATGTAACGGCCCTGCTCGCCGAGGCCCAGCGCCTGAACGGCCTGGTCGACGTCGGCGAAGGTGGTGTAGAGCGCTTCGTTCGAGCCCTCATGCTGCACGCCGTCCTCCTCGCCGCCGACGACGCCGATCTCGACCTCGAGGATCGCGTTGATCGCCTTCATGCGGGGGAGGAGCTCCTTCGCGATCTCGATGTTCTCCGCGAGGGGAACAGCCGAGCCGTCCCACATGTGGGACTGGAAGATCGGGTTGCGGCCGGCCTTGACCTCTTCTTCGGAGGCGGCGATGAGCGGCTCGACGAAGCCGGCGAGGGCGTCCTTCGGGCAGTGGTCGGTGTGCAGGGCGACCGTGACCGGGTAGTTCTTCGCGACCTCGGTGGCGTAGCGGGCGAAGGCGAGGGCACCCGTGGCGCGGGCCTTGACGGTGTGGCCGGCGAAGTAGTCGGCGCCACCCGTGGTGACCTGGATGATGCCGTCGGATCCGGCTTCGGTGAGGCCCTGGAGGACGGAGTTGATCGTCTGCGAGCTGGAGACGTTGAATGCGGGGTACGCGAAGCCGCCGGCCTTCGCGCGGTCGAGCATTTCTGCGTACTGGTCCGGGGTGGCGACGGGCATGAGAACTCCTGCGGTAGGGGAAGCCGGGACAGCTGTCACTCTATCGGGGAGAGCGCAGCGACGCCGTCGGCGTGACGGGCCCGGGACGCTCTGCATGCCCTCTCGTTAAGAATCGTCATTCCTTCGTCCGTTCGGTGATGAAACGAGGCCGATTCGAGCCGCGCGATAGCTAGGCTGACCGCATGGTGAGTCTGACGGCCGATCTGAGCCCCCTGCATCCTGACCGCAATCTCGCGCTGGAACTGGTGAGGGCGACGGAGGCTGCGGCGATCCGCGCCGTCCCCTTCATCGGGCGCGGCGCCAAGGAGGCCGCCGACGGGGCCGCTGTGGATGCGATGCGCGCCTTCCTCGGCACCGTCGACTTCCAGGGTCGCGTGGTGATCGGCGAAGGCGAGAAGGACAACGCGCCGATGCTGTTCAACGGCGAGGTCGTCGGAACTGGGCGCGGACCGGAGTGCGATATCGCGGTCGACCCGATCGACGGCACCTCGCTGACCGCCGCCGGTCGTCAGAACGCACTCTCCGTCCTCGCGGTCTCGGACCGGGGGTCGATGCTGGATGCCTCGAGCGTGTTCTACATGGACAAGCTCGTCACCGGCCCGGCCGGTGTCGGGGTCGTCGACATCCGCCTTCCCGTCGGGGAGAACATACGCAAGCTTGCCGCAGCCCTCGGCAAGCCCGTCGACGAAATCGTCGTCTCGGTGCTGAACCGTCCGCGTCACGAGAAGCTGATCCAGGAGATCCGGGATGCCGGTGCCGGCACGCGCCTGATGAGCGACGGCGACGTCGCGGGTGGCATCAACGCAGCGCGCCACGGCGCCCGCACGGACATGTGCATCGGCGTCGGCGGCAGCCCTGAGGGCATCGTCACGGCCTGCGCGATCAAGGCACTCGGCGGCCACATCCAGGGGCGGCTCTGGCCGCGCGACGATGATGAGCGCCAGCGCGGCATCGACGCGGGGCTCGACATGGACAAGGTCTATGAGGCCGACGATCTGGTGCGCGGCAACAACACCATCTTCGTCGCAACGGGCGTCACCGACGGGCAGCTCGTCGACGGCGTCCGCCGCGAGGGGGAGTACCTGTACACCGAGAGCGTCGTGCTGCGCGGGGCCTCCGGTACTCTTCGCCGGATCGCATCGGAGCACCTCGTCTCGAAGTGGCTCTGACCCTCACGATGCATCGTTACCGACCCGGTACCGCCTGAGACTCGCCGCATCCTTCGGTTTCCAGCCCTTCGTGTCACAATTGGGGCTGGGTTTGTCGCCGTCGACGGGGCCATCGAGCGCCGCAGGCAGAGGAGGGCAAGCAGATGACAACGCAGCAGGATCGTGACGGAAAAGCCGCTCCCGTGATGCACGTGACCACGAACACCGGTCGCATCCTCCGGGTGAACCCGGCTGACGCCGACACGGTCGCTTCTCAGGCCGCCGCGCAGGCGATCTCGCGCGCCAGCGTCGTGGCGCATCCCGATCCCGCGCGTCGCACCGACGTGCTGTTCCGCGTGCGCCGGGATGAAGGGCATGAGATCAGCGCCTGGTGGATGATCGGCGCATTCCTCGTGTCCAGCGGCCTGGTCATCGCTCTGCTCAGCGGAGTCCCCGGAATCGCCTGACCCGGCTTCGAAGACCGGCCCGGTGCCGGTCTGCTCCGAAAGGTCAGTGACCGCCGTTCCCGTCCGGAGCGACGGCGTCTGCGGCGTCGGCGTGCAGACGCGCTCGGACCTCGCCGACGTCTGCTCGCAGTGCCTCGGCTTCGATATCCCGAGCAGCCTCGATCTCCTGGCCGGAGTCCTGCCCGGTGCGCGCAGTCGGCTCGGTGCCCTCGACCAGCTCGGTCGCGGCGAAGCGGCGCGTCGAACCGGTGATCGTCGGTGGAGCCGCGCTCAGCGACGACGGGTCGATACCGGGGAACTGCCGGGCTGTCACGAGGACGCGGCTCTCGAGCGAACCCGCGAAGCGGTTGTAACTGTCCACGGTGCGCTCGAGCGCCCGTCGTAGGTCGTCGGCGTGACCGGCGAGGGTGCCGAGCCGATCGTAGAGCTGCGTGCCGAGATTCAGCAGCGCACGGGCCTCGGTGGAGACTTCCTGCTGGGTCCAGGTGTACGCCACGGTCTTGAGCACCGCCCACAGATTCACCGGCGACGCGAGGGCGACGCGCTTGCTGAACGCGTAGTCGAGAAGCGTCGGATCCTCGTCGATGGCCGCCGCCAGCAGGGATTCGCTGGGCAGGAAGCAGATGACGAACTCCGGGCTCGCATCGAGGCCGGACCAGTACGCCTTCTTGGCGAGCGCGTCGACGTGGGCGCGCACGGCTTTCACGTGCCTCTGCATGTGCCCGCGTCGCTGTGCCTCATGCGCGTCGCCGCCGGGGAGCGCCGATGCCTCCAGGTACGCGTCGAGCGGGACCTTCGCGTCGACCGCGATCGATGCGCCACCGGCGAGTCGGATGACCATGTCGGGGCGTCCCTGGCCGCGATCGGAGGAGATCGTCGACTGCAGGTCGAAGTCGACGTGCCGGGTGAGGCCGGCGGCTTCGACGACCCTCCGCAGCTGGGTCTCGCCCCAGACGCCGCGGGTGGCCGTCGAACGCAGCGCTCCGGCGAGTGTCTCCGTCGTCGCCCGCAGCGCCTCGTCGGACTCCTGTGCGCGGCGCAGCTGCTCCGTCAGCGAGCCGAACTGGGCGTGCCGCTCGTGCTCGAGGGCGGTGACCTTGCTCTGCATCTGCTGCAGCGATTCGCGTACCGGGGCGAGCGCGGTGAGCACCGCGTTCTGCTGCTGCACCCGCTGGGCCTCGGCGCGCTGCTCGGTGCGTGCATGCTCGACGGCGTCGCGGTAGAGGTCGTACTGACGATCGCGATCGTCACGGGCGGCGGCGAGCTCGGCGTGGGCGCGGGCGAGGTCGGCGGCGCCGCGCGAGGCGCGCAGGTACCAGCCCAGCGCGGCGCCGGCCGCAAGGGCGGCGACCGTGAGAACGACGATCAGCGGAGCATCCATGTGTTCATGATGCGCCCGGCTTCGGACATTGCGCCGCTGGCGTCGGCGCGCCCCGCCGAGTGCACGGCAACGCGCCGAGTGCACGGCAACGCGCCGAGTGCACGGCAACGCGCCGAGTGCACGGCCTGCGGGCGTCAACGAGCCGTGCAGTCGGCAACAAGTCGTGCGCTCGGCGAGTCGTCGGTCACGCCGAGCACGCCGTCGGCGAGACCGGTGCCTCAGGCGACCGCGCGCTCGGGCACCGCGACGGCCGGTTCGGTGATCCGCAGGCTGAGCGCACTCGCCAGGGCGAACACATCCGCGGCTCCGGCTCGGCGGGAGGCGTCGATGATGATCTGTGCGCAGGCGCGGGCATCCGCGAGAGCATCATGATGCGAGAAGTCCCCGAACCCGGCGGCGGCTGCGGCGACCGGCAGTCGGTACGAGTCGAGTTCGTAGATCTTGCGGGCGACCTGCAGGCTGCACAGCGACCGGTACGGCGGGCAGTCCTCGCCGGTCGCCTCCGACGCACGGCGCAGGACGTTCAGGTCGAATCCGGCGTTGTGGGCGACGAGCACATCGGCGCCGGCGAAGGAGCAGAGCCGGTCGAACTGCTCGGACCAGGTGGCGGCGGTGCGCACGTCTTCGGGGCGGATGCCGTGGATGCGCACGTTCCACTCCTGGAAGTCGTCGTGACCGGCAGGCGGCTGGATCAGCCATCCGGCGGTGGCGACGACCTGGCCGTCGCGGACGCGGACGAGTCCGACGGAGCAGGCGGAGGCGGGGCTGGAATTCGCCGTCTCGAAGTCGATAGCGGTGAAGTCCAGTGGCACGTCACCACTCTCTCCCGCGACTTCGGGGGCACGGCGCAGACTCGCCGTAGGCTGGCGACATGGCAGGCGAGCGAGCGACATCCTTCGGCGCGGAAGCATACAACTATGAGGCCGGACGACCGGAGTATCCGTTCGAGGCGGTCTCCTGGATGCTGGAGCGGCTGCCGGACGGCGCGCGCCGGATCGCCGACGTGGGCGCGGGCACCGGCAAGCTCACGCGAGTGCTCGCGCAGGCGCCCGGCGCCGAGGTCGTCGCGATCGACCCGGACCCTGCCATGCTCGCCACTCTGCGGGAAAGAGTGCCCGGTGTGCCGACATTCGCCGGAACCGCCGAGCGGCTGCCTCTGCCGGACGCGAGCGTCGATGCGGTCGTGCTGGGGCAGGCCTGGCACTGGGTGGACCCGGTCGTGGCATCACTCGAGATCGGTCGGGTCGTTCGCCCCGGCGGTGTGCTCGGCCTCGTCTGGAACATCCGCGACGAGCGCGAGGAGTGGGTGCGCCGGCTGACGGAGATCATGCACAGCAGCCCCGCGGAGAACATGGTGAACGGGCCGACAGGTCCTCAGGTCGCTGAGCCGTTCGGCGAGACCCAGGAGAGGCGCTGGGAGTGGAACCGATCGATGACCAGGACCCAGCTCCACCAGATGGCGTTCTCGCGCAGCTACCTCATCACTGCTCCGGACGAGGAACGCGCACAGATCAAACGGGAGATGGACGAGCTGTTCGACGAACTCGGCCTCGGCGACGGCACGATCGACCTGCCATACGTGACGACCGCGTTCCGCGCGGTACGCGGCTGAGTCACAGCATCCGGCATTCTCCTGTCCTCGGCCGCCTCGACCGCAGCATCCGCCGCCGTGTCCGCCCCGGCGGGGCGGACACCTGCGCCAGGTAGACTCGTACCCCGTGGCTCTCACTATCGGAATCGTCGGCCTGCCCAATGTCGGCAAGTCCACCCTCTTCAACGCACTCACCAAGAACGATGTGCTCGCGGCGAACTACCCGTTCGCGACGATCGAACCCAACGTCGGCGTGGTGAACCTGCCCGACCCGCGGCTCGACAAGCTCGCCGAGATCTTCGGCAGCGAGCGGATCCTGCCTGCGGCGGTGTCGTTCGTCGACATCGCCGGCATCGTCCGCGGTGCGAGCGAGGGGGAGGGGCTCGGGAACAAGTTCCTCGCGAACATCCGTGAGGCCGACGCGATCGCGCAGGTCGTCCGCGGCTTCGCAGACGACGACGTCGTGCACGTCGATGGCGCGGTGAACCCGGCATCCGACATGGAGACGATCAACGCCGAGCTCATGCTGGCCGACCTCGAGACGGTGGACCGGGCGATCTCGCGCTACGAGAAGGAAGTTCGCGGCAAGAAGATCGAGCCGATCGTGCTCGAGACGGCCGTCGCCGCCAAGGACGCGCTGGAGCGCGGCATCCTGCTCTCCGTCTCCGGTCTCGATCTCGCCCCGATCCGCGAACTCGGGCTGCTCACCTCCAAGCCCGTCATCTTCGTCTTCAACGTGGACGAGGCAGTGCTGACGGATGCCGACCGCAAGGCGCAGCTCGCCGAACTGGTGGCCCCGGCCAAGGCGATCTTCCTCGACGCGAAGATCGAGTCCGAGCTGATCGACCTCGACCCCGAGGATGCCGCCGAGCTGCTGGCCTCGACTGGCCAGGACGAATCCGGTCTCGACCAGCTCGCCCGCATCGGCTTCGACACGCTGGGACTGCAGACGTACCTGACCGCCGGTCCGAAGGAGGCTCGCGCCTGGACGATCAGCAAGGGCTGGAAGGCACCGCAGGCCGCGGGCGTCATCCACACCGATTTCGAGAAGGGCTTCATCAAGGCGGAGGTCATCTCCTTCGATGATCTCGTCGAGACCGGCTCCGTCGTCGAGGCACGCTCCAAGGGCAAGGCGCGCCTCGAGGGCAAGGACTACGTCATGCAGGACGGCGACGTTGTGGAGTTCCGCTTCAACAACTGACGCGCTACTCGCCTCATCGGCGAGGCTTCACGGCGGATCACTGCCGGGACCGCTGGGTCAAGTAAGACCACGGAACCCGTCACCGTTCTGCTTTACGCTGTCGCGCTCGATTCTTGAATGCTGTGCTTGCAACAGCGGCCATGGCCGTTGATTCAGAAGCCTAGGATCCTTGGCGTAGTGAGCTATAGCAAGGCCACGAGACGCTTGGTGCGGCGCCCCTAACACGTAGCGGGTGACCACTGGCGTCTTGCCACAAGTTTGGCGACGCTGAGGCCGGATGCACCAATCCAACTACTACATTGGGACCATGGTGCGCCTCGCGGATGACGGATACGAACTCGAAGCTCTCTTCACGCTCCGGGCCGAGGACCTAGCAGAGGCGGATCTCGAGCGACTCACGGCGGAAGTACCCGGGGACGAGTCGGTGCTGCGACGACTCATGGGTCCAGGGCCGAAGCTGTTGAAGGGCCCCAGAGGGTCGGGCAAGTCCAACTATCTTAGGCGCGCCTACTATCAACTGCAGACCAAGAAGACGGTTGCTGTCGCGTACATCAACTACTCACAGCACCTCGCCCTCGAACCCCTGATGCTCAGGTCAGAGCAGGCACTCGAACACTTCCGGCAGTGGCTCATTTACAAGATCGTGCTTGCCCTGGCTGAGGGGCTTGGCGCGAGCGCGCCGTCAAGCCTCAAGATCTCGGCGGAAGCAGGGAAGAAATACATCCGGCAACTACAAACGTCGATTGGTATTGAGCCCAAGAGCTTGCCCCCGCGCATTTCCCCTGCGGAACTGCTGGAGATGATTGAGGGTTGGTGTCAGGAAACTGGCCGAACGCGAGCAGTGCTTTTAATGGACGATGCTGCGCACGCGTTCATGCAACAGCAACAACGGGAGTTCTTCGAGGTGTTTCGAGCGCTACGCTCTCGAACTGTCGCATGCAAGGCGGCCATCTATCCAGGCGTCACCGCATATAGCCCGTTCTTCAATGTGGGTCACGAAGCCGAAGAGATAGAGATTTGGACCCGGCCCGACTCGGCTGACTACCTCAAGACGATGCGGGCAATATTTGAGGCGCGAGTGCCCGAGACTCATAGGGGGCTCATGAAGCCGGACCTAATCGATATCGCAGCGCACGCTTCATTCGGATTGCCGCGAAACTTTCTTACTATTCTTTCAGACCTCATCGGCGATATTGATGAATCAGGGACGACTCGTTCGCCGTCAGCTCCCGTAACTCTGCGTGAGGTTCGCAACGCGGTTCAAGCGAACGCTGTTCTTGCGAGATCTCTGTTTGATGAAATCTCCCGAAAACTACCTCGCTACAAGAACTTTGTGGAAGTTGGACAAGATTCGCAGTCGAGCATGATTGACGCCATTCGCGCCACTAACCGGGAGCGTGCAGGTAAGGGGGCTAAGAACGTCGGGGTGGCCGTGTCTCTCCCGTGGGACGCAGATCTAGGTCAAGTGGTTTCCCTCCTTGAGTACGCCGGTATTGTGCGGCGAATAGGCCCGGTGTCGCGAGGGACGCTCCGCTACGAGAAGGTTCAAATTCATACGTCCCTATTAATAGCGGAGAACGCCCTCAGTTTGGGACAGAGTCCGTCCGCGGATGATTATCTCGTGGCGTTGCGACGTCAAAGCGCTGACGACTTCGTCCGGCGACAGCCAGATGGAATTCTAGACGAAAGCCAACGGGAGCGATGCCGGCTCAACCTTGCTCCTTGTCCGCGATGTGGAAGTCAGCGCATTTCAGACGATGCAGTTTTCTGCTATAAGTGCGGAACCGCGCTTCAAGAGCAATCGGTATATCGTGAGTTGCTCGAATCACCAATTGAGCGACTGCGGTTGACGAAGGTAAAACATGATCGGATTGTCGAGCACACTAACATTCGGACGGTTCAGGACATCCTCCTCGACGATAGTGGCGCGAAACTACGAGCAGTGCCAAGCATTGGAAGTACGTGGTCAGCTCGGATTCGGGCCCGCGCGGAAGAATTCGTGACCTTGTAATGCCACACGCGTCAGTGACGGTATGTTTGCCAGGTACAACTTCAGCAAGTCTCGCTGTTGGTTTGGCTGCAATCGCGCGTTCAGAAAGGCATGATCGAGAGTTATCTGCCATCGATCGGGCTCTTGACTCCCTGGTAGCGCTGACTCAGCTCGTTGCTATGGCTCAGCCCGTGTGGAGCAGCCAGTACGGGCTAGCCCTCAGCGCCTCAGCGGTTGCTGTGGCGGATGATTACTTCAGATCTATGTTCGTCGAGGTAATTGATGTGTGCCCCTTAGCGGCTCAAAGAACTGGGTCTCTGGAAACGCGCCTCGAGTATGTGTCTAAAGGCTCGCGTGCTGAGGCTATGCGCGATATTCTCTCGCTTTCGAGCTTTGCAAGTATGTCGACTGTTAGCGGCTGGCTCAAGCAAGTCGTAGGCGTTAAGGCGCTACCGATCGACCTGAAGCGTGTCTTGCAGGACTATGAGACGGTGTGCCAGGTGCGACACGTCGCTATTCACACCGGTGGGCACGTTACGAACCTCAATGCTGAGAAGCTAGGTGTCCCAGTCGGCGCTTGGTTGTATCCCGATTCTTCGAAAGCGGTTTACGAGATAATAGCTGTAGTCGCGGCAGCTGTTCGCGCATTCAATCAAGCGACGCTTGACGCCGTCATTGGTGGTTGGCTCGACGCAGGATTGCTTTCGGGGGAATGGGAGAATGATCGCCCGCTTTTTGCGCCGCTTTGGCGGTCCTTCTACTCTGAGCGCGACCGAGCGAGTGCCGTTGCCTCCAATAACGGTGGAATTCGGTCGAATGTCTATCAGGCGTATCGGGTAGTTCAGGCCTCTGCACGTTCGAGGTACGTCGGCAACGTATAGGCCCCCTATCGGCTGTGTCGGCCCGGGATCTGAGTATCGCCGGTCGCGGGCGCATCGAGTGGGGACTGCTCGAAGCTGTCTACAGCCGAGTTGGCGTCTGGAACGCGCTTGGACGTCGCCCCCGCGCTAGCGCTGGCCTGTAGCGGCGAGGTGTACGACGACGACATGATAAAGGTCCGCTACAACTTGCATCGCTGCGGAATCCGGGTGCGGATGTCCGAGCCTGGCGCAAAGATGGGCGCCCGCCCGAGTCCTCCAGCAGTAGATAGGGCATCATAACGCGCCGAGCCTCGGACGATTCGCCACGGCGTAAGACGCAACACGTGGTGGCTTGTGTACGTATGTCTACCGCCCGGGCTGAACTTTTGTCTGTCACCCGAAGTGACGACAGACAAGTTGCACCGAGTGCAGATAACGTCGCTGCTGTCGAGCAGACCACTCGGGGTGCTCGACGACTGAATGGAGATAGCATGCGCAAAACACGGCACAGCATTGTGGGCATAGTGCTCGCACTACTCATCACCGTCGGACTTTCCGTCCCCGCATCCGCATCTACGTCGCCTGTCGCGGCGAGCAGGTCGGTCAGCACTTTGTCTGTCCAGGTGCCACCGGAAGTTAGGGCCGCTGCGGCTGCTTCAAGCGCTCCTCAGCGATGGCAAGTGTGCGGGTCAACTAACTGGGGCAGCAAGAATCCGAAGGACTGTAAGGGCGCTTACGCCGTGTACGAGTGGAGCGCGTCGATGCAGCGCCCCACCACGATTTTCTACGTTTCGAACGGCGAGAGCATCTGGCCGTACGTCGCAAAGGGCTACCAGGCGACTCAGGACTGGTGCGCCAAGAACAGCCTGACGTGTGGCATCATCACCTCCGTCGGGGTTACCCTGGTGTTCGGTTGGATTCAGGCTGCGACTGGTTGAGGAGGCGTAGATGAACGCGCGAAAGGTATTGAAGTCGGCGCTGCTGGCTGGCGCGGCGTATGTGATAGTGCTCCTCATCCTGCTTGCCCTCGGTGTGCCACTTGGGCTTAATGAGTTCCTAGTGTGCGCAGCCGCTGTGATCATCGGGATGACCGTCTTCACGTTCGTCTTCCGCCGAATTATCTCGCTGCGGAAGGCACGCTCCTCGACCGCCCAATAGTTCGAGCGTTGCTGAGAGGCCCATCTTCCATACGCGGAGGGTGGGCCTCTCTTGCGCCCGCATATGCGGTCACTACGAGCGATTTGTTAGTTGCAGCACACGCCAACACGGCAGTAGATTGCGGCTGTCTTCTTGTTGTTCATGGAGTCCCCCTTCTCACCCATACGGGTTAGGGGGCAATTTTCAAAGGAAGTGCCAAACCGCATGCCCGAGTCTCCGGAGGTGCAGGTGCTCGTCGAATTCCTCGATGAGCGGATCGAGGGTCGCGTCATCGCGGCACTCGACATCGGCGAGTTCCGCATCGTCAAGACGCGTGATCGCCCGCCCGCCTCGCTCGTCGGCGCCCGGATCACCGGGATCCGGCGTTTCGGCAAGCATGTCGGACTCGAAACGACCGCCGGCTGGCTGATGATCGGATTCGGCCGCAACGGCTGGATCAGATGGCACCCCGCCGGAGACCCCGCTGGTGAGCAACCTGCACCGGAGGTCGCCAGGATCGTGCTCGACGGCGGTGACGTTATGCGCCTCGTCGACGCGGGTGACTTCCTCGCCGTCACGGCGTCAGTCGTGGATGCCCCTGCCGACCTCGCCGGCATCGCCGCCCTCGGGCCGGATCCGCTCTCCCCGGACTTCTCTCGCGAAGACCTCGAGCGCGCACTCGGCACACGGCGGAAGCAGATCAAGGCCCTGCTCCAGGAGCAGACATCGATCGCGGGCATCGGCAACGCCTACTCCGACGAGATTCTCCATCGCGCGCGGTTGCCGCTCGCCGTGCACGCCGCCGCTCTCGACGCGGAGGCGAGGGAGCGACTGTTCCACGCCGTCGTCGACGTCCTGAGGGGCGCGGTCGCGGACCGTGCCGGGTTACCGCCCGACCGGCTCAAACAGGCGAAGGTCGAGGCGATGGTCGTGCACGGACGCGGCGGGGAAGCGTGCCCGGTGTGCGGCACGACGATCCTCGACCAGGTTTTCGGAGGAGCATCCGCACAGCTGTGCCCGCGCTGCCAACCGGAACCCACCGCTGTCTGACGCCGGTCACCCGCCTCGTCAGGCCCAGACAAGCGCGTACTGCCGCGGACGTCACCGACCAGTCCTGGCCGGCTGGTTCCAAGCGCAGTGCGCGTGAGCCGACAGTGCCGACGGGTGTCCAGAAGAATGTCTGGACTGAACAACGCCCGTCCGTGGAGCTGCCGAAGTCCATAGGAGACCCGCTCAATGTATCTTGATATCAAGATAGATTGGAAGAGGCGATGAGGCTCCATCATGTTCAGGTTTCAATGCCGCGCGGCCAGGAGGACGAGGCACGCCGCTTCTACGGCGAGGCGCTCGGGCTCGAGGAGGTCACGAAACCGCCCTCGCTGATCGGTCGCGGTGGCAGCTGGTTCCGCGCTTCCGACGACGGTGTTGTCGTCGCCGAGATCCACCTCGGCGTCGATGAACCGTTCGTTCCCGCAAACAAGGCTCACCCCGGCCTCGTCTGCGCGTCGCTCGACGAGCTGGAAGCGACCGCGGCGCGCGTCGCGCGCGGAGGGTACGAACTCTCCTGGGCGGAACGCGACTCGTTCGAGGGGTACATCCGCTTCCACGCCCGTGACGGCTTCGGAAACCGCATCGAGGTCATGACTCCCCGTTCTTGACCGGAGACGGCGCGCACGCTGCCCGTGGGCATGACCGCCATGGCGTTGGATGACGAGCTCGACCGTGTCTTCGCCGCCAGAGACTGGAACGACACGCAGCCGACAATCGATGCGCTGCTTCCGCTCCACGCTGAACGTGCTGGTCGGGGCCTTCCTTTGCGCCCAGGACAGCTGGAGAGTCGTCACAGACCGTGCGACTACGCTTGAATTCGGCTTGTTCCGCCCCAGACCCCGCGCAAGGAGTACGACGACGATGACCGACACCCAGATCTTCGAGCCCGACGGCCGCGCGATTCCGTTCGTCGATGAAGGCGACGGCCCCGTCAAGCTCGTGCTGATCCAGGAGCACGGCCTTGCGGCAGACGTGCTCGGTGTCGTCGGTCACTACCTCGCGGAGGAGGCCGGCTTTCACGTGCTGCGGGTCGGCCACCGTGGCGGGGCGGGCGACGTCTCGTTCGACGAGCGGGTCGAGGATGCGATCGCGGTCATCGATCACGTCGGCATCGAGGACACCTGGATCGGCGGACACGGATTCGGCGGGACCGTGGCGCGCGCGCTCGCCGCGGCGCACGCGGATCGCGTGAACGGCCTGCTCCTGCTCGGCGTCGAGGAAGCCGACATCCCCGTCGCGCCGGCCATTCCGGTGCTCATCGTCCAGGGCACGGATGACGCGATCACACCCCCGGCGAACGGTGAGCGGCTGCAGGCGACCGCTCCCGAGCGCGCCAGCATCAAGTCCATCGCGGGGGATCACCTGTTCCCGATGACCGATCCGATCGAGACTGCGGTCATCATCGAGGAGTACCTCGACTGGGACTGACCTCCTCGGCTCAGCGCCCCTGCCGTTTCTTGTACGGCTTGGGCTGACCCTTCACGGCTGGAGTACGGCCTTTCCCCTTGGAGGCTTTGGCCTTGCCGCCCGCCGGCGCGACCGTCTTCGGGCCGGGTGCCGGCGCCTCGGCGATCCGATCTCGCGCCTCGGGAAGCAGCAGGGTCCCGGCTTTGGTCAGGCGGGTTTCGCCTCCGCGTGTGAACAGCGGATGCCCGACCTCTTCTTCGAGCCTCTCGATAGACGAGTACAGAGCGGCCAGCGAGACATCGAGGGATTCCGCCGCGCGGGGGAAGTGCAGCTTCTCGGCGACGGCGACGAAATGCCGGAGTTGGGTGATCTTCACGGGGGAGCAGTCCTTTCCCGCACGAGTCGCGGCAGTCTCCAGCGTACGCGTGTTGCCTCGGCGACGTCGGCGCCAGCATCCCTGGAAGGATCGATCGGATGCGACCAGGATTGTCGGGTGCGCGTCCCGCCGGATCGCGGATGCTTGAGTCTGAAAGGAGGACCCCATGATCGGTACACTCAACGCCCTGGTCGACCTCGTCGAGCGAAGCTCCGGTGAAGAGATCGACGTCGCGGCATTCGCCCGCGACCACGCGACGACCGAGTACCACCTGCGCCGGATGTTCTCGGCGCTGGCTCAGATGCCGCTGTCGGAGTACGTGCGTCGCCGGCGGATGACTCTCGCCGGCGCCGACCTCGCCACCGGCGCTCCGGATCTGCTCACGATCGCTGTGCGCTACGGCTACGGATCGGTCGAGGCCTTCGGGCGAGCGTTCCGCGCTGTGCACGGCACCGGCCCGGCAGAGGTACGTCGACATGGTGGTCCGCTCAGCACACAACCCACGCTCAGATTCCGTCTGAGCGTCGAAGGGAGCACACCGATGGATGTCACCATCGCCACCCGGCCCGAGTTCATCCTCGCCGGACACGCCACGCAGGTCCCCCTCATCCATGAGGGAGTCAATCCGCACATTCAGGAACACATCGCCTCGATCGCACCGGAAGAGCATGTGCGCCTCAAGGCGCTCAGCGACACCGATCCCGCCGGCATCCTGGCGGTCACCGCAGAGATCGAGCCGGATGCTCCGGAAGGATCGTTGCTGACCTATCTCCACGGTGTCGCGCTCGATGCGAACACCACACCGCCGGCCGACCTCGATGTCATCAGCCTCGAGGCGGGCACCTGGGCGGTGTTCTCCTCGAGCGGCCCGTTCCCGGAGACTCTGCAGCGACTGTGGGCGGCGACGGCGACCGAGTGGTTCCCGTCCAATCCGTGGCGATTGCGCCCGGGCCCCTCGATCGTCCGCTATCTCGAGTTCACCGGAACGCACGCCACCTGCGAGCTCTGGCTGCCTGTCGAACGGGGCTGACCCTGCGGTATCGGCGTACGCTGAGCGTGTCGTCGATCGAAAGGGTTCGCCGTGTCTGATCACAACGAGCACATCCCCGGACCGGGCGAGCCGTCCGTCCCGGAGCTCGAAACAGACGAGACCATCGCGCCGCGCCCGGAGGAGGAGATCGCCGACGTCCTCCGGGCGAAGCCCGATCTCGAAGACCACAGCCGTCACTCCGGCTGACGGACGAGGGCTCTGCGGTTCCGTTCTCATAGCGGCCGGGTGAGGTGGTCCCGCAGACGGAGACGATCACACTATCCGCTGGTCTTCGCTTCGGCAGCCCACTGCCCATCGCGATGACAGGATTGACTCATGACCGCAACACTCGTGGCCCAGAGCCTGGCTGGGGGGCACGGCCATCGCACCCTCTTCGATTCGCTCGACCTCACCGTCGCGCCCGGCGACGTCGTCGGGGTGGTCGGCGCGAACGGCGCTGGCAAGTCCACACTGCTCCGTCTGCTTGCGGGCATCGACGAGCCGCAGGCGGGCACGGTCGTCCTGGCTCCCGCAGATGCGTTCGTCGGATGGCTGCCCCAGGAGCACGAGCGGCTCGTCGGTGAGACGGTCGCGGGGTACATCGCCCGTCGTACCGGTTGCGCCGCGGCGACCACGGACATGGATGCGGCCGCGATCGCGCTCGGCGACCCGTCGCTTGCTGCTCCCGGCGTCGACCCCGCCGACGCCTACTCGACGGCCCTGGATCGCTGGCTCGCCAGCGGCGCGGCCGACCTGGAAGATCGACTGCCGTCCGTGCTCGCGGATCTCGGCCTCGAGCTCGGAGACGCCGACCAGGTTCTGATGACCTCCCTCTCCGGTGGCCAGGCGGCGCGCGTCGGGCTCGCGGCGCTTCTCCTGTCACGCTTCGACATCGTGCTCCTGGATGAGCCCACCAACGACCTCGACCTCGACGGCCTCGAACGGCTGGAGGCGTTCGTCCGCGGGCTCCGCGGCGGAGTGGTGCTGGTCAGCCATGATCGTGAGTTCCTCGCGCGCTGCATCACCCGCGTGCTGGAGCTCGACCTCGCTCAGGGATCGAACCGCGTGTTCGGGGGCGGGTACGACGCCTACCTGGAGGAGCGCGAGACCGTGCGCCGTCACCAGCGTGAGAAGTACGACGAGTTCGCCGAGAAGAAGGCCGATCTGATCGGTCGGGCCAGAACCCAGCGCGAATGGTCGAGCCAGGGCGTGCGAAACGCGATGAAGAAGGCTCCGGACAACGACAAGATCAGGCGCAAGGCCTCGACCGAGTCCAGTGAGAAGCAGGCGCAGAAGGTGCGGCAGATGGAGAGCCGGATCGCGAGGCTCGAAGAAGTCGACGAACCGCGCAAGGAATGGCAGCTCGAGTTCACCATCGCATCGGCTCCGCGCTCGAGTTCCGTCGTCTCGACGCTCAGCTCCGCAGTCTTCCGGCAGGGCTCGTTCACCCTCGGTCCCGTGTCTCTGCAGGTGAACGCGGGCGAGCGCATCGGAATCACCGGCCCCAATGGCGCAGGCAAGTCGACGCTCCTGCGTGCGCTGCTCGCGCAGCAGCACCCCCATGAGGGAACCGCGAGTCTCGGCGCGAGCGTGCGGATCGGCGAGATCGACCAGGCGCGCTCGCAGCTCGCCGGCTCCCAGCCGCTCGCGACTGCGTTCGAAGCGCTGGTCCCCGAGATGGCGACAGGTGAGGTGCGCACCCTGCTGGCCAAGTTCGGACTCAAGGCCGATCACGTGAACCGTCCCGTCGATGAGCTGTCTCCCGGCGAACGCACTCGCGCGGGCCTCGCCCTGCTGCAGGCCCGCGGAACCAACCTGCTGGTGCTCGACGAGCCGACGAATCACCTGGACCTGGCGGCCATCGAGCAGCTCGAGCAGGCGCTCGAGTCGTACGAGGGAACGCTGCTGCTGGTGACTCACGATCGACGGATGCTCGCCACGGTGCGGACCGATCGGCGGTGGCGTGTGGAAGCCGGCCGCGTGACAGAGCTCTGACCCGTCACGGTGCGTGAGGCGATTCGGGATTTCCGGGGGCCGGGCGCTCGCTGATCGGTAGAGTTTGCACCACGGGATGGGACGAGGTGCCATGGACGTCATCGCGCTGACTCTGATCGTCGCCGCCGCGTTCGGCACGATCGCGCATCTGCTGCGCGTTCCGGCACTGGTCGGATTCCTGACCGCAGGTTTCGTGCTCGGCGCGGCGAACGTCGCGCCCTTCGTCGGCCTCGACCGGATCGCGGAGATCGGCGTCGTCCTCCTGCTGTTCACGATCGGCCTGAAGTTCGACACCCGCGCCCTGCTCCGCCCGGAGGCATACGGCACCACGGTCATCCACATGGTGCTCAGCGTGCTCGTCGGCGCCGGAACGGTCGGCCTCGCCGGCGTGATCGGATTCACCTCCGTGGACGGCTGGCGGACACTGGCGCTGGTCGGGTTCGCACTCTCGTTCTCATCCACAGTGCTCTGCGTCAAGGTGCTCGAGGACCGCTCCGACGACGGCTCGCTCTACGGGCAGACCGCCATCGCGATCCTCGTCATCCAGGACGTCGCGGCGGTGGTGTTCATCACCGTGAACGCCGATGATCCACCGGGCCCCTGGGCGTTGGTCCTCCTCCTCGTGTTCCCGCTGGCATGGCTCATGCGGAGACTGCTGACTCTCATCGGGCATGGTGAGTTGCTGGTGCTCTTCGGGGTGGTGATGGCGCTCGGACCGGGCTACTTCGCCTTCGAGGCGGTCGGGATCAAGGGCGATCTGGGCGCGCTGGTGATGGGACTGCTGTTCGCCATGCATCCGCGAGCCATCGAGATGTCGAAGGCGCTGTTCAGCGTGAAGGAGCTGTTCCTGATCGGCTTCTTCCTCCTGATCGGCATGGGTGCGTCGCCGACCTGGGCGGATGCCGGACTCGCCCTGGCGCTGTGCGTGGTCCTGCTGCCGCTGACGTTCATCGGCTACGTGTGGCTCGGACGCCTCTTCGGCCTGCGCAACCGTACCGCCATCAGGACCGGTCTCGTGCTCAGCAACTTCTCCGAGTTCTCGATCATCGTCGCCGCGTTCGGCGTCTCATCCGCGCTGCTCACCGAGCGCTGGCTGACGGTGGTCGCGATCGCGGTCGCTCTCAGCATGGTGGTCTCGTCGGTCGCCAACGCCCACGGACTGCGCCTCATCACCGCGCTGACATGGTTGCCCGCTCAGCAGATCTCGAAGCTCCGGCCCTCTGATCGGCCGATCGACACCAGCGGATCCGATGTCGTCGTGCTCGGCATGGGGCGCGTGGGGCGCGCAGCCTACGAGCGGCTCGTGAACGAGGGCGGGCTGAGGGTACTGGGAATCGACAACGATCACGCCGTCATCTCCCGGCTGGAAGCCGACGGCCTCAACGTGCTCGAGGGAGATGCGACCGACCTGGAATTCTGGAGCAGGCTCGTCTCCGGCCGCTTCGTGAAGACCGTGGTGCTGGCGATGGCCTTCCACGGGTCGAACACGTTCGCGCTCGAGCGGCTCCACGAAGCCGGCTTCGACGGCCGGGTCGTCGCCGTGGCGCAGCATCCCGATCAGGTCGAGCACCTCGCGGCCAAGGGCGTCAACGGCGTCCTCAACATCTACGAGGGTGCGGGTCACACGCTGGCGGGACTGGCGATGGAACCGGACGCCTGACCTCAGCCGCCCTTGCCCTCCTTCTCCTTGTCCTTCTCCGCCTTCTCGCGCGCCTTCTCCTCGGCCCGCTGGGCATCCTCAGCGTCCTTGCGCGCCTTCTCCTCGGCCTTCTGCTGCTTGTCGGCCTCCGGATCGGGTACGACGCTCACCTGTTCGCCGGGAGTGCCGTCGTCCGTAGCGGGTGCGGGCGCAACCGTACGCTCGAAGACGGTGCCGGATTGCCGAGGGGCGGTCGCCGAACCGGCCCCGGCTTCCGCCGTCCAGATCGCGCCCAGGATGCAGAGCATCGCCACTGTCGCAGCGCCGATGACCTTGATCAGCGTCGCGCGGGGGCGGTCGGGTGGCGTCGTCGCAGGCGCGTTCGTTGCCTCGGTCTGGACGGGGAGCAGTTTCGTCGCCTCGAGCGGCTCATTCGAGAAGGCGACGCCGTCCGGCACCGCGGAAGCGGGTCGCGTGGGCCCAGGCAGGCCCGTCAGCGTCGTCGCGACATCCAGAGCCGTTGGCCGCAGCTCCGGTTCCGTTGCCGTCATCCGGGTCAGAAGTCCGGACCACTCGGGACCGAGCCACTCGGGGATCCGCGGCGAGTCGAACAGTCGCGCCATCACCGCGCCCACGCCGGTGGCCTGCGGGAAGGCCCGCTCGCCGGTGATGGCCTCGAGGAGCACCAGCCCGAGGGCGTAGATGTCGCCGGGCGGTGTGGCAGCCTCGCCGCGGATCTGCTCCGGCGGCAGGTAGGCGGCCGTGCCGACGATCGTCCCGGGGTTGGTCACGCGGGTGGTGTCGAGCAGGAAGGCCACACCGAAGTCGGCGAGCTTCGCGCGGAAATCCGCTCCGGGAACGACCGCGGGGGCGAGCAGCACGTTCGCCGGTTTGATGTCGCGGTGCACGACGCCCGCTGCATGAACCGTGTGCAGTGCCGAGGCCAGGTCGCGGCCGAGCGCCGTCGTCTCAGACGGCGACAGAGAGCCCTCGCGCAGACGTCCGGCGAGGGTCGGTCCGTCGATGAACTCCATCACCAGGTAGCACGCATGCCCCGGCATGACGTGGGCGTCGTAGAGCTCCACGAGCGAGGGATGAGTGAGCGATGCGAGTACTGCGATCTCATTGCGTACCCGGGCCGGAGCGGACAGCGCCTCCGCGTCGGCCTGCATCATCTTGACGGCGACCGTGCGGCCGAGCAGCACGTCGTCGGCGCGGTACACGCGCGCCGCTCCGCCCTGGCCGATGCATTCCCCCAGTTGATATCGGCCGTCGAGCAGCTCAGCGGTTCGGGTCTCCGGGGCCGCGGGCATCGGCACTTCCTTTCGGGTTCCTGGCGGGTTCCAGTTCCCTCGACCCCGCAGACTATCTCCGTTCGTCCGGATGCACCCGAGGGTTGACGTCGACGCCGAGACCTGCAAGACGCGGTCGGCGCAGCGCCAGTACTCTCCGGTCTGCACGACCGAGGACGGATAGCATCCAAGGATGACCGCACTCACCGTCCGCAGCATCGTGCGCCTGCGCGCGATCGCCTCCCTCGTCATCGGGGCAGGCGTGGGAGTCGCCACCGCGTTTCCGCTGGGGCCGGCGGCCGGCGTACTGGCCGGTTGGGGCACCTTCGCGCTCGTCAACGTGGTCTGGGTGCTGTGCCTCGTCTGGCCCATGGGACCGACCGAGACGCACGACCACGCGACGATCGAGGCACCCGGTCGTCGGGCGGCCCGGCTGATCTCGATCGTCGGCAGCCTGGTGAGCCTGGCGGCCGTGCTCAGCGTGATCGTGCAGGCCCAGCACGAACCCGGCATCGGGGAGTATGTTCTGGCGGGGATCGCGGTCGTGAGCGTTGCGACCTCCTGGCTGCTCATCCAGGTCGACTACGTGCTGCGCTACGCGCGGATGTACTACGCCGACCCGCGCGGCGGTATCGACTTCAACCAGGAGGAGACGCCGCAGTACACCGATTTCGTCTACTTCTCGCTGGGTCTCGGCATGACCTATCAAGTCGCGGACACCAACGTCACCACCAATGCCATCCGCCGAGTCGTCATCGCGCAGACGGCGCTCGCCTATCTCTTCGGCACCGTCATCCTGGCCACCATCATCAACCTCGTCACCGGACTCGGCTGACGGCGAAACGCACGGATGCCGCGACCCGATCGGGTCGCGGCATCCGGGTCGAGCGGTCAGATCGCCTGAGGCAATACTGCGAACGAGACAGCGCCCTCGTCGTCGACGCCGGCGTCGAGCACCTTGTCATCCAGTGCGACGGCAGCGGCATCTTCGAGGAAGAGGCGGGTCCCGGAGACCTCGACGACCTGATCGTCGGGTTCGGGATGCGGCGTGACGACCACGGCGAGGCGCGTGCCGCCCTCCGGCGTCTCGGTGGCGGTCGAGTGGATGCGGAGCCCTGCCTCAGCGGTGTCGCTCTGGCGGCTGACGAGGGTCGTGACGATGGCTGTGGCGTTGTCGGTGAGGGTGAGCACTGGTCTCTCCTTACGGTTGCGTACACGGCGCGGTCGCGACATGTCCGGGCCACGATTCCCCACCGGCGGAGCGGATTCAACCTGAACCGCCGAATTCGGAGGGACCTCACATGTGGCGCAGGGGCTTGCGCAGGAACACCTGTTCGGTTCCGTCGCCGTCCGCCACCCGGTCGCTTTCCCGGTAGCCGCAGCTCTCGTAGAGGCGGATGTTCGCCGTGCTCAGGCTTCCCGTGAACAGCTCGGAGACACTCGCCGTCGACGCCGCTTCAGCGGCTTCGAGGAGCGCCGTTCCGATTCCTTCTCCCTGCATGTCGGGTGCGATCGCGATCCTCCCGATGAGCAGCATGTCGCCGTCCTGCTGATAGCGGATCGCGCCGACCAGCCTGCAGCCGATCCGCGCCGTGAGTCCCGCCCCGGCGCGAAGCTCCGCCTCGAGCTCTTCCAGCGTCTGCGTCAAAGGGGGTATGTCCGGGCTGCCGTAGATGATCGCCTCCGAGACGAAGGCGGCGCGCTGCAGGGTGAGGACCTCGCCCGCGTCCTCGGGGCTGATCTCGTTGATCTCGATCGGCGACTCGGTCTGCGGTTCTCCGTGCACGGTGTGCGGTTCGCTCTGGTCCATCGGGTCTCCTTCCGGACGCCACCTTCTGTTCTTCGCGCTCTCCTGTCAAGCCCCTCGGTCCTCGTTCCGCCGCCGCATAGCGTCCAGGACAGGAGGAAGCAGACCATGGCCGAAAGCACCAAACCCACCAAGACCACCGACAAGGGATCGAAGACCACGCGGCGGCAGAACGCGGAGAAGGGCTTCACCGCGTCGCCTGAACTCGCCGCGAATCTCCAGAGCGTTCTCGTCGATCTGCTCGAGCTCGCGCTCCAGGGCAAGCAGGCGCACTGGAACGTCGTGGGTCGCAACTTCCGCGACATGCATCGACAGCTCGACGAGATCATCGCGGACGCGCGGGCGTTCAGCGACACCGTCGCCGAACGGATGCGCGCACTTCACGCTGTGCCGGACGGACGCAGCGACACGATCGCGTCGACGACGTCGCTTCAGGAGTTCCCCGCCGGCGAGGTGTCGACCGCGGACACCGTCGATCTCGTCACCGCGCGCCTCGAGGCCACCGTCGCCACGATGCGCCGGGTGCACGACGCGGTGGACGAGGAGGATCCGACCTCTGCGGACATCCTGCACGCGGTGATCGAACGGCTCGAGCAGTTCGCGTGGATGGTGAGTGCGGAGAACCGGACCCCGGCGAAGCGCTGAGGAAGTCCTATGACGGGTGCGCGATGTCAGGACTCGATCTTGTGTGCGCCCAGCACCCGCCGGACGATGCGCGGCAGCGCGATCCAGAGTCCGAGCACCCCGACGACGGCGGCGATCAGCGCGATGATCCCGGCCGTTCGGTGGACCGTGAAATCGATGATCAGCGTTGTGACGCCGATGGTCAAGGCTCCGATCACGACGAGGTCGATCTTCACGATGCGCGAGGCGACGCGGACGAGTTCAGGCTTGCGCTGCCGGCCGAACAACGCGCGATGCATGCCGACGGGAGTGAGGGCCAGGATCGTGGCGACAGCGGCCAGCGCCACCAGCACGACGTACAGATCCCGCTGCACTTCGTCCATGTCCGTGAACCTCGGCTGGAACGCGACGGCGAGGAGGAAGCCGGTGAGGATCTGGGTGCCCGTCTGCATGACGCGCAGCTCCTGCAGCAGTTCGTCCCAATTGCGGTCGGCGCGTTCGTTCGGCGTCTCGTCGCGCCCGTCCGCGCGGTCGTCTCGCCGAGGATCCTGTGACGCAGTGCGATCGGATGTCATGACATCAGTGTCGTGCGCGCGCTCCGATGATGTCCAGGGGCTTGCCGCCCCACCAGAGAGGAACCATGATGACACTTCCCCCTATTCACGAGTGGTGGCCGCGGCTGTCCATCGAGGCGCGGCACGAGATGATCGATCGCGGCTCCATGCGCCTCGGCGAGTCGGTGCGCGAGGAGATCCGCACGATCACCGGTGCGGTGGTCGGAGCCCAGGAGGAGCTTTCCGAAGAAGATCTCGAGTACGCACGCACCCAGATGGAGGCAGCGGACTGATTTCCGCTCAGCCCACCGTGCCCCGAGTCAGAGCGCGGGCGATCGTGGGATCCAGGCCGGGCACCACGTCGACCGGTACGGCGAGCGCGAGGAGTGCGCGGCTGAAATAGTTCCTGGCGGCAGCGGCGAGCGTGATGTCGACGATCTGCCGGTCGGAGTAGCCCGCATCGCGGAGTGCCAGCGTGTCGGCATCCGTCATCGAGGCTGCATCTGACGACAGCTTCGCCGCGTACCGGATCACTGCCTGCTCGGGTGCGGTGAAGGCACTGTCGTCGTCGTCGGCGAACGCGGCCAGGCCCGCTTCGTCGACGACCCCGGCACGCAGCGATTTCCGTCCGTGTGCGAGCAGGCAATGGGTCGAGCCGATCTCCCGTGCTGCGCCCAGCGTCGCGGCCTCGTACACGCGCAACCCGATGGAGGGCACGACGGCACGGATGAGGGTCTCGAAGGCGGCGTGCGCCTCGGGATTCACTGCCATCGCCTGCGTGTGACCGAAGACGAACCCGTCGGCCGAAATGTCGCTGGTGTACATGTCGGCGACGTGCCCATCCGCCGCCGCGGCCGGCGGGGGTGTGATGATCATGGATGCTCCTTCGCGCCCCAGGGCGGAGGATCCGAGAGCGACCCGAGCGCCACCCGGAAGACTACGCCGAGCCGGCGGGGGAGGGAAGAGGCTCGCGACGCCGAGCGGCCCGAGGCCGGCGGCGCAGGCGTAGCATCGAGGGATGACCGAATCCCAGGAGACCTCGACGGAGCAGCAGACACCGCTTCTGCCGTTGCCCGGCGGGCTGGATCTTCTCCCCGGCGCGGGTGCTGCCGGCTACTGCGCCGACGGCGTCTGCCACATCCCCGCCTCGCACATCGCTGCGCAGAAGACGGAGTAGCGGCAGACGCCGTCGGCGTCTGTCAGTGTCCGGCGTGCGGCGCCCCTTCGGTGTGGTCGGCCGGCTTGCGGATGAAGAACGCACCGATCACGGTCGCGGTCGAGATCACCGCACCGACGAGGAACGCGGTCTGGGAACCGGCGGCGACAGCCTCCGGAACCTCCGTGCCTCCGTTCGCGTTCACGACCAAGGTGAACAGCGCCACCATCACGGCGATGCCCGCGGCCCCGGCGACCTGCTGCACCGTGCCGATGACGGCGCTGCCGTAGGAGTAGAACTTCGGCGTGAGCGAGGCGAGCGACGCGGTGAACAGGGGCGTGAACGACAGCGCGAGTCCGACGGACAACAGGGTCTGGGCGGCGACCACGACCCACACGGACGTGCCGACGGTGAGCGTCGTGTAGAACCACAGCGTCCCGGCGGCCAGGATCGATCCGGGGATCAGCAGGATGCGCGTGCCGCGCGCGTCGTAGATCCGCCCGATCACAGGACCGAGCAGACCCATGGCGAGTGCTCCGGGGAGCACCGCGAGTCCCGCATCGACTGCGGGCAGCCCGAGTGCGTCCTGCAGGAACAGCGGCACGACCGTGATCGTGCCGAAGAATGCCAGCGAGAGCAGGAACATCTGCGCCATCGCGAGGGAGAACGCCCGCGAGGTGAACACCCGCAGATCGAGCAGGGCGTCATCGGCGCGCTGCAGGATGACCTGGCGCCACAGGAACAGGCCGAGGCCGACCACGCCGACGGACAGCGCGATGATCAACGGAGCGGCGGAACCTGCTCCGCCGCCGGCGAGGGCGCCGATCTGGCTGAGGCCGTAGACGATGCCGCCGAAGCCGAATGCGGAGAGGATGATCGAGAGCACGTCGAGCGGTGCCTGGGTGGTCTCGCCGACGTCGGTCAGCCAGCGCCACCCGACGAACATCGCCACGAGCGCGATCGGCAGCACGACGACGAAGATCGAACGCCAGCCGAAGTGATCCAGAAGGAAGCCCGACATGGTCGGACCGAGCGCGGGCGCGAGCGAGATCACCGTGCTCACGCGCCCCATCATGCGGCCGCGCGCGGACGGCGGCACGAGGTTCATCATCGTGGTCATCAGCAGCGGCATCATCAGCGCGGTTCCGCTGGCCTGCACCACTCGAGCGGCGAGCAGCATCTCGAAGCCGAGAGCGATCGCGGCGAGCAGCGTGCCGAGGGAGAAGAGGGCGAGAGCCGCGAGGAAGATCTGCCGCGTCGTGAACCGCCGCAGCAGGAAGCCGGTGGTCGGGATCACGACGGCCATGGTCAGCATGAACGCGCTCGTCACCCACTGGGCGGCCAGGGGCGAGATGCCGAGGTCCTTGATGAGGTGCGGGATCGCCATCCCCATCGTGGTCTCGTTGAGGATAGCCACGAAGGCTGCGGTCAGAAGCACCCAGATCACGCGCATGTCCTTGCGCGGGAGCAGTTCCCCCTTCACCGTGGGGGTCGTCGTGATCGAGTCAGTATCGACAGCTGACATGCGGCCTCCTGGGCGTGGCGTGGGAAAAGTCGCGCGAATGCGCTGGGACCATTCAGCGTAACGACCCCTTCGGACATTTCATTCCGGATCCTTCCGAATCCGCCCAGAGCAGATCGGGGGAGCGCCCCTGTCCGCCCACGTGGTTACGCTGAGGCGTATGAGCATGGGTGGCGGGGCGGGCGGCCGCGGTGGTTTCCACGGTGTCGATGAGGCGGCGCAGCGGCGGCTCAACGCCGAGGCGCCGCGCATCCGCGCCTTGGGAGCCAGGGTCATCGAGCTGTTCCGCCCGTACCGCGGTCGCATCCTCCTCACCGGGCTCCTGGTGATCGCAGGTGCCGCCATCGCCGTCATCCCGCCCCTGATCGTCCAGCGGATCTTCGACGACGCTCTCTTCCCCGTCGACGGCGGCCGGCCGGAGATCCCCCTGCTCATCCGCCTCGTCCTCGTGATGATCGGCCTCTTCCTGCTCTCCGCCGTGCTGGGGGTCGCGCAGACATGGCTGACCTCCACCGTCGGCAACAGCGTCACCGGAGACCTGCGCGTCCGCCTGTTCGAGCATCTGCAGGCGATGGAGCTCGGCTTCTTCACGCGCACCAAGACGGGCGTGATCCAATCCCGGCTGCAGAACGACGTCGGCGGGGTCTCCGGGGTGCTGACCAACACGGTCACCAGCATCCTCGGCAACGTCGTCACCGTGATCGCCTCGCTCGTCGCGATGATCCTCATCGACTGGCGGCTCACGCTCATCGCGGTCGTGCTGATGCCGTTCCTCGTCATCGTGCAGCGCCGCGTCGGGCAGGTGCGCGCACGGATCGCCGGCGAGACGCAGGAGTCCCTGTCCGAGCTCACCACGATCACGCAGGAGACGCTGAGCGTCTCCGGCACGCTGCTGTCGAAGGCGTTCAACCGGCAACGCACCGAATCGGCGCGATATCAGGCGGAGAACCGCAACCAGGTGAAGCTCCAGGTCCGTCGCGCGATGAGCGGGCAGGGCTTCTTCGCAGTGGTCCAGGTGCTGATGGCGTCCGTCCCCGCGGTGATCTACCTCGTCTCCGGATACCTCATCACCGGCGGCACCGATGCGATCACGGCCGGAACCGTCGTCGCCTTCACCACGGTCCAGGCGCGGCTGCTGATGCCGCTGATGGGACTGATGCGCGTCTCGCTCGACCTGCAGACCTCGTCCGCCCTGTTCGCGCGGATCTTCGAGTATCTCGACCTGGTGCCGGAGATCCAGGATTCGCCCGACGCGATCTCGGCCCGGAACGCACCGGGTCCACGGGGACGCATCGAGTTCGCCGACGTCGTCTTCCGCTACCCGGACGCGTCGCCGGAGGCGCGCCCGACCCTCCAGGGAGTGTCATTCGTCGCCGAGCCGGGACAGCACGTGGCCTTCGTCGGGCCCTCCGGCGCAGGGAAGACCACGGTGCTGTATCTCGCGCCGCGGCTCTACGAGGCGCACGGCGGAGCCGTGCTGTTCGCAGGCGCCGACGTGCGCACGCTGACGCAGGAGTCGATCATCGACGACGTCGGGATCGTTTCCCAGGAGACATACCTCTTCCACGCCACGATCCGCGAGAACCTCCTCTACGCCAAACCGGATGCGAGCGAGGACGAGTTGATCGCGGCGTGCATCGCGGCGAACATCCACCACATCATCGCGGGATTCGAGCAGGGCTACGACACGGTCGTGGGCGAGCGCGGCTACCGGCTGTCCGGCGGGGAGAAGCAGCGCATCGCGATCGCCCGGGTGCTGCTGAAGGATCCGCCGGTGCTGCTGCTCGACGAGGCCACATCAGCGCTGGACACCGTGTCGGAGCGCGTGGTCCAGGAGGCTCTCGACGAGGCGGCGCGCGGCCGGACCACACTCTCGATCGCGCACCGGCTGTCGACGGTGATGGGCGCCGACGTCATCCACGTGCTGGAGGCCGGGCGGATCGTCGAATCGGGCACACACGGCGAGCTGCTCGCGCTGGGCGGACTCTACGCGGAGCTCGCGGCCGAGCAGGTCGCGGCGACGCGCGTGCTCGAGACCGAGGCGGCCGTCGAGGAGGTCGTGACGGGCGGCGTCCGTGCGGCGCTCACCGAGCGGCGCGCGGATCGGGCTCCGGAGGACTCGGCGGCTGCGGATGCGGTGGCCGCGCTGACGGCACCGGTGCCGCTCCTCGATGGGGCCCGCGCCGACGAGCGGGTGCATCCGGTCGAGGACTGATCCGCTCGCTTCAGTGGACCGAGAGCCCACCGTCGACGAACAGCGAGTGACCGGTGACGTAGCCGGAGCCTTCGCCCGCGAGGAACACGGCGGCTCCGGCGAAGTCGCTCGGCAGCCCGTTGCGCCCGATCATGGTGCGCGCGGCGAGGGCGTCGACCTTCTCCCGGTCCTCCTGCAACCTCGCGTTCAGCGGTGTGAGCACGAACCCGGGAACCAGCGAGTTGCTCGTCACTCCGGTGCCGCCCCATGCCTCCGCCTCCGAGCGCATGAGCGACTCCACGGCGCCCTTGGACACTCCGTACACGCCGCTGCCGACGAAGGCCCGGTGCGCCTGCTGCGATGTGATGTGGATGAGGCGCCCGTATCCCCGTGCGGCCATTCCGGGGGCATATCGCTGACCGAGCAGGAAAGGCGCCAGCGCGTTCACCGTCATCGTGGCGTCCCAGTCGGCCTCGGAGATGTTCGGGTAGGGCGGGCGGATGTTGATGCCGGCGGAGTTCACCAGGATGTCCGGTTCCCCGAAGGGGCGGATGGCCTCTTCCGCGACCGCGCGGATCCCGTCCCGCGTCCCGAGGTCTCCGACGACGCCGGCAGCGCGGCAGCCCGCTTCGACCAGCTCGCGCACGGTCTCGTCGATGCGCTCGGCGCCGCGGGCGACGATCACCGTCGACGCGCCCGACCGCGCGAGGGCGGTGGCGATTCCGCGGCCGATTCCGGAACTGCCTCCGGTGACGACCGCGGTGCGGCCGGCGAGGCCGAACAGCTCGGCGAGATAAGCGTTCATGCGGCTCCTCAGGCTCTCACCAGCCGAGAGCGGCGGCGAGGGTGGGATCGGGGACGGCGATATCGAACTCGGGGAGCTCCCGCAGGTCGGCGACGAAGGAGGCGACCTCCGCGGCGTAGGCGGGATCGGGATGCGTCTCGGCGATGGTCAGAAGGGGAGGGACGTCCATCGCGAGGATGAGCTCGATCCGGGCGGTCACGGCTGCGTGCGCTTCCGCCTCGTGCAGCACGCGGATGCCTCCGCGGAGGGCCCTGAGGTAGTCGCGCAGCACCGGCAGTCGTGCCTTGCCCTGCGTCAGCGAGGTGCCGTCGGCGCGAAGCCGCCACTGCACCACGACGTCCGGGATCACGTCGAAGGCCCGGGCTCGCGTGTACATGAGCTGGGCGACGACCTGATCCTCGTAGGCGACGTTCTCGGGGAACCGGAGGCCGGTCCACATGTCGGTGCGGCTGATCTTCGACCAGGCGACGATGTTCGCCGAGGCCTGCGGGTGGACGCTCAGCGTGGTGGCCAGACGTTCGGGCTGCGTGGCCGCGGCCACCCAGGGCTGCACGCGGCCGGGGGCGTACACGTCTCCCTGCAGCCGCGAGCGCACGTAGGCGCCGGCAGCGAAGTCGCTGCCGGTCGAGGCGAGCGTGCCGGTGAGGCGCGCCAGCGCCGTCGGCAGGAGTTCGTCGTCGGCATCGAGGAAGCCGAGCAGCGGAGTGTCGACGAGCTCGATGCCCACGTTGCGGGCTGCTCCGAGTCCTCGGGAGGCCTCATGACTGATCATCCGGAAGCGCGGGTCACTGGCTGCGGCATCCGCGAAGATCGCTCCGGTGTCGTCAGTCGATCCGTCGTCGATCAGGATCGCCCGCCAGCGCGGCTCGGTCTGCGCGCGCAGCGAGTCGAGGGCGGCCGGGGCGAAGGCGGCGATATCGCGTCCGGGAACGATGATCGTCACGATCGGGGCGGCGGCAGTCACCAGCCGATTCTATGGCCGTCGTCCGCACCGAAGGCTCGCGATGTGCCTCTGAATCAGCCGTTCACAACTCCGGAGAATCGACGGGTGCGTGCAGGCGGAACCCCGTGAACACGCGGGCCCCGGTTGGAATGAGCGCCGATTCTCCGGAGTTATGAACCGGCCACCGCGCGCACGGCATCCGCCACCAGCGCTGCGAGCTGTTCGGGAGCCCCATCCGGCAGCGGGTCGCGGCCGAAGGTGAACCGCACCGAGGTCTGGGCGACCGCCGGCGCGATCCCGCAGGCGATCAGCACGTGCGAGGGCTCGTCGCTCCCTGCAGCGCACGCCGAGCCGCTCGACGAGATCACGCCTCGCCGCTCCAGCTCCAGCAGCACCGCCTCGCCGCTCGTCCCGGCGAAAGTGAAACTCGCGGTGCCGGGCAGCCGGTTCACCGGATCCCCGGTCAGCGCCGCCTGCGGAACGGCATCGAGCACACCGGCGATGAACACCCTGGTCGCCTGGCCGACGCGAGCAGCGACCTCCTCACGCTCTGCCTCCGCGAGTTCCAGCGCCACGGCCAGCGCGACGGCCCCCGCGACGTTCTCGGTGCCGGAGCGGCGGCCGCGTTCCTGGCCCCCGCCGTGCAGCAACGGCTCGATCGGCACCCGCCCGCGAACCGCCAGCGCGCCGATGCCCTTCGGCGCGCCGAGCTTGTGACCGGCGATCGAGATGGCATCGGCACCGAGTTCACGCAGCGGCAGCCAGCCCGCCGACTGCACGGCATCGAGGTGCAGCGGCACGCCGGCGCCACGGGCGATCGACGCGAGGGCAGCGGCATCCTGCACCGTGCCGATCTCGTTGTTCGCGTGCCCGATCGACACCAGTGCCGTGTCATCGCGCAGCGCGCGGGAAAGGGCATCGGGAGAGATGCGTCCGACCGCATCGACCGGCACCTGCGTGACTGACACCTCGTGGAAGCGACGCAGATAGTCGGCCGATTCCACGATCGACTCGTGTTCGATCGCCGTCGTCACCAGGTTCCGGCGGCCGCGACCGAGCGCCGCCAGCACGATGCCCTTCACCGCGAGGTTGTTCGCCTCGGTGCCGCCCGCGGTGAAGACGACATCGGAGGCTCGCATCCCGAGCGTCCTGGCCACGCGCGCCCGGGCATCGTCCAGCGCGCTCGCCGCGGCCTCGCCGACCGTGTGGTGGCTGGACGGATTGCCGTACACCCCGGTCAGGAAGGGGCGCATGGCCTCCCAGGCCTCCGGACGCACCGGGGAGGTCGCGGCGTGGTCGAGGTACAGCATCAGGCGATCCGCACGTCCAGGCCGAGATCGAGGGCGCGGGCGGAATGCGTGAGCGCGCCGACCGAGATGACATCGACGCCGGTCTCGGCGATACCCCGCACGGTCTCGAGGCTGACACCGCCGGACGCTTCGACGTTCGCACGATCGCCGATCAGGGCCACACCGGTCCGCAGGTCTTCGAGCGAGAAGTTGTCGAGCAGGACGGTGTGCGCGCCTCCGTCGAGCACCGCGGGGATCTGGTCGAGCCTGTCCACCTCGACGACCACGTGTGTGGTGTGCGGAAGCCGCGACAACGATTCCCGCAGCGCCGTCGCCAGATCGGCGCCGCTGCGCTGCAGGACGGCCAGATGGTTGTCCTTCGCCATCACGGCATCCGAGAGCGAGAAGCGATGATTGCTGCCGCCGCCCGAGACGACCGCGTGCCGCTCGAAGGCGCGCAGCCCCGGCGTCGTCTTGCGGGTGTCGGCGATGCGCGCCGCGGTGCCCGCGACCGCCTCGACGTAGGAAGCGGTGAGAGTGGCGATGCCGCTCATGCGCTGGGTGAAGTTCAGGGCGACGCGCTCGGCGGTGAGGATGCTGCGCGCAGACCCCGATACGGAGGCGAGCACGTCGCCCGGGGCGAACGAATCGCCGTCGCCGACGTGCACGTCGACCGCGAGGCTCGCATCGGTCAACGCGAAGGCCGCAGCGAACACCTCGCCGCCGCTGAACACGCCGTGCTCCCTGGCGACGAGATCAGCGGTCGCCGTCGCGTCCGCGGGAAGGAGCGTGCTGCTGGTGAGATCGCCCCAGGGGGCGTCTTCTTCGAGAGCGGCGCCGACGACGCGGGCGAGGGTGGCTGCGGTGAGCATCAGACGGTCTCCAGTTGCAGTGCTTCGACGCGATCGGGGGTGCGGTAGTGCGCGCCGACGGATTCGGCGCGGGCGAGTGCGGCGGATGCGGTCGCCTCGGCGAGGAGGAGCAGATTGGCGTCCTCGTGCTCGGTGACGGAGCGCGGGGTGGGGGCGCGCCAGCCGGAGATCGTGCCGAGGGCGTCGGCGAGACCGCCGTCGGTGCGCAGGAGTCCGACGTGATCCCACATCAGCTGCTGCAGCGCGGCTCGGCTGAACGGCCGCCGAGCGTTCTCGTCGCGAAAAGTCACGCTATCCGCGAGGTTCAGCGGGCTTTTCTGCGACCGGAACGGGGGAGCGGAGCCCGCACTCGAGTCGAGAGCAGCAGCGGCGCGGGCTCCGAACACGGCGCCCTCGAGCAGGGAGTTCGACGCCAGCCGATTCGCCCCGTGCACGCCGGTCCGGGCGACCTCGCCGACGGCGAAGAGGCCGGGCAGCGAGGTGCGGCCGTCGAGGTCGGTCACGACCCCGCCCATCAGGTAGTGCGCCGCCGGGGTCACCGGGATCGGCTCGCGCGACCAGTCGAAGCCGCGTTCACGGGTGACCCGGTCGATCGTGGGGAAGCGCTGTGCTAGCGCGGATGCTCCGAGCATCGTGGCATCCATCCGAACCGGCGATCCCTGCGCCGCCGCCTGACGGGCGATCGCGCGGGATACGACGTCGCGCGGGGCCAGCTCGCCGTCGGGGTGTGCGTCGAAGGTGAAACGCCGCCCCTCGTCGTCGATGAGCGTCGCCCCCTCACCGCGCACGGCCTCGGAGACGAGGAACGCCGGGCCCGCAGCGAGGATCGTCGGGTGGAACTGGACGAATTCCAGATCCGCCACCTCGACGCCGGCTCGGAGCGCCGCAGCGATGCCGTCACCGGTCGTACCTGCCGGGTTGGTGGTGTGGGCGTACAGGTGTCCGGCGCCGCCGGTGGCCAGGATCACGGCGTCGAATTCGAGGTCGTCAGAGACTCCGTCGGTCAGCAGGCGGATGCCGCGCACCGCGGCGTCGCAGACGATCAGGTCGACCAGGAAGGCGTTCTCGACGACCTCGATCGCCGTGCGGCGCACAGCAGCGACGAGCGCGCGGGAGATGGCCGCGCCGGTGGCGTCGCCGCCGGCGTGCACGATCCTCGCGTGACTGTGCGCGGCCTCCCGCCCGAGCAGCAGCTCGCCATCGGCCGAGCGATCGAACCCGACACCACGCGAGATGAGCTCGGCGATTCTCGTCGCACCGTCGGCGACGAGAACGTCGACCGCCGCGGCGTTCGAGAGCCCGGCGCCGGCGATGAGCGTGTCGGAAGCGTGCCGGGCGGCCGAGTCGCCCGCGCCGTACACGCCCGCGACCCCGCCCTGTGCGTAGCCGGTGCAGCCGTCGCCGAGCGCCGCCTTCGTCACGACGGTGACCGAATGGCCGGCTTCGCGCGCGTGCAGCGCGGCGGTGAGACCGGCGATCCCCGATCCGACCACGACGACGTTCATCGGACACCGCCCACGACGGGCGGCTTCGCCGCCAGCATCCGCTCAAGCGCCACGCGGGCAGGATCCGCGACGTCCTGTGACACCTGGATGCGGTTGGGGGTGCGGCCGGCGACGAGCTCCTCCAGCACCCAGGCGAGGTAGCCGGGGTGGATGCGGTACATCGTCGAGCACGGGCAGACGACCGGATCGAGGCAGGTGATCTCGTGCTGCGGGTACTGCGCGGCGAGACGGCGCACGAGGTTGATCTCGGTGCCGATCGCGAATGCGGTGGGCTCGGTGGCCGCGTCGATCGCCCGGCGGATGTAATCGGTGGAACCGGCTTCGTCCGCGGCATCCACCACCTCCATCGGGCATTCCGGATGCACGATGACCCGCACGTCGGGGTTCTCGGCGCGCGCCTGATCGATCTGCGCGACGGTGAAGCGACGGTGCACCGAGCAGAACCCGTGCCACAGGATGACCCGCGAGTCGACGAGCTCCGTGGCGGTCGACCCGCCGAGCGGGCGCCGAGGGTTCCACATCGGCATCTGTTCGAGCGGGACGCCCATCGCCTTGGCGGTGTTGCGGCCGAGGTGCTGATCGGGGAAGAACAGCACGCGGCGCCCGCGCTCGAACGCCCATTCCAGCACGGTCTGCGCGTTCGAGGAGGTGCAGACGATACCGCCGTGACGTCCGACGAAGCCCTTGATCGCCGCCGAGGAGTTCATGTAGGTCACCGGGATGACCGGCACCCGGCCGTCCTCGTCGACCGCGTCCATGTCTCCCAGTACGTCGGCCAGCTGTTCCCAGCATTCTTCGACCTGGTCGATGTCGGCCATGTCGGCCATCGAGCAGCCGGCGGCGAGGTTGGGGAGGATCACCGCCTGGTCGGGTCCGGAGAGCAGATCGGCGGTCTCCGCCATGAAGTGCACGCCGCAGAACACGATGGCCTCGGCATCCGTTCGTCCCTTCGCCGCCGTCGCGAGCTGGAAGGAGTCGCCGACGTAGTCTGCGTGGCGCACCACCTCTTCGCGCTGGTAGAAGTGGCCGAGGATGACGACGCGGTCGCCGAGGGTCGCCTTCGCGGCGCGGATCCGCTCATCGAGCTCGTCCTCATCGGCCTCACGATACGCAGCCGGCAATTCACCCTGACGCGGCGCCCCTGTCGGGATCACGTCGCCCATCGATGAGCCGGGGCCGTAGCCGGGGCGGGCGTCGAAATCCCAGGGTCCCGCTGCGAGATCGGTGCTGCAGGTCGCGTCGATCGAGGCGCCGGAGACGATCGCCTGGATCGCGTGATCGACCGAGGCGTCGGAATCGGGGACGGCGGGAGTGGGGACGAACGTGATGGTCATCGGGGGCTCGTTTCGTCGGAGCCGAGCGGGCCGCGGTCGGCGAGCTCGACATCGGTGTTGTATCGGTAGAGGCGGGCCGGGCGGTGGCTGCCGGTGCGGAAGCGGTCGGTGGGCAGGAGGTTGCCCGCAGCTTCCACCTGCCGGCGGAAGTTGGCGGGGTCGAGGTGGCGTCCGAGGATCGCCTCGTACGCCTCGCGGAGATCGGCGAGCGTGAACTCGGCGGGAAGAAAGCCGTGCGCGACCCGGCTGTAGCCGACCTTGTTGCGCAGCCGCCACAGCGCGTACTCGACGATCTGGTTGTGATCGAAGGCCAAGGCCGGCAGATCATCGGCGTCGAACCAGCGCACGTTCTCGGGGGCGCGGCCGGATGCGAGGTGCGCAGAGCTCTGCGCATCGACGTCGTCGGATCGCAGCAGCGCCCAGTAGACGATGGAGACGACACGGGTGGGGGAGCGGTCGACGGCTCCGAAGGCGTAGAGCTGCTCGAGGTAACTGGGCGACAGGCCGGCCGTCTCGGCGAGAGTGCGCGCGGCCGCGTCGACCGCGGATTCCGCCGCGGTGAGCCAGCCGCCCGGAAGAGCCCACTGATCGGCGAACGGCTCCCTGGTGCGCAGGACGAGGGGCAGCGCGAGCACCGCTTCGCCGTTCTCGGATCGACGCAGCGTCAGGATCACCGTCGAGACGGCGACGCGGATGCCGTTGCTTTGGGTCATTGTTACCTTAACCTCCGATTCGATCTTAGTGTCAACGGGACCCTTAGTGCACATCGATGACGTCGATCGACCCGAGTCCGAAACGTTACCTCGCAGATCAGGCAGGGCTTGTCGACCCCGGAGGAATTTGTTAGGTTACTGTCCTAACAAACCCCATCCGTGGGCGACTCCACCCGGAGAGAGATCCCTCCTGCACTGCAGCACCGAGAGGAAACAGAAGAAATGACTGGAAACGGCAAGCGCAAGATCGCGCTCACCGCTGTGGCGGGGGCGTCGGTCCTCGCCCTCGGCTTGACGGCCTGCGGTACCGGAGGAGGCGGCAGCGCAGCCGCGTCCGGATTCGACACCGAGGCGGCCAAGGGGCAGGACATCACGTTCTGGGTCATGGGCGGCGACACTCCCGAAGAGGCGCGCGAGTTCCTGATCGACGAGTACGAGGAAGCCACCGGCGGCACTCTCACCATCGAGCAGCAGGACTGGAGCGACGCGCTCACCAAGCTGACCAACCAGCTTCCCGACGCGAAGAACACTCCCGATGTGACCGAGATCGGCAACACCTGGTCGCCCACCTTCACGACCGCCGGCGCGTTCAGCGACCTGACCCCGATCTTCGAGGACCTGGGTGGCGACAAGCTGCTGCCGTCCTTCGTGGAGGTCGGCGAGGTCGACGGCAAGCAGTATGCGCTTCCGTACTACTTCGGCTCGCGCTACATCACCTACCGCAAGGACATCTGGACCGCGGCCGGTCTCGACGTGCCGAAGACTCTCCAGGAGTTCAGCGAGTCGGTCAAGACGCTCCGCACCGACGGCCAGTCGGGCTTCTACATCGGCGGTCAGGACTGGCGCAACGGCATCTCCTGGGTCTTCGCGAACGGCGGGGAGCTGGCGACGAAGGACCGCGACAAGTGGGTCTCCACTCTGTCGGACCCGAAGTCGATCGCAGGTCTCGAGCAGTTCCAGGACATCTTCACGGGAGCGTCCAACGCTCCGGCCACCGAGGACGACTCGACGCCGTGGATCAACATCAACAACGACAAGACCGGCACCGCTCCGACTGCGGCCACCATCATCGCGCCCGGCTGGGCCCACTGGTCGGTCGGTGACTACACCGGCGACAACGACGAGGGCGCCGAGCTGCGCGAGTGGAACGACAGCACCTTCGGAGTGTTCCCGCTTCCGGGCCTCGAAGAGGGCTCGGTCGCACCGGTCTTCGCCGGCGGCTCGAACATCGGCATCTCCGCCAAGAGCGAGAACCAGGCCGGAGCGAAGGAGCTGCTGCGGATCATCTACTCGGACGAGTACCAGTCCCTGCTGGCCAAGAACGGCCTCGGCCCGGCGAACGTCGACTTCGTCGGCGACCTCGGCGACGACCAGTTCGCCGAGGCGCTCGTCGACTCGGCGCTCGGCTCGAAGCTGACGCCGGCAGCGCCCGGCTGGGCAGCGGTCGAGGGCAAGAAGATCCTCGAGGAGTTCTTCGGCAAGGTCGCCGAGGGCGGCGACGTCACCGAGCTCGCGAAGGAGTACGACGCCAAGATCGACGCCATCATCAACGGCTGATCACCTGCGTGGGGGCCGGGTGCACCCGGCCCCCACGCGCATACTCAGACAGGCAGTGCCCCCGCATGACCATCACAGAAGCTCCCGTCTCGCCCACCGGCAGCACCGGCCTCAAGGACCGCTCGGCCGGTGCCGAACCGTCCGTCCGACGCCGTGCGCTGGTGCCGTACCTCCTGATCCTCGGCGCCGTTCTCGTCCTGCTGCTCGGTATGGGGTATCCCGTGGTCTGGCAGATCGTCACGTCGTTCCAGAAGTACGGTGCGCTGCAGCAGCTCGGCGGCAAGGCGCCCGACTTCGTCGGGTTCGACAACTACATCGCCATCGCGCAGGACGGCACGTTCTGGGCGGTGACTTTCCGCTCGGTCATCTTCTGCCTGGTGACGGCCTTCGTCACGATCGTCGTCGGGGTCATGCTGGCCCTGCTGATGACCAAGATCCATGCTGCTGCCCGATTCACGTTGCAGATCGCGCTGCTGCTGGCGTGGGCCATGCCGGTGATCGCCGCGATGACGGTGTTCATCTGGCTCTTCAACCGCCAGCGCGGCGTCGTCAACTACCTCCTCAGCATGATCCCGGGCGTCGATATGAAGGGCTTCAATTGGATCGGCACCACTCCAGTCCTCTTCTTCATCGTCGCGTCGATCATCATCGTCTGGATGTCCGTGCCGTTCGTCGCGTTCTCGGCCTACGCCGGCCTCACCCAGGTGAGCGGAGAGGTCCTCGAGGCCAGTCAGCTCGACGGCGCGAGCGCCGTGCAGCGGTTCCGCTTCATCGTGTTCCCGGTGCTGAAGCCGGTCATCGCCATCGTGCTGCTGCTCAACCTCATCTGGGATCTGCGCGTCTTCGCCCAGATCACCCTTCTGCAGGACGCCGGGCCCAAGTCGGCGGACTACGACCTCCTCGGCACCTACATCTACAAGACCGGCGTCGCCGGTCTCGATTTCGGCGCGGGGGCGGCGATGTCGATCTTCGTGCTCGCGCTGACCATCGCATTGAGCTGGTTCTACGTGCGCAGCCTCATCAAGGAGGAGGGGAAATGACCGTCACCGCCACACCGCCCACGCTCGAGCGGAGCGTCGGTCGCGCCGTGGTCAGCGCCGACGGGAGCCGCATCCCGGTCCGGCGCCGCAAGCTCCGCCTCGGAACCTGGCTGCTGAGCATTCTCGCGGTGGTCATCGCCGTCATCTGGGCGTTCCCCGTCTACTGGATGGTCAACTCGTCCATGCTGTCGACGGCGACACTCGAGGCGTTCACCCCCACCTTCTTCCCCGTCGGCGGCTCGTTCGCGAACTTCGAGCGGGTGATCACGCCGTCGTTCTTCTCGGCGCTCGCGGTCAGCGTCGGGGTGACGCTCCTCTCTGTGGCCGTCTGCCTGACGTTCGCCTTCCTCGCCTCCATCGCGATCAGCCGGTTCAAGTTCCGCGGTCGGGTCTCGTTCATCGTGACGATCCTGCTCATCCAGATGCTCCCGGCCGAGGGCCTGTTCATCGCGCAGTACAAGATGATGGCGAGCCTCGGTCTGCTCAGCAACGTCCTGGGACTCAGCATCCTGTACGTCGCAGCCGTCGTCCCGTTCACGATCTGGATGCTGCGCGGCTTCGTCGCCGGTGTTCCGGCCGAGCTCGAGGAGGCCGGGATGATCGACGGCCTCAGCCGGACCCAGGCGTTCGTGCGGATCACGCTGCCGCTGCTGGCTCCCGGCCTCGTCGCCTCCGGCGTCTTCGCGTTCCTGCAGTGCTGGAACGAGTTCACTGTCGCTCTGGTGATCATGGAGAACAACCGCACGCTGCCGCTCTGGCTGCGTGGATTCGTGCAGCAGAGCGCCACCCAGGCCATCGACTGGGGCCAGGTGATGGCGGCGTCGACGATCGTGGCGATCCCCGTCATCATCTTCTTCGTGATCGTCCAGGGACGCATGACGAGCGGACTCGTCGCCGGCGCGATCAAGGGCTGAGCGGGGCGGGGCGCACCCGCTAGACTGATCGCACAACCGAACACAGGCCGAATGACCCTCGCGGGAGAGCTCCGGTGAATGCAGCCGGGCACCGAAGGAGCAAGCCTCCCCGCCAATCTCTCAGGTACGCGTACCGCGCGGTTCCGGCCACTCTGAAAAGCGATCTCGAGCGACGGGATCCGCCGACGGTGAAAGCCCCTCTGCGGGCGAAGCTCTCAGGCCCATGACAGAGGGGGAGTTCCCAGGACCGGCGATGCCGCCGGTCCGCCCGATCCAGCCCGGGAGAACTCCATGTCCGACCCCCGCTACACGCCGCTCCGCGAACGCCACGAGGCGCTCGGAGCATCCTTCACGGACTTCGGCGGCTGGCAGATGCCGGTGCGCTACACCTCCGACCTCGCTGAGCACCATGCCGTGCGCCAGGCGGCGGGGCTCTTCGACATCTCGCACATGGCGGAGTTCCTCGTCACCGGCCCGTACGCAGCCGAGTTCCTCGACTATGCGCTCGCAGGCCGGATCTCCACGATGCCGGTCGGCAAGGCGAAGTACTCGCTGGTCCTCGCCGAGAGCGGCGGCATCGTCGATGACGTCATCGCCTATCGCCTGGCCGAGGACCGCTACCTCGTCATCGCGAACGCCGGCAACCGCGGGTTCGTCGATGCGGCGTTCGCGTCACGGGTCCGGTCCTTCCCGTCGATCCCCGAGCGAGATCTTCCCGCGCGGGCGACCGGAGAGGATCGCAGCTTCGCCGGATTCCTCGGGGACCGCGGAGTGGATGTCGAGGACGTCTCCGACTCCTACGCGCTGCTCGCCGTGCAGGGCCCCGCTGCCGAGGCCATCGTGGCCGCGACCGAGGGCGTCACCGAGCTCGGAACTCCGTGGGCCGATCAGAAGTACTACGCCTGGGCGGACGCGTTCTTCCTCGGCGAACCGTTGCTCATCGCTCGCACCGGCTACACCGGGGAGGACGGCTTCGAACTGCTCGTCCGCGCCGCCGATGCCCCGGCGCTCTGGGACGCTCTGATCATCGCCGGTGAGCCGCACGGCCTCGTGCCGGCCGGGCTCGCCGCCCGTGACACCCTCCGGCTCGAAGCCGGAATGCCGCTGTACGGCCACGAACTGAGCCTCGACACGAAGCCCGCTCAGGCCGGACTCGGCCGCGTCGTCGCAGCCGACAAGGAGAGCTTCGTCGGCAAGGATGCGGTGGATGCCGCATCCGATGCCCCCGTCCTGGTCGGACTCACCGCCGAGGGCAAGCGAGCCGGCCGCGCCGGCTACGCCGTCGTCGCCGAAGACGGCACGGTCCTGGGGGAGATCACCAGCGGCGCGCTCAGCCCCACGCTCGGCCACCCGATCGCGATGGCCTATGTGACTCCGTCTTCCGCCGAGGCGGGATCCACAGTATTCCTGGATGTGCGGGGGACGAAGATCCCTGCGACCGTGACCGCTCTGCCTTTCTACCGGAGGATGAAATGACCGATCTCAACGCCCTGAGCTACACCGAAGAGCACGAATGGCTCGCCGTCGACGGTGAGACCGTCACCATCGGCATCACGGACTACGCGGCCGAGAAGCTCGGCGACGTCGTCTTCGTCGAGCTGCCCGCCGTCGGAACCGAGATCACGGCCGGCTCCGTGGTCGGAGAGATCGAGTCGACGAAGTCGGTCGGCGAGCTCTACGCTCCGGTCGCAGGCACCGTCGTGGAGATCAACGACGCGGTCGTGGACGACCCCTCGCTCGTCAACGCCGAGCCCTTCGCCGGCGGGTGGCTCATCAAGGTCGCCGTCTCGGCCGGCGCTGCCGACGGCCTGCTCGACCGCGACGCGTACGTCGCTCTGACGGAGGGCTGATCCGGACGTGGTCTCTTTCGCCGATCGTCATATCGGAACCACCGCATCCGCCCAGCGCACGATGCTGGACGCGCTGGGGTTCGCCGCCGGTGTCGAAGACGACACTCCCGTCGAGGCGCTGATGCGCCAGGCGGTGCCGTCCTCGATCTTCACAGCAGCGTCCGCGGACTCGCTCATCCCCGTGGCAGCCAGTGAGACCGAGGCGCTCGCCGAGCTCCGGGCGCTCGCGGCGCGCAACACGGTGAACCGGCCGATGATCGGCCTCGGGTACTACGGCACGATCACTCCGCAGGTGATCCAGCGGAACGTGCTGGAGAACCCCTCCTGGTACACGGCGTACACGCCCTACCAGCCCGAGATCTCGCAGGGGCGCCTCGAGGCGCTCATCAACTTCCAGACGATGGTCGCCGAGCTCACCGGCCTGTCGACCGCGAACGCATCGATGCTCGACGAGTCGACAGCGGTCGCCGAGGGGATGCTGCTCGCCCGCCGCGCCTCGAAGTCGACGTCGAACGTGTTCGTCGTCGACGCCGACGCGCTGCCCCAGACGAAGGCCCTGCTCGCCACCCGCGCGGAGGCCGTCGGCATCGAGCTCGTCACCGTGGACTTCGCCGCTGGCGCCACGATGCCGGCTGAACTGTTCGGCGTCTTCCTGCAGTACCCCGGCGCTTCCGGCCGGGTGTGGGATCCGAGTGCGGTCATCGACGCCGCCCACCTCGTCGGCGCGCTCGCCGTCGTCGCCGCCGATCTGCTCGCGCTCACCCTCATCTCGTCGCCGGGTTCGCTCGGCGCGGACGTCGCGGTCGGGACCACCCAGCGCTTCGGTGTGCCGATGGGCTTCGGCGGACCGCACGCCGGGTACATGGCCGTGCGCGCGGGTCTGGAGCGTCAGCTGCCGGGCCGCCTGGTCGGTGTGTCGGTGGATGCCGACGGCAAGCCCGCCTACCGTCTCTCGCTGCAGACGCGCGAGCAGCACATCCGCCGCGAGAAGGCCACGTCGAACATCTGCACCGCGCAGGTGCTCCTCGCTGTGATGGCCTCGATGTACGCCGTCTACCACGGCCCGGACGGGCTGCGCGCGATCGCGCGGGAGGCGGCGCTGAAGGCCGCGCTGCTGCGCGACTGGCTGGCCGAGGCGGAGGTCGACGTCGTGCACGACGCCTTCTTCGACACGCTGCAGGTGCGGGTGCCGGGACGAGCCGCGGAGTTCGCCGAGCAAGCGCATCACGGCTACGGCATCCTGCTGCACGTCGCGGATGCCGACACCGTCGGAATCTCCGTCGACGAGACCACGAGCCACAGCGAGCTGCACCAGGTCGCGATGGTGTTCGGCGGCAAGCAGGAGCGCGTCTTCGGCTTCGGCGACGGCAATAACGCGCTTCCCGCGCAGCTGCGCCGGCAGGGCGACTACCTCACGCACCCGGTCTTCCACGCGCACCGCAGCGAGACCGCCATGATGCGGTACTTGAAGAGCCTCGCCGATCGGGACTACGCGCTCGACCGTGGCATGATCCCGCTGGGCTCGTGCACGATGAAGCTCAACGCGGCCACCGAGATGGCGGCGGTCACGTGGCCGGAGTTCGCCGGCATCCACCCGTTCGCGCCGGCATCCGACGTGGAGGGCTACCTCGACCTGGTCGACCAGCTCGAGGGCTGGCTCGCCGAAGTGACCGGCTACGACGCTGTCTCGTTGCAGCCGAACGCCGGCTCGCAGGGCGAGCTCGCCGGCCTGCTCGCCATCCGCGGGTACCACCTCGCGAACGGCGACGCGCAGCGCACGGTGTGCCTGATCCCGTCGTCCGCGCACGGCACGAATGCGGCGTCTGCGGTGCTCGCGGGTATGAAGGTCGTCGTCGTCGCCTGCGATGAGCTCGGCAACGTCGACCTCGACGATCTGCGCGCGAAGATCGCGGCGCACGCCGGCGAGCTGTCCGCGCTGATGATCACCTACCCGTCGACGCACGGTGTGTACGAACACGACGTCGTCGAGATCACCGCCGCGGTGCACGACGCCGGTGGACAGGTGTATGTCGACGGTGCGAACCTCAACGCACTGCTCGGGTACGCCCGCTTCGGAGACCTGGGCGGCGACGTGTCGCACCTCAACCTGCACAAGACGTTCGCGATCCCGCACGGCGGCGGCGGACCCGGCATCGGGCCGGTCGCGGCGAAGGCGCACCTGGCGCCGTTCCTGCCGGGGCATCCGCTCGCGCAGCGGGACGAGCACTTCGGCGGGTTCACCTTCGAGGGCGGCGCGGTGTCCGGCGCTCCCTACGGTTCTGCAGGCGTGCTGCCGATCTCGTGGGCGTACGTGCGGATGATGGGCGCCGACGGCCTGCGCCGTGCGACGGCCGCGGCCGTGCTCTCGGCGAACTACATCGCCGCGCGCCTCGGCGAGCACTATCCGGTGCTGTACACCGGCGAGAACGGCCGGGTCGCGCACGAGTGCATCCTCGACCTGCGTCCCCTCAAGGAGGCCACGGGCATCACCGTCGACGACGTCGCCAAGCGGCTCATCGACTACGGCTTCCACGCCCCGACGATGTCGTTCCCGGTCGCGGGCACGCTGATGGTCGAGCCGACGGAGTCGGAGGACCTCGGCGAGATCGAGCGGTTCATCGAGGCGATGATCCAGATCAAGGCGGAGGCGGATGCCGTCGCCGCCGGCCGCTGGCCGGCAGACGACAACCCTCTGGTGGGCGCACCGCACACCGCGGTCTCGCTGATCGCGGGGGAGTGGGCCCACGCCTACACCCGCGAGGAGGCCGCCTACCCGATCCCGGCGCTCGTCGCCGGCAAGTACTGGCCGCCGGTGCGCCGCATCGACCAGGCCTACGGCGACCGCAACCTCGTCTGCGCCTGTCCGCCGGTGGAGGCTTTCGCCTGACCTGATCGCAGTATCGAGAACGGCGTTCCGTGGCCCCTGTCGGGGTGCGCGGAACGCCGTTCTCGCGTGCCGTCCGGTTACGGCGCTGTTACAGATGATCACCACTCAGTAACAGTTCATTAGCGGAGATAGGTACGGAGCATTCTGGGGGTTACTCTCAACTATCGCCGCGCATTCGACGAGGAGTGCGCGTTTATCCATGTCCATCAGGAGGACACAAAGTGAAGCGAAACAAGATCGCCCTTGCGGGCACCGCTCTTCTCGCGATCGGCGCCATGGCGCTCGCGGGCTGCGCAGCTGGCGGAAACCCCGAGCCTGAAGGAGACACCCCGTCGGGTGATCCCACGGCAGTCATCTCGGTCAACAACACCGAGCCGCAGAACCCGCTGATCCCGACGAACACCAACGAGGTGGGCGGCGGACTCGTCATCCAGAACATGTTCGCCGGCCTGGTCTACTACGACGCGGAAGGCGCCGTTCACAACGACGTCGCCGAGTCGATCGAGACCGACGACTCCCAGACGTACACGATCAAGATCAAGCCGGACCAGACCTTCACCAACGGCGACCCGGTCGACGCCGCGTCGTTCGTCACCGCGTGGAACTATGGCGCGGCGCTCGACAACGCTCAGCTCTCGAGCTACTTCTTCGAGTCCATCGAGGGCTTCTCCTACGACGAGAACGTTCCGGAGCTGTCCGGTCTGAAGGTCGTCGACGACCTGACGTTCACGGTGAAGCTGAAGCAGCCCGAGTCGGACTTCCCGCTGCGCCTGGGGTACACCGCGTTCTTCCCGATGCCGGCATCCGCCTGGGACGACCTCGAGGCCTTCGGTGAGAACCCCGTCGGCAACGGGCCGTACATGTTCGAGGAGGAGGGTGCGTGGCAGCACAACGTGCGCATCGACCTCGTCAAGAACGAGGACTACACCGGTCCCCGCGAGGTGCAGAACGGCGGAGTGGACATGATCCTCTACGCGAGCACCGACGCGGCATACGCTGACCTGCAGGGCGGCGACCTGGACATCATCCAGGAGATCCCCGACAGCGCGCTCCAGACCTTCGAGACCGACTTCGAGGGCCGCACGGTGAACCAGCCGGCCGCGGCGAACGCCACGATCACGATCCCGGAGCGTCTCGCGCACTTCAGCGGTGAAGAGGGACAGCTCCGCCGCGCGGCGATCTCGCACGCCATCGATCGCGAGGAGATCACCGAGATCGTCTTCAACGGCACCCGCACTCCGGCGAAGGACTTCACCTCCCCGGTGATCGACGGTTACTCCGAGGACATCCCCGGGTCCGAGGTGCTCGAGTTCGACGCCGAGAAGGCGAAGGAGCTGTGGGCCGAGGCCGACGCCATCGCCCCCTGGACCGGCTCTTTCGAGATCCAGTACAACGCCGACGGTCCCAACCAGGGCTGGGTCGACGCTGTCGCGAACCAGGTGAAGAACAACCTCGGCATCGAGGCTGCGGGCAAGCCGATCCCGACCTTCGCGGAGCACCGCACGCTCATCACCGAGCGCCAGTCGACCACAGCATTCCGCACGGGATGGCAGTTCGACTACCCGTCGATGTTCAACGGCCTCGGTCCGATCTTCGGCACCGGCGCAGGCTCGAACGACGGCGACTACTCGAACCCGGACTTCGACGCACTCCTCGACGAGGGAGCCTCCGCGGCGGACCTCGAAGAGGGTATCGCCAAGTTCCAGGAGGCGCAGGAGGTTCTGTTCAAGGACCTGCCCGCCATCCCGCTCTGGTACACCAACGCCATGGGCGCCTGGGGTGAAGAGGTCGAGAACGTGCAGTTCGGCTGGGACACCTGGCCGATCCTCCACCAGGTCACGAAGGCCGGCGAGTAGGCCTGACGACACTCACCTGTGAGGCGGTGACGATCACTTCGTCGCCGCCTCACAGGCTGTGTTCGTCACGCTCTTCCGCCTCCTGACAACGGGACAACAGATGCTCGGCTACATCCTGAGACGTCTCCTGCAGGTGATTCCGGTTTTCTTCGGTGCCACCCTGCTCATCTACTTCCTCGTGTTCGCCATGCCCGGCGACCCGATCCTCGCGCTGTTCGGCGACCGCACACCCAACCCGGCGGTCGTCCAGCAGCTGCGAGAGCACTACCACCTGAACGACCCGTTCATCGTGCAGTACTGGTACTACATCACCGGTGTGTTCACGGGCGATCTCGGCAACACGTTCTCCGGTCGGCCGGTCTCGACGGTGCTGGCGGAGACTCTCCCCGTCACCGGCCGGCTCGCGGTCATGTCGATCGGCATCGAGTTCGTGCTCGCCATCATCATCGGCACGGTCTCGGCGCTCTACAAAGGCCGGCTGTTCGATCACGTCGCGCTGATCATCGCGCTCGTGGCGATCGCGATCCCGATCTTCGTCGTCGCTTTCCTCGCGCAGTACTTCCTCGCGATCCAGTGGGGCCTGTTCAAACCCACGGTCGGCGCCGACAACGACTGGGGCGGTCTGTGGCTGCCGGCCATCGTGCTCGGCTTCAGCCTGTATGCGGTCAGCATGCGCCTGATGCGCAGCTCGGTGATCGACACGCTCAACCAGGACTGGGTGCGCACCGCGTACAGCAAAGGGCTCTCGCGCGGACGCGTGATCCCCGTGCACGTGCTGCGCAACTCGCTGATCCCGGTGATCACCAACTCCGCGACCAACTTCGGAGTGCTGCTGGTCGGCGCGACCGTCACCGAGGCGATCTTCAACGTGCCCGGTGTCGGCAACACGCTGTATCAGGCCGCGATCCGGAACGAGGGCCCCACCGTGGTCTCCTTCGTCACGGTGTTCGTCATCCTGTACGTCCTGGTCAACCTCGTCATCGACCTGCTCTACGGTCTGCTCGACCCAAGGATCCGCTATGCCTGACCCCACCACGCAGAATCACTTCGTCGCGCCGATCGAGACGGAGAGCGTCTCCGTCGATGCGGTGCGGATCGCCGAGAAGCCGAGCAACCTGTGGCGTGACGCGTGGACCGACCTGCGCCGTCGCCCGCTGTTCTGGGCCTCGGTCGCGCTCGCCCTCTTCTTCGCCGTGATGGCGTTGTGGCCGACTCTGTTCACGCAGGTCGACCCGCGCGTCTGCGAACTGAAGTACAGCAACGACGGCCCCGCCGCCGGGCACGTTCTGGGGTTCACCTTCCAGGGCTGCGACATCTACTCCCGCATCGTCTGGGGTGCGCAGACATCACTGTCGGTGGGTATGCTCGCCACACTGATCTCCTCCGTCCTCGGACTCATCATGGGTGCGCTGGCCGGGTTCTACGGCGGCTGGCTCGACTCGCTGCTCTCACGTGTCGGCGACATCTTCTTCGCGATCCCGTACATCCTCGCGGCGGTCGTCGTCATGACGGTGTTCTCGCAGTACCGCTCCGTGCCGGTTCTGGCGCTCGCGATCGGCGGCTTCGCCTGGGCCTCCACGGCCCGAGTGGTCCGCGCGGAGGTGCTGAGGGTCCGGCAGGCGGACTTCGTCGTCGCCTCGCGGGCGCTCGGCCGCTCCAAGTTCGCCACCCTCGTCGGACACGTGATCCCCAACGCGCTCGCCCCGCTCCTCGTCGTCACGACGCTCAGCCTCGCGGCCTCGATCGTGGCGGAGGCGACCCTGTCGTTCCTCGGCGTCGGTCTCGGGAGCAACGTGATGTCCTGGGGCAACGACATCGGCCAGGCGCAGTCATCGCTTCGCGTCGCGCCGATGGCGCTCATCTATCCGTCGATCGCGCTCACGTTGGCCGTGCTCGCGTTCGTGACCCTGGGCGAGCTGATCCGAGACGCCCTCGACCCGAAGGCGAGGGCACGCCGATGAACGATCGTGCGAGCGCACAGATCCCTCTGCTCAGCGTGCGCGACCTCACGGTCGCGTTCCGCACGCAGAACGGCGTGAAAGAGGTGCTTCACGGCGCGAGCTTCGACATCTTCCCCGGTGAGACCGTGGCGATCGTCGGCGAGTCGGGCTCGGGGAAGTCCACGACGGCCACGGCCATCGTGAACCTGCTTCCCGGCACCGGAACGATCACCGGCGGGTCGATCACGCTCGACGGGCGTGAGCTGACCACGCTCGGCCGCACCGCGATCGAGAACGTGCGCGGCCGCGAGATCGGGTTCGTGCCGCAGGACCCGATGTCGAACCTCAACCCGGTCTGGAGCATCGGCTTCCAGGTGAAGGAGGCGATCCGTGCGAACGGGATCGCCCAGGGTCGGGCCGCGGTGAAGGCGCGCGCGATCGAGGTGCTGCAGCAGGCAGGGCTCGCGGACGCCGAGCGGCGTCTGCATCAGTTCCCGCACCAGTTCTCCGGAGGAATGCGCCAGCGGGCGCTGATCGGAATCGGTCTGGCAGCCGATCCGAAGCTGCTCATCGCCGACGAGCCGACCTCTGCGCTGGACGTCACGGTGCAGCGGGTGATCCTCGATCACATGGCCTCCCTCACACGGGATAAAGGCACCTCCGTCCTCCTCATCACGCACGACCTCGGCCTTGCGGCCGAGCGCGCGGAGAAGATCATCGTGATGAGCAACGGGAACATCGTCGAAGCCGGTCCGAGCCGGCAGATCCTCGAGGACCCGCAGCATCCGTACACCAAGAGGCTGGTCGCCGCGGCGCCGAGCATCGCCTCGCAGCGGATCCAGGCGGTCGTCGAGGATCGAGGCATCGAGACGCTCGATGACCTCGCCGACATCCCACCGACGGTGCGTGTCGCCGGGCTCACCAAGGACTACCGGATCCGTCAGGGAGGCTTCCGCAGTGAGGCGTTCCGAGCGGTCGACGACGTCACCTTCGAGATTCCGAAGGGCAAGACCCTGGCTCTCGTCGGGGAGTCCGGCTCCGGAAAGTCGACGGTGGCGAAGATGGTCCTCAAGCTCGAGGAACCGACGAGCGGCACCATCGAGATCGATGGTCAGGACGTGTCGCGTCTCTCGAACGCGCAGGCGTTCGGGCTGCGCCGCCGCATGCAGCCGGTCTTCCAGGATCCCTATGGCTCACTCGATCCGCTGCGTAACATCGGCGCGACCATCGCGGAGCCGCTGCAGATCCATGGCGTCGGAGATCGCACCTCGCAGCGGGAACGGGTGGAGGAACTCCTCGACCAGGTCTCGCTGCCGCGGGTGCTGGCGACCAGGTACGCCAACGAACTGTCCGGCGGTCAGCGGCAACGCGTCGCGATCGCGCGTGCGCTCGCGCTCAAGCCGGACATCGTGGTGCTCGACGAGGCGGTCTCCGCGCTCGACGTGCTCGTGCAGGATCAGGTTCTGAAGCTGCTCGCCGACCTGCAGTCGGAGCTCGATCTGACTTACCTGTTCATCACGCACGACCTCGCGGTGGTGCGCGTCACCAGCGACCTCGTGTGCGTGATGGAGAAGGGGCGCATCGTCGAACAAGGAACGGTCGACGAGATCTTCGCGAACCCGCAGGAGGAGTACACGGATCGGCTTCTGCAGGCGATCCCGGGGGCATCGATTCCTCTGGGTGGTCGCTGACGGTGGGTGCCGACGCGCGCCCGGAGGGCACACGGACGTTCCGCGCGTCCTCCGGGCCGGTCGTGATGATCATCTCGGGGCTGCTTGCGGCGTTCCTCCTCGGTGACGCCGTGGTGCGGGGGAGCTGGGGGCAGATGCTCCTGTTCGCTCCGTGGGTGCTGCTGACGCTCTGGGTGGTCTACGAGATCAGCTTCGTCTCCATCGTCCGCGTCGACGCCGACAGTGCGTTCGTGCAGAACATGTTGCGGCGGACGAGCTTCGGCTGGAGCCGGGTGCGCGATATCGACCTGCGCTGGCAGCTGGTGTTCTCGCTGGATGACGGCACCGACGTCACCTGCTATGGCGGTCCGGTGCGATCACGTCCGGTGCGCCGCCCGTCACGCGGCGACGAAGAGGTCAAGGCGCCGGCGGGATTGCGCGATCTGACCGAGATCCGGGACCGCTGGGAGGGGGCAGATCCAGCTGCCGATGCTCCGATCCGCCGTTCGTGGGACATCCCTGCGCTGATCGTGCTCGGCGTGCTCACGCTCTGGGCGACAGCGGCCGTCGTGATCGTGAACCTGGGCTGACCCTCCGGCGCTACGCGGGCAGGCCGAACAAAGCCGGCCAGGTCGCGGCGGCCCACGGGTAGCCGACGAACACCGCCGTGTCGATGAGGAAGTGCGCGACAAGGAACGGCAGCAGCCGGCCGGTGCGCAGGAACAGCCAGCCGAACAGCATCCCCATCGCGAAGTTCCCGATGAAGGCCCCGGGGCCCTGATAGAGGTGGTAGCTGGCGCGGAGCACGCTCGTCGCGATGATGATCGCCCACGGTCCCCACCCCAGCTGCTTCAGCCGCGCGAACAGATAGCCGAGCACGACGAACTCCTCCTGCAGGGAGGCTCGTGCTGCGGCGAGCAGCAGGATCGGTACGGTCCACCAGTGCGCGTCGAGACCCGCCGGATTCACGGCGACGAAGAGTCCCAGCATTCGCCCGACGACATACAGGGCAAGGCCCGGGAAGCCGATCGCGAGCACCAGCAGGATGCCGCGCCCCGTGTCCCTCCCGACCCGTGTGCCATCGAGCCCGAGGAGTCCGAGGTGAGGGCGCGACGACTGCCACAGCAGGAAGCAGACCAGCAGCACCGGAACGATAGAGAACCCGATGGACAGCACCTGGTAGATCAGGTCGAACAGTTCACGATCGCTGCGTGAGGGATTCAGCGTCGCCACCTGATCGGCGAGCGGCTTCTCGTCGGTGAGGCGATAGGCGAGCTGCACGATCGCGTACACCGCGGACTGGCCGAGTCCGAGCGCCAGGACGATCGCAATCTCCCACCACAGACGCGCGCGCGAGGGGGTGGGGTGCTCGAGTGGCGCGAGCGCCGGAGCCGGTCGAAGGGTCACGTCACCGATGCTACGTCGTCCACCCAGGAACGATGCCTGGCCATGCGATACCCTGGAATGTCGGCATCCCGACCCTTTCCCCTCCCTTTTAGGACTTCTGCATGGCGCACGCCCTCCGCTCTGACCTCCGCAACGTCGCAATCGTCGCGCACGTCGACCACGGAAAGACCACGCTCGTCGACGCCATGCTGCGTCAGACAGGCTCTTTCGGCTCCCACGAGCACATGGAAGAACGCGCCATGGACTCGAATGACCTGGAGCGTGAGAAGGGCATCACGATCCTCGCCAAGAACACGGCGATCACGTACAAGGGCAAGCACGCCGAGGGCAAGGAGATCACGATCAACGTGATCGACACCCCCGGTCACGCCGACTTCGGCGGCGAGGTCGAGCGCGGCCTGTCCATGGTCGACGGCGTCGTGCTGCTGGTCGACGCGAGCGAGGGTCCGCTGCCGCAGACGCGCTTCGTGCTGCGTAAGGCGCTGGAGTCGAAGCTCCCCGTCATTCTCCTGGTCAACAAGACCGACCGTCCCGACGCCCGCATCGCCGAGGTCGAGGAGGAGGCGCACGACCTGCTCCTGGGGCTCGCCTCCGACCTGGTCGATGACGTGCCGGACCTCGACGTCGATGCCCTGCTCGACGTTCCGGTGGTCTACGCCTCCGGCCGTGCCGGCGCCGCGTCGCAGAACCGTCCCGCCGACGGCTCGCTGCCCGACAACGATGACCTCGAGCCGCTGTTCGAGGCGATCCTCCAGCACGTTCCCGCGCCTTCCTACGATGACGAGGCGCCGCTGCAGGCGTGGGTCACGAACCTCGACTCCAGCCCGTTCCTCGGTCGCCTGGCGCTGCTGCGCGTCTTCAACGGCACGCTGAAGAAGGGCCAGACGGTCGCCTGGGTGCGCGCCGACGGCAGCACCAGCAACGCCCGCATCACCGAGCTGCTGAAGACCCGCGCCCTCGAGCGCTACCCTGCCGAGTCCGCCGGCCCCGGCGACATCGTCGCCATCGCGGGCTTCGAGAACATCACCATCGGCGAGACCATCGCCGACCCGGAGGACGTCCGCCCGCTGCCCGCGATCACGGTCGACGACCCCGCCATCTCGATGACGATCGGCACGAACACCTCGCCGCTCATGGGCAAGGTCAAGGGCCACAAGCTCACCGCTCGGATGGTCAAGGACCGTCTCGACAAGGAGCTCATCGGAAACGTCTCGCTCAAGGTCGTCGACGTCGGACGCCCGGATGCGTGGGAGGTGCAGGGCCGTGGAGAGCTGGCGCTCGCCATCCTCGTCGAGAACATGCGCCGCGAGGGCTTCGAACTCACCGTCGGCAAGCCGCAGGTGGTCACGAAGAAGATCGACGGAAAGACCTACGAGCCGTTCGAGCACCTCACCATCGACACTCCGGAGGAGCACCTCGGCGCGATCACGCAGCTCCTGGCGAACCGCAAGGGCCGCATGGAGAACATGACCAACCACGGCACCGGCTGGGTGCGCATGGAGTTCATCGTCCCGTCGCGCGGCCTCATCGGCTTCCGCAGCGAGTTCCTGACCACGACCCGCGGCACCGGCATCGCCAACGCGATCTCGCACGGCTACGAGCCGTGGGCGGGCTCGATCACCACGCGTCAGAACGGCTCGATCGTCGCCGACCGCCAGGGTGTCGTCACCCCGTTCGCGATGATCGCGCTCCAGGAGCGCATGTCGTTCTTCGTGCAGCCCACGCAGGAGGTCTACGAGGGCATGGTCATCGGCGAGAACTCGCGCGCTGATGACATGGACGTGAACATCACCAAGGAGAAGAAGCTCACCAACATGCGTGCGGCGAGCTCGGACACCTTCGAGTCGATGACGCCTCCGCGCCAGCTCACCCTCGAGGAGAGCCTCGAGTTCGCGCGCGACGACGAATGCGTCGAGGTGACGCCCGAGGTCGTCCGCATCCGTAAGGTGAACCTCGACGCGAACACCCGTGCGCGCGAGACTGCACGCATGAAGCGCCAGGACGCCAGCGCCTGAGAATCGCCTCAGAAAGAGGGCCCCGTGCCGCCGTTTCGGCGCACACGGGGCCCTCTTCTCATGTAATCCCCAGGTGAGAGCAGGTTTTCACTCAGGTTCGTGCTGCAGACTCGATGGCTTGCGCCCGGGACGAACTCCCGATGAGTCTCCTGTCAAGGGCGTACGACGACCCGAAAGTCGAACCCATGCTCCACAAGACCCGTACCCTTCGGCGCGCCTCCGCGGTGGCCTCCGCCCGCGCCGCCGTCACCGCGCGACGCCCGATGATGATCCTCGGCACCGCGACGGCGGCGCTCCTCGGCGCTGCGCTCACCGCCGGCATCGTCTCCGCTCCGGCAGCCGGAGCCGAGCACCTCGCTCCCGCGGCGACCGTCTCCGCCTTCGCCACCGGCGCCGACGTGCCGGCGAAGCATGCCGACGCGGCGGCGATCACGGTGGCCGAGGCGCGCGACGCCGTGGCGTCCGCGGACGCATTGACCGCTGAGGTCGCAGCGTCCGGCCTCGCGGTCGACCCCGCCGTGGCGGCGGTCGACACCAGTGACCTGCACGACCGGATCGATGCCCTCGAGGACCGCGCCGAGATGCCGGTACTGGTGCTGGCCGTCCTCACCGAGGATTCCGCGGCTGAGACCGAAGAGATCGTCGCGGGCACGGCGGCCCTGCAGGCGGCGTTCACCGCGGCGCAGGAGCAGAAGGCGGCGGCCGATGCGGCACAGGCCGCTGCGGAACAGGCGGCCGCTGAAGCGGCGGCACAGGCTGCATCGCTGGCAGCCACGAACACCGTCGACGGCGCGAAGGCGACCGCCCAGCAGATGGCGGCGAACCAGTACGGCTGGGGAGCGGACCAGTTCTCCTGCCTGGAGTCGCTGTGGAACAAGGAATCCGGGTGGAACTACCAGGCGTACAACGACTCCAGCGGAGCCACAGGCATCCCGCAGTCGCTGCCCGGCAGCAAGATGGCCTCGGCGGGCAGCGACTGGGAGACGAACGCAGCGACCCAGATCGCCTGGGGTCTCGGCTACATCTCGTCCGTCTACGGCACGCCGTGCGGCGCGTGGTCGCACTCGCAGTCGACGGATTGGTACTGACCCGCAGCTGCGGTCAGCGCAGCTCCGAGATGAGCACCGCGCTGGTGCCTGGCACGAGCGCTTCGAAGATGTGCGGTGAGTCGCCCGGGTAGGAGAGATAGTCGCCGGGGCGCACAGTCACGGGTTCGCCGACCGGGCCGAGCCGTGCCTCGCCGGAGATCAGGATGACGTGCTCGGTCGTGCCCGGGTGGTGCGGGTCGGACACCCGCGGTTTCCCGGGCTCGGCCTGGATGAGGTAGAGATCTCTGCGGGCGCCCGGAGGGCTGGCCGACAGCAGGGTCGCGCTGTACGCGGCGGCCGCGGCGGGCACCCCGGCGAGATCATCGGCGCGAATGAGCGTCGGGGTGTTCGCCTGCTGGTCGACGAGCACTGCGAACGGCACGCCCAGGGCGACGCCGAGGGCCCACAGAGTCTCCACGCTCGGGTTGCCGGAGCCGCTCTCGAGCTGGGACACGGTCGCCTTCGAGATTCCGGCGCGACGGGCGAGCTCCGAGACCGACAACGCTGCCGCTTCCCGCTCCCGACGCAGGGTGCGGGCGATTCGGGTGCGCAGATCCTCCATGTGTTCATCATGTCAAACGATCGTTCGCTTGACTATCCATTGCGCGCTGTTCAGAATGATAGCCATGTGTTCACTGGATCGAACGCCTGGCCATCGAGGGGAGCACCGTGTCGGCAGAACGTGAGGTCTGGCGCGAGGCGCTCGGCGTGGTCCTCGCGACCAGCGCATACGGCATCTCCTTCGGGGCACTCGCCGTCGCCGCCGGGCTCGATGTCTGGCAGGCCTGCGTACTGAGCCTGCTGATGTTCACCGGGGGGTCGCAGTTCGCCTTCGTCGGCGTGTTCGCGGCCGGAGGGCTGGCCGCACTGCCCTCGGCCATCGCCTCCGCCGCGCTCCTGGGCGTGCGCAACGTCGCCTATGGGATGAGGATGTCTCCGGTGGTCGGCGGGGGAGCCTGGCGGCGCGTGGCCGCCGCGCACTTCACGATCGACGAGTCCACCGCCGTCGCGATCTCGCAGAACGAGCCGCGCCTGCGACAGGTCGGGTTCTGGGTCACCGGGATCGGGATCTTCCTGGGCTGGAACGCCACGACGCTGATCGGGGCCCTGGTCGGAGACGTGCTCGGGGACCCGAAGACCTGGGGACTGGACGCAGCGGCCGCCGCCGCATTCCTCGCGCTGTTGTGGCCGCGCCTGAAGCAACGTCAGGCGATCGCCGTCGGCGTCGCCGCCGCTGTCGTCGCCGCCGCGTTCACCCCGTTCCTGATGCCCGGCCTGCCTGTTCTCGTGGCGGCGGTGGTCGCTATCCTCGTCGGCTGGTTCAACTGGTTCGGTCGTGCGGATGCCGTGGTACCCGCCGGGAGCGCGCCGGAGATCTCACGATGAGCGTGTGGAGCGCGATCCTGCTCGCCGCCCTGATCTGCCTCGCGCTCAAGGCGATCGGCTACCTCGTGCCGCCGAAGGTGCTCGAGGCGCCCCGCCCCGCGCGCATCTCCGATCTGCTCACCGTGGGTCTGCTCGCCGCGCTCGTCGCCGTGCAGACGCTCGGCGACGGTCAGGCGATCGTCGTCGACGCCCGGGTACCGGCCCTCCTGGTCGCCGCGGGCCTGCTGTGGCTGAAGCAGTCCTTCCTCGTCGTCGTGTTCGCGGCGGCGCTGGTGGCGGCTCTGCTGCGCCTCGCCGGCCTGGCTGCGTGAACAGGCGGTCCGAGTAGAATCCTCAGGTGCGCATCAGCTGGATCTCCCGGGTTCTGTCGTGGATCGCCGCGGCTCTGGTCGGCGGCGTCTACGGCGTCGCCGGAACGATCGGGCACAGCCTGATGTGGGGTCCGGTACCCGTCGGACTCATCATCGGCGCCATCGCCTGCGCGGCGATCCTGATCGCCATCCGGGCGCTCACTCACGACAGGGGTGCGACCCTGGCCGCGGGGCTCGGGATGATCGGAACGCTCGTCGTGATCTCCGGAGTCGGCCCTGGCGGCTCCGTGGTCGTCGAGGACACGCTCTCCGGGCGCATCTGGACGTACGTGGTAGCCGGCTTCGTGCTTCTCGCCGTCGCCTGGCCGTCGTTCTCGCGCGTGCCGGCGCGAACGCAGGCGCGGCAGACATCGGCAGCGGAACCGCCGGACGATGCTCCCCTCATCACGTCGGTGCCTCTCCACCCGGCCGTACGGAGATCCGAGCCCAGCCACGAGTCGTAGACTGGTGCGGTGACGTATGTGATCGCTCTGCCGTGTGTCGATGTGAAGGATCGTGCCTGCATCGACGAGTGCCCCGTGGACTGCATCTACGAAGGGGAGCGGTCGCTGTACATCCATCCGGATGAATGCGTGGACTGCGGTGCCTGTGAACCGGTGTGCCCGGTTGAGGCGATCTACTACGAGGATGACCTGCCCGAGGAGTGGGCGGACTACTACAAGGCCAACGTGGAGTTCTTCGACGAGATCGGCTCCCCGGGTGGTGCGGCCAAGACCGGCGTCCTCACCTTCGACCACCCCATCATCGCCGCCCTCCCGCCCCAGGGCGAGTAAGTGAGCGTTCGCGACCTCGCCGACTATCCCTGGGACGCCGTCGCTCCGTACCGCGAGCGCGCGGCACAGCATCCGCAGGGGATCGTCGATCTCTCCATCGGATCACCCGTCGACCCCACGCCCGAGATCATCCGGCTGGCACTCGCCGAGGCGACCGATGCGCATGCCTATCCGCAGACGGTCGGCACGCCCGCCCTGCGAGAGGCCATCGTCGGCTGGTATGCGCGTCGACGCGGCGTCCCCGACCTCACCGTCGCCAACGTGATGCCGACGATCGGATCCAAGGAGCTCGTCGCGCTCCTGCCGACGCTCCTCGGCCTCGGCGAGGGCGACATCGTCGTGCATCCCCGCGTGGCCTACCCGACGTACGAGGTCGGCGCCCGCGTCGCGGGAGCGACGCCGCTGGCCGCCGACGACCCCGCGGAGTGGCCGGAGGGCGCCAAGCTCATCTGGATCAACACCCCCGGCAACCCCGACGGACGCACCTGGTCGATCGATGAACTCACCGTTGCTGTGAACCGCGCACGCGAACTCGGGGCCGTGCTCGCGAGCGACGAGTGCTATGCCGAGCTCGGCTGGGACGGACCGTGGGCGACGGAGCCGGTGCCCTCCGTGCTCGACCCCAGGGTGACCGGCGGCAGCCGGGCGAATCTGCTCAGTGTGTACTCGCTGAGCAAGCAGTCGAACCTGGCCGGCTATCGTGCCGCGTTCCTCGCCGGCTGCGCGCGCATCGTGGGCGAGCTGCTCACCACGCGCAAGCATCTCGGTCTGATGCCACCGGCGCCCGTCCAGCACGCCATGACCGTCGCGCTGCAGGACGACGGCCATGTGGCCGCGCAGAAGGAGCTGTACCGCGTGCGCCGCGATCTCCTCCGCCCGGCGGTCGAGGCGGCGGGATTCCGGATCGACGGCTCCGAAGCGGGTCTGTACCTGTGGGCCACCGAGGGGCGGTCCGCGTGGGAGTCGATGCAGCGATTGGCGGAACTCGGCATCCTGGCGGGCCCCGGCCCGTTCTACGGCGCCGTCTCCGGCGAGTACGTGCGGCTCTCGCTCACGGCGCCGAGCGAGCGCGTATCCGAGGCGGCTCGCCGACTGCAGGGCAGGCATCTGTAGGATCCCTCCCGCCTGAGGCTGATCTCTTGGCCGATGTCACAGTAGGCCGATGCGGCTACTAGGCTGTAGAAGCGATTCGGCCGTGACCCGGCCTGGCGCTCTGCGCCGTGACATCGCCCTGATTTTTGACGGAGTCGAGAGACCTACGTGCAAGACACCTATGAGGAGGTCCGCGTGAGCGCAGCGGCAGACCAGCAGGCCACGGCGAAGCTGACGATCGGTGAGACCACCGCGGAGTTCCCGCTGGTGCGGGGCACGGCGGGCCACGACAGCATCGACTTCTCGACGCTGACCCGTCAGACCGGGTACACCGGCCTGGACTACGGCTTCGTGAACACGGCGTCGACGAAGTCCGACATCACGTTCATCGACGGCGACAAGGGCATCCTCCGCTACCGCGGCTACCCGATCGAGCAGCTCGCCGGCAACACGAACTATCTCGAGGTGGCCTGGCTGCTGATCTACGGCGAACTGCCGTCGGCATCCGAACTCGCGGAGTTCGACGAGAAGATCCGCCGCCACACGCTGCTGCACGAAGATCTCAAGCACTTCTTCCAGGCGCTTCCGGACAACGCGCACCCGATGGCCGTGCTCTCCTCGGCGGTGGCCGCTCTCTCGACGTACTACCAGCAGGAATCCGACCCGGCGAACCCCGAGCACGTCGAGCTGAACATGGTGCGGATGCTCGCGAAGCTGCCGGTCATCGCCGCCTACGCGCACAAGAAGAGCATCGGCCAGGCCTTCCTCTACCCGGACAACTCACTGAGCTTCGTCGACAACTTCCTGAAGCTCAACTTCGGCGTGCACTCCGAGCCCTACGAGATCAACCCGGTGATGTCGAAGGCGCTCGAGCTGCTGCTCATCCTGCACGAGGACCACGAGCAGAACGCCTCGACGTCGACGGTGCGCCTCGTCGGATCGACCGGCGCTAACCAGTTCGCGTCGATCTCGGCCGGCATCCAGGCTCTCTCCGGCCCCCTGCACGGCGGGGCGAACGAGGCGGTGCTGACGATGCTCGGCCAGATCCGCGACTCGGGGCAGAGCGTGTCCCGTTTCGTGGACCGGGTGAAGAACAAGGAAGAGGGCGTGAAGCTGATGGGCTTCGGGCACCGGGTCTACAAGAACTACGACCCGCGCGCCAAGCTCGTCAAGGATGCCGCCCGCGAGGTCCTCGCCGAGCTCGGCGTGACCGATCCGCTGCTCGACCTCGCCCAGGAACTCGAAGAGCTCGCGCTCGCCGATGACTACTTCCGGGAGCGACGCCTGTACCCGAACGTCGACTTCTACACCGGCGTCATCTACAAGGCGATGGGCTTCCCGACCCGCATGTTCACCGTGCTGTTCGCGATCGGCCGGCTGCCCGGCTGGCTCGCCCAGTGGCGCGAGCTGCAGAACGATCCGCAGACGAAGATCGGCCGCCCGCAGCAGCTGTACACCGGGTCGCCGGAGCGGCAGTTCCGGACGCTCTGAGTCCGGCGATGCCCGTCGTCAGCGCCGAGATCGTCGTGCCGGTGGATCCGGCGACGGCGTTCGCGGTGTCGCAGACGAGCGGTCGCGTGCGCCGGCGCTGGGATCCGTTCATCAGCGAGCAGCAGTTCCTCGACGGCGCCACGACGGCGGGCAAGGACGTGCTCACCTTCACCCGTCAGCGCCTCGGGTTCTCGATGGTCAGCCGCTACGTCTCCTATGCGCCTCCGACGAACGTCGGCATGGTGATGGTGGACGGCCCGTGGTTCTTCACGAAGTTCGGAGGCGGCTGGCGGTTCTCGCCCGCGTCATCGGGTTCAGGCACGCTCGCGGTGTGGAAGTACAACTTCTCCTGCCGGCCGGCCTGGCTCGCGCCCATGGCCGAATGGATCGGCGTGCGGGTGCTCGGCTTCGAGATCCGGCGACGCATCGCCGGTTTCGCCCGCGGATGCGCCGATCCGGTGGTCCTGGAGGCCGTGCGCGGCTGACGCCGGGGCGAACCGCGGTCCGCACCACCCGCAGACGCCGATGGCCGCCATCCACGAAGGATGACGGCCATCTGCGACTCGGGACCCCGAGTCAGAGCCTGGGGTCAGCGCCCCTGCGAGCCACGACGGCCCTGGCCGCCGCCCTGACCGCGCCCGGCGCCCTGCGCCTGGCCCTGACCGGCAGGACGGGGACGGCGGCTGCAACGGGCCGGGGGAGCGCCCACGCCGCCGGCAGGACGCTGCTTGGGCGCCTGACGCTGCGGCTGCTGCTGGACGATCGGCGCCGGGCGCACGTGCTCGGCGCGCTCTCCGACGAGTTCGTTGACGGCACCGGCGGTGACGTCTTCGAGCGGTGCGGTGATGGATGCCTTGCGGAGGAGGTCCTTCACGTCACGACGCTGCTCGGGGAGAACCACGGTGACGACGGTTCCGGCAGCGCCAGCGCGAGCGGTACGACCGGAGCGGTGAAGGTACGCCTTGTGCTCCATCGGCGGGTCGACGTGCACGACCAGATCGACGTTGTCCACGTGCACACCACGAGCGGCGACGTCGGTGGCGACGAGCACGCGCACGCCACCGTCTTCCGGAGCCGACGAGAACGCGCCGAGGTTGCGCTCACGCGCGTTCTGCGACAGGTTGCCGTGCAGGTCCACAGCCGGGATGCCGGCGGCGGTGAGCTGCTTGGCCAGCTTCTTGGCCTGGTGCTTGGTGCGGGTGAACAGGATGCGGCGGCCGGTGCCGGAGGCGAGCTCGCGCACCAGGGTGGTCTTGTTGTCGGTGGAGTCGACGACGAGCACGCGGTGCGTCATCTCGCCGACCGGCACGCTCTCCTCGTCGACCTGGTGGCTGACCGCGTTCGAGAGGAACCGGCGCGCGAGCGTGTCGATGCCGCCGTCGAGCGTGGCGCTGAACAGCAGACGCTGTCCGCCGGCGGGAGTGGCGGTGAGGATGCGGGTGACGCCGGGCAGGAAGCCGAGGTCGGCCATGTGGTCGGCCTCGTCGAGAACGGTGATCTCGACCGCGTCGAGCTGAACGACCCGCTGCTTCATGAGGTCCTCGAGACGGCCGGGGCACGCCACGACGATGTCGACGCCGCTGCGCAGCGCCTGCTCCTGCGGACGCTGGCTGACGCCGCCGAACACGGTGGTGACGCGGAGGCCTGCTGCTGCTGCGAGGGGCGCGATGGTCGCGGCGATCTGGGTGGCGAGCTCGCGGGTCGGAGCGAGCACGAGGCCGCGCGGGTGACCGGCGCGGGTCGTCCGGGAGGACGCCGAGAGGCGGGCGACGAGCGGCAGCGCGAATGCGATCGTCTTGCCGCTGCCGGTGCGGCCGCGGCCGAGGAGGTCGCGGCCGGCGAGAGAGTCGGGGAGGGTGTCGCGCTGGATGGCGAACGCCTCGGTCTTGCCGTCCGCAGCGAGGACGGCGGCGAGATCGGCGGGCACGCCGAGGTCGAGGAAGGAAGTCATAGATGTATCTCCGTGAGTGCACACGCAAACAGGGGCGCTGTGCGGAAGGTGGGCGACGGCGCGGGATCGCGCATCGTTTCGCCGTTCGAAAAGGCCAGAACCAGCTAGTGGCGCGGGAGCGTGTCGACGACGCAGACGTCTCGCTCTCGCGAGAGGCATCGGGATGACACTATCACGCGCCCCCGGGTGAACTCTGTACGCCGCTGCGCAGTGGGACCTCGCGGCGCGCGAGGGTGTCAGGCGTGCAACGCCTCGTTCAGGGTGACCCCGACCCCGGCTCGCTGCTTCGCCTCGATGGCACCCGTGACCGAATTGCGCCAGAACAGGATGCCGTTGCGGCCGCTGAGCTCGGCGGCCTTCACGGCGCGCTTGCCGCCGTCGGCGGTGTCGGGACCGTCGGCCAGCAGGACCTTCGAGCCGGCGGTGACGTAGAGCCCGGCCTCGACGATGCAGTCGTCGCCCAGCGCGATGCCGATCCCCGCGTTCGCGCCCAGCAGCGAGCGCTCGCCGATCGAGACCCGCACGCTGCCGCCGCCGGACAGGGTTCCCATGATCGAGGCGCCCGCGCCGATGTCGCTGTCCGCTCCGACGACGACACCCTGTGAGATGCGTCCTTCGACCATGGCGGCGCCGAGGGTCCCGGCGTTGAAGTTCACGAATCCCTCATGCATCACGGTCGTCCCGGGGGAGAGGTGGGCTCCCAGGCGGACGCGCGAGGCGTCCGCGATCCGCACGCCGGCGGGCTGGACGTAGTCGGTGAGCCGGGGGAACTTGTCCAGTCCCTGCACCTGGATGCCGGCGCGCTGCAGCTGCGGGCGCAGGCGCGCGGCATCATTCGGATGCATCGGTCCGGCGTTGGTCCACGCGACGTTCGGGAGGTGGCCGAAGATGCCGTCGAGGTTCAGCTCGTTCGGGCGTACGACGAGGTGCGACAACGCGTGCAGGCGCAGATAGGCGTCGGCTGTCGATGCGGGTGCGGCATCCAGATCGACCTGCAGCCGGATGGCCTCCAGAGTGACGTTGCGACGCTCGTCCGGCTCCGCCAGGGCACCCCAGCGGGCTTCGGCAGCGGCGGCATCCGCGGCGCTGGGCGAACCGGTGCCCACCTCGGGGAACCACGCATCCAGGACGGTGCCGTCTCCAGCGATGGTGGTGAGGCCGGCTCCCCAGACAGTGCGCGCTTCAGTCATGCCTCAACGCTACCGAATCCGCGACAGTAGGCTGGAACGCATGCTGCTCGACCTGACCGCCTCCTCCGTCGATCTCACTCGCGCGATCTGCGACATGCCCAGCGTTTCCGGCGATGAGAAGGCACTGGCCGATGCGATCGAGGCCTCCGTCACCCCGCTCGCGCACCTCGAAGTCATCCGTCACGGGAACACGATCGTCGCCCGCACCAACCTCCGTCGCGCGCAGCGGGTCGTGATCGCCGGGCACATCGACACCGTCCCGATCAACGAGAACCTCCCCACCCGCGACATCGAGATCGACGGTGAGGCGTTCCTCTGGGGGCGCGGAACCGTCGACATGAAATCCGGGACCGCCGTGCAGCTGAAGCTCGCTGCCGAACTCACCGACCCGGTGATCGACATCACCTGGATGTGGTACGACAACGAAGAGGTCGCGGCGTCGAAGAACGGACTCGGTCTTCTGGCCGCGGTTCGTCCCGATCTGTTCGCAGCGGACTTCGCGATCCTCGGGGAGCCGTCCAATGGCGAGGTCGAGGGCGGCTGCAACGGCACGCTGCGTGCGATCGTGCGCACCGTCGGCGTCCGCGCGCACAGCGCCAGGGCCTGGATCGGCGAGAACGCCATCCACCGAGCGGCTCCCATCCTCACCAGGCTGGCCGAGTACCGGGCCCGCGAGATCCCGGTGGACGGGCTCCTGTACCGCGAGAGCCTCAGCGCCGTGCGCATCGCTGGGGGCGTCGCCGGCAACGTGATCCCGGATGCGTGCGAGGTCGAGGTCAACTACCGCTTCGCCCCGAACAAGAACGCGGCGGAGGCCGAGGCGCATGTGCGCGGCGTGCTGGCCGGGTTCGACGTCGAGATCACGGATGCCGCGGAGGGCGCCCGGCCGGGTCTCGACGCGCCCATCGCCCAGGACTTCGTGAAGGCCGTCGGAGCCGAACCCCAGCCCAAGTACGGGTGGACGGATGTCGCCCGCTTCTCCGCACTCGGCATCCCCGCGGTGAACTACGGGCCCGGCGATCCTCACCTCGCCCATCACGATCAGGAACGGGTGCCGCTCGCGCAGATCGATGCCGTGGAGCGGGGACTCCGCGCATGGCTCACCGCGCGCTGATCGGAGCCGCTCGACGGTGGGCCGAACTGCCCGTCGTCGCGCGCATCGCGATCGTCTACGTGGCGGCGCGCCTGGCGACGACAGGGTTTCTCCTGCTCGCCGCATCATTGTCGACGCCGCTCTCCCGGTTCGGGCCCGACCCCGCACTCGCGGACTTCGTCCTCGGCTGGGATGCGCAGTGGTACTGGTCGGTCGCCGAGTACGGCTACCCGGACCGACTGCCGCTGACGGAGTCCGGCGAAGTCGCCGAGAACACCTGGGCGTTCATGCCGGTCTACGCATACGCCGCGAAGGCACTGGGACTGCTCTTCGGCTCCTGGGGGGCCGGCGCGCTCCTCCTCTCGCTCGCGGCCGGCTTCCTCGCGTGCCTCGCACTGCACCGGCTGCTGCGGGAGCGGATCGGCGCCTCGGCCGCGATGTGGGCTGTCGTGTTCTTCGCCGCCGGTCCGCTCGGGGCGCTGTTCCAGGTCGGATACGCCGAGGTGCTGTTCCTGCTGTTCCTGTTCCTCGCGCTGGATGCCGTGACCCGACGCCGCTTCTGGATGCTGTATCTGCTCGTGCCGCTGATGGCGTTCACCCGCCCCGGCGTTCTCGCCTTCGCGCTGTATCTGGGCCTGTACGGCATCCTGCGGTGGCTCCGGCGTCGCGACGATCCGCTCCCGGGCCGTGAGATCGTGCACATCGTCGCTCTCGGCGCGCTCGCCACGGCGACCGGGTTCGGCTGGCAGGTGATCGCGGGTCTCGTGACAGGCGACCCGGGTTCGTACCTCGCCACGGAGCTGGCCTGGCGGCGCAACTGGATCGCCGGCGGCGCACCGGCATTCGTGCCGTTCGAGGGCTGGATCCAGGCGGCCCAGTTCTGGTTCGGGCAGTGGGGGATGCCGTCCTGGTGGGGGCTCATCGCCTTGGCGGCGGTGGTCGCGGCCTTCGGCGTCGCCCTGTGGCGCTCACCGCAGGTGGCGGCGCTCGGTGCCGATCTGCGGCTGTGGAGCGCGAGTTACGCGCTGTACCTCCTCGCGGTGTTCTTCCCGCAGTCGAGTACGTTCCGGTTGCTGATCCCGCTCAGTCCGCTGTGGGGAGCCGTCGCGGTTCCACGCGCGCGGGGGTGGCGGATCGGAGTGCTGGTGGTGTGTCTGCTGGGTCAATGGCTGTGGATCTACCACGTCTACGCCCTCGGCAGCACGTTCTGGCAGGTGCCCTGAACGTTACGCGTTGGTGCATTTCTTCACATGTGACGTCCGGGTGTCATTCACAACCGATAAAGTTATTCCATACCACCGAGGGAAAAGGAGCCACGATGGCAGCGATGAAGCCAAGAACCGGAGACGGACCGATGGAGGCCGTGAAGGAGGGGCGACTCATCATCGTGCGTGTCCCGCTTGAGGGCGGCGGCCGTCTGGTCGTCTCCGTGAACGATGCCGAGGCCAAGGAGCTTCACGACGTGCTGGCAGCCGTCGTGACGCCGGCCTGACGAGACCTCCGTCCGCGCGAGCGGATGCGGAAGGGGCGGTGGATCATCGATCCACCGCCCCTTTTTGTACTCGGTCGGGCGTCAGCCGCGCTCGGCGATGCTGACCAGCTGGAGCAGGCCTTCGCCTGTGGGCGACACCGCTGCGAGGACGGCCGAGGACTCCTGGGTCTCCTGGATGAGCGAGCGGTAGGCGGCGGTGACCGCGTCGCGCTGCACGGGGTCGGCCACGCGTCCTCCGGCGAGCACGCGTGGAACGAGCACCATCCCGCCGTTGCGGGCCAGACGCAGGCCGTGCTCCACGTACTCGATCACATTCTCGGCATCGGCGTCGACCAGCACGATGTCGTAGGAGGCCTCGTTCATCCGCGGCAGCACATCTGCGGCGCGCCCGGTGATGAATCGCGCCTTCGTCGAGGAGATCTTCGCGTCGGCGAACGCCTGGCGGGCTGCGGCCAGATGCTCGGGCTCATTGTCGATGGAGGTGAGCACCGCCTGCGGAGCGCCCCGCATCAGCCAGAGTCCTGAGACTCCGGCGCCTGTCCCGATCTCGACGATCGACCGGGCGCCGGTGGCGGCGGCCAGCACGGCGATCTGCGCGCCGACGGCCGCACTGATCGGGGACGCTCCCAGCTCGATGGCGTGGGCGCGTGCGCGAGCGATCGCGTCCGGTTCGACGATGGATTCACGGATGAAACGTGCGTTCGCGTCGTGCTCGCTCATGGCCTGATTCTCCCGTTGATGTTCATTCTCTTTCCAGCGTATGCGCACGGTGTGTGCGGCAATGGCAGGCGCGGCGGTAGCCTGGGCATATGACATTCGGGCTCACCTTCGAGAAGCTCCTGCTGATCGGTCTGATCGCGGTGATGATCATCGGTCCTGAGCGCCTCCCCAGGGTCGCCGAGAACTTCTCCAAGTTCGTGCGACGGGCCGGTGTCTTCCTGCGCGACACGAAGTCCAAGGTGCGCGAGGAGATGGGCCCTGAGATCGACGACGTCGACTGGCGCAAGCTCGACCCGCGTCAGTACGACCCTCGCCGCATCATCCGGGATGCGCTGCTCGAGGAGGACCCGAAGCCGGCGACACCGGCTGCAGCCATCGCCGAACCTGTGCCGGAGCCGCTCTCTCCACGTCGCTCCCAGGTCAGTCCCGCCTTCACCGGTGGCAATCCGCCTCCGTTCGACGTCGAGGCCACGTGAGCCCAGCCGCTCACAGATCCGGGTTGACCGATCGGGATCATGTGGCGCTCGGCACCGCGCTCGTCGCCCTGCTCGCCGGAATCCTCATCTGGATGATGTGGGTGATTCCGATCGCGTCCTCCGTCGACGGGGCCGAGCCGAGCGCGCTCAGCAGCACCATCCGCGTCGACGTGGATGAGGGCGAGCGGTTCGGTATCTGGGCCAGCGGGATCTCGCCTGCGCTCGGTTCGACCAGCTGTACGGCGATCGCACCGGACGGCGTGGAGCTGCCGCGGCGCGGCGCGCCGTCGCTGACATGGGACGACACGTTGTGGTGGATGACTCCACGGCGCGGATTCGAGCAGGTCGCGCAGTTCACGGCATCCGTGTCCGGAGCCCACATGGTGACGTGCGCGGATTCGCTCGACACCTACGACGGCGAGTTCCTTGTTGCCGGGGACACCTTCGGGGGAGGCGAGCTGGGCCTGGGCCGCACGGGATCGAACGGTTTCGCGATGGGGACGGTACTGGCGTTCTGCGCAGTCGTCCTGCCGTTGTTCTCGGTACTGCTCCCTGTGGTGATCGCCCTGAGGATCGCATTCACCCGACGGCGCTCCGCGAGGCGGACCGCCGTCAGCTGAGCGACATCGGCAGGGAGCGCCCGGCGAGACCGCGTCCCTGTGCAGTCAAGGCCCGAGCAAGATCGACGATGGTGGATGCAGCGGCATCCGCCGGTTCGCCGATCACCACGGGGACTCCGGCATCGCCTCCCGTGCGCAGAGCGGGGCTCAGCGGTATCGATGCCAGCAGCGGTACCGGCCCACCCGGCTCGGACAGTGCCTTCGCGACCGCGGCGCCCCCGCCGGCACCGAACAGATCGACGACGGTGCCGTCAGGCAGTGCGAACGCGGCCATGTTCTCCACGACGCCGATCACGCGCTGCCCGGTCTGCCGGGCGACGAGGCCACTGCGGATCGCCACCTCGGATGCGGCCGTCTGCGGTGTCGTGACGACCAGCACCTCGGCATGGGGGAGCAGCTGACCGATCGAGATCGCGATATCGCCGGTACCGGGCGGCATGTCGATGAGGAGCACATCGAGGTCGCCGAAGAAGACGTCGGTGAGGAACTGCGTGACGGTGCGATGCAGCATCGGCCCACGCCAGGCGACCACGGCTTCGCCGTCGCGCAGGAACATCCCGATCGAGATCGTCTTCACTCCGTAGGCGACCGGCGGCAGCATGAGATCGTCGATGCGGGTCGGCTGGGTGCCGGCCGGGATCCCGAGAAGCCCGGGGATCGAGAAGCCATGCACATCGGCATCCACGAGACCGACCGCGAGTCCCTGCTCGGCGAGCGCGACGGCGAGATTCGCGGTGACGGTGGACTTGCCGACTCCGCCCTTGCCGCTGGAGACCAGGATCACCCGGGTGAGCGAGTCCGGGCCGAACGGCATCTGCCGCGCCGGCCGTCCATCGCGCAGCTTCTCGGTCAGTGCCTTGCGCTCGCCGGGCGTCATCACGCCCACGTCGACGACGACCTCCCCGATTCCGGGAACGGATGCCGCCGCCTGCCGCACGTCGGACTCGATGCGCTGCGCGGCTGGGCATCCGGCGATCGTCAGCACGATGGCGACCTGTGCGACATCGCCGTGCACCGTGATCCCGCGCACCATGTCGAGGTCGCCGATCGGACGGCGGAGCTCCGGATCGGTGACCGCGGCCACGGCATCCCGGACCCGATCGGCCGTCGTCATGAGTGGTCTTCGCGGGAGTGCGTCTTCGGCGCGGGGCCGGACGGCGCTTTCGGATCGGTCTCCTCGAGCTCTGCGAGCAGTGCCTTCAGCTCCTGACGCAGCACGTCTCGGGTCACCGTCTGGGAGTTGCGCTCCTCGAGCGACATCCGCAGCGCGACGATCTCGCGGGCGAGGTACTCGGTGTCGGCGAGATTCCGTTCCGCGCGCTGACGGTCCTGTTCGATCTGCACACGGTCGCGGTCGTCCTGACGGTTCTGCGCCAGCAGGATCAGCGGGGCGGCATAGGACGCCTGAAGGGAGAGCATCAGCGTGAGCGCCGTGAACCCGTTGGCGGCGGCATCGAATCGCCAGTTCTCCGGAGTCATCGTGTTCCAGATGATCCACAGGACGCAGAACAGCGACAGCAGGACGAGGAAGGTCGGCGTGCCCATGGCGCGAGCGACCCATTCGGTGAACCGGCCGAAGCGGTCGCGCGAGGTGGGGCGCTGACGGGTGGTGCCGCGGCCGAGGGGTGTGCCGCGGCCGAGGGGCGCATCGAGGCGCGCGGAACGGGCCATCAGGGCGCCGCCTTCGCTTCGGTCGTCTCATCGGTGTCGTGACTGCGCCAGTCATCCGGCAGCAGGTAATCGAGCATGTCGTCGATGCTGATCGCTCCGACCAGGCGATGCGCCGCGTCGATGACCGGCAGCGAGACGAGATCGTAGCTCGCCAGCATCCGGGCGACCTCCATGGCGGATGCCGTGACCGACACCGTCTCGAGGGTCTCGTCCATGATCGCTCCCAGCCGCTCGTGAGGCGGATAGCGCAGCATCCGCTGGAAGTGCACGACTCCGAGCAGACGCCCGGTCGGCGTCTCGAACGGCGGAAGCGTCACGAACACCGCGGCCGCGAGGGCCGGATGCAGTTCGTGACGGCGGATCAGCGCGAGCGCCTCGGCGACGGTGGCGTCGGCCGACAGGATGATCGGCTCCGGAGTCATCAGGCCACCGGCGGTGTCGGGGCCGTAGCGGAGCAGCATCCTGACGTCCTCCGCCTCCTCCGGCTCCATCAGCTGGAGCAGTTGCTCGAGCCGGCTGGACGGCAGCTGGGCGAGGAGGTCGGCCGCGTCATCCGGATCCATCTGGTCGAGGATGTCGGCCGCTCTCTCGTCTCCGAGCTGATCGAGGATGTGCACCTGCTCGTCCTCGGGCATCTCTTCGAGGGCGTCGGCGAGACGGTCGTCGGAGAGCTCCTCCGCCACTTCGAGCATGCGTTTCTCGGGCAGATCGAGAAGTGTGTTGGCGAGATCGGCCGCGTGGAGCTCGGAATACGAGGCGACCAGCTGCTCGGCGGACTGGGATTCTCCGGGCGCGCGCTCCTCGGCGACTTCGCTCCATGCGGCGAACGTCGTCGGCCCCTTCGCGAACGGGGAGGCGCTGGTCTTCGGCCGGCGCAGGAACAGCTGGCTGATCGCCCACTCGCCGAGCCGGTTCGGTTCGATCGCGACATCCTCGACGACGGCGCTCCCGCTGCCGTCGGCGAAGGTCACCCGGCGACCGAGCATCTCGGCGAGAACCCGCACTTCGCCGGCGCGCGGCTGGAAGCGGCGCACGTTGATGAGGCCGGTGCTGATCACCTGGCCGGAGCGGATGGAGGTGACCCGTCCGATGGACAGGAACACGTGGCGTCTTCCCGGGATCTCCACGACGAGGCCGATCACGCGGGGAGCACCGGTACTTCGGTACACGATGACGACGTCACGGACTTTGCCGAGCCGGTCGCCCGCGGGGTCGAAGACAGCGCACCCGGCCAGGCGCGCGGCAAAAACCCGTTGTGTGCTCACCCTCCCAGCGTAGTGCGCGTGTCTCCGGCGCGCGGTCGGATCCACGGTTCCCAGTACCCCCATCGGCGGGCGTGGAAGAATGGCTGCATGAGCATGCTGAACCGTCCGGCCAACGGCACCGAAACAGGCGAGACCGTCGCTTCGATGCGCGACTACGAGGCCGCCCAGAAGGCGGTGTCCAAGCTGATCGCGGGGGAGGTGCCCGCACGGGACATTGCGATCATCGGGCAGAGCGTGCGCACGGTCGAACGTGTCACCGGCCGGCTGGGATACGCGGCGGCTGCCCGCTCCGGCGCGATCAACGGTGTGCTCATCGGGCTCTTCCTCGCGGCGATCCTCGTGATCGGCCAGCCGGAGGTGCCGATCCAGCTCTTCGTCGGGTTCGTGCTGATCGGCGTCGCCGTGGGCATGCTGCTCAGCCTCATCACCTACGCGATCGTGCGGCGCCGGCGCGATTTCGCGAGCATCACGCAGTTCGCGGCCGATCACTACGAGGTGACGGTCATGCCGACCTCGCTCGCGAAGGCCCGACAGGTGCTGGGTGCGGTGACCCCGCAGACGGTTCGTCCCCCGGTGAACCTCGACGAGCCTCCGCGCTACGGCGAACGGGTGACCCCGGGCTCGACGCCCGCGGCTCCTGCCCCGGCTCCCGTGTCCGGCGCCGAGGGGTACGTCATCCCGCCGCGTCCCGCGACTCCGATGTACGGCGAGCGGGTGGATCCTGCGTCGACGGATGCTGCAGCTTCCGCCGCTGCTCCGGGTCCAGCTCCTGCACCCGCTGCAGCTCCCGTGGATCCCGCTCCGGCCGACCCGGCTCCCCACAGCGCCCCTGACTCCTCCTCGGCCGCGGCGGAAGGCGAAGGAGCTTCCGCATCCGACGGGCAGAGCTCGCGTCCTGCCGGGCGCGAGAGCGACGCGGACTCCTGACCTCCGGATGGTTCCGTTCCGCTTCGATGTGACGCTGCCCACGGGAGCGGTCGAGGTGTCGGCGGTGTGGAGCGAGGGAACCGGCCGAGGGACGGTGCTGATCGCGCACGGTGCCGGCACCGGCATGGACCATCCCTTCCTCACAGGCTTCGCCGGGGCGCTCAGTGAGGACGGGTTCTCGACGCTGCGATTCAATTTCCCGTACGTGGAACTCGGACGGCGGATGCCGGGTCCGGCCACGCACGCCATCGCGACCTGGAACGCGGCGGTCGCCGGTGCTCGGGATCGAAACCCGCAGGGTCCGGTGTGGGCGACCGGCAAGTCGTACGGTGGGCGGATGGCCTCCATGGCCGTCGCTGAGGGCCTCGCCGTCGATGGGCTGGCCTATCTGGGGTACCCGCTGCATCCTCCGGGACGGCCCGAGAAGCCCCGAGCTGAGCATCTTCCGGCGATCACCGTGCCGCAGCTGTTCATCGAGGGGACGAACGACCCGTTCATCCAGCCGCTGTCGCAGTTCGAAGAGGTCATCGCGACCTGCCGGGATGCGCGGGTGGCATGGATCGACGGCGGTGGGCACACATTCGAGGTGAAGGGCCGCAAGCGGCCGGCCGCCGAGATAGGTGCGTCGCTCGCGCCACTGGTGGCGGATTTCGCCAGGGCGTGATCCGGCGGTGACCCGCATCGGCGGGCGGGAACAGCGTGTTCCCGCCCGCCGATCGGGTCGCGATCAGTGCTGGGCGTCGCCTGAGATGACGAGCGTGAGCACGTCTCCCTTCACCTTCAGCTCGGCCGCCTGACCCGCCGGAAGGCCGGTGACTTCGAGAACCGGGAGCTTGCCCGGATACTTGTCGGCCTCGATGAGAGGAAGGCTCGACGGCAGGCTCTCGAGAGCCGAGAGATCGACGGCGAGGGTCCCGGGCAGTTTGACCTTGCCCTCGACGAGAAGCGCCGGAGTCGAGGGGTCCTCGACCGTGAGCCGGAGAGTCGCCCGCTTCTTCTGGGTGAGGTCTCCGTCGATCAGCAGCGTACCGACGGCCTGCTCGTGGAGCGTGCCTTCACGGATCTCGACGTCGCCGGTGCCGAGCGCCGAGGTGGTCGTCGCCGTGAGTTCACCGCCGTCGAGCAGCACGTCGCCCGCGAAGGAGTTCTCCCCGGCGAGGACGAGCGATCCGGAGCCGGTCACCGTGAGGCCGCCGGACCCGTCGATGTCATTGCGCCAGACGTCCGCCGCGCCGTAGCCGGCTGCCGCCGCGTCGTACGTCACTGCGACGTCGCGATCGAACGAACCGAAGCCGTTCGCTGCGGCGAAGAGATTGATGCGTCCCCACCCCTCGGCGTCATCGGCGACAGGCAGGCCGGAGTCGAGGGCTGTGGAGTAGAGCACCCATCGCAGCTGATCGTCGTCGAGCGACGGGTACCGGGTGCGGATGAGCTCCTCCGCGCCCCGGGGGACGACGGGCGCGATGCCTGCTTCCCCGACCGTATCGAGGCCGAACGTCGTCTGGGCGATGTACTCGGCGAGGCGCTCCTGGTAGGCGTCGCGGTCGGTGTCGAGGTCGAGTTCGGCGCCGAGCAGCGCGTCGGCGTCGGCCGTCGCCTCTGCCACGAGGCCCGCGTTGGCGTCATCGGCCAGCGTCGCCGCGGCGATCGCGGTGGCGAGGATGCGGCCGCCGATCACGTCGAGCGACGAGTGCATGCCTGCCTCGACGCGGCTGTAGCCGAGATCGGCCGACTGCAGGATGAGGTCGTCGTAGTGCTCGGGCACGGCCGTGGCCATCGCGATGCCCGCGAGGAAGGCGGCGTTGGTGTGGCCGCTCGGGAAGCCGCCATCGGACGCGGCCTGCGAGTCCGGCTTCTTGACCGGCAGCAGCGCCGGCACGATCGAGACCTCATCGCTCCAACGGAACGGGCGCATGTACTGGTAGAACTCCTTCGCGCGGTTCGACGTCGCCCAGTTGCCGCGCACGGTGTCGACGAGTTGCACGACGCTGCCGAGTTCGGAGGAGGTGTCGGCCCAGGCGCCGTTGTCGTTGCCGCCGTCGGAGTAGGCGACCGTGAGCGCATCGGCCGGGATCTCATCCGGAATGGTCGTGCCCGCGTTGGTGAGATCGCGGAAGGCCGGTGCGTCTTCGACGAGTCCGTCGATGATCGAGTAGCTCTGGTGGCGACGGTCGGCGAGGTACGCCGCGTCGGCCTCCTCCGGCGAGCGGTTCTGGGTGATCTGCACGGAGGTGGCGATGTTCTGCTCGTGAACCTGCTGATTCAGCACGGTGCCGTCGTTCCAGGTCTGGCCCGGGGTCCAGTATTCGAGCATCTCGGAGAGGACGCCGATGGCGGGGTTCGTCTCGGGCGTCATGAACTCCGGCGTGTTCTGCGTGTACGTGTCGACGTACGCCCCGTACGCCGCCTCGTGGGGCTCGATGGCTGAAGGGTCGACGTCGTCGCTGTGACCGGGATTCGCCGCGAACGCAGGCTGCGCGAAAACGGGGGTGAGGAGCAGGGGTGCGAGCACGGCGCACGTGGCGATCTTGCGGCGGGTGGGGGATGGCACGGGGGTTCCTTTCCTGAGCCCGCCCGAGGCGGGCTCGTGGGGATTCGGCGCAGTCGTGAGCGCGCACGGGGGCGAGGGAAGGGTGCCGGAACGGGATGAACGATGAGGAAACGACGGACGCGGACAAAGAATGCGTTGCCGACTCCCGAACCGGTATTGAGTTATTGTCAGAACATAGCGCACCGGCTCACGAGACTCCATCGTTCCGCACGATCGATTCGCACGCCTCTGCAGGACATAACCTGGAGAGGGGAGTTCGAGAAGACGGAGATGACGGATGCCGACCAGGGGTTCTCGTACCGCTGTGTGTCGTGGGCGGCAGGAATGAATGGGCTTCACCACGTCGAGGTGTGGGTCGCCGAGCTCGACGTGGCGCTGGAGTCCTGGGGCTGGATGCTGGACCGGCTGGGTTTCGAGTGCACCTCGGAGTGGTCGAATGGGCGGACCTGGGATGCAGACGGTGCGTATGTCACTTTGACGACCTCGCCCAACCTGAAGCCGTCGTCTCATGACCGACGCCGGCCCGGGGTGAATCACCTCGCCTTCTGGGGCGGATCTCGCTCGGAGGTCGACGCGATCATGTCCGAAGCGGCGGAGCACGGCTGGCGGGCGCTGTATCAGGATCGCTATCCGCATGCCGGAGGCCCGGACCACTACGCGGGCTGGCTGGAGAACGACGACGGGTTCAAGGTCGAGGTCGTGGCGGACCCCTGAACCCGCTCACCCGGCCAGCGCGCCCACCTCGGAATCCGCAAGCAGCCGCCGCACCGTCGAGAGTCCGAGCGCACTCATCTCGGCGTTCGTCTCCTCGTAGTACCAGCCCAGTCCCATCGCCTGCTGCAGCGCCCACGCCGCACCCCGGAACCACTCAATGTCATCGGCGCCGACCCCGTCACGGACCAAACGACGCGCTGGGGCATCGAACAGATGCCACGCCGCGACGAGATCGAGCGCCCTGTCGGCCGGACCGAACCCGCCGCCGTCGAGCACGCCGGTGAGCCGCCATGCGCCGGAGGCGTCCGAGACGAGCAGATTCGGCGGGGTCAGATCACGGTGGCTCATCGTGTCCGGGCCGGACGGCGGCAGTTCTCGCAGTGCTGCCCACAACGCGGTGACACACTGAGCGTCGAGCAGATGAGCGCTCCGGTCGATGCACTCCGCCATCCACTCGTCGTGATCCGGGAGGGACCCGCCGCGGCCGCGACCGTCGAAGACCCGGTCGCCAGGACCCACTGAACGCAGGGTGCCGATGAGCTTCCCGATGTCCTCCGCCAACGTCAGCGAGTCGGCGTGCGCGTCGTGCCGGGCGGTCTGCCCGGCGACCCACGTCTGCACCGACCACGCCGAGGGGTACTCGTCCGTCCCCGCAGCCATGCCGACCGGAATCGAGGCCGGGAATGGACAGACCGCGGCGAACGCATCGAGGGCCGAGGCCTCAGCCGCGAGCTCGCTCTCCGCCACCGCGGCGAGGGGGAACCGCGCCACGAGGTCGTCGCCGATCCGAACGATCGTGTTCACCGTCCCGGCCGTGCGGAAGTGTCGCACAGGGAGGTCGGCCAGCTCCGGGAACCGCAGGGCGATCAGCCGGCGGGCGAGATCGTCATCGACGTCGAGTTGATCCTCGTGCATCGGGTCAGCGTCCGGGCTTGCCCGCATCGACCCATCGCGTGTGCGCCTTCAAGGCGTGCAAGACCGCCAATCGGACGGCGAAATAGATCACCGCACCAATGGCCAGGGCAGCCATCGCATAGACGAGCAGGATGAGAACCAGGTGCATCCCGGACAGGCCCATCATCCCTGCACTCGCGCGATCCAGGCCTCGACGTCATCGGCGGTCCGCGGGATCGCGGACGACAGGTTCACCGGGCCGTCCGCGGTCATCAGGATGTCGTCCTCGATGCGCACGCCGATGCCGCGGAGCTCGGCCGGTACGGTCAGATCGTCGATCTGGAAGTACAGTCCCGGCTCGATCGTGAAGATCATTCCCGGCTCCAGGATCCCGTCGTAGTACATCTCACGACGCGCCTGCGCGCAGTCGTGCACGTCGATCCCCAGGTGGTGCGATGTGCCGTGCACCATGTAGCGGCGGTGCTGGCCACCGGCATCCGCATCCAGTGCCTCCTCTGCGCTGACCGGAAGCAGACTCCACTCGGCGACGCGCGCCGCGATCACCTGCATCGCGGCCTCGTGCACGGTGCGGAAGCGCACACCGATGCGCGCGGCGGCGAAGGCGGCATCTGCCGCCTCGACCGCGGCGTCGTACACCCGGCGCTGCACCTCGGTGAACGTGCCGGAGACCGGCAGGGTCCTGGTGATGTCGGCGGTGTACAGGCTGTCCGCCTCGACGCCGGCGTCGACGAGGATCAGATCGCCTGGAGCGACGACGCCGTCATTGCGCGTCCAGTGGAGGTAGCAGGCGTGCGGCCCGGACGCGGCGATGGTGTCGTACCCCTCACCGTTGCCTTCCTCACGGGCGCGGCGGTGGAAGACCCCTTCGACGACGCGCTCGCCGCGGGCGTGGGCGGAGGCCTCGGGAAGAGCGCGGATGATGTCGTCGAACCCGAGAGCGGTGATGTCGACGGCGCGTCGCATCTCGGCGATCTCGAACTCGTCCTTGACGAGGCGCAGCTCGGAGACGTAGCTGTCCAGCGCGGCATCCTCGCCGAGCACCAGTTCGCCCTCGATGGCTGCGAAGTCGTCGAGGTGCGCGGTCGCGATGGCGAGATCCGCAGCGACGCCGGCGAGCGACGGGCGCGGACCGATCCAGAACTCGCCGACCGTGGCATCGGCGTAGAACTCGGTCGTCGTGCGGTCGGCGCGCTCGCGGAAGAACAGGGTCACGTCGTGACCCTCGGTGGTCGGCTCGAAGACGAGAACGGAGTCGGGCTCGGCATCCGATGCCCATCCGGTCAGGTGCGCGAAGGCGGAATGCGCGCGGAACACGTAGTCGGTGTCGTTGCTGCGCTGCTTGAGCGATCCTGCCGGGATCACCAGGCGCTTGCCCGGGAAGGCCGCGGAGACCGCGTCGCGACGAGCAGCGGCGAACGGTGCCTGTGCTCGCGCATCCGGCAGTGACTCCGGGCGTTCGGCCCATCCGGTGGAGATGGTGTCGAGGAAGCCCCGGGGGAACGGCTGCTTGCGGTTGGTGGTGCTGGTCTCGGCGGTGGGCTCAGCGATCGTGTCGCGCTCTCCTGTGCTCATCCGACAAGTCTGTCATCTGTGCGGCGATCCCGGTATCAGCCCGCGGGCTCGAGCTGCACGACCAGCCCTCGGTGATCACTTCCGCCTGCGTCCGCGAAGACGAGCGAACCGGACGGCCGCCAGTTCGGCGAGGCCATCACGTGGTCGATCGGCGCACCGGCCAGTGCGGGAAGAGAGCTCGGCCAGGTGCCGACGAGGCCGTTGCCGGTGCGGGACGCCACGTCGCGGCAGTACCCCATGTCACCGCCGTCGACGCCGAGCGGAGCCATGTGGTCGACCGTGGCGTTGAAGTCGCCGGCGAGGATGACGTCTCCCTGCGGGCACTGGTCGGCGATCCACTGCAGATCGGACTTCCAGTCCTCCATCTCCTCGAGCCGCGGTGCGACGGCGTGCACGGCCACGATCGTCGGGCCCTCCCCGTCGACGGGCATCAAAACGGCGCTCGGCACCGATCCGGTGTTGCTCGTGCCGTCTTCTGACGACTGGATGACGGAGTAGTCGCCCAGTGCGGGGGAGACCAGCACCGTGGTCTGCCACGACTGCGGACCGTCGGGGACGTCAGGGTTGAACTGCACGTGGTGCACCCACATCGGGTAACCCTGCTCGCGCAGCATGATCGCGATGCTCTCGCCGACGGTCTGCGCGGTCTCCGGAAGCGACACGATGTCGGCACCCTGATCAAGGATCTGCTGGGCGATCTCGGCGGCCGGCACAGCCTCGCCCGCGGTGTTCCATGTCATCACCCGGATGCTGGAATCCGTCTTCTCCGGAAGCGATGAGCTGCCGAATCCGCGCGTCGCACCGATGATCCCGGTCGCGCCGGCGCCGATCAGGGCGACGATCAGGACGGATGCGGCGAAGCCGCGCATCGGGCGGGCGAGGAGGAGCAGCAGCGCGAGGACGGCGACCACCAGGAACCCGCCCAGCACGAGGCCGCGAGCGGCGACGAGCTGCGCGAACGGATATGTCTGCTCGAGACGGAAGAACTGCGGCCAGACGACGATCGCGGTCGCGATCGCGAGCAGCAGCGTGCAGAGGATCCCGAGGAGACGAAACATCCCGTCAAGCCTAGGAGGAGAGCCTGTGAACTCCCTGCCGCGGCGACGGTCGCGCCCGGCGTCCTCCGCTCTCGCTACGCTCAGAGGATGTCCGCCGATCAGTCGCATCGATTCGCGGGTCCCGCCGACCTGCACATGCACTCCAACCACTCCGATGGGACGGAGGCGCCGGCCGAGGTGATGCGTCAGGCTCACGCCTACGGCATCCGCACCGCCGCCCTCACCGATCACGATCGCACCACGGGGTGGGACGAGGCGGCGGCCGCTGCCGGCGAGCTCGACATGACCTTCATCCCCGGGATGGAGCTGTCCGCGAAGCACGAGTGGCGCAGCGTCCACGTGCTCGGCTACCTGTTCGACCCGGACGACGCTGCTCTGCGGGTGGAGACCGACCGCATCCGCGGCGACCGGATCGGGCGCGCAGAGCGCATCGTTCGCAACATCGCGCGCGACTACGACCTGCACTGGGACGACGTGCTCGCCCAGACGATGCTGGATGCGACCGTGGGCCGTCCGCACATCGCCGACGCCCTGGTCGCCCGGGGCATCGTCCGCGACCGCACCGAGGCGTTCGACGGCATCCTGCACCCCCGTGAGGGCTACTACGAGCCGCACTACGCGCCCGACCCGCTCACGGCTGTGCGGCTGATCACCCGGGCCGGAGGCGTCGCCGTCATCGCGCATCCGGTGACATCGGGGCGTGACCGGATGATGCCCGTTCCGTTCATCGAGCAGCTCATCGCGGCGGGTCTCGGAGGATTCGAGATCGACCACCGGGAGAACACCGAGGCAGGCAAGAGGATGCTGCGTGAGCTGGCGGTGAAGCACGACCTCATCGTGACCGGTTCGAGCGACTATCACGGCAGCGGGAAGCCGAACCGTCCCGGTGAGAACACGACCACCGAGGAGATGGTCGCCCGGCTCATCGACCGCGCGACCGGTACGTCTCCGCGCTACGCCTGAGACGGATGAGACGCAAGACGGGCGGATGCGTGCAGCATCCGCCCGTCTCGGGTCTCACATCGCCTCAGGCGCCGGTCGGCGCTCCGGCGCCGGTGCCACCGCGGCGGCGGCGACGGCGACGAGCCGGAGCCGGCTTGCCGTCGTGGTGCTCCTTGCCGGCGCCGTCGTGCGTGCCCGCACCGGGCTCGGCGGCCTCATGGGCGGCGACACCCGCGACATCGGGTGAACCTGCGGTCGTCGCGGATTCCGCACCCTCCGCGAACGTGGATCCCACCTTCTCGGCAGCGCCGCGACGGCGACGACGACGGCGGGTTCCGCCCTCGTCTGTGCCCTGCTCGGCGGCATCGGCTGCGCGCTCAGGACGCGGCGCGCGCTGCACCTTCGGGGCCTCGGCCTTCTTCGGAGCCGTCGTCAGACGGCCCTTCGTGCCCGCGGGGATGTCGAGGTCTTCGAACAGGTGCGGGCTCGAGGAATACGTCTCGACGGGCTCGGGCTGGCCGAACTCGAGGGCGCGGTTGATGAGCGCCCACTTGTGCATGTCCTCCCAGTCGACGAAGGTCACCGCGATGCCGGTCTTGCCGGCGCGACCGGTGCGGCCGGCGCGGTGCAGATACGTCTTGTCCTCGTCCGGGATCGTGTGGTTGATGACGTGCGTGACGTCGTCGACGTCGATGCCGCGGGCGGCCACGTCGGTGGCGACCAGCACGTCCCGTTTGCCCGCCTTGAACGCGGCCATCGAGCGCTCGCGCTGCTCCTGGCCCATGTCGCCGTGCACGCCGCCGACGTTGAAGCCGCGGTCGCCCAGTTCGTCGACCAGTCGCTGCGCGGCACGCTTCGTGCGGGTGAAGATCACGGTCTTGCCGCGGCCCTCGGCCTGCAGGATGCGGCCGATGACCTCGTCCTTGTCCATCGAGTGCGCCCGGTACACCAGGTGCTTGATGTTCGCCTGCGTGAGCCCCTCGTCGGGGTCGGTCGCGCGGATGTGGATCGGGTTGCTCATGAAGCGACGGGCGAGCGCCACGATCGGGCCGGGCATCGTCGCCGAGAACAGCTGCGTGTGGCGGACCGCCGGGACCTTCTGGAAGATCTTCTCGATGTCGGCGAGGAACCCGAGGTCGAGCATCTTGTCGGCCTCGTCGAGCACGACCTGCGTCGCGTTCGAGAGGTCGAGCAGGCGCTGTCCGGCGAGGTCGATCAGGCGACCGGGCGTGCCGACGACGATCTGCGCGCCGGCCTTCAGCTGGTCGATCTGGCCCTCGTAGGCCTTGCCGCCGTAGATCGCGACGACGCTGGTGGAACGGTTGCTGGTGAGCAGGTCCATGTCCTCGTACACCTGCACCGCGAGCTCGCGGGTCGGCACGACGATGAGTGCCTTGACGCCGTGCTCCGGGTTCAGGCCCAGGCGCTGCACGACCGGGATGCCGAATCCGAAGGTCTTTCCGGTGCCGGTCTTGGCCTGGCCGATGATGTCCTGGCCGGGAAGGCCGAGGGGGATGGTCTGCTCCTGGATGGGGAACGCATCGATGATGCCCTTGGAGGCGAGTGCCTCGACGATGTCCGGATCGACGCCCAGATCAGCGAAAGTAGTCAATTCTTCATATGCCTGTCCGGCGACCCCTCGCAGGGCTCGGTGATCGCCACGAAAACGGATCCACGCCGTCTCTTCTGCCACAGGCGCGGGGTCCCACTCCACTGGCGGGACAAGCTCAGCCTACCCGAGGGGGTCGGAACACCCGAGACGGCGGCCGAGCTTGGGTAGTCTGGGCGCATGGTCGACTGGTTCTGGAAGCGCAAGGCACCGCGGCGCACACTGACGCTTCGCAGCCGCGGTGATCAGGGCGATGCGACCAGGGTCGACTTCGCCGAACTCGCGCCTGAACTCAATCGCTTCCTCGGGCAGGCCGCATACCTGCAGCTCGGCTACTTCGAGACGCTCACCCGGCTGATCCGGGCGACGCCGGAGCTCTCCGAGAAGGAGGCGCTGTCGCGGGCCGCCGGCGCAGCCCTCAGCAAGCATCGTGCGATCGTCGAACTGATCGCTTCTCGCGGCGATGATCCGACCCAGTTGATGCTGCCGTTCCGCGAGCACCTCGATGCCTTCCGCCGGAAGACGATCGGCGCGCGCCCCCGGGAGACTCTCCTGGCCGTGTACATCACCGCCGGGATGCTCGACGACTTCTACCTCGCGCTGGCCTCCAGCTATGGCGACACCGGACGCCGTGTCGCCGACATCCTGCGCGAGGACGACGACCGGCAGGAGATCGTCGCGATCATCCAGCTCACGATCGAGAGCGACGAGGAGTGGCGTTCACTGCTCTCGATGTGGGCGCGCCGTCTCGTCGGCGACACGCTGCTCGTGTGCCGCGCAGCTCTGCGCCCTGAGCGGCTCGCCGTGGATGAGGAGCGCGTCGAACCGGTCTACACCGAACTCATGGGCGCGCACGCCCGCCGGATGGATGCGATGGGACTCGCCTCCTAGCGGCTCTCAGCCGAACCGCACGGGGAGAGGCCGATCAGATCCCCAGCGCGGCCTTCGTCTCGGCGTCGGTGCGACGGCGGACCGCGACGATTGCGAGGGTCGCAACGGCGGCGATCACGACAGATCCGATGATGCTCGCGAGCCACAGCCAGATGCTGTCCTCGCCGATGCCGGCCCACTGCATCGCCGTGTAGATGACACCGGCTGCAACCGTGGCGATCGCCGGAGTGAGGGCGACGCCGCGCAGTTCCCGGCCGCCGATCAGGAAGTGCGCGCCGATCCCGAGCGCGCACGCGGCGACGAGTGCGAGAAGGATGTACATCGTGGGGTCAGGCGACGAAGCCGACGCGGCGTGATTCCTCGGTGCCCAGTTCGATGTACGCGAGGTTCGCGGTCGGTACCAGGTAGGAGTTGCCCTTCACATCGGCGAAGTTCAGGTGCGTCGAACCCTGCTCGAGAGCTGTGGCGACCTGGGTGCGGACCTCGTCGGCGGAGGCTCCGGTGTCGAAGCTCAGCTCGCGGCCGGTGTTGATGATGCCGATGCGGATTTCCACGCGTGCTCCTCGCGATTCATGTGACGACGTTCTCGTCGGGGACTGCGCCCAACTCTACCGCGGCGCTGTGGGCGCGGATCGGCCGCAGCGGCCGGTTTCGCCGTGAGCGCACAGGCCCGCGAACGCGGGGGGAGGAGCGATGTCCGCGCGCCCCGCTAGCGTGGAGATCATGACACCGGATGCTGCGCAGCGAGCCGTCATCGGCGCTCCTGCGACCGCATCCGGCGTGATCATCGGAGCGCCCGGAACGGGCAAGACCCGCACCCTCACCGATCGCGTCGTGCATCTGCTCGACTCTGGCCTGCGGCCCGCGGAGGTGCTGGTGCTCACTCCGAACCGGAAGGCCGCGACGATGCTGCGCGATCGCATCGGCGTGCGCATCGACCAGGCGACTCCCGGGCCGCTGGCGCGATCCCTCGGCTCCTTCGCCTTCCAGCTGGTGCGCGGTGCGATGGTGCAGCAGGGCGACGAACCTCCGGCGCTGCTCACCGGAGCCGATCAGGATCGCATCATCGCCGAACTCCTCGCCGGTCACGAGAGCGACGAGGATGACGGCGTCGAGCGCTGGCCGTCTCAGCTCAGTGCCATGGTCCGCGCCTCGAAGGACTTCCGTTCGGAACTGCGCGCGTTCATCGCCGAATGCGCCGAGCTCGGGGTGTCTCCGGAGGAACTGAGGGCATCGGACCGCGACGCCTGGCGCGCCGTCGCGGACTTCCTCATCGAGTACCGGGGGGTGCTCGACCAGTTCCGCTCCGCGCATCGCGATGCGGCCGACCTGCTCAGCGAGGCGGCTGCTCTGCTGCGCGCAGCCGACACGCCGTCCCTCGGGGCGCTCGGCGAACTGCGGACGGTGCTCATCGATGACGCCCAGGAGCTCACCTCCGGCGGCATCGCGATCGTGCAGGCGCTGCGCGATCGCGGGATCGCGGTGCTCGCCTTCGGGGATCCCGACATCTCCTCAGGTGCGTTCCGCGGTGCGAGCCCCGAGCTGTTCGCCCGGCTGGCTGTCGTTCTCGGCGATCTGTTCGTCCTCGACGAGCCGCACCGGCAGACGCCCGCGCTCACCGATCTGACCCGGAGGGTGACACAGGCGATCGGCGTCGCAGGCCGGGTCGAGCACCGGCGCGCACCGGCGCCCCGAGACGAGCAGGCACAGGACGACGGCATCACGACCTTCCTCGCCCCGTCGCCTCACGAGGAGATCGACCGCATCGCGGCCGTACTCCGCGACTGGCACCTCGAGCAGGGGATCCCGTGGGACCGGATGGCGGTGCTCGCACACGACACCCGGCAGGTGGTGAACTTCGACGTCGAACTGGCGGCGCGAGAGGTGCCGACGCGCTCCGCCGGCGTGCAGCGGCCTCTGGGCAGCGAGCAGGTCGTGCGCGACATCCTCGGCATCGTGCGCCTCGCCGCGACGCCCGTGGCCGAACGGGAGGCGGATGCTCTCGCCGAGGCGCTGCGCACGCCCTTCGGCGGCCTCGACGGCGTCGGACTCCGCCGGCTCCGCGCGGGCCTCCGGCATCGCGAGCTGGAGAACGGGGGCTCGGCACCGGCGCGCGAGCTGCTGAGAGTCGCTCTGGCGGAGCCGGCGACTCTCGACCTGCTGGACACGCCGGAGGCGCGCACCGCCGCGCGTTTCGGCTCGCTGCTGCAGGACGTCTCCGACGCCGCTGCGACGGGGGAGACCATCCACGAGCTGCTCTGGCGGGTGTGGGACGCGGCCAGGGCGCCGGGCGGACGCCGCCTCGACGACGCCTGGCGGGAGGCGTCCGATGCACCGGGTGGCGCCGAGGCCGGACGACGGCTCGATGCGCTCGTCGCTCTGTTCGACGCGGCCAAGCGCTCCGTGGAGCGCGTGCAAGAGGGGGGACCTGCGCGATTCATCTCCGACATCCTCGACAGCGAGGTGCCGGAAGACACGCTCTCGTCCCCTGAACGCCCGGGAACGGTGACGCTGCTGACACCCGCCACGGCTCTCGGCACCGAGTTCGATGCCGTCGTCATCGCCGGTGTCCAGGACGGCGTCTGGCCGAATGTTCGGCTGCGCGGCGGGATGCTCGACACCTGGCGTCTCGCCGACACGATCGCGGCGGCCCGAAGTGGCCATCGGCTGGATGAGCCCGACACGCAAGGCCGGCGCCGCACCGTGCTGCACGACGAGCTGCGCCTGTTCGTGCGCGCCCTCTCCCGGTCTCGCCGGCTGCTGCTCGTCACCGCTGTCGACGACGACGATTCGTCGCCGAGCGCCCTGTTCGGCTTCCTCCCGGAACCCCGCCCTGATGCAGGTGACCGCATGGCCTACCCGCTCACGCTCCGCGGCCTCGTCGCCCGGCACCGGCGCACGCTCACCAGCTCCGACGACGCGCACGCCCGTGCTGACGCGGCCGGCCAGTTGCGGCTGCTCGCCGAGGCGGGTGTGCCCGGCGCCGACCCGTCCACCTGGTACGGGGTGCGCGAGCCGTCCAGCACCGCGCCGCTGCGCGACCTCGACAACGCCGGCGTCCGCGTCTCCCCATCGCGGCTGGAGGCCTACGAGGAGTGCGGCCTCGGCTGGGTGGTGTCGGCGCTCGGCGGTGACACGGTGGTGGCGCCGTCGGCGGGCATCGGCACGATCCTGCACGCCGCGATGGAGCGCGCGCCCGAGGGCGGGATCGAGAAACTGCGCGAGATCGTCGCAGAACGATGGCCCGAACTCGACTTCGAGACCGCCTGGATCGGGCGCAAGGAGAGACGCCGCGCCGATCTCTACGTCGACCGGATGCAGGCGTACCTGAGCGAGGTGTCCCGGGACGGCGGGCGTGTGGTCGGATCAGAAGCGGCGTTCCGCTTCGCGGTCGGGCTGTCCGACGACGTCGACGACGTGGTCGTCGTCCCCGCAGACGGCGCGGCTCCGGCGGGGCGGGCGCTCGTGAGCGGCGTGATCGACCGGGTCGAGGTCTATTCCGCGGGCGCCGGCGAGCACCGCCCCGCGCGGGGGCAGCGCTGGACGGAGATGTCGGACGGCGCAAGCGGAGAGCGTGTTGTGGTGGTCGACCTGAAGAGCGGGAAATACGAGCCGGACACGGAGTCGGCCGTCCTCGAGCACGCGCAGCTCGCGGCCTACCAGGTGGCTGTGCAGGAGGGACTCGTCGACGGCGCCAACGCCGACGCGCTGGTCGGGGCGCGCCTCGTGATCGTGTCGAAGACCGTCGGCAAGAGCGACTACCGGGTGGCGCATCAGCACACGCTCGGCGACGAGCAGCGCGCGGCGTTCCTCCGCCGGGTCGCCGACGCGGGCAGAGGCATGGCGGCGAGCAGCTTCACCGCCCAGGCGCAGGCGCACTGCGAGGACACCCAGGTGTACGTCAAGCCGTGCCGCATCCACACCGTCGAGGCGGTGAGTTCGTGACCGTCTGGACGGGTGCGCTCGCGCTCACCGCCATCGAGATCGCCGCGGCTCTCGGCCAGCCGCCGCCCACGGCCGCCCAGCAGCGCGTCATCGAAGCGCCGCCGGGCCCCGCGCTGGTGGTCGCCGGCGCCGGATCGGGCAAGACGGAGACGATGTCGGGGCGGGTGGTCTGGCTCGTCGCGAACGGCCATGTCCGCCGAGACGAGGTCCTGGGGCTGACCTTCACACGCAAGGCGGCCGGTGAGCTCGCCGAGCGCATCGGAACGCGCCTCGCGCTGGTCGACGAGTACGGGCGGCGCGGTCTCCTTCCGCATCTTGCCGAGATCGTGCGCAGCGGCGCGCTGGAGCGGGTCGAGGCAGCAACCGCCGGGCGTCAGCGCGAACTGGTGCGCTCGACTGTTCTCGACGAGCTCGCCGTGCGCTTCGGCACCGGCTGGGACCCGTCGGCCCCGCGTCCCGCGGAGGACATCATGATCCGCCCGCGGGTGTCGACCTACAACGCGTTCGCCGACTCGCTGGTGCGCGAGCACGCGGCGCGGATCGGCCGCGACCCGGATGCCGCGATGCTCAGCCAGTCGGCATCGTGGCTGCTCGCCCGCACGGTCGTCCACCGATCGCAGGACCCCGATCTGGAGGAGATCGAGCGATCGCCGTCCGGAGTGATCGATGCCGTGCAGCGCCTCGCCGGCGACGCCCTCGACCATCGGGCCGACGTCGCGGACATCGAGAGGATCGCCAGCGCTCAGGCCGAGGCGTTCCGGCCATACCGGGAGCGGGCGATCGTGGAGACTGCGGCGGCGAACCTGGAGAACATGCCGGTCCTCACCCGGCTCGTCGCCGAGTACGTCGCCGAGAAGTCCCGTCGTGGCGTGCTCGACTTCGCAGACCAGGTCAGCGGCGCCTTCGACATCGTCGAGGGCTCGGCCGACGTGCGCGAAGCACTGCGGGAGCAGTACCGGGTGGTGCTGCTCGACGAGTACCAGGACACGTCCGTCATCCAGACGCGATTCCTCGCCGCACTGTTCCACGACACCGCGGTGATGGCGGTCGGAGACCCGCACCAGTCGATCTACGGATGGCGCGGTGCCAGCGCCGACAACCTCTATGCCTTCGGCCGCGAGTTCGCCCGCGCACAGCCGGCTGCCAACTACAGTCTGATGACGAGCTGGCGCAACGACCGCAGCATCCTCGACGTCGCCAATCGCGTTCTGCTGCCGCTGCAGCGGGCCGAGCTCAGCGTGCCCGAGCTGGAACCGCGGCCGGGAGCCGGCGAAGGCGCCGTGGACGTGCGCTTCGCGCTCACGGTGGAGGACGAAGCCGACGAGGTCGCGACCTGGTTCGCCGATCGCCGTGACGCGGCGGATGGCGCATCGAGCGGCGCGATCCTGTTCCGGTCCAAGAAGCACATGCAGACGTTCGCCTCAGCCCTCGGCCGCCGCGGCATCCCGCATCGCATCCTGGGACTCGGCGGACTCCTGTCGACGCCCGAGGTCGTCGATGTCGTCTCCGCTCTGCGGGTGATCCATGACCCGACCGCCGGGTCCGCGCTGATCCGCCTGCTCGTCGGACCGCGCTTCGCGGTCGGCGTCGCCGACATGGCGGCGCTGTACGACCTCGCGACGACCCTCGCCAAGCGTGACGGCTCGCTCACCCCGCTCTCCGACGAGGTGCAGGCGCGGCTGCGGTCCTCGCAGGGCGCGGACGAGGCCGTGTCGATCGTCGATGCCGTCGATTTCGTGCGCGGCATCGACGACGGCTACCGGATGCTCGATGCGATCACCCCGGCTGGACGCGCGCGCCTGCGCGAGGCGGGAGAGATGCTGGAGCGGCTGCGCCGGGCGTCCACGCAGCCCATCCCCGAGCTGATCCGCCTGATCGAGACCGAGCTGCGCCTCGACATCGAACTGGCGACGAACGAGACCAGGGGACCGGCGCGCACGGCGTCGACGCAGCTGCGTGCCTTCACCGATGAGGTGCGCGCCTTTCTCACGGCCGACGAGCGCGGCACTATCGGGAGCCTGCTGGCCTGGCTTGACAAGGCCGAGCGCACGGACGAGCTGATGCCGCGGACGGAGCCGCCGGAACCCGGGGTCGTGCAACTGCTCACGATCCACGGTTCGAAGGGCCTGGAGTGGGATGCTGTGGCCGTGGTCCGCCTGGTCGACGACGAACTGCCCGGCACACCGAAGGAGACGGCCGGCTGGTTCGGCTTCGGGATGCTTCCGTTCGCGCTCCGCGGCGACCGCACGGCCTTGCCTGTTTTCTCCTGGGATCCGGCGGCGGAGATGGCCGCGGCTGGCGACGATCCGAAGAAGCGCCACAAGGCCGCGCTCGATGCTCTGGGCAGCGGGCGGACGAAGGCCTATCCGTTCGGTGGCGCTCTCGAGCGGTTCAAGTCCGAGTACCGCGACTACCAGCAGCAGGAGGAGCGGCGGCTGGCCTACGTGGCCGTCACCAGGGCCCGCACCCATCTGCTGCTCAGTGGGGCGCACTGGGCGGGGCAGAAGAAGCCGCGCACACCCAGCCCTTACCTCCTGGAGGCCATCGAGATCCGCGGACTCGACGCCATCGGCGACGTCGATCCGGACGAGAACCCGTACGAAGGCGCCTCACGCACCACGTCCTGGCCCCGGGATCCTCTGGGCGGACGCCGGGGCGTCGTGTCGCGCGCGGCCGAGGAGGTGCGAGCGGCGATGGCATCCACCACGTCACCGCAGGCGACGCGCGAGCTCGAGAGCCTTCTCGCGGAGCGCGCCGAACGACAACGGGGGATCATCGCTCATGTGCCGACCCGGGTTCCGGCGTCGCGATTCAAGGACTACATCGGCGACTTCGCCGGGACCGCCCGCACGATCGCGCGGCCGATGCCGGAGCGCCCGTACACGCAGACCCGGATAGGAACACTGTTCCACTCCTGGGTGGAGCACCGCTCCGGGCTCGTAGGCGCCGACTCCTCGCTCGACGACGGCCTGTGGGAGATCGATGACGACGAGGCGCAGCTCGACGATGTCGCCAGGGCCGACGAAACGGCCCTGGCGGAGTTGCGCGACACCTTCGAACGCAGCGAGTGGGGTGCGCTGCAGCCGATCGCTGTCGAGATCGAGATCGACTTCGCGCTCGGGGGCACAGGCGTGAGCGACGAGAGGCATATCGTCATCTGCAAGCTCGACGCCGTCTATCGCCGCGATGACCGCGGCGACCGGATCGAGATCGTGGATTGGAAGACCGGCAAGGCGCCGCGCACCGCCGAGGAGCGTGAGGAGCGGATGCTCCAGCTCGCCCTCTACCGGCTTGCCTACCACCGCCGGTTCGGGGTGCCGCTCGACGAGATCGACGTCGCGCTGTACTACGTGGCCGACGATCTCGTCATCCGCGGGGACCGGATCTACTCGGAGGAGGAACTCTTCCAGCGCTGGAGCGCGGCTCGAGCGGCACGTTGAGCCTCGTCCGAATCGCCGGTGGCCGTGGAGCGATCGTGGTCGTCGCGCTCAGGAGCTGCCTGATCGACGTCCTCCATCCGGAACAGTCCTGAATCAACGACGTCCGACAGATCCTCGGTTTCGACGTTCGGCATCTCAGCTCTCCGATCAGCGGGCGCATCCGATGCGTCCTCGGTCGCAGGGGATCCGTCGAGAGGAGGGATCGAACCCGTCGCATCCGGATCGTGCCAGAGGTCGTCGGGGTTGTAGGCGTCGGTCTGCATCGAGGTGTCGACGGCGACGGCCGCCGCGGCGGGGACGCGGTCGAGGGCGTCGAGCGCCGAGTCCACGCCCTCGCTCCGCGCCGCGATCACACTTCTGTCGTCGTCGCGGAGACCGGCGGCGAGGGCCTCCAGGAGAGCGGCCGCATCATCGACGATGTCCGCACGGCGCAGAGAGTCTCCATGGGCGAGCCAGCGCGCGAACTCCAGCTCTGCGAGCAGGCGCGCCCGCACCTCGAGCGAAGAATCGGGCACCCGTCCCGCGGCACGCGCATACGAGGCGTGCACATCGGCGGCCGCTTCCGGCGCGGCCGAGAGCCACGCCAGGTCGACGGCCGGATCCCCGACCGACAACCCGTGCCAGCCGACCAGTCCGGTGACCCGCGGCCCGAGTTCAGGGTCGTCCTCGAACAGGAACGACGTCGACTGCAATCCGCCGAGCACGACCGTGGCCTCGAACCGCCACAGATCGTCGTCGGCGACGGCCTCCCGCCAGCGCACCGTGAGCCTCGCGGGCACCCGCCCGGTCGCGGCCGCGGTGTCCACGAGCCGGCGCACTTCATCACGGCCCTCCTCCGCGGAACGCGTGGACAGGCCGGCGCCGCGGACGACCGAGACCGGCATCCCGTGGACGGCGGCGATCGCGGCACCCATCGACTCGGCCGCACCCGGGCCGCCAGGAACCTGCGGGGCCTCGATCTGGAACCCCGGAAGCAGCTCGGTGACGAGCGCGCGGCCATCACCGACACGCGTCTCGCCGATGTACTCCGGCGCCCGGAAGGGCAGCATGGCGCGGGCCCCTGCGGTGAGGGCACGCAGCGCGATCGCCTCGGCGGCGAGTTCGCGCGCGGTCTCGTCGTCGTCCGCCACGCGGATCGCGAGTTCGCGCCGGTCGCCGAGCGTGACGACAGCGGAGTCGAAACGGGCGTCGCCGTCGGCGGTCAGCGGGCGTGCACCCGTCACGTCCGCCCCGGGCAATGCGGCCGTCACCGCCGCGGCTAGAGTGAAAGGAGAGCGTGCCATGCCCCCAGGGTAGGTCGGTGCAGGGGCGGTCCCGCCCTCGCCACGCCCGTGAGAGAGGGAGTCGATGATCATCCAGGGTCCGACCCTCGACCGTGCGGCCGAGATCCGCACCGAGACCGACGTCATCGATCGTCTGCGCGCGGACGCGAACACGCGGGTGCTCGTGGTGCGCGACGGCCGTGTTCGCGTGGCCCTTCCCGATGCTCCTCCCGCCGGCGCCGCGCCTTCGGAAGAGCCGGCGCCCACTCTCGTGCTGGCTGCGCCGGCCGAGGTCGGAGACGCCACCTGGGCGCTTCTCGGCCGCGACGATGCCGGAGCAGCGGTGCTGCTCGCCGCCACCGCCGATGACTCCGCAACGATCGACGCCGCGCCCGAGGAGACCTGGCTGGGTCTGCGGGACATCGCCGGACGGCTCCATGCGGCTGACGTCGCACTCCTGGTCGAAGCGGTCGCGCTCGCCGGGTGGCTGCGGGATGCGCCTTTCTGCCCCGCCTGCGGAAACGCCACCGACGTGATCCAGGCCGGCTGGTCTCGTCGGTGCCGATCCTGCGGCCGGGAGCATTTCCCGCGCACCGATCCGGCCGTGATCGTCGCCGTCGAGAGCGTGGACGGCGAGAGGCTGCTGCTCGGAGCCAACGCGAACTGGGGCGGCCGCATGTACTCCTGCTTCGCGGGGTTCGCCGAGGCCGGAGAGTCCCTGGAGCAGGTCGTTCACCGGGAGATCGAAGAGGAGGCGGGCGTGCGCCTCACCGCGATCCGCTACATCTCCTCGCAATCGTGGCCGTATCCGCGTTCGCTGATGATCGGCTTCCGCGCGGTCGTCGAGGACGAGTCCGTCGCACGCGCCGACGGTGAGGAGATCATCGACGTCCGCTGGTTCACCCGGGCAGAGATCGGTTCGGCGCTCGAGGGCAGGGGACCTGTCGGGTTGCCCGGTTCGGCTTCGATCGCCCGGGCGCTGATCCGCGACTGGTACGAGGATCGGACGTGAGCGAACCCGAGGCCGTCGGCGGAGCTCTGGCGGCTCTCGATGCACGGCAGCGTGAGGCGGCGTCTGTGCTGCGCGGCCCCGTCGCGGTCCTCGCCGGAGCCGGAACCGGAAAGACCCGGGTGATCACGCACCGGATCGCGCACGGCGTCGACACCGGCACGTACTCGCCGTCGCGCGTGATGGCGGTGACATTCACGGCGAAGGCCGCCGGTGAGCTCCGAGGTCGGCTGCGCGCACTCGGGGTCGAGGGCGTCGCCGCCCGCACGTTCCACGCCACCGCCCTCGCGCAGCTCAACTTCTTCTGGCCGACCCTGGCGGGTTCACCCGCCCCGTCGATCATCGACAACAAGGTGCGGCTGCTCGGCCAGGCGGCCGACGGCCTCCGGATGCGACCCAACACCGCCACGCTTCGGGACATCGCCTCGGAGATCGAGTGGCGCAAAGTCTCGATGCTCTCCATCGAGCAGCACGCGGCGCTCGGGCGCACCGTGAACGGCGTGGACGCGACTCAGCTAGCGGAGTTGCAGCGCGCGTACGAGGTGCTGAAGGACGAGCGGCGTCAGCTCGACTTCGAGGACGTGCTGCTGGCGTGCGCAGGGATGCTGGAGGCGGAGCCGCGCGTCGCGGCATCCGTCCACGAGCAGTATCGCCACTTCACGGTCGACGAGTATCAGGACGTGTCCCCGCTGCAGAATCGGCTCCTGGAACTGTGGCTGGGGGACCGGCGCGACCTCTGCGTGGTGGGAGACGCGAGTCAGACGATCTACTCCTTCGCCGGCGCCGAGCAGCGCTTCCTGCTGGAGTTCGGCCGGCGATATCCGGACGCGACCGTGGTGCGCCTGGAGACCAACTACCGTTCGCAGCCGCCGATCCTCACGGCGGCCAACGCGCTGATGCGCGGCCGCCCCGGAGCCTTGGAGCTCGTCCCCGCTCGGGACTCGTTCACCGCCGACGCTCCGACGGTCACGGCCTACGACACCGAGACGGAGGAGGCCACCGGAGTTGCTGCGGCGATCGCCGCAAGGATCGCCGGCGGTGCGTCACCGGCGGACATCGCAGTGCTCTACCGGGCGCATGCCCAGTCCGCAGCCCTGCAGCAGGCACTGGGGGCGGCGGGCATTCCGACGACGGTCCTCGGAGGAACGCGATTCTTCGCGATGCCCGAGGTGCGGCAGGCCATCCTTGCGCTCCGAGGAGCAGCGGTCGCGCCGACCGAGCGGGACTTCCTCGGGAACGTCGAGAAGGTGCTCCGCGAACTCGGCCTCACCGAGGAGCCGCCCGCTGCCGGAGGGGCACAGCGCGACGGCTGGGAGGCGCGCCGCGCGATCCTCCGGCTGGCGGAGGAGGCGGGTCCGGACGCGAATCTGCGCTCCTTCAGCGATGCCCTGATGGCGAGGGCGAAGGATCAGCACGAGCCCACGATGCACACCGTGACGCTGTCGACGTTGCACGCCGCGAAGGGGCTCGAGTGGCCGCACGTGCACCTCGCCGGATGGGCGGAGGGCGCGCTGCCGATCTCGTATGCGACGACGTTCGAGGCCGTCGACGAAGAGCGGCGTCTCGCCTATGTCGGGGTCACGCGGGCTGCGCGAACGCTGTCGCTGTCGTGGTCGCGAGCGGCAGGACGAGGGGAGAGGGCGCCATCGCGTTTTCTCGCTGAGATGGGAACGACCGCTCGCGGCACCGGCATTCTTCGTGAAACGTCACCGAACTCCACTCGCGGGCGCCGTCCGCAGTGACCTGAGCGGTCGGTGAGGAGTCGCCCTCGGGCGATGACAGGATGCGGGAGACGAGAGCAGCGGCCTCCGCGACGCGCACGGCGGGGATGGGGCCGCAGTCGCGGCCGATCAACTGGGCGTGCAGCCGAGGCCAGGCCGGATCGCGATCGCGCTCATGGCCGTCGCGGCACGACAGGCACGGCGTGACGCCGGGCAGCACCAGCGGCCCGACGGTCACCCGACCCCTCTCGAACGACACCGGCAGATGCGGGATGTCCGCGCTCAGGTACGGAGCGAGCTGGAGCGCGGCCGCCGCTCCCTCCACGAGGATGACGCCGACGGCATCCGGATCGCCACGCACCCCGAACGACAGCCCCTCGTCGCCGAGAGCATCCCGCATCCGATGATCGCAGCGGGCGTCGGTGATGTTGATGCCCTCCACCCAGACTTCCGGTGGAGTCGCTGGATCGTCGATGAGGAGCGGGTGCAGGCGTCGCAGCAGCATCCGCGCCTCGTCCCGTGGCGCCCCGGCGGCGTGCGCGATCACGTCGAAGGCGCGGCGCTGGAACCCGGCGCACATCCTCGCGAGCAGCGCTTCGACCCAGATGCCGACCACCTCGATGCGCACATTCCCCTCGACGCCGAGTTGCAGCGTCCGCTCGTCGCGCCAGAGCAGAGGAGCAGACGGATCGAGGCGGGTGATCGTCTTCGGGGTGAGCGGGGACATACCCCGATTCTCACGACCTGCGAGCAGGCGCAGGACGCAGAACAGCCATCCGTGGACAACTTGCCGCCGCTCCCGCTCTGGGGAGGACGAGTGGAGAGTCCCCGTTCAGACCGGCCTTTCCCCGCCGTTCCCGTGCTCGTCCTCTGGCGTGTCCTCGCCGGAACCTCCCGGGTCCGCGGTGCCCTCGGATCCCGGTTCCGCTTCCGTATCGCCGGTGAAGTCATCGCCGTCGAGCAGACGCGCGAGTGCCTCGTCGAACTCGTCGGCTGCCGGCTCCTCACCGCGGGCGACCGCCTGCAGCCGGGCCACCAGCGCGCTGGGGTCGTCGATGTCCTCGGCCGTGGGCATGAGATCGGGGTAGTCCCAGAGCGAGTCACGAGCGGCCGTGCCGACGGCATCCGTAACGGCCTGCCACATGGCGACCGCCTCGCGCATCCGTCGCGGCCGCAGCTTCAGCCCGACCAGTGCACCGAGGGCGTCCTCGGCCGGGCCGCCGACCGCGCGACGGCGACGAGCAGCCTCGGCGAGGCGGGCGCCGTCGGGAAGACGCGAGGTCGCCTGGGCTGTGACCACGTCGACCCAGCCGTCGATGGTCGCGACGAGATTCTCCAGCCGGGTCAGCGCCTCACGCTGTGCCTCGGTCTGCGTGGGCAGCAGCGCGCCGCCTTCGATGGCGGCGCGCAGTTCCTCGGGATTCGATGGGTCGAGCCGGCTGGCGACGTCTTCCAGCGCGTCGACGTCGACGGTGACACCGCGAGCGAAATCGGTGATCTGAGCCATCACGTGCAGGTGGAGCCATTTCGCATGGCGGTACAGGCGTGCGTGGGCGAGCTCCCGCGTCGCGAGATACAGCGCGATCTGATCCTCGGGGATCTCGAGCCCCTCGCCGAAAGCGGTGAGATTCTGCGGGATCACCGCTGCGGTGCCGGCCGGCAGCACCGGAATGCCGACGTCGCCGCCCGAGACGACCTCGAGCGACAGGTTGCCGAGCACCTGGCCGAACTGGGCGGCGAACACCGAGCCGCCGAGACCGCGCATGAGCTTGCCCGCCCCCTGCACGAGACCGCGCATCTCCTCGGGCACCTGCGTGTCGAGCGCCGTGGTGAGGGCGTCGGCGATGCTCGTCGACACCGGGTCGGCGATCTCCTTCCACACCGGCAGTGTCGCCTCGACCCACTCACCGCGGGTCATCGCCTTCGGCGCCTCCGCGAGTTCCGAGATCGTCGTCGCCTCGCCGAGCCACAGGTTCGCCAGGGCGAACGCGTCGACGAGCGAGGTGCGCGAGCCATCGGTGACGCCCTGGCCGTCGCGGTTCGCGATGTGCAGAGCCTGACGCAGCGCGTTCTCCCACGCGTCGCCGCCGAATGCCCCCTGCAGTTGCGACATGATCGTCGACATCATCGCCGGGTCCAGTTGCAGGCCCTCCATGCCGGCGAAGGCGCCCTGCAGCGCCTCCGGGTCGATGTCGCCGGCACCCTGGCCGGACAGCATCCGTCGGAGGAACTCCTGGAAGTCCTCGGGGGTGGGGTCGTTGTCTGCCATGTCGCTCGCCCTCTCAGCACGCCGATAGCCGTGGCATCTACGCTAGTTGCAGGTTTCTGCACGTGACCCCGACGCGGGCAGATCGCTGTACGCCGCCCGCGAACGACGGAGGATCACTGTGGACAGATTCCGGTCTGCGAAGCCCGGACTGGGTGTCTGGGCCTTGATCGTCGCGCTCGTCGCGCTGGTCGTGCTGACCTTCCTGCCCACGCCCTACGTGATCCAGCGCCCTGGGCCGGTCTACGACACCCTCGGGACGGCTGCCGGCAAGGACGGCGAGCAGGTTCCGCTCATCCGGATCGACGGTGCCGAGACCTTCGAGACCGCGGGAACTCTCGACCTCACGACGGTGCAGGTCATCGGCAATCGCGAGCGCACCCCCAGCTGGTTCGAACTGGCGCTGGCGTGGACGGACTCGTCGCGCGCCGTCGTGCCGCTGGACTCGGTGTTCCCCGAGGGCGTCAGCAGCGAGCAGCGCGACGAGCACAACGCCGTGCTGATGGTCGACTCGCAGCACGAGGCGACGGCCGCGGCACTGGGCGAACTGGGCTACGACACCGGTGCGAGCGTCCACGTCGTCGAAGCGGTCGAGGGCACCCCCGCCGACGGGGTGCTCGAGCCGGATGACGTGATCACCGCGATCGGCGGGGAGGCGGTCACCTCCGCGAAGGTGCTGCGCCAGGCTATCCAGGATGCCGAGGGTGAACCCGTCGAGCTCACGGTGCTCCGCGGCGGGGAGGAGCGATCGGTCGCCCTCACCCCGGAGAAGCGCACCGAGGGCGAGAACACGACGTGGGTGATCGGGATCTCCCTGAAGACCGAATACGACTTCCCGTTCGAGGTCGCCATCCAGCTCGACAACGTCGGCGGTCCCAGCGCCGGGATGATGTTCGCCCTCGGCATCATCGACACGTTGACCCCCGGCGAGCTCAACGGGGGAGAGGACATCGCCGGCACCGGGACCATCGAGGCCGACGGCACGGTCGGCCCGATCGGCGGCATCCGGCAGAAGCTCTACGGCGCGCGCGACGCCGGGGCGGAGTACTTCCTCGCTCCCGAGGCCAACTGCGACGACGTCGTCGACCACGTGCCCAGCGGGCTGCAGGTGATCCGCACCGCGACGCTCGACGATTCCCTCGAGGCGCTGGCGGTGATCGCCGGCGGCGGCGACGTGGATTCGCTGCCCACCTGCGAGGTCCCGTGACCACGCCGTGACCGGGATGACAGCCCGCCCATAGTGAGGCGTGCCTAGGATGGGACGGTGACCACGACCTCCGCGCCGAATCCGGCCACGCCCCGAACGTCCCGACGGATCTTCACCATCTCGGTGGTGATCATCGCCGCGATCATCGCTGCGTTCTTCGTCTTCGCCTCGCTGTACACCGAGTTCCTCTGGTTCGACCAGGTCGGTTTCGCGAACGTGCTGACCACGCAGTGGATCGCCACCACGGTGATGTTCACGGCGGGCTTCCTCGGAATGGCTGTGCCCCTGTTCCTCACGATCCAGCTCGCGTACCGGCTGCGACCGGTGTACGTGCGCCTGAGCTCGCAGCTCGACAGGTACCAGGAGGTCATCGAGCCGCTGCGGCGCCTCGCCATGTGGGGCATGCCGATCTTCTTCGGCCTGTTCGCCGGATTCTCGGCTGCGGCGCAGTGGAAGACCGTGTGGCTGTGGGCGAACGGCGTCGCCACCGATGCGGTCGACCCGCAGTTCGGCCTGGACACCGGCTTCTACATGTTCGCGATGCCGTTCTACTCGATCCTGCTGGCGTTCGTCTCTGCTGTGCTGCTGCTCTGTCTTCTCGTGACCGCTCTGGTGTCGTACCTGTACGGCTCGGTGCGCATCGGACAGGGTGAGCTGCGAATCTCGAAGGCGGCGCGCATCCAGCTCGCGGTGCTCGCCGGTCTCTACCTGCTGGTGCAGGCCGTGAGCCTCTGGCTCGACCGCTACCTGACGCTCGTCGCCGAAGACGATCGCATCATCGGCGCCGCGTACACCGGCGCGAACGCGACCATCCCCGGTCTCGCGATCCTCGCGATCCTCGCAGCCCTGGTCGCCGTGCTGTTCTTCGTCACCGCGATCATCGGCCGGTGGCGGTTCCCGCTGGCTGCGACAGCGCTGCTCATCGTGGCATCCCTGGTCGTGGGCGTCGGCTACCCGTGGGCGGTCGACACCTTCCAGGTCGGACCGAACCAGAACTCGCTCCAGGCCGAGTTCTACCAGCGCAACATCGACGGCACCAAAGAAGCCTACGGTGTCGCCGACCTCGAGACGACGCCATTCACGGCCGAGACCGACGCCGAGGCCGGTCAGCTCCGCGAAGACGCGGCGACGACGGCATCCATCCGCATCGTCGACCCCGAGGTGATCAGCCCCACGGTGCGTCAGCTCGAGCAGTACCGCGGCTACTACCAGTTCCAGCAGACGCTCGACGTCGACCGCTACGAGATCGACGGCGTCATGCAGGACACGGTCGTCTCGGTCCGCGACCTCGACATGGAAGGCGTCGACAGTGGCAACTGGAACAACGTCGCCGCGGTCTACACGCACGGCTATGGCCTCGTCGCGGCGGCGGGCAACCAGCGCACTTCCGACGGCGAGCCGGTGTTCCTCGAGCGGGGCATCCCCTCGGCCGGTTTCCTCACGGAGAACGAGAAGTTCGAGCCGCGCGTCTACTTCGGCGAGTCCTCGCCCGAGTACTCGATCGTCGGAGCGCCCGATGGCGCCGAGCCGGCCGAGATCGACTACCCGCGAGGCAAGGACGGCTCCAGCGAGACGAAGACGACCTTCGAGGGCGAGGGAGGGCCGCGCATCGGCGACACCTTCACCAAGCTGCTCTACGCGCTGAAGTTCCAGTCCGAGCAGATCCTGTTCTCGAACCTCGTGAACGAGGAGTCGCAGATCCTCTACGACCGCGACCCGAAGACCCGCGTGCAGAAGGTGGCGCCGTACCTCGAACTGGACAGCGACCCGTACCCGAGCGTCGTCGACGGCCGGATCGTCTGGATCGTCGACGGCTACACGACGAGCTCGACGTACCCGTACTCGTCGAAGGTGAGCCTTTCCGATGCCATCGCCGACTCCAACGTCCAGGCGCCGACGCTCGCCATCGACGAGATCAACTACGTGCGCAACTCGGTCAAGGCGACGGTCGACGCCTACGACGGCTCGGTGACGCTCTACGCCTGGGACGCCGAGGACCCGATCCTCAAGACCTGGCAGAAGATCTACCCGTCCACGGTGCAGCCGATCAGCGAGATGTCCGGCGATCTGATGAGCCACGTGCGGTACCCGACCGATCTGTTCAAGATCCAGCGGGAGATCCTCGGGACGTACCACATCGACAAGGCCGGCTCCTTCGCACAGCAGGACAACCGCTGGCAGACGCCGAACGACCCGCGCAGCGAGTCTGAACTCCAGCCGCCCTACTACCTGACGATGCAGATGCCCGGGCAGGATTCGCCGCGCTTCTCGATGTTCTCGACCTTCATCCCGTCGGCGCAGGGGGGGAGCAACCGTGACGTGCTCATGGGCTATCTCGCGGTCGACTCGGATGCCGGGGCAGAAGCCGGCGTGAAGGCCGAGGGCTACGGGCAGCTGCGGATGCTCGAGATCGACACCGACACCACAGTGCCCGGTCCCGGCCAGGTGCAGAACACGTACAACTCGGACACCGCGGTGGTACCGCAGCTCAACCTGCTCCAGCAGGGCGAATCGCAGGTGCTCTACGGCAACCTGCTGACCCTGCCGGTCGGCGGCGGTCTGCTCTATGTGCAGCCGGTGTACGTGCAGTCCTCCGAGGGCACGAAGCTGCCGCGCCTGCAGAAGGTTCTCGTCGCCTTCGGTGACGAGGTCGCGTTCGAGGACACCCTGACGGCGGCGCTGGACAAGCTGTTCGGCGGCGACGCCGGAGCCGACGGCGGCGACGACACGGTCGAACCGACGGAGCCGGGGACCGAGGAGCCCACCGATCCGGACGCCGGCGAGGTGCCGGCGACGCCGACCGACGCCGAGGCAGAGGCACTGGCGGCTGCTCAGCAGGCACTGCTCGACCGCGAGGCGGCGCTGAAGTCCGGCGACCTCACCAAGTTCGCCGAGGCCGACGAGCGCCTCACTGCGGCCGTGCAGAAGCTGCTCGAACTGGATGCCGCCTCGAAGTAGCCGGCAGCCGACGGATCGAATGGGCGCCCCTGCGGGGGCGCCCATTCGCGTTCGCGCGTCTCAGATGCCCTGGACGCGCCACCGTGCCGGTGCTTCACTGAGAAGATGCCCAGGACGCTGGATGTCGACTACCTCGTGGTCGGCGCGGGAGCGGCCGGAATGGCGTTCACCGACGCGCTGATCGACCACGCCGACGTGCGGGTGGCGCTCGTCGATCGGCGGGCGGCACCGGGCGGTCACTGGCTCGACGCGTACCCGTTCGTGCGGCTCCACCAGGCCTCGATGTTCTACGGCGTGGCGTCCACGCTGCTCGGCGACGGTCGGCTGCAGGTCGAAGGTCCTGAGGCCGGGCTGCAGGAACGGGCGGATCGCGATGAGGTGTGCGCGTACTACGCCGCCGTGCTCGCGGACCGGATGCTCGCATCCGGCAGAGTCGAGTTCTTCGGTGGCAGCACCTTCCTCGGCGATGGCCGAGTCTCCATCGGTGAAGGGGGAGACGGGTTCGCGGTGCCCGACAGCTGCCGGATCGTGGATGCGACGTACCTGGCGCCGAGGATCCCCGCGGTGTCCCCGCCGCCGTTCGTCGTCGCAGCAGGCGCCCGGGTGATCGTGGTCAACGAGCTGCCGCAGCTCGACGCCGCGCCGCGACAGTACGTCATCGTCGGCTCGGGCAAGACCGCGACGGACTCGATCGTGTGGCTGCTCGGTCGAGGTGTCGAACCCGATGCGATCTGCTGGGTGCGCCCACGCGACCCGTGGATGCTCAACCGTGCGAAGGTTCAGCCGGACCCCGTCGTCCTGCTGGGGATGGCGGCCGACACGATGGAGGCGGCCCGGCTGGCGACCTCGCTCGACGATCTGTTCCTCCGGCTGGAGGAGGCTGAGGTCCTGCTCAGGATCGATCGGTCGGTGACGCCCACGATGGCGCGGACGCCCACGCTGGCCATGTGGGAGCTGGCGCTGCTGCGCACCGTAGAGAACGTCGTGCGCCGCGGGCATCTCCGGCGCGTCGAGGTCGGACGACTGCTGTTCGACGACGGGATCGAGGCGGTTCAGCGGGATGCCGTCGTCGTGCACTGCGCAGCGGAAGGTCTGCGACGCAGGCCGCCCGTGCCGATCTGGGGCGGCGACGCCATCAGACCCCAGCCGACGCGCACAGGATTCCCGTGCTTCGGCGCGGCGATGATCGGCTATGTCGAGGCGACCCGTGTCGACGATGACGAGAAGAACCGGGTGTGCCTGCCGTCGCCGTACTCGAGCACGCTGGCGGACTGGGTCGAGATGACGATCCTGGGAACGAGGGCGGCGAGGGCGTTCGGAGCAGAACCCGACATCTCGGAGTGGGCGAACCGGGTCGCTCTGAATCCGGCACGAGTGCCGTCCGGATACCGCGCGTCCGCCGAGCTGGACGTCGTGAAAGCCAGGCTGAAGCAGCACCGTGAACCGGGCCTTGCGGCGCTGGGACGACTGAGCGAGACAGTCCGGAGCGCGGGTGCCGGGGAAAGCTGAAGGCCCGGATCCTTGCGGATCCGGGCCTTCTTTTGTTGCGGGGACAGGATTTGAACCTGCGACCTCCGGGTTATGAGCCCGGCGAGCTACCGAACTGCTCCACCCCGCGGCACAAGAGATAACTTATCACGGATCCAGAGGGTCGTCGAATCGAGCGGGTCCTCCCGGGCGTGTCACGGGAGGGCGGATGCTGGGAGGATGGGGGCATGTCCGAGACATCCGCCCTGCCCGTCGCCGTCTGCCAGTTCGCGCCCACCGCATCCCGTGCCGACAACCTGGAGCGGATCGCCGGCCTCACCGCCGAGGCCGCCGGCCGGGGCGCGAGAATGGTCGTCTTCCCGGAGTACTCCAGCTACTTCATCGACCCGATGGACGCCACTCTCGCGGAGAATGCGGAGTCTCTGGACGGCGAGTTCGTCACGGCGCTGACGGCGCTCGCCGCAGAGTACGCCGTCGTCATCGTCGCGGGCCTCGTCGAACGCGCGGCCGACGAGCACCGCGTGCGCAACGCGGTCGTTGCGGTCCGCGGTGACGGCATCCTCGCGGTCTACCGGAAGCAGCATCTGTACGACGCGTTCGGGCAGCGCGAGTCGGACTGGATCGAGTCCGGCGAGCCGGGGGAGGCATCGACGTTCGAGGCCGGCGGCCTGCGGTTCGGCCTGATGACCTGCTACGATCTGCGCTTCCCCGAGGTGGCGCGCACCCTGATGGACGCCGGCGCCGACGCTCTGGTGGTCCCCGCGGAGTGGGTTCGCGGCCCGCTCAAGGAGCACCACTGGACGACTCTGCTCGCCGCGCGGGCGATCGAGAACACCGCCTACGTCGTCGCGGCCGACCACCCCGCGCCGATCGGGGTGGGGCACTCTCAGATCATCGACCCGCAGGGCGTCGTGCTGGCCGGGGTCGGCACAGGCGACGGCATCGCCATCGCGACCGTGGAGCGCGCCGCGATCGATCGCGTGCGCGCGGTGAACCCGTCCCTGCGCCTGCGCCGGTACGCCGTCATCCCGCGCTGAGGCCCGCGGCGGATCCTGCGCCGACATGGTCAGCGCGTTCAACCTGCATGACGAAAACACGCCTGCAGGGCGACACGCCTAACTGCAGACCTGCATGTGTGCATCGGTCATGCAAGTGGCACGCGGGCAGTCGCGGCGGCGGCGCCTCGAAGACAGCCTCAGGCGCCGAAGGCAGCCAGCCGCGACGCGGCCTCCTCGAGCACTTCGACCCGCTTGCATGCGGCGAACCGCACCAGTCCGTCGTACTCCGGACGACGCTCGGCGGAGACGAACGCGGTGAGCGGGATCGCGACGACACCGGCGCGCTCGGGGAGAGCACGGCAGAACGCGGCGGCATCCGCTCCTCCGAGCACGGTCGCGTCGGCGACGGTGAAGTAGCCGCCCTGCGGCGGGAGCACTGTGAATCCCGCTGTCTGGAGCCCCGCACCGAGGATCTCGTGCTTGCGGGCGAGGGCGGATGCGGCGTCCGCGAAGTACGAATCCGGCATCCGCAGCCCGAGCGCGATCGCCGGCTGGAACGGAGATCCGTTCACGTATGTGAGGTACTGCTTCACGGTGAGCACCGCGGTGATGAGGTCGGCGGGTCCGTGCACCCAGCCGATCTTCCAGCCGGTCGTGTTGAACGTCTTGCCGGCGGAGGAGATCGTGAGCGTGCGTTCTGCGGCACCCGGCAGCGCCGCGATCGGCGTGTGCGGTGCGTGGAAGGCGAGGTGCTCGTAGACCTCGTCGGTGACGATGATCGCATCGTGGAGGGTCGCGAGGCGCACGACCTCGGCCAGTACATCCGCGGCGAAGACGGCTCCGGTGGGGTTGTGCGGGTCGTTCACCAGGATGATCCGGGTGCGGTCGGTGACGGATGCCGCAAGCTCCCCGAGATCCGGCTGGAAGCCCGGGGCGCGCAGTGGCACCGTGCGCAGCCGTGCACCGGCAAGGGCGACGGCAGCTGCGTAGGAGTCGTAATACGGCTCGAAGACGACGACCTCGTCATCGGGGCCGTCGATGAGAGCGAGGAGCGTCGCGGTCAGCGCCTCGGTGGCTCCTGCCGTGACGATGACCTCGCGCTCGGGATCGACGTTCAGCCCGTAGAAGCGCTGCTGGTGCTCGCTGATCGCGGCGAGCAGGTCCGGGATGCCCCGACCGGGCGGATACTGGTTCGCACCGCGGGAGATCGCCTCGCGCGCAGCATCCAGCACCTCCGCCGGACCGTCCTCGTCGGGAAACCCCTGGCCCAGGTTGATCGCGCCGGTTCTCGCCGCGGCGGCCGACATCTCTGCGAAGATGGTGGGCGCGACAACGCCATCGGCCGAGAGCAGGCCGGCCCCTGCTGCCGTGCGTCGCCATGCACCGGGAATGTCACTCATGAAGAACAGGCTAAGGCCATAGCGGAAACTCACCCCGAGCATACGAAACGCACAGATACGGGGCGCACTCTGAAGAGGCGTTGTTGAAGGAGCACACACCATGAACGAAGACAACACCCACGACCACACGGCACCCGTTGTGCCGCCCACCCAGGCCGCAGACGCTGCCGCGAACCCCGTAGCGAGCCCGGCGCCCGGTCCGGCGCACGGCGTCGCCGCAGGACAGGGGCACGAGGTGCCGTCGGCGTTCACGTCGGCCGCGCCGTCCACAGCCTCCGCCTCGAACCCCCACCAGGCGGGCGGCGCGGCATTCGGGCTTCCGACACCGTCGGGCGCGACGCACCCGACGTCGCCGCTGGGCGGCACCGCACCGGTAGGCTTCATCGACGTTCAGGGGAGCGACACCCCGAGCGCCGCAGGTGCGGCCAAGGGGACAGGTCAGAAGCCCAGAACGGGTGTGAAGGTCGCAGCCCTCGTGGTGGCCGCAGCGCTCGTCGGCGGAGTCGCCGGCTTCGGCGGCGGCGCCATCTGGAGCGCAGTCGGCACCCCGCCGCCCGCCGGCGTCGCCTCAGGTCCGGAGACGGTCACGGTGAACAACCCCGGTTCGGTGAACGAGACGACGGCGATTGCCGCGAAGGCGTTGCCCTCGGTCGTCACCATCGAGGTGGCCGGCACCGACGAGGGCGGCAGCGGATCCGGTGTGATCATCAGCGATGACGGCTACGTGCTGACCAACACCCACGTCGTCACGCTCGGCGGCGCCGTGGCCGATCCCACGATCCGCGTCACGACATCGGACGGACGCATCTACGACGCCACTGTCGTCGGCACGGACCCGATCTACGACCTCGCCGTGATCAAGCTCGAGGACGCGAAGGGCCTCACGCCCATCGAGTTCGCCAACTCGTCGAAGCTCAACGTCGGCGACACGGCGGTCGCGCTCGGTGCTCCGCTGGGGCTGTCCAACTCGGTGACGACAGGCATCATCAGCGCGCTGAACCGCAGCATCCAGATCGCGTCGTCCGCGTTGCCCGACTCCTCCGGCGAAGACGCGCCGCAGGAGGAGGCGCCGGAGGAGCAGGGCGAGGGCGGGCCGTTCCAGTTCGACCTGCCCGGCTCCGGCCAGCAGCAGACCTCCGATTCGATCTCGATCGCCGTCATCCAGACGGACGCCGCGATCAACCACGGAAACTCCGGTGGCGCTCTGGTCAACAGCAAGGGCGAGCTCATCGGGATCAACGTCGCCATCGCCAGCTCCGGCAATTCCGAGGAGTCCGGTTCGATCGGTCTCGGCTTCTCGATCCCGTCGAACATCGCCGAGCGCGTCTCGAAGGAGATCATCGAGAACGGCTCCGCCACACACGGCCTGCTGGGCGCATCGGTGCGGGATGCCGCATCGGTCGAGGGCGCAGAGGTCGCGGGAGCCTTCATCGCCGAGGTGACGAACGGCGGTGCGGCAGCAGCCGGCGGCCTGAAGGCCGACGACATCGTCACCGCCTTCAACGGCGTGCCGATCACCAGCGCGAGCGACCTCACGGCGCAGGTGCGGGCCGCCGCCGCAGGTAGCACCGCGACCGTCACCTACGTCCGCGACGGCCGCGAGAGCGAGATCGAGGTGACGCTCGGCGCGCTCGCCGGCTGAGCCACCCGCACAGAGAAGGACGCCACCCGCGCGATAGGCTCGCGGGGTGGCGTCCTTCTCCTTCGGCTCCGGCAACGCGGCCAAGCTGCTCCGGATCCCCGTCTATGCCGCGGGGCGCATAGGAACATTCCTTGTCCCCCGCGGGAACCGCTGGGTCTTCGGATGCGGCGCCGGCATCGGCGACGGTGCGCTCGCCCTCCACGCGCTCGCGAGTGAAGAGGGACACGACACGCTGTGGCTCACCTCCTCCGAACGCGAGGAGCAGGATGCGGCGGCACTCGGCATCCGCACGGTGCGCAAGACGAGCCCGCGTGGCTGGTGGGAGACGGCGCGGGCGGGGGTCGTGGTCGTGACCCACGGCCTGGGTGACGTGAACCGCTACGGCGTGGCCGACGCGTTCGTCGTGCAGCTGTGGCACGGCATCCCGCTCAAACGGATCGGCCTCGATTCCCCGGCGACGACCCAGGTGCCGCGCGTGCCCGGTCACGCGGTGCTGCAGCGCCTGATCGCCCTGCTGTACCGGGCAGCCGCCCAGCGCATCCGCGTGCTCCCGGCGGCCTCCCATCGTTCCCGCGGTCGTCTGGAATCGGCCTTCGGGCTCGGCGACGAGCGGATCGTGGTCACCGGTGAACCGCGGGTGGACGTGCTCTCGACCGGGACCGAGGAGCAGCGCCGTGCAGCGGCATCCGCTCTGCTCGTCCGCACCGCCGGCGACCTGCCCGAGGGCGCCCGCGTGGTCCTGTATGCACCCACCTGGCGTGACGGCGCGGCCGACCCGGCGGTGCCGACCGCCGCGGAATGGGTGCGCATCATCCGTCTGCTCGAGGAGCGCAATGCGGTCCTGATGGTCCGCTCGCACCCCCTCGGCGAGGGAGCGTACTCGCCGCCCCTGCCGAGCCTGCGGGTGCGGATGCTGAGCTCACGCGACCTTGCTGACGTGACTCCGGCGCTCGCCGCCGTCGACGTGCTGATCACCGACTACTCCTCGCTCGCCTTCGACGTCGGCCTGCTGGCGATGCCGGTGCTGTTCCTCGCGCCTGATGCCGCCGCGTATGCGCGCACACGCGGCTTCTACGGGCGATTCGAGGACGTCGCGGGTGACGACGTCGCGACCGACTGGAACGAGCTGGCCACGCAGCTCGAACGGCTCCTCACCGACGAAGCCGCCTTCACCGCGAAGGCACGGCGTTCCGCTACGCTCAGCGCGGAGATGCACGCGTACCGCGACGGACGCAACACCCGGCGGGTGTATCAGGCAATCCGCGCGCGGGGCATCCCTGCGCCGAAGGGAGCAGCATGACGACGGCCCGCATCGATGACCAGGCGGAGACGCTGATCATCGCCGGGGAAGGCGGGCGTCCGGCGCGCGCCGAGCTGGTCGGCTCCCGCGCACGCGTCGACGCCAGGATCACCGGCGGGGGCAAGACGTGGAAGGCCACGTTCGCGCTGCGTGCCTCGCGCTGGGGCGGAGCGGAGTTGCCGCTGCCCGCGGGGGAGTACGAGCTCCGCATCGACGAAGTCCTGCTCGAAGGACTGTCGATCGCGCCGACGCTCCTGCCGGGCCTCCGCGTCGACCTCGACGGGCACGTCGTGCGGATCGCGCCGCCGCTGGACCCGGTGTATGAGAGCGCTCTGGGCCAGTCGACCCTCGAGGAGCGGTATGTCGCACAGGCCGGCGGCACCGAGAACGCGGTGTTCTTCGAGAGCTTCTACGGGCAGAGCGTCGGCTGCAACCCGCGCGCGATCGACCGGGAACTCGCCGTGCAGGCACCGGGCGTGCGCCGATACTGGAGCGTGACCGACCTCTCCGTCGCGGTTCCGGACGGGGCCGTCGCCGTCGTCGAGGGCAGCCCGGAATGGTGGCGTGCGCGGGCCGCGGCCCGCCTCCTGGTCGTCAACGACTGGCTGCGCCGCCGGTTCGCCCGCAAAGCGGGGCAGAAGGTGCTGCAGACCTGGCACGGCACTCCGCTCAAGCGCCTGGCCCTGCACCGGCCCGGGTTCGATCCTCGCCGCATGGCGGCCGTGGTGAAGGAGGCGCGGCGGTGGGACGTCCTGCTCGCGCAGAACCCCTACTCCGCCCGCATCCTCAAGAAGGCGTACGCGTTCTTCGGCCGGCCGATCTGGACAGAGGGTTACCCCCGTAACGACGTTCTCCGCACCGGTGACGCGACGGCCATCCGGGCGGCGCTCGGCATCGGGGCCGATGAGCGCGTGCTGCTCTACGCCCCGACCTGGCGCGACGATCGCACCGAGATGGTCGATTTCGTCGACCCGGAGCTGCTCGCGCGACAGGCGGACTCTGTCGTGCTCGTACGCGGGCACTCGCGCACCCTGAAGCCCGGGCGCGATCGGGCGGGTGCCCGCGTGATCGACGTCACGGGCTACCCCGAGACGGCGCAGCTGCTGCTGGCGGCGGACGGGCTGATCACCGACTACTCCTCGGTGATGTTCGACTTCAGCGTCACGGGCAAGCCGATGTACTTCCTGGTGCCGGATCTCGCCCACTACCGCGGCGAGCTGCGCGGCTTCTACTTCGATCTCGCCGATCGGGCGCCGGGTCCGCTGGTGCACACGCAGGAGGAACTCGCTGCGGCGCTCGCGGACCCCGGACACGAGGCCGCGTATGCGTCCCGCTACGCGGCGTGGCAGGCTCAGTTCAACACGCGCGACGACGGCCATGCCGCTCAGCGCGTGGTCGCACGCATCCTCGATCAGGGATTCGTCACCCGCTGATCCTCACCGGCTACGGCAGAGGGGTGTTGCGCGTGCCGAGGCGGGAGGCGTCGACGGTGTCGCGCGCGCCGCGCAGTACACCACCGAGGAAGCCGAGTCCCCAGGAAACGTGCATCGTGGGGAGCACGAGGAGCGTCCACAGTCGCTGACGGACGCTGCCGCCGCCGGGCGTGAGGGCGACTGCCAGGACGAGCGCGACGTACGCGGCGAGCGGCAGATACACCAGGGATGCGATCGCCGACACGAGACCCGTGAGGGCGCCGGTCAGCTGCAGCGCGGCGACGACCAGTGCGAGCGCGATCAGGACCACGAGCGCAGGAGGTGCGAAGTAGCGGATGCCGTTGCGCCTGCCGAACCGGCGCACCAGTTCGCCGCGCCACGCGCCCGTCGCGTTGAACTGCCGGGCCAGTCGCAGCCAGCTCTCGCGGGGCCAGTAGGTGACCGACAGGGCGGGGTCGAACCAGACGCGGTGACCGGCCTGGCGGATGCGCAGGTTCAGCTCCCAGTCCTCGCCGCGGCGGACGGACTCATCGAAGAGGCCGACCTCGTCGAGCACGTCCCGGCGCATGACCCCGAGGTACGCGGATTCCGCTTCCCCCTCCTGATTGCCGCTGTGGTAGGCGCCGCCGCCGAGGCCGACGGGGGAGTTGTACAGGCGGGCGACGGCCTTCTGGAACGGGCTCCGCCCGTCGGCGCGCATGACGCCGCCGACGTTCGCCGCCCCGGTCCGCTGCAGTGTGAGCAGCGCCCGGGCGGCATAGCCAGGAGAGAGCTCCGAATGCGCGTCCACGCGGATGATCGTCGAGTAGCGGCTGGCGCGGATCGCCGCGTTCAGCCCGACGGGGATGTGCGCGGCGGGGTTGCCCACGAGCCGGATCCGGTCGTCTTCGGCGGCGAGTTGGTGGGCGAGCTCGGTGGTTCCGTCGGTCGAGGGGCCAAGCGCGAGCACCAGTTCGGCCGGGCCGTCGAGTTCCTGCTCGAGAACCGACGCCACGGCGTGTTCGAGGTAGGCGCGCTCGTTGAGCACCGGCATGACGAACGAGACGCCGGGAGGCGGCACTGCGGTTTCGTTCTCATGCATCCGTCGATCATGTCACGGCGACCTCGGAGGTTCGCTGATTACCGTCGAGGGATGGACGTCATCACGGATGTGAAGAAGGCATATCGCCTGATCCGCCGCGCTGTCGTGTCGCGTGCGGCCACCCAGCGCGTGCGGGGCAGGGCGGAAGCGCCGGAGGGGAATCGGTTCCGGATCGCGGTGTACTTCGCCGATTCCGCGGTGAACATGTACCAGATCAGGCAGTGGTACCGGCCGCTCACCGGGCTCGCGGAGCGCTGGCCGATCGTCGTGCTGTCGCGTTCGGCCATCGGTGCCGAGACGTTGCTCGACGACGGCGTGCTGCCGGTGGCGTACGTCCCGAAGATCCGCGATCTGGAGCACTACATCGCCGATCAGGACATCAGGATCGTCCTGTACGTGAACCAGAACACCCGCAACTTCCAGATGTTCCGGTACGGGCGTCGCTGGCACGTGTTCATCAACCACGGCGAGTCCGACAAGGTCTACATGGTCAGCAATCAGTACAAGGCCTACGACTATGCGCTCGTCGCGGGCCAGGCTGCGCGCGATCGCCTGTCGCGGACGCTCTGGGGCTACGACGTCGAGCACCGCACGCTCGAGATCGGGCGGCCGCAAGCCGATCACTATCTCGCCGAGACGCCGTACCCGGCGGACGATCGCATCGTGGTGCTCTACGCGCCGACGTGGGAGGGGGATCGCGCATCGATGAGTTACGGATCCGTCATCTCGCACGGTGAACGCCTCGTCGCCGAGCTGCTCGCCACCGGTCGGCATCGTGTCATCTACCGGCCCCATCCGCGCAGCGGGATCAACGCGCCGGCGTACGGGGCGGCCAGCAGGCGCATCATCGCCGCGATCGCCGCCGCCAACGCCTCCGATCCTGCGGCACACCATGTCCACGACGATGGACCAGAGGTCGGCTGGCAGCTCGCTGCTGCCGATGTGGCCATCGTCGACGTCTCGGCGATGATCTACGACCGGCTCGCGGTCGGCAAGCCGCTGCTGATCACCCGCCCGGTCGACCCCCTCGCGCGGATCGATGACGAGGGCTACCTCTCGGATTGCGAGTGGCTGATGTCGGATGCCGCGGCCGACATCGTCTCCGAGGTCGACCGCGTCCGCGCCGACGATGAGGCGGTCGCCCGGCTGCGGCACTGGGTGCGGCACTACTTCGGCGACACGAGCCCCGGTGTGGCGACGGCGAAGTTCCACGCGGCGATCGAGCAGCTGATGGATGAGTGGGAACGGTGGCGTGCTCTCGACGGCGACTTCCTGACACCGTCCGCAGGTGCCGAAGAGGACGACGGCGTCGATCAGCCGGAGATCTGAGGCCGCAGTCCGGCCGGAAGCGGGAAGGGCGGTGACGGGGACTCAGTATCCTGGAGGGATGGGTGCAGTTTCCGACGCGACGAAGGCATATCGCCTGCTCAGGCGAGCGCTGATCTCGCGATCCGCGGTGCAACGCGTGCGGCGCCGTCTGCAGGCGGACGGCCCGCTCCCCGCTGACCACTACAAGGTCGCGGTGTACTTCGCCGACGGCGCCGTCAACATGTACCAGATGCGTCAGTGGTACCGACCGCTCGCGGAGCTCGCGAAGCGCTGGCCGGTGGTCGTGATCTCCCGCAACGCGACAGGCGCCGAGAAGCTCCTCGAGGAGGAGGGCGCCCCGCCGATCACCTTCGTGCCGACGGTGCGCGACCTCGAGAGGTTCGTCGCGAAGCAGGACATCCGCGTCGTCCTCTACGTGAACCAGAACACCCGCAACTTCCAGATGTTCCGGTACGGACGTCGCTGGCACGTGTTCATCAACCACGGCGAGTCCGACAAGATGTACATGACCACTAATCAGTACAAGGCGTACGACTACGCCTTCGTGGCCGGGCAGGCCGCGCGTGATCGGCTCTCACGGACGCTGTGGAACTACGACATCGATGCACGGACCATCGAGATCGGCCGCCCGCAGGCCGATCACTACTCGGGAGTGCTTCCGTACACCCCCGACGAGCGGACGGTCGTCCTGTACGCGCCGACGTGGGAGGGCGATCGCCCCAGCGCCCACTACGGTTCGATCGCTACGCACGGCGAAGCCCTGGTCGCGGCACTGCTCGCCACAGGCGAGCACCGGGTCATCTACCGTCCGCATCCGCGCAGCGGCGTCGTCGATGACGAGTACGGGGCCGCGCACCGCCGGATCATCGCGGCCGTGGCCGCCGCGAACGCCGCCGATCCCGGCGCTCAGCACGTCTACGACAACGGCCCCGAGCTCGGCTGGCAGCTCGCCTCGGCGGACGTCGCGATCGTCGACATCTCCGCCATGGTCTACGACCGGCTCGCCGCGGGGAAACCGCTGATGATCACGCGCCCGGCCGACGAACGGGCCTCCGTCGACACCACCGGCTACCTCGCCGACTGCGAATGGCTGACAGCGGATGCCGCCCCCGGCATCGTCGCGGAAGTGGAACGGGTCGGAGCGGATGCCGAAGCCATCGCCCGCCTGCGGATGTGGGTGCAGCACTACTTCGGCGACACGACGCCCGGCGTCGCCTCCGCCAAGTTCCACGGCGCCATCGAGCGGCTCATGAGCGAATGGGACGACTGGCACGAGCACGAGATGGGCAGCATCCGATCCGACGAGGACGACGATGACGAGGAAGCCGACGAGGAAGAGCTCTAGGCTCCTCGTCATGGACTTTCCCCGTGCCGCGGCCGTCGCCGCCCGATTCGCCATGCTGCCCGAGACGGGCTCGACGAATACCGACCTGCGGGAGCACGCCGAGGACCCTGCCGGCTGGCCGCATCTGTCGGTGCTCACGACGAGGAACCAGACGGCGGGGCGGGGGCGGCTCGATCGGGTCTGGACTGCGCCGGCGGGAGCATCCCTGGCGGTGTCCGTGCTGCTGCGACGCCTGCCGGCATCGATCGATGCTCGTGGCTGGATCCCGCTCGCGGCCGGACTGGCGATGGCTGAAGCCGTCGCGGCACAGCTTCCCGATCATGAAGTCGGCGTGAAGTGGCCGAACGATGTGCTCATCGGCGGCGGTGAGGCCGGGGGAGCCGGAACGTTCACGCACAAGATCTGCGGAATTCTGGCGGAGGCGACGGGTGAGACGATCATCGTCGGAGCGGGCGTGAACACGGCGATGACCGCGGAAGAGCTTCCGGTGCCGACGGCGACCTCCTTCGCCGCACTCGGCGCCGAGGTGGACGAGGATCGCCTGCTGGCCGACTACCTGCAGGCACTCGACGGTCACCTCACGGCGCTGGTCGCAGCCGACGACGCCGTGCGAAGCGGCCTGCACGCGTCGGTCACCGGACGATGCGTGACGCTGGGGCGCGACGTGCGCGTGTCGCTGCCGGGCGGCGAGACCGTGCAGGGCCGCGCGATGCGGCTGGACGCGGATGGACGCCTGGTGGTGCTCGCCGACGAGATCGAGCGCGCGATCTCGGCCGGCGATGTGGTGCACGCTCAGGCGCTCTGACGCCGCGATGACCGGCGCGCCTCCGGGGATGTCGCAGACCACAGGCACAATAGAGGTGTGACTCACCCCGTGACGCTCGGAGGCAGGCCGATGATGCCGCCGCCCGGAGTGCCGGCGGAGGAACTGCTCATCGCCCGATTCCGCGGTCACGCGCGGCGGCTGTTCTGGTCTGCGTCGGTGCTGATCGCCGTGTTCGGCGGCGCGGCCTACTTCTACGACAACCTGCCTGCGCCGTTCGAGAACTGGATGCTGCTCACGGCCGCCGGTCTCGTCCTTCTGCTGATCGTCGTGGTGCCGTATGCGCTCTGGCTGTCGCGCACCTGCACCGTGACGACGCGTCGTGTCATCGTCAAGCACGGGCTGGGTGCCAGCCATCGGCGCGAGATGTCGCATGCGCGCGGGTACACGATCGGCGTGCGCCGCGGCATCCTGCAGCGGATGTGGGGAGTGGGCACGATCATCCTCTCCAACGGCGTCGATGCGCCGCTGCGGATTGCGAACGTCCCGAACGTCACCCTCGTGCACGAGACTCTCGCCGATCAGATCGAGGTGAGCCAGATCCTCGCACACCGCGACGCCCAGGCGGGCGCCGACTCCTTCGAAGACTCCTGACCCGCGCGATTGCGGGACATCGTCTTCTTCTTCCGCACCAGTGCGGGAGAGCGTCTTTTTCTTCCGCACCAGTGCGGGAGAATGGACCCGGACGAATGGAGGCGGCACATGGCGCTGCGTGTGGGCGTGATCGGCGGAGGACAGCTGGCCCGAATGATGATCGCTCCGGCGGTCGAGATCGGCATCGACCTGAGGGTCCTCGCCGAGGAAGAGGGGATGTCGGCGCAGCTCGCCGCGACGGCGGTCGGCGACTACCGAGACCTCGAGGCCGTGCGCGCCTTCGTCCGTGACGTCGACGTCGTCACCTTCGACCACGAGCACGTTCCGCAGGACGTCCTGCGCGCTCTCGTCGCCGACGGCGTCGCGGTGCATCCGGGACCGGATGCGCTGCAGTTCGCCCAGGACAAGCTGGTGATGCGCGCGCGGCTGGCCGAACTCGGCATCCCGCAACCCGACTGGGCTGCGGTCAGGGATGCCGACGAGCTTCGGGCCTTCCTCGACGCGCACGGCGGCCGGGGAGTCGTGAAGACCCCACGCGGCGGGTACGACGGCAAGGGCGTGCGCGTGGTGCGTGCCGGCTCCGAGGCGGATGACTGGTTCGCGGCGCTCGGGGAGGGGGAGGCGCTGCTCGTCGAAGAGCTCGTCTCCTTCGTCCGTGAGCTCGCGCAGCAGGTGGCCCGGAGGCCCGGCGGAGAGATGGTCGCCTATCCCGTCGTCGAGACGGTGCAACGCGACGGGGTGTGCGCTGAGGTCCTCGCGCCGGCGCCCGGAGCACCGCAGCGGCTGGCGCAGATGGCTGAAGGCATCGGCCGCACGATCGCCGAGGGGCTGGGCGTGACCGGCATGCTCGCCGTCGAGCTCTTCGAGACCGACGATGAGCGCATCCTGGTGAACGAGCTCGCGATGCGTCCGCACAACAGCGGGCACTGGACACAGGACGGAGCGGTCACCTGCCAGTTCGAGCAGCACCTGCGTGCCGTCGCGGATCTGCCGCTGGGGGATACGAGTCCGCGTGCGCCATGGTCGGTGATGGTGAACATCCTCGGCGGACCGGCCCAGGGCACGCTGGAGGACCGATTCTCGGCGGCGATGAGCGATCAGCCCGCAGCGAAGATCCACACCTACGGGAAGGCTCCGCGCCCGGGGCGAAAGGTGGGACACGTCAACGTCGCAGGTGACGACCTCGACGACGCCGTCTACATCGCGCGCGCAGCAGCGGGGCATTTCGCCTGACCGAGGGTGCGCGCCGTTCGGGGGATCTCACAGTCCCAGCCCGTAGCCTGAGTGGGTGACTGAGCCTCTGCACTCCTCCACAGCCCCTCTCGTCGGTGTCGTCATGGGATCGGACTCCGACTGGCGCGTGATGAGCGACGCCTCCCAGGCGCTCAGCGACTTCGGCATCCCGCACGAGGTGGAGGTGGTGTCCGCGCACCGGACGCCCGACAAGCTGATGCAGTACGCCCGCGAGGCCCGTGGCCGCGGTATCCGCGTCATCATCGCCGGAGCCGGCGGTGCAGCCCACTTGCCCGGCATGCTCGCGTCGATGACCGCGCTGCCCGTGATCGGCGTGCCGGTGCCACTCGCGTACCTCGACGGGATGGACTCGCTGCTCTCGATCGTGCAGATGCCGGCGGGCATCCCGGTGGCGACGGTCTCGATCGGCGGTGCGCGCAACGCCGGCATCCTCGCGGCGCGCATCCTCGGAACCGCTGACGACGCCCTCGCAGACCGGGTCGAGGACTACGCGCGCGAGCTGGAGGCGCAGGTCGGGGAGAAGAACGATCGGCTGAAGGAGTCGCTGTGACCCTTGCGCCTCCGCGCACGGTCGGGCGGCCGTTGATCGAGACGCGCCCGCTCCGGCATCCGGACGCCTCCGACGCCGGACTGATGGCGAAGCGCGGCTGGTGGCTGGTGCTGCTCAACGTTCTCGTCCCCGGCTCCGCGCAGGTGCTCGCCGGCAGGCGCAGGCTCGGCCGGTTCGGTCTCGGCGCCACGTTGCTCGTCTGGTTCCTCGTGATCGTCGTCGCGGCGCTGGCGATGTTCGCCCGCCCGGTGCTGCTGTGGCTGGCGGTCGGCGCCGGCCTGTTCTCCGCCGTGCTGCTCACCGTCGTGCAGATCGCGCTGGTCGGCTACGCCGTGCTGTGGCTGGTGCTCACGCTCGACACCCTCCGTCTGGTACGGCTCGTGAAGGTGCAGGGGCCCTCGCGCTTCGCGATCCCGCTGGTCGCGCTGCTGCTGTTCGGCCTGATCGGCAGCGGCACGGCCTATGCGGCGTCTGCAGTCGGGTCCGTCCGCGACACGCTCGGTGCAGTCTTCGGGAACAGCGGTCCGAGCCTTCCTCCCAGCGAGGGGTACTACAACATCCTGCTGCTCGGCGCCGACAGCGGGGAGGGGCGCGATTCCATGCGTTTCGACAGCATCTCGGTGGTCTCGGTGAACGCCACGACCGGTGCCGTGACGATCACCGGGATTCCGCGCGAGCTGCCGAACGCGCCGTTCAGCGCGAAGAGCCCCATGCTCGAGCAGTATCCGAACGGATTCGAGGGGCACTCGTCTTCGACGTGCGGCTGGAACGGGTGGATGAACCACGTCCGCAACGCCGCGCAGACCTGCCGCGAGGACGGCGGGTCGGCGCTGTATCCCGACGCAGCGGCGCACGGTTCCGAGCCCGGCATCGAGGCGACGAAGGATGCGGCGGAGGGCGTGCTCGGCATCGAGATCCCGTATTACGTCTTCGTCGACATGCATGGCTTCGCGCAACTGATCGACGCGCTCGGGGGAGTGGATATCAACGTCACCGAGCGTCTGCCGATGGGCGGCGGTCCTTCCTACGACGGCGAGCCGGCCGAGGACTGGGCGATCGGATGGATCGAGCCGGGTCAGCAGCACATGAACGGCGACACCGCGCAGTGGTACGCGCGGTCGCGGTACACGACGAGCGACTGGGATCGGATGAAGCGGCAGCGCGAGCTGCAGGCTGCGATCCTCGCCCAGTTCACGCCGCAGACCGTGCTCACCCGCTTCAACGAGGTCGCCGCTGCCGGAACCGCGCTGATCGAGACGGATCTTCCGCAGGACAAGCTGCCCGAGTTCTTCGACCTGGTGCTCAAGGCGAAGGAGCAGACGGTGACGTCGATCGAGCTCACGCCCGAGTTCGGGGTCGACGAGCACGAACCGGACTACGCCCATGTGCACGAGATGATCCAGCAGGCGCTGCATCCACCGACGCCGACGGCGACTCCGTCGCCCTGAGGCTCGCGAAGCTGTGTAGTCGCTGACACTTGCCGGTCGTGATCGCGCGTTGTCCGAGCGCCGATCGCGGCTGAGGCTACCCTTTCCTCATGGGTGCTCGACTGCGTGTTGTTCTGGATCAGTTGGGGCACGTCGTCGATGCCGATCAGGCTGCGGCTTCGGCCGATCTGGTGCGGGGTCTCATCGCGACCACGCCATCCGGATGCGAGGTCGACGCGATCGTCGCGGCCGGCGCGGAGGTCGAGATCGCCGGCCTCGCCGAGGTGCGCCGCCTGCCGCTGGCGCGGCGCGAGCTCGCCGCGTCCTGGCAGATGGGGATCACGCACGGGGTGGGCGGGGGACTGATCCACGCGCCGACCCTGATGGCGCCGCTGGTTCGGCACGACCGCGTCCACGACAACGACCAGACGACCGTCACGCTGTGGGACCTGAACGCCTGGGAGGCCCCCGAGACGCTCTCGAAGACCACCGTCGCCTGGCAGCGCGGAATGCTGCGCCGGGCGGTGAAGCATGCGGATGCCGTGGTCGTGCCCTCGCATGCCTTCGCCGAGCGGCTCAAGGAGCTCGCGAAGGTGGGAGAGCGCGTGCGGGTGATCGCGGGCGCCGCACCCACCGGATTCGCAGAGCCGTCCGATGCCGCAGGACGCCGATCGGAACTCTCCCTGCCGGAGCAGTACGTCGTGCTCGTCGGGTCGAACGCGTCGCTCGAGGAGGGCTTCCGTGCGGCCGCTGCGGCGGGTCTGGATGCCGTCGTACTCGACGTCGCCGAAGGGACAGAGCCACGTCTGGCCGAGATCGCGTCCGCCGCCGGTCTCCCGGAGCAGCGTGCCCACATGCGCGGACCGCTGCCGGCGACCGATCGTGCCGCGGTGCTCTCCGGCGCTTCGGCGTTCGCGGCGACGAGCGCGCTCACCGTATGGCCCTGGCGCGCGATCGAGGCGATGACGCTCGGTGTTCCCGTGGTCGCCGTCGAAAGCGGCATCCATCGGGACGTGATCGCCGACGGCGGGATGCTCGTGGACGCCTCCGAGCTGGCAGACGCCGTCGTCGACGCGGCCGGACCGGGCGCGCGACGGCTTCGCGTGCTCGGGGCCGACCGCTCGCGGGCGTTCTCGTGGGCGAGTTCCGGCGAGAAGGTGTGGGGACTGCACGCCGAGTTGTGACGTCGGGCGTCCGCATCGAACGTGGTTCCTCGGCGCAATGACGCGTGTCCAGCGCTGAATCACGGCGTCGCTGCGACAGACTGTCGATATGACTGGACAGGCCCGTAGTCCTCGACGCCCGATCGCGCCCGGACGCTGGTTCGCCTGCCTGCTCGCCGTCGTCGCTTTGGTAGCAGCGGTCCTCGTGCCTACCGGCGCCGCCACGGCTGCACCGGCGGCACCAATCTCTCGTGCGGCATCCGACCCCGTAACCGGCATCAAGCCGATGACGCTCGCCGGGTTCGACCCAGGGAACCTCATCAGTGACGCCGTGTTCACGAACAAGAGCACGATGACCGAGGCGCAGATCCAGTCCTTCTTCAACGGCAAGGTGACGACGTGTCGCGGTGGCACAGATGAAAAGGGCAGGCCGATCGTCTGCCTGAAGGACTTCAAGATCACCTCGGTCAATCGCCCGGCTGACAGCTATTGCCAGGGCTACACAGGAGCCGCCAACGAAACCGCGGCGCGCATCATCTACAAGGTCGCGCAGTCTTGCGGCATCAACCCTCAGGTGCTGATCGTGATGCTCCAGAAGGAGCAGGGGCTGATCACGAACACATGGCCGAGCGCCTGGCGCTACGACATGGCTTTGGGCCAGGGCTGCCCGGACGACGCACCATGCGACCCCGCCTTCGTCGGCTTCTTCCACCAGATCTATGGCGCTGCGCGGCAGATGCAGATCTACATGGAGGGCCGGTACTTCACCTGGTTCGCACCGGGGAAGACCTGGAACATCCGGTACAGCCCGAACGTCGCCTGCGGATCGTCGCCCGTCTACATCGCGAACAAGGCTACGTCGGCGATGTACTACTACACGCCGTACCAGCCGAACGCGGCGGCGCTGGCGGCCGGGCACGGCGAGGCTCCCTGCGGGGCCTACGGCAACAGGAACTTCTACAACTACTTCACAGACTGGTTCGGATCGACTCGGGCTGAGGACCCGTTCGGGAACATTGAGTTGATCGAAGCCCGCCCTGGCGAGTTCGTGGTTTCAGGATGGGTTGCTGACACCAGTACGGCATCTCCCATCTCGGTGCATGTCTACGTCGGACCTAAGGCTGGTGCCTTCCCCGCAGACGTGGACCGACCTGATGTCGCGGCGGCGTATCCCGGTACGGGACTCAAACATGGGTTCTCAGCGAAGATCCCCGCCTTCGGCCCGGGCCAGTTCAACGCCTGCGTCTACGCCATCAACGCAGGCCCAGGGGCCAATGCTCTGCTCGGATGCAAGATGCTGAATGCCATCAGCGGACCGCCGGCGGGTCGATTGGATTCGGTTGTCGGCGTAGCCGGCGCGGTCGAGTTCTCGGGCTGGGCGATCGACCCCGACACCGTGGCTTCAATCCCTGTTCACGTGTACGTCGACGGGCAGAGCTGGGCGTTGCCTGCAAACAAAGCCCGCCCGGATCTGGCCGCGCACTTCCCGATCTTCGGCACGGCCCACGGGTTCGCAGGCAAGTTGGAGGCGGCGCCGGGGCCACATAACGTCTGCGTGTACGGCATAAATGTCGGAGCGGGTGGTCACGCTCTCCTCGGATGTCAACAAGTGACCGTCCCTGGGAGTTCAGACCTCGGTCGGCCACCATTCGGCAATTTCGAGGCGCTCTCCGTGTCGGGCAACGTCGCGACGGCGTCCGGGTGGGCGATCGACCCGGACACGAGCGCGTCTGTGGCGATCCACTTGTACGTCGGCGCAGGCAGCGCAGCGTACGCAGCGGACAAGGAACGCCCTGATGTCGCGGCCTTCTATCCGGGATTCGGGACCCGACACGGATTCGTGGAGCCGCTCACCCTGCCTACGGGTACGACGAACGTCTGCGCCTACGCGATCAATACTGGTCGTGGGGGCCACACGTTCCTCGGATGCAGGATCGCCACGGTGAAGGCCCCCAGCGTCGACCGTGGTCTGAAACCGTTCGGCAACTTCGAGGCTGTGGTTCCTACGACAGGGGGCGCGATCGTCGCGGGATGGACGATTGACCCGGACACAGCGGGTCCGATCAGCGTTCACATCTATGTAGACGCCGCGAGTGCAGCCTACCTCGCTGACGATCCTCGTGCCGATGTTGCCGCCTTCTATCCTGGGGCTGGTTCGAATCACGGTTTCGGTGAGACCGTCGCAATGGCGCCTGGAGCGCATCGGGTCTGTGTCTACGCGATCAACAATGGCAGCGGCGGTCACTCCTTCCTCGGTTGCCGCGACGTCACGGTGCCCTGATCGGGCGTGTGTAGACGAATGGGCAGCTGACGCTCAGCTACCCATTCGATCATCAAACCCTTCGACGCAATCGTCCTCAGCTGCGAAGGTACTCGGACAATGAGTCCACCGTTTCGCCGGGCACGAAACCGGTTGAACGGATCCTGGAGAGGTCCAGGGCGCTGTTGCGCGGTCGGGGTGCGACCGGAGTTGCCGACTTCGCGAAATACTCGTCTGTGGAGATTCCTGTCACGCGTGCGGGGTCATGGCCTGTCGCGGCGAACACTTGTCGTGCAACCCCGGCCCAGGTCGTCACATCACCCGCTCCTGTGAGGTTGTAGGTTCCGTAGGCGGCGCGGTTTGAGAGAAGATGTTGGATGCCCGCAGCGATGTCGTTCGTGAAGGTAAGCCGGCCGAACTGGTCATCGACAACGCTCGGATCGAGGCCGCGTTCGGCGAGTGATGCCATCGTCCGAACAAAATTCTTGCCTTCTCCGATGACCCATGACGTGCGAACGATGTAATGCCGGGGAACGGTGCTGACGATCGCGTCACCAGCGGCCTTGGTCTGTCCGTACACGCCGAGTGGACGCACCGGGTCGAGCTCCGTGTAGTCTCCGGTCTTCGTCCCGTCGAACACATAGTCGCTGGAGACGTGCACGAGCGTGATGCCATTCTCGGTCGCGATCCGGGCGAGCCCGGCGACACCGGTCACGTTCGCTGCCCAGGCTTCCTCTCGCCCGTCGGCGGTCTCGGCCGCGTCAACGGCCGTGTACGCCGCCGCGTTGATGATCGTGTCGTACTCACGCCAGCGGCGGGCCGATCCGAGGTCCTGATCGGCCAGGTCCACGTCGTCCCTGGTCGCGTACTCATAGCGCGAGCTGTCGCCCAGGAGCGCGTGCAGCGCGAGGCCGAGCTGTCCGTTGGCGCCCACGATGAGCGTCTTCTTCGGCCCGATGGGCCTGACATCGGCGAGCCGGGGATGGGCAAGGTCCTTGGCGGAGATCTCCACCTCGCTGAGCGGAATCGGCCATGCGATGGCAGCGGTCTCATCTGCGAGGTTCAGGAACGAGTACTCGGCATCGGCTGACCAATGGTCGTTGACCAGGTACGCGTACGCGGTGTCGGTTTCCAGCGTCTGGTAGGAGTTGCCGACGCCGCGCGGTACGAAGATCGCTCGAGATGGATCGAGTTCTGTCGTGAACACGGTCCCGAAGGTGGGCCCCTCGCGCAGATCCACCCAGGCACCGAAGATACGTCCGGTTGCGACCGATACCCACTTGTCCCACGGCTCGGCGTGTACACCTCGCGTCGTACCGACCGCGTCGTTGAACGAGATGTTGTTCTGAACCGGTCCGAAATCGGGGAGACCGGCCGCGACCATCTTCTCGCGCTGCCAGTTCTCCTTGAACCACCCGCGTGAATCGCCGTGGACGGGAAGTTCCGCGACCAGCAGACCGGGGATCGTCGTTTCGGTGATCGTGAGCGTCTTGCCGAACTCCGTCATCACTGCCCCTTGGAAGCGTAGAAGGACTCGGTCGCGTCCTTCGACGGCGCCCACCACTGCTCGTTGTCCCGGTACCAGGCGATCGTCGATGCGAGACCGGACTCGAAATCGCTGAACTTCGGCTTCCAGCCGAGGTCGGCGCGCAGCTTGGAGGAATCGATCGCATAGCGCAGATCGTGGCCTGCGCGGTCCGTGACGTGGTCGTACGCGTCAGCGGGTTGCCCCATTTGGGTGAGGATGAGTTCGACGACGGACTTGTTGTCCTTCTCACCGTCGGCGCCGATCAGGTACGTCTCGCCGATCTCGCCTTTGCCGAGGATCGTCAGCACAGCCGAGGAGTGATCATCGGCGTGGATCCAGTCTCGGACGTTGAGCCCCGCCCCGTAGAGCTTCGGCCGGATGCCGCGAATCACATTCGTGATCTGTCGTGGGATGAACTTCTCGACGTGCTGATAGGGGCCGTAATTGTTCGAGCAGTTCGAGATGGTCGCCTGCACGCCGAAAGACCGTACCCATGCGCGCACCAGCAGATCGCTGCCGGCCTTCGTGGACGAATACGGTGAGGACGGGTTGTACGGGGTGCTCTCCGTGAAGCGATCCGGGTCATCCAGCTCCAGGTCGCCGTACACCTCGTCCGTGGAGATGTGGTGGAACCGGCGATCGTGGCGGCGCGCGGCTTCGAGCAACGTGTACGTGCCGATGATGTTCGTGTCGAGGAAAGGGCGGGGGTCGTGCAGGGAATTGTCGTTGTGCGATTCGGCGGCGTAGTGGACGACCGCATCGGCGTCGGCGAAGAGCCCGTCGACAAGTTCGGCGTCGACGATATCGCCGTGTACGAACCGCAGGCGGTCCGTCGGGAGACCGGCGAGAGAAGCTTCGTTGCCGGCGTATGTCAACTTGTCGAGAACCGTGACATGTGCGTCGGTGTTCTCGATCACGTGATGCACGAAATTAGATCCGATGAATCCGGCGCCGCCGGTGACAAGCAGTCTCTGCATGCCACCCAGCGTACCGGGGACGCGCTGCAAGACTCGGGGCGTTTGTTCAGGTGTGCGGGATCGGGGAGACTGTTACCCATGCGCGGAATCATTCTCGCCGGCGGAACTGGATCCCGGCTGCACCCCATCACCCTCGGAATCTCCAAGCAGTTGGTTCCGGTGTACGACAAGCCGATGATCTACTATCCGCTGTCGACGCTGATCCTCGCGGGCATTCGTGACATTCTGATGATCACGACGCCGCATGACGCGGAGTCGTTCCAACGGCTGCTCGGCGATGGATCGCGATTCGGTGTCTCGATCACTTACAAGACCCAGCCGTCTCCGGATGGACTCGCCCAGGCGTTCATCCTCGGAGAGGAACACATCGGCTCCGATTCAGCAGCCCTTGTCCTCGGTGACAACATCTTCTATGGCCATGGCATGGGCACTCAGTTGCGCCAGTACAACGACCTCGACGGAGGTGTGGTGTTCGGGTACTGGGTCGATGACGCGACGGCCTACGGTGTCGTCGAGTTCGGCGAGGACGGGCGCGTAGTCTCGCTCGAAGAAAAGCCGGAGAAGCCGAAGAGCAACTACGCCGTCCCCGGTCTCTATTTCTATGACAACGACGTCATCGAGATCGCGAAGGCGCTCAAGCCGTCTCCGCGCGGCGAACTGGAGATCACCGATGTCAATCGCGAGTACCTCGCTCGGGGGAAGCTCAAGGTGCAGCTTCTCACTAGAGGCACCGCATGGCTGGACACGGGAACATTCGATTCTCTCGCTGAGGCCACCGACTTCATCCGCACGGTCGAGAAGCGCCAGGGCTTGTCCATCGGCTGCCCCGAAGAGGTCGCCTGGCGGATGGGCTTCCTCACGGATGACGACTTGCGTGAGCGCGCTGAGCCCCTCATCAAGAGCGGATATGGAGCCTACCTGCTCAAGGCGCTCGCCCAGGGACGCTGACAGGCCGGAAGCTAATATTGTCCAGGCCTGCGAGCCAGGAGCGCGCAACTGATACGCGTCGATGAATTCATACGAACCCCGGAGATCCTCAAAGTATGACAAACATGAGTCGGGTGCCGGGTGTTTTCCCGGTTGGTGGTCGTCGGCTTGTGGTGTACGTGGTCTATGACCGGCGTGGGGATGTGGATGACTACATTCCGTTCGCGTTGACGGGTCTTCG
>NZ_PGGU01000005.1:403735-498258 GCF_002872075.1 Microbacterium aurantiacum | reverse complement strand
CCTCGGCGGCGGGTGCCTCGGGAGCGGCTGCCGGGGCGGCACCCGACCCGACGCGGGCGAGGACGGCGCCGACGGCGACGGTCTCGTCTTCGCCGGCGACGATCTCCTGCAGGACGCCGGCGACCGGCGACGGGATCTCGGTGTCGACCTTGTCGGTCGAGATCTCGAGAAGCGCCTCATCAACGGCGACGGTGTCACCGATCTGCTTGAGCCAGCGAGTGACGGTGCCCTCGGTGACGCTCTCGCCAAGTTCGGGGAGCACGATGTCGGTCGCATCGCCGGCCGGTGCGGCCGGAGCGGCCTCGGCCGGAGCCTCGGCGGCGGGTGCCTCGGCGGCGGGTGCCGGTGCTGCCTCGGCTGCCGGTGCTGCTTCTGCCTCCGGTGCTGCTTCTGCCTCCGGTGCTGCCTCGGCCTGCGGAGCGGCGGCTTCCGGAGCATCCGCTGCCGGTGCTGCACTCGATCCGTCGCCGATACGGGCGAGCAGTGCGCCCACCTCGACGGTCTCGTCCTCGGCGACGAGGATCTCCTCGATCACACCGCTGACGGGCGAGGGGATCTCGGTGTCGACCTTGTCGGTCGAGATCTCGAGCAGGCCTTCGTCCGCCTGCACGGTGTCTCCCACCTGCTTGAGCCAGCGGGTGACCGTACCCTCTGTGACGCTCTCACCGAGAGCGGGGAGGACCACGGATGTGCTCATGACGGAGTCTCCTTCAGGAAGTTGTATGACGCTTGTCTAGCTTAGTGACCTGGTTGGCCTGTTGGTGTTCAGAGGGCGTGCAGCGGTTTGCCCGCCAGGGCGAGGAAGGCCTCGCCCAGTGCCTCGCTCTGCGTGGGGTGCGCGTGGATCAGAGGAGCGATGTCCTCCGGGTGCGCCTCCCAGGCGACGGCGAGCTGGCCCTCGGTGATGAGTTCGCCGACGCGATCGCCGAGCAGGTGAACCCCGAGGATGGGGCCGTCCTTGAGGCGGACGACCTTGACCAGTCCGCCGGTGCCGATGATCTCGCTCTTGCCGTTGCCCGCGAGGTTGTACTCGTACGCGACGACGTTGTCCGCCCCGTGCTCGGCGACCGCGGCCTCCTCGGTGACGCCGACGGAGGCGACCTCCGGGCTCGAGTACGTGACCTTGGGGATCTGCACGTCGGGGATGTTCGCGGGCGAGAGACCGGCGATCCGCTCGGCGACGGCGATGCCCTGCTGGAAGCCGCGGTGGGCGAGCTGCAGGCCGGGAACGATGTCGCCGACGGCCCAGACACCCGGAACGGCGGTGCGGAGATCCTGATCGACGGTGACGAAGCCACGGTCCAGGGTCACGCCGGCCTCTTCGAAGCCGAGGTCGGCCGTCACCGGACCGCGCCCGACGGCGACGAGAAGGTAGTCGGCGGTGAACTCCTTGCCGTCTTCGAGCGCGACGGTGACGGACGACTCGTCCTGCGTGGCGGTCTGGAACCGCTTGCCGAGGGAATACTGGATGCCGCGGCGGCGGAAGGCGCGCTCGAGGCCCTTGCTGAGGGCGATGTCCTCGTTCGGCACCAGGTGCGGCAGCGCCTCGATGATCGTGACCTCGGCTCCGAACGAACGCCACACGCTGGCGAACTCGACGCCGATGACGCCGCCGCCGAGGATGAGGACGCGGTCCGGGATGACATCGAGTGCGAGCGCGTGCTCACTCGTGAGGATGCGGCCGCCGATTTCGAGGCCGGGCAGTGTGCGGCTGTACGAGCCGGTGGCGAGGATCACATCGGTGCCGACGTACACGTCGTCGCCGACGGCGACGCTGCGGTCCGCCTGCAGACGGCCGAGTCCGGGAACGGTGGTGATGCCGCGCGCTTTGACCAGGCCCTCGAGGCCCTTGAACTTCTTCGCGACGATTCCCTCGCGGTAGGCCCGGACGCCCGCCGGGTCGATGCCCTCGAGTGTGGCGGTGATGCCGACGTGCGCGGCATCCCGGATGTGCTCGGCGACCTCTGCCGCGTGCAGGAGCGCCTTGGTGGGGATGCAGCCGCGGTGCAGGCACGTGCCGCCGACCTTGTCCTTCTCGATGAGGGCGACGGTCTTGCCGAGCTCGCTGGCTCGGAGGGCGGCGGCGTAGCCGCCGCTGCCTCCGCCGAGGACGACGATGTCGAAGGTGTGCGTGGTCATGGTCATGCCTCCGTGTGGGATGCTGCTTCGGCGAAGGCGATGATCGATCGGACCATAGCCCCCGTGGGGCCCTTCTCGGTGAAGCCGTACGGTGCTCCGCTGTGTTCGCTGGAGCCCGCGATGTCGAGGTGCACCCACGGGATGCGTGGGGCGTCGTCGTCGGTGGATGTGCGTCCGACGAAGCGGCGCAGGAACAGGCCCGCGTACAGGGCCCCGCCCATGCGGTCGCTCATGTTCACGTTCTGCAGATCGGCGATGGGGGAGTCCATCGCCTCCTCCATGTGTGCGGGCAGCGGCATGTGCCAGGCCGGTTCGTCAGCGGCGTCGGCGGCCGCGAGGAATCGGGCGACGGTCTCGTCGTCGCCGAAGACTCCGGTGAGGCGGTGCCCCAGGGCGGCCACGATGGCTCCGGTGAGCGTCGCGACGTCGATGATGACGTCCGGGTTCTCGCGGCTGGCGGCGACGAGCCCGTCCGCCAGGACCAGCCGGCCCTCGGCATCGGTGTTCAGCACCTCGACGGTCGTGCCGTCGAGGATCCGCACCACGTCACCGGGACGGATGGCCCCGCCCGAGGGCATGTTGTCGGTGATGCCCAGCCATGCGGTCACGCGCACCGGAAGCCCCAGCGCGGCGATCGCGCGCAGCGCGGCGAGACTGGTGGCGGCACCCGCCATGTCGAACTTCATGCCGACCATCGAGGCCGCCGGCTTCAGGGACAGGCCGCCGGTGTCGAACGTGATGCCCTTGCCGACCAGCGCGATGTGCTGGACGGCGTCGGCGGGGGAGTACTCGAGCCGGACCAGGCGAGGCGGGCGCTCCGACCCCTGGGCGACGCTGAGGATGCCGCCGAAGCCCTGGTCCGCGAGCGCCTTCTCGTCGAGGATCTCGACGGTCACGTCGAGGTCTGCCACGCTGTCGGCCGCGCTCTGCGCGAGCTGTGCGGGACTCTGCCATTCGGCGGGGACGAAGACCAGATCCTTCACCAGCGAGACGGCGTCGCCCACCGCATTGGCACGAGCGACGGCCGATTCATCGAGATCGGCGTGCAGGATGACCGCTGCAGCGCGCGGCTTGCCCTTCTCCGCCTTGTAGTTTTCGAAGCGGTAGCCGCCGAGGACGGCGCCTTCAGCCGCAGCATCCGCGAACTCCTCCAGCCCGGGAGCAAGAGCCAGCGAGACGGTCTCGAACCCGGTCAACGAGCGGAATGCCGTTCCGACGGCGTTCCGCACCGCGGCGGCGTTCGGCGTCTTGCCCGCGCCGACGACCGCGAACGGAAGGGTGGTCACGTCCGGCGCGTGCACGCGCACGAACGAAGAGGCGGAACCGGTGAAGCCGATGGCCTCGAGCGGCTCGGCGAGACCGCTGAAGGCGGCGATGGCCTCGGCCGATTCGGAGAGATCGGCGACGACCAGCACTGCGGCATCTGCGGTGCTTCCGGGGAACAAGTCGGGCGTGTGCGAGAGCACGGGAAGCGTCATATCTCCATCCTAGGGATTGCGCACGCCTGGGAGCGCGAGAGGTGGCGGCCGCGTGTTCGCTCTCAGCATGACCGGTCGAGGCCCCGGACGGACGGCGCCTCGTAGCATGGTCCTATGCCCCTTTCCGGAGACCTCTACGAACGTGTCGCGAACGCACCGACTGTGCCGCGCGGACTCCCGCTGGTGATGCTCCTGACCGGGTTCACGGATGCCGGGAGCGCCGTCTCCGGCCTCATCGACCACCTCCGCGAAACGACCTCGCCGCAGCCGATCGTCGTGTTCGACAACGACGTGCTGCTCGACTACCGCGCTCGGCGCCCGGTGATCGTCTTCGAGCAGGACCACCTCACGGAGTTCCGTCCCGCGCGTCTCGAGCTCTCCCTCGCCACCGACGCGCTCGGCCAGCCGTTCCTGCTGCTGGCCGGATACGAGCCGGACTTCGCCTGGAACGCATTCGCGAAGACGATCCTCGATCTGGCCGCCGATCTCGAGGTGTCCGGGCTCAACTGGGTGCACTCCATCGCGATGCCGGTGCCGCACACCCGCCCGATCGGCACGACCGTCAGCGGCAACCGGCGTGAGCTCACGGTCGCGCACTCCGTCTGGCGTCCGCGCACCCAGGTGCCGGCGACCGCGGGCCACCTGCTCGAGTTCCGTTTCGCCGAGCGCGGCGACCGGGCAGTCGGCTTCGTGCTGCTGGTGCCGCACTACCTGGCCGAGACCGAGAATCCGGATGCGGTGATCACCGCCGCCGAGCGCCTGATGGCGGCGACCGGACTCGTGCTGGTCATGGACGACGTGCAGGAGCGCCGCGAGGATTACCTGGCACGCGTCGACGAGCAGGTCCTCGGCAACGACGAGCTGCAGCAGATGGTGCACACCCTAGAGCGGCGCTACGACGCGTACATGGCCGGTCGCAACCCCGATGACGACTCCTACGACGACGGCGGGTTCAGTGAGCGCGATCTGCCGAGTGCGGACGAACTGGCCGCGGAACTCGAGCGGTACCTCGCGACCCGGCCGTTCGGCGACGAGGACAAGCCCGGCCGGAGCTGACCCGATTCCGACGAACTTCGCCGGAATGCGCTCGCTCCGTCTCACGTGTGCGATACTAGGACTCTGACCCGTTGTCAATCGTTCTTTCCGGAGAACGGACTTGACAAGGGTCTTACTAGTGTCCGAAATGTCCCGGGGCGGATCCGCAGCCCCGTGAAAGGCGAAACGTGACTCCTGCCACGACCAACAAATCCCGGACGAAGAAGACCGCTGACGAGCCCGAGCTCGACGCCGCAGCGGAGAAGGCGCCCGAGACGAAGGCCGCCGCCGACAAGCCGGTGGCCCAGACTGCGGCGAAGCGCGCGGCGGCGAAGCGCGCTCCCGTCAAGAAGAAGAAGGCCGACGACATCGTCGAGGACGATGAGGTTCCCGCCGCTGCAGCCAACGACGTCGATGACGACGACGAGGACAGCAAGCCGAAGTTCACCGAGCCGCTGCCCACGGGCGCGATCGTCATCTCGTCGAACGACGATGAAGACGTCCCGGTCTACTCCACCCAGATCACCGGCGCCACCGCCGACCCGGTCAAGGACTACCTGAAGCAGATCGGCAAGGTCGCGCTGCTGAACGCGGCCGAAGAGGTCGAGCTCGCGATGCGCATCGAGGCGGGCCTGTTCGCCGAGGAGAAGCTGTCGACGATGTCGAACGCCGAGCGGACGAGTCAACTCGGACTCGACCTGCAGTGGGTCGCCCGTGACGGCCAGCGCGCCAAGAGCCACCTGCTGGGCGCCAACCTGCGCCTCGTCGTCTCGCTCGCCAAGCGCTACACCGGTCGTGGGATGCAGTTCCTCGACCTCATCCAGGAGGGAAACTTGGGCCTGATCCGTGCGGTCGAGAAGTTCGACTACACCAAGGGCTTCAAGTTCTCCACCTACGCCACCTGGTGGATCCGTCAGGCGATCACCCGCGCCATGGCCGACCAGGCGCGCACCATCCGCATCCCGGTGCACATGGTCGAGGTCATCAACAAGCTCGCACGCGTGCAGCGCCAGATGCTGCAGGACCTCGGTCGCGAACCCACCCCGGAAGAGCTCAGCCGCGAGCTGGACATGACTCCGGAGAAGGTCGTGGAGGTGCAGAAGTACGGCCGCGAGCCGATCTCGCTGCACACCCCGCTCGGCGAAGACGGCGACAGCGAGTTCGGCGACCTCATCGAGGACACCGAGGCCGTGGTTCCCGCAGACGCCGTGGGCTTCACCATGCTGCAGCGTCAGCTCGAGCAGCTGCTCGACTCGCTCTCCGAGCGCGAGGCCGGCGTGATCCGCATGCGCTTCGGCCTGGGCGACGGCCAGCCCAAGACGCTCGACCAGATCGGCGACACGTTCGGGGTCACGCGCGAGCGGATCCGTCAGATCGAGTCGAAGACCATGGCGAAGCTGCGTCACCCGAGCCGCTCGCAGTCGCTTCGGGACTACCTCGAATGATGACGGGCGCACCTCAGGCGCGCTCCGCAGGCATCCGCTACGTCTTCCCGGTTCTGGCCGGGAAGCTGGCTCGATTCGCGACGCGTCTGCGGGGCGGCGGTTCGGCGTTTCCCGGGTATCTGACGAACAAGCTCTCTCCGTCGCTGCTGCCCACCCTGGCTGATCAGTTCCGGTACGGGGTGGTGTTCGTGCTGGGCTCGAACGGCAAGACGACCACCACGCACATGATCAGCGAGGTGCTCCGCGCACACGGCCTGACGGTGTTCACGAACCCGACAGGGGCGAATCTGCCGCAGGGGGTCACGAGCGCGCTGCTGGCCGACGCGACCCTCACCGGCCGCATCCGTGCGGATGTCGCCGTGCTCGAGGTCGACGAGGGCTACGCCGCCGATCTGGCGGATCAGCTGTCACCGGCGGTCATCCTGTCGCTGAACGTGCAGGTGGACCAGCTGTACCGCTTCTACGAGACCGAGCGTGTCGCCGACATGATGCTGGACGCCTCCACGCGGGCATCGGGTCATGTCGTCGTCAATCGCGACGACCCGTATCTCAGCAAGATCGACACGACGTCGATGCGCGGAGAGGTCTCCTTCTTCGGTGTCTCGCCGGAGCTGGTCGCCGCCTCCGCGCACGGTCTCGCCAATGCGGCGGACACCCGCAGCGGCAACACGGGCACGCTGGCGCGTGACGCGTTCGCCGAGGTGCTCAGTGCGCAGGGACGCTCGGTCGCGGTCCGCGTCGGCGATGCGGAAGCGGAGATCACGCTTCCGGCACGCGGACTGCACTACGCGGCGGATGCGGCTGCCGCACTCACCGTCGCGGCACGGGTGCTCGGCTCAGACTTCTCCGCCTCGAAGGCGGCGACCGGGTTCGCCCGGATGGCACCGGCCTATGGGCGCGGCGAGGTCATCCCGCTGCGGCGGGATCCGGCCGGCGAGCAGGTCGAGTTCGTGATGTTCAAGAACGCGCCGAGCCTGCAGATGAACCTCGACGCACTGGACGGATCCCCAGAGCGAGCCCTCATGGCCATCGACGAGGGAACCCCCGACGTCTCCTGGTTGTACGACGTGGACTTCGACGCGCTCCGTCGAGTGGATGTCGTCACCGGTGAGAAGGCCAGCCAGCTCGCGCTGAGTCTCGAGCACGCCGGCGTCGAGATCGGAGTCGTCGAACCCGACATGGAGAAGGCGGTCGCGTTGATGCGCGCGCTGGATCCGGCGCCGTCCGGACGTCAGACGTGGTTCGTCAACTACGAGCTGATGATGATCGGCCGGAAGCTGCTCGGTCACGGAGACCAGGAGGTTGCACGCCGATGAGCGAATCTGTGCGTATCGTCCAGCTCTATCCCGTCGAGCTCGGCATCACCGGTGATCGCGGGAACGTCCGCGCACTGCAGGTGCGTCTGGAACGCGGCGGGGTCGCTGTCGAGGTGCAGCGCGTGGGCACTGGCGACGCGATTCCCGCCGACACGGACATCCTGATCTTCGGCAACGGGCCGCTGTCGGCGATGCGCGGCGTGATCGACGACCTGCGTGATCGTGCCGCCCAGCTGGAGAGCTTCGTCGACGAAGGCGGTTCGCTGCTCGCCGTCGGCGGTTCCGCCGAGCTGCTCAGCGAACGAGTGGAGCCGCTCGAGGGCGATCCCGTCGCCGGCCTCGGGATCTTCCCGTTCACGGTTCAGCGCACGCGCGAGCGCAAGGTGGGATACGTCATCGTCGACACACCGGACGGGCGGGTCATCGGCTTCGAGGATCACGCTTCGCGGTGGTCGCTCGGAAACGGTGCACTGCCGTATGGAACGGTCTCCGCCGGCCGCGGCAGCTTCGAGCATGCCGGCTCGCGCGGTGAGATCGTCCGCCGGGGCCAGGCCTTCGCCACCAACGTGCAGGGGCCGGTGCTGCCGCTGAACCCGCGCTGGACCGATGCCATTCTCACCTCGGTGACGACCCGCCGCGGCATCGAGTGGGCGCCCGGCGCGGCCCATGCGCCGCTGGACGAGCACGCAGACGGCGCGCGCGCCGCGATCGAGCGGCTCGTGCACGGCAAGGACATCAGCTCGATCGGGCTCTGAGGTGACGGGCAGCAGTGCGATTCCGCGGGCGGTGATCTCGCGCTCCGCTCTCACCGCAGCCGCCGCGGCGGCCATGGCGGACGGCGGCAGTGTCGCCGATCTGCGTCGTGACGCCTGGGGGCACGGCATCCTGTCGGTGGCCCATGCCGCCCTCTCAGCCGGCGCGTCGGCCGTCCTCGTCGACTCCGAGGACGAGGCGGATGCGCTCGGAGCGGAGGGCATCAGGGCGACCGTCGATGGCGAGGCCGACATCGACTCCCGCATCCTCTACGGGCTGCCGGATGCGGAGGGGCAGCTGATCACCCGACCGGTGCTGCGGCTTGCCGGACGGGTGCTCTCCACGAAGCGTCTCCTGGCAGGTGAGGCCGTCTCCTACGGCTACACCCACCGCGCCACAGAGGACACGACGGTGGCGCTGGTCTCAGGCGGATACGCGCAGGGGATCGTGCGCGCATTGGGCAACCAGGTGCACGTCGCCGTCGACGGCGAGCAGCGCCCTATCGTCGGGCGGGTCGCGATGGACGTGTGCGTCGTCGATCTCGGTGGTCGCGATGTCGCGGTAGGCACCGAGGCGACCTTCTTCGGAGGACCGGGGTCCGCCGCGCCGGCGCTCGCGCGGTGGGCGGCCGTCACCGGTTTCACCATCGCGGAACTCGTGACCGTGACCGGAACACACGCCGAGCGGGAATGGGAAGCATGAATCGGCCGAGCCTGCAGATCTCCCGTGCGCAGTTCCGCACGAACATCGACGCGGTGGAGCGGCGGATCGCGCCGTCGACGCTGATGCTCGTGATGAAGGACGACGCGTACGGCCACGGCCTGACCTGGGCGGTGGAGGATGCCGCCGATGCCGGCGTCACCTGGTTCGGCGGCTACGACATCGGCACGGCCCTGCGCATCCGCCGTGCTCTCGCCGGCCCGCAGCGGATTCTCGCGTGGGCGACCTCGACCGATGATGAAGTCTCCGAGGCGCTGCTGCACGATATTGATCTGGGCATCGGCACGCATGGGTACCTGCGACGGGTGATCGCTGTCGCAGGATCGCTCGGACAGCGGGCGCGCGCGCACCTGAAGATCGACACGGGGTTGCGTCGCAACGGTGTCCTCCCGGCGGAGTGGAGTGCTTTCGTCGCCGAAGCCCGCGCGGCGGAGGACGCGGGGTCGCTGGAACTAGTCGGCGTGTGGAGCCACCTCGCGGAGGCCAGCGACGCGGAGGACGACGACGCTCAGCAGGTCTTCCTCGCCGGAGTCGAGGCGGTTCGCCGCGCCGGCGGAGCACCGGAACTCCTGCACCTGACCGCATCCGCCGCCTCGTGGTGGCGCCCTGAGCTGCGTGGCTCTCTGTCGCGGATCGGGGCGTTCTGCTACGGCATCCGCTCGGCGGACGGGCCCGAACTCGAGGGGATCCGCCCGATCGCGACCCTGACCGCCTCAGTGATACGAACTGATGACGACGGCGATGCCGTTCTCTCGATCGGCAGTTTCGACGGCGTGCCGTCGACCCTCGCGGGGATCGAGGTCGGCACTCCTGCCGGCCCGCGCGTGCTGCGGCGCATCGATGCGACGACCTCGGTCGTCGCGGGGTGGGCGGGCGCGCAGCCGGGGGACCGGGTCAGCGTGTTCGGTCCTGGAGATCAGGGAGAGCAGAGCGCGACGACGCTCGCAGAGCGGATCGGCACCGTCGGCGAGGAGATCCTCACCCGGCTGACGCCGCGGGTGCGGCGCACGGTCATCTGACGGATCAGACCGCGTCGATCAGGCGAGCGGTCTCGTCGTGCCAGCTCGTGGCGATGCTGCGAAGCTTCTCTTCGTACTTGCGGCCGTGGTGGGCGCAGAAGAGCAGTTCGGAGCCGTTGACCTCGGCTGCGATGTACGCCTGAGCGCCGCATGAATCGCAGCGATCCATCGCGGTCAGGCGGAACTCGATGACGGAGGCCTCACGTTCGGTCGTAGCGTTCATCTCGGTGCCTCCTCGGGTATGGGTATTCATTGCTTGAATGTGCTCAATACAACCACGCCACGGCTGTACACATGCCCGGATCACGGCGTGTTTCGCTCAGCGCGTACGGCATCCGGCACGGCTGCATCACGGTGGGGAGTGTCTGCAGGGCTGGAGGGCGCGTCGAGAATAGAATCGTTGATTGTGACCGCCGAGTATTCCGCCCATCATCTCCAGGTGCTCGAAGGGCTCGAAGCGGTCCGCAAGCGTCCCGGTATGTATATCGGCTCGAACGGCTCGCCCGGGCTCATGCACTGCCTGTGGGAGATCATCGACAACGCCGTGGACGAGGCCGTCGACGGCAACGGCGACCGCATTGTGATCATCCTGCATGCCGACGGCAGCGTCGAGGTGCACGACCGCGGCCGCGGCATCCCCGTCGACGTCGAACCCCGAACCGGTCTCAGCGGCGTCGAGGTGGTCTTCACCAAGCTGCATGCCGGCGGCAAGTTCGGAGGCGGCTCCTATGCCGCATCCGGTGGATTGCACGGTGTCGGCGCCTCCGTCGTGAACGCGCTCTCGGAGCGACTCGACGTCGAGGTCGACCGTGGCGGCAAGACCTACGCGATGTCGTTCCACCGCGGTGAGCCCGGCAACTTCAAGGATTCGGGCGAGAAGCGCCCGGATGCACCGTTCTCGCCGTTCGAGGACAAGAGCGAACTGCGGATCGCCGGCAAGGCGGCCAGGGGAGTCACCGGAACGCGCGTGCGCTACTGGGCCGACCGGCAGATCTTCACGAAGGATGCGGCATTCCAGCTCACCGATCTCGAGACGCGCGCCCGTCAGACCGCGTTCCTCGTGCCAGGACTCGAGATCGTCATCAAGGATGAGCGCGGTGAGGAGCCGAACGAGAAGTCGTACCGCTACGACGGCGGCATCGCGGAATTCGTCGAGTACCTGGCCACGGACGCACCGGTCACCGACACCTGGCGCATCCAGGGCGAAGGCTCCTTCAAGGAGACCGTTCCGGTCCTGCAGGCCGACGGGCACATGATCGCCACCGAGGTCGAGCGTGTATGCGCGGTCGACATCGCCCTGCGCTGGGGGACGGGCTACGACACCACGTTCCGATCCTTCGTCAACATCATCGCCACGCCCAAGGGCGGCACGCACCAGCAGGGCTTCGAGCAGGAGCTTCTGAAGGTGCTGCGGACGCAGGTCGAGCAGAACGCGCGCCGGCTCAAGGTCGGCAACGACAAGCTCGAGAAGGATGACATCCTCGCCGGCCTCACCGCCGTGCTCACCGTGAATGTTCCCGAACCTCAGTTCGAGGGCCAGACCAAGGAGATCCTCGGTACTCCGGCTGTCCGTCAGATCGTCGCGCAGGTCGTCCGCAAGGAGCTGGGCGAGCGGTTCAGCTCGACGAAGCGCGACGACAAGAGCCAGGCGACGCAGCTGCTCGACAAGATCGTCGCCGAGATGAAAGCCCGCGTCTCGGCCCGCGCGCACAAGGAGACGCAGCGCCGCAAGAACGCGCTCGAGTCGTCAACACTGCCCACGAAGCTCGTCGATTGCCGCACGAACGAGGTCGACCGCAGCGAGCTCTTCATCGTCGAGGGCGACTCGGCACTGGGAACGGCCAAGAACGCCCGCAACAGCGAGTTCCAGGCGCTGCTGCCGATCCGAGGCAAGATCCTCAACGTGCAGAAGGCCTCGGTCGGAGACATGCTCAACAACACCGAGTGCGCCTCGATCATCCAGGTGATCGGCGCGGGCTCGGGGCGCAGCTTCGACATCAGCGCCGCGCGCTATGGCAAGGTCATCCTGATGAGCGACGCCGACGTCGACGGCGCGCACATCCGCACGCTGCTGCTCACGCTGTTCTTCCGCTACATGCGGCCGCTCATCGAGGACGGGCGCGTGTACGCGGCTGTCCCGCCGCTGCACCGCGTGATCGTGATAAATCCCGGATCCAAGCCGAACGAGACGATCTACACGTACAGCGAGCAGGAGATGCACGCGCTGCTGGCGAAGCTGCGCAAGTCGGGCAAGCGCTGGCATGAGCCGATCCAGCGCTACAAGGGCCTCGGCGAAATGGACGCGGAGCAGTTGGCGAACACGACGATGGACCGCGGCGGCCGTCTGCTGCGCCGGGTGCGCATGGAGGATGCCGAGGCCGCAGGGCGCGTGTTCGAGTTGCTCATGGGCAACGAAGTCGCCCCACGGCGCGAATTCATCATCGACTCGTCCGACCGACTCTCCCGCGAGGCCATCGACGCCTGATCTGGGCGGCAGTCAGCGACTCCGGTGCTCGTACAGGGCGATTGCCGCTGCCACCGAGACATTCAGAGACTCGGCGTCCTCGGTCATCGGGATGGCGTATCGCTTCGTTGTGACCGTGTCGAACTCGGCAGAGACGCCTGCACGTTCGCTCCCGAGGACGATGGCGACGCGGCCCGGGAGGGTGCGGACCCGGCTCAGCGGTTCCGTGGCGTCTGCCGAGAGCGTCACCACGGCGATGCCCTCCTGCTTGAGGAAGGCCTCGCATTGCGCGTGGCTCGCGATGACGACCGGAGTGGCGAACACCAGACCCCGGCTGGCCCGAACGAGGCGGCGATCCAGCGTCGAGAGCAGGCCGCTGCCGATCAGTACGACTCCGGCCGCGCCGAGTGCACAGGCCGTGCGCGTGATGGCGCCGATGTTCCCGACGAGCTGTACGCCGTCGAGCACGATGACATCGCCCTCGGCGCCGCTCAGGTCGCGGAGAACTGGTGGCTTCGGTGCATGCGCGAGGGCGAAGAACCTCGTGCGCCTCTCCTTTCCGAACAGCGCGCGGGCAGCGGCGTCGGTGACGATGTACACGGGCACGTCACCGAGGTGCGCGAGCGAAGGGAAACCCTCGCCGATCGTCGACTCCGTGACGTACAGGCTCTCCAGCTCGATCCCGCATCTGATCGCCTGCGCGATGTTCTCCTCGTCATCGATGACGAACATCGTCGGCCGTCGAGACCGGCTGCGCAACACGTCCGCGATCCGTCTGAGGCGCGGATGACCGGCCCTGTCCAGGGTCTCCACTTCTGCCGATCCGCGTCGGTCTCTCGTGATCGTCGTCTCTGCCATGACCGTCAGCCTGCGCCCTGACGCGACGTGAGGGTCAAGCCCGCGCGTCGAGGAGCGCGCAGCAGATCATTCCCAGACGGCGTTCTCCGGGTCGACGCCATGACGGCTGGCGTTGGCGTCGATCACGGCCTTGAGCCAGGCGGCGAATCCGGGACTGACGGCGTCGAAGCGGGTCAGGAACCGGGGATCCTGCACGTAGTGCTGAGCGATGCACACATGCATGGAATGACTGCAGGAGAACAGCCGACCGATCATCGCGCGGTGCTGTTCGGCGAGGGCGTTCGCGGTGTCGCTGCCAGGTGCCAGCCCCGAGTCCTTCGCCTCAGCGAGCGCCGCGTAAAGCGCCAGGCCCTCGTCATGGATGCGCCCGCGCTCGATGTCGGAGAGCATCGCGGCGTTCTCTGCGAACTCGCTCCACTGCTCGGAGTCGCCCCAGCGTTCGTGCGCTTCATCGGCCCAGTCCGCACGCCATCCGCGGCCGAAGATCTCCGCCTGCTGACGGGCCGAGAGTCCGGACCCCGACTCACGAGAGGCCAGAATCCGGCTCACACTGTCCGCCATTCGTCGCAGGCCGGCGATGCGTTCCTCGAGGAGTTCTCTCTGCCGGGCGAGCTGTGCGGTCTCGTCGACGGTGGGGTCATCGAGAAGCGCGGCGATCCGGGTCAGGCTGAAGCCGAGCTCACGGTAGATGAGCACCCGGTGGATGCGCGCGACGTCGGCCTCGGAGTAGGTGCGGTAGCCGGCGATGGTCCGATCGTGGGGGCTGACGAGCCCGATCGAGTCCCAATGGTGCAGCGTCCGGACGCTCACCCCGACGAGCGCGGCGACCTCGCCGACGCCGAACTGCTCCGAGGGCGCCGGAGGCTCAGCCGTCGCGGAGGATCGAAGCCATGGGGTCATCGACTCGGGTGCGTTCACATTCGATCGGGAATCCACATTCCTCTCCGTACTCTTCACCGTCGACTCGTCCAACCATTCTCCCAGTCAGCGACCGACGGCTGCTTCGTAGACCGCGAGCAGCGCGCCGAGATGTGCGTTCTGGGCGACCGCCGGCCGATGTGCGATCGCGGCGCCGCTCATCTCGCGGATGAGCCCGGGGGACTCGCGCAGCCGCGACAGCGCGGAGACGAGACCCGCGGCATCCGGGGTGTCGCAGACGAGGTGTCCGCGCTCCGGGAGCATCTCGGCCAGGTCGGGATCGGCCACGACCACCGGAAGCCCGGAGGCGATCGCCTCGAGCAGAACCATCGGCTGATTGTCGAAATCGAGTGAGCTCGACACCAGCACGTGGGCGTCGCGCATCGCCTGGATCACCTGGGCCTGCGGGACAGCGCCATGCACGGTGAGACGGCCGGAGGGCAAGGCTTCCACCCGCTCCGTAACCGCAGCACGTGCGATCCCGTCGCCGAAGATGCTCGCGGTGATGCCGCGCACCTGCGCGACCGCGTCGACGAACACCTCCGGTCGCTTCTCCGGTGACACCCGCCCGCACCACATCACCCGCAGCGCCTCGCCGGGCTCGACGGAGCGGGGCACCGGATCGCCGACCGCCGCCAGCACGGAGTCCTCCAGCCCGTTGGAGATCACGGTCACCGGAGTCGACACGCCCTGCTCGAGCAGCTTCTGGGCGAAGTGCCCCGACGGCACGATCACCTGGTGCGCATGGTTGGCCTGGCTCACCATCAGTCGCCACATCCGCCGGGCCGTCCTGGTGCGCGCGTACGGGGCGTCCGGCTTGATCTGCACGTTGCGGTGGCTGAGCAGCCGTCGGTGCATGCCGGCCAACAGCACCGTCGTGATCGCCGGAGCGGGGAGCACGGAACGGGTGTACACGTCGATGCGGCCGTGCATGGTCTGCACGATCGGGATGCCGAGATCTTTCGCGGCGCGGAACCCGGCGAGCGCCGCGAACATCTCGGAGTGCACGTGCACCACCTCGATGCGGCGCGTCCGCAGCTCTTGACGAATGAGATGTGAGGCCGCAGATGGGGTCCATGTGAACGGATATCCGTCAGGCGCGAACCCGCGGGCCGTCGGCAGGCCCACAACGGAAGGGTCGGAACTCGGCGATGTGAGCGGCGAGAACACGGTCACCTCGTGGCCGTCCTGCTCCAGCGCCTCCTTGTGCGCCTTGATCACCGTCTGCACACCACCCAGAGTCGGAAGGTAGTAGTCGGTGATCATGGCGATGCGCACCAGATCACCCTACGGGTCACCACGTCGTCTGCACCCCACGCCGGGGGCGGGGCGCGCGCAGGCATGCGCGGCCGCGTGTGAACCGTGCCCTAGCATCGGAGCATGTCGGCGCCCGCATCCCGTGTGCTCGTGACGGGGGCCAGCGGTTTCCTCGGCGGGTACGTCGTGCGCGATCTGCGCGCCCATGGGCACGAAGTCCTCGCCGCCGGGCGCAATGCGGACGCCCTTGCCGCCGTCGCCGCACCAGAGCATCGGATCGTCGGAGACCTCGCATCGCTCACGCGAGTACGACGAGAGGTGGACGCGGTCATCCACTGCGCGGCTCTCTCCGCGCCGTGGGGACGGTGGCGGGCCTTCCAGGAGGCGAACGTCGACGGCACCGCGCACGTCGTGGAGTTCGCGCGACGCAACGGCGTTCGCCGGATCGTGCACGTGTCGTCACCGAGCGTGTACTCCGCGGCCAGGGACCGGCTGAACATCCGCGAAGACGATGTCGACACCGGAAACCGCCTCAACGGCTACATCCGCTCCAAGATAGCCGCCGAAGCACTGCTGCAACGTGCGCTCCATGACGGCGATGTCGCGGAGCTGATCATCATCCGACCCCGCGGTCTGATCGGCGTCGGCGACCCGAGTCTTCTGCCACGGCTGCTGGATGTGCACCGCCGCGTCGGCGTGCCGCTGTTCGACGGCGGCGACAATCTCATCGACGTCACCGCCGTCGAGAACGTCGCGATGGCGCTGCGGCTCGCCCTGACGGCGGGGGATGCCGCCGGCGGCGTGTACAACATCAGCAACGACGAGCCCCGCCCGTTCCGCGACCTGCTCGGGGCGCTGCTGCACCTGCTCGGGGAGACCCCGAGGATGCGGCCGATGAACCGCCGTGCGGCGTGGCTTCTGGCGACGACGCTCGAGGGCGTGTGCAGGGCGATCCCCGGTCAGCCGGAGCCGCCTCTCACCCGGTACACCCTGAGCACCATCGCCTTTTCGCAGACGCTCGACCTGACGCGCGCGAAGACGGAGCTCGGCTACCGGCCGGAGGTCGCGCTGGACGATGCGCTCCGTCGCGTCGCCGCACATCTGCGGGTGGCGGCGTGAGCGGCCGGCTTCGTCACTACGCGTGCGGCAGCACCACGCACGATGCCGCTCGGATGTTCCGCGGCGCTCCGCCCGGCATCCGCACCTTCCCCTCCGGAGCGTTCCTCTACGACGGCGACGATGGCCGTCGTGTGCTCTTCGACACCGGTTACGCGACCGGTCGCTGGGACACCGGCTGGCGTGGTGTCGCTTACCGACGGCTGCTCCCGCCGCGGGTGACCGACGACGACGACATCGCGGAGCGCCTCCGTGCGGACGACGTGGATCCGGCATCCGTCACCCATGTCGTGCTCTCGCACCTGCACCCCGATCACGTCGGCGGTGTCCATCGGTTCCCGCAGGCGAACCTCGTCCTCACGGCGGGGCACCTGCGCACCCTCGCCTCGCCGCGCCTTCGTGCCGGCGTCCTGCCCGGGCTGCTGCCCGAGGGGTTCCCCGGGGACGCGCGCATCCTCGGCGACGACGAGTTCGTTCCTCGCACCACGGCAGGTGTCGATCTGCGCGCAGTCGACCTGTTCGGCGACGGGTCGTACCTGGTGGTCGACCTGCCAGGTCATGCCGACGGTCATGTCGGCGCCCTCGTCGAGGGGAAGGTGCTGCTCGCGGGCGACGGGGCGTGGGGGAGAGACCTCCTCGATGCGGCACCGCGGATGAAGGCTCTGCCCCGCGCGGTGCAGCACGATTACGAGACCTATCGGCGAACGGGAGAGGTCCTCACACGGCTTGCCGCCGCGGGGATCCGTGTCGTCTGCAGCCACGATGCAGTGGATGACCGTGAGCTGCTGAGCTGATGTCGAACCTCCGGATCGTCGCCGAGTTCGCCGCCGTGCGGTGGTTCCGGCCGTTGCGCACCCGCGGCGCCGTCGAGCGACGACAACGCCGGCTGCTCCGGCGGCACCTGCGCTTCCTCCGGCGGCACTCCGCCTATTTCCGTGATCTCATCCCCGTGCGTGGAGGCGTCCTCGCCGACCTGCCGTACATGGACAAGAGCGTGATGATGGGGCGCTTCGACGCGATCAACACCGTGGGGGCGCACCGCGATGAGGCTCTGGAACTCGCGATCGCCAACGAGCGCTCCCGGGATTTCGACGCGGACCTCGGAACGAACTCGGTCGGACTCTCCAGCGGCACCAGTGGTCACCGTGGACTGTTCGTCGTGAGCAGCGCCGAGCGGGACGCCTGGGTCGGCACGGTCCTCGCGCGCACGCTGCCGCGCGGGCGACTTCTCGGCCACCGCATCGCGCTGTTCCTGCGCGCGGACAACACGCTGTACGAATCGGTCGGTTCGAGGGCGGTGTCGTTCTCCTACTTCGACGTGCATGCCGACATGACGGCGAACATCGCGCGTCTGCAGGAGTACCGCCCGACCATCCTGGTCGCCCCGCCCTCCGTGCTGCGCCTCATCGCCCGCGCCGCCGACGTAGGACGCCTCGACGCGCGGCCGGAGAAGGTCTACGGGGTCGCCGAGGTGCTCGAGATCGCGGACTCCCATCGCATCCAGTCGTCGCTGGGACAGCCGATGCTGCATCAGCTGTATCAGTGCACGGAAGGGTTCCTCGCGCACACGTGCGAAGAAGGCGTCCTGCACCTGAACGAGGACAACATCATCGTGGAGCGCGAGTCGCTCGGCGAAGGGCGTTTCACGCCGATCGTCACCGACCTCCGGCGCCGTGCGCAGCCGATCGTGCGATACCGGCTCGGCGACGTCCTCAAGGAACGCGCCGAGGCGTGCGCGTGCGGGAGCGCGCTGACTCCGATCGAACGGATCGAGGGCCGCCAGGACGACACGCTCGCGTTCCGCACCGCAGCAGGTCTGACGGTGCCGGTCTTCGCGGACGTCGTCACCCGTGCGCTGCTGTACGCGGAAGGTTTCGACGAGTACCGCGTCGCGCAGACGGGCGACATGCGCCTCGAAGTGTCGCTCGATGTCCTCGACGACCATGCGCGGCAGAGCGTGACCGACGAACTGCATGCGCTGGCCGACCGACTGGGATGCGTTCGACCGGAGGTCGTCTTCACGGCGTACCGGCACGACCCATCGGTGAAGCTGCGCCGAGTGACGCGGACCTGGAGGAGAACCGATGACGAGAAGCTGTGAGATCGCGGGCTGGGGCACGGTGCTCCCGGAGCGAGTCGTGCGGTTCGGAGATCAGGTGCGCTACCGGATCGAGGACGGCGTCTCACATCTGGACATGCTCGCCAGGGCGTGCGAACGGGCGCTGGAGAGCGCCGGCATCAGTGCGGACGACGTCGATCTGGTCCTCGGCGCCTCGGCTGCCGGCATCCAGCCGATTCCCTGCACGGCGGCGCTCGTGCTCGAGCGGCTGACCCTGACCGGATACGCGGCGGCCTTCGACGTGAACTCCACCTGCACGAGTTTCATCACCGCGCTCGATGTCGCCTCCCGCTATCTCGACGCCGGCGACTACGAGACGATCCTCGTGGTCTCCGGCGACGTCGGAACCCGGTTCCTGAACCCGGAGCAACCCGAGAGCTTCGAACTGTTCAGCGACGCCGCGGCGGCCGTGGTGCTCCGTCGCTCCGACGACCCCGGCCGGGGCGTCATCGGCAGCCTGCAGCAGACCTGGCCTGCGTATGCGCACGACACCGAGATCCGCGGCGGGCTGTCGCGTTCCCCGGCACAGGCGTTCGCAGTCGCCGATCCGGCCGACTATCTCTTCGACATGAACGGCCGGCGCGCCCTCCTGGGCATGATGCGGGTGCTTCCCGCGTTCTTCGAGCGCTTCCATCAGCGGATCGGCCTGTCCCACGACGACGTAGCGCTGTGGATCCCGCACCAGGCGTCCGCCGCTCTCGGTCCCATGCTCGATCGTCTCGGGATCCCCGCAGACCGCCGCGTCGACGAGGTGATGACTTACGGGAACATGGTGTCGGCGTCGGTGCCGTTCATGCTCGCGAGGGCGCTGGATGCCGGCAGGGTGAGCCGGGGCGACACCGTCGTGCTGTGCGGCACGGCCGCCGGGCTCACCGCCAACGTGCTCGCGCTGCGTCTCTGAGCGCCCAGGCTGCGATGATGGTGCGATGATCGCGCTCGTCTCCGCACCGTCGAACCTCGGGTTGCAACCGCCGGTCGTGGGAGCGGTCCCCGGCGCGGCGAAGGCGCCGGAGGCCCTCCGCGAAGCCGGTCTGCACGAGGTCTTCCACGCTCGGGGCGCCGTCGACGGCGGCGTCATCCTCCCCGGACGATATGTCGACGATGCCCGCCGACGCGAGGGGACGGTGCGCAACCAGGATGCGTTCGTCGATCACGCCCGGCGCCTCGCGCACCGACTGGTCAGGCTGCGCAACGCCGGAGATTCTCCCCTCGTGCTCGGCGGCGATTGCAGCATCGTGCTCGCGGCCGGACTCGCCTCCCGGGTCACCGGCGGTGGTGGCCTCGTGCACGTCGACGGCCACACCGACTTCCGGCACCCCGGCAACAGCGCGGCCATCGGTGCGCTGGCCGGCGAGGACCTCGCGGCAGCCATCGGTCGGCACATCCCCGAGGTCGCCGATATCGACGGCCTGGGGCCGTACTTTTCCGCTGCGGCGACGGCGCACGTCGGATGCCGCTACGACGACCCGCACCTGGCCGAGGTCAGCGAGAGCATCGGACTCACCATCCCCGCCGATCAGATCATCCTGCACGGGTCGTCGCGGGCAGCTGCACGGATCCTGGCGACAGACGGGCTCGATCGCGGCTTCTGGCTGCAGGTGGATGTCGATGTGTTGGATCCGATCCACATGCCGGCCGTCGACAGCCCGCATTCCGGCGGCGTGTCTCCGGAGGAACTCACCGCGTTCCTCGAGCTCGTCGCTCCGCGCGCCTGGGGCGCCTCCATCACCGTCTTCGATCCCGACCTCGACCCGGACGGCACTCACGCCCGTACGGTCGCCGGGATCGTCGCGCAGGGTCTGGCGCATCTCGGCGAGGATTCCGCCGCGCCGGATGCTGTCTAAGCGGGCCTTCGAGCGGCCGGATGCAGAGCATCCGACCACCCCTGCCGGATGGCCGTCACCGTCTCATCGAGCGACCAGTCGCTGGTATCGAGGCGCAGGCCGGGAGAGTCCCACGCGTCCTGATCGGCGCGCAGATGCGACCAGAGGTCCGCGACGTGCTTGTGTCGACCTGCATCTCGGGCGGAGATCACCTCCGGTGAGGCAGTCAGCAGGAAGAAACGCAGCTCGGTTGCCAGGTCCGCGAGATACGCGTCCAGAAGGCCGGGCCAGAGCACGACGTCGGAGATGACGACGTCGAAATCCGCCGCGGCGAAGTTCCGGGCGAGGGCCATGATGTTGTGACGCCGCAACGCGAGCTGCCGCTCGGACTCATCGCCCGGATCATCACCGGGCAGAACGAGCCCCGAGACGATGAAGCTCTCCCCGATGTCATCCGTGTCGAGGTGGACACCACGCTGGAACGTCGAAGCCAGCGTTCGTGCCACGGTCGTCTTCCCGACGCCGGGAAGACCCGAGACGAGCGTGACGGAGCCGGTCATCAGATCAGGGTGCGGCCGATGGAGCCGATGACCGCATCGACCGGCTGGCCCGACGCATCGCGACGTGCACCGGACTCCGGCAGCTTGCGCACGGCTCCGGTCGGGTCGACGGCCTGCGCCGGAGCGGGACCGACCCACGCGACGCTCAGGCGATCCTCGCCCTTCAGGAAGGAGTGCGCACGCACTCCGCCGGTCGCCCGTCCCTTGGCGGGGTACTCGGTGAAGGGCGTGACCTTCGCACGTCCCGCATCAGTGCCGGGGAGGATGCTCTCGGCACCGGAGACGGTGGCGACGACGGCGTCGGTGTCGGCCGGCACGGCGCTGAAGAACAGCACGGATGCTCCGGCGCCGAGCTTGATCCCCGCCATACCGCCCGCCGCCGCACCCTGCGGACGCACGGCCGAGGCCGAGAAACGCAGCAGCTGGGCATCGGTCGTCACGAAGACGAGTTCGGAGTCGTCGGGCGCTTCGGCCGCGCCGACGACCGCGTCGCCCGGCTTCATGCCGATGACCTCGAGGTCGGGGCGGACCGGGAGGGTCGTCGGGACGATGCGCTTCACCGTGCCCTGCGCGGTGCCCAGTGCGATCGGGACGTCGCTGTCGAAACGGACGAAGGCGAGGATGCGCTCCGCGCGATTCGTGATGCCGAGGTAGTCGCGCAGCGGTGTGCCCGCGGCGAGCTGCACCGAGCTCGCCGGAACCGACGGCAGGTCGACGGGGGAGAAGCGCACGATGCGACCGGTGCTGGTGAGAGCTCCGATCTCGGCGCGCACCGTCGCCTCGATGGTCGTCAGGATCGCATCGTGCTTGCTGCGCCGGGCCGGAACAGTCAGTTCCTGCCCTTCGGCGAGGTCCACGCGCACGGCTCGGCCCGTCGTCGAGAGCACGAGCACGGTCGGTGCGTCGGCGATCTGCAGGTCGACGGCGCCCTTGGTCGCGCGCGGCTTCGGAGGAGCCGCGTTCATCAGCAGCGTGCGCCGCGGCGTCCCGTAGGCGTCGGCCGCGGCATCCAGTTCCTTCGCGACGACGGCCCGCAGCAGCACCGGGCTGGCGAGCAGCTCCTGAAGGGTCGCGATCTCGGCCTTGAGCGCGTCGCGCTCGGCCTCCAGCTCGATGCGGGAGAACCTCGTCAGCCGTCGCAGGCGCAGTTCGAGGATGTACTCGGCCTGAAGCTCGCTGAGGTCGAACACCTCGCGCAGGCGCATGCGCGCCTGCTCCGAGTCGTCGGAGGAGCGGATGACCTGGATGACCTCGTCGATGTCGAGGATCGCGATGAGCAGTCCCTCGACCAGGTGCAGTCGCTCCTCACGGCGTGCCAGACGGTAGCGGCTGCGGCGCGTGATGACCTCGAGGCGGTGCGCGACGTAGACGCGCAGCATCTCCTTGAGGCCGAGGGTGCGGGGCTGCCCGTCGACGAGGGCGACGTTGTTGATGCTGAAGGAATCCTCCAGCGGAGTCAGCCGGTACAGCTGCTCCAGCACCGCGTTCGGATCGAAACCGGTCTTGATCCCGATCGCGACGCGCAGGCCGTGATTGCGATCGGTGAGGTCGGTGACGTCGCTGATGCCTTGCAGCTTCTTCGCCTGCACGGCATCGCGGATCTTCTCGATCAGCCGCTCGGGCCCGACCATGTACGGGAGCTCGGAGACGATGATGCCGGTGCGGCGAGGCCCGAGAGGCTCGACCGAGACCTTGCCGCGCACCTTGAAGGCGCCGCGCCCGGTCGTATATGCGTCTTTGACGCCGTCCAGTCCCATGACCACGGCGCCCGAGGGGAAGTCCGGGCCGGGGACGAACTCCATGAGTTCTTCGGTGGTGGCATCCGGGTTCTCGAGCAGGTGCGTCGCGGCCGCGACGACCTCTATGAGATTGTGCGGGGCCATGTTCGTCGCCATGCCGACGGCGATGCCGCTGGCACCGTTCACCAGAAGGTTCGGGAATGCGGCCGGCAGTACCGCCGGCTGCTGGAACTGGCCGTCGTAGTTCGGGACGAAGTCCACGACGTCCTCGTCGAGGTTCTCGGTCAGCGCGAGCGCGGCGGGAGCGAGACGCACCTCGGTGTAGCGCGCGGCCGCCGGGCCGTCGTCGAGGGAGCCGAAGTTGCCATGTCCGTCGATCAGCGGAACGCGCAGCGCGAAGTCCTGCGAGAGGCGTACCAGCGCGTCGTAGATCGCGGTGTCGCCGTGCGGGTGCAGCTTTCCCATCACCTCGCCGACGACGCGGGCGCTCTTCACGTGTCCGCGATCGGGACGCAGGCCCATCTCGGCCATCTGATACAGGATGCGGCGCTGCACCGGCTTGAGCCCGTCGCGCGCGTCAGGGAGCGCACGCGAGTAGATGACCGAATACGCGTACTCGAGGAACGAGCCCTGCATCTCGCTGGACAGTTCGATGTCCTGGATGCGTTCTTCTACGGGCTCGGGCGGCGGGGTCTTCGGCATGTACTTCCTGAGGGCGTGCGGATGGCCTGTGTCAGACTGGCTCGGATGTCCCTCATGCTACCGCCCGGCCCGTCGTCAGCCCGGAGCGTCGTCGGGGTGGCGGATGACCTGTTCGCCTCGCTCCGCGGCGAGTCCCTCACACTGCCGAGCACGACCTCCGTCGTGCTCGTGCTCGTCGACGGTCTGGGCACGATCAACCTGCGCGCTCATGCGGGGCACGCCCGCACCCTCACCGCAAGCATGGCGAAGAAGGATGTCGCGCGCTCGGTATTCCCGACGACGACGGCAGCGGCTCTGACCAGCATCCTCACCGGCGTGTGGCCGGGGCAGCACGGCCTCGTCGGGTACCGCGTGCTCGACCCCGCGCGCGATGTGCTGGTGAACCAGCTGACCGGGTGGGAGTCCGAGGGCATCGACCCCGAGATCTGGCAGGCCGCCCCGACCATCTTCGAGCAGGCGCTGATCGCGGGCCGCGAGAGCTTCGCGGTCGGCGTCGCCGCCTACGCGAACAGCGGGTTCACCCGGGCGACGCTGCGCGGGGCGCAGTTCGTCGCCGCCGCCACGCCTGCCGACCGCGTCGCCACAGCCTACGATCTCGCCGAACGGCATCCGGGGTCGCTCGTCTACTGCTACCTCCCGGAGGTCGACAAGGCCGGCCACAAGCACGGCGTCGCTTCCGGCGAGTGGGTGTCCGCAATCGAGGACATCGACTCCGCGTTGTCGACACGGGTGCCGTCCGGCGTCGGGGTGCTCGTCACCTCGGACCACGGCATGGTCGATGTCCCCGCGCACCGTCAGGTGGTGCTGGACGAGACCGGAGGTCGCCTCGACGGCGTGCGTCATATCGGCGGGGAGCCTCGGATGCTGCACGTCTACCTCGAGCCGGATGCCGACGCGGCAGGCATCCTCGCTCGTTGGCGCGGCGACCTGGAGGGCATGGCGGACGTGCTGTCAGGCGCAGAGGCGATCGCGGCGGGCCTGTTCGGGCCGGTGGTGACGGACGCCGCGACCGCGCGCATCGGCGACATGCTGGTGGTGGCGCGTGCCGCGTGGGCGGTGTACGACGGCACGGCCGCCGATCAGCGCGGCCGTGCAATGATCGGTCAGCACGGGGCACTCACTCCGGAGGAGCAGAGCGTGCCGCTGATCCGCTTGGGAGCCCTCGCGCGGTGACGAGCACGGAGTTGCGTTCGTCGGCGCTCACTCGTCGGTGCGCGCTCCGAACACGATCTCATCCCAGGAGGGCATCGCGTTGCGTCGTCGTCGGCGGCTGGCATTGTCGGCGGGCGGCTCGGCCGCCGGAGTGGTGTCGGGGCCCTGGTCGCGCGTTTCTGGGTCCTGTTCGAACGCGTCGAACAGCGCGATCGGACTGGAGCCGCGCTCCGGTGCGTCGTGCTCGCCGTCATCGGCATCGACCAGGGGAGCGGTCTCGCGCTGACCGCGCCGGCGGCGCAGCGCCTCGAGCAGGTCGGCCGTCTCCGGGTTGGTCGTCTGCGTCTCAGGTGCGCGGTTGATGGCGGCCGCCTGGGCTGCGGCATTCGAACGCTGCGGCGGTGCGACGTCGTCGGCTTCGATGTCAGCGGTCGGTGCAGGGAGCAGCCGGGGTCCGAAGGCACCGGAATCGAAGCGGCTGTCGTCCTTGTAGGGCGACGCGGGGCGATCGGCCTCCACCGCACGCAGGCGGGGGATCAGGCCCTCTGGGAGCGACCCCTGGCGTGAGAGCTGCGTGGCGTCGGCGTTGAGCGGCGCCAGCGCGCTGCGGCGCGGGTCGAAGCTCCAGCGAGCATCATGCTCGACGTCACTCGCGGAGAACTCCAGCTTCACGATCCAGCCGGATTCGTCCTTCCAGCTGGCCCAGCGCTCCGAGGTGGCGGAGACTTCGGCCAGCTTCGCGCGGATGGCGACGCCGAAGGTCGGCTGCGCGTCCGGTTCGACCTCGCTGCCGATGAGCACCGGCACTGCGAGGGCCTGGTCGATGATGTGCTCGCGCTCTGCGAGTACCGGGCTCTCGAAGCGTGCGACGTCCTCGAGGCTGATACCGAGGAGCTCGGAGACCTCTGCGGCGGTGAGACCGGCGCGGATCTGCGCCTGGATGTCGCGGGGGCTGGCCGCGAGGCGCTGAGCTGCGGGTTCGGTCTGCCGGGTGGCACGACGGATCTCCCGGTGCAGAACGTCGTCGATGGAGAGCGCGAAGCGCTCGCCCGACTCGGTCGCGAGCACGAGGACTCCTGCTTCGGTGCCGACGATGGTGACGTTTTCCATGCGAATGCCCCTCTGATGGGTGTGGATTCATGGTGTCACGCGTCACCCCCTTGAGCCGGGAATACCCTGGGCGTGCCGTGAGTTTGGTCTGTCGCACGCCACGGCATTTGCTTATTGCTCCTGGGTCGTGCAAACTATGGCCGCCGATCCCTGCGGCACACCACCCACTCGCACCATGAAAGTGGAGATCTACAGCATGGCCACCGATTACGACGCTCCGCGCAAGAGTGAAGACGACTCCGAGTCGATCGAAGCCCTCAAGGAGCGTGTGCCGGACAAGCTCTCCGGCTCCACCGGCGACGAAGACGCCGACAACCCGTCGAGCTTCGACCTTCCCGGCGCCGACCTTTCCGACCTCGACCTCGACGTCGTCGTGCTGCCAGCGCAGCAGGACGAGTTCACCTGCATGAGCTGTTTCCTGGTGAAGCACCGCTCGCAGCTGGACCACGAGGACGCTTCTGGACCGATCTGCAAGGAGTGCGCTGCCTGAGCGCTGCTCCGCGATATCACGCGCCTCTGACCGCAAGGTCGGGGGCGCGTTTGTCGTTCCCCCTCGGCGGAGTGCCGGAGCCTGCCGAAGGGCGGGACGCCGGGCTCGGCCGTCAGGCGCGGGCAGCGCGGATGGCGGCGGCCAGGCGATCCGGTGTCCGTGTCGAGATCGTCCAGGCGGCGACCGGGTCATCCGGGTCGGTGTTCGGGACCACCACGATGCCGTCGATCCCTCCGCGGATGAGATGCCAGCCGTTCGCCGGAAGCCCTGGTCCGCGCGCGTGCCGTGCCTCTTCGCCCGTCAGGGCGACCGGTTCGCCCAGGTGCCGTGAGTCGATGTGCGCACGGCCGGCGCGGAGTGTGGTCCCCTCCACGCGGATGACGGGTGTCATCGCGATGAAGGCCACGACGAGGATGGCGGAGACGACGCAGCCGATCACCAGTGCGAACGTGGATCCGACCGGCACGAAGATCAGCGAGACCATGGGGCCGGCGAGGGCGACGGTGGCGAGCAGACGCAGGCTCGGTGCCAGCCGCTCCCGGTATTCCGGACGTGCGTCTGTGCGGGGGTTCTGCATTAGCCTCATGGGGTGACCGATTCCGTTGATCTCCCCATTATCGCCCCTGTCCTGGGGGGCGAAGTCGTGATGCCCGGATACGCGCACCCCGGTGACGCCGGCGCTGACCTGGTGGCGGCCGAGGCCGTCCACCTCGCCCCGGGCGAGCGGGCGCTGGTCCCGACCGGGCTGCGAATCGCGCTGCCCGAGGGATACGCGGCATTCGTGGTCCCGCGCAGCGGACTCGCCGCGAAGCACGGGATCTCCATCGTGAACTCGCCGGGCACCGTCGATGCGGGCTACCGCGGCGAGATCAAAGTGAGCCTGATCAACACCGACATCCGAAGCGCGTACGATGTGGCGGTCGGCGACCGAATCGCACAGCTGATCGTGATGCCGGTGGCGCGCGCCGTGTTCCTCCCGGTCGACGAGCTTCCGGACAGCGTTCGCGGCCATGGCGGCTTCGGATCCACCGGTTACCAGGCAGGACACAACCACACCCCAGCAGGGCAGGGCAATGACTGACAACACCCCCCACACTCAGAAGTCGGCACCGGTCAACCGGGCCACCGACGGGCCGTTCGATGACTCGGAGGCCAACCCGGTCCGCCCGTACATCGATCTCGGCGGCATCAAGATCCTCCCGCGGGAGGGACTGAACCTGCGCCTCGAGGTCGAGGAGCAGACCAAGCGCATCGTGGCGGTCGGACTCGACTACGCCGACTCGTCGCTCCAGGTGCAGCCTTTCGCCGCACCGCGCTCGGGCGGCCTCTGGGATGAGACCCGCGTGCAGCTGCGTGACCAGGTCCGCACGCAGGGCGGCCGAGTTGAGGAGCGCGACGGTCCGCTCGGCAAGGAGCTTCTCGCCGAGGTCCCCGCGCCGGCGAGCGAGGGATCCGGACTCCGGCTCGCCCGGTTCATCGGCATCGACGGTCCGCGATGGTTCCTCCGGGGCGTCATCGGCGGAGCTGCGGCATCCGATCCCGAAGCCGCCGAGAAGGTCGAGGATCTGTTCCGCTCGATCGTCGTCGTGCGCGGCGGCTCGCCGATGCCTCCGCGCGACCTCATTCCGCTGAAGATGCCGGCGACGCCAGGTTCCGCGTGAGCACACCCGAGCCGGGAGCCGAGCGGGAGCCGAGCGTCTCGGAGGCCTTCGGAGCTGCTCTCGGCGGCGCGGCACGGCGTGCAGGACTCGACCCCGCCGACAGCTCGTCCACGCACAAGGTCGTCTGGTCGGCGATGGGCGGCTGGCGGGGCATTCTCGAATCCGTGCTGCCCAGCCTCGCATTCGTCGTTCTCTTCACCGTCAAGCCGGAACCGCTGATCCTGGCGCTCGGCGTATCGGTCGGCATCGCCGCACTGTTCACCGTCGTGAGGCTGCTGCAGAAGTCGCCGCCTTCGGCCGCGATCGGCGGACTCGTCGCCGCGGGTGCTGCTGCGGGCCTTGCGCTGTGGACGGGACGCGGGGAGGACAACTTCGTCCCCGGGTTCATCACCAACTCGGTGTACGGCTCCATCCTGCTCGTCTCTGCGCTGATCGGCTGGTCGCTGATCGGTCTCGCCGTCGGGTTCCTCATGGGGGAGGGTACGGCGTGGCGGGGCGATCGTCGAAAGCGCCGGGCGTTCTTCTGGCTCGGCATCGCCTGGGCGGCTCTGTTCTTCGCACGCCTCGGCGTGCAGCTGCCGCTCTACTTCGCCGGTGACGTCACGGCCCTCGGCACGCTGAAGCTCATCATGGGGCTACCGCTCTTCGCGCCGATGATCGCCGTCACCTGGCTCGTGGTGCGGGCGCTCTACCCGCGCACGCCGTCGGAGGACAGCACCGCTGGAGCGTGATAGATTTATCTTGACGTCAAGATAAATTTCGAGCTTCTGCCGAGAGGCGGCAAGGCGCAGACTGGTTAGGTCCGCCTTGCTAGCCCCCGGACCACAGAGGCGAGCAAGATGGAGTCGCCTGCCGCTCCCATCCGATCAGAAGGAGACGCACTCGTGTCGACGGTGAACAGCTTCGGTGCCAAGAGCACCCTGACGGTCGGCAGCACCGACTACGAGATCTTCCGCATCGACACGGTGCCCGGTTTCGACAAGCTCCCCTTCAGCCTCAAGGTCCTCCTCGAGAACCTGCTTCGCACCGAAGACGGTGCGAACGTGACCAAGGCGCAGATCGAGGCCCTGGGTGCGTGGGATGCCGCTGCCGAGCCGAGCACCGAGATCCAGTTCACGCCGGCCCGCGTGGTCATGCAGGACTTCACCGGTGTGCCCTGCATCGTCGACCTCGCCACCATGCGCGAGGCCGTCACCGCCCTCGGCGGTGACGCGAACAGGATCAACCCGCTCTCGCCCGCCGAGATGGTCATCGACCACTCCGTGATCGCCGACCTCTTCGGCAGCGAGAACGCCCTGGAACGCAACGTCGAGATCGAGTACGAGCGCAACGGCGAGCGCTACCAGTTCCTGCGCTGGGGCCAGACGGCGTTCAGCGACTTCAAGGTGGTCCCGCCCGGCACCGGCATCGTCCACCAGGTGAACATCGAGCACCTGGCCAAGGTCATCTACGACCGCGACGTCAACGGCGTCCTGCGTGCCTACCCCGACACCTGCGTCGGCACGGACTCGCACACGACGATGGTCAACGGCCTCGGTGTGCTGGGCTGGGGCGTCGGCGGCATCGAGGCCGAGGCCGCGATGCTGGGCCAGCCCGTGTCGATGCTCATCCCGCGGGTCGTGGGCTTCAAGCTCTCGGGCGAGATCCCGGCCGGCGTCACCGCGACCGACGTCGTCCTCACCATCACCGACCTGCTGCGCAAGCACGGTGTCGTCGGCAAGTTCGTCGAGTTCTACGGCGAGGGCGTGGCATCGGTCCCGCTCGCGAACCGCGCCACGATCGGCAACATGAGCCCCGAGTTCGGCTCCACGGCTGCGATCTTCCCGATCGATGACGTCACGCTCGACTACCTGCGCCTCACGGGCCGCAGTGATGAGGCCGTCGCGCTCGTCGAGGCGTACGCCAAGGAGCAGAAGCTCTGGCACGACGCCGCGCACGAGCCGACGTTCAGCGAGTACCTCGAGCTCGACCTCGGCACCGTCGTGCCGTCGATCGCCGGCCCGAAGCGCCCGCAGGACCGCATCCTCCTCTCCGACGCGAAGGCGCAGTTCGAGAAGGACATCCTCGGATACGCGACGCCCTCGACCTCGGACGACATGGTCGATCTCGAGTCGAAGCACTCCTTCCCTGCATCCGACCCCGGCAATGCGCCCGGCGACGAGCACGAGCACACGCGTCCGGTGCACATCAACAGCGGCGCTCCTGCGGCGTCGTCGAACCCGGTCCCGGTGACCACGCCTTCGGGTGAGAAGTACATCCTCGACAACGGCGCCGTCACGCTCGCCGCGATCACCTCGTGCACGAACACCTCGAACCCGTCGGTGATGATCGCCGCCGGACTCGTCGCGCGGAAGGCTCTCGAAAAGGGCCTGAAGCAGAAGCCGTGGGTGAAGACCACGCTCGGCCCCGGGTCGAAGGTCGTCACGGACTACTACGAGAAGTCCGGTCTCGACAAGGACCTCGAGGGTCTCGGCTTCTACACCGTCGGCTACGGCTGCACGATCTGCATCGGAAACTCCGGTCCGCTGATCGAGGAGGTGTCCGAGGCGATCAACTCCCACGACCTCGCCGTCACCGCCGTGCTCTCCGGCAACCGCAACTTCGAAGGTCGCATCAGCCCCGACGTGAAGATGAACTACCTGGCCAGCCCGCCACTGGTCATCGCGTACGCGCTGGCCGGTTCCATGCACTTCGACTTCGAGAACGACGCGCTCGGCAAGGGCACCGACGGGGAGGACGTGTTCCTGCGGGACATCTGGCCGACCCCGGACGAGGTGCAGAGCCTCGTCGACTCGTCGATCTCCCGTGAGCAGTTCATCAAGCAGTACTCCACCGTGTTCGAGGGTGACGAGCGCTGGAAGAGCCTGCCGACGCCGGATGACGCGATCTTCCAGTGGGATGAGAACTCCACCTACGTGCGCAAGGCGCCGTACTTCGATGGCATGACGATGGAACTCACCCCGGTGCGCGACATCCAGGGCGCACGTGTGATGGCGACGCTCGGCGACTCGGTCACCACCGACCACATCTCGCCCGCCGGCAACATCAAGGCCGGAACCCCGGCAGCGGAGTACCTCACCGCCCACGGCGTCGACCGCAAGGACTTTAACTCCTTCGGCTCGCGCCGTGGCAACCACGAGGTGATGATCCGCGGGACGTTCGCGAACATCCGCCTGAAGAACCTCATGGTCTCGGCGGTCAACGACGGCCAGGTCGTCGAAGGCGGCTTCACGCGCGACTTCACGAAGCCGGGCGGACCGCAGTCGTACATCTACGACGCCTGCATGAACTACGCCGAGCAGGGCACCCCGCTCGTCGTCTTCGGCGGCAAGGAGTACGGTTCCGGGTCGTCGCGCGACTGGGCGGCCAAGGGCACCAGCCTGCTGGGCGTCAAGGCGGTCATCACCGAGAGCTTCGAGCGCATCCACCGGTCCAACCTCATCGGCATGGGCGTGGTCCCGCTGCAGTTCCCGGCTGGAGAGAGCTGGGAGTCGCTCGGCCTCGACGGCACCGAGATCGTCTCGATCGCAGGTCTCGAGGAGCTCAACTCCGGTGTGACTCCGAAGACCGTGCGTGTCACGGCCACCCCGAGCGAGAACTCGCCCGAGGGCAAGCAGACGATCGAGTTCGATGCGGTCGTCCGCATCGACACCCCCGGCGAGGCGGACTACTACCGCAACGGCGGCATCCTGCAGTACGTGCTGCGTTCGCTGGTGTAGTTCTCCACTCAGCGAAGGCGCCCCGTCCGGCTTCGGCCTGACGGGGCGCCTTCTTTTCTGGGCGCGCCTGTGGTGCTACGAGAACATCTGCTGGAGCACGTCGATGTCGCCGGTGTCGAGTGCCTGTGCGATGACGTCGATGAGCGCCTGATCGGTGAACATGCCGGACAACTCATCCGCCCAGATCGCGCGCATGGCGTCGACATCTCCCGCGTCAGCTGCCCAAGCCATCTCCTCGATCGCGTACTGGTAGGGGATCTGACGGAACCCGGCGGGTGCGTCGACAGGGTTGTAGTACGGTACCCACAGAACGTCGGGGTCGCGGTCGAACCGCAGCAGCTGATCGGGATGGATCGTTCGCGTGTGGTTCAGTGTCGCGATCGACCCCGCGTCCTCGATGCAGAGCCGCTCGGCAATCGCGTACGGTGCGTCGCCCGGCGCGACGGTGTAGGACACGACGTTGCCTTCGTCGTCGAGGCCCACGACGCCCGCGGCGAGGTCGCGTGCACCCCGATCCACCAGCGTCCCGGTCACTTTCGCGCTCATGCCGCCAACGTGGATCCGGGCCGAGTTGGAGCAGGCGTCGTCGGGCGCGGTCGCGGGCATATCGACTGCCGCGGCGGTAGGGACCGGTCTGGATTCGGCCGTGTGATTCTGCGTGTCCGGCGACCGAACAGGTGACGGCGCCCATGAGGTCAGTTCGGTGGCCACCGATGCGACGGTCGGCGCCGCGAGCGCGACAAGGCCCGCGACGACGAGGCCGGAGACGGCGACGCTGATCTTCTGGGTGCGGTTCATCGCCACGAGCTTGGCATAGGTCGCCCGGAATACACCAGGGATGCGCCGACCTCCTCTCCGGGGATTCTCGGGGAGCCGCGATAGGATCGAAGGGCTCCCATCCGCCGGATCCGGCGGTTGGCACGACGCCTGTGAGGAGGTGCAGATGCCCATTCTTCCGAGCATCTCAGGACCGCGGGATCTGGACGCGCTCTCCGCTGAGGAACTGGTGGAGCTGGCGGCCGAGATCCGCGCTTTTCTCGTCGAGAACGTGTCGCGGACGGGCGGACACCTCGGCCCGAACCTCGGTGTCGTCGAGCTGACCATCGCCCTGCACCGGGTGTTCTCCTCGCCGGACGACCCCTTCGTGTTCGACACGGGGCATCAGTCGTACGTGCACAAGCTGCTCACCGGGCGTCAGGATTTCTCCGACCTGCGTGTGCGCGGTGGCCTCGCCGGTTACCCGCAGCGCAGCGAGAGCCCCCACGACGTGGTCGAGTCCTCGCACGCCTCGAGTTCGCTCAGCTGGGCCGACGGCATCTCGCGCGCTCTGACCGCCACCGGTCGCTCAGACCGGCATGTCGTCGCGATGGTCGGCGATGGTGCCCTTACCGGTGGGATGACCTGGGAGGCGCTGAACAACATCTCCGATGACAACGACCGCAATCTCGTCATCGTGGTGAACGACAACGGCCGCTCGTACGCGCCGACGATCGGCGGCATGTCGCGGTACCTGAACCGGGTGCGCACGGCGGCCGCGTACAAGGATCTTCATCGCAAGTCGGATCGTCTGTTCCGTGCCTTCGGCCCGGTCGGACGCGCGATGTTCCGGGGTCTCCGCGGTGGAACGCACGGTTTCCTCTCCCGCTTCACGAACAACGAGGCGCTGTATTCCAATCTCGACATCAAGTATCTCGGGCCGGTGGATGGGCACGACATGAGCGCGCTGCTGGAGACGCTCGAACTGGCGAAGTCCTACGGCGCTCCCGTGATCGTGCACGCGATCACCGAGAAGGGCCGCGGGTACCAGCCTGCGCGCGACGACGAGGCAGACCAGTTCCATGCCGTCGGGCGCATAGACCCCACCACGGGCGAGACGCTGTCCACCGGCGGCCAGGGCTGGACGGATGTCTTCTCCGACGCCCTCGTCGATGCGGGTCAGCGCGACCCGAAGATCATCGCGATGACGGCTGCGATGCTGCGGCCGACCGGGCTGGCTCCCTTCGCCGAGCGCTTCCCCGATCGGGTGTACGACGTGGGCATCGCCGAACAGCACGCCGTGGCATCCGCTGCCGGACTCGCCTACGGCGGCCTCCATCCCGTCGTCGCGGTCTACGCGACGTTCATGGGCCGGGCGTTCGATCAGGTGCTGATGGACGTCGCGCTGCACCGCGCGGGCGTCACCTTCGTGCTCGATCGTGCCGGCGTCACGGGTCCGGATGGTCCGAGCCACCACGGCATGTGGGACCTCGCGATGCTGCAGATCGTCCCGAACATCCGCATCGCCGCCCCGCGTGACGGAGCGCGTCTGCGCGAGGCGCTGGACGAGGCCGTCACCATCGACGATGGGCCGACGGTCATCCGCTTCCCGAAGGGCGAGGTCGCGGCGGAGCTTCCCGCGATCGAGCGTCTCGATGACGGCGTCGATGTGCTCGCCCGTGGTGAGTCCGAGGACGTCCTGCTGGTCGGCATAGGTCCCTTCGCCGCGCTGGCGATGGACGTCGCCGCGCGGCTGCGTGCACAGGGCATCGGTGCGACCGTCATCGATCCGCGCTGGGCGATCCCCGTGCAGCAATCCGTGGTGACGCTGGCAGAACGGCATCGTCTGGTGATCACGCTCGAGGACGGCATCCGCGTCGGAGGCATCGGCACGCGCGTGCGGCAGGTGCTCCGTGAATCGGGCATCGACACCGCCGTCGACGAGCTGGGTCTTCCGGACCAGTTCCTCGATCACGCGACGCGGGAACAGATTCTCGCGGATGCCGGACTCACGGCCTCGAAGATCGCACAGGACGTCGTCTCCCAGGTGCTCGGCACCCGGATTCCCGTCGCGCGCAACGCCGGCGAGACCGGGGCCATCGACCTCCCGCTGCACGAACGGCGCTGAGCGAGCTCAGCGCGCAGGGAACATTTCCTTCCCGGCCTGCCAGACGGTCCAGGCCCAACCGCCGCCGACCGACACTGCGCACGCCCCCATGACGGCGACGGCGAAGGGTTGGCCGAGCACGTCGATCCCGTAGCCCGCGCTGGGCAGAGTGACGAGCGCCATCACCGCGATTCCGGTGAAGGCGCCGAGCGCTGAGAACGCAACGATGTGGATCAGTATCCGGTCGATTGCAGAGAGCATGCGGCCGAGCGCCCACGCCACGGGAGCTCCCGCGAGCACGGCTAGACCGGCGATGATGCCGCCCACGGGGATACCGAAGAGCAGATAGAGCGTGATCATGGACAGCGGCGGCCCCCACGGGTAGCCGGACTCAGCGACGGCGGTGAGCACGAGGGCGATGACGAGGATGCCCATGAAGATCACCCAGGCCGCCCTGGCCCCTCGCCAGAATTCACGTCGGGTGAACTCGAAGCGCCGGTTCGGGCGATGCTGCAGAGGGTCAGAGTTCATCGGTTCGAGAGACGGCGGCATCCTCGAACTCCGCATCCCGGTCTGCCGCTGAGCGTCTGCGCCTCGCCCATCCGCGATCCTCGCGAAGCGCGCTGCGGGCGGTGAGCCACCAGCCCGCCGGCACGGCGACGAAGGCGGAACCGGCTACGATCCAGCCGACCGAGTTCTCGATCACGCCGCCGGGGAAGAGCAGGGATACGGCCCACATGGCGGCGGCACCGATGACGATCCCGAACGCCGAATACACGAGAAGGTGGATACCGAGTGCGGCCACCCTGCGCAGTGCACGTCCCAGCAACCAGGCCACCGGCATACCGAGCGCCATCGCCAGCAACGAGATGACGCCGCCGATGATCCCGGCGAACAAGCCGATCCCCAGCGCGGTTCCGATGAGGGAGCCCCAGCCCGATGTTGGAGCACTCTGAAATCCACTCCCGATGAACATGATGATCAGGCCACCCAGCATGAGCCCCATGAAGATTCCCCAGGCGGAGAACGCGCCGCGCGCCAGCTCGTCGCGAGTGAATGCCATCGGCTCCTCCGCGGTGCGGGGTGAGGGGAGCGGCCGGTCCTCGCTCATGAGCGCACCTCTGCGACCAGGGTGAGAAGCTCGCGAGCTGTCTGGTGCAGCCCTGGCATCCGCAGGAACGGCAGTGAGACCGCAAGAAGACGAAGGCCGGCATCGAGCATCCGCGTCGTCTTCTCGTGTCCGGTCGAACCGTCGTAGGTCCAGCGCAGCACCAGACCGAGGTACGCGACGAACAGCGCCTCCGGCAGTAGGTCTGCGACATCGGCGGGAATGCGGTGCTGTGCCCCGCTGACGGCTTCGCGTAAGAGCGACACCGTCATCTCGCGGGCCGGGCCCGAGTCCGCCGAGAGCGGATTGATGGGGGAGTCCGGCGCGATCATGGCGCTCAGGAATCCGGGGGCGCTGCTCTGATACGGAGCCAGCGTCTCAAGACCCGTCTCGAAGACGATGCGCAGCCGGTCCACCAGCCCGCGCTCATCGGCGAGCAGGGGGACTGCAACGGCCGCGTGTTGGCGCTGCACCCGCTCGTAGAGGTCCTGCACGAGATGGTTCTTCGACGGGAAGTAGTAGTAGGCGTTCCCGACGGAGACGCCGGCCCGCTCAGCGATCAACCTCATCGTGGTGTCGGCGTAGCCGCGCTCGACGAAGGAGGCGATCGCGGCCTCGCTGATGCGGGCTCTCGTCCTGGCGCTCTTGGTGTCCGAGATCTCAGTTTCGAACATGTTCAAAACTGTACACCCACGAGAGGGCGAGCAAGAAGTGCCGGGTCAGTTCAGGGCATGCAGTGACGCGATCGCCTGGGCTCCGCGGTCGCTGTCGCGCATGGCGGTCGACAGCAGGTATCCGTCGGTCAGCGCGTCGCCGGTGACCATGACTCGGACCAGCTCGACTCCGCACGCACGTCGCACCTCCTCGGCGCTGGCAGCGATGACCCGGGTGTTGATCTCGTCGTTGTGGGGGAGATCCACCTCATCGAGCGTTCTTATGACGTCTCTGAGAGCGGCGCCGACGATGTTCGATGCGCGCTCCTTCACGTTGACGACGTCGAGCTCGAAGACGCGCAGATCGCGTCCGGTGGGGATCGGCCGCCATTCGAACGACGCATGAACCCGGAACTGCCGTCCGGTCGCGCCGCTCATCTCGCGTGCCGGGAGGTCGGTCGCCCGGCACCGCACGTCGATGAGGCGGTACCAGTAGAAGAGCGGGAACGCCCCGTGCGAGCCCGGGTCGAGAACAACGACCTCGCCGACGGCACCGCCGCGGTTCGTAGGGCGACGCTGCGGCCGGTTGCGGATGATGGGCTTGCCGTTGCGAGTGCGGATCGCCGCCCACCCCTCGTCGACGGTCACGATGAAGATCTTCAGGAGCGCCGGAACGACCAGCAGAATCGTGAGGATCGCGGTGCCGGTCTTGAAGAGCCCCGACATTCCCTTGCCACCCAGCATCGAGAGGAGCATGTCCATGACACCACTGTGCCCCGTCTTCGGGTGCCGAAGCGGCATCTGAGTGCGCCACGCAGCGGAGTTCACACGCTGTTCGTTCGGCGTTCCCCGGTGCGCCGCACGGTGGAAACACCCCGGCGCGGAACCACGGGGATGCAGGCGCGGCCGGCGGTCCCGGATGCGGAAGCGGGGCCGCTCCCGAAGGAACGGCCCCGCCGAGTGCATCCGATGGTCAGCGGCGATCGATACCACGGATCTGCGGCGTGTGGAACGAGTCGCCGAAGGCCCGCTCCGACGCGCCTTCGCGGTCGAGGTACGGCGATGCGCCGCCGTCGATGAACGGCCAGCCGGCTCCGAGGATCAGGCACAGGTCGATGTCCTCGACCTCGGGCACGACGCCCTCGTCGAGCATGAGCTTGATCTCGGTCGCCAGGCCATCCTGCACGCGCTGCAGGATCGTCGCTGCCGACGCGGGGGACTTGCCCACGGCCGGCTTGATGACCTTCTCCGCCTGCTTCGTCCAGCCCGTCACGCGACCGCCCCTGTCCTTCTCGACGACCGCATCGAGTTCGGCGAGAGCGTGGAAGTTCTCGTTCGCGTAGAAGCGATCCGGGAACGCCTGCACCATGGTGTCCTGCACGTGGGCCGCGACCTTCCAGCCGACGAGGTCGATGAGCTGGAACGGGCCCATCGGCAGGCCAAGGGGCGCGAACGCCTTCTCGACATCGGCGACCGGCGTGCCCTCGTAGACGGCGCGCGCGGCTTCGCCCATGACCTTGGCGAGCAGACGGTTCACCACGAAGCCGGGAGCATCCGCAGTGAGCACGGCGTTCTTGCCGAGGTTCTTCGCCACGACGAAGGCAGTCGCGAGCGCTGCCTCCGACGTCGTCGGCGTCTTCACGACCTCGATCAGGGGCATCACCGCGACCGGGTTGAAGAAGTGGAAGCCGACCAGGCGCTCCGGGTGGGCGAGCTTCGAGCCGATCTCCTCGACCGACAGCGACGAGGTGTTCGTCGCGAGGATGGCGTCTTCGGCGACGATCTTCTCGATCTCACCGAACACCTGCTGCTTGACGCCGACCTCCTCGAACACCGCCTCGATGACGAAATCACAGTCTGCGTACAGGCTCTTGTCGGTCGTGCCGGTGACCAGAGCGCGCAGCTTGTTGGCCGAGTCGGCATCCAGACGCCTCTTGGCCTCGAGCTTGCCGATCTCCTCGTGGATGTACGCCACGCCCTTGTCGACGCGGGCCTGGTCGAGGTCGGTGATCAGGACGGGCACCTGCAGCTTGCGGACGAACAGCAGCGCGAACTGGCTCGCCATGAGGCCTGCTCCGATGATGCCGACCTTGGTGACCTTCTTCGCGAGCTCCTTCGGCGGGGCACCCACGGGCCGCTTCGCGCGCTTCTGCACGAGGTCGAAGGCGTACATGGATGCCGCGAACTGATCGCCGGCGACGAGATCGGCGAGCGCCTCGTCTTCCCGGGCGAACCCGTCCGCCTTGGTGCCGCTCCTCGCCTTGTCGAGCAGGTCGAGCGCGACGTACGGAGACTTCGGAACCGTGCCGATCTTCGACTCCAGCATGCCGCGGGCCATCTTGATCGCGATCGGCCACTTGGTCAGACGCTCGATCTTGCCCGGCTCGTTCCTGCGCTCGACCTTCTTGCCTGCGAGGACGGTGTCCGCCCAGGAGAGCGAGTTCTCGAGATAGTTCGCGGCGGGGAAGATCGCATCGACGACCCCGAGATCGAACGCCTGCTGCGGCTTGAGCATCCGGTTCTGCTTGAGCGGGTTCGAGATGACGACCTCGAGGGCGTTCTCGATGCCGATCAGGTTCGGCAGCAGGTACGCGCCTCCCCAGCCGGGGATGATTCCGAGGAAGACCTCGGGCAGCGCGATCGCCGCAGCGGATGCATCCACCGTGCGATATGTCGAGTTGAGCGCGATCTCCAGGCCGCCGCCGAGCGCCAGCCCGTTCACGAAGGCGAACGAAGGGACACCCAGCTCCGAGAGCTTGCCCAGCACCTTATGACCCAGCTGCGCGATCAGGCGCGCGTTGTCGCGCGAGCCGACCTTGCTGATGTCGGACAGGTCGGCGCCGGCGGCGAGGATGTACTGCTTGCCCGTGATGCCGACCGCCTGGATCTCACCGGCGGCCGCGCGTGCCTTGAGCGCGTCGAGCGTCGCTCCCAGCTCGGTGAGCGTCGCAGGACCCAGCGTGTTCGGGCGGGTGTGGTCGCGACCGTTGTCGAGGGTGATCAGGGCGAGCACCTTGCCCGATGCGAGACGGACGTCGCGCACGGGCGAGTGCGTGATGACCTCTCCCTCGGTGAGGGCGTTGATGGGGGAGAAGTCGATCTCTTCGTAGTTCGTCATCACGACTACTTCCTCTTCTTGCCGTCGTAGTGCGGGTTCTCCCAGATGACGCTGCCGCCCTGGCCGAGTCCGACGCACATCGCGGTCAGGCCGTAGCGCACGTCCGGGCGCTCGGCGAACTGCGCGGCGAGCTGGATCATCAGACGGACGCCGGATGCCGCGAGCGGGTGCCCGAGCGCGATCGCTCCGCCCCACTGGTTGACCCGGGGGTCGTCATCGGCGATGCCGAAGTGGTCGAGCAGCGAGATCACCTGGATCGCGAACGCCTCGTTGAGCTCGAAGAGACCGATGTCCGAGATCTCGAGTCCGGCCTTCTTCAGAGCCTTCTCTGTGGAGGGGATCGGGCCGATGCCCATGATCTCCGGCTGGACGCCCGCGAAGGCGAACGAGACCATGCGCATCTTCGGCGCGAGACCGAACTCCTTCACGGCGCCACCGCCGGCGAGCAGCGACATGGTCGCCCCGTCGGTGAGAGGCGACGAAGTGCCCGCGGTGACGCGACCGTGCGGACGGAACGGCGTCTTCAGTGCGGCGAGGTCGTCCATCGTCGTCTGCGGACGGCGCCCCTCGTCCTCGGTGGCGAGGCCCCAGGCGCCGTCGGCGCCCTTCGTCGCGATGGAGACGAGGTCCGGCTGGATCTTCCCGGCATCGTATGCCGCCTGCACCTTGTGCTGGCTGAGCATTCCGAAGCGGTCCGAACGCTCCTTCGTGAGGTGGGGGAAGCGGTCGAAGATGCGCTCAGCGGTGACGCCCATGTTGAGCGCACCGGGATCGACCATCTTCTCCGCGACGAAACGCGGGTTCGGGTCGGCGTTGCCGCCGATGGGGTGGTGGCCCATGTGCTCGACACCGCCGGCGAGGGCGAAGTCGTACATGCCGACACCGATCGATGCGCCCATGGTGGTGACGCTCGTCATGGCGCCGGCGCACATCCGCTCGATGGCGAGCCCGGGGACGGTCTGCGGGAGCCCGGCGAGAAGGGCCACCGAGCGTCCGAGCGTGAGGCCCTGGTCTCCGGTCTGCGAGGTCGCAGCGATCGCCACATCATCGATGCGGTCGGCCGGAACGGCCTTGTTCCGCTCCAACAGGCCGATGGTCGCCTTGACGGCGAGGTCATCTGCGCGGGTGTTCCAGTACATGCCTTTTTCGCCGGCGCGCCCGAAGGGCGTGCGCATTCCATCGACGAAGAAGACGTCCGAGATCTCGGCCACTCTGCCTCCAAGTTTGTGCGGAAGCCTCAGTCTATGGAGGCCGCAAAACCGGGAGGAATCGCTTGGGTCGAACCTACGAAGCGGGTGTGTCGGCGTCCTCGGCGGGTTGCGCAGCATCTACAAAGGCAGCCGCGATCTTCTGTGCAGTCTGTTCAACCTGCCAGGGGCGGGCGCCGAGCGCCGTGAGCGCTTCGCCGATCTCTTCGGCTTCTGTTCCCGGCGGTTCCCAGGCCACCCTGCGGAGGAATTCCGGAGTGAGGAGATTCTCGGTGGGCATCCCGAGTTCCTCCGCGACCGCCTCGACGACGGGCCGCGCGGCCTTCAGCCGAGCGTCGGCCTCCGGATTGCGATCCGCCCAGGCGCGTGGTGGCGGCAGAGCATCGCTGGGCACCCGTTCGCGAGGGAGTTCGGTCGTCTCCCGGCCGGTCTGGATGGCCTGCCACCAGCGGTCGAGCTGCGATCGGCTGGCTCGCCCCTGGAAATCCTTGAGGGCGGCGAGGGCCTGCTTGCTCTGCGGGTTCGCCATCACGGCCGCGACGAGAGAACGATCGGGTACGAGGCGCCCGGGGGAGACATCCTGATCCTGCGCGAACGTCTCGCGGGCGGTCCAGAGCTCCCGGGCGACGGCGAGGTTGCGTGCTCCACGCACCTGATGCAGGCCACTGAGGCGCCGCCAGGGGTCCTCCCGTGGCGGCTTCGGCAGTCGCGTGAGCGTCGCCGCGAACTCCTCGGCGGCGAACGCCGTCTTGCTCTGCTCCTCGAGTTCCGCTGCGAGGGCGTCGCGGACATCGATCAGATGCAGCACGTCGAGTGCGGCGTACTCGAGCCAGGCGGCGGGCAGCGGCCTCGTCGACCAGTCCGCGGCCGAATGCTCCTTCTTCAGCGTGATTCCGAGGGTGGTCTCGACGACGGCGGCGAGACCGACGCGCTCGTGGCCGAGCAGCCGGGCCGCGAGCTCGGTGTCGAAGATGGATGCGGGGGACAGCTCGAGTTCCCGCAGCGAGGGGAGGTCCTGGCTGGCAGCATGGAAGACCCATTCCTCGTCGCCGATCGCCTCCTGCAACGGGGCGAAGTCGCCGAGCGGCGGCGGATCGAACAGGAAGACGCCCGCGTCACGGCGGAAGACCTGCACCAGATATGCGCGCTGCGAGTATCGGAAACCCGAGGCGCGCTCCACGTCGACGGCGACCGGACCGGTGCCGGCGGCGAGCACCGCGCAGGCCGCGCGGAACTCTCCGGCATCCGTGATCACGGAGTAGTCAGTCACGTGCAGCCTTTCGCGCGCCGATCACGGCGATGTCCTCGGAACCGGGCGGAAGCCCCGCCAGCATCCCGACAAGCTCAGCCCATGCTTCGACGTGCGGTCGGAACGGGCCATCCGGTGTCCAGGACGCCCTCAATTCTATCTGTGCGCCGTCGCCTTCGACCGCGAGCCCGCCGAAACCCTTGGAGAGGGTCTTGGTGGAGGTTCCGGATGCCGAGTGGTAGACCGCATCCCTCGATTCGAGCGCATCGACCAGCCATGACCAGGTGACATCGGCAAGCAGCGGGTCGGTGCCGATCTCGGTCTCCAGCGGAGCCTGCGCGAACGTGACGATGCGCCAGGCGCCGCCCCATGCCCCCGGCTCGTCCGGATCGTGCAGCAGGACGAAGCGTCCGGTGCCGTACACCGATTCACCGTCACCGCCCGGCCGCACGTCGGCGGCGAGCGCGATCGCGAACGGCGCGAGCCCTTGAGGGGTGGCGATCTCACGCACCGTGATGTCCGCACGGAAGGCGGTCTCACGCAGTTCGGTCGTCGCCGCTTCGAAAAGGGCCCCGGCATCGGGATGTGCGGTCACAGCGACAGGCTAGAGTCAGGAAGCGATGAAGAGTCTCAGGCACGCCGTTGCGCTCCTTGTCCCCGCACTGCTCGCGCTCGGGACGGCGCTGGCGTTCATCGTGTTCGGCGTCGCGCGGCGCGTGGTCACTCCATCCCGCCGCGCACCCGACACCGCGATCCTCGCCGTCGACACCGGCGCGCAGACGATCGAGCTCGCCCGCACCCCCGACACCGAACTTCCCGGCCGCTACGGTCTCTTCACGACAGGGACGTACGGGTATGTGAAGCTCGGTGCCGTCCTCAGCACCGATGAGACCACCGTGCGTCGCAAGCTGCTCACCCAGATCGAGTCCGGCGCCCGCGTCGACCGCGAAGCGGGATTCAGCGGGTGGTACTACGCGTCGCCGAGCGAGTTGCACCTGCGCTGGGAGAGCGTCCTCATCGGTTCACTGGCCGGTCCTTGTCCGGCCTGGTTCTTCCCGGCGACCTCATCGACGTGGGTGATCCAGGTGCACGGACGGGGTGTCACCCGCGCCGAATGCCTGCGTGCCGTTCCGGTGCTGCACGCCCTCGGCTTGCCGAATCTCGTGGTCTCGTACCGGAACGACGGCGAGGCCCCGCGCAGTCGAGGTGGCTCCTATGCTCTCGGCGCCGCCGAATGGCGCGACGTGGATGCGGCGATCGCCTACGCGCTGCGACATGGCGCCGAGCGCGTGCTGCTGATGGGCTGGTCGATGGGCGGCGCCGTGTCGCTGCAGGCGGCGGTCAACTCCGGCAATCGTGATCGCATCGCCGGTCTCATCCTGGACTCACCCGTGATCGACTGGCGGACCGTGCTGCGGTTCCAGGCGAGGGAGGCGGGGATGCGCGCGCCCCTGCCCGACCTCGCGATGAGTGCGCTCTCGGTTCCGCTGACCGCGCGGTTGAGCGGTGCGGAGGAGGCGATCCCGTTCGACCGCCTCGACATGGTCGCCCGCGCCGAGGAACTCACCATGCCGATCCTGATCCTGCACAGCGATGACGACGGCTTCGTGCCGTCCGATGCCTCGCACGCGCTCCAGGAGGCGCGGCCGGACCTCGTCACGATGCCGCACTTCTCGGTCGCCCGGCACACGAAGCTGTGGAACTACGACCAGGTGAGCTGGACGAAGGCGATCACGGACTGGGTCACCGCTCAGGGATTCAGCGCTTCTGCCTGACCTGATTCTTCGCGCGCAGGAGCATCCCGGTCATGCCGCCGATCCGCAGCGGTGAGACGGCCTTCGTGAGCCCGATCGACTGCGGGTAGTCGTCAGGGATCGCGAGCACCTCGTCGGCCGTGAGACCGGTGAGTCCCTGTACCAGGATGCTGGCGAAGCCGCGCGTCGTGGGCGCCTCGGGCGGTGCCGTCGCATGCATGGTCACGACGTCGTCGGCGACTTCCACGTAGATGTACACGGGGGACTGGCACTCCGCGACGCGCTCATACATCTCCGGATGCTGCGCGACCTCGTCCGAGACGGGAGGGAGCTCGTCGGAGAACTCGAGCAGCAGCAGCAGCCGATCAGCCTCCGGGGTCTCCAGGAAGGCGTCGCGGATCTCGGCGAGGGAGTCAGGAACGGCGGTGGTGCTCATCCCTGACATTCTCCCACGTGCGGCGCGTCAGATGCTCAGACCGAGCCGGGCTCGGTTCCGGTGACGATCGGCACGCGCACCGCGCTGCCCCACTCGGTCCACGAGCCGTCGTAGTTGCGGACGTTCTCGAAACCGAGGAGGTGCTTGAGCACGAACCAGGTGTGGCTCGAGCGCTCACCGATGCGGCAGTATGCCACCACGTCGTCGCCGTCCTGCAGTCCGGCGCGGTCGCGGTAGATGGCGTCGAGCTCGGACCGGTTCTTGAATCCGCCATCCTCGGCCACGGCCTTCGCCCACGGCACGCTCTGCGCGGTGGGGATGTGGCCGGCGCGCAGCGCGCCCTCGTCGGGGTAGGCCGGGGCGGTCGTGCGCTCACCGCTGTACTCCTCGGGGGAGCGCACGTCGATCAGCGGATTGCCGATGTGCGCGAGGACGTCATCCTTGTAGGCGCGGATGACCGAATCGTCGCGCTCGACGACGGGGTAGTCGGTCGCTGCCGGTGCGGGCGTCTCCCTCGTGAGGTCGCGTCCCTCGGCGATCCAGCGGTCGCGTCCGCCGTCGAGCAGCCGCACATCCTGGTGGCCGAAGAGCGAGAACACCCAGAGCGCGTACGCGGCCCACCAGTTGTTCTTGTCGCCGTAGATGACCACGGTGTCGTCGCGCGAGATGCCCTTGCGGCTGAGGAGCGCCGCGAAACCTGCGCCGTCGACGTAGTCACGCACGACAGGATCGTTGAGTTCGGTGTGCCAGTCGACTTTGACCGCACCGGGGATGTGCCCGGTCTCGTAGAGGAGTACGTCCTCGTCGGACTCCACCACCACGAGCCCCGGGGTTCCGAGCCGCTCCGCGAGCCATTCCGTGGTCACCAGGCGGCCCGGTTCCGCGTACTCGGCGAACTTGTCTGACGTCGTATCGAACTCGATGGCCACGGGGTCTCCTCAGGGTGGGCGAGAGATGGTGCGGATTGCGACGGCGTAAGGTTGGAGCCGCCCCTCCGACGATAGATCCCCGCGGTGCGCCCTGCGCCCGATTCGTAAGACTTCGACACAGGAAACGAATGACCGAGACGACGAGCCGCCCAGGCACCGTGCACCTGATCGAGCGCCAGCCGACCGTCACCGGTCCCGAGATGCTGGCGAGCCTGGTGCCGCCACCGCAGTTCGACACCGCGACGTTCGACAGCTACCGCGCCGACCCCGCGTACCCCTCGCAGGAGGAGGCGAAGGAGACGCTCTCACGCTTCGCCGGCCGCGGCGCCCCCGCCAAGCGAGGCGGGTTCTTCAGCCGGGCCAAGAAGGAGCCGGAGGTGAAGCCGGGCGTCTATCTCGACGGCGGTTTCGGCGTCGGCAAGACACATCTTCTCGCATCGATCTATCACGCGATGCCGGCCCGCCGGAAGTACTTCGGCTCGTTCATCGAGTACACGGCGCTGGTGGGGGCTCTCGGCTACAAGAACACGGTCGATCTGCTCAAGGGCGCCGACTTGATCTGCATCGACGAGTTCGAGCTCGACGACCCGGGCGACACGATGGTGATGACGCGGCTGCTGGGCGAGCTCGTTCCCACCGGCACGCGGCTGGCTGCAACCTCGAACACCCCGCCCAACGCGCTCGGTGAGGGGCGCTTCGCCGCGCAGGACTTCCTCCGCGAGATCCACGCCATGTCCGACAGCTTCCAGACGCTGCGTATCGACGGTGTGGACTTCCGCCAGCGCGCGCTCGACGGGCACGCGGTGGTCAGCGACGAGGAGCGGTACACCCGTGCGGTGGAGGATGCCGCGGCATCCGGAACCGCATCCGACGACGTCTTCGGCGACGTCATCCGCCACCTGGCCCGCGTGCATCCTTCCCGCTACCTGCGCGTGATCGACGGGCTCGACCTCGTCGGCCTGCGCGACGTGCATGTGCTCACCGACCAGTCCGAGGCACTGCGCTTCGTGGCGTTCGTGGATCGCGTGTACGACGCGCAGATCCCCATCGTCGCGACCGGCGTCAGCCTGGACCAGGTGTTCGCAGAGGAGATGCTCGGAGGTGGATACCGCAAGAAGTACCTGCGCGCCATCTCCCGCCTCAACGCACTGACGCATTCTGCGCAGGAAGCCAGCACCGCGTAACACGAAGTTCACACGACAGGCTCGGGCGTAACGCCCCCGAAACATGTCTCGTCCATTCCGGTAATCGAGCGTCGCCACACTGAAGCTCTCAGTTACCCGAATGTGAGGTTTGACATGGATGCACCCGGCAACATCTCCTGGGCGATCACCGCGACCGCCCTTGTCCTGCTGATGACGCCCGGCGTGGCCTTCTTCTACGGCGGCCTGGTCAAGGCCAAGAGCGTCGTCAGCATGATGATGATGAGCTTCGGTTCGATCGGACTCGTGGCGGTGCTCTGGGTGCTCTTCGGCTTCTCGATGAGCGCGGTCGAGAGCCCCGGCCAGTTCGCGGGCAACCCCTTCGCCGACTTCGGATTGAACGGCCTCGCCACCGGAGACGGATCCAACGTCGCCCTCATCGGCGTCGCCTACGGCGCCACCTTCGCGATCATCACGGTCGCCCTGATCTCGGGCGCCATCGCGGACCGCGCGCGCTTCGGCCCCTGGCTGATCTACGCCGGCGTGTTCGCCACCCTCGGCTACTTCCCGGTCGCCGCATGGGTCTGGGGCGGCGGCTGGATCATGAACCTCGGCAACACACTGTTCGGTGAGGACAGCGGCATCGCCGTGATCGACTACGCCGGTGGAACCGCCGTCCACATCAACGCCGGCGCTGCCGCACTGGCGTTGGCGCTCGTCCTCGGCAAGCGGATCGGTTTCCAGAAGGGCATCCTCAAGCCGCACAACGTTCCGCTGACGCTGCTGGGCGCAGCTCTGCTCTGGTTCGGCTGGTTCGGATTCAACGCCGGTGCGGAATGGCTCTCCGAGGACATGGGCAAGGTCGGCCTGATCGGCATCAACACGCTGGGCGCCACAGCGGCTGCGATTCTCGGCTGGATCCTGATCGAGCGCATCAAGGACGGCAAGGCCACCTCGGTCGGCGCCGCATCCGGTGCGGTCGCCGGTCTCGTCGCGATCACCCCCGCCTGCGCCAACCTCAGCCCCGGCTGGGCGCTGCTGCTCGGCGCCCTCTCCGGCATCGCCTGCGCCCTGGCCGTCGAGCTGAAGTTCCGCCTCGGCTTCGACGACTCGCTCGACGTCGTCGGCATCCACCTCGTCGGTGGCCTTCTCGGCACGCTGTACCTGGGCTTCTTCGCCACCGGGCAGGGACTGTTCACCGGCGGCGACCTGCGACTGCTCGCGGTGCAGGCCATCGCGGCCGGCGGAGTGCTTCTGTACTCGTTCGTCGTCTCCTTCATCATCGGCTTCGCGATCGAGAAGACGATCGGCTTCCGCGTCACGAACGAGGACGAGATCGCCGGCGTCGACCTGGTCGTGCACGGCGAAGAGGGCTACGCCCTCGCGGAGTAGTGAGCTGCGGCTAGGGTGGCCGGGTGACTTCCTCGAAGAGCATCCTGGCCACCCTCGCCGAGATCCTGCTCAAGGCCCTGCGGTCGGACCGGCCGTCTCAGACCCCCGTGCGTCCGAGACGGCCGGACGCGCGTCTGCGGCCTCCTGGCGAGGAGGAGGCGGATCACGGGCGCGACGCTGGCATCGCGACGACGCGGGTGGACCCGGATGTCGTCCGCGATCTTCGGATCGGCTATTCGCCCGACCAGGACGGCGCGCCGGACGCCGGTGAGATCGTCTGGACCTGGGTGCCCTACGAGGAGAACGACGGCCGTGGCAAGGATCGTCCGGTGCTGATCATCGGCCGCGCCTCGGCCGACCGGGTGTACGCCGTCCGTATGACGAGCCGGTCGCATGACGGCGACCGCGACTACCTGCCGATCGGTTCCGGCTCCTGGGACTCGCAGGGCCGGGAATCGTGGATCGACATCGAGCAGCTGTACCTCGTCCACGAAGACGGCCTGCGCCGTGAGGCCGCCGTGCTCGACCAGCGCCGCTACGGGCGTGTGGCCACCGCGCTCAGCGATCGTTACGGGTGGCGCGCGGAGCAGTAGCGGCGCCGCGCTCTCAGCTGCGTGTGGCCAGCGGCCTGTTCGCGAGCTGCGGGAACGCCAGCAGGACCATCTCGACGAGGTCGTCCAGTGGCCGGGTCAGCGGGTCGGTGGCGGGAAGGCCCAGTTCGAGCTCGATGTCGTCGATGGCTCCGCCGATCTCGTCGGTGGTCATGCCCTCGTGGTTGACGGTGATGCCGATGACCTTCGTGTCGGCGAATGCCTCGATCAGGGCGACCTCGCTGGCGACGGTGGGCATCTTCACCATCGGGAAGTCGCCGAGCATGCGGCGCTTCGGCGCGTGCTGGACGATGACGCCGGCAGGCTGGCTTCCGCGCAGGATATGGGCAGAGGTGATGTAGGCGGGATGACTGAGCGCGCCCTGGCCCTCGACGATGATGATGTCGGGGTCTTCACCCTCGAATGCGGCGACGACCTGGTTCTCGACTTCGCCCGAGCAGTACTGCGGGACGAGGGCATCGAGGGCGACGCCGTACTTGCCGCCCTGGATGATGGTCGTCTGACCTGTCCCGACCATCACGGCATGGATGCCGCGTGCGCTCAGCGCCTGCACCAGCAGGGTGGATGTGGTGCGCTTGCCGATCGCGCCGTCGGTGCCGAGCACCGCGATGCGCGGGCACGTGACGTCGAAGATCCGGCCGGAGAACAGGTGAAGCTCGCTCATGCTGCGCGGCCGGCGGACGTCGGTGATCGTGACGCCGGCCAGCAGCGCCGCCGCGGCGAACTCGGCGTCGTCGTTCAGGAACTCATGCAGCCCGTTGATGATGTGCATTCCTCGGGCGATCCCGTCGAGAAGGACGACACGCTGCGCGGCCGAGAGGAGGCCGTCGGCCGGCGCGACGCCGCAGATCAGGTAGTCGGGTACGCGGTCGGCGTGCACCACGGACTGCGCGAGATTCGCGAGGACCGGGATGCCGTTGGGGGTGCCGTCGAGGAACATGCCCGCGTCGGCGCCCGCGTGGGTGCTGTCGATCACGCTGAGGATGTCGTACTTCTCGGAGTGGCGGACGAGGCCGTTCGCGGTCTTGCCGTCCTGCTCGCCGAACTGGCCTTCGCAGTACACGACCGCGGTGGAACCGACGGGGAGGACGGCTTCGGCGGCGTGAAGGCCGGCGATCAGGAGGTCGCTGGAACGGTCGGGGGTTTGGACGGTCATCGGGTTCCTCAACGGTCGCACAGAGGAGGCGACAAGAAACGGAGGGCCGTTGAAAGCTGTCGGTCGACGAGAAGTCTTCCCTGATGATCGGCAAAATGCCGATGACTGCACCGTAGCAGTCGCATATCCGCGGGGGCTGTGAAGACCGGCCCCGATTTGAGACGGGAAGTAGATAAGGCTAACCTAAGTCGACCAGATTTCGCCCCGAGAATCCGAGGAAGTCCGCCTGATGCGTACGATCCAGACGCGCCTGGCGCTTCTTTCCCTTGCCACTGTCTCCGCTCTCGCCCTGAGCGGGTGCGGAGCATCCGAGGTCATCGAGGTGGCGGCGCCTGACGCCGAGAGCGCCGGTGGTACGGCGTACCCGCTGACCGTCGACAACTGCGGTCGAGAGGTCATCATCGAGAGCGCTCCGCAGCGCGTCGCGTCGCTCGATCAGAACTCCACCGAGATCCTGCTGTCCCTCGGTCTCGAGGACCGGATCGTCGGCACGGCCTCTTGGACGGACCCGGTGCTGCCGAGCCTGGCTGCCGTGAACGAGCAGGTGCCCCGCCTGGCTGACAACGCTCCCACGTATGAGGTTCTGCTGGGTGCCGATCCCGACTTCGTGACAGCATCGTTCGGCCGTCACTACAAGGACGAGGGCGGGGTCGTCTCCCGGGATCGCCTCGCCGAGACCGGGATCGCCTCGTACCTGTCGCCGACCGATTGCGAGGGCGGGGTGAGCATCAACGGCGGCGGGTCCCGCACGGAGCAACTGAGCGTCGACGCTCTCTACCAGGAGATCCGCGATCTGGCGACGATCTTCGACGTGCAGGACCGTGGTGAAGAGCTCGTCGCCGACCTCGAGGAGCGCACCGAGACCGCGCTGGAGGGGGTCGACCTCGACGGCGCCACCGTGGCGTTCTGGTTCGCCGACACGAAGACGCCCTACATGGCCGGCGGGTTCGGATCCGCCTCGATGCTCGCCTCGATGACGGGGATGGAGAACGCCTTCGCCGACGAGGACGACGACTGGGTCGCCTCGGGCTGGGAGTCCGTCGTCGACCGTTCACCGCAGATCCTCGTCCTGGGGGATCTGCAGCGCGACCGCTTCCCGGGCGATCGCCTTGACGACAAGATCGACTTCCTGAAGAGCGACGCCCTCACGAGCACCATGAGGGCGGTGCAGGACGAGTGCTTCATCGCTCTGCACGGCGCCGAGATGAACCCCTCGATCCGATACGTCGACGGCCTGGAGAAGATCCAGCAGTGGGTGCAGAGCGCGGGCGACTGCGTCCGGTGAACCGCCGCTTCCCGACGCCCATGACCGACAGCCGGGCCGAACCGACACGCCGATCCGGCGGCATCGTCACGCTGTTGATCGTGATGTCCGGCATCGCGATCTTCGTGGTGTCCCTCGGCGTCGCCGTCACGCTCGGGTCGGCTGACGTGTCGCTCGTGAACGTCCGCGACATCGTCTCGAATCATCTCGGCCTCACTGACATCCCGGTGCGCGCCTCCGAGGACGCGATCGTCTGGCAGGAGCGCCTCCCACGGGCCTTGGTCGCCGCGGCATGCGGGATCGGGCTCGGTGTCTGCGGCGTGATCCTCCAGTCGCTCCTGCGCAACCCGCTCGCGGACCCGTTCATCCTCGGCGTCTCGTCCGGAGCGTCGACCGGCGCCGTCGTCGTGGGCGTGCTCGGTCTGGGCGGGAGTGCGCTCGGCCTCCCCGGCGGCGCGTTCGTGGGCGCACTGGTCGCATTCGGCTTCGTGCTCCTGCTCGGCCGGTTCTCGAGCGGAGGAGACACCGCCATCGTGCTCGCGGGCGTCGCCGGCACGCAGCTCTTCTCGGCCCTCACCTCTCTGGTCATCTTCGCCGTGGCGGATTCCGACGAGACGAGGGGCATCATGTTCTGGCTGCTCGGTTCGCTGGAGGGGATGCGGTGGGATGACGTTCTCCTGACCGCATCCGTGTCCCTCATCGGGGCCGTCGTGGCGCTCGGGTACACCCGCTCGCTGGATGCCTTCGCGTTCGGCGAGGATGTCGCGGCCTCGCTGGGGATCCACGTCACTCGCACCCGCGTCGTCCTGCTCGTGCTGACCGCGCTGCTGACGGCCGCCCTGGTCAGCGTCGCCGGCGCCATCGGCTTCGTCGGCCTCGTGCTGCCCCATGCGGCGCGGTTGCTCTTCGGGCAGCGTCACTCCCGGATCATCCCGGCGACGGCGGTGCTCGGCGCGATCTTCATGGTCTGGGTGGATGCCGGCTCGCGCGTCGTCTTCGCACCATCGCCGCTCCCGGTCGGCGTCGGAACGGCGATCGTCGGGGTGCCGATCTTCGTGCTGCTTCTCGTGCGGAAGCGGGCGCGCTCATGACCCTGCACGCGACGGATGTCTCGTGGAAGCGCGGCGATGCGCTGGTCGTCGACGGCGTCACCCTGCACCCCGTGCAGGGGCAGACCGTCGGACTGCTCGGACCCAACGGCTCGGGGAAGTCCTCGCTGCTGCGGCTGCTCCACGGGTTCGCCCGCCCCGACCGGGGACTCATCACGCTCGACGGCCACGACCTCAAGACGGTCCGTCGCCGGGACATCGCGACGAAAGTCGCTGCCGTGACCCAGCACGCGGACACCGATGCCGACATCACCGTCTACGACGTGGTCCGGCTCGGACGCACGCCCTACCGCGGCGCGTTCGGTGCCGGTTCCCCGCGCGACGACGAGGTGATCCGGCAGGCCCTGCATCAGGTCGGCCTGCAGGGCCGGGAGGAACGTCTGTGGCACTCCTTGTCCGGGGGAGAGCGGCAACGGGCGCACATCGCCAGGGCGCTCGCCCAGGAGCCGCACGAGCTCCTGCTCGATGAGCCGACGAACCACCTCGACATCCGCCACCAGCTCGAACTGCTCAGGCTGGTGACGAGCCTTCCCGTGACGACGGTGATCGCCATGCACGATCTGAACCTGGCGGCGATGTTCTGCGATGCGCTGCTCGTGCTCGACGGAGGCAGGATCGTGGCGGCCGGAGCGCCCGCCGACGTCCTCACCGTCGAACTGATCCACGACGTCTACGGAGTGGACGCGAGGGTCGCCGTCGACCCGACGTCGGGCATCCCGCACATCGCTTTCATCGCCTGAGCTTGCGTCGACCCGGGTGATCCAATCCGATTCGCTCTGTGCGACGAACCTTCTGTGAGCCGCTTTCCGCGGCCGCATCCGAAGGAGGAGTCATGCGTTTCATCCCGACCAAGGTCCACGGCATTCTCGATTACATCGTCGGCGTCGCCCTCATCGCGGCTCCCTGGGTGTTCGGCTTCGCGTCCGTCGGCGGAGCGGCCGTCGTCATCCCGATCGTCCTGGGCGTCGGACTCATCGTCTACAGCCTGTTCACTAAGTACGAGTGGGGACCGTTCGGCTTCATCCCGATGCCGGTGCACCTCGTCTTCGACGTCGCCGCGAGCCTGTTCCTCGCGCTGTCTCCGTGGCTGTTCGGCTTCTCCACCGAGGCGCCGAACGTCTGGCTGCCGCACGTCGTCGTCGGCGCGGCCGTCATCGTCGTCGTACTGTTCTCACAGCCTCAGCCGGCGGGTTCACGCGTTCGGGTCGCGACGGCCTGACGATCGACCTCCCCGGGACCCCTGGGTCCCGGGGAGTTCCATCTGTCGGCGGTCGGGACGCGGGCTCTCCTACGCGGAGATGAAGTCCATGAGAGCTCGAGCGAGTTCGACGGGTGCTTCCTCGGCGATGTGATGTCCGCTGTCGATGCTGAAGCCGGAGACGCGGTCTGCCCAGCCCCGCCAGATCTTCAGCGGATCACCATGCAACTGCTCGAGGTCATCGCGCGCCGACCAGAGGATCAGCGTGGGCATGTGCAGCCTGCGGCCCGCCGCACGATCCGCTTCCTCGTGCGCGAGGTCGATCGTGAGCCCTGCTCGATAGTCCTCGAGCATCGCGCGGACCACGGCGGGATCCTCGATCGCGCGCGTGAGCTCGGCGTGATTCTCTTCCCCCATCGTCCGGGGGTCAGCCTTCGGGAGATACCAGGCGGCAGGATCTGCATTGATCACTCGTTCGGGGATGTCCGGTTGGGCGAAGAAGAACCAATGCCACCACGCGGTCGCGAACCGAGCGTCCGTGCGGTGGACGTGTTCACTGAGCGGCAGACAGTCCATGAGGATGAGCCGCTCCGCGGCCTCAGGGTGATCGAGCGCGAGACGGAGAGCGACATAGCTTCCGCGATCATGGCCTGCGACGTGAAGCCGGACGTATCCGAGGTGGCGTGCGACGGCGAGCATGTCGGAAGCGACGGCACGCTTGGAATGGGCCGAATGATCGGGCGACGGAAGCGGTCCGGTCGAGCGACCGTACCCGCGGAGATCGGGACAGATCACGGCGTATCCCTTGTCTCTCAGCATCGGCGCCACCCGATGCCAGGTCGCCGAGGTGCGCGGATGACCGTGCAGCAGCATGATCGGGGGCCCGTTCCCGGCGCAATGGCGGACGACGATCCGTGCGTCTCCGGTATCGACCTCGCTCGTCTCGAACCCCTCGAACATGTCTCGACTATGTCAGCCGGGGGAGTACGTGGGAATGGATCATGACCGGAGTGTCTCGCTGAACCAGCGCGCGTAGAGCGACCAGGGGTCGCCGCTCGCGCGAAGTGTGGCGATGTGTGCGCGCAGCTCCTCGGTGAGCGTGAACCACTCGCCTCCCTCTCGAATGCCGGCGAACTCCCGATGTCGCTGCTGTTCGACACGGCGTCCGCCGCGTTCGAAGGCGAGCAGCTCCTCGTGCCGGATGCTCGCCAGGCGCTGACGCGGACGCCGGCTCGTTCCGATCTTCACCCTGCGGTCGTACCGGATGTAGTACACGACCTCGATGACCGGGAGGGGGAGGTCGTAGTCGGGCACGTCGCCGTATCGCCAGCCGCATGTCGCACACACCCAGACGTCGCCGATGCGTGCCCCGGTCTGGTTGGAACAAACGAAGCAGGGTCCGGGAAGTCGGCCATCGGTCACCACCAGGCAGATGGTACGCCGGGGTGGTGACACCTCGCGCAGCAATGGAAAGAACCCCCGATTTCGATGATCTCGGGGGTTCTGCGGTGGGCGATACCGGACTCGAACCGATGACCTCTTCCGTGTGAAGGAAGCGCGCTACCAACTGCGCCAATCGCCCAGACCTGCGGGGTACGAGAACCGATATTACCCGACTCGAAGTCGTGCCGCTGACCACTCTGGGAGACACGCGCGAGATCCGCGTTCGGTTTGGCCTTGTGGCGATCTTCGGCTAATGTTTCATGAGTGCCCGGGTCGACCGGGAACAAATGCGGATGTAGCGCAGTGGTAGCGCATCACCTTGCCAAGGTGAGGGTCGCGAGTTCGAATCTCGTCATCCGCTCGAGTGCAGTGAGTTTCTCTTGGAAGCTCGAAGCACGTGGGGTCAATCCACACACGGTGGCGTGGCCGAGCGGCTAGGCACCGGCCTGCAAAGCCGTTTACACGGGTTCGAATCCCGTCGCCACCTCACAAATGAATAGCCCGAACGGGCGCGATTGGCGCAGCGGTAGCGCGCTTCCCTGACACGGAAGAGGTCACTGGTTCGATCCCAGTATCGCGCACCACCTCGAAACCCCCGGCTCCGGTCGGGGGTTTTTCGTTGCGCCCTCGGGCCGCGGGTTCGCGTATCTCGGCCCCGATGTCAAGGGGCCCGCGCTTTCTCGTCTCCTGGTGGAGAGTGCTCCCAGAGCATCGTGAGAGAGGACGAACATGTCGGACCCGCACGCGACCCCAGAGGATCAGCGCCCCATCATCCCGCGGGACACCGTTCCGCGGCAGGAGAGCGACGACCCGATCCACGAGGATCCGTCCGAGCCCGCCGCTGATGGCCGTGATGAGGACGAATCCATCGATGTCGAGGACCTGCCGTGAGCCCTCGACGCTCTGACGACCTGAGGAGGAGATCATGATCTTCAACTACATACTTTTCCTGGTGCTGTTCATCGGAGGCATGGTGCTTCTGGGCATCGCTCACGAGCTGCCGACCATGCAGGCGCCGGTCTTCGTCGCCGGGATCCTGGCGATCAGCCTGGCGATGGCGTCCGCGATGCACGCGCCGTCCACGTCGACCCGCCGGAATCCGTGATGAACAAGGACGGGAACAGGATGTCGCATCCGCCGACGACGTCGGATGCGGCGCAGCCGTTGCTGCCCGAGGAAGAGGACGTCGTCGAGGGCGAGTCGCCGACCGAAGCCGTGCCCGCCGGCGGTGCCGGGGCGGACTCGGGTGCTGCCGACGTCGTGCGCGTCGACCCGGACGACGAAGCGTCGATCCCAGACATTTCGACGCACAACAAGGAACCCGGCGTCGGAACACGCGATGCGCGCCATCACGGCCGGGACGCCTGAGGCGGTCCGAGGCGAGCGGTTGATCCTCGCGGCGAAGGCTGCGATCGCTGCATCCATCGCCTGGTTGCTTGCACCGTACGTGCCATTCGCCGCCAGCGAGTACTCCTACTACGCGCCGCTCGGTGTGCTCATCAGCATGCACCCGACGGTGGTCGGCTCTGCCCGCGCCGGCGCGCAATCCCTCGCCGGTCTCGGAATCGGCATCCTGTTGGGACTGGGGGCACTGTCACTGGTCCGCGTGGGAGTGCCGGCGGTCGTGGGGATCGCGGCGGTCATCGCCATCGGCATCGTCCTCGGGGGAATCCGCCGGCTGGGAGCAGGGCGCGATTGGGTCGCGATCGCGGGCCTGTTCGTGCTCCTTCTCGGCGGCCGGGATGCGGATGAATTCTCGCTGTCGTATCTGATGACGACGGCGTTCGGCGTGGTCATCGGCATTCTGATGAACCTCATCGTCATCCCGCCACTGTTCCTCGGCAGAGCGTCAGATCAACTCACTGCCCTGAGGAACGCCGTATCCGACGTGCTGCGCGACGTCGCCGGGGCGCTCGAGAACGGCGAGATCGACGGCGAGGCATTCCGCGACTCTGCAGATCGGTTGGCCTCGCTGCTGGCGCAGACGAAGGACGAGGTACGCGTCGCCGAGGAGAGCAGTAGGGCGAACCCGAGAAGCCGCGGGCGAAGCGCCGACAGACAGCTGAACGCGCGCCGGCTTCTCGCGCTGGAACGCACGACGCGAGCGACGATCGACCTTGCCGACATGCTCGTTCGTGCGCGGGATGAAGGCCCGGCAGCGGACCGCGCGATCGCGCACTCCCTTGCCGAGGCGGCGCGAGCGAGCGCAGACGTGGTCGCCGCCCCCGCCGGAGACGAGGCGGTCGGTGAACGGCTCGCCGCCGCCGGAGATGCGCTCGACCGCTCCGTTCAGGAGCTAGATCGGCTCGCGGCTCCAGCCGGTGCTCCCGCCTATTCGCGTGCCTACGCCTACGCGGCGGCGGTCAGCGTGCGGCGGATCGTGGATGCCTCGCACGAGTTCGTGTACTCCTCAGAATGACGCCCACCCGGCCGCGGGGGAGCTCATACCCGGGTACGGGTGCACATCACCACCGCGGTAGCTGTCGTGGGCCCTGCCTCGAAAATAGGCTGAAGCCATGCGACCACGACTTCTCGCCCTGTCCGCAGTCTTCCTCCTCGCCGGTGCGGCGCTGAGCGGTTGCGCCTCGCTCGACGCGGGACCGAAGACCACCCAGCAGCGCACGATCACGGACGTCGACTCCGTTGAGCTCGAAACGGGCGGCAGCCTGCGAGTCACGCTCGGCGAAGCTCCCTCTCTGACGATCACGGCGGGGGAGAAAGTCATCGATCTTCTGACTGCGGATGTCGACGCCGGGGTTCTCCGGCTCGCGACCGAGCGCGAGCCGCTCTCGTACGCCGGCGAGATCCGCTACGACCTCACGGTGACGTCGCTCACCTCGCTGACGGTACTCGGCTCCGGTGATGCGGAGGCCGACTTCACGGGAGCCGTCGATCCCACCATCGTCGTGAAGGGATCGGGGAGCATCGATGCGTCGGGGATCGACGCCCAGACCCTTGATCTCACCGTCGACGGATCCGGCTCGATCACGGTCGCCGATGCCGTCACCGCTGATCTGACCATGCGTCTGGACGGTTCCGGCGGCGTCAGCATCGACGGGAGCGCGTCGGACCAGGACATCGAGCTGCGTGGTTCCGGTGACTACGACGCTCCCGACCTCGAGAGCGCCGATGCCAAGATCGTCCTTCAAGGTTCGGCCATGGCCGACATGCAGGTCTCCGGCACTCTGGATGCCGTGATCGACGGCAGCGGCGAGATCGCGTACAGCGGCGACCCACATGTCACGAAGAAGATCTCGGGTTCGGGGGATCTGATTCAGCGCTGACCTCTCCCGCATGCCTCGGAAGCGCATGCGCGACGGTCTGGACGGCGTGGTCATGCGAGTAACCTGGGTAGCGACCCAGATGGAGAGTTTCTGTGCCTGAAAACGCCCGGCCGAATGACGGCTTCGCCCTGTTCACTGACCGAAACGTCGTCGCGATGCGCGTCAACGGCGATCTCAAGGATCTCGCCACGACCGTGACCGACACCGACGAGGTCGAGCCGGTCACGATCGACAGCCCCGACGGCCTGAACATCCTCCGCCACTCAGCGGCGCATGTGCTCGCGCAGGCGGTGCAGCGGATCCACCCGCAGGCGAACCTCGGCATCGGCCCGCCGATCACCGACGGCTTCTACTACGACTTCGGCGTCGAGCAGCCGTTCACGCCCGAAGACCTCAAGGCCATCACCAAGGAGATGCAGCGCATCGTCCGTGAGGGCCAGCGCTTCGTCCGTCGTGTCGTCACCGACGACGAGGCGCGTGCCGAACTCGCCGACGAGCCGTTCAAGCTCGAGCTGATCGGGCTCAAGGGCGGCAAGGAAGCGGCGGAGGGTGCATCCGTCGAGGTCGGCGCGGGCGAACTCACCATCTACGACAACACGACGCGCGACGGCGAGGTGGTCTGGAAGGACCTCTGCCGCGGTCCGCACCTGCCCAGCACCCGCATGATCGGCAACGGCTGGGACCTCACCCGCATCGCCGCCGCCTACTGGCGCGGCAGCGAGAAGAACCCGCAGCTGCAGCGCATCTACGGCACCGCGTGGCCGTCGAAGGACGAACTGCGCGAGTACCAGCACCGCCTGGAGGAAGCCGCGAAGCGCGACCACCGACGCCTGGGCAAAGAGCTCGACCTGTTCTCCTTCCCGGAGGAGATCGGCTCGGGCCTCAGCGTCTGGCACCCGCGCGGCGGCATGATCCGCGGCGAGATGGAGCAGCACGCCCGCAAGCGCCACATCGAGGGCGGCTACACCTACGTGTACACGCCGCACATCTCGAAGGAAGACCTCTTCCTCACCTCGAACCACCTCATCACCTACAAGGAGGGCATGTTCCCCCCGATCGTCATGGACGAGGAGCGCGACGAGAACGGCGAGATCACCAAGCAGGGCCAGGACTACTACCTGAAGCCCATGAACTGCCCGATGCACATCCTGATCTACAAGGAGCGTGCGCGCAGCTACCGCGACCTGCCCCTGCGCTTCGCGGAGAACGGCACTGTCTACCGCAACGAGCTCTCCGGCGCCCTGCACGGCCTCACCCGCGTGCGCGGCTTCACTCAGGACGACTCGCACCTCTTCGTCACCCCGGATCAGCTGGAGGGCGAGGTCGCCAAGGTCCTCGAGTTCATCCTGTCGATGCTCCGCGACTTCGGCCTGACCGACTTCGAGCTGGAGCTCTCGATGAAGGACGACGAGAAGTCGAAGTGGATCGGCTCGGACGAGTTCTGGGAGTCGTCGACGGATGCTCTGCGACGCGTCGCCGTGGCATCCGGTCTGAAACTCACCGAGGTCCCCGGCGAGGCCGCCTTCTACGGCCCCAAGATCGATCTCAAGACGCGCGACGCCATCGGCCGCGTGTGGCAGCTCTCGACGGTTCAGGTCGATCCGAACCTGCCGGAGCGCTTCGACCTCGAGTTCATGGACAAGGACGGTCACAAGAAGCGTCCGATCATGATCCACCGTGCGCTGTTCGGATCGATCGAGCGTTTCTTCGCCATCCTGCTCGAGCACTATGCCGGCGACTTCCCGGTGTGGCTCTCACCCCTGCAGGTGGTCGGCATCCCGATCGCCGACGACTACGCCGACTACCTCGGTGACGTCATCACCACCCTGCGATCCCACGGCGTTCGCGCGGAGCTCGACGTCTCCGACGACCGGATGCAGAAGAAGATCCGCACGCACACCACGGGCAAGGTCCCGCTGCTGCTGATCGCGGGGGAGCAGGACCGGAATGCCGGCACCGTCTCGTTCCGCTACCGCGACGGCACCCAGGAGAACGGCGTGCCGATCGCGGATGCCGTGAACCGCATCCGTGCCGCCATCGATGCGCACACGCTCGTGCAGACAGCAGGAGATCTGGCGTGACCGACGCACCGGAGCAGCAGTCGCTGGAGGATTCCGCACACCTCGCGGGTGTGCCGGATGAGTTCCAGCGGCTGTGGACCCCGCACCGGATGGCGTACATCCAGGCGGGTCCGGAGCCGCTGCGCGAGGAGTGCCCGTTCTGCGAGGCGCCGAAGCACGACGACATCGACCGTCTCATCGTCGCCCGCGGCCAGACGGCCTACGTGCTGCTGAACCTGTTCCCGTACAACTCGGGTCATCTGCTCGTCTGCCCGTACCGGCATGTCGCGACGTACGACCAGGCGACGCCGGAAGAGGTCGCCGAGATCGGCGCGCTGACGCAGACCGCGATGCGGGTGCTCGCCCAGGTGTCGCGCTGCGACGGATTCAACCTCGGCATGAACCAGGGTGCGGTCGCCGGAGCCGGTGTCGACGCGCACCTGCACCAGCACGTGGTGCCGCGATGGACGTCGGACGCGAACTTCTTCCCGATCATCGCGAAGACCAAGGCACTGCCCCAGCTGCTCGGCGACGTGCGGCACGCGGTGGCCGCGGCCTGGCCGAAGCAACGTCAGCGCACCTGACGGGCGGTGAACTGGAGGCGCGGGTTCGCGTAGAACTCCTGCGCCTCGACGAGCTGCAGCTCCCGCTCGCCCGACTCGAGCGTCGCCTTCAGCAGGTCGTAGACGCTGGATGCCGTGCGCTCGAGCGCCGTCTGCGCGCTGCCGGTCTGCACGTAGTGCGCCGTGAACAGCGCTGCTGTGACGTCGCCTGACCCGTTCGCCTTCATCGGCAGATGCGGCGTCTGCACGATCCACGCGCCGTGATCGTCGACGGCGAGCATCTCGATCGTGCCCTCTTCGCGATCGGGGCGCTCGACGCTCGTGACGAGGACCGTGCGCGGCCCCATCGCCCGCGCGAGGTCGGCGGAGGCGAGGGTGGATTCGAGCGTGTCCGGGTCGGTCTCGGTGAGGAAGCCGAGCTCGAACTGGTTCGGCGTGATGATGTCGGCGACGGGAACGACCCGCTCCCGCAGCAGCACAGGGATGGCCGGGGCGACGAAGCATCCGGACTTCGCATTGCCCATCACCGGATCGCACGCGTACACGGCATCCGGGTTCGCGGCCTTGACGCGCGCGACGGCGTCGATGATCACGTCGCCGATGCCCTCGCCGCCCTGGTACCCGGAGAGCACGGCATCGATCTGTCCGAAGACCCCGCGCTCCTCGATGCCGGTGATGACCTCGCGGACGTCGTCCGGTGCGATCAGCGGGCCGCGCCAGGCGCCGTAGCCGGTGTGGTTCGAGAAGTTCACCGTGTATACGGGCAGTACTTCCACGCCGATGCGCTGCAGCGGGAACACAGCGGCCGAATTGCCGACGTGGCCGTAGGCGACGGCCGACTGGATGGAGAGGATCTTCATCCCTCGATCCTGCCACCAGATGGCGTCTGCTCCGGTCAGCGGATCGCCGCCGCCAGGTCGGCCACGAGCGTCTCCGCGTCGTCGTCGGACAGGTCATGCACGGTCAGCCGGATGTGGCGTGACGGTTCTGCGCGGTCGTCGAGGGCGAAGTCGTCGCCGGTGCGCACCAGCCAGCCGCGGCGCATGAGGCGCTCCGACACGAGCCTCGCCGGCTGCGGAAGCTCGACCCAGAGGCTCAGGCCGTCCATGGAAGGGACGCGGAGGCCGAGCGCACGCAACCGTTCGGCGAAGGCCTCGTTGCGTTCGGCGTAGTGGCGGCCGGCGGTGGCGATGCGCGCGGTGACGTCGGCATCCGTGACCTGTGCCAGGGTGAGCCGCTGCAGCAGGTGACTCACCCAGGTCGTGCCCGGGCTCAGTCGCATCGCCAGCCGCTCGGCCGTCTCGGGGTCTGTCCCGGCGACCGCGAGGCACATGTCGGGGCCGAGGAATTTCGACACCGACCGCACGAGTGCGTACCGGCGATGACCTGGGCCGATCAGGGACTCGTAGGGGCGCTGGGACAGCATCGAGAAGTGGTCGTCCTCGATGATGAGCACGTAGGGGTGATCCGCGAGCACTGCCCGCAGGTCGGCGGCGCGCTGTGCGGACAGGCTGGCGCCCGTCGGGTTCTGGGCTCGCGGGGTGCAGATCACCGCACGGATGCCGGCATCCAGCGCGTTCCGCAGTCCGTCGACGGTCATCCCCTCGTCATCCACGGGGACCGCGACCGCGCGGTAGCCGCCGAGGCGCACGGTGTGGATGCTCGCGAGGAAGCAGGGATCCTCGAGCGCCACGGCGTCGTCGCGCATCAGCGCCTGGGCGAGAAGGCGTTCGACCGCATCCACCGCACCACTGGTGATGGTGATCCGGAAGTCGGCCTCGCCGAGGTCGGACGCCACCCAGTTCCGTGCCCAGGTCTCGAGCGCACTGTCGATGACGGGCTCGCCGTAGAGCACGGGGCGTCCGGCGACCGTTGCCAGGGCGGGGGAGGGATCGGGGATGAGCCGGGCATCCGGGTTGCCGGTGCCGACATCGCGCAGCACGGTGTCGGCGGCGTAGCCCTCCTGGGCGACGGTATCGACGCCGGCGATCACCGTGCCGGCGCGCCCGCGGGAGATCACGAGCCCCGCCTGGGCCAGCTGCCGGTATGCGGCGACGGCGGTGTTGCGGTTCACTCCGAGTGTCGCCGCGAGCTCGCGGACCGGCGGCAGCGGACTGCCCGGACGCAGCGCACCGCGTTCCCTCAGTCCGCGCACGCTGGCGGCGATGTCGGCCGCGGTCGAGCCCGTGATCTCGTGGTCCATGTCACCCCTCGTCATCCCGAGTCTAGATTGTCCGAAGCGGTGCTATCTTTTGACATAGATCAAACCACTTCATTGGTTCACCCGAGAGGACCGCAATGACTGACACTGCTCCGACCACCGGATCCGCACGCGTGAAGCGCGGCCTCGCCGAGATGCTCAAGGGCGGCGTCATCATGGACGTCGTCACCGCCGATCAGGCCAAGATCGCCGAGGATGCCGGCGCCGTCGCCGTCATGGCTCTCGAGCGTGTGCCCGCCGACATCCGTGCCCAGGGCGGCGTCTCCCGCATGAGCGACCCCGACATGATCGACAGCATCATCGATGCCGTCTCGATCCCGGTGATGGCCAAGGCCCGCATCGGCCACTTCGTCGAGGCGCAGGTGCTGCAGGAGCTCGGCGTCGACTACATCGACGAGTCCGAGGTGCTGTCGCCCGCCGACTACGTCAACCACATCGACAAGTTCGGCTTCACCGTGCCGTTCGTCTGCGGCGCCACCAACCTCGGCGAGGCCCTGCGCCGCATCAACGAGGGCGCGGCGATGATCCGCTCCAAGGGCGAGGCCGGCACCGGCGACGTCTCCGAGGCCACCAAGCACATCCGCAAGATCAAGAGCGAGATCAACGTGCTCCGCTCGATGACCAAGGACGAGCTGTTCGTCGCAGCGAAGGAGCTGCAGGCGCCGTACGACCTCGTCGCCGAGATCGCCGAGACCGGACAGCTTCCCGTCGTGCTCTTCGTCGCGGGCGGCGTCGCCACCCCGGCGGACGCGGCGATGATGATGCAGCTGGGAGCCGACGGCGTGTTCGTCGGCTCGGGCATCTTCAAGTCGGGCAACCCGGCCGAGCGTGCGAAGGCGATCGTCAAGGCGACCACGTTCTTCGACGACGCCAAGATCGTCGCCGAGGTCTCCCGCGGACTCGGCGAGGCGATGGTCGGCATCAACGTGACCGACCTTCCGGCACCGCACCGCCTGTCCGAGCGTGGCTGGTAACCCGAAAGCCCCTCTGGTCGGAGTTCTGGCGCTGCAGGGCGACGTGCGCGAGCACGCCGCCCTGCTCACCGGACTCGGCGCCGAGGTGCGCCTCGTCCGCCGGCCCGAGGAGCTAGCGGCCGTCGACGGGCTGGTCATCCCCGGCGGGGAGTCGAGCGTCATCGACAAGCTCTCCCGGATGTTCGGAATGCAGGAGCCGATCCGAGCCGCGATCGCTGCGGGGATGCCGATGCTGGGCACCTGCGCCGGGCTCATCATGCTCGCGGACCGGCTCGTGGACGCGATCGACGGTCAGGAATCCTTCGGGGGGCTCGACGTCACCGTGCGCCGGAACGCGTTCGGGCGACAGGTCGAGTCGTTCGAGGCGGATCTCGATGTGCCGGCGATCGGTGCCGCTCCGGTGAAGGTCGCCTTCATCCGCGGTCCCGTCGTCGAGGCGGTGGGCCCCGGAGCCGAGGTGCTCGCTGCGCTGCCGGACGGACGTGTCGTCGCCGTGGAGCAAGGAAACCTGCTCGGACTCAGCTTCCATCCCGAGATCACTGGGGAGTCGCGTTTCCACGAGCGCTTCCTGGATCGGGTCGCATCCCGCAGCTGATCCGTCTGGTCGTCTCAGCCTTCGACGAGTTTCCGGAATGCCGCGATCGTGCGGTCGATGTCGTCGTCCGTCGTCGCCCAGGACGACATGGAGCAGCGGAGCGTCGCCCGCCCGCGCCACTCGGCGCCGGTCACCGCCGCCGTCCCCTCGGCGAGGATGGCGTCCCCCAGAGCCCGGGTGGCGGCATCGGAGGCCAGGCAGAACATCACCTGGGTGTAGTCGACGTCGTTGATGATCTCGATGCCGTCGACGGACGCGAGACCCGCAGCCATCCGGACGGCGTTCGAGTGCAGTCGGTCGATGAGCCGGGCGACTCCGACGCGTCCGAGGGAGCGCAATGCCGCCCAGGCCGGCACTCCTCGTGCGCGACGTGACAGCTCCGGTGTGACGTCCCAGGGGTCGAGACCCGAGTAGATGAGGTAATCGCCGCCGGTGCGGAAGGCCGCGATCGAATCGGCCGGGTCGCGGACGATCGCCATGCCGCAGTCGTAGGGGACGTTGAGTGTCTTGTGGGCATCCGTGGCCCAGGAATCCGCCTCCTCCATCCCGCGTGTCAGGCGGCGAAGCGAGTCGGACGCCGCAGCCCACAGTCCGAAGGCGCCGTCCACGTGCACCCAGGCTCCGTGGCGCCGCGCGAGCGGTATGAGGGCGCGGAAGTCGTCGAATGCGCCGGTGTGCACTTCTCCGGCCTGGAGGCAGACGATCAGAGGGCCATCGACTCCTGCGAGCGCTGCCTCCAGCGCATCCGCCCGCATTCTTCCCTGCTCATCGGAGTCGACGATCGTGGTCTCGGAGCGTCCGATCCCGAGGAATCGGGCGGCGCGATCGATCGAGCCGTGCCGATCCGCCCCGACGACGAACGTCACCGGGGGCGCGTTTCGCAGCCCGCGTTCGGCGAGATCCCATCCCGCACGCCTCAGCACGGCATTGCGGGCGGTGGCGAGGCAGGTGAAGTTCGCGAGCTGCCCGCCGGTGACGAAGCCGACGCTCGCTGATGCGGGGAGCCCGAGCAGGTCGAGCATCCACTGCCCGGCGACCCGCTCCATCGCGACCGTCGTCGGGGTCAGCGTCGACGAACCGGAGTTCTGGTCCCAGGCGGACACGAGCCAGTCCGCGGCGAGGGCGGCCGGCTGGGTGGCGCCGATCACGAACCCGAAGAACCGCCCGCCGGGGATGGCCACGAGTCCCGGGTCCGCTCCGCGTGCCATCTCGTCGATGACGGATGCAGGATCGGCGCCCTCGTCGGCGAGATCACCGCCGAACGTCGCCATCATGTCGTCCAGGCTCGCGCGCGGCCACACCGGCCGGTCATCCAGAGTCCGAAGGAACTCCGCTGCATGCCGGTGAGCGGCGTCGAGAGCACGCTCCCGATCGTCCATGCGCGAAGTCTTCCACTCCGCCCCTCGCCGGACAAGGACTTCCGGTGCGAGAGGCGGCCGTTCTATAGAATGGTCGACGCCCTGCGTTACAGGCGGGGCGGGACGACGAGCGGAGAACTATGTCCGGGCATTCCAAGTGGGCGACGACCAAGCACAAGAAGGCGATCATCGACTCGCGCCGTGCGAAGTCGTGGGCGAAGCTCATCAAGAACATCGAGGTCGCGGCGAAGCTCGGCGGAGCCGACCTTCAGGGCAACCCGACGCTGTTCGACGCCATCCTCAAGGCGAAGAAGACCTCCGTCCCGAAGGACAACATCGACCGCGCGGTCAAGCGCGGCGCCGGCATCGGCGGCGAGTCCGTCGAGTACCTGTCGATCATGTACGAAGGCTACGGACCCAACGGCGTCGCCCTCATGATCGAGTGTCTGACCGACAACAAGAACCGTGCAGCAGCCGAGGTGCGCACCGCACTCAGCCGCAACGGCGGCAACCTCGCCGACCCGGGCAGCGTGGCGTACAACTTCACGCGCAAGGGCGTCATCGTGGTCGGCTCGGAGAACACCACCGAGGATGACCTGATGATGGCGGTCCTCGAGGCGGGCGCCGAAGAGGTCGAGCCGCACGGCGACGGCTTCGCGGTCATCACCGAGGCGTCCGACCTGGTCGCCGTCCGCACCGCGCTGCAGGAAGCGGGCATCGAGTACGAGTCGGCCGACGTCGAGTTCGTGCCGAACCTCAAGGTCGAGGTCGACGCCGACACCGCGCGCAAGATCTTCCGGCTGATCGACGCGCTCGAAGACAGCGACGACGTGCAGAACGTGTTCAGCAACTTCGATCTGACCGCCGAGGTGCAGGCCGAGCTCGAGAACGACGAGTAGCCTTCGACGGGTTCAGGGACCCAGCGTGGCTGCGCTCGATCTCCTTCACCGCGCATAGCCTGGGGGAGTGACCTCCTCCTCGCTGCGCGTGCTCGGCATCGACCCCGGCCTCACCCGGTGCGGTGTCGGCGTCGTCGACGTCGACCGGACACGGCGGGGCACGCTGGTGCATGTCGGCGTGATCCGATCATCACCGGACGCGCCGATCGGTGAGCGTCTCGCGATCATCGCAGCGGGGATCCGCGAGGTCATCGCGGCGCATGAGCCGGATGCGGTGGCCGTGGAACGTGTCTTCGCCCAGCAGAACACCCACACGGTGATGGGCACAGCCCAGGCGAGCGGAGTGGCGCTCCTCCTGGCCGCCGAGGCGGGGCTTCCCGCGGCGACGCACACGCCCAGCGAGGTCAAGGCTGCTGTGACCGGCTACGGTTCCGCCGACAAGCGCCAGGTGCAGGCGATGATCGCCCGCATCCTGCGCCTCGACGCCCCGCCGCAGCCGCCTGACGCCGCGGACGCCCTCGCGATCGCCCTGTGCCATGCGTGGCGGCGGGGGAGCAGCGCGGGTTCGGAGCAGGGCGTGCTCACTCCCGCCCAGCGCGCCTGGGCCGACGCGGAGCGTGTCGCTCGAACATATCTACGATCCACGCCATAGGCTGAAGCAATGATCTCCTCGCTGCACGGTGTCGTCCTGCACACGACACCCGATCAGGTCGTCCTCGATGTCGGCGGCGTCGGATTCGCCGTGGCGGTGCCCGGCGATGTCGCGCACACCGCGAACATCGGGGAGCGCCTGCTCCTGCACACGAGCCTCATCGTCCGCGAGGACGCCCTGTCGCTCTTCGGGTTCGCCGATCGGAGCGAACTGGAGGTCTTCGGACTGCTCATCGGCGTCACCGGCGTCGGGCCGAAGTCCGCGCTCGGTGTGCTCTCGCATCTGACGGTCGATCAGATCGCCGAGGCGGTCACCGCCGAAGACGACGCGCCATTCCGCCGCGTCTCCGGCATCGGGCCGAAGACGGCCAAGCTCATCGTCCTGCAGCTCGCGGGCAAGGTGCGGTCGATCGGCACCGCCTCGAAGCCGGTCGCGGTGGGTCCGGCCGACGTCGCCACCCAGGTGGCGGCAGCGCTCGTCGGACTCGGCTGGTCGGAGAAGGTCGCGACGGAAGCGGCGACGCAGACGGTCGCGGATGCGACGGAGGCTGAACGCGGCTCCGTCGCCGCGCTGCTCCGGCGCACGCTCGCCCTGCTCGGGCCTGCACAGGGGGGTCAGAAGCGTGGCTGACGCCCGCGAAGCAGCGGAGCCGGTCGACGAGGTCGAACTGGCGATCGAAGGCGCCCTGCGTCCGACCAGTCTCGGCGAGTTCGTCGGCCAGCAGAAGGTGCGCGGTCAGCTGGAACTGCTGCTCGAGGCGGCGCGCATGCAGAGCCGCACCGCCGATCACATCCTGCTCGCCGGGCCTCCAGGTCTCGGCAAGACCACGCTCGCGATGATCATCGCGCACGAGAGCCAGCGTCCGCTGCGACTCTCCAGCGGACCGGCGATCCAGCACGCCGGAGACCTCGCGGCGCTGCTGTCGAGCCTCGTCCCCGGCGAGGTGCTCTTCATCGACGAGATCCACCGGATGGCGCGTTCCGCCGAGGAGATGCTCTATCTCGCGATGGAGGACTTCCGCATCGACATCATGGTCGGCAAGGGCGCGGGTGCGACCAGCATCCCGCTCGAACTGTCGCCGTTCACCCTGGTCGGCGCGACCACCCGATCCGGTCTGCTGCCGAACCCGCTGCGTGACCGCTTCGGGTTCACCGGCCATCTCGAGTTCTACGACGAGCCGGAGCTCGAACGGGTGATCGCCCGTTCGTCGGCGGTGCTCGGCGTGGAACTGCCCTCGGATTCGCTGTCAGAGATCGCCCGCCGCTCGCGCGGCACGCCCCGTATCGCCAATCGGCTGCTGCGCCGGGTGCGCGACTACGCCCTCGTGCACGGCAAGGGCGCGGAGGCCTCGCTCGGCGACGTACGGGCCGCTCTCGAGCTCTACGACGTCGACTCGATCGGCCTCGACCGCCTCGACCGGGCGGTTCTGGAAGCTCTGGTGCGCCGCTTCCGCGGTGGACCGGTGGGACTCAGCACGCTCGCGGTCGCGGTCGGCGAGGAGGGCGAGACGGTCGAGAGCGTCGTCGAGCCGTATCTCGTCCGGATCGGATTCCTCGGACGCACGCCGCGGGGACGGATCGCCATGCCGGAGGCGTACGCGCACCTCGGCGTGCCCCATCCGGACGGGGCGCTGCGCCTCGATGACCTATAATCGCTGAAGACTTCCCCCCGATACCCCTTGTGCGCCCAAAGGCTGGCGCGTGCACCTGAGAAAGGCGCTTCTCCATGCCCATGGAATTCCTCCTCTTCGGCCTTCTTGCCGTCCTCCTCGTCTTCATGATCTTCAACACGCGCAAGCGCACGAAGCAGATGAAGGCCGAGCAGGAGGAGAAGGCCACCAAGACCGTTCCCGGCGTGAAGGTGCTCCTTCAGGGCGGCATCTTCGGCACGATCGTCGCGTACGACCCCGAGGACCTCGACACTCCCGCACTGGTGGAGATCGCTCCCGGCACTGTCATCGAGGTGCACAGCCAGGCCATCCTCCGGATCGTCGAGCCCAAGGACGCCCTCGTCGAGGATGCAGAAGCAGACGTCGACGGCGATGACGTCGTCGAGGACGCGACGGCGTCGGATGCCGAGACGGTCGAAGAGACCCGCGCCCGCCTGGACAACGACTCCGACGACAAGAAGTAGTCCCGGCGCCGCGCTCGGCCCGCTCCCGCATCGCACAACCGGCTACTCAGAAAGCTGAACTCACGTGGCTTCATCCTCTCCGGTCCGTCACGCCTGGCGGGTCCTCCTCGGCCTGCTTCTCGTGACGGCGGCCCTCTTCGGCGTCAACGCGCTCGGCGTGTACGGGTTCCAGAAGAGCTCCTGGACACCTGAACTGGCGCTGGACCTGCAGGGCGGCACGCAGATCGTCCTGGGAGCCGCCACCGGAGACGGTTCGGCCCCCACGCAGGAGCAGATGGATCAGGCCGCGTCGATCATCCGGCAGCGCGTCGACGCCGCCGGTGTCGCCGAGGCCGACATCACCACCGAGGGCGGACGCAACATCGTCGTCCAGATCCCCGGGGTCGCGGACGAGCAGACCCGTGAGCGCATCCAGGCCGCGGCCCAGCTCGAGTTCCGGGCGGTGATCGCCACGAACCAGGCCACGAACGAGTTCGTCGGCGAAGACGGCAACAGCACGCCGTACCCGACTCCCGACCCGTCGCTCAACGCCGTTCCGACGCCGGAGCCCACGGACGCGAGCGATCTGGCATGGGCCACGCCGAAGCTGACCGCCGAGTTCCTCGCCTACGACTGCGCCAACCCGACCGGGGACCCGGCCAACGCGCCGGAGGATCAGCCGCTCATCACCTGCGACGACACCGGCCAGTTCAAGTACATCCTCGGCCCGGTCGAACTGACCGGCGACGTCATCGAAGACGCGACCAGCGGACGCGCACCCGACTCCGGCGCCTGGATCGTGCAGCTGACGATGGACGGCAAGGGCACCGAGGCATTCGGCAAGGTCAGCCAGCGTCTCAACGAGAACCGGATCGCCGGCCTCTCGCCGCGTGACCAGTTCGCGTTCGTGCTCGACGGCGCGGTCATCTCCGCTCCGCGGATGAACGGCCTCATCCAGGACGGCCGCCCCAGCATCTCGGGCAGCTTCACGCAGGAGACCTCCAAAACCCTCGCCGATCAGCTCAAGTACGGCGCCCTGCCCCTGAGCTTCACGGTGGAGAGCTCCGACACGATCTCGGCGACGCTCGGCACCCAGCAGCTGCAGATCGGTCTGATCGCCGGCCTCATCGGGCTCGCACTCGTCGCGATCTACTCGCTGATCAGCTACCGGGCGCTCGGCACGGTGATCATCGCGTCCATCGCCGTGATGGCGGTGCTCACCTACGTGATCATCTGCATCCTCGCGTGGCGACTCGGCTTCCGGCTCTCGCTCGCCGGTGTCGCCGGCCTCATCGTGTCGATCGGCTTCACGGCCGACTCGTTCATCGTGTACTTCGAACGCATCCGTGACGAGCTCCGCGACGGCAAGTCGATCACGTCGGCGGTCGAAGACGGATGGGGCCGTGCCAAGCGCACGATCTACATCTCGAAGTCGATCAACATCCTCGCCGCCGTCGTGCTGTACATCCTGGCGGACGCCACGGTGAAGGGCTTCGCGTTCACGCTCGGCCTCACCACCCTGATCGACGTCTTCATCTTCGTGATCTTCACCCACCCGGTGATGCAGCTGCTCGCACGCACCAGTTTCTTCGGCGGCGGCCATCGCCTGTCGGGTCTCGACCCGGAAGCGCTGGGCTCCGTGTACCGCACTCGCTCGCAGTACCGCGAGGTGACCACCACGGCCGCCGGCCGCGCTGCCAAGAACGCCCGCTCCCGTGGCGAGGCGGAGCGGCGGCAGACGATCGCCGAACGCAAACGCGCCGATGCCCTCGCCGGCGACAGAACCTCGAGCTCCGGAAATGAGGGAGACGCCTGATGGCTTCCATGAGTGAGTTCGGCAACAACCTGTATTCGGGGAAGACTTCCTTCCCCTTCGTCGGCAGGCGGCGGCTGTGGTTCATCATCGCGATCGTGCTCGTCGCCGGCGCCGCCCTCGTGCCGGTGTTCCGCCCGATCCAGTTCTCGATCGAGTTCACCGGCGGATCGCAGTTCACCGTCGTCGCGCCGGAGAGCACCGATCAGGAGCTGGCCACCGATGCCGTCCGTTCCGTGTCGCCTGAGGCCACCACCAAGGTCGTCATCGTCGGCGGCGCCGACATCCGCGTGCAGACCGACCAGATGAGCGCGGAGGAGACGCAGCAGGTCGCGAACGCCCTCGCCGGTGCCTACAAGGTGGAGGCCGAGAGCGTCACCTCATCCTTCATCGGTCCCGCCTGGGGCGAGAACGTCACCCGGCAGTCGCTCTGGGGTCTTGCGATCTTCCTCGCCCTGACCTTCCTGATCCTCGCGATCTACTTCCGCACCTGGAAGATGTCGGCTGCGGCCATCATCGGCCTGCTCGACGTGCTCGTCATCACGGTCGGCGTGTACGCGCTGGCGGGCTTCGAGATCTCGCCGGCCGCGGTGATCGGATTCCTGACGATCCTCGCGTACTCGCTGTACGACACCACGGTCGTGTTCGACAAGATCCGCGAGAACACGACGGAGGACGGTGAGAACAGCTCCCGCACTTTCGGCGAGTCTGTCAACCTGGCCGTCAACCAGACGCTGATCCGATCGATCAACACGTCGGTCGTCGCCGCCCTCCCGGTCGGCGCGATCCTCTTCATCGGCGCGTTCTGGCTGGGAGCAGAGACCCTCACCGACATCTCGCTGTCGATCTTCGTCGGCATCATCGTCGCCACCTACTCGACGCTGTTCGTCGCGGCCCCGCTGTACTCGCTGTTCCGTGAGAAGGAGCCGCAGCTCGCCGAGCGCGACGCACGGATCCTCGACGCGCGGAGCCGTGCCACGGTCGGCGCCTAGAAGTGCTTTCGCCTGCGGGGCTGAGGCCCCGCAGGCGCGCGTAAGATTGTCTGACCCGGAGGTGATGGATGGCGGAGGCGAACCCGTCGGCGCAGGGCTCTAGTCTGCGACGACTCGTGCCCCGCATCTTCTCGCGCGCCTCCCGCGTCAACGACCTCGACAATCTGATCAGGACCGTCAGGGCGAACCACCCGCGCGGTGACTTCTCGGTGATCGAACGCGCGTACGCCGTCGCCAAGGAGAAGCACAGCGGCCAGCTGCGGCAGAGCGGCGAGCCGTACATCACGCATCCGCTGGCCGTGGCTCAGATCCTCGCCGAACTGGGCCTCGGTCCACGCGCGGTCGCCGCCGCCCTCCTGCACGACACGGTCGAGGACACCGGCTACGCGCTCACCGATCTCACCGCCGAGTTCGGCGACGAGGTCGCGATGCTCGTCGACGGCGTCACCAAGCTCGACAAGGTCAAGTACGGCGAGAGCGCCCAGGCCGAGACGGTGCGCAAGATGATCGTAGCGATGTCGAAGGACATCAGGGTGCTGCTGATCAAGCTCGCCGATCGGCTGCACAACGCGCGCACCTGGGGCTTCGTCCCCCCGGAGAAGGCGGCCAAGAAAGCCAAGGAGACGCTCGAGATCTACGCGCCCCTGGCGAATCGACTCGGTATCCAGGCCATCAAGTCCGAACTCGAGGACCTCTCCTTCGCGGTTCTGCATCCGAAGATCTACAACGAGATCCACAGTCTCATCGCGCAGCGCACACCGCAGCGCGAGCAGTATCTCCAGAAGGTCGTCGAGGAGATCGACGAGGATCTCCGTGACCTCCGCATCCGCGGCAAGGTCGTCGGCCGGCCGAAGCAGCTGTACTCGGTGTACCAGAAGATGGTCGTGCGAGGCCGCGAGTTCGACGACATCTACGACCTCATCGGCATCCGCGTGCTGGTCGGCTCCGTGCGGGACTGCTACGCCGTCCTCGGTGCGATCCACGCCCGCTGGACCCCGCTTCCCGGGCGGTTCAAGGACTACATCGCCACGCCGAAGTTCAATCTCTACCAGTCGCTGCACACGACGGTGATCGGCCCTGGGGGACGGACGGTGGAGATCCAGATCCGCACCAACGAGATGCATCACCAGGCCGAGTACGGCGTCGCCGCGCACTGGATGTACAAGGAGCGGATGAACGGCGGCAAGACCGAGGTCCGCGCATCCGATGCGGACATGGCCTGGCTGGCGCACATCTCCGACTGGCAGGCGGAGACCGCTGACCCCGGTGAGTTCCTCGAGTCGCTGCGCTTCGAGATCGGCGCGAAAGAGGTCTACGTCTTCACGCCGAAGGGACGCGTCATCGGCCTGCCCGCGAACGCGAGTCCCGTCGACTTCGCCTATGCCGTGCACACCGAGATCGGTCACCGCACCATGGGTGCGAAGGTCAACGGCCGCCTCGTGCCGCTGGAGTCCGAGCTGAAGAGCGGCGACGTCGTCGAGGTCTTCACATCGAAGAACCCGGATGCCGGCCCCAGCCAGGACTGGCTGGGCTTCGTCAAGAGCACCAGGGCGCGCAACAAGATCCGCGGCTGGTTCACCAAGGAACGGCGCGAGGAGGCGATCGAGCAGGGCAAGGAGGCCATCGCCCGAGCGATGCGCCGGCAGAACCTGCCTCTGCAGCGCCTGATGAGCCAGGACTCCTTCGCGGAGGTCGCCCAGCAGCTGCACTACGAAGACGTCTCGGCGCTGTACGCCGCTGTCGGCGAGGGCCACGTCTCCACCCAGTCCGTGCTCGAGAAGGTCACCGCGCTGGTGGCCGACAACGACACCGCCACTGGGGCGATCGATCTCCCGGGCAGCGTCCCCACTCGGGAGCCGCGCGCCGGCGACTCGGGCATCCTCGTCCGCGGGGCCGCCGACATCCTGGTGAAGCTCGCGAAGTGCTGCACCCCGGTTCCCGGCGACCCGATCGTCGGCTTCGTGACCCGTGGCAGCGGTGTATCGGTGCACCGCGCCGACTGCGTGAATGTGAAGGCGCTCAGCGGCGAGCAGGACCGCTTCGTCGAGGTCTCCTGGGCCCCGACGACGAAGAGCGTGTTCCGCGTGCACATCCAGGTCGAGGCGCTGGACCGATCGGGTCTTCTCTCCGATGTCACGCGCGTGCTGAGCGAGCATCACGTGAACATCCTGTCCGCGACGGTCTCGACGACGGACGAGCGTCTTGCGATCAGCCGCTTCGTCTTCGAGATGGGCGACGCGGTGCACCTCGACCGTGTGCTCAACGCGGTCCGCCGCATCGACGCGGTCTACGACGTCTACCGCGTCACCACGTCGTAGGCGCCCTCTCCTGCTGCGCCAGCCAGCTCAGGGCTGCGCGGGTGCCCGGTACCCGGTTGAGGGCCCGCAGCTCCTCCGCCGCGGCGACGACGAGTGCGGGGGAGACATCGGCGAGTGCCGTCGCCCAGGCGGCGAACGCAGGTTCGCGATGGATGCCGAGCGCGAGGTCGATCATGGTGCGCAACGGCGCCGACACCGCCATCCCGCCGATCTGCACGACATCGTCGGCTGCGAGTGGCGAATCGTGGAAGACCAGTCGGGCGCTCACCGAGGCACGCAGGCGCCGGTCGACGGCGCGGCGAGCGTGATGGGGTGCGGGCGGACGGTCTCCCGCACCGTGGATCCAGGCGGCGGAAGGGCCGGACGCCGCCATCCCCGGCTGGATCAGCGAGCGGAGGCCCGCGGCCCTGGCCTCGGGCCCCTCGACGACATCCGCCGGGATGTAACCCTCGCCGATCTCGACGACGTGGCCGTCGAGCCGTGCCGCGCTCAGTTCCGGCTGCATGAGCCGGTCACCGGGTAGATAGAAGAGCGCGGGGTGCATCACGCCAGTGTGGCGCAGCGCACCCCGCGCGGGGATCTTCCGCAGAGGATCTGTGGATAAGGGTCAGGAACCGAGGGCGTTGAGCCAGGCGCGACGTGCCTCCAGAGCATCCGCCGCTTCCTTGATGGCCTTCTTGTCGCCGGCCTTCTCCGCCGCAGCGAGCTCGTTCTCGAGCTTCTCGATCGCCTCGAGGAGCTGCGAGCTCATGTCGTTCGCGCGCGCGGTGGTCGTCGGGTTGTTCTTCTTCCAGTCGACGTCCTCACGGGCCTTGAGAGCCTGCTCGATCACGCGCAGCCGGTCGTCCAGGGCGCGCTCCTTCTCGCGGGGGAAGATCCGTCCGCCGTCGTCCCACTGGCGCTGGATGCGGGTGAGCAGGGCGCGAGCACGCTTGATGTTCGGCTCGTCGGCGACCGCCTTCGCCTCTTCGAGGAGCGCCTCGCGCTCTTCGATCCGCGGGGCGGACTCGGCTTCCTCGGCTGCAGCCTGCTCGCTGCGCGCGGCGTAGAGAGCGTCACCTGCTGCCTTGAACTTCGCCCACAGCGCGTCGTCGACCTTGCGTCCGGCGCGGCCCGCCGCCTTCCACTCGTCGAGGAGCGTGCGGTAGGAGGGGATGCCGTCGACGCCGCGCGGGGCCAGAGCCTCGGCGCGCTCGACGAGGCGGGCCTTCACGTCACGGGCGGCCTTGTGCGTGTCGTCGAGTTCGGAGTAGAACGCGCGGCGCTGCTTGTCGACCACGGCACGAGCGTCGCGGAAACGCTTCCAGAGCTGCTGGGAGATGCCCTTGGACAGACGCGGTCCGTTCTGCTGCTGGGCCTGCCAGGTGTCGAACAGCTCGCCGAGTTCGGCGGTGACCTGCTTCCACTGCACCTTGGTGAGGTCGCGCGCGGCGATCTCCTCGGCGCGCTCCACGAGGGCGGTGCGCTCGGCCACGGCCTGGTCGACGAGCTCCTTCGCCTGCTGCGCCTCCTGGGCCGTCGCCTCCGACAGCGACGAGGTCAGTGCGTTCAGCCGGTCGCGCAGCGAGGCGAGGTCGCCCACGGCCGCGGCGTCGGTCGCCTCGTCGAGGAGGTGACCGGCCTGCTTCACCAGGTCGCCGGCGGATGCGCCGCCGGCCTTGTGGCGCTGCTCGAGCGTGTGCACCTTGAACGCGATGTCGTCGAACTTGCGCACGAAGTAGGCGAGAGCCTCCTCCGGCGTGCCGTCCGGGTACTGTCCCACGACGCGCCAGGCGTCGCCCTCGCGCACTTCGACGGTGCCGTCCTCCGCGACTCTGCCCCATTGGGCTGCACCGCTGGTGGCGGGTGCGGTCGGCGCCACCGGGGCGACGGCCGCCGGTGTCGGGATCTTCCGCGGCAGGGGAGCAGCCGGGGGAGCAGGAACGGGTGGAGTCGGCTTCGAAGGCTCGTTGGCAGACACAGTGATTCTCCTTGCGCGGTCAGCCCGCGGGAGGCGGAAAGGACGAGGTTCAGCCTAGTACGTGACGACTCCGCGAGCAGGGCCCGCGTGTTCACACGACCGTCACCGGATTGTGAGGAGATCGTTCGACGGCCGAAACACAGTTCGTCACGTCCGGGAAACACCGCGCTCCTATCGTCGCCAGCACGACATATCCCCCGGTCGACAGGAGCGATGATGAACGACACCGCGAGCACGCAGCAGGAGATCCTGGTCGTGGGAGCCGGAATGGTGGCTCACCGCTTCGTGGAGAGCCTGCTCACCCGCACGGATGCGCTGTTGCGGGTGACCGTCGTGGGCGACGAAGGACGGCATCCCTACGACCGGGTCGGACTGACCGGCTTCTTCTCCGGAGCATCCGCGGAGGATCTGGTGCTGGATCGCGCCGTTTTCGACGACCCGCGGGTCCGCCTCATCCCGGACGACCGGGTCACGCGCATCGATCGGGCCGCGAAGACGGTCTCGACCAAGGCGCGGCGCACGCTCAGCTACGACTCCCTGGTGCTCGCGACCGGGTCGTACGCGGCGAGGGTCGCGGTGGACGGTGCCGATCTTCCCGGATGCTTCGTGTATCGGACGCTGGACGATGTGCAGGCTCTGCGCGACTTCGTCCAGAAGCGGGAGCGGATGCTGGGCCGCCCGCTGCGCGGCGCCGTGATCGGCGGCGGCCTGCTCGGCCTCGAGGCCGCCGGCGCGCTGCAGGGGATGGACGTCGACGCGACCGTCGTGCAGTACTCGGATCGGCTGATGTCCAACCAGCTGGATGCGGCCGGAGCCGGCATGCTGCGCCGCCTGCTCGAAGCACGCGGCATCTCGGTGCGCACCGAGGCGCGCACGACGCGCCTCGACCCGGACGACTCCGGAGCGGTCACCGCGCTCGAGTTCCAGGACGGATCCTTCCACCGCGCCGACGTCGTGGTGTTCACGGTCGGTGTGCGGCCGCGCGATGAACTCGCGCGCGGCGCGGAACTGGCGGTGCACCCGCGTGGCGGCGTCGTCATCGACGAGCGCTGCTCGACCTCCGATGCGCACATCCTCGCGATCGGCGAGGTCGCGAACTACGAGGGGCGCTGCGTCGGTCTCGTCGCCCCCGGCTACGCGATGGCCGAGGTCGCGGCGACCCGGCTGCTCGGCGGGGAGGCGACCTTCCCCGGTTACGACGAGTCGGCGAAGCTCAAGCTCTCCGGTGTCGACGTGGCGAGCTTCGGGGACGCGATGGCCACCACGCCGAACGCGCTCGACGTCGTCTATGCCGACCCGGTCGCCGGCGTGTACAAGAAGCTCGTGCTCTCCGACGACGCGCAGACGCTGCTCGGCGGCATCCTGGTCGGCGATGCCGCGGCCTACGGCTCACTGCGTCCTCTCGTCGGAGCCCGGCTGGGTGCGGACCCTGCTGCCTATCTGCTGCCCGAGGGCGGTGTCGAAGCGCCCGGCGGTGAGCTGCCCGACGAGGCGGTCGTCTGCTCGTGCTCCAACGTGACCGCCGGCCGCATCCGTCAGGCCGTGCACGAGGAGGGCTGCGCCGACGCGGCAGCGGTCAAGGGGTGCACGAAGGCCGGCGCCACGTGCGGCTCCTGCGTGCTGATGGTGAAGAAGGTCGTCGGACAAGAGCTCACCAAGCTCGGCCAGACCGTGTCGAACGCGCTCTGCGAGCACTTCGAGATGTCCCGGCGCCAGCTGTTCGACGCCGTGCGGGTCGCCCAGCTCACCACCTTCAGCTCGATCGTCGAGCGCTTCGGCCACGGCCGTGGCTGCGACATCTGCAAGCCGGCCATCGCCAGCATCCTGGCCGTGCTCGTCGGCGCCCACGTGCTCGAGGGCGAGAACGCCACGCTGCAGGACACGAACGACCACGTCATGGCCAACATGCAGAAGGACGGCACCTACTCGGTGGTGCCCCGGATGCCGGGCGGCGAGGTGACCCCGGACGGCCTGCTCGCGATCGGGCAGATCGCCAAGGACTTCGCGCTGTACACGAAGATCACCGGCGGACAGCGCATCGACATGTTCGGTGCCCGGATCGAGCAGCTTCCCGCGATCTGGGGCCGGCTGGTCGACGCGGGCTTCGAATCCGGCCATGCCTACGGGAAGTCCCTGCGCACGGTGAAGTCGTGCGTCGGATCGACCTGGTGCCGGTTCGGGGTGCTGGACTCGGTGGGGATGGCCGTCCGGCTGGAGCTGCGGTACCGCGGGCTGCGGGCACCGCACAAGCTGAAGGTCGGAGTGTCGGGCTGCGCCAGGGAGTGCGCCGAGGCGCGCTCGAAGGACGTCGGCGTCATCGCGACCGAGACGGGCTGGAACATGTACGTCGGCGGCAACGGCGGCTTCTCGCCCCGGCACGCCGAGCTGCTCGCCACCGATCTCGACGACGAGGGCCTGATCCGCGCGATCGACCGCTTCTTCATGTACTACATCCGCACGGCCGACCGCCTGCAGCGCACCGCCCCCTGGTGCGAGGAGCTGGACGGCGGACTCGACGGCCTGAAGGCGGTCATCTTCGACGACAGCCTCGGCATCTGCGCCGATCTCGACGAGGCGATGGCTGGGCACGTCGACCGCTACGAGGACGAGTGGGCGGCGACCCTCCGCGACCCGGCGAAGCTCGAGCGCTTCCGTTCCTTCGTCAACGCCGGGGACACCCCCGATCCTTCGCTCGCCTACGTGGCCGAGCGCGGACAGATCCGCCCGGCGACGAACGAGGAGCGCCGCACCGGCGGCGTCCTCATCGCAGGCACCGCACTGGAGGTCAGACGAGGATGAGCACGGTGATCGATGTGACAATGGTACGAGTATGCACGCTCAACGATCTCGAGGTGGAACGGGGCCGCGCCGCCCTCATCGACGGCGACCAGGTGGCGCTCTTCCTGCTGCCGGACGGCACGGTGCACGCCGTGGACAACCTCGACCCGTACAGCGGTGCGAACGTGATCTCACGGGGCATCGTCGGCACCAGGGGAGAGGCGCCGACGGTCGCCTCGCCGCTGCACAAGCAGGTGTTCGACCTGCGCACCGGTATCTGTCTCGAGACGCAGGGCAAGCCGGATGCCGCGCTGCGCGTGTGGGGCGTCCAGGTGATCGACGGTGCGGTGCACGTGGAGACGAAGGCGCGGCCATGACGACGATGCTCGGTCTGTCCCTGCGCGGCCGGGAGGTGCTGATGGTCGGCGGAGGATCGGTGACGGCTCGTCGGCTGCGCCGTTTCCTCGCCGACGGCGCTCTGGTTCGCGTCGTCGCACCGGAACTGGCGGAGGAGACGCGCGAGCTCGTCGCAGAGCACGCCGTCACCTGGCACCAGCGACGCTTCCGCCGCGGCGATGTCACCGGTGCGTGGATCGTGCACACCGCGACCGGTGACCAGGAGGTCGACCGCACCGTGGCCGCCCAGTGCGAGCGCCGGCGCGTCATCTGCATCGATGCCTCCGACGGCACCATCGGCTCGGCACGCCTCACTGCTCAGGCATCGTCCGGCGACGTCGTGATCGGTGTGACCGGCGAGCTCGGCGTCGACCCCCGCCGTTCCATGGAGATCCGCGACGCCGTCGCGGATCTGCTCACCTCGGGCCGGCTGCCGGTGCGACGCCACCGCCGAGGTCTGCTCGGACGCGTCGACCTGATCGGCGGCGGGCCGGGCCCGGCTGACCTGATGACCGTCCGCGCGCGGAGGCTTCTCGCCGAAGCGGATGTCGTTGTGGCGGACCGCCTGGGACCGGCAACAGAACTGCGTGCCGAACTCGGTCCCGGCGTGCTCGTGATCGATGTAGGCAAGAGCCCGGGGAACCATCCGGTGCCCCAGCACGAGATCAATGCGTTGCTCGTCGAGCATGCGCGGGCCGGGAAGCGCGTGGTCCGCCTGAAAGGCGGAGATCCGTTCGTCCTCGGCCGCGGTGGCGAAGAGGTCCTCGCCTGCGTGGCCGCCGGCGTTCCGGTGGATGTGACTCCCGGCGTGAGCAGCGCGATCTCCGTTCCTCAGTCGGCAGGCATCCCCGTGACGCACCGGGGTGTCGCCTCCGCTCTGCACGTCGTGAACGGCCAGGGCGAGATCGCTGATGCGACTCTCGCTGCGATGAAGGACGACTCCGTCACCACCGTCGTGCTGATGGGCGTCGCCGCGCTCCCGCGCATCACCGCCGCAGCGCTGGCACACGGCATCCCCGCCGAGCAGCCGGTGGCGATCGTCGAGAACGGACACAGCGCCGCTCAGCGTACGATCCGGAGCACGCTCGAGCACGTCGTCGCCGACGCTCATGCCGCTCAGGTGCAGAACCCCGCAGTGATCGTCTTCGGCGGCGTCGCCGCGGCCGGACTGCTGCTGCCGGTCACCGGACTGTTCGCCGAGAGCACCGCGTGACAGAGCCACGGGGCACGGAACCGCGGGTGCTCGACGCCGCACTCGCCGGGTGCACCATCATCGTCGCGGCCGACAGACGCTCGGCTGATCTCGCCACGGCTCTCGAGCGTCGCGGAGCGCAGGTGCACCGCGCCCCGGCGCTGAGCATCGTCCCGAACGCGGATGACGCGGAGCTCATGCGGCGCACCGAGCAGCTGATGGCATCCCCTCCCGACATCGTGGTCGTCACGACGGGTGTCGGCTTCCGCGGCTGGATGGATGCGGCGCACGAGCACGGTTTCGATGAGCGTCTGGATGCGGCCCTGGCGGGTGCCCAGTTCATCGCGCGCGGCCCGAAGGCGCACGGAGCGATCCAGCAGGCCGGATTCACCGCCGACTGGGTCGCGGAGTCCGAGACCTCAGCCGAGGTGGGGGAGTATCTGCTCGCCTCGGACATCAGCGGGAAGCGGATCGTCGTGCAGCATCACGGCGCCGGGTCCGACGGGCTCGACGACCTCCTCGCGGATGCCGGCGCCGATGTGGTCAGCGTCACCGTGTACCGGTGGGGCCCGCCGCCCGATCCCGCGGTCGTCCGGCGTTCCGCTCTGCAAGCCGGTGCGGGCGAAGCCGACGCCGTGCTGTTCACCTCCGCCCCCGGCGCGGCATCCTGGATCGCCGTAGCGGAAGAGGCGGGGGTGCTCGACGACATCCGCCGCCGAGCAGCGACGGGAAGACTGCTGCTCGCATCCGTCGGCCCCATCACAGCGGGTCCATTGCACGCCGCCGATCTGCAGACATCGATCGCGGACCGCGGACGTCTCGGATCGCTCGCGCGCTGCGTGATCGCGCACTTCGGCGGGGGACATGCTCCGTCGCTGCAGACTGATGCCGGTCGTCTGGAGGTGCGCAGCGGTGGCGTCTTGATCGACGGACGCTTTCTGCCGCTCTCGCGCAGCGCCGCGGGACTCATCGAGGCCCTGTTCATCGCCGGCGGGCGGGTGCTCTCGCGCGCCGAGATCGGGCGTGTGCTTCCCGGCGGCGACCGCAACAGCCATGCCGTTGAAGTGGCGGTGGCGCGTCTGCGTGAATCGCTGGGCGGAGCGGACCTCGTGCAGACCGTGGTCAAGCGGGGCTATCGCCTCGCGGTCACCGAGTACTGAAGCGCACTCGTCGCGACCGACCGTGACGACGACAGGGCCCGGCGAGAGAAGATCTCGCCGGGCCCTGATCCGCGTTCAGCCGGCGTGGACCGGTTCGGCGTCACGGTCAGCGGGGGCCGTCTGCTTCGGCATCGGCTCCTGTCCAGACGCATCCTGCACGTCGGAGACCTGTGCGGTCGGGACGCCCGCGCCAGCCGCACGCTTCCTGCGCGTCGCGGGGCGTCCGTGCGTGAGGTACAGGGGGAGCCCGACGAACAGCAGGCCGCCGACGAGGTTGCCGACCACGGTGGGGATCTCGTTCCAGATCAGGTAGTCCATGATCGTGAAGTCGGCGCCGAGGAGCAGTCCCGACGGGAACAGGAACATGTTCACGATCGAGTGCTCGAAGCCCATGTAGAAGAAGAGCATGATCGGCATCCACATGGCCACGATCTTCCCGAGCACGTTGTCGGAGATCATCGCCATGACCACACCCGTGGACACCAGCCAGTTGCACAGCACTCCGCGGATGAACAGCGTGAGCATGCCCGCTGCGCCGTGATCGGCGTAGCCGACCGTCCGGCCGTGGCCGATCTCGCCGATCGCGAGTCCGACGGCGCTGGGCTCGGTGGAGAAGCCGTACGTGAAGTACACCGCCATCAGGACGGCGACCATGAAGGCGCCGCCGAAGTTGCCCAGGAAGACCAGTCCCCAGTTGCGGAACATCCCGCCGACCGTCGCCCCTGGGCGCTTGTCTAGCAGGGCCAGCGGGGTGAGCGTGAACACGCCGGTGAGGAGGTCGTATCCGAGCAGGTAGAGCATCACGAAGCCGACCGGGAAGAGCAGCGCACCCAGGAGCGGCTGACCGGTGTTGACCGACACCGTGACCGCGAAGGCGGCGGCGATCGTGAGCAGAGCAGCGCCCATGAACGAGCGGATCAGCGTGTCGCGGGTCGACATCTGCAGCTTGTAGGCGCCGGCGTCGACCATGCGGGTGACGAGTTCCGCGGGTTTGACGTAGGACATGGGAGACCTCCACAGGGACAGAGAGCCACGATTCGGCTGCGCTCAGCCTGACTCAGCGGCGTTTCCCGGAAGGACCCGGCGCGTTACGCGCATGAAGCGATTCGCTCACAACAGCCTGGACGCCGTGTGAGTAGGAGACCTACGGGGCCGGGGTCTCCGCGGGCGTATCGGAGGGGATCGGCACGGGTGTCTGCTCCGGCGTCGCGCTCGGCGACGGGGTGCTGCTCTGCGTCGGCTCGGGCTCGGGGGCGGTGATCTGGGCGTGCACGACCTGGCTGGCGATCACGGCCGCGATGAGGACTCCGCCGGCGACACCGGCCACGACGTTGTCCCGCACCCGACGGCGCTGCTGACCCCGGTGCCACTCGCTGCGAGCCGCGTACAGGCGAGCGCGTTCCGCCTCGGTGCGTGCCCGCTGATCGTTCTTCGAACCACGTCCGGCCATGCCGCTCCCGCCTCTCCCTGCGCCCCGGCGGGCGCCGCATGTGAGCCTACCGCCGCCAACGTCTCACGCCCGCATTAGCCTGGGGGGATGACTTCCGCCGCCGCGCTGCTCTCCGGGCAGACACCGCTCGCCGTGCGGATGCGGCCGGTGGCGCTCTCCGAGGTCGCCGGCCAGCAGCATCTGCTGCGCGCCGGATCCCCGATCGTGGCGCTGGCAGATCCCGATGCGACGTCGCCCGGCGCGGTCTCCATCATCCTGTGGGGTCCGCCCGGCACCGGCAAGACGACACTGGCACAGGCCATCGCCCGATCCTCCGGCCGGCGCTTCGTGGAGCTCTCCGCTATCACGGCAGGGGTGAAGGATGTCCGCGAGGTGATGCAGGAGGCGATCACGCAGCGCGATCTCTACGGCCAGACGACGATCCTCTTCCTCGACGAGATCCACCGGTTCACGAAGGCGCAGCAGGATGCTCTGCTGCCAGGCGTCGAGAACGGCTGGGTCATCCTGATCGCCGCCACCACAGAGAACCCCTCCTTCTCGGTGATCTCGCCGCTGCTGTCGCGTTCGCTGCTGCTCACGCTGCACGCGCTCACCGATGACGACATCGGGGTGCTCGTCGATCGCGCGGTGACCGACCCGCGCGGACTGAACGGCGCTGTCGTGCTCTCCGATGAGGCGCGAAGCGCGCTCATCCGCCTGGCTTCGGGAGACGCGCGGCGCGCCCTCACCGGTCTCGAAGCCGGTGCGGCGGTCGCGCTGTCCCACGGCGCCGATGAAGACGACGACTCCGCCTCGCTGCCCGAGGTCACCGCCGACGACGTCGCGCAGGCGGTGGATCGCGCTCTGCTGCGCTACGACCGGCAGGGCGACGAGCACTACGACGTCATCAGCGCGTTCATCAAGTCCATCCGCGGGTCCGATCCGGATGCCGCGCTGCACTATCTCGCCAGGATGATCGAGGCCGGCGAGGACCCTCGTTTCATCGCCCGTCGCCTCGTCATCTCGGCGTCGGAAGACGTCGGCCTCGCCGATCCGCAGGGACTCGTCATCGCCGTGGCGGCCGCCGACGCGGTCGCCTTCATCGGCATGCCCGAGGGTCGCATCCCGTTGGCCGAGGCGACGGTCTACCTCGCCACCACGGCGAAGTCGAACGCGGCGTACAAGGGGATCGACGCGGCGATCGCCGACATCCGCTCCGGAGGCTTCGGCCGGGTGCCGGTGCACCTGCGCGACGGGCACTACCCGGGGGCGAAGCGGCTCGGGCACGGCAAGGGATACGTGTACTCGCACGACAGCGAGTACGGCGTCGTTCCGCAGCAGTACCTTCCAGATGAGCTCGACGGACGCCGTTACTACGAGCCCAAGGAGCTCGGTGCCGAGCGCGACATCTCTGCCCGGCTCGAGAAGATCCGCCGGATCCTGGGCGACCGCTGATCCTCTGCCGGGGAGACCTCCTCGGATCTGTTAGACTTGATCGGCTCGAAACACAGTTTTCGGGCATCCCCTCGCTCTCACTCACCTTCCTCCGTGCCCCGGCGTGCACATGGAAGGGCCGGCGGGGGAGATACGTCCGTGAGTCGTGAAAGACGCGACCACGTCATCGGAAGGAAAACTTCGTGACCACGAAGTCCCAGGACCGCCGCAAGGTCCGCCTGTCCCGCGCGCTCGGCATCGCGCTCACCCCGAAGGCAGCCCGCTACCTCGAGAAGCGTCCCTACGCTCCGGGCGAGCACGGCCGCACCAAGCGCAAGGCTGACAGCGACTACGCCGTCCGTCTGCGTGAGAAGCAGCGTCTGCGCGAGCAGTACGGCATCCGCGAGAAGCAGATGCGCAACACCTTCAACGAGGCGCGCCGTCAGGACGGCCTGACCGGTGAGAACCTGGTCGAGCTGCTCGAGATGCGTCTCGACGCCCTCGTCGTGCGTTCGGGCTTCGCCCGCACCACCGCGCAGGCTCGCCAGCTCGTCGTGCACCGTCACATCCTCGTCGACGGCCAGCTCGTCGACCGCCCGTCGTTCCGCGTGAAGCCGGGTCAGCTCATCCACGTCAAGGCCAAGAGCGAGGGCACCGAGCCCTTCCAGGTGGCAGCAGCCGGCGGTCACGCCGAGGTTCTGCCCCCGGTTCCGGGCTACCTCGAGGTCGAGCTCGACAAGCTCCAGGCACGCCTGGTCCGTCGTCCGAAGCGCGCTGAGGTCCCCGTGACCTGCGAAGTGCAGCTCGTCGTCGAGTACTACGCGGCTCGCTGATCCGAGACGGGCTCCCTGAGCCTGTCGAAGGGCAGCAACCCAGAAGTAAAGGCAAGAGGCGTCGGGGCAACCCGACGCCTCTTGTCGTTTCCGCTTACGATGGAGGCACCGCGTCTCCGCGGACCAAGGGCAAGGATGACGACATGAAGACTGTGCTGTGGTTCCTCATCGGTGTGATCGGCGGGTTCGTCGCCGCCCACTTCATGGACAAGGACCCGCGCGGCCACGACATCCTCGCCGACGTGGACGCTCGGATCAACGAGTTCACCGGCATCCTCGGCGACGCGTACCGCGAGCAGCAGGCGCGCCTGACGGAGCCCGGAAACAACTGATCCAGCGCGCACTCGCGCGACCTCTTCACCCCTTCACGCAAGGACCTCACTACCTCCATGAATACTGCGGAGATCGCGCAGCGCTATCTCGATTTCTTCGAGAAGAACGACCACGTCATCGTCCCCTCGGCCTCCCTCGTCAGCGACGACCCCTCGCTGCTGTTCACGGTCGCCGGAATGGTGCCGTTCATCCCGTACCTCACCGGGGTGGTGCCCGCGCCGCACCCGCGGATCGCCGACGTGCAGAAGTGCATCCGCACGAACGACATCGAAGAGGTCGGCAAGACGGCGCGTCACGGCACCTTCTTCCAGATGATGGGCAACTGGTCGTTCGGCGACTACTTCAAAGAGGGCGCGATCCGCTACGCCTGGGAACTGCTCACCAGCGCCGAATCCGACGGCGGCTACGGGTTCGATGAGAAGGATCTCTGGGTCACGGTCTATGAGACCGACGACGAGGCCGAGGCGATCTGGCGCGACATCATCGGCCTGAAGCCCGAGCGCATCCAGCGGCTCGGCCGGGCCGACAACTACTGGAACACCGGACAGCCCGGTCCCGGCGGTCCCGACTCGGAGATCTTCTTCGACCGAGGACCCTCCTACGGCAAGGACGGCGGCCCCGCGGCCGACGACTCGCGGTTCCTGGAGATCTGGAACCTCGTGTTCATGCAGGACTTCATCGAGAACGTCCGCGGCAAGACTGAGTTCGACATCGTGGGGGAGCTGCCCCAGAAGAATATCGACACCGGCATGGGCCTGGAGCGCGTCGCGTTCCTCAAGCAGGGCGTCGAGAACATGTACGAGACCGATCAGGTGCGTCCGGTCCTGGACCGCGCCGTCGAACTCTCCGGCCGACGTTACGGCGCCGTGCACGAGGACGACGTGCGCTTCCGCGTGATCGCCGACCATGTCCGCTCCTCTCTCATGCTGCTTTCCGACGGCGTCCGTCCGTCCAACGAGGGCCGCGGCTACATCCTGCGGCGTCTGATGCGCCGCACGGTCCGCGCGATGAAGCTGCTCGGCGTCGACGAGCCGACCTTCCCCGAGCTGTTCACCGCGTCGCGGGATGCGATGAAGACGGCGTACCCCGTGCTCGAGAAGGACTGGTCGACGCTGTCGGCATCGGCCTTCGCCGAGGAGGAGACGTTCCGCCGCACCCTCGCACAGGGCTCGACCATCCTCGATCTCGCGCTCGACGACACGAAGAAGGGCGGCGGGGCGACGCTCAGCGGCCCGGAGGCATTCCTTCTCCACGACACGTACGGGTTCCCCATCGACCTGACCCTCGAGGTCGCGGAGGAAGCCGGGCTCTCCGTCGACCGCGCCGCGTTCGACTCGCTCATGCTCGAGCAGCGCACCCGCGCCAAGGAGGACGCCCGCAACCGGAAACGGCAACTGGCCGACGTGTCCGTCTACCGCGAGCTCCGCGCACTCGGCGAGACCGGATTCGACGGCTACACCGAGCTCGAGGTCGAGTCCCGCATCCTCGGCATCCTCGTCGACGGCCAGCCCGTCCGCACGGCGGTCGAAGGCCAGATCGCCGAGGTCGTGCTGTCCGAGACCACTCTGTACGCCGAGTCCGGTGGCCAGGTCGCCGACAAGGGAACCATCGTGGGTGCGGGCTTCGTGCTCGACGTCCTCGACGTCCAGCGACCCGTCGCCGGCCTGATCAGCCACACGATCGAGGTGGCCAGCGGCAGCGTCTCGGTCGACGACGCCGCGACCACGGTCGTGGATGCCGCGAACCGGCGCGCCGCGCGGCAGGCGCACTCCGCCACGCACCTCGTGCACGCGGCTCTCCGCGACACGCTCGGCCCGACCGCGACCCAGTCCGGTTCGCTGAACCGTGCCGGCTACATGCGGTTCGATTTCGCCTGGTCTCAGGCGCTGTCGGCAGACACGCGCACCGAGATCGAGGAGATCACGAACCGCGCGGTGCAGGACGCGCTCGAGGTCACCACGCGCATCATGTCGCTCGACGAGGCGAAGGAAGCCGGCGCCATGGCGCTGTTCGGCGAGAAGTACGGCGACCGCGTGCGGATGGTCGACATCGGCGGTCCCTGGTCGCGCGAACTGTGCGCGGGCACCCACGTGAACACCAGCGCCGAGATCGGCATCGTCAGCGTCGTCGGAGAATCCTCGGTGGGCGCATCCAACCGCCGTATCGAGGCTCTGGTCGGTCAGGACGCGTTCCGCGAACTGGCCGCAGAGCGGGCGCTCGTCTCTCAACTCACCAGCGCCCTGAAGACGCCGCGCGACCAGCTCTCGGAGCGCATCGCGGACCTTGCGGCGAACCTGAAGGCGGCCGAGAAGCGCATCGCCCAGTTCGAGGCGAAGGAACGCGCCGGTCAGATTCCGGCGATCGCCGATTCCGCAGTGCGGGTCGGAGCGCACCGGGTGGCCGCTCTGTCGCTCGGCGAGATCGCCTCGGCGGACGACGTCCGAGAGCTCGCTCTCGGCGCGCGCGAGCGCCTTGGGGCGGATGCTTCGGTCGTGGCGCTCGGCGGGATCGTGTCCGGCCGACCGGTCGTGGTGGTCGCCACGAACGACGCCGCCCGGGCTGCCGGCGCCAAGGCCGGAGCGCTCGCGAAGCGCGCGGCCGGTGTGCTCGGCGGCGGTGGCGGAGGTCGCGATGACGTCGCTCAGGGCGGTGGCACCGACGCTGCGGCACTGCCGGCGGCGCTGGAGGCCATCAGCCAGGAGCTTCGCGGCGCGTGAGCGCGTTCCGACGGGGCGTCCGACTCGGAATCGATGTCGGCAAGGCCCGCATCGGCGTCGCCCGCTGCGATCCGGACGGCATGCTCGCCTTTCCGGTCGAGACGGTGCCTCGTACAGAGGCATCCCTGGATCGGATCGTCGAGATCGCGGCCGAGTTCGAACCGATCGAGTTCATCGTCGGCCTTCCCGTGAACATGCAGGGCGTCGACACCCTCTCGACGGCCGATGCGCGGACTTTCGCCGCCGACCTGCAGGCGCGCACGGGAATCCCGGTGCGCCTGGTCGACGAGCGGCTCAGCACGGTGACCGCGCACGCGGCGCTGCGTTCTTCGGGCAGAACTCAGAAGAACTCTCGTAGCATTGTGGATCAGGTCGCCGCCGTGGTTCTTCTGCAGCAGGCGATCGACACGGAGAAGAGCACCGGAAACCCGGCCGGTGCGGCCGTCCCGTCTGACGAGGAGTCCGTCTGAAAATGCCCGAACGCGAGAGTGGTTCCCCCCGGCATGATCCGGATGCCCGCCTGGGCGCCCTGTTCGAGAATCTTCCGGAGCCGACCAGGCAGCTGCCGACGGTCGACAACACCGCTCCTGCGCCCGGATCACGGCGGGCCGCCCGCGAGGCCGCAGAGCCGCCGCAGACTTCGCCGACCCCGCCTCCGGTCGCGGCTGACGTCTTCCGTTCCGCTGACCCTTCTCCGGCCGCCGTCTCCTCGGCCGCGGCCGACCCGTTCGCCGCAGCAGCGGGGGAAACGGCCGTCGCGCCGGAGAAGAACGGCGGTCGTCTCGAGGACCTTTTCGAGACGCACCACGACGACGTCGATTCGCATCGTCCCCCCCAGAAGAAGCGGCGTCGCGGCTGCCTGATCGCGCTGATCATCGTCTTCGCGATCCTGGGCGGCATCGCGGCCGGCGGTGTCTGGGTCTGGAACACCTATGGAGAGAAGATCAGCGACGCCATGGGCTGGGGCGAGCCGAAGGACTGGGAGCCGGGCCTCGCGACCGGCGAGGTCTTCGTGACGATCCGTGAAGGAGACACCGGTGGCCCGGTGTCGACCGCCCTCTTCGAGGCCGGTGTCACCAAGACCGACGAGGTCTTCTACGACTACCTTGTCGAGGAGGCCATCGCGGTCACGTTCTACCCCGGTGTGTACAAGCTTCAGGAGAAGATGACGGCGGAGGCCGCACTGGCGGCACTCCAGGACGAGTCCAACAAGCTGGAGAACACCGTCGGGATGTCGGAGGGCGGCACGATCGCCGCCGCTCTTCCGGGTATGGCCGACACGCTCGGCATCCCGCTTGAGGAGTTCCAGGCCGCTGTCGCCGACCCCTCCGCGTACGGAGTGGCCGCGCCGACACTCGAAGGCTGGCTGTTCCCGGCCGTCTACACGTTCGATCCCGAGGTCACTGCGACCCAGGTGATCCAGCGGATGGTCGATCGCACCCGCGAGTCGCTGGAGGCCGCCGGTGTACCAGAGGCCGATGCCCAGCGCGTCCTCACGATCGCCTCGATCATCCAGCGCGAAGGTCGCACGGCCGACTTCGCCAAAGTGTCGCGTGTGATCCAGAACCGGCTCGACGACGGCATGAAGCTCCAGATGGACTCGACCGCCCAATACGGTTACGGCTCGCTGCACGAGGGGGTCGTCTCCAGCTCCCAGGAGGCACTCGAGGATCCGAACGAGTGGAACACCTATGTGCACGAGGGGCTGCCTGCGACGCCGATCGCGAGCCCGAGCGACGCGGCCATCGCGGCGGCCATGCACCCCGAAGACGGCCCGTGGCTCTACTTCGTCACGATCAACCTGAACACCGGCGAGACCCAGTTCTCCGAGACCTACGCGGAGCACCAGCAGGGGATCGAGAAATGGCAGACGTGGTGCAAGGCCAACCCCGACTCGGGTTGCTGACACGATGAGTCGGCGTCGGCTCGCTGTCTGGGGCGATCCGATCGCTCATTCGAAGTCGCCCGCGCTGCACGCCGCGGCGTATGAGATTCTCGGACTCGACTGGGAGTACGGTCGCCGCCAGGTGTCCGGCGACGGCTTCGCCGAGGCCCTGGGCGCTCTGGACGAATCGTGGCTCGGTCTTTCCCTGACGATGCCGCTCAAGGAGCAGGCGTTCCGCGCCTCGGCGACCCGGGACCGGCACGCCGAGATGACCGGAGCCGTCAACACGCTTCTCCTCGGCGAGGAGCCCGCGGGGTTCAACACCGATGTCGGCGGCATCATCGACGCCCTGGCCGATGGCGGCATCACCGAGGTGAGAACTGCGCGCATCCTGGGGGCCGGCGCGACCGCGGCCTCGGCGCTGGTCGCTGTGGCGGAGCTGGGCGCCGTCCGGGTGGATGTGCGCGCTCGGCGTCCCGAGCGCGCGGCTGGTCTCATCGACCTGGGCGCGGGTCTCGGGATCCGCGTCGAGGCCGGCCCGCTCGATGAAGCGGCGGAGGATGCCGTCGACATCACGGTCGCAACGCTTCCCAGCGGCACGGTGCTCTCGGGCGAGCCCGCTGGTCGCCTCGCCGGCGCCGGGGGAGCACTCTTCGATGCCGCCTATGCGCCGTGGCCGTCAGCGCTGGCGACAGCGTGGGGAGACGGCGTCGTGGTATCCGGACTCGGGATGCTGCTGCACCAGGCGGTACGGCAGATCCGCATCTTCGTGGCCGGAGACCCGGCCCATGTGCTGCCGGACGAAGCAGCGGTTGTCGCGGCGATGCGCGCCATGATCGTCCCCGGTCGCTGAACGACACGCGGACAGCACCCGGTCGGATGGCATGGGAGACTAGAGCAATGCTCCGCGTGCTCACGGCCGGCGAATCCCACGGCCCAGAACTCATTGCCGTCATGGAGGGTCTGCCCTCCGGCGTTCCGGTGTCTTCCGAGGCGATCCAGGCCGACCTCGAGCGCCGCAAGCTCGGCTACGGCCGCGGCTCACGCATGAAGTTCGAGCAGGACGAGCTCACGATCTCCGGTGGTGTCCGCCACGGCAAGACCTTGGGCAGCCCGATCGCCCTCCGCATCGGCAACACCGAATGGCCGAAGTGGATCGAGGTCATGAACCCCGAGCCCGTCGAGCTCACCGACAAGTCCCGTGGCCGCAGCGCTCCGCTGACGCGGCCGCGCCCGGGTCATGCGGATCTCGTTGGCATGCAGAAGTACGACTTCGACGAGGCGCGCCCGATCCTCGAGCGCGCGAGCGCCAGGGAGACGGCGGCGCGCGTCGCGCTGGGCGCCGTCGCCCGCTCGTTCCTCGGGGAGCTCGGCATCCGCCTCGTCAGTCACACGCTCTCGATCGGCCCCGTTCAGGTTCCGGCGGGATCCCCGCTTCCGGCCCCGGACGACGTCGATGCCCTCGACGCCGATCCGCTGCGCTGCTTCGACGCGGCCACCTCGGCACTGATGGTGGCCGAGGTCGATGACGCCAAGAAGGAGGGCGACACCCTCGGCGGCATCGTCGAGGTGCTCGCCTACGGACTGCCGCCCGGGCTCGGCTCGCACGTGCACTGGGATCGTCGCCTCGACGGCCGGCTCGCTCAGGCGCTCATGAGCATCCAGGCCATCAAGGGGGTCGAGGTCGGCGACGGCTTCGAAACCTCGCGGCGACGCGGCTCCGCTGCGCACGACGAGCTGTTCGCCACGACCGACGGGATCACCCGCGGCTCCGACCGGGCAGGCGGCACCGAAGGCGGGATGTCGACCGGCACCGTGCTGCGAGTGCGCGCCGCGATGAAGCCGATCGCCACCGTTCCGCATTCGCTGCGCACCATCGATGTCGCGACCGGTGAAGACGCGACCGCGCACCACCAGCGCTCCGACGTGTGCGCCGTGCCCGCCGCGGGAGTCGTCGCGGAGGCGATGGTCGCGATCGAGCTGGCGAACGCCGTGCTGGAGAAGTTCGGCGGAGACAGCATCCGAGAGACTCGACGCAACCGCGACGGCTACCTGGCCGGCATTCCGGCGGAACTGCGCACCGCGCCGGCCTCCGAGGCGGCGCTCATCGCGCATGATGAGCGAGGCTGAGCAGCTCACGCTGGTCCTCGTCGGCCCGATGGCTGCGGGCAAGACCAGCATCGGCAGACGGGTCGCGCGGCGCTTGGACGTGCCGTTCATCGACACCGACAAGCGGATCGCCCGCGAACACGGTCCGATTCCTGCGATCTTCGAAGAGCACGGCGAACCGCACTTCCGCCAGCTCGAACGAGCCGCAGTGGCTGCGGCCCTCGAAGAGGGCGGGGTCATATCGCTGGGCGGCGGTGCAGTGACCGACGCCGGGACCAGGGAGCTTCTGCTCCCGCATCCCGTCGCGTTCCTCACCGTGTCGCCCGAAGCGGTGGCCGACCGGATCCGTGGCGGGGGCAGACCACTGCTCGCGGGAGATGACCCGTTGGAGAGCTGGACGAGGATCTTCGAGGAGCGACGCGGCTGGTACGACGAGGTGGCGACCAGGATGTTCGACACCTCTCGCCGCCCGATGCAGCGCGTCGCCGACGAGATCGTGACATGGAGGAGAGAGCTGCGATGAGTACGACGACCATCAGCGTCACCGGGAACGACCCTTACGACATCACGATCGGACGCGGCATCCTCGACCGCGTGTCGGCGGCGCTCGCGCCGACCGTGCGGAAGATCCTCGTCGTGCATCCGCCGACGCTCGGCGCGCGTGCCGCAGAGCTCAGGGATCGACTGCTCGCCGATACCGAGAACGGCCAGCGCGACGTGCTGCTCGCCGAGATCCCCGATGCCGAGCAGGGCAAGCGCATCGAGGTCGCGGCGTTCTGCTGGCAGGTCATGGGGCAGTCCGACTTCACCCGTACCGATGCGGTCGTCGGCTTCGGCGGGGGAGCGGTGACCGATCTTGCGGGTTTCGTCGCCGCGACCTGGCTGCGCGGTGTGCAGCTCATCCAGGTGCCGACGACGGTGCTGGGGCTCGTGGACGCGTCGATCGGAGGCAAGACCGGGGTCAACACCGCGGAGGGGAAGAACCTCGTCGGTGCCTTCTGGGCTCCCCGTGCCGTGATCGGCGATCTCGATGAGCTCGCCAGCCTCAGTGAGAACGAGGCGACCGCCGGCTTCGCAGAGGTGGTCAAGGCCGGATTCATCTGGGCGCCGGAGATCCTCGACATCGTCGAGGCCGATCCTCGGCGTGCCGTCGACCCCACCACGGACGAGTTCCGCCGCGCGATCGAGCTGGCCGTCGACATGAAGGCGAGGGTGGTGTCCGAGGACTTCCGGGAGGCGGGCCAGCGCGAGATCCTCAACTACGGCCACACGCTCGGCCACGCCATCGAGCACGCCGAGCGCTATCGGTGGCGTCACGGGGCTGCGGTCTCCGTGGGGATGCTGTACGCCGCCGAGCTGTCGCGGCTCGCGGGACGTCTCCCCGACGAGGCTGCGAACCGTCACCGCACTGTTCTGGAGTCGCTCGGACTGCCGACGTCGTACCGGGTCGGCGCATGGAAGCAGCTCCTCGCGACGATGCAGCGCGACAAGAAGAGCCGGGGCGGCATGCTGCGCTTCATCCTGCTCGACGACATCGCCAAGCCCACGGTGCTGCAGGCGCCGGACGAGTCCCTGATGTTCGCCGCGTATCAGGAGATCGGTGCGTGAACATCGCCGTCCGCCGAATCCGCGCTGACGACTGGGCGCGGGTGCGTGACCTGCGGTTGGACGCGGTGAGGGATCCTGATGCCGCGATCGCCTTCCTGCGTTCGTTCGAGACAGAGGCCGCGCATCCGGACGAGTTCTGGCAGCAGCGCGCCGCGCTCGGTTCCGCCGGCGACGCGGTGGCGCAGTTCATCGCGGAGGCGGCCGGGGAGTGGATCGGCACTGTCACGGTCATCCGCTGGGAGCTGGGCGCGTCCGACCATCATGATCGCGAGGTCACCGAACCTCGAGGTGATGTGGTGGGCGTCTACGTCCGTCCTGGCCAGCGCGGGGCAGGGATCGTCGACGCGTTGCTGAACGCGGCGGCGGATTGGGCGAGCACTCTCGGCGACGGGGCGCTGACGCTCGACGTGCACGTGGACAACGCTCGTGCGCAGGCCGCGTATCGACGCGCCGGTTTCGTCGACACCGGCCTGCGTTTCACCGGCGCGATCGGCCCGGAGCTGGAGATGCGGCGCGCGCTCGTGTGATTCGGTTCGAGACGCTTTCTTCTTCGACATCGTTGCGTCGGTCACCCTCATATGGCTACCGTGAGGGCGTCTGCGATCGCGTGACGAGAATCGGA
>NZ_PGGU01000005.1:0-403725 GCF_002872075.1 Microbacterium aurantiacum | reverse complement strand
GAGATGCGGCGCGCGCTCGTGTGATTCGGTTCGAGACGCTTTCTTCTTCGACATCGTTGCGTCGGTCACCCTCATATGGCTACCGTGAGGGCGTCTGCGATCGCGTGACGAGAATCGGGGGACGACGATGCTCGAGACCCACCTCGCACAGTGGCTCCTGGATTCTGACCCGGCACTGCGATGGCAGATCGAGCGCGATCTTCTCGAAGCGCCCGCGGAGGTGTGGCAGACGACGCGTGCGCGAGTCGCCACGGAGGGCTTCGGAGCCGAGTTGCTTCGACACCAGGATGCCGACGGGCAGTGGGCAGGCGGTGCGTTCTTCCCCGCCGGGTGGGAGTGGGGAGGCAGTGAGCCGCAGCCGTGGACGGCGACGACCTGGGTGCTCAAGGATCTGCGTGAGTGGGGCGTCCCCGCGTCGTCGCTGGAAGGGACGGCGGAGAAGCTCTCGGCCACGCGCTGGGAGTATGAGGATCTGCCGTACTGGAGCGGCGAGGTGGACTGCTGCATCAACTCCTGGACGCTGTCGAACGGGCTTTGGCTCGGCGCAGACGTCGATGCGATCGTCGACTGGTTCCTCGATCATCAGTTGGATGATGGCGGGTGGAACTGCGAATGGGTCGAGGGGTCTCAGGTCTCGTCGTTCCACTCCACCCTCAACGCGTTGATCGCCCTGCTCGACTACCGGCGTGAGAAGGCGGATCCAGCGCGTGTCGCCGCTGCCCGAAGAGGCGGCGAGGAGTACCTGCTGAACCGGGCGCTGTTCCGGCGTCGCTCGACGGGTGAGCCGTTCAACGAATGGGTGTTCAGCCTCGCGCATCCGCGCCGCGCTTATTACAACGTGCTGGCCGGGGCCGACTACTTCCGCGGCGCCGCCGAAGCGGACGGCAGCGCGCCCGATCTGCGGATGACAGACGCCATCGAGAACATCCGCTCGCAGCGCCAACCCGACGGTCGGTGGTTGCAGGGACATCGCCTGCCGGGCGCGGTCTGGCTTCACCAGGATGCGCCGGCCGGGGAACCGTCGAAATGGGTGACGCTGCAGGCGATGCGCGTGCTGAACTGGTGGGACGCGGCATCGTCGCGCACCGGCTGATAGTGTGCCGGACGTGACGATGCCCCGCCGCCTTCTCCTGGTCAACGGCCCGAACCTCAACCTGCTCGGCACACGCGAGCCCGAGGTCTACGGCACGGCCACCCTCGCCGACGTCGAGCGTCTCGCGGCGGACACGGCATCCGCCCTCGGGTTCGAGGTGCGCGCGATCCAGAGCAATCATGAGGGCGTGCTCATCGACGCCATCCACGCGGCGCGCGAGGATTGCGCCGGAATCGTCATCAATCCGGGCGGCCTGACTCACACATCCGTGTCTCTGCGCGATGCGCTCACGGGTATCGGGCTGCCGTTCGCGGAGGTGCACATCTCGGATGTGTACAAGCGCGAGGAGTTCCGGCGTCACTCGTACCTGCATGACGTCGCCGCGGTGCGCGTGATCGGTCGCGGTATCGACGGTTATGCGGATGCCGTGCGCGAACTGCTCGCGCAGTTGCCGTAACCCGTGTCAGAACGGCGGGGGAGCGTCGCTCGGCGCCGGCACGGAATTCCAGTGTGACCGCGAAGGAAGTCGGCCGACGGACGGGCATCCCGTAGAATCGACTGTCGGCCCTCCCTGACCCGGTTGCAGGGCGGACCGCGGACAACCACACACGAACGGAACTCTCAGCGCATGGCATCTACCGCAGACATCAAGAACGGCGTCGTCCTCAGCATCGACGGACAGCTGTGGAACGTCATCGAGTTCCAGCACGTCAAGCCGGGCAAGGGCGGCGCGTTCGTGCGCACCAAGCTCAAGAACGTCATCTCCGGCAAGGTCGTCGACCGCACCTACAACGCCGGCGCGAAGATCGACATCGAGAACGTCGACCGCCGCGACTTCACGTACCTGTACGCCGACGGCGACGGCTTCGTGTTCATGGACACCTCCGACTACGACCAGATCACGGTCCCCGGCCCGACCGTCGGAGACGCGAAGAACTTCCTGCTGGAGAACCAGCAGGTCACGATCGCGCTGAACAACGGAAACCCGCTCTACATCGACCTGCCGGCATCCGTGACCCTCGAGGTCACGTACACCGAGCCCGGCCTGCAGGGCGACCGCTCCTCGGCCGGCACGAAGCCCGCGACCGTCGAGACCGGCTACGAGATGCAGGTTCCGCTGTTCGTCGAGACCGGCACGAAGATCAAGGTCGACACCCGCACCGGCGACTACCTCGGTCGCGAGAAGTAAGGCGTGGGCGCTCGTACGAAGGCGCGCAAGCGCGCTCTCGACATCCTGTTCTCAGCCGATGTCCGCGGCGACGAGATCGCCGTGACTCTCGCCGCCGAGGCGAAGCGCGCCGTCAGCGAACCCGCCCGTGAGGCCTCCTGGCTCTACGCCCGCGAGGTCGTCGACGGCATCATCGATCATCGTGACGAGATCGACGAGCTGATCACCACCCACAGCCGCGACTGGAAGCTCGAGCGGATGCCCGCCGTCGACCGCGCCCTGCTGCGGATCGGCACCTGGGAGATCCTCTACAACGCCGACGTGCCGACGGCCGTCGCCATCGACGAGGCCGTCGAGCTCGCCAAGGAGTTCTCCACCGACGATTCCGGTGCCTTCGTGCACGGTGTGCTCGCCCGGGTGGCTCGCGCCGCCTGAGCGGACACCGCAATCCGGATGTCGGATGCGGTGGGGAGGATGAAACCATGTCCGCACCCCACGTCGATCTCCGTGATCTTCTGCGGATCACCGATGCCGGCGGCTATCAGCGCGGCCTCGCCTACTTCCGCGAGGGCAACGTGCTCCGGGTCATCTGGGACGAAGAGACCCAGCGGCTCGGCGCACAGGTGCGCGGCAGCAACGGCGCGGCCTATCGCACCGAGGTGCGATTCTCGCCCGCCGGCGGCAAACGGGCGATCCGCTCGACGTCGTGCACGTGCCCTGTGCAGATGGGCTGCAAGCACGTGGTCGCGACCGTGCTCTCGTCGAACACGGCCACGGAGGCCGAGCGTGCCGCTGCCCTGTCGACGCCGGCTGCACAGCGCGCGCAACCGGCCGCACCCGCCTGGAAGTCGCTCCTCGGACGCGCGGTCGTGGATCGCACGGTACCGCTCGCTCTCGGGGTCGAACTGCGTCACCGTGCGGCCAGGGGCGACAACCACTGGGCGCCGCGGCCGGTGCGGCCCGCGAGCGCCCGCGACGTCGCCAAGCGGGAAGGTGAGCTCCTCCTCGGCATCCGCCCGCTGATGCGCAGCGACTCGACCGGCTCGTGGATCCAGGGCCACGCCGCGTGGGACCTCGTTCGCCGCGATGCGTCGCAGTTCGGCCGGACGCAGACGCGCTGGTTCGCCGATCTTCTCAGCATCGCCCGTGATTCGATGCTCTCCGGCAATGCCGGTGAGTGGCTGATCGTGGACCAGATCGAGTCGACGCTGCTCTGGCCGCACCTGCGCGCGGGTTCTGCGCTCGGGATACCGCTGGTCGCGAGCCAGAAGAGCACGTCGGTCGCGCTCGGCGGCTCGGGTTCGATCTCGGCCCGCGTCGCCAGGGCTGACGACGGGGGCCTGGTCGTCGACGCGGACATCGCGATCGACGGCAGAGAGGTGTCGGCCGCGGAGGTGCATGCGATCGGGCACTCCGGCGTCTACGCGGCGACGGTCCTCGGCAACCGGGTCCTGGTCACGCTCGCGGAGGTGCCGCTCAGCGATCCGGTACGCGCTTTGCTCGACGCTGCCGGTTCCATCCCCGTTCCTGCCGCCGATGAGGCTGCGTTCCTGCACGATGTGTACCCGGCATTGGCACGACGTGTGCAGGTGCAGGCGGTCGGCGCCGTGCAGCTGCCGGTGATGCCGGTGCCGGAGCCGACGCTCGTGCTCTCGTTCCATCGCGGCGACGTGGTGAAGTACGCCTTCGAGTGGACGTACGAGGGTCACGGGCGCGTGCCCTTCACCCCGTCCGCTGATGCCGTGCGCGACCACACCCTCGAGTCCGAAGGCCGCCAGGAGCTGGAGTCGTTCTGGCACGAGACGTTCGGCGAGCCGCTCGAAGCATCCGGGTCCTTCGCCGACGTCGAGGCCGCCGAGTTCGTCGCCCATGTCGTGCCCGAGATGGAGGCGCGCGGGGTTCTCGTCGTCGCGGACAAGCGCAAGACCTATCACGAGCTCACCGGAGCTCCCGAGATCACCGTCACGACCGTCGAGAGCACCGATCCCGACTGGTTCGACCTCGGCGTGATCGTGAAGATCGACGGACGCAGCATCCCGTTCGAGCCGCTGTTCACCGCGCTCAGCAAGGGCAAGAAGAAGATGCTGCTCGTCGACGGCAGCTACTTCTCGCTGAACCACAAGGCTCTCGATCAGCTGCGGGAACTGATCGATGAGGCGTCCGAACTGAACGAGTGGGAGACCGGCCCCCGTATCAGCCGGTATCAGACCGACCTCTGGGAGGAGTTCGAGGACCTCGCCGACGAAGCCCTGCCGGCCGTGAGCTGGCGCGCCACGGCAGACGGACTGCGCGCGGCCACCGAGGTGCCGTCGAGTCCCGTCCCGCGGGGGCTGCAGGCAGAGCTGCGCCCCTACCAGAAGACCGGATTCGACTGGCTCGCGTTCCTCTGGGAGCACCGGCTCGGCGGAATCCTCGCCGACGACATGGGGCTCGGCAAGACCCTCCAGCTGCTCACGCTCGTCCTGCATGCGCGCGAGTCGGGGGAGCGGCGCCCCTTCCTCGTGCTGGCGCCCACCTCGGTTCTCGCGACCTGGCACGCCGAGGCTGAACGATTCGCGCCCTCGCTGCGGGTCCGGATCCTGGAGAGCACATCGGGCAAGCGCGACGACTCGGTCGCGGATGCCGCCGCGCGCGCCGACGTCGTCGTGACGTCGTACACGCTGGCACGCCTGGATGAGGACGAGTTCGGTGAGATCGAATGGGCCGGGCTCATCCTCGACGAGGCGCAGTTCGTGAAGAACCCGAAGACCAAGCTGCACCGCTCGATCGCCGGCTTCCGGGCAGACGTGACCTACGCCGTCACCGGCACACCCCTGGAGAACAGTCTCAGCGAACTGTGGGCGCTGCTGAAGCTCGCAGCCCCTGGGCTGTTCGCGTCGGCCAGGAAGTTCCGCGAGGAGTACATCCAGCCGATCGAGAAGGGCAAGGTCCCCGAGAACGAGGAGGGCGGCGAGTACCGCCAGCGGAGGATCGAGCGGCTTCGCCGACGCATCCGCCCACTGATGCTGCGCCGCACGAAGGAGCTCGTGGCACCTGACCTGCCCGAGAAGCAGGAGCAGCTGCTCGAGGTCGAGCTGAGCCCCGCCCACCGCGCCCTCTACGACGTCGTGCTGCAGCGCGAAAGGCAGAAGGTGCTGGGACTGCTCGCTGATCTGGACCGTAACCGCTTCATCGTCTTCCGGTCGCTCACGATGCTCCGCATGCTGAGCCTGGCGCCCGGCCTCGTCGACGAAGACGACGCGAAGCTCGGCTCGCAGAAACTGGACGTGCTGCTGGAGCGGGTCACCGAACTGCAGGCCGAGGGTCACCGCGCACTCGTGTTCAGCCAGTTCACCTCCTTCCTCGCTCTCGCCGCCGACCGGCTCGAGCAGGCCGGGATCCCCTATGCCTATCTCGACGGATCCACCCGCAAACGGCAGCAGGTCATCGAAGGTTTCCGTGCCGGCGAACAGCCCGTGTTCCTGATCAGCCTGAAGTCCGGCGGATTCGGCCTGACGTTGACCGAAGCCGACTACGTGTTCATGCTCGACCCGTGGTGGAACCCCGCCGCGGAGGCGCAGGCCATCGACCGCACGCACCGGATCGGCCAGACCCGGCCAGTGATGGTCTACCGGATGATCTCGACCGGCACCATCGAGGAGAAGGTGCTGGCTCTGCAGCAGCGCAAGGCCCGCCTGTTCACCGCCGTCATGGACGACGAGGCGCTGTTCGCTCAGACTCTGACGGCAGATGACATCCGAGGACTGTTCGAGTCCTGAGTCCCGGCTGCACCCGCAGTTCGCGGCACAGACTCTGTTTCCGGCATGTGACGAGACGCTAACGCGGTCATGGCACCCGGCGTGACGTGGAAGTGACACAGCGGTAACCCGCCGAGCGGGGTGCCGAAACACGCGCTCCCTAGCATCGGACTCGAGCCCACGGATGCTCCGCATCCGGTCGACCCGCTCGATCGACACCGCTCGTCCAACCCAGGGAGTCCGCATGGTCAGCACCGAAACGTCGCCCCGCACCGACACCGCACCCTCTTCGACCACACTCACGCATCGTCCAGGCCGCTGGATCGACGGGTTCGACCCGGAGAACGCGGACTTCTGGGAGTCGGAGGGCCGCTCGATCGCCCGCCGGAATCTCGGCTGGTCGATCTTCGCCGAGTTCCTCGGCTTCATCGTCTGGCAGCTGTGGAGCATCGTCGTCGTGATGCTCCCGGCGGCCGGCTTCGCATTCACCAGCGCCGAGACCTTCTGGCTGATCTCGTTGCCGAGCCTCGTCGGCGCGACGCTCCGCTTCCCGTATACGTTCATGGTCCCGAAGTTCGGCGGCCGCAACTGGACGATCGTCTCAGCGGCGCTGCTGCTCATCCCCGCCATCCTGCTGAGCTTCGCCGTCGGCAACCCGGAGACGCCGTTCTGGGCGATGCTCGCGATCGCAGCCCTCGCCGGTTTCGGCGGTGGCAACTTCGCGAGCTCGATGGCGAACATCACGTACTTCTTCCCGCAGAAGGAGAAGGGCTGGGCGCTCGGCCTCAACGCCGCCGGCGGCAACCTCGGCACCTCCGTCGCCCAGTTCGTGGTGCCGATCGTCGTCACCGCCGTCGCCGGTGTGACCCTTCTCCCGCTGGCCGGCTGGATCTGGGTGCCGCTGATCCTGGTCGCGATCTGGGGCGCCTGGCGGTACATGGACAACCTGTCGTCGGCCAAGGCCGACTTCGCGGGCTCCGCAGCCGCATTGCGCGAACCGCACCTGTGGCTGCTCGCCCTGCTCTACATCGGCACCTTCGGCTCCTTCATCGGCTTCGCGAGCGTGTTCCCGAAGCTCATCGCCGACCAGTTCCCCGAGTTCTCGGCGATCCAGATCGGCGCCGCCGGAGTGTCGCTGGCCTTCCTCGGTGCGCTCGTCGGCTCGCTCTTCCGTCCGCTGGGCGGGCGCCTCGCCGACCGCTTCGGCGGAGCACGGGTCACCATCGGCGCGTTCGCCGTCATGGCGGCCGGCGCCTTCGGCATCCTCGGCGTCCTCGCGCTGAACGAATTCTCGCTGTTCCTCGCCTGCTTCCTCGTGCTCTTCGCGGCGACGGGCATCGGCAACGGAGCGACGTACCGCATGATCCCCAGTGTGTTCCTGGCACGCGCGGTGGCCGCAGGCAGCACCGATATCGGCGCCACGCAGCGCAAGGCGGCGGCCGCGCTCGGGCTGATCTCGGCGATCGGCGCCTACGGCGGGTTCGTGATCCCGCAGGTGCTGAACGCCTCGCAGCAGGCATCGGGCGGCTATGAGCCCGCGTTCGTCGGATTCGGCATCGCCTATCTCGTGCTGCTGACACTGACGATCGTCATCTACGTGGTGCCGCGCGCGTCGCTCGCCCAGCGTCAGGTCTGATCGTGACGGCACCGGGTGCACCGCTGCGGGTGGTCGTGGTCGGATTCGGCCCGGTCGGCGCACGGTTCTGCGAGGAGCTGCTGCCGAGCGTGCGATCGGGGAGCATCGAGCTCACGGTCGTCGGTGCGGAGCAGGAGGCTCCGTACAACCGGGTCCTCATCGCCGAAGTGGCGGTCGGACAGGCCGAGTTCGACGACATCGTGCTGCACGACCCGGCCGAGATCGTCGACGCGGGAGCGCAGATCCTGTCCGGCACCCGGGTCGTCCGCATCGACCGAGAGCAGCACGAGGTCGAGATCTCCACCGGTGAAGTGCTGCCGTACGACCGGCTCATCCTCGCGACGGGTGCGCGCTCCAACATCCCGACACTCGTCGGCGTCGAACGCCGGGCGTACGACGCCGCAGCGCTGGCACGTGCGGGAACCGGTGTGATGGGAGCCGATCCCGCGCTGCCGGAGGGCGTGACGGTGCTGCGCGACCTGGCGGATGCCGACCGGATCGGCTCGGCCATCCGGTCGGGCGCCCGCATCGTCGTCCTCGGCGCCGGCGTGCTCGGCCTGGAGTTCGCGCTCCTCGCCGCCCGAGCCGGGGCCCAGGTCTGCGTCGTGCATCACGGCCCCACCCCGATGCCGCGCAACCTCGACCGCGGTGCCGGCACGGTGCTCGCCAGGAGCCTCCGTGAGGCCGGCGTCGCCGTACTCGCGCACAGCGTCGCCGAGTCCGTCGCCTTCCACGCGGAGGAGGCGGGCGTCCGTCGCTTCGACGCACTCGTCACCGCCGACGGAAACTACGTGCGCGGCGATCTCCTCGTGATGTCGTGCGGTGTCGGTGCGAGGGCGGAACTCGCCACGGCGGCGGGGCTCCGCACCGCCGCCGGTGTCGTCGTCGACAGCTCGCTGCGCTCGTGGACGGATCCTGATGTCTACGCGATCGGCGACTGCGCGCATGTCGTCGATCCCGAGCACGTCCGCGATGCCGGGGATCGTCTTCCCGGTGCTCCGTCCGGACTCATCGGACCGGGCTGGCGCCAGGCCGATTGGCTGGCCGCACAGCTCAGGGCGGAAGCCGAGGGCGGATCCTTCCAGGACGAGCCGCCGGTGGAGCGCCCGGCGGTCGTCATGCTGAAGGGCGAAGGCGTCGACGTGGTCGCGGTCGGCGACGTCAGCATCGAACTCTGGGACACCCCGCCCTACGGGGAGTCCGGACCGCATCGGCACGTGGCGCAATGGGCCGATCCGCAACACGGCCGCTACGTGAAGATGGTCTCGCGAGACGGAGTCCTCGAGGCGTTCGCCAGTGTCGGGATGCCGCGCACGGCCGCCGAGCTGACGGTGCTCTACGAGCGCGGCGGCGAGCTTCCCTCCGACCGCTCGCTCCTGCTGCGTCTCGACGGTCCCGATGACGACCCGAGCGCCGGTGGCGACGCGTTCGCGCCGACCGCGACCGTCTGCTGGTGCAACGGCGTCACCGTCGAACGTGTGGAGGCCTCCGTCCACGCGGGGAACGCCACGGTCGCATGCGTGGGCAAGGACACCCGTGCCGGCACCGGATGCGGCGGTTGCAAGGGCCGTCTTGCCGAACTCATCGAACGCTTCGGCTCACCCCTCCTGGCGCCGTCCGCATGACCGCCGGCGCCGAGACCCACTGCCCGTACTGCGCCCTGCAGTGCGCGATGACGCTCCTGCCGAAGTTGCCGGGAGCGCCCGCCGACGACCCTCGTCTGACCGTCGAAGGCCGCGCGTTCCCGACCAACAGGGGCGGACTCTGCAAGAAGGGCTGGACCTCGTCGACCCTTCTCGACTCGGCCGATCGCGTCATGCAACCGCTCATCCGCGACGCCGAGGGCGAACTGCAGCCCGCGACCTGGGATGACGCCCTCGATCTCATCGCCGAGACGCTCCGCAGCGTCCGCACGCAGCACGGTGCTGATGCCAACGGAGTCTTCGGCGGCGGCGGTCTCACCAACGAGAAGGCCTATCAGCTCGGCAAGTTCGCCCGCATCGCGCTGGGCACATCGCGTATCGACTACAACGGCCGTTTCTGCATGTCATCGGCGGCCGCGGCTTCGAACCGCGCATTCGGGGCCGATCGAGGACTGCCGTTCCCGTTGACCGACCTCGACGCCGCGCACACCGTCCTGCTGCTCGGATCGAACGTCGCCGAGACGATGCCGCCATTCCTTTCGCACATCGAGGGTGCTCGCGCCGCCGGCGGGCTCATCGTCGTGGATCCGCGCCGCAGCTCCACGGCACGTCTGACCGACGACGACCAGGGAATCCATCTCGCGCCGGCCCCGGGGACCGATCTCCAACTGCTGCTCGGGCTGACCCACATCGTCATCGCCGAGCGACTGCACGACGCCGGCTACATCCGCGATCGGACGGCCGGTTTCGCCGAACTGCGCCGTTCGGTCGCCGGCTGGTGGCCGGAGCGGGTGCAGCAGGTGACGGGCGTACCGGTCGTCCTGCTGCGCCAGGTCGCCCGCCGTCTGGGCTCCGGACGCCCCACGTACATCCTCACCGGTCGCGGCGTGGAACAGCACGTCAACGGCACCGACACTGCCACCGCCGCCATCAACCTGGCTCTCATCCTCGGTCTGCCCGGCAAGCCGGACTCGGGCTACGGCACGCTCACCGGCCAGGGCAACGGTCAGGGCGGCCGCGAGCACGGTCAGAAGTCCGATCAGCTGCCCGGATACCGGAAGATCACCGACCCGGAGGCGCGGGCACACGTCGCAGGAGTGTGGGGGGTGCATCCGGACGACCTCCCGGGGCCCGGGCTGCCGGCGGTGCAACTGCTGGCGTCCATCGGTGAACCGGGCGGCATCCGCACCCTTCTCGTGCACGGATCGAACCTCTCGGTGTCGGCGCCGAACGCCGGGGGAGTGCGTGAGCGACTGCGCAGTCTCGACCTGCTCGTCGTCTGCGACTTCTTCCTCTCAGAGACGGCACAGCTCGCCGACGTCGTGCTCCCGGTGACGCAGTGGGCCGAGGAGGAGGGCACCATGACGAGCCTCGAAGGGCGCGTCATCCGCCGTCGGAAGGCGATCGATCCGCCGGCAGGAGCCAGAAGCGAACTGTGGATCATGGCCGAGCTCGCGAGGCGGCTGGAGGCACCCGGGCGTTTCGACCTCGACCCGGCGGATGTCTTCGACGAGCTGGCCCGCGCATCGGCGGGCGGGATCGCGGACTACTCCGGTCTCAGCCATGCGTTGCTCGATGAGGGGACGCCGGCATACTGGCCGTATCCCGCAGGTTCCGGCGGCACTCCGAGGCCGTTCGAGCGACGTTTCGCGCACTCCGACGGGCTGGCGAGGATCGTCGCCGTCTCGGTCGCGCGACCGTCCGAACCCGCTGCAACTGGTGGCGAGCTCACCCTCATCACCGGCCGGCTCCTCGAGCACTACCAGTCCGGAGCGCAGACGCGCCGGGTTCCGGAGCTGATGGACGCGCGCCCTCGGCTGGAGGCGACGCTGCACCCCGCCACAGCCGCGGACCGCGGTCTGGCGGACGGCGACGACATCGAGCTCTCCAACGGCCGCGGGGTCGTCCGAGCCCGGGTCACGACGACCACCGGCATCCGGCCGGACACCGTGTTCCTGCCGTTCCACTACCCGGACGATCACAGCGCGAACCTCCTCACCAGTGACGCCACCGATCCGATCTCATCGATGCCGGAGTTCAAGACGGCGGTCGTGCGGCTCCGCGCGATGTCCGTCGCCGCACCCTGATGGTCCGGCTCGGACTCCGCGGGCGCCCAGAGAGGCCCGGGTAGAATCGAGCGGTTCACTTCAGGAGGAGCGCAATGCGGATCACGGGACTCGGCCATGCCGGGATGTTCATCGAGACGGCCGGCGGAAACATCATCTGCGACCCCGTGCTCGGGCCGTCCTTCTTCGGCTCCTGGTTCCCGTTCCCCGACAACCGGGGCCTCGACTGGGAGCGGTTCGGCCGCGAAGCGGACTTCCTGTACATCTCGCACCGGCACCGGGACCACTTCGATCCCAAGCTGCTCGAGCGGTACATCCGCAAGGACATCGAAGTGCTCCTGCCGGAGTACCCGATCGACGATCTCGAGAAGGACATCCGCGCCCTCGGCTACGACAACATCACATACGCGCCCGCCGGCGAGGTCATCGAGCGCGGCGACCTGAAGATCATGATCACCCCGCTGCGTGCCCCCAGCGACGGCCCGATCGGCGACTCGTCGCTGAGCGTCGACGACGGCACCGGATCGGTGCTGAACCAGAACGACTCGCACCCGCTGGATCTCGAGGCGCTGCTCGACTTCGGCACGCCCGATGCCTATTTCACCCAGGTCTCCGGCGCGATCTGGTGGCCCATGGTCTACGACTTGCCGCTGGAGGCCAAGCAGAACTTCGCTCAGCTCAAGCGCGACGCGCAGAACAAGCGCGCGATGTACTACATCGAGAAGGTCGACGCTCCGCACGTCTTCCCGATGGCCGGTCCGCCGATGTTCCTCCGCGACGAGCTGTTCGACTTCAACGGCCTGGGCCGGAACGGCGAGTCGATCTTCACCGATCAGAAGCAGTTCCTCGCGCACATGAAGGAGCTGGCGCCGCAGTACGACGGCCGGCTCTTCATTCCGGGCACGGTCGTGACCGTCGACGGCGGAGCTGTCACGAGCGAGCAGACGCTGTACACGGACGCTGAGATCGCGCACATATTCGACGAGAAGTGGGACTACCTCGAAGAGCAGCGCGCCGCGCGACAGCAGGAGATCCGTGATGAGGAGGCTTCGCGCGCCGAGATCATCGCGCCCGCGGAGATGCTCGAGGCGATCAGGACCTGGTGGGAGCCGCTGCTGAAGAAGTCGCGCACCATCCGTCTCGGCGTCGGCGGGTGCGTGCGGTTCCGCATCGGCGAGCTCGACATGGTCGTCGACTTCCCGCGCGCGAAGGTGCGCGAGTACGCCGGTGACGAGTGCATCTACTGGTACACGATCCCCGCCGACCTCGTCTCGACGAACATCCGCGACCATGAGATCGACTGGTCGAACTCGATCTTCCTGTCCATGCAGTTCCATGTGGGCCGCAGCGGCAAGTTCAACGAGTTCCTCACCACCTTCCTCAAGTGCCTCTCGGTGGATCGCATCGAGTACGTCGAGAACTGGTACTCCGAGCAGACGGACCAGACGGAGGATGCCGAGGTCGGCGACTGGGTCGTGCAGCGCCGCTGCCCGCACCTGCGCGCGGATCTCACGAAGACCGGCAAGGTCGACGAGGACGGCATCCTCACCTGCAGCATGCACGACTGGAAGTGGGATCTGAACACCGGGCGCTGCCTGTCCACGAGCGGGCACGCGATCCGCTCGAAGAAGATCGACGACGTCACCGACGAGGCGCTGCGGCCGGCGGTCTGAGGGATGCGGGATCGCTCCGCTAGACTCGACGGAGCAAGCAACCTTTAACACCGTCCTGTGAGGCGGAGAAGGGAGCGGCGAATGAGCACGCGCACCGTGCTGCATGAAGCCGATATCTCGCGGGCACTGACCCGTATCGCACATGAGATCCTCGAATCCAATCGGGGGGCTTCCGGACTCGTCCTGCTGGGGATCCCGACCAGGGGCGTCACGCTCGCACACCGCCTCGGCGCTTTGATCAGCGACATCGCGCAGACCCCGATCCCGGTCGGGTCTCTCGACATCACGCTGTTCCGCGACGACCTGTCGAAGCATCCGACGCGGTCGCCGCATCCGACCGACATCCCGGTCGGGGGCATCGACGGGAAGACGGTCGTCCTCGTCGACGATGTGCTCTTCTCCGGCCGCAGCATCCGGGCTGCGCTCGACGCGATCCAGTCGATCGGCCGCCCTGCCGTCGTGCGTCTCGCGATCCTCGTCGACCGCGGCCACCGAGAGCTGCCGATCCGTCCCGACTACATCGGCAAGAACATCCCGTCCGCCCGGACCGAGCGGGTCAACGTGCGCCTGCGCGAGAACGACGGCGCCGAGGAGGTGACGATCGGCGAATGAGACACCTCCTCGACACCCGCACGCTCGACAGGGCGACGGCCCTGCAGATCCTCGACATCGCCGAGGACATGGCCGACACGCAGTCCCGCGAGGTCAAGAAGCTGCCGACGCTGCGCGGCAAGACCGTCGTGAACCTCTTCTTCGAGGACTCCACACGCACCCGCATCTCCTTCGAGGCCGCCGCGAAGCGCCTCTCCGCCGACGTCATCAACTTCGCGGCCAAGGGGTCCAGCGTCTCCAAGGGCGAGAGCCTGAAGGACACCGCGCAGACCCTCGAGGCCATCGGAGCGGATGCCGTCGTGGTGCGCCACCCCGGCTCCGGCGCCCCGCAGACCCTCGCCACCAGCGGCTGGATCTCGGCCGGCGTCGTGAACGCCGGTGACGGCACGCATGAGCATCCGACTCAGGCCCTGCTCGACGCCTACACGATCCGCAAGCGCCGGTTCGGCGCCGCCAGCCGGGGTCGCGATCTCTCCGGCATCCGCGTCGTCATCGTCGGCGACGTGCTCCACTCGCGCGTCGCGCGCTCCAACGTCTGGCTGCTCGCGACCCTCGGCGCCGAGGTGACGCTCGTCGCTCCGCCCACCCTGGTTCCGCAGAACGTGTCGCTCTGGCCGGCGCGCGTCGTCTACGACCTCGACGAGGCCCTCGCCGAGGGGCCGGACGCCGTGATGATGCTGCGGATCCAGCTTGAGCGCATGAACGCCGCATATTTCCCGACTGAGCGGGAGTATTCCCGCCGCTGGGGTCTGGACGCACTGCGAGTCGCGCGGCTTCCGGAAGGTAGCATTGTGATGCACCCCGGTCCGATGAACCGAGGACTGGAGATCTCCTCCGAAGCCGCTGATTCGCCCCGTTCGACGGTGCTGGAGCAGGTGGCGAACGGAGTCTCCGTCCGGATGGCGGTGCTGTACCTGCTGCTGGCAGGAGAACGAGACGACGAACGAGGGGGAGACCTGTGAGCGAGACCCTCGTCATCACCGGCGCACGGCTTCTCGGCGCGGACAGCGCCGACATCATCGTGGAGAACGGGACGATCACCGAGATCGGCGCAGGCCTCAGCAGGGCGGGCGCCCGCGTCATCGACGCGGACGGCCTGGTCGCGCTGCCCGGCCTCGTCGACCTGCACACGCATCTGCGTGAGCCCGGCTACGAGGCGTCCGAGACGATCCTCACCGGCACGAGGGCGGCCGCTGCCGGGGGTTTCACCGCCGTCTTCGCGATGCCGAACACCTCACCGGTCGCCGACACGGCCGGCGTCGTCGAGCAGGAGCTCGCCCTCGGCGAAGCCGCCGGCTACGCCACGGTGCAGCCGATCGGCGCCGCGACGGTCGGGCAGAAGGGCGAGCGTCTCGCCGAACTCGGCGCCATGGCCTCGTCCCGTGCGAAGGTGCGCGTCTTCAGCGACGACGGCTTCTGCGTGTTCGACCCCCTCATCATGCGCCGGGCTCTCGAGTACGTGAAGTCCTTCGGCGGGGTCATCGCGCAGCACGCTCAGGACCCGCGCCTCACCGAGGGCGCCCAGATGAACGAGGGCACCGTCTCGGCAGAACTCGGCCTCGCCGGCTGGCCGGCCGTCGCCGAAGAGTCGATCATCGCCCGCGACGTACTCCTCGCCGAGCACGTGGGGTCGCGTCTGCACGTCTGCCACCTGTCCACTGCCGGCTCGGTCGACATCATCCGCTGGGCCAAGAAGCGCGGCATCGACGTCACCGCCGAGGTCACCCCGCACCATCTGCTCCTCACGGACGAACTGGTGCGCGGCTACGACGCCCGGTACAAGGTGAACCCGCCGCTGCGCCGGGAAGAGGACGTGCTCGCCGTGCGCGAAGGCCTCGCCGACGGCACGATCGACATCGTCGCGACGGATCACGCGCCGCATCCGAGTGAGCACAAGGCGTGCGAGTGGCAGGCCGCGGCCAACGGCATGGTGGGCCTGGAAAGCGCCCTGCGCGTCGTGCACCAGTCCATGGTGCAGACCGGTCTCATCGGCTGGGAGGATGTCGCCCGTGTCATGAGTGCGGCTCCTGCCCGCATCGGCATGCTCGCCGGGCATGGCACACCGCTCGAGGTCGGACGGCCCGCGCAGATCACGCTCTACGACGCCTCGGTCGACGGGGTGTTCACCGAGGCCGACCTGCATGGGCGCAGCACGAACTCGCCCTACCTGGGCAGGCCGCTGCCCGGACGGGTGCAGTACACGGTGCACGGGGGCGTCGTGACGGTGGATGCCGCCGCGGTCGTCGAGGAGCTGAACGGATGAGCGTACGCGACATCGCCATCGCGATCACGATCGCCGTGGCACTGCTCGTGCTGCTGACGATGTTCTTCGCCTGGCGTCGGCGCCTGCGTCGCGATTCCGGCCTCAGCGCGCCGCTCGGTGTTCCCGAGCACGCAGAGGTCGGGAGCCGGCACGAGGTGCTCTACGTCTCGACCACCCAGCACGACAAGCCCCTGGAGCGCCTGGCGATCTCACCGCTGGCCTATCGGGCACGCGGCGAACTCGCGGTCACGGACCGCGGGATCGCGCTCTGCCTCGACGGTGCCCCCACGGTGTTCCTCGCATCGGCGAAGCTCCGCGCGATCGACCGCGCGACCGTCACCATCGACCGCGTCGTCGAGCCCGGCGGACTCGTCCGCATCGTCTGGAACGCCGACGACGACACGACCGTCGACTCCTATCTCCGACTCACCACCGGAGACCCGAAGAACCTGATCTCCGAACTGCAGCGACTCGTCGCCCCATCCGACGGCCCAGCCGCCCCCGACCAAGGAGCCGCACAATGACCCCTTCGACACACGCCGGGACCTCGCTTCCCGAGAAAGCCGTCCTCGTCCTCGAGGACGGAACCCGTCACACCGGACGCGCCTACGGCGCGCTGGGCACCACGCTCGGCGAGGTCGTCTTCGCCACCGGCATGTCCGGCTATCAGGAGACGCTGACCGATCCGTCCTACGCGGGGCAGATCGTGCTGCAGACGGCACCTCACATCGGCAACACCGGTATGAACGACGAGGACCCCGAGTCCCGCCGGATCTGGGTGGCCGGATACATCGTCCGCGACCCTTCACGCGTCGTCTCCAACTGGCGCGCCGACACCTCGCTCGACGCCGCCCTCGCCAAGGATGGCATCGTCGGCATCAGCGGCATCGACACCCGGTCGATCACCCGGCACATCCGCTCGGCGGGTTCGATGCGCGGCGGCATCTTCTCCGGCCCCGCCGCCGACCTCGATCCCGAGGAGCAGCTGCGCACGGTGCAGGAAGCGCCACTGATGTCCGGACGGAACCTCTCGGCGGAGGTCTCGGTCGACGTCGCCACGATCACGACAGCGCTGGGGGAGCGGATCGGCGACCTCGCCGTGCTCGACCTCGGCGTCAAACAGGCCACGATCGACAACCTCGCCGCTCGCGGCTTCGATGTGCACGTGCTGCCGCAGAACGTCACCATCGAGGAGATCCGCGCCATCGACCCGGTCGCGGTGTTCTACTCGAACGGGCCCGGCGACCCCGCCGCATCCGACGGCCACGTCGAACTGCTGCGCGCCGTGCTGGACGACGGGTTGCCGTTCTTCGGCATCTGCTTCGGCAATCAGCTGCTCGGCCGAGCGCTCGGCCTCGGCACCTACAAGCTGCCCTTCGGTCATCGCGGCATCAATCAGCCTGTGCTCGACAAGACCACGGGCAAGGTGGAGATCACCGCGCACAACCACGGCTTCGCGGTCGACGCCCCGCTGGACGGGCCCTTCGACAGCCCGAACGGCTACGGCAAGGTCGAAGTCAGCCACATCGGGCTGAACGACAACGTGGTCGAGGGTCTGCGCGCCCTCGACATCCCGGCCTTCTCGGTGCAGTACCACCCCGAGGCCGCCGCCGGCCCGCACGACGCCAACTACCTCTTCGATCGCTTCGCGGCAATGGTCCGCGAGAACAAGGACGCCAAGTAATGCCCAAGCGCGACGACATCCGCTCCGTCCTCGTCATCGGCTCCGGCCCCATCGTCATCGGCCAGGCCTGCGAGTTCGACTATTCCGGCACCCAGGCGTGCCGGGTGCTGCGCGAGGAGGGCGTCCGCGTCATCCTCGTCAACTCCAACCCGGCCACGATCATGACCGATCCGGACTTCGCCGACGCCACCTACGTCGAGCCGATCACCTGGCAGGTCATCGAGACCATCATCGCCAAGGAGAAGCCCGACGCGATCCTGCCGACCCTCGGTGGTCAGACCGCGTTGAACGCGGCGATCGACCTGCACAACCACGGCATCCTCGAGAAGTACGACGTCGAGCTGATCGGTGCGAGCTTCGAGGCGATCAACAAGGGCGAGGACCGCCAGATCTTCAAGCAGCTCGTGCTGGATGCCGGCGCCGATGTCGCCGACAGCCGCATCGCCCACACGATGGACGAGGTCCTCGCCGCGGCGGGCGAGCTCGGGTACCCGCTCGTCGTGCGTCCCTCGTTCACGATGGGCGGCCTGGGTTCCGGCTTCGCCTACGACGAGAGCGACCTGCGACGCATGGCCGGCGCCGGACTCCACGACTCGCCGACCAACGAGGTGCTCCTGGAGGAGTCGATCCTCGGCTGGAAGGAGTACGAGCTCGAGCTCATGCGCGACACGGCCGACAACACGGTCGTCGTCTGCTCGATCGAGAACGTCGACCCGGTGGGCGTGCACACGGGCGATTCGATCACCGTCGCTCCGGCGTTGACGCTGACCGACCGCGAGTACCAGAAGCTGCGCGACATCGGCATCGACATCATCCGCGCGGTGGGCGTCGACACCGGAGGCTGCAACATCCAGTTCGCGGTCAACCCGGAGAACGGCCGCATCATCGTCATCGAGATGAACCCGCGCGTCTCCCGCTCGAGTGCGCTCGCCTCGAAGGCGACCGGCTTCCCGATCGCGAAGCTCGCCGCGAAGCTGGCGCTCGGATACCGTCTCGACGAGATCCCGAACGACATCACCGGGGTGACCCCGGCGAGCTTCGAGCCGACGCTCGACTACGTCGTGGTCAAGGTGCCGCGGTTCGCCTTCGAGAAGTTCCCGGCCGCCGACGTCACGCTGACGACGACCATGAAGTCGGTCGGCGAGGCGATGGCGATCGGCCGCAACTACGCGACAGCGCTGCAGAAGGCCCTCCGTTCGCTGGAGAAGCGCGGCTCGAGCTTCCACTGGGGCGCCGAGGACCGCACGGTCGAGGAACTCCTGGAGATCTCGAAGACGCCGACCGACGGGCGCATCGTGGTGCTGCAGCAGGCGCTGCGCAAGGGAGCCACCCTCGAGCAGGCCTTCGACGCCACGGCGATCGACCCGTGGTTCCTCGACCAGATCGTGCTGATCAACGAGGTCGCCGAGATCGTGCGGACGGCTCCCGAGCTGGACGCCGCCACCCTGCGCTACGCCAAGGAGCACGGCTTCTCCGACGCGCAGCTGGCCGAACTCCGCGGCACCACCGAAACCGAGATCCGGGCCAGCCGCCACGGACTCGGCATCCGCCCGGTCTACAAGACGGTCGACACCTGCGCGGGGGAGTTCCCGGCGCTCACGCCGTACCACTACTCGAGCTACGACTTCGAGACCGAGGTCGCGCCGTCGGAGCGCACCAAGGTGGTCATCATCGGCTCCGGCCCGAACCGCATCGGCCAGGGCGTCGAGTTCGATTACTCCTGCGTGCACGCGTCGTTCGCGCTGTCGGATGCCGGCTTCGAGACGGTCATGGTCAACTGCAACCCGGAGACCGTCTCCACCGACTACGACACCTCAGACCGGCTCTACTTCGAGCCGCTCACCCTGGAGGACGTGCTCGAGGTCCTCGATGCCGAAGCCGCCAGCGGCACCATCCTCGGCGTCGTCTGCCAGCTCGGCGGACAGACGCCACTGGGGCTCGCGAAGGGCATCGAGGCGGCAGGGTACGCGATCCTCGGCACCAGCCCCGAAGCGATCGACCTCGCCGAGGAGCGGGCGCTGTTCAGCGGCATCCTCGACGCGGCCGGACTCCTCGCGCCCCGGCACGGCACCGCGACCGACGTCGACGGCGCCGTCGCAGTGGCCGAGGACATCGGCTACCCGGTGCTCGTCCGCCCGAGCTTCGTGCTCGGCGGTCGCGGCATGGAGATCGTCTACGACACCGAGAGCCTGCGCGACTACTTCGTGCGTACCGCCGGCGAGGTCATCATCGAAGAGGGCAAGCCGCTCCTCGTGGACCGCTTCCTCGACGATGCGATCGAGATCGACGTCGACGCGCTGTACGACGGCGTGGACCTGTACATCGGCGGCGTGATGGAGCACCTCGAGGAGGCCGGCATCCACTCCGGCGACTCCAGCTGCACCCTGCCGCCGATCTCGCTCGGCCGCTCCGACATCGACCGGGTGCGCACCGCCACGCTCGCGATCGCCGAGGGCGTCGGCGTTCGCGGTCTGCTCAATGTGCAGTTCGCGATCAGCGCCGGCGTGCTCTACGTCATCGAGGCGAACCCGCGCGCCAGCCGCACGGTGCCGTTCGTTTCGAAGGCTCTGGGCATCCCGCTCGCGAAGGCCGCCAGCCGGATCATGGTCGGCGCGACCGTCGCCGAGCTGATCGGCGAGGGGATGCTGCCCGAGCGCGACGGTTCACGGGTGCCCCTGGGTGCGCCGGTCGCCGTCAAGGAGGCCGTGCTGCCGTTCAAGCGGTTCCGCACCAAGGAAGGCAAGATCGTCGACTCGGTGCTGGGCCCGGAGATGCGCTCCACCGGCGAGGTGATGGGCATCGACAAGGACTTCCCGACCGCGTTCGCGAAGAGCCAGGCCGCGGCCTACGGTGGCATGCCGACATCGGGAACCGTGTTCATCTCGGTGGCCGATTCCGACAAGCGCGCCGTGATCCTGCCCGCGCACCGGTTGCAGCAGCTCGGCTTCACGATCGTCGCGACCGAGGGCACCGCCGAGATCCTGTCCCGCAACGGCATCGCCGTGACGGTCGTCGAGAAGTACAGCGACACGCAGGTCAGCGGCGCGCGGAACATCGTCGACCTCATCAACGACGGCGAGATCGACATCGTCGTGAACACGCCGTCCGGCGGCACCGCCCGTGCCGACGGCTACGAGATCCGGGCAGCCGCGGTCGCCGCGGACAAGGCCCTGTTCACCACGATGGCGGTGCTCGGCGCTGCGGTCAGCGGGATGGACGCGGCGCACAAGGGCTTCGACGTGCGCAGCCTGCAGGAGTACGCGCTCGACCGGAAGGCGGCGCTGTGAGCCCACGCTTCGGTGAGCGGGTCCGCGCGGCACTGGACGCGCGCGGACCGCTCTGCGTCGGAATCGACCCGCACGCGAGCCTGCTGGGCTCCTGGGGCCTGTCCGACGATGCCGCCGGAGTCCGCGAGTTCGGGCTCCGCACGGTGGATGCCGCGGCGGGCCGTGCCGCGATCGTGAAGCCGCAGGTGTCGTTCTTCGAGCGGTTCGGCTCCGCCGGCATCGCCGCGCTCGAGGATGTGCTGCTAGCGGCACATGCTGCCGATCTGCTCGTGATCGCCGACGCGAAGCGGGGCGACATCGGCTCGACGATGGATGCCTACGCCGCAGCCTGGCTGACACCGGGCTCGTCGCTGGAGGCGGATGCCGTCACCGTGAACCCGTTCCTCGGTGTGGGGGCGCTCGACGGCGCCTTCGCGCTCGCGGAGCGCACCGGCAAGGGACTGTTCGTCCTCGCCGCCACGAGCAACCCCGAGGCCCGGCTCCTGCAGCGCTCGACGAACGATCAGGGCAGCACGGTCTCGGCTGCGCTCATCGCCGAGGTATCGGCGCGCAACGCGCAGACGACACCGGCAGGGGAGTGGGGGAGCTTCGGCTTCGTCATCGGCGCCACCGTCGACTGGGCGGATGCGGGACTCGCGCCGTTCGCACCGGCAGCGCCGATCCTCGCCCCGGGTTTCGGCGTGCAGGGCGCTGCACCCGAGGATCTTCGTCTGCGCTTCGGCGCGATGAGCGAGTGCGTGATCGCGAGCGAGAGCCGCAGCATCCTGATGGCGGGCCCGGCGGACCTCGCCGCGGCCATCGACGCGCGCAACGCGCAGTACCTCGAGGTGACCCATGGCTGAGGGCAGGACCGTTCCCGAGGTCGACCGCGCCGCGGCGGCCCGCAAGGCCGTGGAGCGTCGTCGCGCACGTGCCGCACTCAAACGCGACCTCACGATGAGGGTGACGAGCCCGCAGACGGTGCTCGCGCACGCCACCGCCGATGCGGACTCGGTCGCGGGCTCCATGCGCATCACCGACTTCCTGCTGGCGCTGCCGGCGATCGGCTCGGGGAAGCGCGATCGCATCCTCGCCGATCTGCACATCTCTCCGGTGAAGCGCCTCGGCGGTCTCGGCGTACGCCAGCGCGTGCTGCTCCTGGACTGGCTGGATGGCAGGTTCCCGCAGCCACACCCGCGCGACGGACGCAGCCGTCTGCTCGTGCTGGCCGGTCCCACCGCCGTCGGAAAGGGCACTGTCGCGGCGCACATCCGGGAGAACCATCCCGAGATCCACCTCTCCGTCTCCGCGACGACGCGCGCACCGCGGCCCGGAGAGATCGACGGGGTGCACTACTACTTCGTCGACGACGCGGAGTTCGACCGGCTCATCGCGAACGGCGAGCTCCTGGAGCATGCGGTCGTGCACAACCGCTCCCGCTACGGCACGCCGCGGGCTCCGATCGACGACGCTCTGGCTCAGGGGAAGACCGTACTGCTCGAGATCGATCTGCAAGGCGCGCGTCAGGTGCGTCAGGCCGAGCCGTCCGCCACACTGATCTTCCTGCTGCCGCCGAGCTGGGACGAACTGGTCCAGAGACTCGTCGGCCGCGGCACCGAAGGCCCCGAGGAACGGGCGCGTCGCCTGCGCACGGCGAAGGTGGAGCTGGCCGCTCAGAGCGAGTTCGATCACCGCATCGTGAACGAGGACGTCGCCGTTGCCGCGCGCGAGGTCGTAGAATTGTCTTCAAGCTCTGTGCGCTGAACGTCTCCCGCGCCTATTGCACCGTCTTCGCGACGATCCCGTCGCCTGATCAGGAGGTCTCACCATGGCCGGACACCACACCAAGGGCATCATCGATCCCCCCATCGACAACCTGCTGTCGCGCGTCGACTCGAAGTACGAACTGGTCATCTACGCCGCCAAGCGCGCGCGCCAGATCAACGACTACTACTCCGACCTGCACGAGGGCAACCTGTTCGACAACGTCGGGCCGCTCGTCGACTCCTCCGTCGAGGACAAGCCGCTCACCATCGCACTGCACGAGATCAACGAGGACAAGCTCCGCCTGCGTCACGCGGAGTGACATTCGGTCCGCGCCCCCGCTCATGTCGGAGGCGCGGACCAGAATGGGTGCATCAGCCCTTCCCCCGTCCGTCCCCGTTCTGGAGCACCGATGAGCGCCCTGCGTCTGTTCACGTCCGAGTCCGTCACCGAAGGGCACCCGGACAAGATCTGCGACCAGATCTCGGACAGCATCCTCGACGGGCTCATCGCCAAGGATCCGGAGTCCCGGGTCGCGGTGGAGACGCTCGTCACCACCGGCCTCGTGCACGTCGCGGGCGAGATCCGCACCGAGGCCTACGTCGACATCCCGACGATCGTGCGCAAGGTCGTCAACGACATCGGCTACACGTCCAGTGACACCGGCTTCGACGGCGACTCCTGCGGTGTGAGCATCTCGGTGGGCGAGCAGTCCACCGACATCGCGCACGGCGTCGACAATGCGCAGGAACATCGAGACGGCTCATCCGTCGATCCGCTCGACCTGCTCGGCGCCGGCGACCAGGGCATCATGTTCGGCTTCGCCACGAATGAGACCCCCCAGCTGATGCCGATGGCCGCATGGACGGCGCACCGCCTCGCGGAACGTCTCGCCGAAGTGCGCCGCTCCGGGCTGCTCCCGTTCCTGCGCCCTGACGGCAAGACTCAGGTCACGCTCGGATACGACGGGTTCACGCCGAAGACCGTCGATGCCATCGTGCTGTCGACGCAGCACAACCCCGACATCTCCCAGGACGAGCTCAAGGCGCAGCTGCGCGAGCACGTCATCGACCCGGTCCTGGAGACCACAGGTCTCGACCTGTCCGATGTGACCTACTACATCAACCCGGCGGGCCCGTTCGTCACGGGCGGCCCCAAGGGTGATGCGGGCCTCACCGGCCGCAAGATCATCATCGACACCTACGGTGGCGCGGCACGGCACGGCGGTGGCGCGTTCAGTGGCAAGGACCCATCGAAGGTCGACCGATCCGGCGCGTACGCGACCAGGTGGGTCGCCAAGAACGCCGTGGCCGCCGGCCTCGCCGACCGCCTCGAGGTGCAGATCGCCTACGCCATCGGCGTCGCCCGTCCGGTGGGCCTGTATGTCGAGACGTTCGGCACCGGCAAGGTCTCCGACGAGTCGATCATCGAGGCGATCGATTCGGTCTTCGACCTCCGCCCGCAGGCGATCATCGAAGAGCTCGACCTGCTCCGGCCCATCTACGCCCAGACGGCCGCCTATGGGCACTTCGGGCGCGAGCTTCCCGACTTCACCTGGGAGCGCACCGACCGCGCCGAAGAGCTGCGCCGCGCTGCCGGGCTCTGAGGGAGCCGGTTCCCGTGACACCTCGGTCCTCATGAGCGCCGAGAGCCGGCGCATCGCGCGCGTGCTGCTGGATTCTCCGCTGCCGCAGCTCGACAGGCTGTTCGACTACGCGCTTCCCGCGGAACTGGGCGAGGTTCCGCTCGGCGTCCGCGTCCGCGTCCCTCTGCGCACAGCGGGCCGTGTGATCGACGGCTACATCATCGAGATCGACACCGAGGACGACGCGGACCGGGCGCTCTCCGAGGTGGAGAGCATCGTCTCGACGGCCGCCGTCCTGCCGGATCGGCTGTACCGGCTGGCCAGGCGCGCCGCAGACCGGGCAGCCGGTTCCGCATCGGACGTCCTGCGCCTCGCGATCCCCAAGCGCCAGGTGCGGGTCGAGAAGGCCTGGACGGCGGATGCCCCCGCCGTCCGCCCCCACGAGACCGCGCTCACCCGGGCGGCCGAGGTCGTCGGTCGCTACGAAGGCCTCGAAGAGGTCCTGACCGGTCGCGGTCGCGCCGCCGTCGAAGCCGTTCCCGCACTCGACGACGGTTCCCCGGCGTGGGCGCAACTGCTTGCCGCTGCGGCGGTGCGCGCCCTCGCATCGGGATCGTCGACGGTCCTCGTCGTGCCGGACCACCGCGACGTCGACAGCCTTCTCAAGACGCTGTCTGTGCTCGTGCCCGACGAAGCCGTGGTGCGCCATGACTCGAGGCAATCGAATCCCGATCGCTACCGCGCTTTCCTGCGCACCCTCGAGGATGCGCCGTGCATCGTCGTCGGCAACCGCTCCGCCGTCTATTCACCGGTCGAAGCCGGGCTCGTGGTCATCTGGGACGACGGCGATCCGCTGCTGGGCGAGCAGCTCGCCCCCTACATCAACGCACGGGACGCGGCGCTGCTGCGCCAGGAGCAGGAGGGTTCGGCTCTCCTCATCGCCGGACACACCCGTACGACCGACACCGAGCGTCTGGTCCTGCACGGCTGGCTTCAGGAGGTCCGCGCCGCTCGCCGCGTCCTGCCGCGGGTGCTGCTGAGCACGCCGCAGGAGATGGAACAGCCACAGGCGCAGCGGCTGCCGTCTTCGGCATTCCTCGCCGCCCGGACGGCCGCCGCCGAGGGCCCGGTGCTGGTCCAGGTGTCCCGCCCTGGTTTCTCACCATCCCTCGTGTGTGCGGGATGCCGGGCGCCGGCACGTTGCGTCCACTGCGGCGGGCCCCTCGGCGCCCGGCATCGCGGGGCCGTTCCGGTCTGCGGCTGGTGCGGGCGATCGGCACGCGCCTGGGCGTGCCCTTCCTGCTCGGGCGTGCAACTGCGCCTGGCCTCCTCCGGGAGCGAGCGCACAGCCGACGAACTCGGCCGCGCGTTCCCCGGTGTGCGCGTCATCGTCGCCGACGGCGCACATCCCGTCGAGAAAGTCGACGCGCGCCCTGCCCTCGTCGTCGCCACCCGCGGAGCGGAGCCGCTCGCGGAGGGCGGCTATCGCGCGGTGGTTCTTCTCGACGGCGCCCGGATGCTGCAGGCTCCCGATCTGCGCGTCGGCGAGGCGTGCCTGCGATGGTGGTCGAACGCCGCCGCCCTCGCCGCGCCCGGTGCGCCGATCCACCTGGTCGGTGTCAACGGTCCTGTGGCCATGGCGCTCGCGACCTGGAACCACGCCGGGTATGCCCGCTCCGAATTGGAGTCGCGGGCCCCGCTGCATATGCCGCCGACCATGCGGGTCGCGCTCATCGAGGGCACGACGGACGCCGTCGCACGCGCCCTGGAGGCGCTGCGCGAACTCTCCCTTCCTGCCGAGGCCGTGCTCGGCCCTGTTCCCATCGAACCCGAGGATGACCCGCCACGCGTGCGCGCCCTGCTCCGGTTCGACTACGGTTCCGGCCTGCGGGTCGCGACGACACTGCGTGCCGCCGTCGTCGCCGAGGCGGTGCGGCACCGACGTGGCCGAGGTCGCACCACGCGCAGCACTCTCACGGTGCGCCTCGATATCCTCGACCCAGAGCTCTGACCCTCCCGGAGAACCTTCATGCGCCTCGTCTTCGCCGGCACACCCGCTGCCGCCATCCCCACTCTCCGCCGTCTGGCGTCTGAGCACGACATCGCCGCGGTGGTGACCCGACCGGACGCGCCCCGCGGACGCAAGCGTGTGCTGACACCCTCGCCGGTCGCCGAGGTGGCAGGCGAGCTCGGTATCCCCGTGATCAAGGCGGCACGCCTGGACGAGGAGGCCTCGGCGCGCATCGCCGCTCTGCGGCCGGATCTCGGCGTGATCGTCGCCTACGGCGGTCTCGTCCGCGAACCACTGCTGTCCACACCTACGCATGGCTGGATCAATCTGCACTTCTCACTTCTCCCGCAGTGGCGGGGAGCAGCACCGGTCCAACGCGCGCTGATCGCCGGTGACGCGGAACTCGGCGCGAGCGTGTTCCAGCTCGTCGCCGAACTCGACGCCGGAGATGTCTTCGCCGCACGGACGATCGCGGTCCCGGACGGGGCGACGGCTGACGTGGCTCTCGACACGCTGGCCGGCGACGGCGCGCAGCTCACCGCTGAAGTCGTCGCCGGCATCGACGCAGGCACGGCGCGCGCCGTGCCGCAGACCGGGGAAGCGACGCTCGCTCCGAAGCTCACGCTTGACGACGGGCTCCTGGACTGGTCGCTGCCCCTCGATGCCGTCTACGCGCGATACCGCGGGGTCACCCCCGAGCCCGGCGCGCACACGACGGTCGACGGAGTGCGTGTGAAGATCCTCGACGCACGCAGGGCGACCGACGCCGAGGCTCTTCTGCCGGGTGCGATCGCAGCGAGCAGGTCGGCGCTGCTCATCGGCACCGCCAGTCAACCGCTCGCCGTGACCCGGGTGCAGCCGGCCGGGAAGGCGGCGATGAGCGCCGTCGACTGGTGGCGTGGCCAGCGCGGCACCGAGGGCCTGCGAGCCGGCGCATGAGCGGTCAGGAACGACGTCAGCGCCCCCAGGGTCAGGGCGCATCCGGATCCACTCGTCGAAGCACCGACCGCGGTGGTCAACCGCAGCGCTCGGCGCAGCCCTCTCGTGCCGTCCAGCCCGCGCGTCGCGTCGCGTACGACGTGCTGCGCGCGGTCACCGACTCCGACGCCTACGCGAACCTGCTGCTGCCCTCGGCGATCGTCGAGGCGGGTCTCTCGACGCAGGACGCGGCTCTCGCCACCGAGCTCGCCTACGGCACGCTCCGCCGGCGCGGAATGTACGACGCGATCATCGCGGCTGCAGCCGACCGCGACGTGGCGTCGATCGATCCTGCCGTTCTGGATGCGCTGCGACTGGCCGTGCATCAGCTCCTGGCCACCCGCGTGGCCTCGCACGCGGCCGTGAACGAATCCGTGAATCTCGCCGCAACCGCGCAGGGCCGCGGAGCGGCGAGCTTCACGAACGCGGTCCTCCGCCGGATCGCGAAGGAGACGCCAGGGGAGTGGCAGGAACGCATCGAGCGCTCGGCCCGGTCGGACGACGAACGGCTCAGCCTGCGCACCGCGCATCCGGTCTGGGTGATCCGTGCCCTGCGGAGAGCCTTGGCCGCGGAGGGTCGAGCCGACGAGCTGGAAGACCTCCTCGACGCCGACAACGTCTCGCCCGAGGTGACGCTCGTCGCCCTTCCCGGTCTGGCCGAGCGGGACGAGCCGGTCCGGCCCTACGCCGCGACCGCTTTCGGCTCTCCCGGTGGCGACCCGCACCGGATCATGGCCCGCTCCGGTGGCAGGATCCGTGTGCAGGACGAGGGCTCCCAGCTGGTCGCGCTCGCTCTCGCCGATGCCGCGCCGATCCGTCCGGGGGAGCGATGGCTCGACCTCTGCGCCGGCCCCGGCGGGAAGACCGCTCTGCTCGCCGCCATCGCAGCGCAGCACGGTGCACACCTCGAGGCCAACGAGGTCGTCCCGGCGCGAGCCGGACTCGTCCGAAACGCCCTCCGTGCCGTCCCCGGCGACGTGGTCGTGCATCAAGAGGACGGCCGCGAGCTCGCCCGTTCCCGTGCGGGCCAGTACGACCGCATCCTCGTGGACGCACCGTGCACGGGTCTCGGAGCCCTCCGTCGACGTCCCGAGGCGCGCTGGCGGAAGACGCCGGCCGATGTCGCCGAACTCGTGCCGTTGCAGGAGCAGCTCCTCTCCGCGGCGGTGAACGCCCTCGTCCCGGGCGGCATCGTCGCCTACGTCACGTGCTCGCCCCACCTCGCCGAGACCACCGGTGTCGTGCAGGAGGTGCTGCGCGGCCGCGGCGATCTTCGTGAACTCGACGCGCGATCCGTGCTCGCACATGTCGCGCAGTCGCCGATCGATTTCGGAGCGCACGGCGACCAGCCCGGCGGAGGATCCGCGCAGTTGTGGCCGCACCGTCACGGCACCGATGCGATGTTCCTCGCGCTCCTGCAGCGCTCCGATCCGGCTGTGGCAGGCGACGGCGACGCCGCCTCGAAGGGAGAATAGATCTGTGGACCTTCCCCGTGCCCCGCGCATCAACCCCAGCATCCTCGCCGCCGACTTCGTGAACATGCAGCGCGATCTCGCGAAGATCGCCACCGCCGACTTCGCGCACGTCGACGTCATGGACAACCACTTCGTTCCTAACCTCACATTCGGCCCCCAGATGGTCGAACGCATTCAGGCGACCAGTCCGATCCCGCTCGACGTGCATCTCATGATCACGGATCCGGACCACTGGGCGCCCGGCTACGCGGAACTGGGCGCCGCGAGCGTCACCTTCCACCTCGAAGCAGCAGCCGATCCGATCTCGCTGGCTCGCCGTCTGCGGGACATCGGCGCTCGCGCCGGAGTCGCCATCAAGCCGGGAACCCCGGCCGAGGGGCTCTACGACGTGCTCGACGAGTTCGACCAGATCCTCGTGATGACGGTGGAGCCGGGCTTCGGCGGCCAGGGATTCATGCACGAGGCGATGCCGAAGCTGCGCTCGCTCGCCGATGAAGCCCGCCGGCGCGGCTCGAACGTCTGGCTGCAGGTCGACGGGGGCATCTCCGACCGCACCATCGAGATCGCCGCCGCCGCCGGTGCGGACACGTTCGTCGCCGGCTCCGCCGTCTACGGCGCCGACGACGTCGAGGCCGCCGTCACGCGGCTCAGAGACCTCGCACGAGCCGCTAGCCTGGAATCGTGAAGACTTTCGACGAGCTGTTCGCCGAGCTCAGCGTCAAGGCCGAGACCCGTCCGGCAGGATCGGGGACGGTCGCCGAGCTCGACGCCGGCGTGCACACGATCGGCAAGAAGATCGTCGAAGAGGCCGCCGAGGTGTGGATGGCGTCCGAGTACGAATCCGACGAGGCTGCCGCCGAGGAGATCTCCCAGCTGCTGTACCACCTGCAGGTGATGATGATCGCGAAGGGCCTGAGCCTGCAGGACGTCTACCGACATCTGTGATGCGCTCCGCCCCCGTCGACCCCATCTGAAGGTTTCCCATGCTGCGCATTGCTGTACCGAACAAGGGCTCGCTCTCCGAGACCGCCGCCGAGATGCTCGCGGAGGCCGGCTACGCCGGACGACGCGACGCCAAGACCCTGCACCTCATCGACACCGAGAACGACGTCGAGTTCTTCTTCCTTCGTCCCCGTGACATCGCCACCTATGTCGCGTCCGGCGCGCTCGACGTGGGCATCACCGGCCGCGATCTGCTGCGCGACGTGCCGCAGCAGGCGCGTGAGATCGAGTCGCTGGGCTTCGGCGGATCCACCTTCCGCTTCGCGGGTCCTCCCGGACGGTTCCACACGGTCGCGGACCTCGCGGGTGTCCGCGTGGCTTCGGCATACCCCGGCCTCGTCGGCGATTTCCTGCGCGAGCACGGCGTCGCGGCGGAACTCGTCCAGCTCGACGGAGCCGTCGAGTCCGCCGTGCGTCTCGGGGTCGCGGATGCCGTGGCCGACGTCGTCTCGACGGGAACCACCCTCCGGCAGGCGGGGCTGGACATCTTCGGCCCGGTGATCCTCGAGTCCGAGGCCGTTCTGATCAGCCGCCCGGGCGACGCCGAGGGCACAGAGACGCTGCTGCGCCGCCTGCGCGGTGTGATGGTGGCCAGGCGGTTCGTGCTGATCGACTACGACCTGCCGGCCGAGCTCGTCGATCAGGCTGTCCAGATCGCACCGGGCCGTGAATCGCCGACGATCTCCCCGCTTCGCGATCCTTCCTGGGTCGCGGTGCGCGTGATGGTGCCGAGCCGTGGCGTCAATCAGGTGATGGACGACCTGTACGCCCTCGGTGCGCGCGCCATCCTGGTGACCGCGATCCACGCCGCGAGGCTCTGATGACCCTCGCCAGCCGCGTCATCCCGTGCCTCGACGTGGCCGCAGGCCGTGTCGTCAAGGGCGTGAACTTCGAGAATCTCCGTGACATGGGCGACCCCGTAGAACTCGCCCGGCACTACGCCGCGCAGGGCGCGGACGAGATCACCTTCCTCGACGTGACGGCCACCGTCGACGCGAGAGCCACCACCTACGACGTCGTGCAGCGCACGGCCGAGCAGGTGTTCGTGCCGCTCACGGTCGGCGGAGGAGTGCGCAGTGTCGACGACGTCGCCCGGCTGCTCGCGGTCGGCGCCGACAAGGTCGGCGTGAACTCCGCCGCGATCGCCCGGCCCGGGCTCATCGACGAGATCGCCGACCGGTTCGGCGCACAGGTGCTGGTGCTCTCGCTCGACGTCAAGCGCGCCGAGGGAACGCCCTCGGGATTCGTGGTCACCACGCACGGCGGGCGCACGCAGACGACCCTCGACGCCATCGCCTGGGCGCGGGAGGCGATCGAACGGGGTGCCGGCGAGCTGCTGGTGAACTCGATCGACGCGGACGGCACGCGTGACGGCTTCGACCTGGAACTCGTCCGCCTGATGCGCGAAGCGGCGACGGTTCCGGTGATCGCTTCCGGCGGCGCCGGGAAGGCGGCCGACTTCGCACCCGCGATCAAGGCGGGTGCGGATGCCGTGCTGGCCGCCAGTGTCTTCCACACCGGGGCCCTCACGGTCGGCGACGTCAAGGACGCGCTGCGCGCCGAAGGGGTGCTGGTCAGATGAGCGATCTGGAGACGCGCATCGCGCAGGTCGCCTGGAACGACGACGGGCTCGCGCCCGTGATCGTGCAGCAGTGGGACACGCACGAGGTCCTGATGCTGGCGTGGGTGGATGCCGAGGCACTGCGCCGCACGCTCACCTCGGGGCGAGTCACCTACTGGTCGCGCTCGCGTCAGGAGTACTGGCGCAAGGGCGACACCTCCGGCAACATCCAGACCGTCCGTGAGGCGCGTCTGGACTGCGACGGCGACGCCATCCTGCTGCAGGTCGACCAGACAGGCCCCGCCTGTCACACCGGCACTCGCACCTGTTTCGACACCACCGACCTCGAGGCCGTTCCCGGGAACGGCGGCGCATGAGCATCGCACGACGCGGGCGCTCTCTCGCCGTCTCGGGCTTTCTGCTCGCCGGCGCCGTCGGCATCATCTCGTCGACCCAGACCTGGCTCACGGTCGACCGGGCGGATGCCGGCGCGGCGATCCTCGTCCCCGGGGCCGAAGCGCTGCCGCTGCTCGCACCGCTCAGCCTCGCCGTGCTCGCCCTCGGGGCGGCACTGTCGATCGCCGGGCCCATCGTGCGTCTCATCTTCGCCGTCGTCGCTGCCGCCACGGCGGTCCTCCTGGCCTGGTCGACGGTTCCGCTGCTCGTCGCGCCGCCGCTCAGCGCGGTCGCTCCTACGGTCACGGACACGACGGGCCTCGCCGGGCCCGAAGCTCTGTCCGAGATCATCGCGTCGATCACGACATCGTTCTGGCCGGTCCTCGCCCTCATCGCCTGGGTGCTCCTGTTCGCCACCGCCGTGCTGGTGCTGGTCACCTGGCGCCGGTGGAAGGCCGGGGGGCGCCGGTACCGCACCGAGCCCGTGGCCGGTGATCACGGCGACGGCGACAGCGCCGTCGACGCGATCGAATCCTGGGACGAGCTGTCGCGTGGCACCGACCCGACACGATGACCCCGATAGACTGAGCCGACCCCCGCACGTCGTCCCCCGGAGGAGAACATGACCAACCCGATCGCCGACCCCGGCCACGGACACTCGCCTGCGGCCTGGACCGCTGTCGTGATCATGCTCGTGGGCTTCACGGTCGGCACCGTCGCGTACTGCCTGGCCGAGTTCAGCCCCGTGTGGGTCGCGCTCATCTGGGTGGGGGCCGCCATCGTCCCGGTCGGTGCGATCGTCGGCTGGATTCTCGCGAAGGCGGGTTACGGCGTGAAGGGCCCCAAGTACTCGCCGAAGGCGCACTAGTGGTCCTCGCCGACCTGACGGCCGGCGCTGTCGCCGACGCCGAGCGTCGCGCTCTGTCCCGGCCTTTCGCCGAGGTCGAGAAGGCCGCTCTGGCACGCCCGTCCGCGAAAGACGCCCTTGCGGCGCTCGCGCCAGCCGAGCAGGTCAAGGTCATCGCCGAGGTGAAACGCGCCAGCCCGTCGCGCGGGGCTCTCGCCGAGATCCCCGACCCGGCCCACCAGGCGTCCCTCTACGAGATCGGCGGCGCCTCCGCGATCAGCGTCCTCACCGAGGAGCGCCGCTTCGGCGGCAGCCTGGCCGACCTCGAGGCGGTCACCGCCCGCGTGTCCGTTCCGGTGCTCCGCAAGGACTTCATCGCGACGCCCTACCAGGTGTTCGAAGCCCGCGCCGCCGGCGCCGACCTGGTGCTGCTCATCGTCGCCGGGCTCGAGCCCGCTGTGCTCCGCGACCTGTACGCCCTCATCGGAGAGCTGGGCATGACGCCTCTCGTCGAGACCCATTCGGCCGACGAGCTCGAACAGGCGATCGACCTGGGCGCGGGCCTCATCGGCGTGAACGCGCGCGACCTGAAGACCCTGCAGCTCGACCGTGATCTCTTCGGGCGGCTGGCCGACCGCATCCCGAGCACGTCCGTGAAGATCGCCGAGTCCGCGGTGCTGACCCCCGACGACGTCGCGCACTACCGCGCCGCCGGCGCCGACGTCGTCCTGATCGGCGAAGCCCTCGTCACCGGCGACCCGGTCGCCACACTGAAGAGCTTCCTGGAGGTGAAGGGATGAGCCTGCGCGACCAGCAAGGACCGTTCTTCGGAGAATACGGCGGGCGCTACATGCCCGAGTCCCTCATCGCGGCGATCGACGAGCTCGCCGCCGCATACACCGCAGCCGTCGCCGACCCGGCGTTCCGGGCCGAGCTCGCCTCGCTCCTGAGCTCCTATGCGGGCCGCCCGTCCGCGCTCACCGAGGTGCCGCGGTTCGCCGCACACGCGGGAGGGGCGCGGGTTTTCCTCAAGCGCGAAGACCTCAACCACACCGGCTCGCACAAGATCAACAACGTGCTCGGGCAGGCGCTGCTGACCAAGAGGCTCGGCAAGACGCGGGTCATCGCCGAGACCGGCGCCGGGCAGCACGGAGTCGCCACGGCGACCGCCGCGGCGCTGTTCGGCCTGGAGTGCACCATCTACATGGGCGAGGTCGACACCGAGCGGCAGGCGCTCAACGTCGCCAGGATGCGGCTGCTGGGCGCCGAAGTCGTGCCGGTCACGACGGGCTCGCGCACCCTCAAGGACGCGATCAACGATGCCTATCGCGACTGGGTGGCGTCTGTGGAGACGACGAACTACATCTTCGGCACCGCTGCAGGTCCGCATCCGTTCCCCGCGATGGTCCGCGACTTCCAGAAGATCATCGGTGAGGAGGCACGTCAGCAGCTCCTCGATGAGATCGGGCGGCTTCCCGACGCGGTCGTCGCGTGCGTCGGGGGCGGCTCGAACGCGATCGGCATGTTCGACGCGTTCCTCGACGACGAGGGCGTCGCGCTCTACGGCGTCGAGGCCGCAGGCGACGGGATCGACACGGCCCAGCACGCGGCATCGATCGAGCGCGGTCGCCCTGGTGTGCTGCACGGCGCCAGGACGTACGTGCTGCAGGATGAGGACGGCCAGACCATCGAATCGCACTCGATCTCCGCGGGGCTCGATTACCCCGGCGTAGGACCCGAGCACTCGTGGCTCGCCGACATCGGACGCGCCGCATACATCCCGGCTACTGACGACGAAGCCATGCAGGCGCTGCGTCTGCTCAGCCGCACCGAGGGCATCATCCCCGCGATCGAGTCGGCGCACGCCCTGGCGGGTGCTCTGCGTCTCGGACGCGAGCTCGGTCCGGATGCCGTGATCGCCGTATGCCTCTCGGGCCGCGGCGACAAGGACATGGACACCGCCGCGCGCTACTTCGACCTCTACGACTCCACGGCCGAAGCGCGGGAGGGCAGCGCATGAGCCGCGTGGAACAGGCGATCCAGAAGGCGCACGACGCCGGGCGGACGGCGTTCATCGGCTACCTGCCGGTCGGTTTCCCCGATCTCGACACCAGCATCCAGGCCGCCATCGCCCTCGCCGAGAACGGCGTCGACATCATCGAGCTCGGACCTCCCTACAGCGACCCGGTGATGGACGGCGCGATCATCCAGGAGGCCACCAGGACGGCTCTGGCCGCCGGCTACCGGACGGCGGATCTCTTCACGGCGCTCCGGGAGATCACCGCTGCGACCGACGTCCCCGTCGTGGTGATGACCTACTGGAACCCGGTTCTGCAGTACGGCGTCGACCGCTATGCCGACGACCTGCTCGCCGCGGGCGGTGCCGGCCTCATCACTCCGGACATCACCCCGGAGTCGGCGGCCGACTGGATCGCGGCCAGCGAACGCACCGGTCTCGACCGCGTCTTCCTCGCCGCTCCCACATCGACGGATGACCGTCTCGACCTCGTCGTCGCGTCCTCGACCGGCTTCGTGTACACCGTCTCGACGATGGGCATCACCGGTGAGCGCGCCGACCTCGATCGTGCCGCGCGCACCCTTGTCTCCCGTCTCCGAGAGCACGGCGTCGGTCGCGCCTGCGTCGGAATCGGGATCTCCACGGCCGAGCAGATCGCCGCCGTGGGGGAGTACGCCGACGGCGCGATCGTCGGCACTGCGCTCGTCCGCGCCCTCCGAGACGGGGGCGTTCCCGCCCTCGCCGAGGTCACCCGTACCCTGGCAGCCGGCACCGCGTCGGCACGCCCCGCACTCGAGAACTAGAATCGCAATCATGTCCCTCGCGCTCCACAGCACCGTCAACGGCGTGCTCGCCAGCATTCCGAGCCCTCCGGTCTCCTACATCGACCTGGGCCCGATCCGCGTGCACTTCTACGCCCTCTGCATCATCACCGGCATCATCGCCGCGGTGCTGCTGACGAATCACCGCCTCACCAAGCGCGGTGCGGAGCCGTGGGTCGTGATCGACATCTCGATCCTCGCGGTGCCGCTGGGCATCATCGGCGCCCGGATCTTCCACGTGCTCACCCACCCGAACTTCTACTTCGGCGAGGGCAGCAACACCTGGAACCCGTTCGAGCCCGGCTCGGTGTGGGCGATCTGGGAGGGCGGCATCGCGATCTTCGGCGCTCTCATCGGCGGGGCCATCGGCGCGTACCTGGGATGCCGCTGGACCGGCATCCGCTTCTGGACATTCGCCGACGCCCTGGCACCCGGAATCCTGCTCGCACAGGCGCTCGGGCGATTCGGCAACTGGTTCAACCACGAGCTGTTCGGATTGCCGACGGATCTTCCGTGGGGCCTGGAGATCGAAGCCACGAACCCGGCTTTCCCCCCGGGGCTCCCCGAGGGCACCCTGTTCCACCCCACCTTCCTCTACGAGGTGATCTGGAACGGACTCGGCGTCATCGTGCTGCTCTGGCTCAGCCGCAAGGCGACCTCGTTCCAGTGGGGCAAGCTCTTCGCGATCTACCTGATCTGGTACAGCGCCGGCCGCGTGGTGTGGGAGTCGATCCGGATCGATCCGAGCGAGATCATCCTGGGTCTGCGCAGCAACGTGTGGGCCGCGATCATCGGCATCGTGGTGGGTCTCGCGATCCTCGCGGTGCAGACGCGCCGTCACCCTGGACTCGAGCCCTCGCCGTACATGACGGGCCGAGGCCGGAAAGACCTCGACGCTGAGGTAGAATCGCAGAACAATCCCTCCGATTTCGTGGACCTGAGTGAGCCTCCGGCCGAAGAAGTCACCGCAGGAGCCACTGCCACAAGCACCGCTCCCACGGACGCGGACGGCTCCCGATAGCCGCCAGTCCGTGAGGACCCATCGCATCGCCCGGCCAATGACGTCCCCGGGTCACTTGAAGATCTGAGGACGGTACCGCATGGAATCGAGCGACCTCCGCACGCCCCCCGGCATGGGTTTCCCCGCCAAGCAGGGCATGTACAACCCTGCGTTCGAGAAGGACGCCTGCGGTCTGGCTATGGTCGCCACGCTGCGTGGCGAGGCAGGGCACGACATCATCGCCCTGGCACTCGAGGCGCTCCGCAACCTCGAGCACCGGGGTGCGATCGGGTCGGATGCCGGAACCGGCGACGGCGCCGGCATCCTCACGCAGATGCCCGACGAGTTCCTGCGCGCGGTGACCGGGTTCGAGCTTCCGCCTGTCGGCGAGTACGCCGTCGGCCTCGCGTTCCTGCCCCGTGATTCGGGGCAGCGCCGCCAGCAGAAGGCCGGCATCGAGAAGATCGCCAGGGCCGAGGGCCTGCGCGTCCTCGGATGGCGCGAGGTCCCGACCGTCAACGAACATCTCGGAAAGCTCGCAGACGAAGCCCGTCCGGCTTTCGAGCAGCTGTTCGTGAGCGCCGGGGGAGCGACCGTCGAAGACGTCCCTCTCACCGGCATCGCCCTGGACCGGGTCGCCTATCGGCTGCGCAAGCGCGCCGGTCACGAACTCGGCGCCTACTTCGTCTCGCTGTCGAGCCGCACCCTCGGCTACAAGGGCATGGTCACCACGCTCCAGCTCGAGCCGTTCTACCCTGACCTGCAGGACGAGCGGTTCGCCTCGGAACTCGCCGTCGTGCACTCCCGCTACTCCACGAACACGTTCCCGTCGTGGCCGCTCGCACAGCCGCTGCGCATGCTCGCGCACAACGGCGAGATCAACACCGTCGGCGGCAACCGCAACTGGATGCGCGCGCGCCAGTCGCAGCTGGAGTCCGAGTTGCTCGGCGACATGGCGCCGCTGCTGCCGATCTGCACCGACGGGGCCAGCGACTCGGCATCCTTCGATGAGGTGCTCGAGCTGCTCACCCTCACCGGTCGCAGCCTGCCGCACGCGATCATGATGATGGTCCCGGAGGCCTACGAGAAGCAGGCGGACATCACGCCGGAGCTCCGGTCGTTCTACGAGTACCACTCGAACCAGATGGAGCCCTGGGACGGCCCGGCCGCGCTCATCTTCACCGACGGAACGCTCGTGGGCGCGACCCTCGACCGCAACGGACTTCGTCCCGGCCGCTGGACCGAGACGACCGACGGGCTGATCGTGATCGGCTCCGAGACCGGTGTGCTCACATTCGAGCCCGAGCGGATCAAGCGCCGCGGGCGTCTGCAGCCGGGCAAGATGTTCCTCGTCGACACCGCGCAGCGCCGCATCATCGAGGACGAAGAGCTCAAGCGTGATCTCGCGACCATGCACCCCTGGCAGGAGTGGCTGGATGCGGGCGCCGTGCGCCTCGCGGATCTTCCCGAGCGCGAGCACATCGTGCATCCGCCGGCGTCGATCACCCGCCGCCAGCGCACCTTCGGCTACACCGAGGAGGAAGTGCGCATCCTGCTCACCCCGATGGGACAGAACGGCGTCGAGCCGCTCGGTGCCATGGGATCCGACACGCCGATCGCGGTCCTCAGCAAGCGCCCGCGGCTGCTCTTCGACTACTTCACCCAGCAGTTCGCCCAGGTGACGAACCCCCCGCTGGACTCGATCCGCGAGGAAGTAGTGACCAGCCTGAAGCTCGGCGTCGGGCCGGAGTCGAACCTGCTGACCTGGGGTCCGGAGCACACTCGTACGGTGTCGCTCGACTTCCCGGTCATCGACAACGACGAACTGGCGAAGATCCGCCACATCGACAGGGCGCTTCCCGACCGGTCCAGCGTGACCATCCGGGGGCTGTACCACTTCGACGCCCGACCCCAGACGCTGCAGGACCGTCTCACTGAGATGTGCGCCGAGGTCGACGAGGCCATCGAGAACGGCGCGGAGTTCATCATCCTGTCCGACCGCGACTCGAACAAGGACCTCGTCCCGATCCCGTCGCTGCTCATGGTGTCGGCCGTCCACCACCACCTGATCCGCCGCGAGAACCGGATGAAGGTGGGCCTGATCGTCGAGGCCGGTGACGTCCGCGAGGTGCACCACGTGGCCACGTTGATCGGCTACGGCGCATCTGCCGTCAACCCGTACCTCGCCATGGAGACCGTCGAGCACCTCGTGCGCACCGGGTACATCACGGGGATCACACCCGAGAAGGCCGTGCGCAACCTCATCTACGCGCTCGGCAAGGGCGTGCTGAAGATCATGTCGAAGATGGGCATCTCGACGGTGTCCTCGTACGCCGGCGCCCAGGTCTTCGAGGCGGTCGGCCTCAGCCAGGAGTTCATCGACGCGTACTTCACGCGCACCGAATCGAAGCTCGGCGGGATCGGCATCGAAGAGGTCTTCGCCGAGAACCAGGCGCGTCACGACTACGCCTACCCCGAAGACGCGGCGGCTCGCGCTCACGAGCGACTCTGGACGGGCGGCGAGTACCAGTGGCGCCGTGACGGGTCTCCGCACCTGTTCAACCCGGAGACGGTGTTCAAACTGCAGCACGCCACGCGCACCCGTCGCTACGACATCTTCCGCGAGTACACGAAGCTCGTCGACGACCAGGCCGCCGAGCTGAAGACGCTCCGCGGGCTGTTCAAGCTGCGTACCGGCACGCGCAAACCGGTGCCCCTGGACGAGGTCGAGTCCGTCTCCGATATCGTCAAGCGCTTCTCCACCGGTGCGATGAGCTACGGCTCGATCTCTCAGGAGGCGCACGAGACGCTCGCGATCGCGATGAACCGGATCGGCGGCAAGTCGAACACCGGCGAGGGCGGAGAGGATGCGGATCGCCTCGTCGACCCCGAGCGCCGCAGCGCGATCAAGCAGGTGGCCTCCGGCCGGTTCGGCGTCACCAGCCTGTACCTCACCGAGGCCGAGGACATCCAGATCAAGCTCGCTCAGGGCGCCAAGCCCGGCGAGGGCGGCCAGCTGCCGCCGACCAAGGTGTACCCGTGGGTGGCCCGCACCCGTCACGCGACTGCCGGCGTCGGACTGATCTCTCCGCCGCCCCACCACGACATCTACTCGATCGAGGACCTCAAGCAGCTCATCTTCGATCTGAAGCGGGCGAACCCCGAGGCCCGCATCCACACGAAGCTCGTCAGCCAGTCGGGCATCGGCGCGGTGTCGGCCGGTGTCGCGAAGGCGCTCAGCGATGTCATCCTGGTCTCCGGGCACGACGGCGGCACGGGCGCGAGCCCGATGAACTCGCTGAAGCACGCCGGGACGCCGTGGGAACTCGGACTCGCCGAGACGCAGCAGACCCTGATGCTCAACGGCATGCGCGATCGTGTGGTCGTGCAGGTCGACGGCCAGCTGAAGACCGGTCGAGACGTGATCATCGGCGCCCTCCTCGGGGCCGAGGAGTTCGGATTCGCGACGGCGCCGCTGGTGGTCAGCGGCTGCATCATGATGCGCGTCTGCCATCTCGACACGTGCCCCGTCGGCGTCGCCACGCAGAACCCCGCTCTGCGGGAGCGATTCACCGGCAAGCCGGAATTCGTCGTCAACTTCATGGAGTTCATCGCCGAGGAGGTGCGGGAACTGCTCTCGGAGCTCGGCTACCGCTCGCTCGACGAGATCGTCGGCCGCACCGAGCTCATCGAGGTGAACGGTGCGCTCGAGCATTGGAAGGCCGAGGGCCTCGACCTCAGCCCGGTGCTCGAAGGCCCCGCGTTCCCCGCGGGCGAGCCCCGCCGGAGCGGACGCACTCAGGACCACGAACTCGAGAAGCACTTCGACGTCGCTCTGATCGACATGGCCAAGGATGCGCTGCTGAACGGCGACCCGGTACTGGTCGACCTGCCCATCAGCAACACGGAGCGCGCAGTCGGAACCATGCTCGGTCACCAGGTGACCGCTCGGCACGGTGCAGCGGGTCTCGCCCGCGAGACCATCGACATCACCCTGCACGGCACGGCAGGCCAGTCGCTCGGCGCCTTCCTGCCGCCGGGCATCATCCTCCGGCTCGAGGGTGATGCGAACGACTATGTCGGCAAGGGCCTGTCCGGTGGTGACATCACCATCCGGCCGCCGCGCGGCTCGAAGATCGCACCTCACGAGAACGTGATCGCCGGCAACGTGATCGGCTATGGCGCGACCTCAGGCACGATGTTCATCTCGGGCGTCGTCGGGGAGCGGTTCCTGGTGCGCAACTCCGGAGCGACCGCGGTCGTCGAAGGCGTCGGCGACCACGCTCTCGAGTACATGACCGGCGGTCTCGCGGTGATCCTCGGCACGACCGGTCGCAACTTCGGCGCCGGCATGTCCGGGGGAGTGGCCTACGTCCAGTCCCTGAGAACCGAGAAGATCAACGCGCAGTCGTTCGACAGCGGCGAACTGCTGCTCGAGCCGCTGGATCGTGCGGATCTCGAGGTGCTGCGCAGTCTGCTCGTCGAACACGTCGAGCGCACGGCCTCGCCCCTGGCGGCCGACATCCTGGAGCGGTTCGAGACGGCCGCATCCGACTTCGTGAAGGTGCTTCCGCGTGACTTCGCCGCCGTGCGCAGCATGCGCGAGGAAGCAGTCGCCGAGGGAATCGACCCCGACGGCGACATCGTGTGGAACCGCATCCTGGAGGTGACCGGTGGCTGATCCCAAAGGTTTTCTGAAGGTCACCGAGCGTGAGCTTCCCGCCCGCCGTCCGGTGCCCGTGCGCATCATGGACTGGAAAGAGGTCTACCAGGCCGGCGATCAGGCGGTGCTGCGCCGTCAGGCCGGCCGCTGCATGGACTGCGGTGTGCCGTTCTGCCACTCGGGCTGCCCGCTGGGGAACCTCATCCCGGAGTGGAACGATCTCACCTGGCGTGGCGAGGGCCGCGCGGCCATCGAGCGTCTGCACGCCACGAACAACTTCCCGGAGTTCACCGGTCGGCTGTGCCCCGCTCCGTGCGAGAGCTCCTGCGTGCTGGGGATCAACCAGCCCGCGGTCACGATCAAGCAGGTCGAGGTGTCGATCATCGACGAGGCGTTCGCGAAGGGCTGGGTCGACGCGCAGCCGCCGGCACGCCTGACCGGTAAGACCGTCGCGGTCGTCGGTTCCGGTCCCGCTGGCCTCGCGGCCGCTCAGCAGTTGACGAGGGCCGGTCACACCGTCGCCGTCTTCGAGCGCGATGACCGCATCGGCGGACTGCTCCGCTACGGCATCCCGGACTTCAAGATGGAGAAGACCCACCTGGAGTCCCGCCTGCGTCAGATGCAGGAGGAGGGCACCCGGTTCCGCGCGGGCGTCGAGATCGGCAGGGACATCTCCTGGGCCGACCTCCGCGCGCGCTACGACGCAGTGGTGATCGCCACAGGGTCCACGGTGCCGCGCGACCTCCCGATTCCCGGCCGCGACCTCGCCGGCGTGCATTTCGCGATGGAGTACCTGGTCGAGTCCAATCACGCCGTGGCCGGCGACAAGGTGCCGGAGCAGATCACCGCCGAGGGCAAGCACGTCATCGTGATCGGCGGCGGTGACACCGGTGCCGACTGCATCGGAACCGCTCACCGCCAGGGCGCGCTCAGCGTCACCAACCTCGCGATCGGCAAGCAACCGGGCGAAGAGCGTCCCGACCACCAGCCGTGGCCGATGATGCCGACTCTGTTCGAGATGCAGTCCGCGCATGAGGAGGGCGGAGAGCGGGTCTTCCTCGCCTCCACCGTCGAGTTCCTCTCGAACGACGTCGGCGAGCTTCGAGCTCTCCGGGTCGCCGAGACCGAGTACGTCGACGGCCGTCGCATCCCCAAGAGCGGCACCGAGCGGGAGATCCCCGCCGACCTGGTGCTGATCGCCATGGGATTCACCGGCCCCGAGCAGGACGGCTACACCGAGGACACCCGTCCGCAGGTGACCGACCGTGGTGCGTTCCAGCGGGATTCGACCTACGAATCCACCGTCCCCGGCGTCTTCGTCGCCGGCGATGCCGGGCGCGGACAGTCGCTCATCGTCTGGGCGATCGCCGAGGGTCGTGCGGCGGCTGCGAACGTCGACCGGTACCTGATGGGCTCCACCGTGCTCCCCGAGCCGGTGCGTCCGGATGATGTCGCGCTGGGCCTTCAGCCCGCGTAGGCTGAGCCGCGGCACCGTCGCCTGATTTCTATCCCCCTCTACCCTGGAGTATCTGTTGAGACGCGCGAAAATCGTCGCCACACTGGGCCCTGCCACATCCACCTACGACACCGTGCGCGCTCTGATCGATGCCGGTGTGGATGTCGCCCGCCTGAACCTCAGCCACGGTGACTACTCCGTGCACGAGAACAACTACGCGAACGTCCGTCGCGCCGCCGAGGACTCCGGCCGTGCGGTCGCGATCCTCGTCGACCTGCAGGGCCCCAAGATCCGCCTCGGCAAGTTCGAGGCCGGCCCCTACGAGCTCGAGGTCGGTGACATCTTCAAGATCACCACCGAGGACATCATCGGCAACAAGGACATCTGCGGAACGACGTTCAAGGGTCTTCCGCAGGACGTCAACGCAGGCGACTTCCTCCTCATCGACGACGGCAAGGTCAAGGTCGAGGTCATCGAGACCGACGGCGTCACCGTCACGACTCGGGTCATCGTCGCCGGCGCCGTCTCGAACAACAAGGGCATCAACCTGCCCGGCGTGGCCGTGAACGTGCCTGCGCTGAGCGAGAAGGACGAGGATGACCTGCGCTGGGGTCTGCGCATCGGCGCCGACCTCATCGCGCTGTCGTTCGTGCGCAACGCCAGCGACGTCGAGCGGGTGCACGAGATCATGGCTGAAGAGGGCGTCAAGGTCCCGGTCATCGCCAAGATCGAGAAGCCGCAGGCCGTCGACGCGCTCGAGGGGATCGTCGACGCGTTCGACGGCATCATGGTAGCCCGTGGTGACCTCGGCGTCGAGCTGCCGCTGGAAGCGGTGCCGATCGTGCAGAAGCGCGCGGTCGAACTCGCCCGCCGCATGGCCAAGCCGGTCATCGTCGCCACCCAGATGCTCGAGTCGATGATCAACAGCCCGGTGCCGACCCGCGCCGAGACCTCGGATGTCGCCAACGCCGTCCTCGACGGCGCCGACGCCGTGATGCTGTCCGGCGAGACCAGCGTCGGCGAGTATCCGGTCATCGTCGTGGAGACGATGGCGCGGATCATCGAATCCACCGAGGAGCACGGCCTGGAGCGCATCGCGCCGCTCACGAACAAGCCGCGCACGCAGGGTGGTGCGATCACCCTCGCAGCCCTCGAGGTCGCGGAGTTCGTCGAGGCGAAGTTCCTCTGCGTGTTCACCCAGTCCGGCGACTCCGCTCGCCGACTCTCGCGTCTGCGCTCACGCATCCCGATGCTCGCTTTCACTCCGGAGCCCGGGATCCGCCGTCGCATGGCGCTGACGTGGGGCATCCGCTCGACGCTCGTCGACATGGTCCAGCACACCGACCTGATGTACCTCCAGGTGGACACCTACCTCCTCACCACCGGCCTCGCCGAGACGGGTGACAAGGTCGTCGTGATCTCCGGTTCCCCTCCCGGAATCGTCGGTTCCACGAACGACATCCGCGTGCACAAGGTCGGGGATGCCGTCGGCGGCGCCGCCCCGATCTACAAGGCCGTCATCTGACGCCCTGATGACGCAGGAGGGCCGGGGTCGAACGACCTCGGTCCTCCTGCGTGTCCGGCTCCTTGCCCTCAGAGTCAAGCCCCGCGCCATTGGCCGGAGCCCGCGCTAGCGTGACGTGCATGGTCAGTCGCCCGCGCACCTCGAGGCACACGGTGGACGGTTCGACCTTCCGCGTGATCTCCAGCCCCGGGCCCGATCCTCGTGTCGCCTCGCCGCTCTTCGTGCTGGTGCACGGCATCGGGATGTCCCATCGCTATCTCGCCCGCCTGCACGAGGCGCTTTCGAGCACAGCGCCGGTCGCCTCGGTCGATCTTCCCGGGTTCGCCGGGCTGCCCAAGCCCGAAGCGGATCACGGCGTGGCGGAGATGGCCGACGCTCTGGCGGAACTCCTCGCGAGACTCGCGGATCGCCCCGTCGTGTTGGTCGGGCATTCGATGGGTGCGCAATGGGCGGTGGAGACCGCGCGCCGCCACCCCGCGCTCGTCGCGCACGTGGTGATGATCGGGCCGGTGGCGGACGCCGCTCGACGCAGTGTGCGAGCGCAATCCCTCGCGCTGGCGCTGGACAGCCTTGTCGAGTCGCCACGGGCGAACGCGATCGTCTTCTCCGACTATCTCCGTTGCGGTGTTCCCTGGTATCTCACGCAACTCCGGCACATGCTGGCGTACCGGATCGAGGAGGCAGTGACAGAGCTGACCGTTCCGTGCCTGGTGATCAGAGGAGGGCGCGATCCGGTGGCAGGGCGGGAGTGGTGCCGTCGGCTGCGGGATGCGACGCCACGGGGCGCGCTCGTCGAGGTACCGGGGCGTCCTCATGTCGTGCAGGACTCCGCGCCGGATGCCATCGCGGAGGCGATCCTCGCTCACATGACGGCGTCCCTGTCGCACCCAGGGTCCAGATGAGTGGCCACGGGCGGCTGGCCAGTGCCCTCAGGGCCGCGTGCTGGTGGGTACAGGACTACGCGTACGCCGCCACCTGGCAGCTCAGGGCGCTGTTCGATCGCACCGACCCCGGTTCGTTCCGCACGGGATCGCGAGCCGCCATCGTGGTCCTTCCGGGGATCTACGAGACCTGGAGGTTCATGCAGCCGATGGTGGCGGCACTGCACCGACGTGGTCATCCGGTCCATGTGGTCGAGCTGCTCGAACGCAACCTCAGCCCGGTGACGGAGCTGGCGGAGCAGGTCGCCGAGCATCTGCACCGGCACGATCTCACCGACGTGATCCTCGTCGCCCACAGCAAGGGCGGGCTGGCCGGAAAGCTCGTGATGACCGGAGACAGCTCGAGCCGGATCCGTGCGATGGTCGCCGTCGCCACGCCCTTCGGCGGGTCCCGGTATGCGCGTCTGATGCCGACCAGGACCTTGCGGGCGCTCTCACCCGCCGATCCGGGGATCCTGAGCCTGGCCGAGAACGCGATCGCGAACGCACGGATCGTGTCGATCTACGCGAGATTCGACCCGCACATCCCGGAGGGGAGCGAGCTTCCCGGTGCGATCAACGTGCGGCTGGACACCGGTGGACACTTCCGTATCCTGGCGCATCCGCGTGTTCTCGCCGAGATCGCCGCGCTTTCCGAGCGGTCGCGCTGATCCCGATCACTGTGTGCCGGCGGTGGGACTCGAACCCACACGCCCTTTCGGACAAAGCATTTTGAGTGCTCCGCGTCTGCCATTCCGCCACGCCGGCTCGTGTATCGCGTCTTCGACTTTAGCGCAGGGGAAGGGAACGATCCTTCACCGGACGGCCTCCGCCCGCGCTCCCAGCAGCCACTCCACTAAGATGGATCTGTGACCGAGCAAGAACCTCAAGAGCAGGCTGAGCAGCCCACGGCATCCGCACCCCGACGCGTCGTCGTCGCGGAAGACGAATCGCTGATCCGCCTCGACATCGTCGAGATCCTCCGCGACAACGGCTTCGACGTCGTCGGCGAGGCCGGCGACGGTGAGACCGCTGTGCAGCTGGCGACCGAACTGCGCCCGGATCTCGTGATCATGGACGTCAAGATGCCGCAGCTCGACGGCATCAGCGCCGCCGAGAAGCTGCACAAGGGCAACATCGCACCCGTCGTGCTGCTCACGGCATTCAGCCAGAAGGAGCTCGTCGAGCGTGCGAGCGAAGCGGGCGCTCTCGCCTACGTCGTCAAGCCGTTCACGCCGAACGATCTCCTCCCTGCGATCGAGATCGCGCTGGCCCGCCACGAGCAGATCATCACGCTCGAGGCCGAGGTCGCCGACATGGTCGAACGCTTCGAGACCCGCAAGCTGGTCGACCGCGCCAAGGGTCTTCTCAACGAGAAGATGGGCCTGAGCGAGCCGGAGGCGTTCCGCTGGATCCAGAAGGCATCGATGGACCGCCGTCTGACCATGCAGGACGTCGCCAAGGCGATCATCGAGCAGCTCGCTCCGAAGAAGTAGTGTTCGCGCTCGACGCGGAGCACATCCTGCGTCCGGTGCACACCGGTGACGGCGCTGCGCTCGCACGCGCGTATACCGCGAATCGTGCGCATCTGGCTCCGTGGGAGCCCACCCGGAGCGAGGACTTCTTCACGTCCGAACAGCAGGAGCGGCATGTCGCCGTCTGCGTGGAGGATGCGGCGGCCGGTCGTGGCGTCCGCTTCGTCATCGAATCGGACGACGGCGAGATCCGCGGCCGGGTGAACCTGAACAACATCGTGCGCGGCGCTTTCTGGAGCGCGGATCTCGGCTACTGGATCGATGCCAGTCGGTTGCACCGTGGGCTGGGGTCACATGCCGTCGATCGCATCGCGATGTACGCCGGGAAGGAGCTGCGGTTGCATCGTCTGCAGGCGGCGACTCTCCTGCACAACATCGGTTCGCAGCGCGTGCTCACCGGAAACGGTTTCGAACGAATCGGGATGGCGCCGTCCTACTTGAAGATCGCGGGGGAGTGGCAGGATCACCTCCTGTTCCAGCGGATCTTCGAGGGGCCCCAGACGCGATCGCACTGAATCGGAGCCCCATTGCCGGTGTTCCTGTCTCGCGGCTAACGTGGAAGGAGAGGAGGACAGGCTGTGGAAGACGCGTTTCGTATGGCGATGGTGAGTCTGGATGATCCCGCCACGACGGTGAGCTCACTGCCGCAGTCCCTTCCTCGCCGTGCTGCCGGTGACCGGAGCCTCGGTTTCGACACTCGGCAGCTTCCTGGGCAGTCAGACGGTATCGGCGACGGACACGGCCTCGGCCTGGCTGGACGAGCTTCAGTTCGATCTGGGCGAGGGGCCGTGCTGGGATGCCCTGCGCCTGGCGCGCCCCGTCCTGGAGCCGAACCTCCGTGGCCGGCGCGGGCCGGAGCGCTGGCCGGCATTCGGGCGCGCGGTGCAGGAGCGGGAGATCGCCTCGATCTTCGCCTTCCCACTCGCGGTGGGGAGCCTCCGTTTCGGTGCGGTCGATCTGTATTCGCGGTCCCCACTGCGCTTCGATGAGAAGCAGACCCAGCAGGCGAGCGCCCTCGCCTCGGCGGTGGCTCGCCGGGTGCTCCGGCAGAGCTTGGCAGAGCTCGACGTCTCGGACGAGTCGGCCCTGTCGCCCTTCTCCCGGCGCCGCGTGCATCAGGCCACCGGTGTCGTGCTGGCGCAGCTCGACGTCGCCGCGGAGGACGCGCGGATGCTGTTGCAGAGCCACGCGTTCGCGACCGATCGCAGCGTCATGGCGGTCGCAGACGACGTCGTCGAGGGTCGGTTGACCTTCACCAAGGATGCCGGAGCCATCGAGGTGGACTCGTGGCGGCCCTCGATCGCGAGAAGCATCTTCTGACGACGTTCACCCAGCTCGCCGACACTCTCGTCGACGACTACGACGTCGTCGAGCTGATGCAGCGGCTCGTCGACACCTGCCGGGACCAGCTGCAGGTCGCCGCTGCCGGTCTTCTCCTCTCCGATGAGCGGGGCGACCTCGAACTGGTCGCGTCTACGAGCGAGGCCGGGACGGTCGTGGAGGCTCTGATTCTCGGTGCGGAGGTCGCCGCCGGTTCCTCGGCCCGGGCTTCCGCGCCCATCTCGGTGGCTGAGATCGATTCGCTCGGCAGCGGGTGGGAGGAATTCCGGCGGAGCGCCGTCGCCTCCGGGTTCGTCTCCATTGTCACGATCCCGCTGCGCCTGCGCGACATGACGATCGGTTCGCTCAACCTGCTGCAGGAAGCCGGCGGCGTACTCTCGGAGCGCGACCTGGTCATCGCCCGCGCACTGGCCGACGTCGCAACCATCGGGATCCTCCATGAACGGACGCTCCGCGAGACGGAAGCACTGACCGAGCAGTTGCAGAACGCCCTCAGCAGCCGCGTGATCATCGAGCAGGCCAAAGGCGTCGTCTCGCACACGAACGGAGTGCCGATCGACGACGCATTCGCACTCATCCGCACCTATGCGCGGACCCATGGTGAACATCTGGGTGACGTCGCCAGACGGATCGTCGAGAGACGCCTCACCATCAGCTAAACCCTTCCGCGGCATCCGTCAAGGGGGGACGATACTTGCGAGCGAGCGACTATCGTCGTCAGCAGTCGCCCCGGACCCGGTGACGTTCCTCGAGAACGGACGGGACATCTGATGAAGCGAATCCTCACCACCGTCGGTGGTTTCCAGACCGGCGACGACATCGCGGATGCCGTCATCGTGTATGCACTGGCTCTCGCAAGGGCGCACCAGACCGACACCGTGGACATCCCTTACAGAACTGAACGCGGCGCGGTGGAGCGGCTGGAGTTGCGGATCGGCTGGCTCGTCGACATCGGCGTGGTCCAGGACCGCGCCACACGAGAGGACATCGACGGTACCGAGACGTTCGAACCGGAGACCGTACAACAATTGCGGGAGGACGCACTCGCCGTCGGGGGGCACGGATACGTGCCACAGGATGGCGCCCGGTCGTGGCCGAAGTGGGAGTACGAACTCTGAGGCCGCCCCTGGTCAGCTCCCGGGCAGATCCTTGATCATGTTGGTGATGCGGATCGTGGAGCAGCGGCGGCCTTGGTCATCGGAGACCACGATCTCATGGACCGTCACGCTGCGTCCCAGGTGGAGCGGCGTGCAGACACCGGTCACGAGACCGGAGGTGGCAGAGCGGGTGTGGGTGGCGTTGATGTCGACGCCAACGGCGAGCCGGCCGGGGCCGGCGTGCAGATTCGCCGCCATGGATCCGAGCGATTCGCCGAGCACCACGTAGGCGCCGCCGTGCATCAGCCCGACGGGCTGCGTGTTGCCCTCGACCGGCATCGTGGCGACGCAGCGTTCGAGGCCGAACTCGGTGAACTCCATGCCCATTTTCTGTGCGAGTGCGCCCATCCCGCGGGCTGTGGCCCACTCGAGCCCTTCGCTCGTCGCGGTGTCGCTCATCGATCCTCCTCAGCGGGTGTCTGCCGTCCTCGTTAGGCTGACAGGGTGACGGACTCCGCAAAGCCTACCCTCATGGTCGTCGACGGCCACTCGCTCGCCTATCGTGCTTTCTTCGCCCTCCCGGTCGAGAACTTCACGACCAAGGACAATCAGCACACGAACGCCATCTACGGCTTCCTGTCGATGTTCGTGAACCTCATCAAGGCCGAGCAGCCGACGCACATGGCCGTCGCGTTCGACACGTCACGGCATTCATTCCGCACCGATGAGTACCCCGAGTACAAGGCGACCCGCTCCGAGACGCCGCAGGAGTTCCGAGGACAGATCCCGCTGCTGCAGGACTGCCTCGCCGCGATGTCGATCCCGGTTCTCACGAAGGACGGGATCGAGGCCGACGACATCCTCGCCACGCTCGCGAACCAGGGCGCCGCGCAGGGGTTCGACGTTCTCGTCGTCTCCGGTGACCGCGACACCATCCAGCTGGTGACGGATGATGTGACCCTGCTGTATCCGTCGGTGCAGGGCGTCTCCCAGCTGAAGCGCTACGACCCGACCACGGTCCAGGAACGGTACGGAGTCCGCCCGGAGCAGTACCCCGACATCGCCGCGCTCGTCGGCGAGACCAGCGACAATCTGCCCGGTGTCCCCAAGGTGGGGGAGAAGACCGCCGTTAAATGGCTGACGCAGTTCGGATCGCTCGATGAGCTGCTGGAACGCGCCGGAGAGATCAAGGGCGTCGTCGGCGGGAATCTGCAGGCCCACATCGACGACGTGCGGCGCAACCGGAAGCTGAACCGGCTGCTGGTCGACGTGGAACTGCCGGTCGGTCCTGCGGATCTCGGCGTCACGCCCATCGACCCGCAGGCAGTCCGAGACATCTTCGCCCGCCTGGAGTTCCGCACACTGCTGCCCCGCGTCTTCGAGGCGGTCGGCGCCGGCGAAGTCGCCGAGGACCCGGCATCCGTCGTCGTGCTGCCGGTCCCCGTCGAGGTCTCGGCGGCCGAACTGGCCTCCTGGGCGCAGGCTCAGTCGGGCGATGTGGCGCTTCGCATCACCACGACCGGAGGCAGGCCGACACGCGTCGGCGCCGCCACAGAGACAGAGCTCCGCGAGACCGACTGGACAGATGAGGGCGCCGAGGCGCTGCGCGCCTGGCTCGAGTCCGACGCCGCCAAGGTCTTCCACGACGCCAAACCGCAGGTGAAGACACTCATCCGCGCCGGCATCCGTCCCTCCGGACTCGCGTACGACACGAACCTCGCCGGGTGGCTGCTGCGCCCGAGCTACCCCGACAAGACGCTCGCCGACCTCGTCGAGCGCTACCTCGGCGAGAAGCTGCCGGAGGCGGACCCGACGCAACTCGTCCCCGAGACCGAGGGTGCCACACCCGCTCAGGAGGCGTGGTTCATCCTGCGGACAGCCACCGCTCTGCGCGAAGATCTCCCGGAGTCCGTCGCGCAGGTGCTGATCGACATCGAGCTGCCGACGCTGCTCACTCTCGCCGACATGGAGGTCGCCGGAGTCTCGGTCTCCCATGACGTTCTGTCGACGTTCTCCAACGAGCTCGCCACACGCGCCGAAGGACTCGCCCAGGAGGCGTTCGCCGTCGTCGGGCGCGAATTCAACCTGGGTTCTCCGAAGCAACTGCAGGAAGTGCTGTTCGAAGACCTCCAGCTGCCCAAGACCCGCAAGACGAAGACCGGCTACTCCACCGATGCCGCCGTCCTCGTCGACCTGCAGGAATCGAATCCGCATCCGTTCCTGAACCTCCTGCTCCAGCATCGAGAGGCGACGAAGCTCCGCCAGATCATCGAATCGCTCGACACCGCGATCGGCGATGACCACCGTGTGCACACCACCTACGTGCAGACCGGAAGCCAGACCGGTCGCCTCTCCAGCACCGACCCGAACCTGCAGAACATCCCTGTGCGCACCGAGGAATCCCGCCACATCCGCAGCGCATTCCAGGTGGGAGAGGGGTATGAGACCCTGCTCACCGCGGACTACTCGCAGATCGAGATGCGCATCATGGCCCATCTGTCCGGCGACGAGGGCCTCGTCGAAGCCTTCAACAGCGGCGAGGATCTGCACCGCTTCGTCGGCGCGCGGGTGTTCGGCGTCGACCCGAGCGAGGTGACCTCCGCGATGCGCACCAAGGTCAAGGCGATGTCGTACGGCCTCGTCTACGGGCTGTCGGCGTTCGGACTGTCCAAACAGCTGCGCATCGAGCAGTCCGAGGCGAAGCAGCTCATGATCGAGTACTTCGCGCGCTTCGGTGCGGTCCGCGACTACCTGCGCGCCTCGGTGATGAAGGCGAAGGAGGTCGGCTACACGGAGACGATCTTCGGCCGCCGCCGGCCATTCCCCGACCTCGCCAGCCCCAACCGGGTGCTGCGCGAGAACGCCGAGCGCGCGGCACTCAACGCTCCGATCCAGGGCAGCGCCGCGGACATCATGAAGATCGCGCTGTTCCGCATCCACGACGATCTGCGTGCCGAAGGTCTCGCATCGCGAGCCCTGCTCCAGATCCACGACGAACTCGTGGTCGAGGTCGCTCCTGGCGAGTGGGATGCCGCGGAGCGCATCGTCCGCACGCGAATGGGCGGCGCGGCACAGCTGACCGTACCGCTCGACGTGCAGGTCGGCCGCGGAAGCAACTGGAACGAGGCAGCGCACTGACGTCGGACGCTGTGACCGCGCAGCGATCATGATGCTGCGGGCACGTCGAGGGATAGGCTGGCGGGATGACTTCAGTGCCTCGCATCCCGTCTGCCATTGACAGTGTCGCCGACGAATGGGTCGACACCATCGCTGTGCTGTCGCCGACACTCGGCACCTACATCGGACGCACCGAGGCGGGTGACCGCTTCGGCGATCTGAGTCCCGCCGGTCTCGAAGAGATCGCCGAAGCGACGCGCACGACCCTCGGAAAGCTCAGCGCTCTCGATCCGGTCGATGCCATCGATGAGGTGACGAAGACCGATCTGAGCGCCGAGCTGCAGCTCGACCTCGATCTGCACGATGCGAACTGGCACCTGCGCGATCTGAACGTGATCGCCTCCGCCGCGCAGGACGTGCGCGCCGCCTTCGATCTGATGCCCACAGCCACTTCCGACGACTGGGGTGTCATCGCGAAGCGTCTCGCCGCCGTGCCGGACGCGCTGCGCGGCTACACCGAGACCCTGCGAGAGGGAATCGCGCGGGGCGTGACGCCCGCTCGGCGACAGGTCGTGGAAGTCGCGACCCAGATCACCCGCTACACCGCTGACGACGGGTTCTTCGCGGCGTTCGTCGCCGAGGCAGCGCCGGAGGAGGGCAACCTTCCCGCCTCTCTCGCCCGGACACTCGCCGACAACTCCGCGGCCGCGCGGGTCGCCTACGACGAGCTGGGACGTTTCCTCACCGATGAGCTGGCCCCGTCCGCCGGCGAGGTCGACGCGGTCGGTCGCGAGCTCTACGCGCTCAACTCGCGCCGCTTCCTCGGTGCGACGATCGATCTCGACGAGACGTACGAGTGGGGTCGTGAGGAGCTGGCTCGCATGGTGGCCGAGCAGACGGCCATCGCCAACGAGATCCTGCCCGGCGCGTCGGTCGAAGAAGCAGTCGCCCACCTCGAGGCCGACCCTGCCCGCAAGCTCGTCGGCACCGACGCGCTGCAGCGCTGGATGCAGGAGACGAGCGATCGTGCAGTCGCCGAGCTGGGCGCCACGCACTTCGACATCCCCGAGCAGATCCGCACGCTGGAGTGCATGATCGCCCCCACGCAGGAGGGCGGTATCTACTACACCGGCCCGACGGACGACTTCTCGCGGCCCGGCCGCATGTGGTGGTCGGTTCCCGAGGGGGTCACCGAGTTCGACACCTGGCGTGAACTGACGACCGTCTATCACGAGGGCGTTCCTGGTCACCACCTGCAGATCGCCCAGGCGGTGCACAACCGTGCCGAGTTGAACTCGTGGCGCCGCCTCCTCGCCGGCACCTCGGGGCACGCCGAGGGATGGGCCCTGTATGCGGAGCGCCTGATGCAGCAGCTCGGCTACCTCGACGACCCGGCCGATCGCCTGGGCATGCTCGACGGACAGCGGATGCGCGCGGCCCGTGTGGTTCTCGACATCGGCGTGCACCTGGGCAAGCCCCGGCTCGACGGCACCGGCGTCTGGGACGCGGAATACGCGCTGGAGTTCATGCGCAGCAACGTCAACATGTCGGACCAGTTCGTGCAGTTCGAGGTCAACCGCTACCTGGGCTGGCCGGGCCAGGCGCCGTCGTACAAGGTGGGGCAGCGCATCTGGGAGCAGGTGCGCGACGCGTACCAGGCCGAGCGTGGAGCGGACTTCGACATCAAGGAGTTCCACAAGCGCGCTCTCGACATGGGCGGCGTCGGCCTCGACACACTGCGCACGGCACTGCTGCGCTGACCGCCGGCTCGAGCTCGGGACCGCGCGGGTCACCCCGGGAATGCCGGAGCGACCCGCGCGGTTCATTCAGGTGAATACGAAAGGCTGGCGCACATGGACATCGAGTTCGGGCTGGACACGTTCGGAGACATCACCCGCGACGCGGACGGAAAGCTGCTCTCAGCGGCACAGACCATCCGCAACGTCGTCGCGCAGGCCGAGCGTGCCGACGCGGTCGGCGTCGACTTCTTCGGGGTGGGGGAGCACCACCGCACCGAGTTCGCGGTCTCCGCACCCGAGATGGTGCTCGCCGCCATCGCAGCCCGTACCGAGCGCATTCGCCTCGGCACTGCGGTGACCGTGCTGTCCTCAGACGACCCGGTGCGCGTGTTCGAGCGCTTCTCCACGTTGGACGCGATCTCCGGCGGGCGGGCGGAGGTCGTTCTGGGACGTGGGTCGTTCACGGAGTCGTTCCCGTTGTTCGGCTACGACCTGCGCGACTACGAGGCGCTGTTCGAGGAGAAGCTCGACCTGTTCGTCGAACTGCTCAAGGAACAGCCGGTGACCTGGTCGGGAACCATGCGCGCCTCTCTGGAGAACGCGGACGTGTTCCCGAAGACCGAGAACGGCCTCCGTACCTGGGTCGGCGTCGGCGGCAGCCCGGAGTCGGTGGTGCGCGTCGCCCGGCACGGGCTAGGGCTGATGCTGGCGATCATCGGCGGGCCGGCCATCCGCTTCAAGCCGTTCGTCGAGCTGTACCACCGCTCGGTCGCCACGTTCGGCACGACCTCGCATCCGATCTCCGTGCATTCGCCGGGCCACATCGCCGAGACCGACGCAGAGGCATGGGATGCCGCATACTCCGGCTTCGAGGCGATGAACAACACCATCGGCCGAGAGCGCGGATGGCCGCAGTACAGCCGCGCGCGCTTCCAGAACGACGTCGGACCGGAGGGTGCGCTGTACGTCGGTTCACCCGAACGAGTGGCGAAGAAGATCGCCGACACCGTCACCACCCTGGGGCTCGGGCGATTCGACCTGAAGTACGCGACAGGCACGCTCTCGCACGAGGCGATGATGCGCAGCATCGAGCTCTACGGCACCGAGGTCATCCCGCGGGTGCGCGCCCTCCTGGACGCGCAGAAGTAGTCAGTCGCACCGCGCGTCATCTGTGGGGCCGCGGCTCTACGATGAGGTGCATGGCCAACACCGCCCTGCCGAGTCGCGCGTCGCTCGCCGAGCGTCTCGATGATCTTCCGTTCACGCGCCGGCATGCCCGCCTTCTGACGGGCTCGGGGCTCGGTTGGGCTCTGGACGCCATGGACGTCGGATTGATCTCGTTCATCCTCGCCGCTCTCGTGCAGCAGTGGGATCTCACCAGGACCGAGGCGGGATGGATCGCCTCGGTCGGATTCCTCGGCATGGCGGTCGGCGCGACGCTGGGCGGGCTGCTCGCCGACCGGCTGGGCCGCCGGCAGGTGTTCGCCCTCACTCTGCTCGTCTACGGCGTCGCGACGGGCGCCAGCGCGTTCGTCGGCGGCCTCGCCGCACTCCTCGTGCTCCGGTTCCTGGTCGGGCTCGGACTGGGAGCGGAGTTGCCGGTCGCATCGACCTACGTCAGCGAGTTCGCTCCTGCGAGGATCCGCGGGCGGCTGATCGTGGTCCTGGAGGCGTTCTGGGCGGTCGGGTGGACCGCCGCGGCGCTGATCGGCTACTTCGTCATCCCGGCATCCGCTGACGGCTGGCGCTGGGCATTCGCGATCGGGGCGATCCCGGCGCTGTATGCGCTCGTCGTGCGCTGGGGGCTGCCGGAATCCCCCCGGTGGCTCGCCTCCCGCGGGCGCATCGCCGAGGCCGAGCGCATCGTCAGCACCTTCGAAGCAGATGCCGGACTCGTGGCCGAGCCGGCGATCCGCAGAGAACCGCCGTCCAGGTCGATCGCCGTCACCGCGCGGGCACGCCTGCAGACCCTCTGGAACCCGGAGTTCAGCAGGAGGACGATCTGCCTGTGGCTGGTCTGGCTCACCGTGAACTTCGCGTACTACGGCGCGTTCATCTGGATTCCCAGTATCCTCGTCGAGGCCGGATTCGATCTCGTCCGATCGTTCGGCTTCACACTCATCATCACCCTCGCGCAGCTGCCCGGATACGCGGTCGCCGCGTGGTTGATCGAAGTGTGGGGGAGGCGCAGCACGCTCTCCGTCTTCCTCGTCGGGTCCGCGGTCTCGGCCGTGTTCTTCGGGACGGCGACGACCGAGCCGGCGATCATCGCCTCCGGCATGGCTCTGTCGTTCTTCAATCTCGGCGCCTGGGGTGCGCTCTACGCCGTGACACCGGAGATCTATCCGACCTCGCTCCGCGCCACCGGAGCAGGCTGGGCAGCAGGAGTCGGCCGCATCGCGTCGATCGTGGCACCCCTCGTCGTCCCGCTGCTGCTGGTCGCGGGCGGAGCTCCTTTGCTCTTCGCCGTCTTCGGCGGTTGCTTCCTCATCGCGGCTGCCGCCGCGTGGGGGCTTGCCGATCGCAGGGGCATAGCGCTCGACGACCGCTGAATCCGGCACTGCAGCGCACGGTCCGGGCCTATTCTTGGTGAGTGACTGACGTGCGTTTCGTGGCGATCGGAGATTCCTTCACGGAGGGTGTCGGCGATGTCCTCCCGGACGGGCGGGAACGGGGCTGGGCCGATCTCACGGCCCAGGGCTGGGCCGACGCCGCGGGGCGGCCGATCCAGTACGCGAACCTCGCCATCCGGGGTCGGCTCGCCTGGCCCATCGTCGAGCAGCAGCTCGAGCCGGCGCTCGCCCTGCACCCCACGCATCTCTCGTTCAACGGCGGCGGCAACGACATGCTTCGACCGCGTACCGACGTCGAGCACATCGCCGATGCGTTCAGCCGGGTGCTGCGCCGATGCGATGAGGAGGGTGTCACGATGATCCTGCTGTCGGGCGCGAATCCGAGCGGCCAGCTGCCGATGGGCAACATCGTGCAGCGGCGAGGCGATCTGCTCTCCGAAGCTGTGCTGCGACGCGTCCAGGATCGCCCCGACGTGATCCGCGCGCTGAACTGGCCGGACAGGGAGCTCTCACGCGCGCCGTACTGGTCTGAGGACCGGCTGCACATGAATGCCGCCGGACACCACAGGGTGGCGGCCAGAGTGCTGCACGCGCTCGGGTTCGAGCCTCCGGAGATCTGGTGGGCCCCGCCGCAGCCGGGAACCGGTGGGCCGTCCGGAGCGTCCTATTACCGCGAGCACGTCGGCCCATGGGTGAAGCGGCGCGTCACCAGAACGTCATCCGGCGATGGACGTACGGCCAAGTACCCCGCGTGGGTGGAGCGGATTCCGCAATGATGAGCCCTTCGGTCGGAACGTGAGCGGCGACTTCGAACTCGCCGGAATCCCGTCCGGTACGGTGACGCTGCATGATGCGCGGCGCAAGATGCAGCGCGTCGTCGAACTCGAAGCGTTCGAGATCGGCGTTTACGCCGTCACCGAGGAGCAGCTGGCCGAGATCCTCGGCATCCCAGCCCCGCATCCGCGCCGTCCGGCCTCGGACGTGAGCTGGTTCCGCGCTGTGCGCTTCTGCAACGCCGCGTCGGAGTGGGAGGGTCTTGACCCCGTCTACCGCTTCGATGGCGAGGAAGTCACCTGGGACGTGACTTCCGATGGATACCGCCTGCCGACCGAAGCCGAATGGGAGTTCGCCTGCCGAGCCGGTTCGGTCGGCCCCCACTACGCGCCGCTGTCGGATGCTGCATGGACCGGCGCCGACGGCGTGGGCACCCCGCAGCCGGTGGGCGGGAAGATCCCCAACCTCAACGGCCTGTTCGACACGCTCGGCAACGTCTGGGAATGGTGCTGGGATCTGCTCGACCCCGCACGCTACGACGACTACCGGGTGTTCCGCGGCGGAGGGTTCGCCGATGACGCGTGGAGCGTGCGTGCCTCGGTACGGCGAGGAGGGGCCCCGCGGATGCATCACGAAGACGTGGGCCTGCGTCTCGCACGCGGTGCGTTCGACACGTTCGATGAGGCGCAGGGCTGGTCCGCGCAGGCCGACCGGGAGCGCGCTCTGATCGACGGCGCACTCCCTTCCGGTTGGACCCCGCGGGGACGGTGACCGGTCAGGGGCGCATCTGCTTGATCATGTAGCGGGTGGGGTCCTCGGAGGGCGCGAAGCCGTACTGCGCGTAGAGGCCGTGCGCGTCCGCAGTCGCCAGCAGCATCCGGGTGAGGCCGAGCGGCTGGAGGTCGGCGATCACTCCCTCGACGAGCATCTTCCCGATGCCGTTGCCACGCTCTTCTTCGTCGACGAAGACATCGCACAGCCAGGCGAACGTGACGGCATCCGTGACGACGCGTGCGTAGGCGACCTGCGTACCGGATGAATCCCACACGCCGTAATTGCGCGAACCGTCGATGGCCGCATCCTGCACCTCGCGTGCACGCCCGTTCGCCCAGTACGACTTCTCACTCAGCCAGAGGTGCACCCGATCGCGATCGATGCGAGCGGAGTCGTTGGAGAACGTGTAGGAGGAAGGCATGATTCATCCTACGAACCGTGATCAGGGGCGGCGTGCACGCTCAGGGTCGAGCCCCATCCGGATGCGGGTGCTCTTGCGTTCGATCAGGATGAAGACGACCCCGAGGATCCACAGCGGGATCGGAGTCAGGAAGGCCACGCGGAACGCATCGAGAGAGTAGGTCTCCGGAGTTCCTGCACCCTGAAGATCGAGGGCCAGTCCGATGAAGAAGATCGCGATGAGCGCCGCGATGAATCCGCCCGCGTTCGTGACGCCTGTCGCCGTGCTGAGGCGATGAGAGGGGTTGTGCGTGCGTGCGTGATCGAACGCGATCATCGAGGCGGGGCCGCCTGTCGCGAGAGCGACGGCGAGGACGTACAGCAGCCAGACGGGAGCAGCTGCAGGCAGCGCGATGACGGCGACCCAGGCGATCATCTGTACGGCGATCGCCGGCAGCACGAGAGCATACGACCGCTGGTTCGGCAACCGGCGGGACAGTTCGCCGATCACGGGACCGAGCGCCATGCCGGCGACGACGTACACCGAGATGATGCCGGCCGCGTGCGCGGTGCTGAGACCCTGACCGGCGGTGAGGAACGGCATTCCCCAGAGCAGCACGAATGCGGTGCCCGCGAACGGCGTCGTGAAATGCGACCAGAAGGCCAGTCGCGTGCCTGGGTGCGCCCAGGAGGCGCGGATGCCGACACCCGTGTCGATCGCCGAGGTGACGACCCGGATGACACCGGTGTCGGTGTTGACCGAGACGTCGGCGCCGCGTTCCGGCGGATGATTGCGGATCACGACCGCCACGAGGATCGCGAAGAGCATCCCGAGCCCGGCGATGCTGCCGAACGTGATCGTCCAGCTCGTCGCGTGCAGGAGTGCGGCGAGCGGGACCAGAGCCACCAGCTGACCGGCCTGACCGATGATCCCGGTGAACTGCACCATGAGCGGCGCGCGCTGGGCGGGGAACCACGTCGCGACCAGCCGGAGCACAGCGGGGAACACCGCTGCGTCGCCGGCGCCGAGGAGGATGCGGGCGACGATCGCGACGCCGATGCTGGGGGAGAGCGCCATCGTCAGCTGACCGGCCGCCATGAGCAGCATTCCGATCGTCATGATCGGCCGTGACCCGTATCGGTCCAGCAGCACGCCCACCGGAATCTGCATGCCCCCGTACACCGCGAGCTGCACGACCGCGAAGAGTGCGAGCGTGGCCGCATCCGCATCGAAACGATCTGCGGCGTCGACGCCGACCGCGCCGAGAGAGGTGCGATTGGTGATGGCGAGCACGTACGCGGCGACGCCCACCGACCAGATCAGCCATGCCCGCCAACCCGGGGACGCGATGGGGGTGACCGGGACTGTGCGCACACCTCAACGCTACCCCCGGCGCCAGGACGACGCGGGCGACGCGACCCGCGTCGTGTCGGACAGCGGCGTTAGGGTGCCGACATGACATCAGACACGCCCGTGCACCATTCGATCAACTACGTCGAGCTCACGGTCACCGACCTCGAAGCCGCAAAATCGTTCTACGCCCACGCGTTCGGCTGGCGGTTCAACGACTACGGCCCGACGTACGCCGGCATTGCTGCCCTCAACGGTGGGGGAGAGGTCGGAGGTCTGTTCGGCGGCGCCGAACCGCGCCCTGTCGGCGGTCCGTTCGTGCTGCTCTACTCCGACGATCTCGACGAGACCAGGCGCGCCATCGTCGGGGCCGGAGGCGAGATCAGGACGGAGCCGTACGGCTTCCCTGGTGGACGTCGGCTGCATTTCGCCGACCCGAGTGGCAATGAGCTCGGTGTGTGGTCCACGCGATGATCTGATCGCCACTTCGCGCACAGGAGCCCCGCGACCGTCAGATCGCGGGGCTCCTGTGCATCAGATCCGGTTCAGGCGGCGCAGAGCGTGCCGATCGCCGCAGCGGACTCCTGGATCTCGGTCGCGACGGCGCCGATCTCGGCGACGGCAGAGGCGTCCTGGTCGATCAGCATCCTCGAAAGAAGGTCGTTCATCGTCGCGAAGTCCTCGTGGAAGGCGCTGACTGCAGCCTTGACCTCGGGGTTGGAGACCGATTCGGCGGCGGCGCCGATCGCCTCCGCGGCCTCGGTGTACTGCGCGATCGTGCCCTGCGGGTCTGCCGTCGCGGCCGTGACGTCCAGCTCGCTCAAGGTCTTGGTCGCCTCCTGCACCTGCGCGCCGGCCTCTGCGCATGCTTCGGTCAGCGACTGCTCGCTGGTTGTCTCCTCCGCCGGGGCGGAGTTTCCGGCCTCAGGGGACGAGCTCTCCGAGGTGGTCGGCGAGCCGGAGCAGGCGGTGAGTCCGAGCATGGCGACCGTGGCGATGGTCAGAGCGGCGAGACGGCGGTTCATTGGTTCCCCCATGGGTTCTTCGATGTGCGTGCGCAGGTTCGCGCAAACGCCGCCCAGTAAACCACACGGGGATGGCCGGGGTCGTGACGGCGCCCCGGGAGCACGGCTACAGTGGGCGCCATGCGAGAACTCTCATGGTCTAGTACGGGAGTCCGATGAACGCGGTTCCCTGGGTGCTGCATGTCGACATGGACCAGTTCATCGCCGCGGTCGAGGTCCTGCGTCACCCGGAACTCGCCGGCAGACCGGTGATCGTCGGCGGGCAGGGTGATCCGACAGAACGGGCAGTCGTCTCGACCGCCTCGTACGAAGCCCGCGCGTACGGCATCGGCTCCGGGATGCCGTTGAAGATCGCCGCCCGCAAGGCACCGGAGGATGCAGTGTTCCTGCCCGTCGACCATGCGGCGTACGAGGCAGCATCCGGCGCGGTGATGATGACCCTCCGCGCGCAGCCCGGCGTCGTGCTGGAGATCATCGGCTGGGACGAGTGCTTCCTCGGCGTGACCACCGATGACCCCGAATCCGTAGCACGTGGGGCGCAAGCCGCCATTCTGGAGGCGACCCGCCTGCACTGCTCGGTGGGCATCGGCGACAACAAGATCCGCGCCAAGATCGCGACCGAGTTCGGCAAGCCGAGAGGGACCTTCCGCCTGACGAAGGAGAACTGGTTCGAGGTGATGGGGGAGAGACCGACGCGTGACCTCTGGGGCGTCGGCTCACGGGTCCAGAAGCGCCTCGCGGATCACGGCATAAAGACTGTCCGGGAGCTCGCTGACGCGGAACGCGACGACCTCATAGCGGAGTTCGGTCCGAAGATGGGGGTGTGGTACCACGGGCTCGGCTCGGGAGACGGCCCAAGTGTCGTCGACGACACGCCGTGGGTCGCTCGCAGTCACAGCCGCGAGACGACCTTCCAGTCGAACCTGACGACCGCGTCGGAGATCGAGGAGGCGATCCGTGCGCTGGCGGAGGACGCTTTCGATGATTGCGCCGCGGAGGGACGAGCGGTGATCCGCGTCCATCTCAAGGTGCGGTACGCGCCCTTCGTCACCAAGACCACCGGACGCAAGCTCGCGTCGGCGACGACCGACCGTGCCGCGTTCGTGGCTGCTGCCTTGGCACTCGGCGGCGAACTCGACGAGGACCGCGAGGTGCGTCTGCTGGGTGTGCGCGCGGAGATGGAGATGCCCGCAGACGGGGACACGGTGGAGCGTACGCCGGTGCGGGGGAGGATCTGAGGACCGCACGCTCTGGTTCAACCCGTCTGCCCGCTCACCACGGAGTGCCGAGCAGATCCACCTCGCCTCGGGGCCAGTCAGCGAGCGTCGAGCGGACCGGGTAGATCAGAATCGGGGAATCATGAGCGGTGATGGTCGTACCCGGCTCGCTCCAGGACTCGCAGTGCTCCACGACGTGGATGCGGTGCCAGCCGGTGGCTTCGTAGAAGGCGACGACCTCGTCACGGCACCCCAGATATCCGAACGAGATGGACGGGTTCGCCTACATGGCATCCTGAGCGTGCTGCATCACCCGCCTGCCGACACCGGTTCCACGCCACCCGGCATCGACGAGCACCCCACCGGTCCCCGCCACCGTGATGGCCGCGCCGCCGACGGTGATCGTGCGGAGCTGGTGACCGACATGCGCCACCAGTTCATCGTCGTCGTCGATGACCATGGTGTGCAGATCGGCAGGGGAGTAGCCGTAGGGTGCATCGGGGTTCCACGGCCCCAGATCCGCCGCGTACTCTCGCTCGAACAGCGCGCGCAGGGCAGCGATGTCGCTCGTCGATAGATCGTCATGCGGGACATTCCTGACAGACTCAGCCATGAGATGGGAGTCTACGAGTCCGCAGACCTCGCGCAGCCGACCGCTCGCATGAAGGCAGGCGTGACCGGACGTGCTGGGAGGATGGGGGCATGTCGTCGGCATCCGTATTGAAGAACCTGGAAACCGAGCGTCTCCTCCTGCGCCGGCAGCGAGTGGAGGATGCGTCTGTCTTCCATCGGTTGTGGACGGAACGGGATGCGCGAGTGCCGCCGCATCGTCGCGTGGGTCCGGACGGGCGTCCTACGGAGTCGGATGTCGCAACTCACATCAGGGGGCAGCTCGACGACCCGGGACCGGGGCTGCTGACGGTGGAGCGAAAGGGCACCGATGACGTGATCGGATACTGCGGGCTCGTCTTCAACGGCAACGGCTCGCCCGATGACCCCGAGCTGGCGTTCGAATTGCTGCGCGCGATCCACAGTCGCGGTTACGCCACGGAAGCCGGGGAGGCGGTGATCACGTGGGCGAGCACCGCGGGCTATCCGCGGTTGTGGGCGTCGGTGTGGGACTGGAACATCGCTTCACGAAAGGTCCTCGAGAAGCTCGGATTCCGAGACACAGGCCACACGAATGCGGAATCCGAGCACGGTCGCAGTCTGCTGACCGTGCGGGACCTACATCGCCGGCAGCATGCGCCGGGACGGCGATACTGATGGGATGACAGCACTCCCGGAAGTCGTCGTTCCCCGGATCGCGGGTGACAGGATCGTCCTTCGCGCATTCGAGAGCACTGACGCCGACGCGGTGCTCGATGCCTCCACAGATCGATCGATCACGGCGGTCACCACGGTCCCCGCAACGAACGATCCCGATCTCGCCGCGGAATGGATCGCGCGGCAGCACGAACGCGCGCGCACGGGCTCCGGCTATTCGTTCGCCATCCAATCAGCGGATGAGTGCGTGGGACAGATCGGACTCTGGCTTCGCGAACTGCACGAAGGTCGCGCGACGATCGGCTACTGGATCCGCCCGAGTCGTCGCCGTCGTGGGTATGCGCTCGACGCACTGCATACGCTCTCCGACTGGGCATGGAGCCTCCCGAACCTTCACCGGCTGCAGCTTCACATCGACCCGGCGAACAGGGCTTCCTGCAGGACAGCCGAACGGGCCGGCTATGAGCGCGAAGGGTTGCTCCGCTCGTGGCAGGAGATCGCTGAGGAACGCCGCGACATGCTCGTTTACAGCATGATCAGGTCGCGATAGGTGCCGCTGCTGCTGGCACCGTACCCACCGCCACGATGAGTCGTGCCGGCTCGACTCCGCGGCCGGGAGCCTCGTGGCCGTCGAACTCCTGTCTCGCCCGCTGACAGTGCGGCGTTACGACGTTGCAGAGCGGTATACCAAACTGTGGCAGAGTGTGGTTGTTGAGTCGCGTTGCAGTCGGAGAGAGCGTGTCGAAGAGAACCCACTTCCTAGCCGAACGAGGTGTAGTCAAGAAGGACCAGGCGGCGGCAGACTGGCTGGAGTCTCGTGGGTTTCGTGTGGATGCCAGAAACCCGCTGCGTGTCTTTGCAGATACCCTTCGCTCACCTGGCTTTGAGATCGCTCGCATCCGACACACGCCCGCGCGGATCGCGTACGGGCCTCTTGCACCGAGAGCGGAGGGCTCGCGAACCATCATCCAGCTCGAAGGCGAGACGGTGTGCACGAGCTCATCCCTGCACGCCCCCGTCTTCCTGGCTCCGGGCTCGTCGATGCTCACCCCGATCTCCTCGGATATCGAGTTGAACGCCGCTGTCCCTGTGGCGCGACTGGAGATCAGAACGGATCGGCGGCTACCGCAGGTCGTCTCGGAAGCGGCCGCGGGCGTTGTGACGGAGCGCACTGGGTACCGGCCCCCGCTCGTCGCCCTGGTGAATGCGGCGTTCTCTATCGATATCGATCCGAAGGACACGGGGTTCGGTGATGTCCGTGCCGCCGTCGAACACCTCGTCTCCGCTCTCTTCCGTGAGCACCAACCGCACTGGGCGCCGCAGAACCGCCAGCAGCGCCTGCACCAAGACGCGCTCGCACTCATCCGGCGCGAGGCCAGGGATCCGCAGCTGACGGTCGTCGGCGTGGCGAAACGACTCGGTGTTTCCGAGAGGACCCTTCGACGCACCTTTGCCCAGCACGCAACGTCTGTCCGCGCGGAGATCGCCCGCGAACGAGCCGACTCCGCGCATGCGGCGATCGCCCGAGGTTCAGCGCGATCCTTCGAAGGCCTGCACTCCATCGCGCTCTCGAGCGGATACACGTCCATCCGGTCGATGCGAGAGTCATTGCGACGGCGCGGCGGGGCCACCGATCTGGGGGCGTTAGACCCCGACGCGTTCCACGGGTTCGCCGAATAGGCGCCCTGACGCGCGGGTGCCGCATCCGATGATGGACATGCGCACGATGATCGGCCATCGCGACGCCGAGAATCGGCCAAGGCTGCGTTCCGTTCGCACAGCGAAGTTGATCGTCGCCAGGATCGGGTCAGCCCCCCGTTTTGAGAAAGGCGATCAATAACAATGACCAATGAAATAACCCCTCAGGCATCCGATCACAATCCTGCAGAGGTTCCCGCGGACTCTGCCAAGAAGCCTGGTCTGAAGCGTCGCACCGTCATCACCACCGCCGCGTGGAGCATCCCTGTCGTTGCGCTCACCGTGGCGACTCCGCTCGCAGCTGCTTCGGTCGCTGCACCCAGCCTGTCGTTCACCAACGGTCCGTACACGGCAGGTCCGTGCGCGCCGCTCGGCGAGATCGTGCTGATTCTTACGACCAATGGCACAGATCCCGACCCTGGAAAGTCTGTGACTGTCGTGCTGCCGGCCGGGCTCACGTGGTCGGACGGCACGAATCTTCCGAAGGTGTTCTCGTCGACGGACGTCAACGGCAACATCTCGATTCCTGCCGGGCAGATCGTGGCCTCGACGCCCGGAGACCACACGATCACGGCAACGGCGAGCACCGGCGTCTCCGCCTCTGCACCCGCATCCTTCGCGCCGAATCTCGTCGCGAAGGACTGGCACAGTGCAGGTGGCCTCATCGCCACGTTCGCTCCGGCGGCGGCCGTGGCGATCGGGTGGAACTTCTTCCTCGGCCCGGATGGCACCCTCTACCACGGTGACGGTCCTATCGCCACGAACGTCTCCAGCGCAGTGGGAGACACCCTGGGCGATGCATCCACGGGCCTCCTCGATGGTGTGGCTTTCGTCGACGGGAACGGCGTGGCGCAGGTGTGGCAGTGGAACCCGTCCGACGGTGCCATCGGGACGGCGTCGTTCCCGGGAGTACCGACCGGGTCGACCGCGGTCGGCTGGAGCTTCTTCCTCGCCTCCAACGGCGACCTCTATTACGGCGACACTCTCGTCGACTCCGGGGTCACCAGCGCCGTCGCCGAGCAGATCATCGGCCCCACCGACGCCGTGACCTACGTATCGAACGGTCAGGGCAAGGTTCATCTCGTGAGCTCATCCGACCCCGCCAACCCGGTGACCGGAAACTTCCCGCCGGCTGTTCCATTGGGCGGCACGGCTGTGGGACACAACTTCCTCCTCGCGGCGAACGGCGACCTGTTCCACAGCAGCGGCGTCCTCGTCGCCAGCGGTGTGACTGCGGCGGTCGGCGATCAGCTGGGTGATCTCACCACCGGTGCGACCGACGGCGTGTCCTTCGTCCAGAACGGGGTCGCCGGGTCGTGGGAGTGGCTTCCGCTCACTCCCGGCACTCCGACTTTCACAGCGTTCGCATCGGTCCCGGCGGGCTCCACCCCTGTCGGCTGGAACTTCTTCCTGGCTCCGGGTGGGTTGCTCTACCACGGCAACGATCTCATCGCGCAGAACGTCGTGAGCGCGGTCGGCGGCGAGTTCACCGGCGGCGTCGACGGTGTCACCTACGTTGAAAGCGTCGCCTGCTGATCAAGCATCCGTGCAAGCCGTGCTCACGTGCCGATCCTCTGTACCGGAAGGATCGGCACGTGAGCATGACCGTCTCTGATCAGCCGCGGCGGGAGCGCGCAGCCCGCCAGCCGTAGTATCACGCTGGAAGTGCCGTTGTCGTTCCGTCGAACCAGGGGAGTGGTCGCCTGCATTCGGGATATCCCGCACCGTCGCTCCGGTTTCCCGCGTTCCTGCAGGCATGAGACCTCGCTTAGAGTCCTAGACGCGCGAGGTCCGCGCGTCCGCCTCCGAGAGGAACCGAGGTCGCCATGACTGCGTCTTCCACGCGCACCCGTTCTGCCCGCTCGACGATCATCGATGTCGCATGGTTCTTCACGATCGCCATCCTGTTGTGTTTCGCGCTGTCGATTCCGATGGTGTTCCGGCTCGTCCCCACGGACTACGACAACCTGATCACTCCGCTGTTGCAACTGACGCCGCTGATCGCCGGAATCATCATGTGGCTTGTCCGACGACCAGGAACGTTCGGAAGGACCTTCGCCACACAGTGGCGCGGCACACCCAAATGGGCCACCATCGGCGTCGGCCTGATCGCCGCGATCGCGGCCATGCAGACAGGCGTCGCGTTGGCGTCGGGGATCTGGCCGCTCAATCCGTTCGACCAGATCGCCGCGGCCACGATGTGGATCGTTCCGGTCTTCCTCATGCAGTCGGTCTTCGCCATCGGGGAGGAATTCGGGTGGCGGGGCTGGCTCGCCACCCGCGCCCGCTCCTGGGGTTTCTGGCCTCTGGCCCTCGTCAGCGGCCTGGTCTGGATCGTCTGGCATCTGCCGGTGCTCGCCGTGATCGGCGATCGCCCGCTCTGGGACATCGTCATCTACTTCGCGGGAATGCTGCCCTGGGCGCCGCTGCTTCTCGCACTTCGCTGGCGGTCGGGGAGCGTCTGGCCCGCGGTTCTCGCGCACGGAGCAATCAACAGCGTCCGCGTGTATCTGCTGCAGTCCGTTCCCGATGCAACGGATCACCTGCTCATCGAGGTGATCGGCTGGGTGCTCACGCTGGCCGCTGCCGCGTGGTTGATGCGCTCTGGAAGGACAGGGATGGTCTGAGGCGTCAGACGGATACGTTTCGAATCGAGCGCGCCTCATCACACATGGCACGGCTCTCCTGCTGTCCGGGGTAGTGTCCCGGTATGCAACTGGAGGAGATCTGGCCGCTGTTCGGACTCGAGATCACGACACCACGACTGGTGCTGCGACCGGTCAGAGATGTCGATCTGCCAGGACTGGCGCAGGCAGCGCTGGACGGCGTGCACGATCCGGAACGCACCCCCTTCGGCGTCCCGTGGACGGACGCTGCTCCCGAGGATCTTCCTCGGAACCTCGCCTCGTTCCAGTGGAGCCTTCGAAACCGGGTCAGCCCACGCAATTGGGCGATTGCATTCGCCGTCCATTTCGAAGGTCGCGTGGTGGGATCGCAAGACCTTTCGGCGCATGACTTCGCCCATCGACGCACGGTGAACACCGGATCATGGCTCACAAGATCCGTGCACGGTCGGGGGATCGGCACCGAAATGCGTGCGGCGCTCCTGCTGTTCGCCTTCGACGTCCTCGGTGCGGATTGGGCCGAGTCCGGTGCCGCGAGTTGGAACGAAGCATCCCTGAAGGTCTCGAAGAAGCTCGGCTACGAGCTGAACGGTGTGACGCGCGTCGCTCCGCGCCCGGGGGAGTCGGTCGACGAGCAACGAGTGCGCCTCGAGGAGGCGTCTTTCGTTCGGCCACAATGGTCGATCACCGTCCGCGGCGCGGAACCGGTCCTTGACCAATTGGGGATAGCTCGGTAGCACCCGGTTGCAATCGCAGGGTACCCCGCTTCACGCACGTTGCTGAGGCGAAAGTGGTACGAGCCGGGGACCCCAGCTACGTACTGGGTGATGCCGGCAGCAGCAAGGGGCAGCACGATCAGCAGGAGGAGCGCGTCGATGAACGGGGCGAGATCGACGACATCGGCGAGATCAGGGCCGACGAACAGCGACAGGTACAACGGCAGAAGCAACATGTGTCCCAGCATCAGGATCGGCGCTGCAGCAAGCAGCCGTTCCTTCGCGCCTCCGGCCAGTCCGGTGAATACGATCAACCGCTGCAGCTGCCAACTGAGGGTCAGGGTATTTCTCCCTATTCCCTTCCTCGTCGCGTATCGGCCATGCTGTGTGGGGGAGCGCGCCGGCGCTCCGGATCACGGGAGGGAAACCATGAAGTCGATCCAGAAGCGACTGGGCGCCGGTCTTGGTGCCGCTGTGCTCGCGACGGGCCTGGCGGTCGCCGTACCTGCGACCGCCGACGCGGCAACGTACTCATCGTCCTGCAAGGGAACGTACGTTACGACGAAGAGAGTCACGAACGTCTCGGGAACCGTTCTCGGTCGGGTCGGTGTCTACAGAGACGGCAATTACATGTGCGCTGTGCTGGTGAAGGCAGGACCGGTGTACGGCGTACCCACCTTCACCGAGCTGAAACTGGATTCAGCCCACGACCACGGAGCGGACTCCGGCCGCTTCTCATATCAGACCGACGCCATCCGCGTGTACGCCCCGTACCACCAGATCCACCTGGGCGCGACCGTAGCCGGCAAGAACGGCGCCCTGAACTGGGTTGGCACCGACGTCCGGGGATAACCTGCCCGCTGGCGCGGGCGTCGCTCCCAAGCCGGTCAGGGTCCGCGCACGAGGTGCACCCGCGCAGCGATCGCCGCAAGGGCGCTTGGACTCATCCGTGCTCTCGGGCTCGGCGGGCTTCTCGCACGGCAGCGGAGCAATCTACCCGCCGAGAATACCTGTCAGAGCAGATCTGGCCTGACCAAGTTGGACACTTGTACCGCCTCAACGGTGAAAACCCGTCACCTCGCTACCGCAGCGACCCCAGTTCAAGGGACGGTTTTCGGATAGCGGGGAGTGTTACCCGATTCTTCACGTTTGCGAAAGCGCACATGGAGTGATTACTGAACTGACATAATGTGCATTATCGGGCAACGCTCATTCCTTGGCATAGAGATGCTCGCGGAGCACGCTCATGGCCTCTGACGCCGTGCTCGCGCCGGCGGTCATCTCCCGCCCGGCGACGAAGATCACATCGTCGAGATCGCCGTGGATGGACCACTCAGCCGAGAACACGTCGTTCCCACCGTCGTGCCAGTAGAAACGGCCGAGCTCCGGAACGTCCTGGACGACAAGGCCGTAACCATAGAAGCTCGTGCCCTCCGGGTCTTCGGCCACGTGAGGATGCAGGAGCCGTTCGAGCGAGGTCGAAGACAGGATGTCCCCGCCGGTCACCGCCTGCAGGAACCTGACGAACGTCTCGGCTGTCGTGACCAGGCCGCCGTTGCCGATGAGGTGCCACGACGCGTCATGGCCGCCCCAGCTCGCGTCGAAGATGCTGTCACCGTGTGCTGAACGAAGCGAGAGAGCGTCGTCATACGAGCCCCAGTAGCCGATGCCGTGCAGGCCGGCGGGCGCCAGCACTTCGTCACGGAGGTACTCGCCGTACGATCGGCCGCTGCGGATCTCCAGGATGGCAGCCAGGACCGAGTATCCGACGTTCGAGTAGCCGTAGCGCGCACCTGGGGCGTCGACGAGTGGCGACGCGAATGCTCGCCGGAGAAGTTCGTCGCGAGTGATCTCCTCCGGGTCGTCGCCAACCGCCTCGGTGAACCCGCTGGTGTGCGTGAGGAGCTGCTCGACCGTGATCCCCGCCTTGTCCGCGGGAACCTCGGGAAACACGTCCGCAAGAGTCTCATCGAGACGGACCGCAGACTGATCGACGAGCTTCGAAACCGCCACCGCCGTCACGGTCTTGGTGATCGATCCCATGTCCACGAGTGACTTCTCGGGCGCGATGCCGTCATCCCTGAACGCTCCGAACTCTCGGACGACTGCAGGTCCTCCGTCGTGAGAGAACGCCACGACCACGGGCATCGCGTCCTTCTCGAGGACTTCGAAAGCTGCGGCGAGCCGCTCGTCCATCGTCGACGGCTGCGTCGCGTCGGGTCCGCGTTGACCGGCGCAGCCGATGATCGAAAGCACGACTACGACAGTGGACAGGCTGCACAGCAGTCGACGCATGACTCGACGTCTCCCCTATGCCCCGACGTACTCCGCCAGGTGCTCCCCCGTCAGCGTCGACCTGTCCGCCACCAGTTCGGCCGGCGTTCCCTCGAACACGACGCGTCCGCCGTCGTGCCCGGCGCCCGGCCCGATGTCGATGATCCAGTCGGCGTGCGCCATGACGGCCTGGTGGTGCTCGATGACGATCACCGTCTTTCCGGAGTCGACGAGGTGATCCAGCAGCCCGAGGATCTTCGCCACGTCCGCGAGATGGAGACCCGTCGTCGGCTCGTCGAGCACGTAGACGTCCCCCTTCTCCCCCATCTGGATGGCCAGTTTGATGCGCTGACGCTCCCCGCCGGAGAGCGTCGACAAGGGCTGCCCGAGCGAGAGATAACCGAGCCCGACATCCTCGAGCCGTCCGAGGATCGCTGCGGCGGCGGGGATCTTCGCCTCGCCCTCGGAGAAGAAGCCGCGCGCCTCCGACACCGGTAGATCCAGGACCTGGGTGATGTCGCGACCGGCGAGCTTGTACTCGAGCACGCTCGCCTGGAAGCGCTTGCCGCCGCAGTCCTCACAGGGGGTCTCGATCGTGTCCATGAACCCGAGCTCGGTGATGATGACGCCCGCACCCTTGCAGCTCGGGCAGGCGCCCTCCGAGTTCGCGCTGAACAGAGCCGGCTTCACGCCGTTCGCCTTCGCGAAAGCCTTGCGGATCGGCTCGAGCAGGCCGGTGTACGTGGCGGGATTGCTGCGCCGCGAACCCTTGATCGCACCCTGATCGATCGAGACGACGCCCTCGCGCTTGGAGACGGAGCCGTGGATGAGTGAGCTCTTCCCTGAGCCCGCCACTCCGGTCACGACCGTCAGCACGCCCAGCGGGATGTCGACATCGACGTCCTGGAGATTGTTCGCCGTCGCGCCGCGAACCTCGATCGCACCGTCGCCGGTGCGGACCTCCGTCTTGATCGCCGCGCGGTCGTCGAGATGCTCTCCGGTGAGAGTGCCGCTCGCCTTGAGACCCGCGACATCGCCCTCGTAGCAGATGGTGCCGCCGCGGCTGCCCGCGCCCGGTCCAAGATCGACGACGTGATCCCCGATCGCGATGGTCTCCGGCTTGTGCTCGACGACCAGCACGGTGTTGCCCTTGTCGCGCAGCTTCAGCAGCAGCGAGTTCATCCGCTGGATGTCGTGCGGATGCAGCCCGATCGTCGGTTCGTCGAAGACGTAGGTGATGTCGGTCAGGGAGGAACCGAGGTGGCGGAGCATCTTGATGCGCTGGGCCTCTCCCCCGGACAGTGTGCCCGAGGGCCGATCCAGGCTGAGGTATCCGAGCCCGAGGGTCACGAAGGCGTCGAGGTTCGCGCTCAGAGCATTCAGCAGCGGCGCCGCCTCAGGAAGCTTCAGGCCCCGCACCCAACCGGCCAGGTCGGTCACCTGCATGCGACAGGCATCCGCGATGCTCACGCCGTCGATCTTCGATGAGCGCGCTCCCTCAGTCAGACGCGTCCCCTCGCATTCCGGGCACACCGCGAACGTCGCGACGCGCTGCACGAAAGCGCGGATGTGCGGCTGCAACGCATCGATGTCCTTCGACAGCATCGCTTTCGTGATCTTCGGGATCAGGCCCTCATAGGTCATGTTGATCCCCGAGATCTTGACCTTGGTGACCTCGCCGTACAGGAACAGGTGGCGCTGCTTCTCGGTGAACTCCGCGATCGGCTTGTCGGCAGGGTAGAAACCGGACGCGGAGAAGCCCTTCACCATCCAACCGTCAGCCGTGTATCCGGGCACCATGATGGCTCCATCATCCAGAGACTTCGTCTCGTCGACGATCTGAGCCAGGTCGAGGTCGGAGACCGCTCCCCTGCCCTCGCACCGCGGACACATCCCGCCGAGATAGATCGCATCCTTGACGATCTTCTTCTCGCCACCCGGGCCGGTCATCACTCCGCTCGCCTTCTGAGTGGGGATGTTGAAGGAGAAAGCGGTCGGTCCCCCGATGTACGGCCTTCCGAGCTTGCTGAACAGGATCCGCAGCATGGCGTTCGCATCGGTCACCGTGCCGACCGTCGAGCGCGGGTTGGCGCCGAGGCGTTCCTGATCGACGATGATGGCCGTCGTCAGGCCCTCCAGCACGTCGACGTCAGGGCGCGGCACCGACGGCATGAACCCCTGCACGAACGCGCTGTACGTCTCGTCGATCATGCGACGCGACTCCGCGGCGATGGTGTCGAAGACCAGTGAACTCTTCCCCGACCCGGAGACGCCGGTGAACACGGTGAGCCGCCGCTTCGGGATGTCGACGCTGACGTCCTTCAGATTGTTCTCCCGCGCGCCCTGCACGCGGATCAGGTCGTGGGTGTCGGCGGCGTGGGCGTCAGAGATCATCAGCGTCCTTCGGATTCGAGAGTGGCGGCTTGTGGATCAGGCTGCCTGATTGATACGGAGCAGGTTGCCCGCCGGGTCACGGAATGCGCAGTCACGAACACCATAGGGCTGATCCATCGGCTCCTGCACGACGTCTGCCCCCTTCTCCACGAGTCGTTCGAACAGGGCGTCCAGATCGTCGCTCGCCAGGGTCAACGCCGCGTAGCTCCCCTTCGCGATGAGCTTGAGGATCGTCTGACGCTCTGCATCGGTGATCCCGGGGTCGGTCGCCGGCGGATGAAGGACGATCGAGGTGCCGGGCTGCCCCTCTGGACCGACGGTCAGCCAGCGGAGGCCGTCGTAGCCGACGTCGTTGCGCACCTCGAAGCCGAGGGCGTCTCGATAGAAGGCGAGCGCCGCGTCGGCGTCGGTGTGCGGGAGGAACGCGTAGTGAATGCTGATGTTCATGAGTTCAGGTTATGTTCGCGTCGGTGCGGGGTGCTTCTTGATTCCTGATCGGTCGGATGACGTGCTTGGCCTGGAACGTCGGAATTCCCTCGACATTGGCAGCGCGTTCACGGTACACGCTGGGTGAGACACCGACCAGCTCCGTGAATCTGGTGCTGAAGGTGCCGAGCGAGGAGCATCCGACTTCGAAGCACACGTCCGTGACGCTCCGGTCGCCTCGACGCAGCAGTGCCATCGCTCGCTCGATGCGACGGGTCATGAGGTAGGAGTAGGGCGACTCTCCATAGGCCTCGCGGAACTTGCGGCTGAGGTGCCCGGCCGACATATGCACGCCCTTCGCAAGCGCCTCGACGTCGAGCGGACGTGCGTAGTCCCGGTCGATGCGATCGCGAACCTTCCGCATCACCACGAGTTCGCGGAGTCGGGCATCATCGACGGGCGTCACGGAACGATCCTGCCACGCGGATGCTCCGGCGCATACGACGTGCGCCGCAGGACGAGACCACTCCCCTGTTCGGAACCTGATCGGCGCTACGCTGGGGCCATCCTCACAGGATCCTCTCAGAAAGGGCCCCAGAATGTCTGAATCAGTCACTGAAACGCGGTCGGTGCTCAGGTCGATCCGGATCACGCTCGCGATCTCCGGGGTGCTGGCACTCCTCGCCGGCCTCGTGCTCCTCATCTGGCCGATCAAGTCGGCGGTGATCATCACCGGCATCTTCGCCTCGTACCTGATCATCGCCGGCCTGGTCTACATCGGCATCGGCATCTTCTCCGGCAACAAGGGCTGGGCCCGCATCGGGCACTTCGTGCTCGGACTGCTCTATATCGTCGCCGGCGTCATCGCGTTCACGAATCTGGCTGCGGCGGCCGCGAGCCTCGCGATCATCGTCGTGGTCTTCATCGGCATCAGCTGGATCGTCGACGGCGTCGTCTCGCTGACGCTGCTCGGTCAGGACGGATCCCGCATCTGGACGCTCCTCTACGCGATCCTCAGCGTCCTCGCCGGCGTCGCCGTCCTGACACTCGGGTTCGCCGCCGTGCCGTTCTTCTGGCTCCTCCTCGCTGCCTCCCTGATTGCGCTGGGCATCGTCCAGATCGTCCGGGCGTTCACTCTCGGAAAATCGGTCTGACGACACCCCTCAACAGGATCGGCCCCGTTCTGCATCTCCGCAGGACGGGGCCGATCCTGTTGCCTGTCCGCTCACTCGGCGGCGAATGCGCTCACATCGCCGACAAGGCGCGTGTTGTCGGCCGGGACCGGATCGACAGCGGCGCGCGCGATCTCTGCGGCGAACTCGGAGACGTTGTAGAGCTTGCCGGCCGACTCGCGCCGCTCGGCGATCGCCCCGGGGTTCGCGCGCTCCAGAAGAGTGGCCGTGATGGTGCCCTCGATCATGTCGCCGGAGACGACGGTGAACCCGATGCCCTTCTCGGCGAGCTGCGGGATCAGTTCTCGCAGGGCGTCCTCGCCGGCGCGCTTGGAGAGTGCGACCGGCTCGTACTCCGGCATGGTCGGCGTCGTGCGGATGAAGTGGGCCTGGTGACTGGTCACGAAGACGACCCGCGTTCCCTCGCCGAGCAGAGGCAGCGCCGCGTTCAGCACGTTCAGCTGAGCGTCGCGATTGAGGGTGAGTGCGTAGTCCTCGGCCATGCCGGACTCCATGCCACCGGATGCGTTGAGGACGAGGATGTCGAGGCTCCCGAACTCCTCTCGCACTGCGTCGAACATGCCGGCGACGGATGCGGGATCCGTGAGGTCGGCACCAGCGGTGAGCACGCGCCGCCCGAGAGCGCGCAGCTCGCCGGCGAGCTTCTCGGCGCGCGGCGCCTTGTTGCGGAAGTTGATGACGACATCGGCACCGGCCTCGGCGAGGTATCGCGCCGTGTCGGCGCCGATCCCCCGCGAAGAGCCGGTGACAAGAGCGACCTTGCCGTCGAGAGAACCTGCGGGAAGAACGTCGGTCACGGTGACTCCTTGTGATGCGTGAGACGCCGCGATCACGCGGCATCCACACACTATCAATCCCTGCTTCAGACACCCGATCCGGGCTTGGGCGCGTGATAGGTTGACCGCAAAGGAGGGCGCATGGACAACTTCTCGACATTCGTTCAGTTCATCGACCAGTGGGCGTGGATCGGCTGGCTCGTTCTGATCGCAGCTTTCCTGGTGATCGAGATGCTCACCCTCGACTTCACGTTCCTGATGCTGAGCTTCGGCAGTGCAATCGGCCTCGTGACCGATCTCGTCGGGCTTCCCGTGTGGGTGCAGGTGATCATCGCCGCCGCGGCCGCCGCGGGCTTCATACTCTTCCTGCGTCCCCCCTTGCTCAAGCGTCTTCGCCGCGGCGAGGATCCGACCAAGTCGAACGTCGACGCACTCATCGACCTCCGCGGTATCGCGTTGCACGAGATCACCCAGGTCTCCGGACAGGTCAAGCTGAGCAACGGCGACACTTGGACCGCACGCACTGCCGTCGCCGTACCCATCCCGCAGGGCGCGACGATCGCGATCACCGCCGTCAGCGGCGCAACCGCCATCGTCCGTCCCGTCAACGACTAGGAGAACCTGTGGACGACTCATCGTTCATCCCCGCCGCGATCGGCTGGATCCTCACGATCGCCGTGATCATCTTCGCGGTCGTCACTCTCGCGCGATCGATCCGGATCATCCCGCAGGCGACGGCCGGCGTCGTGGAGCGGCTCGGCCGGTACCACAAGACACTCATGCCGGGTCTGAACATCCTGGTCCCGTTCATCGACCGGCTCCGCCCGCTGATCGACATGCGCGAGCAGGTCGTCTCGTTCCCGCCGCAGCCGGTGATCACCGAGGACAACCTCGTGGTCTCCATCGACACCGTCGTGTACTTCCAGGTGACCGATGCCCGGGCCGCGACATACGAGATCGCCAACTACCTCGGTGCCGTCGAGCAGCTGACGACCACCACACTCCGCAACGTCGTCGGTGGGCTCAACCTCGAAGAGGCGCTCACCAGCCGCGACAACATCAACGGCCAGCTGCGCGTCGTCCTCGATGAGGCCACGGGCAAGTGGGGCATCCGAGTCGGCCGTGTGGAGCTCAAGGCGATCGACCCGCCCATCTCCATCCAGGACTCGATGGAGAAGCAGATGCGCGCCGAGCGCGACCGCCGCGCCGCGATCCTGACGGCCGAGGGAACAAAGCAGTCCGCGATCCTCGAGGCGGAGGGCGCACGTCAGGCGGAGATCCTCCGGGCCGAAGGTGACAAGCAGGCAGCGGTCCTCCGTGCACAGGGTGAGGCGGAGGCGATCCAGAACGTCTTCACCGCGATCCACCAGGGCGCGCCCGACGACAAGCTGCTCGCGTACCAGTACCTGCAGATGCTGCCGAAGATCAGCGAGGGACAGTCGAACAAGCTGTGGATCATCCCGAGCGAACTCACCGAGGCGCTCAAGGGCATCGGCACCGCCTTCACACCGCGCCCCGGATCCGGCGAGCCGCCGGCCAGCACTCCTCCGGGCGTGTGACGCACCCTTATTTCGGCAAGACACGGCATCCCCGAGTCCTCGCCCATCGTGGTCTGGTGACCGCGGCGGGCGGGGACTCAGGCGTCTGGGAGAACACCGCCGCGGCGTTCGCGGCCGCTCACGCGGCGGGTGCCGAGTACATCGAGACCGACTGCCGGGTCACAGCGGACGGCGATGTGGTGCTGTTCCACGATGAGACGCTCGCACGTCTCGCAGGCGATCCGCGGAGGGTCGATGAGGTGGGAACCGGCGAACTCACCCGGCTCTTCTCGGACCACGGCGGCCTGCTGACCGTCGCTGATGCGCTCGACTCGTTCCCGACGGCACGGTTCAACATCGACGTGAAGACCGCGGCCGCTGTGGACCCGCTCGGACCGATCCTCGCCGACCACACCCACCGGGTCCTGGTCACGAGCTTCTCCGATGCGCGCCGTCGAGCCACCGTCGCCGCCGTCCTGCGTGCCGGTGCTTCCATGCGTCCGGCCACTTCGGCGGGAAGCGGCACCATAGCCGCGCTGCGCGGGCTCTCATCGATCAGGGTCTCGCCCGCGCGCCTCCTCCGGGATATCGACGCGCTGCAGATTCCGGATCGACGCGGAGTGCTCCGCGTGCTCACACCGGCGCTTCTGCGTGTCGCGCATCGCCATGGTGTCGAGGTCCACCTCTGGACCGTCAACGATCCGGCCGAGATGCGACGGCTCATCCGGCTCGGTGCGGACGGCATCGTGTCGGATCGGGCGGACGTCGCGCTGAAGGCGCTCGAAGCGATCTAGAACCCCCCTCGTCTCCTGGGCGCTGAGATTCGACTGTGAATCCAGCGGAATGATCCCTGACGTGGATGAAGCGCACAGCCTGAGGCGTTATACCTGACAACGACGAGAGGACCACACAATGGCAGATCGCAGCCTGCGCGGCATCCGACTCGGCGCCCAGAGCCTACAGAGCGAAGAGGGCGTCGTTTTCATGGAACGCCGCGAGACCATTTACACCTGTGACGAGTGCGGACACGTCACCAACCTGATGTTCTCGGCCGAGGCCGAGCCGCCCCAGACCTGGGAGTGCCGCTCATGCGGTGCCGACGCACGTCTGAACATCGACGGACAGGCCGTGACCCTCGAGGTCACCGACGAGAAGGCCGCTCGCACGCACTGGGACATGCTCATGGAGCGTCGTACGCGCGCCGAACTCGAGGAACTGCTCGAGGAGCGCCTCGCGTTCATCCGTGCCCGCCGCGGTGCCGGTGAGGACCCGACCAGGGAGAAGATCGGCGCCTAACGCCGACGAGCGCGCCACCCGCTGAGGACGAGCGCGCCCAGTCCGCCCCACATCAGCAGTTGCTGAATCCAGGGGCCCAGCAGCACACCAGCCGTGAGGCCGGTGCGGAGTTCGACGTCTTCGAGCATCGCGCCGGCCTCATCTGCGTCCAGGGAGTCCACGGTCGTCCCGTCCGGGCGGATGATCTGGCTGGTGCCGACTGTCGAGATGTTCACGACGGACCGCCCGGTCTCGATGGCCCGCATCCGTGCGATCGAGAGTTGCTGCAGGTTCTCGTCCGTGCCGCGGAAATCGGCATTGTTCGTCTGGAAGACGAGCACCTGAGCACCCGCGTTCACGCCGGCAGTGATGACGTCGTCGTAGATCACGTCGAAGCAGATCGCGAGACCGATCTTCACGGAATCCACTTCCACGACCGGCGCGTTCGTGCCCGGCGTGTACTCACGCTGGAGAAGTCCGATCAGATCAGGGGCGAGGGCTGCGTAGAACGGACGATCAGGCACGTACTCGCCGAACGGAACCGGGTGCCGCTTGTCGTGCAGCTGAGCCGCCGAACCATCTCGGGTCCAGAGCAGTGATGTGTTGAAGTAGCGCTCGTCACGTGCCGTCGCCGCGTTGACGAGCAGCGGTGCATCCAGCCTCGTCGCCAGGAGGGTCAGTCGACGGGCCAGGGTCGGGTCCTCCGCCGGATCGCCGTCGAGCGAACCCTCCGGCCACACGACCAGGTCGACGTGTTCACCGACGAGCGGCGCCGTCGCCTCGGCCTGCGCCTGGATGACGGAGTACGGCTCACGGGCATCGAAATACCCGGTCGGGCCGTTGCCCTGCACGGCGCCGATCCGCAGCGAGCCCGACGGTGTCGTCGGGAACAGCGGCGTCAGCACCATCGCCAGGACGAGGGCCGCCGGGAGGGCGAGTCGCACGGGTCGCTGCCAGGCGCGCACGCGGATCAGCTCGATGACCATCGCAACGAGCAGGATCATCAGGAAGCTCACGCCGCTCACCCCGATCCAGGATGAGAGCGGGGCCAGCGGACTCACGGTCTGGCTCATCCCGATGCGCGCCCAGGGGAATCCCCCGTACGGCCACGTGCCGACGAAGAGTTCGCGTCCGACCCACAGGGCCGCGACGACGACGGGAAGCCCCAGAAGGCGTCCTGTCGTCCCGGGGAAGGCGCGCGGCAGCCAGCGATACGCCAGAGCGATGGGGATGATGGCGACGGCCGTCAGCGCGCCTTCGACGACGCTGAGCGCCGCCCATGGGACGGGGCCGAGATAGCGCGATGTCCAGGACACCAGCAGGGCGAAGAACACGATCCCGTAGACCGCGCCGACGAGCAGAGCTCCGCCGGCACGGCGACCGATCAGCGCGAGCAGCAGCAGGGCCGCCGCAGGGAACGCGAGGACCCACGCGGCCACGTCCGGATAGGCGAGATCCATCAATCCACCGGCCGCAGCCGCCGCGATGACGGCGGCCCACAAAGGCAGGAGCGGCCTCAGGCTCGCTGGAGTGTCCGGCATCCGGCTGTCCTCACATCGACGAGTAGGCCACGATGCCGCGGCGTACTCCGTCGAGCGCAGCGCGAGCAGTCCGGGCGAGAGCAGCGTCCTCGGCGACGATCGAGAGCTGATCCAGCAGATCGATCGTCTGCTTCGCCCACCGCACGAAATCGCCCGCGGCCATGTCGGCGTCGATGAGCACCCGGTCGAGCAGCGCACCACGGGCCCAGCTGTGCATCGCACCCGCGAGCCCGGCGGCCAGGGGTTCGCTCCCCGGCAGGTGATGATCCTTCTCGAGGTCGTCCAGTTGCGCCCACAGCGTCGACGTCTTCTCGTACGCCGCACGGAAGGCGCCTCGAGGAAGCCCCCGCTCCCCCGAGTTCGCCTCGTCGCGTCGGGGTTCGTAGACCAGGCAGCACGCCATCGCCGCGAGCGACGGCGCATCCAGCCCGGCCCACAGGCCCTGGCGGAGAGATTCGGCGACGAGCAGATCGCGCTCACCGTAGATGCGGCGCATCGTGCGCCCGGCATCCGTCAGGGCCGTCTCGGCGCCGGTCCCGGTGACGTAGTCGAGGGTGTCGAGCACCTCGACGACGCGATCGAAGACACGTGCGACCGTGCCGGTCCTCGTCTCGATCTGCCGTCGGATGCGGTCGTTCTGCCGTTTGAGCTTCCAGTACCGCTCGGCCCAGCGTGCGTGCGCCTCGCGATCGGGACAGTTGTGGCATCCGTGCCGCTGCATACGCGTGCGCAGAGTCTGGACGCGCTTCACCCGCTTCTCACGCTCGGCACGCGAGCCATGCGATTCCTGACGGTTCTTCTTCTCCAGATCGCTGAGTTCGCGGCGGATCGCGGCGTACTCCAGGAAGTCCCCGTGCTCGCACTCCATGGACTTCCGGTACCCGGCGAGCGACTCCTCCGCCTCGCGCACCTGCCTCGCCAGGCCCACCACGGCGCGATCGGCCTGGAACTGCGCGAACGAGGACTCGAGGATCTGCCTGGCCCTGGTCTTGCCGAACAGGTCGATCAGGTTCACTGCCATGTTGTACGTGGGCCGGAAGCTGGAATTCAGCGGGTAGGTGCGCCTGGATGCGAGGGCGGCGACCGCCTGCGGATCCATGCCCTCGGTCCACTGCACGACGGCATGCCCCTCGACGTCGATGCCGCGACGTCCGGCGCGTCCGGTGAGCTGCGTGTACTCCCCCGACGTGATCGCGACACGCGCCTCGCCGTTGAACTTCTCCATCTTCTCGAGGACCACGGTGCGCGCCGGCATGTTGATTCCCAGCGCGAGCGTCTCGGTGGCGAAGACGACCTTGACGAGTTTGAGGCGGAAGAGCTCCTCGACGACTTCCTTGAAAGCCGGGAGAAGTCCGGCATGGTGGGCCGCGACGCCGCGTTCGAGGTTGTCCAGCCAGTCCCAGTACCCGAGGACTCCGAGGTCCTCCTCCTGCAGCGCACGCGTGCGCTCCTCGACGATGGCGCGGATCTCCGCGCGCTCCTCGACACTCGTCAATCGGATGCCGGAGCGGCGCACCTGCTGGACGGCGGCATCGCAGCCGACGCGACTGAAGATGAAGAAGATCGCGGGCAGCAGATTCGCCCGCTCGAGCAGCCGCACGACATCGGGGCGGTCGACTCGCTCGATCCGCCGCACGTTGGCCGCGCGAGCCGGCTTGTGGCCTCCGCGTGGTCGCTGCGCCTGCCGGCCCGCGTGCCGGTCGCTGCGGTACGCCTGCGCCTCGCGGTTGCTGTCGTACCACGATCCGGTGAACGAGCGGATGCGCATCAGCTCCTGGTTCACCTGGGCTGTCGCGACACCGGCACGGTCGTCGAAGAGCGGGAGCAGGTCGTCGCGGACGAGCACGTGCTGCTCCAGCGGCACCGGCCTGATCTCGGAGACGATCACCTCGGTGTCGCCGCGGACCGTATCGAGCCAGTCGCCGAACTCCTCGGCGTTGGAGACGGTGGCGCTGAGGGACACGAGCCGCACCTGCTGCGGCAGATGGATGATGACCTCTTCCCACACCGCGCCGCGGAAGCGGTCGGCGAGGTAGTGGACCTCGTCCATCACGACATATCGCAGATCACGGAGGGCGGCGGAGTCCGCGTAGATCATGTTCCGCAGCACCTCGGTGGTCATCACCACGATGCGGGCGTTGCCGTTGATGTTGGTGTCACCGGTGAGAAGACCCACCTGGTCGGCACCGTACACCTCGACGAGCTCGCGGAACTTCTGGTTCGACAGCGCCTTCATCGGCGTGGTGTAGAAGGCCTTGTCGCTCGGCGTCTGCATCGCGAGATGGATCGCGAACTCGCCGACGATGGTCTTGCCCGCGCCGGTCGGAGCCGCGACCAGAACGCTGTGGCCGCGTTCCAGCGCGTGGCACCCTTCGACCTGGAACGGGTCCAGCTCGAAGCGCTGACCGGCCGCGAAGGCGGTGGTCTGCGGATGATCGGCAGCGTCCCGCGCGGCGGAATACCGCTCGGACGGTGAACTCATGGGGTGTCCGGGAGGAGCCCGGCAGCCGCATTGCGCTTGTTCTTGCGCCGATCGAAGAGCAAGGAGAGACCGGCAGCGGCGAAGTACAGGACGATGAGGATGCCGGCGAGCATCAGCATGCTCACCACGTCGGCGGCCGGTGTCGCGAGCGCGGCGAAGACCGTCGCGATGATGATGGCGATCCGCCATCCCTTGAGGATCGCGCGTCCTGACATGATGCCCGCGAAGTTCAGCGCCACCAGGAAGACCGGGAGCACGAACGAGACGCCGATCACGATCATCAGCTTGAAGACGAAGTCGTAGTACTCCTGCGCATAGTAGAAGTTCGTCGCGCCGTCGGGCGTGAAGCCCCACATCAGCTCGATGACGTGCGGCATGATCACGACGCCCAGGTAGCAACCGGCGAAGAAGAGCGGCACGGCGGCGGCCACGAAGCCGACGGTGTACTGGATCTCCTTGCGGGTGAGTCCTGGCATGATGAACGCCCAGACCTGCCAGAGCCAGATCGGCGCCGAGAGGAACAGCCCGATCGAGAACGCGATGCGCATTCGCATGTCGAACGCCGACGTGATCGTGCCGAAGTTGAGGGCGCTGAAATCATCACCGCGCTTCTCGGTGATGATGCGGATGGGCTCGGTGATGAAATGGATGATCGGGTCGGCGACGATGAACGCGATCACCATGCCGACGAGCAGCGCGAGCGCTGCCCACATCAGACGCTTGCGCAACTCGACGAGGTGCGCGCCGAGCGACATCCTCCGGTCGCGGTGGGGCGTCTTACCTGTGCCCGCGGTGGATTCTGAGACTTCCACGGGCGGTCAGGCGCGCGGCGGAGTCTCAGGCTCGGAACCGGGGTCCTTGACCGTGCTCTGCTCTGCGGAGGTGGACTCGGCGCGGGCGCCGTCCTCTTCCTTCATCGCCTTCATCTCGCCCTTGAACACGCGAGCCGACTGTCCCATGCTCTTCGCAAGTGCCGGAAGCTTCGCCGCTCCGAACAACAGAAGGATCACAGCGAGGACGATCAGCAGATGCCAGCCTTGCATTCCAGCGAACATTTCTTCTTCCCGTCTTAGGTGGTTTCGATCAGTCTAATGGTCATTCGTCGTGCTGCGGATGCCGATACAGCGCGAGTCCCGCTGCCGCCCACTCTCGCGTCGCCGTCCGGGCGATGCTCGGATCCTTGACCTCGAGCGCGCCTCCGAAGCGTGCGGCGATGCGCTTGATCCCGCGCGGATCGGCCATATGCAGCCGCGCTTCTAGGATGCCGTCGCGGGTGGAGACGTTGTCGGCCGACAGGAATCCGCCGAGCAGCGGCGCGAGCCGCTCCGGCAGGACGACACGGACTTCCCGCTCGTCGTCGACGGCCGAGAACGCCTCCGGCACCGAATCGCCCGCGTGCGTGATCGGGATATCGGTCAGCTTCGGGTCGCTGACACGGTCCAGGTGGAAGGTACGCATCGCCTCTCGCATATGACACCAGCCCTGCAGGTACCACTGCGCATTGGTGATCAGGATCTGCACGGGGTCGACCGTGCGCGTCGTCGGCGCGGCATCCGGCGCCTGATAGGTGAAGGAGACGGCAACGCCGTCCTGCACGCCTCGTGCAACGACCTGGCGGACGTCGTCGACCGCGCTCGGGGCGACGACGACCTCTGCCGGCGCATCCGCGGCACCTCGGGAGAGCTTGGAGATGAGCCCGGCGACGAGGCCGGAATCGGAGACCGCCGGCACGGCTGCGACCATCTGGAGGCCCGCCAGCAGGGCTGCGGCCTCTCTCGCCGTGAACCGCGGCACCCTCCGCAGGGCAACGTCGTTGGTGATCTCGATGACGTCCTCCTCATCGAGGAGGTCCCAGTTGATGTCGAACATCTCCTGGGGCTGCTGCCAGTAACCGGAATCCCCGGGAAGCCCGATGACGGTGAGCTTCTCCACCATGCCGCGCATCTCCTGCGGCGACACCCCGAACTCCTCGGCGGCCTCGGCGAGCGAGACCTGACCGTGCTCGAGAAGGTACGGCACCAGCGTCAGGTAGAGGCGCACGCGGTCCGCCGCGAGCAGCGGCTTCGCCTGGGCGCTCATCGCGCCTCCTCCGCATCCGGATGACTTTCGATGACCGCGCGCAGGCGGGTGATGACCGCGTCCCGCAGCGGCGCGGGCTCCACTACTCTGACCTCCGGGCCGTAGGACGCGATCTCGTCGGCGAGGATGTGCAGGTCGACGAACGGCACCCGGATGCCCTGCGGCGCCGCCGTCGCCCGTCGGCCCAGACGCAACGCGGCCTCGGTGCCCGGCGTGACCTCCAGCAGAGCCGTGTTGCGTGCCGCCACACGGTCGAGACCGGCCAGCGCTCGTTCGCCGGCACCATCCCGCAGCCCCGGTGCGAACGTCTCGGACGTGACGGTGACATCGCCGACGATGCGTCCGAGGAGGAACATCCGATCGGCGTCGGCATCGACGTCGATGCCGAAGACGTGCCACCGAGCCTCGTAGTCGACCAGCGCGAGAGGACGGATTCGGCGCCGGCGCGGAGCATCCTCCCCCGGCTTGAGGTAGTCGAAGACGACCACCCTGCACTTCTCGATCGCTTCCTGCAGAGGCGCGAAGCCGGCGTCGCGTGCGGTGATCCGCGGAGCGAATCCGATGATCGGCTCGTCTCCGTCGATTCCGAGCGCACGGATCTTGCGCACGCCGGCCTGCGCATCCGCCGAAACGGATTCAGAACTCCACACGCTGCCGGCCAGCCGCAGCACCGCCAGCTCGGCCGGGCTGAACTCGATGTCGCCCGGCAGGTCGTATTCCGCCTGCGGTATGCGATAGCGGGCCTCGCGGAGGTCGTTGGGATCCGACGGATCACCGATCGTCTCGATCGGGACGCCGAGGGTCCGCAGTTCGTCCTTGTCGCGCTCGAACATCTTCTCGAGCGCATCCGCGCGCGTGCCGGCGTCGGCGCGCTGCCGGTAGCCGGAGACGTTGTCGAGGATCTGCTGCTTGGTGAGCCCGATCTCCGTGGCCATCAACGCCACGACGAGATTCGTCAGGCGCTCCTCCGCGGGAATCCGGGCGGCCATCATTGCGTCGGAGCCGCGGTGACGCCCAGCACGTCGACGACGACCGCGATCGCGGGGGAACCCTCGCCGGCTGCGGGGAGCACGACCATCACCTGCGAGCCGACCGGCTGGCCGACGAGCGCGTCGGCCACGGGAGCGGCGATGTCGCGAAGCTGTGCGCTCGGCTTGTCACCCCAGGTGGTCTGCAGGATCTGCTTGTCATCCCAGCCGATCGCCGTGAAGTTCACCAGCGGAGTCTGCTCGGCTGTCAGAGGCTCGCCGTCGCCCTTGATGAGCGTCTGCACGGTCTGCTTCTCCGGAGCTGCGGTGTCCGGGATGATGATGCCGGGCGTTCCGTCTGCGGCGCGAACCACGGTCGGCAGGCCACGGGCGTCGTTGAACTGGAGGGCGCCCTCCGCCTTGGGCAGGAAAGCGTCGACGACGTCGATCACGAAGATCGCCGTGTCGTCATCGGCCAGGCCCAGTCCCTCGAGATTGGCCGGTCCGAAATCCTCAGGCGTCAGGGCGGCGAGAACTCGCGACTCGGCCGTGACGCACTTCAGCACGTCGCCCAGACCCGGCGAACGCTCCGCCCAGTCGTCGATGCTCATCGCCGGTGCGGCCGCCTTCGGGTCGTAGCCGGTGGCGAACACCTGCTTCCCGGTCTCGCCGCTGTAGATCGAGAGTTCGAGGTTCATCGCCTGCTGGCCGGTCACGACCGCACGGCCGTCGCCGATGGCCAGGTCGGTGAACGAGGTCTTCTTCACGTGAACCGGCGAGAACACCTCGACCTGGGGCTCCTCGCCCACTTCGCCTTCGACGGTCACAGCCTCGTCGATGCCGCTCGCGGAAGCCGTCCGATCGCAGGACGCTCCGCTGAAGGTCGGCGCCGCAGCGCACCCGGTCAGGGCGAGGACGGCAAGGCTGAGGGTGGCCAGAGCGGCGGACGTTTTACGCACGCGCTCAAGTCTATTCCGTCGTCTGCTCGGTTTCGCGCGATGCCGTCGCAAGACGCGCCCCGTCGGCCGCCTTCGCGGCTTCCCTGGCCCGCTTGCGCAGGTTCTTGTCCGTGATCTCGCGATCGCCGACCGCGCCGGGCGTCCACTGCTCGACGTCGGCGTCGCCGTAGCTGGACTTCGACGCACGGCGCTTGACGGAGGGGGCCACCGCTCCCGGTGCCAGGCGGCGGGCGGTGAGCAGGAATCCCGTGTGCGCGACCATCCGGTGGTCGGGACGGACGGCGAGTCCCTCGACATGCCAGCCGCGGACCATCGTCTCGGAGGCGTCCGGATCGGTGAACAGTCCGGTGCCCCGGATGTACTCGGCGACACGGGAGAGCTGCGTCGCGGTCGCGACGTAGCAGAGCACGACTCCCCCGGGAGTGAGCGCGTCGGCCACCGCATCCATGCACTCCCACGGAGCGAGCATGTCGAGCACGACGCGATCGACGCTCCCCGACGGCTGTTCCACTGGAAGGGCTTCGGTCAGATCGCCGACGACGACGCGCCAGGTGTCGGGGGTGCCGCCGAAGAACGTCGCGACGTTGCCTTTGGCGACCTCGGCGAAGTCCTCTCGGCGCTCGAAGGAGACGAGCTTTCCGACCGGACCCACCGCACGCAGCAGCGAGAGCGAGAGCGCCCCCGAACCCACGCCGGCCTCCACCACGGTGGCGCCGGGGAAGATATCGGCTTGCATCACGATCTGCGCGGCATCCTTCGGATACACGATCGCCGCACCGCGGGGCATCGACATCGCGAAATCCTTGAGCAGCGGACGGAGCGCGAGGTATTCGTGCTCGGAGCTGTTCGCGACCACGGAGCCGTCTGGCAGGCCGATGAGGTCACGATGGCGCAGGACGCCGTGGTGGGTGTGGAGTTCGCCGTCCTCCTTCAGGGTGACGGTGTGCAGACGGCCCTTGGGACCGGTGAGCTGAACGCGATCACCCTCGCGGAACGGTCCACTGGGGCGCTGGGCGCTCGCTTCGGTCATCGGGTGACTCCTGTCATCGCGGTCATCCGGCCGAAGAGATCGACCAGGTCGGCTGCACGACGCTCATGCAGCGTCGGCCAGAGTTCGTGAGCACCGAGGTCGTCGAGCGACACGATGTGCGGCACGCCGAGCGCCACCGCGCCCGACGCGATCCCGGACCGCAGCCCCGTCGGCGAGTCCTCGATGACGACGGCGCGGGCGATCTCGATGCCGAGAAGCTCGGCAGCGCGCAGATACGGCTCCGGGTGCGGCTTCGGCTGCTCGACGTCATCACCGGCGACCACGATGTCGAAGGCGTCGAAATCGATGAGCTCGACGACGCTGAGCGCCATCCGCCGCAGCGACATCGTCACCAATCCCGTGGAGATGTTCGCTTCCTTCAGGTCGCGGAGCAGCTCGCGGGCTCCGGGCCGGAACGGCACTCCGTTGACCCGCAACGACTCCTGCACCTCATCGGTGAGGAAGGAGATGATGGCCGCAGGAGTCATGTCGACTCCCGCGTTCTGCAGGATCACGGCGCTGTCGTGCAGTCCGTTGCCGACCAGCTGAAGCGCGTCCGTGTGGGTCCAGGTCCCGCCGTACGACTCGACCAGTGCCGTCTCCGCCGCCATCCAGTACGGTTCGGTGTCGACGAGTGTTCCGTCCATGTCCCACAGGACTGCCTCGGGCTGTCTGATCACTGAACCATGCTAGTCGCGGTGCACCCCGGTGCCCGCCGACGCCGACTAGCCTGGAGTGATACCCGTCCACGACCTCGAAGGGAGACCCCGATGGATGTTCTCGGTTCGCGCATCATCATCACTGCCTTCGACGGCTGGAACGATGCGGGCGAGGCCGCCAGCGGTGCAATCGAGGCTCTGCGCTCGATGACCGACTACGACCTCGTGCACTCGATCGACCCTGAGCTGTACTTCGACTACCAGTACACGCGCCCGGCGACGAGGATGGACGCGGAGGGACGCAGGCAGCTGCGCTGGCCGGAAGCCGGTCTCTGGCGCCCGCGCGATCCCGGCGACGGTCCCGAGTTCTGGCTGCTGACCGGCGTCGAGCCCGCACGCACCTGGCAGGCGTTCGCCAGCGAGTTCATCGACGTCGCGCTGCGCGACGACGTCAGCGGTCTGGTGACGCTCGGCGCCATGCTGTCCGACGTTCCGCACACCCGCCCGATCTCGATCTTCGCATCCAGTCAGAACGAGCAGGTGCGCGAAGCCCACGGCCTGGAACGCTCCCTCTACGAGGGTCCGGTGGGCATCCTCAGCGTCTTCGAGCACTTCGCCGAGCATGCCGGGATCCCCACGGCCAGCCTCTGGGCGAGTGTCCCCCACTATGTCGCCACGGCCACACCCTCGCCGAAGGTCACTCTCGCGCTGCTCGACCGGCTCGAGGAGCTCGCCGGCGTCGATGTGCCACGGGATCATCTGCGCACCGAAGCGGCGGCATGGGAGGCCTCCATAGACGCAGCAGCCGCCGAGGATGAGGACATGGCCGAGTACATCCGCCAACTCGAGCGCACCCGCGACACGTGGGACTCCCCCGATGCCTCCGGTGACGCGATCGCGCAGGCGTTCGAGCGCTACCTCCGTCGGCGCGGCGACGGACCGGGCGACTTCAAGCGCTGAGACGCTCTGAAGGGCTCGGCGGATCGCCGAGCCCTTCGAGCATCAGGCCGCGATCACTCCCGTGCCGAGCAGGATCAGAAGGACGACGCCGAGCAGGATGCGGTAGATCACGAACGGCAGGAAGCTGTGCTTCGAGATCCAGTTCATGAAGAACGCGATCACGCCGAGCGCGACGACGAACGCGATACCGGTCGCGGCCAGAGTGTCGCCCATCGAGAAGATCGACGGCTCGTCCCAGCTCTTGAACAGCTGATAGAAGCCGCTGCCGAACACGGCCGGGATCGCCAGCAGGAACGCGTAGCGAGCGGCGGCGGCGCGCTCGTAGCCGAGGAACAGCCCGATCGTGATCGTGCCACCTGAGCGGGACACGCCCGGTACCAGGGAGAGCGACTGGGCGAGCCCGAACGCGATGCCGTGCGGGACCGTGAGATCGTCGAGCTTGCGTCGCTTCGCTCCGACGTGGTCCGCGATTCCGAGCAGGATGCCGAAGACGATGAGCATGATCGCAACCAGCCAGAGCGAGCGGAAGACGGTCTCGATCTGGTCCTGGAAGAGCAGTCCGAGCACCACGATCGGGATGCTTCCGATGATGATCAGCCAGCCCATCCGCGCGTCCGGGTCGTTTCGGGGAACCTTCCCAGCGAGGGAGCGGAACCACTGGGAGACGATCCGCACGATGTCGCGCCAGAAGAAGACGACGACCGCAGCCTCGGTGCCGATCTGGGTGATCGCGGTGAATGCGGCCCCCGGGTCCTCGCCGGACGGCAGGAACGTCCCGAGGATGCGCAGATGCGCGCTGGAGGAGATCGGCAGGAACTCGGTGAGTCCCTGGACGATGCCGAGGATGAGCGCTTCGAGCAGGTGCATGGAGGGGCCTTCTGGGGTTCGTGGGGCGGCGCAGGTGCAGTGATGCGCGCTCAGTAGTGGCGCAGCAGATCGGTCAGCACCTGCTGGCCGAAGACAAGCGATTCTACGGGCACGCGCTCGTCGACTCCGTGGAACATCCCGGTGAAGTCGAGATCGGCCGGCAGGCGGAGCGGAGCGAAGCCGTATCCGGTGATGCCGAGATAGGACAGCGCCTTGTTGTCGGTGCCCGCGCCCAGGAGGTACGGGATGACGGGGACGCCGGGGTCGTGCCGGCCCAGGCTCGCGACCATCGCCTCGACCAGGGGACCAGCGAACGGCGTCTCCATGCCGATGTCGCGGACCACCGTCTCGATGGTGATCTCCTCGCCCACGATCTCCTGCAGCTGCGCGAGCACGTCATCCTCGGTACCCGGGATCACGCGCACGTCGATGAGGGCCTCTGCCCGCTCCGGTATGACGTTGTGCTTGTACCCGGCGGTGAGCACGGTCGGATTCGTGGTCGTGCGGAACGTGGAGCGCAGGAAGGCTTCGGCGGGGCCGGCGGCCGCGGCCAGAGCATCCGGATCGTCCACCGGCCGGCCGCTCAAGGCGCTGAGCCCATCCAGCAGCGCCTCTGTGGTGGCAGTGAGCCGGATCGGCCAGCGGGTGCGTCCGATTGCCGCAACGGCCTCGGCGAGCTTGGTGACGGCGTTGTCCTCGTGCAGCCTGCTGCCGTGCCCGGCCCGCCCCCTGGCGACGAGGCGGATCCAGATGAGCGCCTTCTCGCCGACCTGCAGAAGGTACGCGCGCCGGTCATCGACCGTGATCGAGTACCCGCCGACCTCGCTGATCGCCTCGGTCGCCCCGGCGAACCACTCGGGACGGTTCTGCACGACGAGCGCCGAACCCTCGACCCCGCCGTTCTCCTCGTCGGCGAAGAAGGCGAGCACCAGATCGCGCTCCGGCTGCTCTCCGGCGCGGAGGATGTCGGCGACCGAGGTGAGGATCATCGCGTTCATGTTCTTCATGTCGACCGCTCCGCGGCCCCACAGCATGCCGTCCTGCACGATTCCGGCGAAGGGGTCGACGCTCCAGTCCTCCGCCATCGCCGGAACGACGTCGAGGTGGCCGTGCACGACCAGCGCCGGCTTCGACCGGTCACGCCCGGGAACCCGAGCCATGACGTTGGTGCGCCGCGGGATCGGCTCGTAGTATTCCGGCGTCAATCCGAGCGATTCCAGGTAGGCGCCGACGTACTCGGCCGCCTCCCGCTCCCCCTTCGCATTGCCACCTCCGAAGTTCGAGGTGTCGATGCGGATCAGTTCGCTCGCGATGCGGACGACCTCGGGGAGGGATGGATCGATCATGCCTCCCAGGCTATCGAAACGGCGTGCCACGCCCGGGCGCCGGCTCGGTTCGAACAGCCTCACGGATCGTGCTAGTCTCATTCTTCGGTCGGCAACGATCATCCAAAACCTGCGCGGGTGGCGGAATGGTAGACGCGCTGCGTTGAGGTCGCAGTGCCCGCAAGGGCGTGGGGGTTCAAGTCCCCCTCCGCGCACAGAACGAAGATGGCCCCCGAGAGGGGGCCTTCTTCGTATCAGGGTGATCGGAGTCGCCATGTCAGGACCGGAACGCGGGATGCTCTCCCTCCTCGTCGCGTCAGCCGTGCTTCTCGCAGGGTGCGCGCAGCCGGATCCGCCCCGGAACCCGGGATCCTCTGCTGCCCCGGATCCGACCGGGGCGACCACCCCGACCGTCATCGCATCCGGGCTCGACGCGCCGTGGTCCGTCGTCTTCGCCGGCGACGCGACGATCGTGAGCGAACGCGACACGGGGATCGTTCGCGAGCTGCTGCTGGACGGCTCGACACGCGAGCTGGGCGCGGTCGGCGGGGTCCTCGCCCGAGGCGAAGGGGGGCTGCTCGGGCTCGCCGTCGGCGACGCCTTCCTCTACGCGTACTCGACCTCCAGCGACGGCAATCGTATCCAGCGTTTCGAGCTCGAAGGCGAGACCGGATCTTTGGCGCTCGGCGCCGCAGAGAACGTGATCGACGGGCTGCCCTCGGCCGGCAATCACAACGGCGGCAGGATCGCCTTCGGCCCCGACGGGATGCTGTACGCCACCGTCGGCGATGCCGGAGATCCGGCCAGTGCACAGGATCTCGACAGCCTCGGCGGGAAGATCCTGCGACTCATGCCGGACGGCCGCATCCCGGAGGACAACCCCTTCCCCGGCTCGCCGGTGTTCAGCTACGGCCACCGCAATCCGCAGGGCATCGCGTGGTCCGAGGACGGCACGATGTACGCGTCCGAGTTCGGGCAGGACACCTGGGATGAGCTGAACCTCATCAGCGGCGGAGAGAACTACGGCTGGCCGGACGTCGAGGGCATCTCCGGCGACCCCGGCTACGTCGATCCCGTGCAGCAGTGGGCGCCGGCCGATGCCAGCCCGAGCGGCATCGCGATCCGCGACGGGATGCTCTACATCGCGAATCTGCGCGGTGAGCGCCTCCGCGTCGTGCCCCTGGACGATCCGTCGACCTCGTCGGAGACGCTCGTCGGCGCATACGGCCGGCTGCGCGACGTCGCAGTGGCGCCGGACGGCAGCATCCGGATACTGACGAACAACACCGACGGGCGCGGGGATGCCGGTCCGGATGACGACCGGTTGCTGCGACTCGACTGAGCGCGATCAGACCGCGCCGACCCCGAAGACCAGGCCGAGCACATAGGTGACGGCAGCCGCGCCGAACCCGATCGCGAGCTGGCGGAGCGCACGTCGCAACGGCGGACCTCCGGAGAGGATGCCGACCATCGCGCCCGTCGACAGGAGGGCGATCCCGACGAGCACCAGCGCCACGACGACGGCGGTCGTGCCCTGCAATCCGAAAAGCCACGGCAACACCGGAATGATCGCCCCCGAGGCGAACAGCAGGAAGCTGGAGATCGCCGCAGTCCAGTCGCCGCCGACGATCTCATGGTCATCGGACGCGCCGTGGACGCGCACCGGACCGGTGGTCGACCGGCGCACGCCTTCCTGCGCGGCCGTGACGATCCGGCGCGCGCGTGCCAGCGCCTCCTCCTGGGCCATACCCCGCGCGCGGTAGACCAGCGCGAGCTCGTTCTCGTCGATGTCGAGGTCGGCCGCGGCATCCGCTGCGTCCTCGTTCGCCTCCGTCGACGCGAGGAGCTCCCGCTGGGAACGCACCGAGACGAACTCGCCGGCGCCCATCGACAACGCGCCGGCGAGGAGACCGGCGATGCCGCTGAAGAGCACGAAACCCGAACTCACGCCGGTCGCGCCGATGCCGAGCACCAGGGCGAGGTTGCTGACCAGGCCGTCGTTCGCCCCGAAGACGGCGGCGCGGAACGATCCGGACAGTCGTCGCCGACCGCGCGCCGCGAGACCGCGGACGACTTCGTAGTGGACCTTCTCGTCGGCGCGCATCGCCGGAGTCGCATACTGCTCGGAGTCGTAGGGTGAGCGCGCCTCGGCGCTCTGCGCCAGCGCGAGGACGAAGATCGATCCGAAACGTCCGGCCATCCACCCGAGCATCCGCGAGCGCACACCGGCGCGCGGAAGACGAGCGGGTTCGCCGCCGAGAAGATCGAGCCAGTGCTGCTCGTGGCGACGCTCGGCGTCGGCGAGGCTGAGCAGGATCAGCTGTTCCTCGCCGGTGCGGCTCGCGGCGAGCTTCTGATAGACGAGCCCCTCCGCGCGCTCCTCCACGAGGTAGCGGGCCCAGCGTCGACGGTCGGCTGCGGTCGGCTCGGCGGCAGCGGGCGCGGTCATGGAACCTCCAGGTCGATGGGCAACCGTTCCACGCTATCCGCGTGATGGCGCCGAAGAAGGCCCGGCGCCCGGATTGCCAGCATTTCGGGCATCCGAACCCTTCGTGCCCACGCCCACTCCGGACATCGCTGCGCGCTGCCCGGAGTCTCGGGGCGCGTGGGCCCGGCTCAGGGACCACCCGCAGCCCGAAGCGGATGCTACGAACGCACTCGCTTGCGCAGCACGTCGATGCGCGACTGCAACTGCGTCACGGTCGCCTGGGCCACGGCGGGGCCGCCGCAGATGCGCCGCAGTTCGGCATGGACGGCACCGTGCGGTTCGCCGGCCTGGCGCGCATAGAGCCCGACCAGGCTGTTCAGCAGCTGACGCTGCTCCCGCAGAGTACGGTGCAACGGGGCAGGCAGCGTGGTCGTCGCGGTGGGCTCCGTATTCGCCTCGCGTGTTTCGCGCAGCCTCGACTGCCGCGCCTGGCGCTGCATCAGCAGCTCGTGCACATGCTCCGGCTCGAGAAGTCCCGGGAACCCGATGAACTCCTCCTCCTCGGGGGTGCCGGGTTCTGCGAGCTGGCCGAACTCATCGCCGTCGAATACGACGCGGTCGAAGTGCGCGACCGATGAGATCGCCTTGTAGCTGAACTCCTGAGTCAGTGCGTCCGAGACCTCTTCCTCGCGATTCGCACTTTCCAGGAGCGAGTCGTCGAGGCCATCCTCGTCCTTGCTCTGACGGTCCAGCGCGTGATCGCGCTGCTTCTCCATCTCGTTGGCGAGCCCCATCAGCACGGGCACGTTCGGGAGGAAGACGCTCGCGGCCTCACCGCGCCGCCGGGCACGCACGAAACGTCCGATCGCCTGTGCGAAGAACAGCGGCGTCGACGACGACGTCGCGTACACGCCCACGGCGAGGCGTGGCACATCCACGCCCTCCGACACCATCCGCACCGCGACCATCCAGCGATCGGTGCTCGCGCTGAACTTCTCGATGCGTTCCGAGGCCGTCGCATCATCGGAGAGGACGACCGTCGGATGCTGACGGGTGATGCTGTGCAGGATCTTCGCGTAGGCCCGCGCAACGGTCTGATCCGTTGCGAGCACCAGCCCGCCGGCATCCGGCACGTGATGGCGGATCTCGGTGAGGCGCCGGTCGGCGGCCGACAGCACCGCCGGCATCCAGTCGCCCTCCGGATCGAGAGCGGTCCGCCACGCCTGAGAGGTGACGTCCTTCGTGTTGTCCTGGCCGAGATGGGTCTCGAGTTCGTCGCCCGCACTCGTGCGCCAGCGCATCTTGCCCGCGTACATGTGGAACAGCACCGGCCGCACCACTCCGTCGGCGAGAGCGCGCCCGTACCCGTAGCGGTAGTCGGTGCTGGAGACGCGCGCACCGGACTCGTCCGGCAGGTACTCGACGAACGGGATCGGAGCGGTGTCGCTGCGGAACGGCGTTCCGGACAGCAGCAGACGACGCTTTGCCGGGCCGTAGGCGTCGCGGATCGCATCACCCCAGCTCAGCGCGTCGCCGCCGTGATGCACCTCGTCGAGGATCACGAGTGTCTTCGCGTCTTCGGTGAGGTGGCGGTGCACGGATGACTTCGCCGCGACCTGGGCATAGGTGACGACGGCGCCGTGATAGTGCCGTGCCGGCGCCCAGTGGCTGTTCTTGAAGCGCGGATCGAGCCGGATGTGAACGCGTGCCGCAGCATCCGCCCACTGGGTCTTCAGGTGCTCGGTCGGCGCGACGACGATGATCCGGTCGATGTCACCCAGGCGCAGCAGCTCGACGGCGAGAGTCAGAGCGAAGGTGGTCTTGCCTGCGCCCGGGGTCGCCGCGACCAGGAAGTCGCGCTGATCGGCCTGAAAATAGGCGTCCAGGGCTTCCCGCTGCCAGGCGCGGAGCTTGTCGGCCGTCCCCCAGGGGGCGCGCTGGGGAAAGGACGGAGAAAGCATCGACTCCACGATAATCGCTGTCCCTGACATTCCTTGCGCGCACTCCCCCGGCGACGGTGAGAGGTAGGCTCGGTCACTGCGCCGTGGCCACCGCCGGACGGCGTTCGTTCGCGAAGGAGAGCTGGATGACCGACCAGGATTCGACTCGGACCTCACGCCTCGACAACGAGACGGTCCACCCGTGGCGACGTTTCGTCGCCGTCGGCGATTCGTTCACCGAGGGCATCGGCGACCCCGATCCGGCCGCCCCGGGCGGCCACCGCGGGTGGGCCGACCGCGTCGCGGCGGTGCTCGCTCAGCAGGTCGACGACTTCGCATACGCGAACCTCGCGGTGCGCGGCAAGCTGATCGCGCAGATCGTCGCCGATCAGATCGAACCGGCCGTCGCTCTGCGCCCGGACCTCGTGTCGATCTGTGCAGGAGGGAACGACGTCATCCGGCCCGGCACCGATCCGGATGCCATCGCCGCACAGCTGGAGGATGCGGTCAGCCGCCTCGCTTCGACGGGCGCCTCCGTGCTGCTGTTCACCGGTATCGACACGGGGTTCACGCCGGTGTTCCGACCGTTCCGCGGAAAGGTCGCGATCTACAACGAGAACGTGCGCGCGATCGCCGATCGGCACGATTGCATCGTCGCCGATCAGTGGGCGCTCAAGGTCGTGCAGGATCTGCGCTTCTTCGACGACGATCGTCTGCACTACAACGCGCTCGGGCACCACGAGGTGGCGCGGATGGCGCTGCGCGCGCTGAACGTGCCGAACGATCTCACGGCCATGCAGCCGGAGGCGATCCCGATGCGCACCTGGCGCGAGGCCCGTGCCGAAGACCTCGGCTGGGCTCGCGAGCACCTCGTGCCGTGGGTGCTCCGCCGCATCCGCCATCAGTCGTCCGGCGACAACGTCGCCGCCAAGCGCCCCGACCCGGCGCCGATCTTCTGGCCGGAAACCGACTAGAGGTCAGGGCCGCCGGGCGTTGCCGCACCAAACGACATCGTCCGCGTGAAGCGACACGCCACACGTGGTGTCTCGTGCAGAATGCATGGGTTCGTAGTGACGGAGGGCCGCTCAGCGCGAGAGCGCCCACAGGGCGACGGCCGCCGCCGAGGCGACATTGAGGGAGTCCACTCCCCCGGTCATCGGGATCGTGACGATCGTGTCGGCGACCTCCAGGGCACGGGCCGAAAGCCCATGGCCCTCCGACCCCATCACCAGCGCCACACGACGAGGGCGATTCGCTGCATAGGCGTCGAGCGTCACCGCATCGTCGCTCAGCGCGAGCGCCGCGAGTTCAAAACCGGACGCGTGCAGCTCTTCCGCCGCGTCATCCCACTCGCCGAGCCGCGTCCACGGCACCTGGAAGACCGTGCCCATGCTCACGCGCACACTTCGGCGGTACAGCGGATCGCTGCACCGCGGGGTCACCAGGACGGCGTCTGCGCCGAGGCCAGCAGCTGCACGGAAAGCGGCGCCGACGTTCGTGTGATCCGCGAGGTCATCCAGGATCAGGACCAGCGAGGCGTCTTTCACGACCTCGGAGACCGCCGGGAGCACAGGTCGGTGCATGGATGCGATGGCACCGCGGTGCACCGCGAAACCGGTGACGTTCTCCGCCACATCGTCCGGCACCACGTAGACGGGCACCGGTGCGTCCCCCAGGATCTTCCGGATGTCGTCGACCCGGCGCTCCTGCACCAGGACGGACCGCGGGCGATGCCCGGCGGCACACGCACGAGCGATGACCGTAGCCGATTCTGCGATGTACAGTCCGCCCGCGGGTTCCACAATGCGACGCAGAGCGACGTCCGTCAGCGAACGGTAGTCGTCGAGACGCGGGTCGTCCGCGGTGTCGACGTGCACGAGTTCCATAGGGGTCCAGCCTGACACGTCCCGCGGGCATCGTAGAATCAGTCGTGGAGGTTCCGTGAGCGCGATGACAGACGAAGAGCTGCAGGCCGGCCTCGTCGAATCCGCTGATCTGCTCCGCGGGCATCGGGTGGCGCTTCTCACCGGAGCGGGCATCTCGACCGACTCCGGCATCCCCGCCTACCGCGGCGAGGGCGCTCGTCCCGGCAGCGATCCGATGACCATCCAGACGTACCTGGGCGATGAGGCTGCTCGCCGCCGCTACTGGGTCGGCGGGCACCTCGGCTGGCGCGCGTTCGCGGACGCGCATCCCAATCCCGGGCATCTCGCCCTCGCCGAGATGGAGGCGTCCGGTGTCGTCAGCGGCGTCATCACCCAGAACGTCGACGGACTGCACCTTCGCGCCGGCAGTTCGCACGTCATCGAGGTGCACGGCACGATGCGTCGCGTGTTCTGCCTGCACTGCGGTCAGGTCTTCGATCGCCGGGACATCGCTGTGCAGATCGAAGAGCGCAATCCCTGGATCACCGTGCCCGAGAACGTCGCCCTCGCGCCGGACGGCGATGTGCTGCCGGAGACGACCGACGGCTTCATCATTCCAACCTGCACCGTGTGCGACGGCATGCTCAAACCGGACGTCGTCTTCTTCGGGGAGTACGTGCCGCAGGATCGTTTCCGCGCCGCCGAGTCGCTGCTGCGCGCCAGCACGGCCCTGATCGTGGCCGGTTCCTCACTCGTCGTCAACTCGGGCGTGCGTCTCATCGAGCGCGCGCGCCGCCGCGGCATCCCCCTGATCATCGTCAACCGCGAGCCCACTCGCGCGGATCCCTGGGCGAATGTCACCCTCGCCGCGGGCACCAGCGACGTCCTCCCCGCCCTCCAGGAGCTGCTGAAGTGACCCTGCTGACCCTCGTCCGCCACGGCCAGACCGACTGGAACCTCGACCGCCGCATCCAGGGCACCACGGACATCGCCCTCAACGACACCGGCCGAGCCGATGCGCGCGCCGCGGCAGCCCTGCTCGCCGACGGCACGCACCACACGATCTACGCGAGCCCGCTGGTCCGCGCGCATGAGACCGCGCAGATCATCGCAGCCGACCTCGGCCTCGATGCTCCGCTCCTCGTCCCGGACATGCGGGAACGGGAGTTCGGCGACGGCGAGGGGATGCTGGTGGCCGACTACATCCGCACCTACGGCGATTGGCTCTCCGACGTGCCGGGTGCGGAGTCGCTCGCCCAGGTGTGCGAACGCGCGATGTCGGCGCTGCATCGCATCGCCCGCGATGCGCGGCGTCGCTCGGCGCCCCTCGCCGAATCCGTCATCGTCGTCACTCACGGCGGCGTGATCCGCTCCCTACTCGACCATGTCTCCGGCGGCACGCTCCCCCGTGAAGGCGAACTCCTCCGCAACGGGTCGGTGCACCGCTTCGAGGCCTCTCCCGGCTCCTTGCGGCTGCTCGAGCACGCGGTCATCTAGGCGAGCAGCATCGCCCGCCCCGGCTCCTCGAGGATGTCGGCCACGTCTTTGAGGAATCGCGCGCCCTCGGCGCCGTCGACCACGCGATGGTCGAACGAGAGACTCAGGGTCATCATCTGACGCAGCGCGATCTCTCCGCGGTACTCCCACGGCTGACGACGGACCGCACCGACCGCGAGGATCCCTGACTGCCCCGGTGGCAGGATCGGCGTGCCCGCATCGATGCCGAAGACGCCGATGTTCGAGATCGAGAACGTACCGCCGGCGAGTTCGGCCGGTGACGTCTTCCCGGCACGCGCCGTCTCGGCGAGGGCACGCAGCGCATCGGCGATCTCGATGAGGGTGAGGCGTTCCGCATCGCGGATGTTCGGGACGATGAGCCCGCGCTCGGTCGCCGCGGCGATCCCGAGATCGACATAGTGGTGCTGCACGATCTCCGCCGCCGCCTCGTCCCAGCTCGAGTTCAGTCCGGGCGTGCGTCCCAGCGCGAGACAGACCGCCTTCGCGATGACCGCGAGCGGACCGATGCGGTGCGCCGACAGGGCTCGATCCTCGCGGAGGGAGGTGAGCAGATCCATCGTCGCGGTGACGTCGACCGTATGGAAGACCGTCACGTGCGGCGCCGTGAACGCGCTCTGCACCATCGCGGCTGCCGTGTGCTTGCGCACACCGCGGATCGGGATGCGCGTCTCACGGTCGCCCTCACCGAACCCAACGGGCGACCGCGGCACCGAATACTCCGATCTTTGGGCAACGGAGTCCTCGGGAGCAGAAGCTGCGCCGATCCGCTCGGCGTACGCGTCGACATCGGCGCGGGTGATGACGCGATCCCCGACTTCTGCAGCGACGAGAACGAGGTCGATCCCCCGTCGCTTGGCGTGTGCACGTACGGGTGGCGTCGAGCGAGGCCGCTCGATCACCGTCTCCACGCTCGCCGTGGGACGGGCATCGTGCGGCGCCGCTTCCATCACCGCGGTGTCGGTCGCTGCAGGGACGGCCGATGCGCGGCGGGCGCGACGCGCCGGACGGCCCGTCGACGACGGTGCCGCACCGTACCCGACGAGATTCGGCTGTGCCTTCTCCTGAGGAGGTTTCTCCGAAGCCTTCTCGTCGGCGGACCCCGTGGGCTTGGCCGGCTCGTCGCCGACGACGTCGAACTCGATCAGAGGGGCGCCGACGGCCACGGTGTCGCCTGCCTCCGCATGCAGCGTCGACACGGTGCCGGCATACGGTGACGGGAGCTCGACCACGGCCTTCGCGGTCTCCACCTCGGCGAGGGTCTGGTTCAGGGCGACGGCATCGCCGGGAGCGACCAGCCATTGCACCACTTCCGCCTCGGTGAGTCCTTCACCGAGGTCGGGCAGGCGGAACTCCGCGATCATGCGTCCGCTCCCGTCAGGCTGTTCGGCCGGTCCAGGACACGGTCGACGGCGTCGAGGAGACGGTCAAGGTCCGGAAGGTGGTACTTCTCGAGCTTTGCGGGTGGGTACGGGATGTCGTGACCGGTGACTCTCAGAGGGGCGGATTCCAGGTACTCGAAGCAGCGCTCCGTGATGCTGGCGATCACCTCGGCGGCGACGCCGGCCTCGCGAGACGCCTCGTGGGCGACGACGACGCGGCCGGTCTTGCGGACGGATGCCGCGACCGAGTCGTAGTCCACCGGCGACAGCGAGCGCAGGTCGATGACCTCCAGCGAGATGCCGTCGTCCTCCGCCGCGTCCGCGGCCTGCAGTGCGGTGGAGACCATGGCGCCGTATGTGATGAGCGTGGCATCGGTGCCTTCGCGCAGCACACGGGCGAGACCCATCGGCGGCGCATCGGCGAGCGACGCGTCGAGGTCGACCTCTCCCTTGTGGTGGTAGAGGCGCTTGGGTTCGAAGAAGATCACCGGGTCGTCGGAGGCGATGGCCTGGCGGAGGCTCCGGTAGGCGTCCTCCGGATTGGACACGGCGATGACGCGGAGACCGGCCGTGTGCACGAAGTACGCCTCCGGTGATTCCGAGTGATGCTCGGCAGCCCCGATCCCGCCCGCCCAGGGAATGCGGATGGTGATCGGCATCCTCACACGCCCCTGCGTGCGGTAGTGCAGCTTGGCGACCTGCGCGACGATCTGATCGAAGGCCGGGTAGACGAATCCGTCGAACTGGATCTCCACCACGGGACGGTAGCCACGGAAGGCCAGGCCGACCGCGGTGCCGACGATGCCGGATTCGGCGAGAGGGGTGTCGATGACCCTCTTGGCCCCGAACTCGTCGAGCAGGCCGTCGGTGATCCGGAAGACCCCGCCCAGCTTGCCGATGTCCTCGCCGAGGAGCACGACTTTGTCGTCGTCGCGCATCGCCTGTCGCAGGCCGGCGCCGAGAGCCTTGCCCAGCGTGAGCTCGGTCACGATCACACCTCCCCGTCGAACGTCGCGAGGTAGGCAGCGTATTCGTCGCGCTGACGGGCGAGACCGGTGTGCGGCTCGGCATAGACGCCGTCGAACACCGCGAGGGGCGGGCGCGTCGTCATGCCGAGACACGCGGCGCGCATCTCGCGCGCGACGTCGTCGGCCGCGGCCTGCGTCTCGGCAAGCTGCTCGTCGCTGAGCTCATCGGCGGCGCGCAGATGGGCCTCGAGACGGGTGATGGGGTCGCGACGGCGCCACTGCTCCAGTTCGGCATTGTCCCGGTAACGGGTCGGGTCGTCCGCCGTGGTGTGCGGGCCCATCCGGTAGGTGACCGCTTCGATGTACGCGGGGCCCTTGCCTGAGCGGGCGTGGGCGAGCGCCCAGCGCATCGCCGCCATGCATGCGAGCACGTCGTTGCCGTCTACCCGGAGGCTGGGGATGCCGAACCCCGGTGCGCGGCCGGCGATCGGATACTGGGACTGCAGAGCGACGGGTTCGGAGATCGCCCAGTGGTTGTTCTGACAGACGAAGACGACCGGGGCCTGGTAGGACGAGGCGAAGATCATCGCCTCATTGACATCGCCCTGGCTGGTCGCGCCGTCGCCGAAGTAGGTCACTGCCACCTCGTCGGCACCGTCGTGCTTGATGCCGAGGGCGTAGCCGACGGCATGCAACGTCTGCGCGCCGATGATGATCTGCAGCGGTGCCACACGGAGGGCGGCCGGGTCGTGGCCCGCACCCTCCTCACCACGCCACATCCTGACGTAGTCGCCGGGGGCGGCGCCTCGCGCGTAGATCACGCCGGTCTCCCGATAACTGGGGAAGACGTAGTCCTGCGGAGCGATCGCGCGGGCGGTTCCGATCTGAGTCGCCTCCTGGCCCTGGCACGGCGCCCACAGGCCGAGTTGCCCCTGGCGCTGCAGAGCGACGCCCTCGGCGTCGATGCGGCGGAGGATGACCATGTCGCGATGCAGTGCACGCAGTTGTGCGGCATCGACGTCGTCGATGTAGGCATCCAGCTGCGGATTCGGGATGCGGATGCCGTCCGGGCCCAGGATGCGCTCGGTGAGCTCCAGATCCTGCGCGGTGTCGGCGATCGGTGTGATCTGCGGTGACATCATCGTCCTCCCAAGTCTCAGCGGGCCCTTTTGGGACTCTGTTCGCTGCCGCCGGCGTCATCACTGGCTTGCTCTGAGGGTACGTCCGTTGAACACCTCGCTCAAGCAATGGAAGGGCGCTTGAGCATGTTGCTCAATTCCAGGGGGTACCGCCCTGCTAAGGTTTGGCACTATGCCCGGAATAGACCGCATCGATCTGGAGCTGCTCGCAGCTCTCGCCGACGATCCACGGATCACCATCGTCGCTCTCGCCGAGAATCTCGGCCTGTCCCGCAACACCATCCAGGCGCGGATGGCACGGCTCGAGCAGAGCGGCGTGTTCCTCTCCTACGAACGCTCTTTCTCCACCGACGTGCTCGGCTTCCCGCTGCAGGCTTTCGTGAGCATCGGCGTGCGGCAGACCGAGCTGCCCCGCATCATCAGCGAACTCGCCCGCATCCCCGAGATCGTCCAGGCGCACGGCCTCAGCGGATCGGTCGATCTGCTGGCCAGAGTCGCGTGCCGGGATGCGAGGCATCTGTTCGACACCGACGCGCGCATCCTCTCGATCGAAGGCGTGGAGCGCACCGAGACCTCCCTCGCGATGGGCGAGGTGATTCCGTTCCGGGTGGCCGGGCTCATCGGCCTCGCTCGACGGGAATCCTGAGGAATCGGCGGATCGCTCCGGCCGCCTCGGCGGGCGTCTCGTAGTGGATGAGATGTCCGACGTCGGCGATCTCCACGAGTGAGGCATCGTCGAACAGCGTCGCCAGAGTGCGCTCCGCCTCGATCGGGGTGATGTCGTCACGCTGCGCGGCGACGAGCAGGGTCGGAACCGGAATGGCGGGGGCGAACGCGCGGACGTCGTGGGAGACACTCGCGACGAACGCGTCGCGCAGCACGTCACGGTCGGCGAAGCGCGAGAAGTACGTGTCGTGCTGATCGTGGATGAAGCGTCGGAGCGCTGCATCCTTCGTCTTGGCCATGGTGATGCTCATCACCCGGACGATCAGACGATTGCGCAGCAGCGCCGTTCCGAGGCGCTCAGGGAGCCACGCGCCGAGGTCGTAGTAGAGCACGGCGAGCCTCGTCATGAGGCCCTTCGGCCCCTCGAGAGCCGGTGCTCCGATCGGGTTCAGCAGGATCAGCCGCGGTGTCGCGAGCCCTGTGGCGACCGCGGCGGACGTCACGATCGATCCGAACGAGTGGCCGAGGATGATCGCGCCGGGCGCCACCTGGGCCGCGAACTCGGTCAGCCAGGCCGCGTACTCGTCAAGATCGTGCGTGCGCCCCGGGATCGGCGCGCTCTCCCCGAACCCGGGCAGATCCGGCGCGATCACGCGGACCTCGGGAAGGTAGGCGAGCACCGGTTCCAGCCCGTGGTGTTCCCCACGGAAACCGTGAACGGCGATCACCGTGGTCTCGGCGTTGACCGGACCGTACACCCAGTACGCGGTGATGCCGCCGCGCACGGTCGCCTCGCGCCGCTGCACCGGAAGTCGGCTCAGACGGTCGGCGTACGGCGATGGCGCGGGCATCCTCCGAGTCTACGGAGTGACCGTGCGCCTTCCTGGCAATGTCCGGGGCCGGCTCTACCGTGAGTCCATGTCCCGCGCGTCCCCACTCCCGGCCTGGCTCACCCGCGTCGGCGTCTTCGATCTGGAGACCACGGGAGTCGATGTGGCCAGGGACCGGATCGTCACCGCCTACGTCGGCGTCCTGGACGCGAAGGGCAGTGAGATCGCAGCGCGGTCCTGGCTCGCCGATCCCGGTGTCCCGATCCCCGAGGGCGCGGCAGCGATCCACGGCGTCACGACGGAGCACGCCCGGCGGGAGGGCCGTCCGGCACGTGACGTGGTCGCCGAGATCACCTCGTCCTTGCGCGCCCTGTTCGCACGGGGGGTTCCGGTCGTCGCCTACAACGCCTCCTACGACTTCTCCCTGCTCGCCCACGAGGCGCTTCGTCACGGGGTCGCACCGCTGGCCGATCCGACGCCCGTCATCGACCCGCTCGTGATCGACAAGGCATTCGACCGGTACCGTCGGGGCAAACGCACGCTCGAGGTCGTCGCCGCCCATTACGCCGTACCGCTGGACAGCGCCCACGAGGCATCTGCTGACGCCATCGCCGCCGGCCGCGTCGCACAGGCGCTCGGTCGGCAGTTCGAGATGCCCGACACCCCGCACGAACTGCACACCCGTCAGATCGGCTGGGCGCGGTCCCAGGCCGCGAGCCTCACCGACTACTTCATCGGCATCGGCCGCCTCGATCCCGAGGACGCGATCGACGGCACCTGGCCGGTCCGCAGTTAGGACCGGGCGGCGGTCAGGACCGGGCCGCGGTCAGCTCTGCGCGCCTTCGTCTTCTCCCTCGCGAAGACGCCGAGCTTCGGCGCGTTCGTCCCGGTCGCGCCGCGCGGTCTGCCTGATCCGATCGGCGTCGCGCAGCGGCAGCTGAACCCGCGCTTCCGCCGGTGCCCCGGCGCGCAGCTCCCGTGCGCGCTCCACCTCGGCATCGATCTCCACCCCGATCATCAGAGACACGTTCGCGAGCCAGAGCCAGAGCAGGAAGACGATGACCGCGGTGAGTGATCCGTAGATGACTTCGTAGTGCGCGAAGTTGGAGACGTAGAGCATGAACAGGAGCGTCGCAGCGACGAGCACGAGGAGCGCTGCGGCCGCTCCGATGCTCATCCACCGGAAGCGCGGATGCTTCACATTGGGTGCGGAGTAGGAGAGAAAGGCGACGACGAAGACGACGATGACCGCCAGCACCGGCCACCGGAGCACGCTCCACAGGGTCAGCGCGGACTCCCCGAGTCCCAGCGACTCCCCGATGGCCTCGGCCAGCGGCCCCGATACGGCGAAGAGCACCGTCGCAGCAGCCACGGCGACCATCACCACCGAGAACACCCAGACCTGTGTGAGCTTCAGCCGCCACAGCGGGCGCCCTTCCTCCACTCCGTAGATCCTGTTCATGCCGCGTCCGTAGGCGGCGACGTACCGCGCCCCGGCCCACACCGTGATGGCGAGTCCCGCCGCCAGGGCGACGGGCGCAACGGAGGACGATGCGAGTTCCTCGAGCGCATCGCTGATCCCATGGGCCGCTTCAGGCGCGACAGCTCGCGTGACATCCTCGACGAGACGGAGGGTCTCTCTCCCCTGACCGAGGATCCCGACGAGCGACACCAACACCACGACGGCCGGGATCAGAGCGAGAACGGCGTAGAACGTGAGAGTCGCGGCGATATCGGGGCAACCGTCGGACACGAAGCCGTGAACGACCTTGCGGACGACGAACTTCCATGACCGGGAATCCAGGTCTGCGGGAGAGCGGGTTGCGCGGGCCGAAGTAGGCTCAGCGCCCCCGCCCTCCCCCATCTCGACCTCAGACGACGTCGTCGTTGCTCGAGGTCACCGTGCGACGAGACGTCGGCTGGCCCGTCGCCGGATCGACGCTGGTGTGCGTCACCGCTTCAGAACGGCGGCGACGCGCGAGCAGCACGATTCCGACGAGGAACACGACGACGCCGGCTCCCATGAGGATGTACCCGATCATGTCGAGGTTCACGTATTCGACCTCCACGTTGACGGCGAACACGAGGATCGCGCCGATCACGAAGAGTACGACTCCGGTGCCAATGCTCATGATGTCCTCCCTTTTCGCGGCGAGGTGCCGCAGCCCCTCACGGTCCTCTGGAAGGGTCCGGTGAGGAAGGGGGTTGACAGCGCGGGGTACGCGACGGGCGGCTTGCTGTCCCCGTGGGGAGGAGATCTGGTGGGGCGGGCGGGACTTGAACCCGCGATCGTCGAGTTATGAGCTCACTGCCTTGACCAGCTTGGCCACCGCCCCGTAGACCTCAAGCCTAGCGGTGAGTCACAGCACGACCGAAGTCAGACGGGCACCGCGGCGCTGTGCGTCCGAAGGTGGGCGAGATAGATGTCGGCGTTGGCGAGGAGTCCCGCTCGCTCCTCGCCGCTGAGTGCGCGCCGCACCTTCGCCGGGACGCCGGCCACCAGCGATCCGTCCGGAATCAGGGTGCCGCTCAACACCACGGCTCCGCCGGCGATCAGGCATCCGTCGCCGATCACCGCTCCGCTGAGCACGACCGCTCCCATCCCGATCAGCGACCCGTCGCCGATGGTGCAGCCGTGCACGACGGCGTTGTGCCCGATCGACACCCGCTCCCCGACCACGACCGGGTGCCCGGCATCGACGTGCACCGAGACGTTGTCCTGCACATTGCTGCCGGCGCCGATCACGATGGGCGCGGAGTCGCCACGCAGGACGGCGTTGTACCAGATGCTCGCGTCCTGCCCGATCGAGACCTCACCCACGATCCTCGCTCCTTCGGCGATGAACGCGCCGTCGGCGATCGAGGGGGTGCGGTCGGGCAGGGCGAGAACGGATGCTCCTGGTGCGATGCTCATGAGGCGAGACTACCCTCAGCATCCCGGAAAACCGCGAGATTCCGGGGCAGTAAGCGGAGCCTCAGCTTGCTTGCGGAATGTCTGAGGCTGAGTAGCGTTGTCTTCATCAGGTACGAAGAAGCCATGTCAAGGAGCGCACAATGAGCAAGGCACAGACTGTTTCCACCACCGCAAGCGACCCGACCGTGGCGGCTGCCGCAGCGCAGTTCCTCTCGCCCGTGGTGCTGGGTCTCGAGGCTCTCACCGTGAACGGCAAGCAGGCCCATTGGCACGTCCGCGGTGCCAACTTCGTCGGCGTGCACGAGCTGCTCGACACGATCGTCGCCCACGCCGGCGACTTCGCGGACACCGCCGCAGAGCGCATCGTCGCCCTCGGCCTCCCGATCGACGCACGGCTGAGCACCGTCGCCGAGAAGGCGGGCGCCACCTCCGTCCCCGCGGGCTTCACGCAGTCCGACGAACTCGTCCGCGCGGTCATCTCGGACATCGACGCCATCCTCGTCGACGTCAAGGCCGCGATCGACGGCCTCGACGAGGTCGATCTCACCAGCCAGGATGTCGCGATCGAGATCATGCGGGGCCTCGAGAAGGACCGCTGGTTCCTCGTCTCGCACATCGCCGCCTGAGGCACAGACGGAGAGAAGGGCACCGGGTGATCCCGGTGCCCTTCTCTCGTTGCCGGCCGGCGACCTGCTGGGATCAGCCTGCGTGGTTCGCCATCGCGTCACGTAGAGCGGCCGTGAACTGCGGCGCCAGGGTGTCGGCGAACGTCACCGTCAGGTGGTCCTGGTCACGGTAGACGTTCGCCCCGCCGACGACCGGGTAGCAGGTGTCGTCGTCGCAGAACGCGTCCGTGAAGTCCAGGAGCGTGACCTCCGGCGTTCCGTCGGCTGCGTCGCGAAGGGGATCGTCCGCGACGAGCACATCCGCACGCGCCCCCGCGCATTCCGCGGTATCGCGCGTGCGCAGGCACTTGTTGGGATCGGTCTCCCAGACCGGGTTGTCCACCACGGTGACCACCGGGATACCGCGGTCGGTCATGGTCGCCCAGGCCTCCTGATATCCGGCGACAGCGGCATCGTGGACCGAATCGAACCCGGCAGCGGAGTAGGGCGTGTTCGCGATCGCCGCGGTGAAGACGACGTCGAACTCCCTGTCGGCCAGTTCATCTGCCACTCCCGCGCGCCAATCCGAGCAGGCGGCGCCGAACGAGCCGGCGGTGGCGAGCGGCGTCGTGCTCCACGGGCAGGCGCCCTTGAAGTATGTGGTGAGGTGCCATCCCTCGCGGTCGGCGATCGCCTGGAACGTCGTCAGCAGCTGGAAGGCATGACTGTCACCGATCAGTGCGACCTGAGGAGCATCCGCATCGTCCGAGCCGAACTCGCACGAGACCGGACGCGCGTCGTTCAGCTGCACGAAGCACTGCTCGTCCTTCGGCTTGTCGATGCCCGCGAATCCCGGCGCCGGGAGGATGGTGTCCGCCGACTCACCCGCACACGAGGGGTCGAGGACCGATGCCGCCCCGAAGCACGCGGGCGGGTTCTCGCGCAGGTCCTGGATCGCCTGCACGCCCTGCTGATATGACGGAGCGTTCACGACCCATCCGCCGGCAGCGGTACCGGCGACGAGCACCATCGCCGCGAGCGAGGCCCACAGCGTCACGCGGGGACGCCGCGTCGTGAGCGGCTTCCACGAGCGGACGGGATCCTCGACGAAACGCTTGGTCAGCCACGCGAGTAGGAAGCAGATCCCGAGCAGCGCCACACGGTGATAGATCGTCAGCCCCCAGAACGGCACCGACGGCGCGATGATGATCAACGGCCAATGCCAGAGGTAGAGGCTGTAGGAGATGTCACCGATGAAGCGCATCGGACGCACCGCAAGGATGCGGGTCGGGTACCACCAGCGGTCGGTGTTGGATGCGGCGATGACGGCGGCCGCCCCCAGCGTCGGCAGCAGCGCCATGTAACCGGGGAACGGCGTCTGCCCGTCGAACCGGAATGCGGTGTAGAGAAGCGCGAGGACACCGGCCCAGCCGATGAAGAAGCTGAGCCAGGCGTTGCGGACGCGAAGCACCGGCACGAGGGCGATGAGAGCCCCCACCCCGAACTGCCACATCCGCCCGAAGGTGACGAAGTACGCCGGAGCCGGATCGGTGACGGTGAAGATGACGCAGAAGACGAACGATGCCACGGAGACCGCAGCGATCGCGATCGCTGCGGCGCGCAGCCGGGCACCCCGGAACCACTTCACGGCGACCCACGCCGCGAGCAGCATGATGAGGGGCCAGAGCACGTAGAACTGCTCTTCGAGCGACAGCGACCAGTAGTGCTGGACCGTGGTCGGATCGCCGGCGTGCGCGAGATAGTCCGCGGAGTTGAGCGCGAGGTACCAGTTCTCGACGTAGAACGTCGAGGCGATGATCTCCTTGATCTCCGCAGGCAGCGCAGACGTCGGCATCAGCTGCGGCGAGGCGGCGACCAGCGCGCAGAACAGCAGCACGAGAAGCGACGCGGGCAGCAGACGGCGCGCTCGCCGTGCCCAGAACTGTCCGAGCTTCACGGTTCCCGTCGAGACGAGTTCACGTGCCAGGTGGGAGGTGATCAGGAATCCGGAGATGACGAAGAAGACGTCGACGCCCACATAGCCGCCGCTGAGCCGTGCCGGCCAGAAGTGGTAGAGCACGACGAAGAGGACCGCGATCGCGCGGAGTCCCTGGACGTGCGGGATGAACCGAGACTGCGCGGCGTGCTCCGGTGAACGCTCACGGCGAAGACGGGCACGGGTGGGCGTGGTGGTATCGGCTTGCACCATACGACGATAGCGCGGATGCTCGGAGGTTCCCGCGACCGGCAGGGGTTCGCCGGATGTGGGAACCGGCGCTCAGGAGAGGTGCGTGATGCGTCCGGCGAGGACCGTCGCCGACACTCCCATCCCGCGAAGCGCGGTGGCGGGGGCAGTGTGCGGGTCGGCATCGCAGAGGACGATATCCGCCGGTTCTCCCGGACGCACCGACGATCGCACGCTCGCCTTCAGGGCATCATCGACGCTGAGCCTCTCCTCGGGATGCCACGGCTCACGAACGTCGTCGGTACGCGTCACCGCTGCGGCGATGGCCTGCCACGGGTCCAGTGGCGCGACCGGCGCATCCGAGCCGAATCGCAGCTCGACCCCGGCGCTGCGGAGAGAGGCGAGCGGGTATCCCACCGCCGTCTGCCGGGCCCAGTAGCCGTCCACCAGGTCGCGGTCGTCCAGCGCATGCTGCGGCTGGACGCTCGCGATCACCCCGAGACGGGCGAAGCGTGCGAGGTCGGCGTGCCGCACCAGCTGGGCGTGCTCGATCGTGCCGCTCGCTCCGGAAAGGGTGAATGCGTCGAGTGCCGTCGTCGTGGCACGGTCGCCGATCGCGTGCACCGCAGCGGACAGCCCCGCCCCCGTCGCACGGAGCAGTAGTTCGACGAGTTCCTCCGGCGCGACGTTGAGCACGCCGAAGTTGGCCTCCTGGCCGGCGTATGGATGCGAGCACGCCGCCGTGCGGGTTCCGAGCGAGCCGTCCGTGATGACCTTCAGCGGTCCCACCCGCACCAGTCCGGCACCGTCGACCGGGGCATCCGATGATTGATGGAACTCGCCGGTGCGGAGTCCTGCTGCGATGGCGCGATCGAGGTCGAAGGGGTACACGGCGAACTCCACGCGATGCGCCGCGAACCCGGCGGCGACGCGCCGAGGCCACGCGTCGGCGTTCCATGCCATGTCGAAGTCGACCAGGCCGGTGACGCCACGAGCTGCGGCCTGCTCCCCCGCGCGATGCACCGCGCGATCGCCCCGGTCGGGGTCCGCGGCGTTCAGCCGTCGAGAGATCTCGAAGGCGTCCTCCTCCCGGAGCATCCCGTCGGGGCTGGAGAATCCCTCTCGGCGGAGCGCCGCCGAGTTCAGCCACACGCTGTGCACATCCGCATTGATCAGGTAGGTCGGCACTTCGCCCGTCCGGGAGTCGAGCAGGTCGAGCGTCGGAGCATCCGCCCACAGCGCGTCGCGAAAACCGCTGCCGACGCGGCGCCCATCGGGAAGCGGAGCGACCGATGACATCCGCTCGGCGGCTTGGGCCGCCGATCCCACGTCGCCCAGCGGCTCTCGCTCGGCGGCGAGGGCCCACTGCACGGTGTGCACGTGGTTGTCCCAGAGTCCTGGTACGACCCAGCCTCCGCCGGCATCGAGAACATCACCGCGCGCCGGCAGGGCACCCGTCGGTGCGATGTCGGAGATCACTTCACCGTCGATGTGGATGTCGACCGGCTCGTCCGAGAGAAGGAACTCGCGACCCGGCCCGGCGATGCGGGCACCTCGGATCATTCCGATGCGTGTGCCGCGTGCTGTCACCGCTGCGCCTCGATCCGAGCGTCCTGAGCGCGCCGCATCTCGGCGGCCAGCGCCGGGTTCGCGTAGGGCCCGTCAGAGGAGAGTTCTCTGATCACCGTCTCGATGGTCTCGGCCGGTTTGTTCTGGCTCAGCTTGCGCTTGGCCACCACTCGGGTGGGCGTCAGCCGGAAGCCGACGGTGCCGGCGGCCATCCGGTTCACGAATGCCTCGTCATTGGGCCGTTCCCACATGCGCCTCGGCTCCGGCATCCCGCCCTCGAACCGGTCCACCAGTCGGTCGAGCACGGCGAGGTTCTCGTCGGCGCTGAGGATCTCGGGGATGCCGGCGAGATGAACCGCGGTGTAGTTCCACGTCGGCACCGCCTGGGCGCCGTCGTACCAGCCGGGCGAGATGTAGCCATGGGGACCCTGGAAGATCACGAGCAGCTCGCGCTCCCCCATGCCGTGGATCAGGTCGTCGGGACGACCGACGTGCCCCACGACGGTGAGGTCGTCGCGTTCCTCGTCGAGCAGCACGACGTAGTGCGAGGCGACCATCCCGTCGGGGCCCGCGCTGACGATCGTCGCCCAGGGGTTCCCGTCGATCACACGGCGGATCTCCGCGACATCGGCAAGGGTGAAACTGGGGTTCTGGCGCATGCTCTCAGCCTATGGGCCGGAGCGGCGGCAGAGCAGTCAGCGCTTGCCTGCCACGGGGATCGCCTGCGTCTTCCACTCCTCCCAACCGGGAGTGCCCTGCATGAAGGACTCGACCTCGCCGCGGCTCGCCCGCAGCTTGGGATCGTTGTCGAGGTATTTCTTCGTCTCGCGGGCCACCAGTCCCGAGAGGATCAGCAGGCCGATGAGGTTCGGCAGGGCCATGAGCCCGTTCATCACATCGGAGAAGGCCCAGACGACCCCCAGCTGAACCGTGCAGCCGATGAAGACGACGAGCGAGAACACCATCCGGAACGGCATCACGGCGCGACGGCCGAGCAGCCGCTCGATGTTGCGCTCGCCGTAGTATGACCACCCCAGAATCGTCGAGGCGGCGAACATGACCAGGCCGATCGTCACGATGATGTGGCCCCAGTCCCCGGGAAGACCGTGCGAGAAAGCGGCTCCGGTCATCAGTGCCGGGCTGATCTGCTCGCCCGTCGCCGGGTCGATCTCCTTCCAGGTGCCGGTCGCCACGATCACGAGACCCGTGCACGTCACCACGATGATCGTGTCGATGAACGTCTGTGTCATCGACACGAGCCCCTGGCGCACCGGATGACTCGTCTTCGCCGCCGCGGCCGCGATGGCCGCCGACCCCATGCCGGACTCGTTCGAGAAGATGCCGCGGGCGACGCCGAACTGGACCGCGATGATGATCGCGGAGCCGGCGAAGCCGCCGACGGCGCTCGTGCCGGTGAAGGCCTCGCTGAAGATCTGCGCGAAGGCCGCGGGAAGCGCGCCGACGTTCGCGATCAGGATGTACAGCGCGCCGAGCACGTAGAAGATGATCATGATCGGCACGAACCCTGCCGTCACGCGTCCGATGGACTTGATCCCGCCGACGAGCACCACCATCGCGAACACGGTCAGCACGATGCCAGTCACCCAGGTGGGAACCTCGAAGCTGGACTGGAGGTTCTGGGCGATCGAATTCCCCTGCGTCATGTTGCCGATGCCGAAGCAGGCGATGACGGCGAACACGGCGAAAGAGAGGGCGAGGACCTTTCCAAAAGGACCCGGGATCCCGCGCTCGAGGTAGTACTGCGGCCCGCCGGATTTCTCGCCCGCGGCATCGGTGGTGCGGAACCGCACGCCGAGGAAGGCCTCCGAATACTTCGAAGCCATGCCCAGCAGGCCGGTCACCCACATCCAGAACAGAGCGCCGGGGCCGCCGATGCCGATCGCGGTCGCCACGCCGACGATGTTCCCCGTTCCGACGGTGGCGGCCAGCGCCGTCGTCAGTGCCTGGAACTGGGAGATGTCACCATCGGAGCCCGGGTCCTTGCGCGTGAGCAGGCCGAGACGAAGTGCGGAACCCAGGCGGATGAACTGCAGCCCACCCAGCCGGATCGTCAGATACAGCCCCGTTCCCAGGAGCAGCGGGATGAGGACGAACGGCCCCCAGATGACTCCGCTGATCGTCTCGAGGATGGTCTGCAATCCGGTGAGGTCCATGTCGACTCCTGTCTGCGCTGCGGGGCGAAAGCGTTCTCACCCTATTCACAGACATCACGGGTCAGCCCGCCATGCCACCGCGTGTTCGCAGACGGATGCTCAGGCCTGGCAGCGCGGGCACCAGTACAGCTTGCGCGCGCCGATCTCCTCGAGCGCGATCTCGGTGCCGCAGACGCGGCAGGGCAGACCCGCCCGGTGATAGACCCAGTGGCGATCATCGCGACTCGCCATGGCCGCACGGTACTGCGAGGGATCCAGATCGTCCATGGTCATCATCTGGCCGGTCTCGACGCCGATCGCAAGGAGACGCACCCAGTCCCGCCACAGCGCACGGACTGTCTCCTCCGGAACGTCGCGACCCGGCGTGTGCGGGTTGAGCCGCTCCCGGAACAGCATCTCCGCACGATAGACATTGCCGATGCCGCTGACCACCGACTGATCCATCAGCAGCAGCGCGATGACGGTCTGCTTCTTCCGCACGGCACGGACGAAACGCTCCTCGTTCTCGACAGGATCGCCGACGAGCGGGTCGGGACCGAGCCTGGCGACGGTGGCGAGCATCTCTTCCGGCGTCTGCAGAACACACGCCGTGGGTCCGCGCAGATCCGCAGCCGTGATGTCGGTCATGAGTCGCAGCCGCACCTGCCCGACGATGGGCGGCGGCCATTCGGCTCCCTCGTCGGCGAGGCCCTTCGTCTGCTCGGACATGCGCACGCGCACCCGCGTGCGCCGGGGCGCACCGATGGACGAGAGGGAGTTCTCTCCCGCGTCATCCAGGATCGGCGCCTCGTCGTCGATCAGCGCGTCGAGGTCGGTGCCACGCTGGTTCGTCTGGCCCATCCGCCCGTTCGCCGATGCGATCGTCGCGTCGGCCTCGATCTCGCCCGCGAAGTCCCAAGCGCCGTACAGGCCGAGGTGCACCCGCAGCCACACGTCGCCCTCTGTCTCAAGGAACATCTGCTTGCCGACGGCCTGGACGCTCACCGCCTCACGTCTGTCGAGGACGGCGGCTCCTTCGGCGAAACGGCCCTGCGGGCTCGACGCCAGAAGGGTCTTGCCGATGAAGTTGCGATCGAACTGACGCGCGATCCGGTGGACGGAATGCCCCTCGGGCATGTCAGGCCCGGGGATCCGGGAGCAGTGAGCCGTCGCGCTCGTAGGCAGCGATCTGCGCGATGCGGCGGACGTGCCGCTCCTCGTCGCTGAACGGCGTCGAGACGAACCGGTCGATGAAGCTCGTCACCTCGTCGAAGGAGTGCTGACGAGCCCCGATCGCGATCACGTTCGCATCGTTGTGCTCGCGGGCGAGCTCGGCTGTGGAGAGGTTCCAGACGAGGGCGGCCCGGATGCCCTGCACCTTGTTCGCCGCGATCTGCTCGCCATTGCCGGATCCCCCGAAGACCACGCCCAGGGCCTCGACGCCGGCGCTCTGGTCCGATACGACCGCCTGAGCGGCGCGGATGCAGAAAGCGGGATAGTCGTCCACCGCGTCGTACTCGATCGGACCGTGGTCGATGACGTCGTGTCCGGCGGAGCGCAGGTGATCCTGCAGCTGGGTGGAGAAATCGAGACCGGCGTGATCGGTGGCGATATGGATGCGCATGGGATCCATCCTAGAAGTCCGCAGGCTCTGCCCGTGGGTTCAGGGAGCGAGACCGGCGGCGGCCGGCTTGAATCCGGCGCGCACGTTCTCGCAGCAACCCGGCCGGCAGATGTCGAAGCTCGGTCCGAGGTCCGTCACGTGCGAGCGCTCGGATGCCGCTCGTCCTTCGAGTCGCTCCTGGATGAGGTCGACGATCCCGGTGACGAACGACGCGGAGACACCCGGCGTCGGCGTACGGATGAAAGAGAGTCCGGCGTCCGCGGCTGCCTCCGCCGCCTCGGTGTCCAGATCCCACAGCACTTCCATGTGGTCGCTCATGAAGCCCACCGGCACCACGACCACGGCCGTCCGGCCGCGCGCCGGAAGCTCGCCGATCACGTCGCAGACATCCGGCTCGAGCCAGGGCTGCGTCGCGGGACCCGAGCGCGACTGGTAGACCAGCTCCCAGGCGACGTCGGTCGCGGCCGGGACGGCCTGCCCGACACGGTCCATGACCCAGCCGGCGACGGCCTCGTGCTGCGCCGCGTAGGCCCCGCCTGGTCCGAAGTCCACATCGCGGGGTCCGGAGCGCTGCGCGTCGGCGGTGGGGATGCTGTGCGTGGAGAACAGCACCTGGATCGCGTCGGCAGGGATGCCGTCGGCGAGGAAGCCCTCGACCGCGGTGCGCACGCCGGTCTCGAAGGCGGCGACGAAGCCGGGGTGATCGTAGAAGGGGCGGATCTTGTCGATCGTGACCGTGCCGCCGAGGCCGGTCTCCTCCAGGACCTGGGCGAAATCCTCCCGGTACTGCCGGCAACTGGAGAACGAGCTGTAGGCGCTGGTGGCGAAGGCGAGAAGAGTGGTGTCCCCCTGCGCCGCGGCCTCGGTGACGGCATCGCTCAGATAGGGCGTCCAGTTGCGGTTGCCCCAGTAGACAGGGAGCTCGATGCGGCGCTCCGCCAGTTCGGCCTCCAGCGCCTGCTTGAGCGCGCGGTTCTGTCCGTTGATCGGACTCACCCCGCCGAAATGACGGTAGTGATGCGCGACCTCTTCGAGACGCTCATCGGGGATGCCTCGCCCACGGGTCACGTTACGCAGGAAGGGGATCACGTCGTCCTGCCCCTCAGGCCCTCCGAAGCCGGCGAGGAGCACACCGTCGTACGCGACGGGAGTGGTCACATAGGGGGCGCCGTCAGCGGCAGCGGGAGAAGCATGGGGAACGGCATCCGAATCGATCGCGGTCACCGTTCCATCCTTCCACCCGAAACCTATGGGTATCCCCTCAGCGCTCGCCCGGCGCGGCTCCTGGCGTAGGCTGTCATGGTTGCCGTCGACGCCAGCCGCGTCTCATTGCGGTGACATCCCCTCACCCCTGGGAGTACAGCTGTGCCTGGAGAGAACCTCACCCGCATCGAAGCGCAGGAGCGCCGCGACGTCATCGACACGCAGTCGTACGAAGTCGCACTCGATCTGACGAAGGGTGCTGAGGTCTTCGGCTCCCGGAGCGTCGTGCGCTTCACCGCGACGCCGGAGAGCTTCACGTTCATCGATCTCATCGCCCGTGAGGTGCGCGAAGTCTCGCTCAACGGCGAACTGCTGGACCCGGACGAGGTGTTCGGGGACTCCCGGATCGCGCTCGCGGGCCTGAAGGCCGAGAACGTGCTCGTCGTCGACGCCGACTGCGAGTACACGAACACCGGTGAGGGCCTCCACCGCTTCGTCGACCCGGTCGACCAGGAGGTCTATCTCTACTCGCAGTTCGAGGTGCCGGATTCGCGGCGCGTGTTCGCCGTGTTCGAGCAGCCCGATCTGAAGGCCACCTTCCAGTTCACGATCACCGCCCCCGCCGCGTGGAAGGTCGTCTCCAACTCACCCACCCCCGAGCCCATCGTCCACGACGCTTCGGCCGGTGCCGAGAGCATCGCCACCTGGGGTTTCGAACCCACGCCGCGCATCTCGTCGTACATCACCGCCCTGGTCGCCGGCCCTTACGAGTCCACCTTCTCGGAGCTGACCAGCGCCTCCGGCAAGGTCATCCCACTCGGCGTCTACGGACGCAAGAGCCTGTGGCAGCACCTCGACGCCGACTACATCTTCGACAAGACGCGCCAGGGCTTCGAGTACTTCGAGTCAAAGTTCGGGGTTCCGTACCCGTTCGCCAAATACGACCAGCTCTTCGTCCCGGAGTTCAACGCCGGTGCGATGGAGAACGCGGGTGCGGTGACGTTCACCGAGTCCTACGTCTTCCGCAGCAAGGTCACCGACGCGGTCAAGGAGCGTCGAGTCGTCACGATCCTGCACGAGCTCGCCCACATGTGGTTCGGCGACCTGGTCACCATGAAATGGTGGAACGACCTCTGGCTGAACGAGTCGTTCGCCGAGTGGGCGTCGACCATCGCGACCGCGGAGGCCACCGAGTGGACCGAGGCGTGGACCACCTTCAACGCGATGGAGAAGACCTGGGCCTACCGCCAGGACCAGCTTCCGTCGACGCATCCGATCGTCGCCGAGATCAACGATCTCGAAGACGTGCAGGTCAACTTCGACGGCATCACGTACGCCAAGGGCGGGTCGGTGCTCAAGCAGCTCGCGGCCTGGGTGGGCATCGAGGCGTTCTTCGCCGGCGTATCCCAGTACTTCCAGAAGCACTCGTGGGGGAACACCGAATTGAGCGACCTGCTGGTCGAGCTGGAGGCCACCAGCGGCCGCGAGCTCAGCACCTGGTCGAAGAAGTGGCTCGAGACCGCCGGGGTCAACACCCTCGAGCCGGTCATCGCCGATGACGCCGACGGCACGATCACTCGTTTCGCCGTGACGCAGACGGCCCCGGCCGACTACCCGACCATCCGTCCGCACCGCCTGGGCATCGGCTTCTACACGCTCCAGGACGGCGCGCTCGTCCGCAGCCACTACATCGAGGTCGACGTCGACGGCGACCGCACCGAGGTCCCCGAGCTGCACGGGCTGAAGCGGCCCGACCTGGTGCTGCTCAATGACGACGACCTCGCCTACGCGAAGATCCGTCTCGATGAGCGCTCGCTCGCCACCGCGATCGCCCACCTGGCCGATATCAGCGCTCCGCTGGCACGGTCGCTCGTCTGGGGTGCGGCGTGGGATCAGACCCGCGACGCCGAGAGCGCGGCATCCGACTACATCGACCTCGTCCTCGGCAACATCGGCCGCGAGACCGAATCGACCACGGTTCGCACGACGCTCGCGCAACTGCGGACCGCCGCCAACCTCTACGTCGCACCCGCGGAGCGCACCGCCGCCCGCCAGAAGATCGCCGACGGCCTGTGGGCCCTCGCCGAATCGGCAGAAGCGGGCAGCGACAGCCAGCTGCAGTTCGTGACCGCGTTCGCGAACGCGCTGGTAACCCCGGAGCACGCCGGCATCGTCGGACGCCTCCGCTCCGGCGAGGAGACGCTCCCCGGCCTCGAGATCGACGCCGACCTCAACTGGCAGCTGCTCGTGGGCCTCGCCACCATCGGCGCGACGGATGCGGCATCCATCGACGCCGCGCTCGCCGCGGACAACACCTCCAAGGGCGGCGAATTCGCGGCGCAGGCGCGTGCTGCTCTTCCGGACGCGGAGTCCAAGAGGGCCGCGTGGGCCTCGCTCATCGAGCGCGATGACGCACCCAACACGATCGTCCGCGCTGCCGCACTCGGCTTCGTGCACCCGGCCGGCGTGGGCGTGCTCGGTGAGTTCGTTCCCGCCTACTTCGACATGCTCGTGCCCATCTGGGAGTCCCGCAGCTACCAGATCGCCCAGTACCTCATCACCGGGCTCTACCCGACGGCACTCGGGAACGTCGAGCTCCGCGATGCCACCCGCGCCTGGCTCTCGGCCAACCAGGACGCCGCTCCGGCGCTGCGCCGTCTGGTCCTGGAGAACCTGGCGGATGTGGAGCGGGCGCTGGCCGCTCAGGCACGCGACGCCGACGACTGATCCCCCGCCTCTCGATCGGGCCTCTGCCGCAGCGCTTCCAGCCTGCGCAGAGGCCCGATCAGTAGGATCAGAGGTGATGATGATCCCCTTCGACACCACTGAGCCACCCGCTGATATCGTGCCCGCCTGGTGGGAGTCGGCGCTCGCCATCCTCACTGGTGTCGGGTGGAGGGCGCTCCACGTCGCACTGATCATCATCAGCTGCATCGTCATCGCCCTCGTCCTGCGCTTGGTGATCCGCCGCGTCGTCCATCGCATCGTCGACACCGCGAAGAGCAAGGCCGCGGTCGACGACACTCAGGCGCTCGAGCGGTCGCCCCTCGCGGACATGCGGCTGGTGCAGCGCACCCGCACGCTCGGCAGCATCCTGCAGAACATCGTCAACGTGATGCTCGTCGTGATCGCGCTCGTGCTGACCGTCAACGCTCTCGACCAGAGTCTGCTCGGCTCGCTCACCCTCCTCACGGCCGCGGTGGGCGCAGGCCTCGGCTTCGGTGCGCAGAACATCGTCAAGGACGTGCTCAACGGCATCTTCCTCGTCGCTGAAGATCAGATCGGCATCGGCGACGTGGTCGACCTCGGCCTGGCCAGCGGTGTCGTCGAATACGTCAGTGTGCGGATCACCCAGGTCCGCGATGTGAACGGCACGCTCTGGTATGTGCGAAACGGCGAGGTGCTGCGCATCGGCAACATGTCCCAGGGGTGGGCGCGCGCCATCATCGACCTCGGCGTGCCCGCCGACGCAGATCTAGACCTCGTCGAGCAGACCATGCTCGAAACAGCACAGGGGCTCGCGAAGGACCCGAAGTGGCGCACGCGAATCGTGGAGAAGCCGGAGATCTGGGGGCTGGAGTCCATCGGCGGCGAGGCTCTCGTCGTACGCGTCGTGATCAAGGCTCGCGCGAACGCGAAGGATGACGTCTCGCAGGAGCTGCGCAAGCGACTGCGCGCCGCTCTCGCCGACAAGGAGATCGCCGTCCCGAGCATGGCTGCTGTCGTCCCGTCGGGGCTGGAGGGCGCCCAGCGCGTCCGCGGCGCCAACCCGCCGAAGACGCGCCCGACCGCCGTCACCGGGGTACCACAGGTCTCGCGCGGCATCTGGCGCAAGAAGGACACACCGAAAGACTCACCGGAGCCGAAGGACACGAAATGACGTTCTACGACGAGGTCGGCGGCCGTGAGACCTTCGCGAAGATCGTCTCCGCGTTCTACCGGGGCGTCGCCGATGACCCGGTGCTGAAGCCCATGTATCCCGAGGAGGATCTGGGTCCTGCCGAGGAGCGGCTCCTGCTGTTCCTCGAGCAGTACTGGGGTGGGCCGACCACGTACGGCGAGACACGCGGACATCCGCGCCTGCGGATGCGGCACATGCCGTTCCACGTCGACCCCGATGCGCGCGATCGTTGGCTCCGGCACATGCGCAGCGCTGTCGAAGAGGCGAAGTTGTCACCTCTGCACGAAGCCACGCTTTGGGACTACCTTGAGCGAGCCGCCTATGCCATGGTGAACACATTCGAGCCGTCTGGCATCGGTCCGGTTTCGGGCGGTCGCCAGACGCTCGAGACCCGAGCAAGTCAGGATTCAACGGAGACATCATGACGCACCACCCCGCCTCCCTGTCCACAGACGTCCTCGTCATCGGATGGGGACTGGCGGGTCTCGTCGCCGCCTGCGAAGCGCTCGACGCCGGCCGTCGCGTGATCATCGCCGATCAGGAGTCCCGTGCGAACCTGGGCGGCCAGGCCTGGTGGTCCTTCGGAGGGCTGTTCTTCGTCGACTCCCCCGAACAGCGCCGGATGGGGATCAGGGATTCCCTCGAACTCGCGTCGCAGGACTGGTTCGGGAACGCCGCCTTCGACCGACCGGAGGACAAGTGGCCGCGCCGCTGGGCGCAGGCCTATCTCGAGTTCGCCTCGGGCGAGAAGCGAGCTTGGCTTCGCGAGCGTGGGGTGTCGTTCTTCCCCGTCGTCGGCTGGGCCGAACGCGGTGGTTACGGTGCACTCGGCCCCGGCAACTCCGTCCCCCGGTTCCACATCACCTGGGGCACCGGTCCCGGGATCGTCGCCCCGTTCATCGTGCGCGTCGAACAGGCCGAGGCGGAAGGGCGCCTCGTCGTGCTTCCACGCCACCGCGTGACGGGACTGATCGTGACCGACGGTGTGGTCACGGGTGCGCGAGGCAATCTCCTCGCACTCGATGACGCTGTCCGCGGCGCCGCCTCCTCTCGCGACATCGCCGCGGACTTCGAGGTCACCGCCGCCGCGACGATCGTGTCGTCCGGGGGCATCGGCGGCAACCACGACCTCGTCCGCGCCGCCTGGCCGGACCGACTCGGCACACCGCCGGAGCACATGCTCACCGGTGTTCCCGCCTACGTCGACGGCTCGATGCACGAGGTGAGTGCAGCCGCCGGCGCCCGTCTCATCAACGGGGACCGGATGTGGCACTACGTCGAGGGGATCACCAACTGGGATCCGGTGTGGCCCGCGCACGGCATCCGCATCCTCCCCGGACCGTCTTCTCTCTGGCTCGATGCGACCGGCGCGCGGTTGCCGGTACCGCTGTTCCCCGGCTTCGACACGCTCGGCACGTTGGCGCATCTCCGGCGCACAGGCCACGACCACTCCTGGTTCGTGACCTCCCGGCAGATCGTCGAGAAGGAATTCGCGTTGTCCGGCAGTGAGCAGAACCCCGACCTCACGGGCAAGGACGTGAAGCTGCTGCTGAAGTCGAGGCTCGCGAAGGGACCCACCGGGCCCGTACAGGCCTTCCTCGACGAGGGCGAGGACTTCATCGTCGAGAACGACCTGGAGACCCTGCTCGAGCAGATGCGCCGTCATCCCGGTGGCGATGCGCTCGACATCGACCGTGTGCGTCAGGAGGTGACAGCCCGCGACCGCGAGATGGAGAACGACTTCACGAAGGATGCGCAGATCGGGATGCTCCGCTCGATGCGCGCCTACCGGGGTGACAAGCTCATTCGCACTGCGGCGCCGCACCGCCTGCAGGATCCCGCCGCCGGACCGCTCGTCGCTGTGAAGCTGCACGTCCTGACCCGAAAGTCGCTCGGCGGAATCGAGACCGACCTGGACGGTCGTGCGCTCGGGGCTGACGGCACGCCGATCCCGGGACTGTTCGCCGCGGGCGAGGCGAGCGGCTTCGGCGGCGGCGGGGTGCACGGCTACCGTGCGCTGGAGGGGACCTTCCTCGGCGGGTGCCTGTTCTCGGGTCGCCAGGCCGGCCGCGCAGCCACACGTTGAGACAGAGGACGCTCGATCAGGCGGCGGAACCGGTGCCGCGTACGGCGGTGAGCCCCGTCGAGACGGGCCCTCTGGCCAGAACGTGACCGCGCCGGAAGGCGAGGCGCGTCCAGCGGCCGGACTGCGTCACCTGGACCTGTTCCTCACCGGAGATGAATCCGAAGGCGTCGGCGGCGAAGGCGACCCCGCGCGGGAGACCGCCGAGATCCTCGTCGGGCTCACCCCAGATGGCCGCGCGCAATGCTCGAACCGCCTCCTCGCCGGCGCCGGGGGTCGCTCCGCGTGCGACCGCGGAGATGCCCCACTGAGCGCGCTGCGCGATCACGGACGCCGGAAGCGTCGTGGACGCCGCCCACCCGCCGCGTGGCGGCGCGATGCCCGCCCAGGCCGGCGAGAGACCCGTCTCCGGAAGCTCGAGTGCATGCGCATCATCGGATTCGGCGAGCGAGTCCACGACGATGTCGCACTCGAGTTCGGGGTCGACGTGGACGATGCGCATCGAGAGCACCGTCGGAGTCTGGTCGAAGAGACCGTGGGGTGCGAGAGCGGCAGCCGTCAGGGCGAGCACGCCATTCGCGGCCTGCAGCCGAACCCCTTCATCTGAGATCCGTTTCGCCCGGCCGACGAAGGTCAGCACGTCGCGGGACGTCTCCGGATCAGCGAGAAGGAGATGATGGGGCACGCCCTCTAAACTAGCAACGACAGGCGATGCCTGCGGTCGCGGAGAGGAACACATGAGCGCGGACACGCACGCGAGGAACACCGTCGATCGCCTGCTGGACGTGCTCGATCTGGACTTCTCGCAGGCACGGACGACCGAGGACATCTTCACCGGCACGTCGCATCCGATGCCGACCGGCCGCATCTACGGCGGCCAGGTGCTCGCGCAGAGCCTCATCGCCGCGGAGCGCACCCTTCCCGAGAATCGGACCGTGCACTCGATGCACGGCTACTTCCTGAGACCGGGCGACTCCTCGCAGGGCATCACGATCGCCGTGGACCGCATCCACGACGGCCGTTCCTTCTCGACGCGACGCTCGCAGGCGTATCAGAACGGGGTGCCGATCTTCTCGATGATCGCGTCCTTCCAGGACGACGATCCCGGCCTCGAGCATGCCGTGCCGATGCCGGAGGGCGTTCCCGCCCCTGACACGCTCTCCCCCGACGAGGACCGTGTCGTCGGCCTTCCGGATGCCGTGGTGCGGATGCTGAGCGAGCGTGCCGCCGACATCCGCCACGTCGATTCGCCGCTGTACCTTCCGAGCGACGACGAGCGCGTCCCTCATCAGGGAGTCTGGATGCGGATGCGGGCCTCTCTTCCGGATGATCCGGTGCTGCACCGGGCGGCGCTCGCGTACCTGAGCGACATGACCATCCAGGAGTCGATCCTGCGCGCCCACGGGGCGTATTGGTCGCTTCCTGGGCTCAAAGTGGCCAGCCTCGACCATGCGATGTGGTGGCACCGTCCGGCACGTGTCGATGAGTGGCTCCTGTACGTGCAGGAGTCGCCCAACGCCCGCGGCGGACGCGGACTCGCGACGGGCCGGATCTACACCGAGGGCGGCACCCTGGTCGCGAATGTCGCGCAGGAGATCATGGTGCGGGTGCCGGAAGCACCTTGACCCGTACGGTGATCAGCGGCGGTTGTACTCGATCGGCGGGCCGATGAACGGCTCCCAGGCGTCACGCATCTCGTCGCTGAGCCGAGTCGGCCGACCGGTGCCGGCATCCACGAGGACGATGATCGCCGTGGAACGCGCATAGATCACACGCTCCGGGAACGACGGGTCGTTGTGAACTTCGTAGCAGACCTCGATGCTGGAACCGCCGAGCTTGCCGAACCACATCTGCACCTCGAGCGGATGCCGCTGGTACGGCACCGGAGCGAGGTACTCGATCTCCTGGCGGGCGATGAGGGTGAGGATGCCCTCGTCGATGCCGGAGTCCAGCACCGCCGTGGACGGCGCCTCCTCCCCCGGTCCTGCCCGCCAGAATGCGCGCACCCGCGCCTCCTCGAGCAGCTTGAGCATCGAGGTGTTGTTGACGTGATTGAACGCGTCGAGATCGCCCCAGCGCAGGTGGATGGGGATGTGCAGCCTGCCCTCAGCCGGCGAGGCTGCACCTGGCCGAAGGTCAGTCACGAGTCAGCTTGCGGTGAGTCGAGCGATGCGGCTTGGCGGCATCCGCACCGAGACGCTCGATCTTGTTCTGCTCGTACGCATCGAAGTTGCCCTCGAACCAGTACCACTGGTCGGGGTTCTCGTCGGTGCCCTCGTAGGCGAGGATGTGAGTCGCGATGCGGTCGAGGAACCACCGGTCGTGGGTGATGACCACGGCGCAGCCGGGGAACTCGAGCAGCGCGTTCTCCAGCGAGCTCAGCGTCTCGACGTCGAGGTCGTTGGTGGGCTCATCGAGCAGCAGCAGGTTGCCGCCCTCCTTGAGAGTGAGGGCCAGGTTCAGGCGGTTCCGCTCACCACCGGAGAGCACTCCGGCTTTCTTCTGCTGGTCCGGCCCCTTGAACCCGAACTTGGAGACGTACGCGCGCGACGGGATCTCGGTCTTGCCGACGGTGATGTAGTCGAGTCCGTCGGACACGACCTCCCACAGCGTCTTGTTGGGATCGATGTTCGAGCGGGACTGGTCGACGTAGCTGATCTTGACGGTCTCGCCGATCTTGAGGTCGCCACCGTCCAGCGGTTCCAGCCCCACGATCGTCTTGAAGAGCGTGGTCTTTCCGACGCCGTTCGGGCCGATGACGCCGACGATGCCGTTCGGCGGCAGGCTGAAGCTGAGGCCGTCGATGAGCGAGCGGCCGTCGAAGCCCTTCTTCAGCTTCTTCGCCTCGATCACGATGCCGCCGAGTCGCGGGCCCGCGGGGATCTGGATCTCGTCGAAGTCGAGCTTCCTGGTCCGCTCGGCCTCGGTCGCCATCTCCTCGTAGCGAGCGAGGCGGGCCTTGGACTTGGTCTGGCGGCCCTTCGCGCTGGAGCGCACCCACTCCAGCTCCTCCTTGAGACGCTTGGCGAGCTTGGCGTCCTTCTTGCCCTGGACCTCCAGGCGCTCGCCCTTCTTCTCCAGATACGTCGAGTAGTTGCCCTCGTAGCCGATCAGCCGGCCGCGGTCGACCTCGGCGATCCACTCGGCCACGTGGTCGAGGAAGTACCGATCGTGGGTGATGGCGATCACGGCGCCCTTGTAGGCCTGCAGGTGCTGCTCGAGCCAGAGCACGCTCTCCGCGTCGAGGTGGTTCGTGGGCTCATCCAGAAGCAGCAGATCCGGCTTCTGGAGAAGGAGCTTGGCGAGGGCGACACGGCGCTTCTCGCCACCCGAGAGCGGCGCGATGGCGGCATCCGCGGGCGGGGTGCGCAGCGCGTCCATGGCCTGGTCCAGCTGGGAGTCGAGATCCCAGCCGTCGGCGGCATCGATCTCCTCCTGGAGCGTGCCCATCTCCGAGAGGAGCGCGTCGAAATCGGCGTCCGGATCGGCCATAAGCGCGGAGATCTCGTTGAAGCGGTCCAGCTTCGCCTTGATCGCGATGCCCTCCTGGATGTTCTCGATCACCGTCTTCGACTCGTCGAGCTCGGGCTCCTGCATCAGGATCCCGACCGTGAAGCCGGGCGAGAGCTTGGCCTCGCCGTTGGACGGGGTGTCGAGTCCCGCCATGATCTTCAGGATCGTCGACTTACCGGCGCCGTTCGGGCCGACCATGCCGATCTTCGCGCCGGGGAGGAACGCCATCGTCACGTCATCGAGGATGAGCTTCTCGCCCACCGCCTTGCGGGCACGGACCATGGAGTAGATGTACTCTGCCACCGAAAACGCTCCTTCTGTGTCGTCGAAGATCGACACTCCAGCCTACCGGCCTCCGCTGTGCGCACCTGCCGGGACCGAGTGGCCCCATCGGGATCGGGGCCAGGCCCGCGCCGAGGTCACCAGTCGATCGGTCGCGTGGTTCCGACGAGGCAGCGCCCTTCGGCGAGCTGTGCCATGACGGCGGTGACCGGCTCTCCGGTCGACGGTCCCACCTGTCCGATCAGGCAGTGCGCATCGCCCCAGCGGACGGAGAACTGCAAGCTCTCCACCGCATTGCCGACCGTGGTCTCGTCCGGCGTGACCTGCATGAGCGCGCGATCGAATCCGACCGCAACCAGAGCATCCACGTACGCCCGGCCCGACGCACGCTGTTCCGAAGCCCACACCTGCTGCGTGACGGCGGTGAAGACCGGCAGGTTGGCCTCGGCCGTGCCCGCTGGGTCGTATGCCGGCGCCTCGGGCGCCTCCGTCGCGGCCGGCGCACTCTCCGCAGGCTCGGGGTTCGTCGACGGATTCGGCGTGGGACTGCATGCGGTGAGCAGCATCGCGACGGCCGCTGCGGTCAGTACGCCCCGGGTCGCGCGCGAAACAGGGGCGTTCGGTCGTCGGAGCACGATCCGAGTCTACGGGTCGTGCTCCGACGACCGCCTCTGGCGACAACGGCGCTGAATCGCTCGAAGGGACGCCTGGTTCGCTCGCGATCGCTCAGTAGGGTGCGGTCTCGGCATCGGCCAGCTCCGGCGCCGCATCCGGAGTCGTCCACACGGCTGCGCTCAACGCCATCGCCTCGTCAGGATCGACGGCGTTCTCTTCCTCCTCCTGCCCGGCGCTCGCTTCGGCCGCTGCCTGCGCACGGTTCTCGGCCGACGCGGAGCGCGCGGCGCGAGCGTACGCCGCGGTCCCCCATCGAAGATCGTGGCCGATCGTGTCCGCATCGATGTCGACGCTCGTGCCGTGCTTGCCGTTGGCCTCCCAGTTGCGGATCTTCAGGCGCCCGGTCACGATGACGCTGTCCCCGGACCGCAATGATGCCTTCGCATGTTCGGCCAGTTGCCGGAACGCCGCGATCGAGTACCAGTTGGTACTCGTCTCGATCCACTGCTGGGTCGAGTTGTCGAACCTTCGCTGGGAACTCGCCACCCGGAAGTTCGTCACGGGGATCCCACTGGGCGTGCGACCCAGTACCGGGTCTGTGGCGACGTTTCCGATGATCGTCAGCGTGTCGGTCATTTCCTTCTCCTCTGCATGCCCGGGTCGATCGCCCGGATCGCTCCAGGATGCGCCTGCCGACACACGGGGGAACGCACCGAACTCGGGAACGGTGCACTCTTCATCCCAGCCGCGGAATCGTGCAGGAAGGGTCAGGCAGGCGCGCCTGAATCGGTCTCGGCGCGAATGTCGGTGGTCGCTCATATGTTCGAACCAGAAAGGAGATTCCGATGTCCGACAACCTGATCACGTCCCTGCCCGAGGTCCCCTATGCGACTCCCCGACTCGCCACCACGCGCGAGAAGCTCGTTCGAGCGGCCGACCACCTGTGGCGCGTCCAGGACGCGAACGGCCGAATCCTCGGCCATCTGCGCATCGTCGCCGACCCGCTCGGCCTTCGGTACCGCGCCGAGCGACTGCACCTCGCCACCGGGACGTTCCGCATCGTCGGAGAGTTCTGGCGTCCCGACGATGCGGTCGCGGTGCTGCGCTACGCGTGAGGGAAGATCGTCGTCACGATCGGTGTGCCCCCGGCAGGATTCGAACCTGCGACCAAGAGATTAGAAGGCTCCTGCTCTATCCCCTGAGCTACGGAGGCGGCCTAAATACCGTACCGCGCTCCGGAAGGCGATGTCTGCGCCGTCGATAGGATGGCGTCATGGTATCTGCGTCCGAGAATGATCGACTCGTCTGGATCGACTGCGAGATGACGGGGCTCGATCTTCAGGTCGATGAGCTCGTCGAGATCGCCGTCGTCATCACCGATTTCGAGCTCGAACCCGTCGATCCGGGGTTCCAGATCGTGATCAGGCCGAGCGAGGCGGCACTGGACAACATGAACGACTTCGTGACGAAGATGCATGAGAGCTCGGGGCTCATCGAGGAGATCCCGCTCGGCGTCTCCCTCGCTGATGCCGAGGCGCAGACTCTCGCCTACATCAAGCGGTTCGTCCCGTTGGAGCGCAAGGCTCCGCTCGCCGGCAACACGATCGGCACCGATCGGATGTTCCTCGCGAAGTACATGCCGCAGATCGACAACTGGCTGCATTACCGCAACGTCGACGTCTCCAGCATCAAAGAACTCTCCCGTCGCTGGTATCCGCGGGTGTTCTTCCAGGCCCCGGCGAAGGACGGCGGGCACCGCGCACTGGCGGACATCCTCGAGTCGATCAGAGAACTGCGCTACTACCGCGAAGCCGTCTTCGTCGCCGAGCCCGGACCCTCCAGCGATCAGGCACGAGAGATCGCCTCGCGCACCGTGTCGGAGTTCGCCCCGAACGTGTAATAGAATCGTCTGGTTGCCTTCTCCGGTAGGCACATGGTGGCTATAGCTCAGTTGGTAGAGCACCGCGTTGTGGTCGCGGGGGTCGCGGGTTCGAGCCCCGTTAGCCACCCCAATACATGAAGAGGCCCGAACCCTGAGGTTCGGGCCTCTTCTGCATCCGGCACCGTCGCGGGGCGAGTCCGGCACGACCGTAGACTGTCGAGGTGTCGCTGACGGTCTGGCTCTCTCTCCTCACGGCTTGCGTGGTGATCAGCTTCACTCCCGGCGCCGGTGCCATCAACACCATGTCGAATGCCCTGAGCCAGGGCTGGCGCCGCTCGATCTGGGGCGTGATCGGACAGCAGCTGGCGCTCATCGTGCACGTCGTGATCGTCGCGGCGGGCGTCGGCCTCATCGTCTCCAGTTCGGAGATCCTGTTCAACGCCATCCGCTACTCGGGTGCCGCGTACCTCGTGTACCTCGGCATTCGGCTCATCCTCGCCCGGCCCGTGATACCGGACGAAGACGAAACCGCGGCCCCCGTCTCCCGCGAGGGTCGCTGGTCGATGATCCGGCGGGGATTCTGGGTCAATCTGCTCAACCCCAAGGCGATCGTGTTCTTCCTCGCCTTCATCCCCCAGTTCGTCCGTCTGGACGAGCCACCGCTCCCCCAATACCTCACGCTGATCGGCACGGTGATCCTTGTCGACGTGATCGTCATGTGGGGCTTCTTCGCCTCCGCGGCGCGACCGTTCCGCCGGCTCACGCAATCGCCGCGCGGGCAGCGGACACTCAACTCCGTGTTCGGCGCCCTGTTCATCGCCGTGGCCGCGCTGCTGGTGTTCGTGCACTGACGATCTTCGGAACTCCGCTCTCCCCATAGGCTGGGCTGTGATGAACATGGATGCCGCCGCCTTCGAGGAACTCGTCATCGACGAGCTCGATCGCCTGCCCGACGACATGGTGGACGGCCTGGAGAACGTGGTCTTCGTGGTCGAGGATCGCCCAGAGGACGGCAGCCTCGACCTTCTCGGTCTCTATGACGGTCTGGCCCTCACCGAACGCACCCAGTATGGGATGGGCGAACTCCCGGATCGCATCATCGTGTATCGGGAGCCCCATCTGGAGGCGTGCGATGACGAGGACGAGCTCCGCGACGAGGTGCACACCACGCTGGTTCACGAGATCGCGCATTTCTACGGGATCGATGACGAGCAGCTGCACAAGCTGGGGTGGGCATGAGCCTGCCGTCGATCTCTCCGGACATCCAGGAGACCACTGACCTCTCAGCCGCACCGCTGGAGCCCTGGCAGGTCGTCGTCTGGAACGACCCGGTGAACCTGATGAGCTACGTCGTGCGGGTCTTCCGGACGTACTTCGGGTATTCGATGGAACGGGCGACCGCCCTGATGCTGGCGGTGCACAACGACGGACACGCCATCGTCGCAACCGGTCCGCGAGAGACCATGGAAGTGCACGCCCAGGCGATGCACGACTATGGACTGTGGGCGACGGTTCGTAAGGCCCCGCTGTGAAGGAGAAGACCATTCAGCTCTCCATCGCCCGTCTCGAGGGAATCCACTTGTCACGTCTCGTCGATGACTTCATCGAGCTCGTCGACACCGGGCGCGACACGAGCGATCCGGCGATCGCCCGACTGACGCCGAACGCCTATCCGGAAGACGTCGACGCGTCGCGTGGCTTCGCGGACAGCACCCGGGACGACCTCCTCGACCGCAGGGTCACCGATGCGGCGACTGTCCGCTCGGCCCTCGAGGGATTCGACGTCGACGTCGAATCCCTCGCCGAGGAAGAGGCGCTCGCGCCCCGCGACGTCATCGTCCGCGCGGCCGACATCGATGCCTGGCTGCGTACGCTGACCGCGCTCCGGCTCGTCATCGCCGACCGACTGGAGATCACGGACGACGACCAGTACGACCCGGACGACCCGCGCTACGGCATCTACACCTGGCTCGGCTACCGGCTCGAAGGCCTGATCCAGGCCGCCGACGATCTGGACTGAGTGCCACCCGAGTTCAGGGAATTTCGACGATCCGCGTCGCGAGCGTCCGTGGTGCATCGCGCTCGATGTGGCGACGCTCCTGGGCCGCCCATCGGTCCCAGTGCGGCCGGTACGTGTCGCCGTCGCGCCGGAGCGCCCGTGACTTGCGCGAATGATCTGGAGCGTCCACCCACACTCCGACGTCGGCGAGCTTGGCGGTCAAGGGTGTGAGGGAACCGCTCCCCTCGATGATGACGCCGAGAGCGGGATCCACGGCATGGCTCTCGGCATCCGCCTCGGCCTCCCAGTCCCACCGTCGCCACGTGCCCAGGAGGCCACGGCCGTGCGGCCTCAGAATCCATTCGGCGGCGCGCTCTACCCCGGCGTCAAGACCATCCCACCCCGGGTAGATCGAGTCCAGCGCGATCAACTGCACCCGGCCAGCCATCGGCCACCGCCGGAGTAGGCGCTGCGCGAGCGAGGACTTGCCGGCACCGCTGCATCCGTCGATGAGCACCACCGGGTTGGCAGCGGCCAAGGCCTTCACGTCATCCGCGATCAGTGCCGCGGCATGCTCCAGAGCAGCCGCGACGGGGTCCTCACTTCTTGAGTGCACGGATGATGCGGGTGATCGCCCGTCCTGCGACCCAGACGAAGGGGATCGCGACGGCGAGCAGCGAGACGAAGTTCGGCTCGAATCGCAGACCCTCTTCGCGGCGGACGTAGACCCCCAGCGGGATCGCGATGCCACCGCCTCCACCGCCCTCGCCCTCCGCGGCGCCGTCGGCACCACCTGATCCGCCACCGAATCCGGTGCAGGTCAACGCGACGGGAGTGAACTCCGCGCCGTCGACCGTCTGCGTGTTTCCGTAGGCGCTGTTCACGCCGAAGGATCCGGCGTTCTTCCCGAGTTCCAGTGCGATGTTGGGCATGAACCCACGCTAACCCACGACCGGGCCGCTCGGAACGTCAATCCAGTCCGTGAGCCTTCGGGTGCTGCGCTGCGCCGCGCCCCTCACCGCGCCCCAGATGGCGCGCTCTGGTGATCGTGGCATTGCCGAAACGCGCGACGGCATCGTCGACCGCACCCTCGACGCGCCGCCAGTCCTCGTCGTCGTCCCAGAGCCCCATCACACTGCCACCCGCCGGGCGGAGGTTCTCGGCCCGCACGCCGACCAGGCGAACCGGGTCGCGACGCTCGATCTGTTCGAAGAGCGCCTGCGCGGCCTCTCCGATCCGCTGACCCACAGCGGTGGCCTCGGGAAGGGTCTGCGATCTGCTGAGAGTGCGGAAGTCGTCGAAGCGGATCTTGATGGCCACGGTCCCCGTCTCCCAGTCCGCGCGCCGAAGCCGGGCGGCGACACGATCGGCAAGCCTCAGCAGCTCGGCACGGAGGTACACACGATCGATGACGTCGTGATCGAACGTCTCCTCGTGCCCGATGCTCTTCTCCACGCGCTCCGTCTCGATGAGTCGCGCGTCTTCGCCCCACGCCAACTGCGTCAGACGGGCGCTGAGAGCCGCACCCACCGCCCGATCGAGCATCTCCCGGGAAGACTCGCGGATGTCGCCGATGGTGCGGATGCCGCGACCCTCCAGCGCCTCTGCAGCCTTCGGCCCCACACCCCACATGGCCCGCACCGGGCGGAGCGCCAGGAAATCCAGTGTGTCGGCGGCGGCGACCACCAGCATCCCGTCGGGCTTCGCGATCGTCGACGCCATCTTCGCCACGTGCTTCGTCGCGGCGACTCCGACGCTGCAGGTGATCCCGACCTCCGCCTGTACGCGCTCCCGGATGAGCTGAGCGATTCGCGCTGGGCTCCCCCACAGCCGACGTACCCCCTGCACGTCGAGGAACGCCTCGTCGACCGACAGCGGCTCGACGAGCGGCGTGAACGACTCGAAGATCTCCATCACCTGGCGGGAGACCTCGTGGTACCGGTGGAAATGCGGAAGGACGATGCGGGCCGAGGGGCACAGCCGCAGCGCCTGCGACACCGGCATCGCCGCACGCACGCCGTAGCGCCGAGCCTCGTACGAGGCGCTGGAGACGACGGAGCGGCCGTCCGGCGCACCGATGATCAGCGGGAGCCCGCGTAGTGACGGATCGTCGAGTACCTCGACCGCCGCGTAGAACGCGTCCATGTCGACGTGCAGGATGCGGGTGCCCGTATCGTCGGCGCCGTCGGAGGATACGACGCGCCCTCTGCCGTCACCGTGTCCCATGTGCCCATTCTCTCCCGGACCTCGGACACGAGGTCCGGGAGGAGCGGTCAGCCCGCGGAGTGCTTATGCTTCGGGTTCACCGGCGCGAGCCAGGACCAACTCGCGCACGCGAGCGGCATCGGCCTGGCCGTTCATCGCCTTCATGACGGCGCCGATGACTGCACCGGCTGCCTGAACCTTGCCATCGCGGATCTTCGCCATCACGTCCGGCTGGCTCGCCAGCGCGTCATCGATGGCGGCGATCAGTGCGCCGTCATCGGAGACGACCGCCAGACCACGTGCATCGACGACCTGCTGCGGCGTCCCTTCGCCCGCGATGACGCCCTCGAGCACCTGACGTGCCAGCTTGTCAGTGAGCGTGCCCGCCTCGACGAGCTGCTGAAGGGCGGCCACATCTGCCGGGCTGACGAGCTCAGCAGCATCCTTGCCCTGCACATTCGCTGTGCGGGTGATCTCACCGGTCCACCATTTGCGCGCCGCAGCCGGGGATGCGCCGGCGGCGATCGTCGCCTCGACCTCTCCGACCAGCCCGTTGTTGCGGACGTCCTGGAACTCCTTGTCCGTGAAGCCCCACTCGGTCATCAGGCGACGTCGACGGGCGACAGGCTGCTCGGGCAGAGCCGCACGCAGTTCCTCGATCAGCTCGGCCGGCGGCTGCACGGGCAGCAGATCGGGCTCCGGGAAGTAGCGGTAGTCGTCGGCATCCGACTTCGGGCGACCAGGAGATGTGGCGCCGGTGTCCTCGTGCCAGTGCCGCGTCTCCTGCCTGATCGTGCCGCCGTCAGCGAGAATCTGCGCCTGACGCTGGATCTCGTACTTGACGGCGCGTTCGACGGAGCGCATCGAGTTGACGTTCTTCGTCTCGGTGCGGGTGCCGAGCGGGGCCGGCTGCTCGCCTTCCGCAACTCGCGGGCGCAGCGACACGTTCGCGTCGCAGCGCAGGTTGCCGCGCTCGAGGCGCGCTTCCGAGATGCCGAGACTGCGCACGATGTCGCGGATGGTCTGGACATACGCCTTCGCGACCTCGGGGGCGCGGTGGTCGGTGCCGAAGATCGTCTTCGTGACGATCTCGACGAGGGGCACACCGGCACGGTTGTAGTCGACGAGCGAGTACTCGGCACCCTGGATGCGGCCGGTCGCGCCGCCCATGTGGGTGAGCTTGCCGGCGTCCTCCTCCATGTGCGCGCGCTCGATCGGAATCTGAACGATCGTGCCGTCCTCGAGCTCCACCTCGACCGAGCCCTCGAAGGCGATCGGCTCGTCGTACTGCGAGATCTGGTAGTTCTTGCCGAGGTCGGGGTAGAAGTAGTTCTTGCGGGCGAAGCGGCTCGACTCGGCGATCAAGCAGCCGAGGGCGAGGCCCAGGCTGATCGACGAGCGGATCGCCGTCTCGTTCACGACCGGCAGCGAACCGGGGAGGCCCAGGTCGACCGGTGCGATGAGCGTGTTCGGCTCGGCCGCGTGGTACAGCTCGTTCGCGGGGTTCGGCGCATCCGAGAACATCTTCGTGTTCGTGTTGAGCTCGACGTGCACCTCGAAGCCGAGCACGGGCTCGAACAGCTCGAGCGCCTTGTCGAAGTCCATGAGCTTGGCGGCGGCCATCAGCGGGTTCCTCCCGTGAGCTGGGGTGCGCGGTTCAGGAGCGGGGCGCCCCACGAGTCGAGCAGTATTGCTTCGAGCGCGGCGCCGACCTTGTACAGGCGGGCGTCCTCGCGTGCCGGAGCGATGAACTGGATGCCGACGGGCAGGCCGTCCTCGGAGGCGAGACCCGAGGGGATCGAGATGCCCGGGACTCCGGCGAGGTTCACCGGGATCGTGGTGATGTCGTTCAGGTACATCTTCAGCGGATCATCGACCTGCTCGCCGATCTTGAACGCGGTGGTCGGCGCCGAAGGCGTCGCGATGATGTCCACATCGGCGAATGCGTGCGCGAAGTCCTGCTGGATGAGAGTCCGGACCTTCTGTGCACTGCCGTAATAGGCGTCGTAGTAACCGGCCGACAGGGCATAGGTGCCGAGGATGATGCGGCGCTTGACCTCATCGCCGAACCCGGCGTCGCGAGTCGCCGACATGACGTCTTCGACTGTGGGGTTTCCGTCGGGGGTGACACGCAGCCCGAATCGGACCGAATCGAACTTGGCCAGGTTGCTCGAGGCCTCCGCCGGGAGGATCAGGTAGTACGCGGCCACGCCGAACTCGAAGTGCGGTGCCCCGATCTCGACGATCTCCGCGCCCTGCGCCTCCATCAGCGCGAGTGCGCTGCGGAACGACGCGGCGACGCCAGGCTGGAAGCCGCTGTCCGGAAGCTCACGGATGACGCCGACCTTCAGGCCCTTGAGCACGTCTCCTCTGGCGCCCTCACGAGCGGCTTCGGCGAACGACGGCCAGGCGTCACGCAGAGAGGTCGAGTCCTTCGGGTCGTACCCGCCGATCGCATCGTGCAGCAGTCCCGCGTCGAGCACGGTGCGGGTGACGGGGCCGACCTGGTCGAGGCTCGACGCCAGGGCGATGGCGCCGTAGCGGCTGACGCCGCCGTACGTGGGCTTGACGCCGACCGTTCCCGTCACGTGTGCGGGCTGCCGGATGGATCCGCCGGTGTCGGAGCCGAGGGCGAGCGGGGCTTCGAAGGCGGCGACGGCAGCCGCGGAGCCACCGCCGGAACCACCGGGGATCCGGTCGAGATCCCAGGGGTTGCGGGTGGGGCCGTATGCGGAGTGCTCGGTGGAGGAGCCCATCGCGAACTCATCCATGTTGGTCTTGCCGAGCGGGATCAGTCCTGCTGCGCGAGAGCGGGCGACCACGGTGGCGTCGTAGGGCGAACGATATCCCTCGAGAATGCGCGAGCCGCTGGTCGTCGGCTGGTCGGTCGTGACCAGGACGTCCTTGATGGCGAGCGGGACGCCGGCGATCGGTCCGAGCTGCTCGCCGGCTGCGCGGCGCGCGTCGATCGCGGCGGCAGCATCGAGCGCGTGCTCGTTGATGTGCAGGAAGGCGTGGACGTCGCCGTCGACGGCGGCGATGCGGTCGAGGTGCGCCTGCGTCGCCTCGACGCTGGAGACCTCGCGCGAGGCGAGTTTGCCGGCGAGCTCCGCTGCGGTCAGGCGGATGATGTCGCTCACTGCTCTTCTCCCAGGATCGCGGTGACGCGGAAGCGGCCGTCGGCCTGATCCGGTGCGTTCTGCAGCACCTGCTCGTGCGTGAGCGGCTGCCCGACGACATCGGGGCGGAAGACGTTGCTCAGCGGTATCGGATGACTCGTCGCGACAACGTCGGCGGTCGCGACCTGCGACACCTTCGCGATGTTGTCGACGATGGCGTCGAGCTGGCCGGTGAGCCGCGACACCTCGTCGTCGTTCAACTGGATGCGCGCGAGCACGCCGAGATGGCGCACAAGATCAGGGGTGATTTCAGACACCACACCAGTCTAGATCCGGATGGTCTGTGTCCCTTGCCGCCCGCTTTGGCTCTGTCAAGGTGGAATGGCCAGGGTTGATCCCACGGATTGCGTCAGGAATCAGAGGGAACGTCAACCTGTTGTGAGCATTATTCGGGTCAACGCAGCTGCGGGACGGCGGTCTGTGGATCGTGGACGATGCTTTCGAGGTCGCCGCGGAGGCTGGTGGCGCGGATGGGGACGCTCGGCAGCGCGATCTCAGCGCACTTTCGGGCGAGTTCCAGATCGCCCGCCAGGGCCGCGACCCGTGCCCATGTGAGCAGGTGGGCGGGGTGCGGCGGGTCGGCCCTCGCTGCGCGTGCGGCCTCGTGGAAATCGCCGGGCCAGACGGTGAGGCGGCCGAAGAACGCGTCGGACTGCCGGTCCCACTCCGAGACGAGGAACGACACCGCCTCGGACGCCTCTTCCGCGGTCGAGCCGTAGACGAAGTCAGGGTCATGATCGTTGCGGAACCCCGGGATGATGGATGACCGCCAGGCGCAGTCAGCTTCGCGAAGCTTTGCCGGATCGATGACGTGATGAGACATGTCGCCGAGCAGGGTGAGATGCACGCCGAGGTCGACGCGGAACACCCCACGACGCGGCTGGTGCACGACTTCCACGACGTGCGCGACCGGCTCGGCAACACGCCGCAGCACATCCGCGCTGCGGGTGAATCCCTGCGCCTTCAGGACCGGGTAGAACTGCTCGCGGAGGAGCGCGGTCGTTGTCTGCCTGTCCACAGGGGAATTGTAACCAGGCCGGGCGACGGGACGCCCGGGACTGCCGCCCGCATAGGCTGTCGGCATGACGACGTACGATCCCCCTCGCCCCTGGATCTCCAGCTATGCGGCAGGAGTTCCGGAAGATCTCTCGCCCGTCGAAGGTTCGCTGGTCGACATCGTGGCGGCGTCCGCACGGGAGTATCCGGATGCCCCTGCGCTGCAGTTCTTCGGCAGGGAGACGACGTACGCCGCCCTGCAGGAGGCGATCGACCGCGCCGCATCCGGTCTGCGCGATCTCGGCGTGCGCGCCGGAGACCCGGTGGCGATCGTGCTGCCGAACTGCCCGCAGCACATCGTCGCGTTCTACGCCGTGCTGCGACTCGGCGCCGTGGTCGTCGAACACAACCCGCTGTACACCCCGCGCGAGCTGCGCAAGCAGTTCGAGGACCACGGAGCGAAGCACGCGATCGTGTGGAACAAGGTCGTCGGAACGGTGCAGGAGTTCCCCGCCGACCTCGTCGTGTCGAACCTGATCTCGGTCGACGTCACCCGGGCGATGCCGTACCTCACGCGCGTCGCGCTGCACCTGCCGGTCGCCAAGGCACGCGAGTCGCGCGCCGCCCTCACCGAGAAGGTGCGCGGCACGGTGACCTGGGATGCTCTGGTGTCGTCCGCACCGCTGCCGACCTCGCACCCGGCACCGGGAGCCGACGATCTCGCCATCATCCAGTACACCTCGGGCACCACCGGTACCCCCAAGGGCGCTTCGCTCACCCATCGCAACCTCCTCGCCAACGCCGCGCAGGCGCAGGCGTGGGTGCCATCGATCCAGCGCGGCAAGGGCTGCGTCGTGTACGCGGTGCTGCCGATGTTCCACGCCTACGGGCTCACGCTGTGCCTCACCTTCGCGATGTCGATGGGAGCCCGGCTGGTGCTCTTCCCGAAGTTCGATCCTGATCTGGTGCTCGACGTCGTCAAGAAGCACCCGGCGACCTTCCTTCCGCTCGTCCCGCCGATCGCCGATCGCCTGCTGGCCGCGGCGAAGAGCAGAGGAGTGTCCCTCGACGGGATCGAAGTGGCGATCTCCGGCGCGATGGCGCTCCCGCACGACCTCGTCGTGCCGTTCGAGGAGGCGACGCACGGCTACCTCGTCGAGGGCTACGGACTCAGCGAGTGCTCCCCCGTGCTGATGGCGAACCCCGTCGCCGAGAGCCGGGTTCCCGGCACCGTCGGACTGCCCCTCCCCGGGACGGAGTGCCGGGTGGTCGACCCGGATGCGCCGACCGTCGATGTTCCGGCCGGAGCCGCCGGTGAACTGATCGTCCGAGGCCCGCAGGTCTTCTCCGGCTACTACGGCAAGCCGGAGGAGACGGATGCCGTCTTCGTCGACGGCTGGTTCCGCACCGGCGACATCGTGACGGTGGACGAGGCCGGATTCATCCGCATCGTCGACCGGATAAAGGAGCTCATCATCACGGGCGGCTTCAACGTCGCGCCCACTGAGGTCGAGAACGCGCTGCGTCAGCATCCGCAGGTGATCGACGCGGCGGTGGTGGGGCTGCCGAGCGAACACTCCGGTGAGGAGGTCGTCGCCGCGATCGTCATCGCGGAGGTCTCGGATGCCGACGTCGAAGCGATCCGCGAGTTCGCCCGCGGAATCCTGACCCCCTACAAGGTGCCGCGGCGCGTCTTCGTCGTCGACGAACTCCCCAAGTCGCTGATCGGGAAGGTGCTGCGGCGCCAGGTGAAGGAGAAGCTCGTCGCGCTGACGACCGGCTCCTGAGCCGACTTCACAGGTGCGAGCGACGCGGAGGCGCTACCTTTAGTTAGTGACTCCTGAAGACGCTGTGAACGCCGATGCCCCCGAAACCCCTGAAACTCCTGGATTCGAGGAACTCGGCCTGACCGGCCCCGTCCTCAGAGCGGTCCGCGACCTCGGCTACGAGACGCCGTCCCCCATCCAGGCAGCAACGATCCCGACGCTGCTCGCCGGACGCGATGTCGTCGGAATGGCCCAGACCGGCACCGGCAAGACGGCGGCGTTCGCGCTGCCCGTGCTGGAGCGTCTCGACATCTCGCAGAAGATCCCGCAGGCTCTCGTCCTCGCCCCCACCCGCGAGCTCGCCCTCCAGGTGTGCGAGGCCTTCGAGTCGTACTCCGCGAAGATGAAGGGCGTGCATGTGCTCCCCGTCTACGGCGGACAGGGCTACGGTGTGCAGCTTTCGGCGCTTCGTCGTGGCGTGCACGTGATCGTCGGCACCCCCGGCCGCATCATGGACCACCTCGCCAAGGGCACCCTCGACCTCTCCGAGCTGAAGTACCTGGTGCTGGACGAGGCCGACGAGATGCTGAAGATGGGCTTCGCGGAGGACGTCGAGCAGATCCTCGCGCAGACTCCCAAGGAGAAGCAGGTCGCCCTCTTCTCGGCGACCATGCCCCCGCAGATCCGTCGTCTCGCGCAGCAGTACCTGCGCGATCCCGAAGAGATCAGCATCAAGTCGAAGACCGCGACCGGCACGAACATCACGCAGCGCTACCTCGTGGTGTCGTACGCGCAGAAGGTCGATGCGCTCACCCGCATCCTCGAGGTCGAGAACTTCGAGGGCATGATCGTGTTCGTCCGCACCAAGAACGAGACCGAGACGCTCGCCGAGAAGCTGCGTGCCCGTGGATACTCAGCGGCCGCCATCAACGGCGACGTCGCCCAGGTGCAGCGTGAGCGCACGGTGAACCAGCTCAAGGACGGCAAGCTCGACATCCTCGTCGCCACCGATGTCGCCGCTCGCGGTCTCGACGTCGAACGCATCAGCCACGTCGTGAACTTCGACATCCCGACCGACACCGAGTCGTACGTGCACCGCATCGGCCGCACCGGCCGCGCCGGACGCAGGGGCGACGCGATCAGCTTCATCACCCCGCGCGAGCGCTATCTGCTCAAGAGCATCGAGAAGGCCACGCGCCAGCAGCCGACTCAGATGCAGCTGCCCAGCACTGAAGACGTCAACACGACCCGCCTCGCGCGCTTCGACGACGCGATCACGGCGGCGCTCTCGGAGACCGCCCGGATCGAAGGATTCCGCGACATCGTCGCGCACTACGTCCGCAACCACGACGTTCCCGAGGGCGACGTCGCCGCCGCCCTCGCCGTCGTGGCGCAGGGTGAGACGCCGCTTCTGCTGGACCCGGCTCACGACCCGCTCTCGAAGGCCGTGGCAGCTGACAACCGTCCTGCACGGGACTCCGCCGGAGGCACGCGTGCTCCGCGCACCGACCGCGAGCCGCGTACCGATCGTCGTGGTCGCGGCGACTACACGCCTTACCGTATCGAGGTCGGGCGTCGTCACCGCGTCGAACCGCGCCAGATCGTCGGCGCGCTCGCGAACGAGGGCGGCCTCGGCCGCGACGACTTCGGCGTGATCAACATCCGTCCGGACTTCTCGACCGTCGAACTGCCCGCGAACATGGATCCGTCGGTACTCGAGAAGCTGCGCGACACGCGCATCTCGGGCCGCCTGATCGAGATCAAGGCCGACCGCGGTGCTCCCGGACGCCGCTCGCGCGATGACGACGACCGCGCGCCGCGCAGCACGGGCGACCGCGAGTTCCGCAAGCCCCGTCACAAGGGCTGAGCACGACGCGCGGAGACGTCATATTCCGCACGAGACACCACGTCTGACGTGGTGTCTCGTGCGGAATTTCGTGTTTCGTCGTCAGCCAGCGCGTCGCGAGCTCACGCCAGCGTGCGTCGAACGCTCGCGGCCAACGCCGAGATGTCGACTGCTGTCGAGGTGTCGACCCGGAGCAGCGGGAGGTCGGTGATCGGCGCCGCCACCGCAGCCGCGGACTCCCATTCGGCCATACGCGCCTGGTCGTCGTGCACGCGGTGGCGCGGCCGCGTCAGGTACCGATCTCGCATCACCTCGCGAGGAGCTTCGCACCAGAGTTCTATGCCCGAGGGAGAGCCGATGGACTCCCACCCGCGGCGGAACCAGTCCTCGTCGCGTCCGGACAGCCACACCGATTCGACCATCACCGTGCCATCGAGCATCCCGGCCAGTCGCCACAGTGCGTCTGTGGCCAGCGCACCGACCGAGCGGGTCGGCAGATGAGCATCGATCGCGTCGCCCAGCGCCTCCTTGATGGCATCCTTCGACACCAGCGGGATGCCGAGCTCCCCGGCCAGCGGACCCGCGAGCGTCGTCTTGCCGGCGCCGGCTATGCCGTTGACGACGATGAGGCGATCAGCCACCCAGTGCGTCCGGCCCCTGGGTGACGAGGATGTGGAACTGCGCCGCGTCGAGGATGCGGATGCCGAGCTCCTCGGCCTTGGCGAGCTTGGACCCCGCGCCGGGACCGGCAGCGACGAAGTCCGTCTTCTTCGAGACGCTGGACGCCGCCTTGCCGCCGGCCTGGATGATCGCCTCCTGGGCTCCGTCGCGCGTGTAGCCGTCGAGCGATCCGGTCGCCACCACGGTGAGACCGTCGAGAACGCCCCCTTCGGTCACGGCTGCTCCCGGCCCCGCGTGTCCCGGCGTCGCCCACTGGACTCCGGCCTCCGCCCACCGCTGCACGATCTCCTGGTGCCAGTCGATCTCGAACCACGCCAGCAGGGAGTCCGCGATGATCCCGCCCACGCCGTCGACTCCGGCGAGTTCCTCCCTCGATGCTGCGCGGATCGCGTCGAGCGAGCCGAACCACTGCGCCAGTGCACGTGCGGCGACCGGACCGACATGGCGGATGTTGAGCGAGACCAGCAGACGCCAGAGGTCCTTCGTCTTCGCCTTCTCCAGCTCGGCGAGCAGCGTCACAGCCTGCGATGACGGTTGAGGCCCGATCAGCCCCGACTTCCGCTCGGCTGCCGAGGGGTTCCGGCGGAACGGCGAACGCGTCTTCACCACGCCGTCGTCATCCTCCTTGGGCAACCCGGTCTCGGCATCGCGCACGACGACCTCGATCGGGACGATCTCATCGAGGGTGAGCGCGAAGAGCCCGGCTTCCGTCTGCAACGGAGGGGTCTCCGGAGACGTGGGCTGCGTCAAGGCCGCCGCCGTGACCTCGCCGAGCGCCTCGATGTCGAGCGCGCCGCGTGAGCCGATGTGCTCGACACGTCCGCGCACCTGCGCAGGACACGAGCGCGCGTTCGGGCAACGCAGGTCGATGTCGCCCTCTTTCATCGGACGCAGCGGCGTGCCGCATTCGGGGCACCCGAACGGCATCACGAACTCGCGTTCGGTACCGTCGCGTCGCTCCACCACCGGTCCGAGCACCTCGGGAATCACGTCACCCGCCTTGCGCAGCACGACAGTGTCGCCGATGAGGACGCCCTTCGCCTTGACGACATCCTTGTTGTGCAGCGTCGCCTGCCTCACCACAGAGCCCGCGACGTGCGCCGGGGCCATAACGGCGAACGGAGTGGCGCGCCCGGTGCGGCCCACCGAGACGACGATGTCGAGAAGCTTCGTCTGCACCTCCTCCGGCGGGTACTTGTAGGCGATCGCCCACCGCGGGGCGCGACTCGTCATCCCGAGTTCGTCGTGCAGAGCCAGCTCGTCGACCTTGACCACGATTCCGTCGAGCTCGTGCTCGATGTCGTGCCGGTGCTCGCCGAAATGCTCCACGAACTCCACCACCTGGTCGATGCCGTGGCAGACCTTCGTGTGCGGACTCGTCGGCAGGCCCCATTCCGCGAGCAGCCGGTACACCTCGCTCTGCGTGGCGACCGGCGGATTCTGCCACGCGCCGATGCCGTGCACATACATCGACAGCGATTCCACCCGCAGCAGCGCCGCCTCCAGTTCGAGCCCGCTCTTCTTCTCGATCTGCTGCCGCAGCCCGCCGCTCGCGGCGTTGCGGGGATTCGCGAAGGAGGGGAAACGACGGGCGGCGGCGGTACGGGCCTTGTCCTCATCGAACGGCCTCTTCGCACCGCCGCGGGCGGTCCAGCGCTCGAGCGCGTCGGCGTAGGCGAGGTCGCGGAAACGCGCCTGCGCCGCGTTCAGGCGCTCGAACGCCGCGACCGGGATGAAGACCTCGCCGCGGACCTCCACGATCGTCGGATGCCCGCTCCCGGACAGGCGCGACGGGATCTCCGGCAACCGAAGGGCGTTCTCGGTCACGATCTCGCCGACGCGACCGTCTCCGCGGGTGGCCGCCGAAGTCAGCACGCCGTCCTCGTACCGGAGGTTGATCGCGAGGCCGTCGATCTTGAGCTCTGTGAGCCAAGCCACCTCTCGTCCCGACGAGGCCTGCGCCTTCGATGCCCACTCGCGCAGCTCGTCGATCGAGAAGACATTGTCGAGGCTCAGCATCCGCTCGGCATGCTCGATGGTCGCGAGCCCGGTGGATTCAGCGGCGCCCACCATCTGCGTCGGCGAATCCTGTCCGGCGAGTTCCGGATGCAGCCGCTCCAGCTCTTCCAGCCGATGCATCCACCCGTCGTACGTCGCGTCGTCGACGAGCGAGGTGTCACGCCCGTAATACGCGTCCTTCGCCTCGAGGATGCGGGTGGTCAGCTCTTCGACCTCGCTGCGGGCTGCTTCCAGTGAGATGTTCTCCGGCACCTCGCCAGTCTACGAGTGGGGTGCGACAAACACAGGGAAAAGCGCTCTACGCCTCGACCGGAACCGCCGAGACCGTGCGATCGATGGTGAACTGGCCGAGCACGCGGGTGCCGACGTAGAGGACGGCGGTCTGACCGGGTGCGACGCCGTCGAGCGCGACATCCGGCACGACCCGTACACCGGCGTCGGTCACGAAGGCCGTGGCCGGCACCGGGTCCGCATGCGCTCTGATCTGCACTTCGCAGTCGAACTCCGACGAGTCGGGCGCCGCTCCCGCCCAGGAGAAGCGCTCCCCCGCGATCTCCGCGATCGCGAGCGCCTCCTTCGGCCCCACCACGACGGTGTTCGACACCGGGCGCACCTCGAGGACGAATCGCGGCTTGCCGTCAGCGGCCGGCACACCGAGCTTGAGCCCGCGCCGCTGCCCGACGGTGAACGCATGGGCACCCTCGTGCGTGCCGACGACCTCGCCGGCGCGATCGAGGATCTCCCCGGTCTCCGCGCCCACCTTCTCGGCGAGCCAGCCGCGCGTGTCGCCGTCGGGGATGAAGCAGATGTCGTGGCTGTCGGGCTTCTGGGCGACGCTGAGCCCGCGCTCAGCCGCCTCCGTCCGGACCAGGGCCTTCGAGGGCGTCGACCCCAGGGGGAAGTACGTGTGCGCCAGCTGCTCCGTCGTCAGGACGCCGAGGACATAGGACTGGTCCTTGGCCGCATCGGAGGCCCGGTGCAGTTCGAGTCCCGCCGGAGTGTGGATCAGAGTCGCGTAGTGTCCGGTGCACACCGCGTCGAACCCGAGCTCGATCGCCCGCTCCAGGAGAGCCGCGAACTTGATCTTCTCGTTGCAGCGCATGCAGGGGTTCGGAGTACGTCCGGCCCGGTACTCGGAGATGAAGTCGTCGATCACGTCGTCGCGGAATCGCTCGGAGAAGTCCCAGACGTAGAACGGGATGCCGAGCATGTCGGCCGCGCGGCGCGCGTCGAGCGCGTCCTCGATCGTGCAGCACCCTCGGCTGCCCGTTCGCAGGGTGCCGCCCGCACGAGAGAGCGCCAGGTGCACGCCGACGACGTCGTGTCCCGCCTCCACGGCACGAGCGGCCGCGACGGCGGAATCCACTCCGCCGCTCATGGCTGCCAGTATCCGCATGGGTCCAGTCTACGAGCGGTTGCCTGTGCTGGTCCCGGATGCGCGCGCATAGGCGTCCGCGATCACGGCGAGCACCGCGTCGACCTCGGCATCGCCGGAGGTCCTGCCGAGAGTGAGCCGGATGACGCTGCGTGCGTCGCGCTCGCTGCGACCCATCGCGAGGACGACATGCGACGGTTCCGCGACGCCCGCCTGGCAGGCCGACCCCGTCGAAGAGGACACGCCTGCCGTGTCGAGCATGAAGAGCAGGCTCTCGCCGACGGCCCCGGGAAAGAGCAGGTGGGCATTGCCCGGCAGACGGTTCACCGGATCGCCGAGCAGTTCGGATGCCGGAACCGCTGCGCGTATCCCCTGCACCAGGCGGTCGCGCAGGATCCGCAGCCGGACGCCTTCACTGCGTCGTTCGGCCTCGGCCAGCTCCAGCGCCACAGCGAACGCCGCGGCTCCGGCGACGTCCTGGGTACCGGCTCGCAAGCCGCGCTGCTGCGCCCCTCCATGCTGCAGCGGTGCCATTCGAGCCGTGCGATCCACGACCAGTGCGCCGGTGCCGACGGGCGCTCCGATCTTGTGCCCGGCAACACTCAGCGCGACGAGTCCCGATCCCGGTTGGGCCTTCCCGCGCAGTTCCCGATAGGACAGCGGCACGTGGCCGAGCGCGGCGACCGCGTCGAGGTGGAGCGGCACGAGGGCGTCTGCAGCGACCGCCGCGAGGGCGGCCGCGTCGTTCACGGTTCCCACCTCGTTGTTGGCGACGAGGACGGTCGCCAGCGCGGCGCGCGCCGAGCCCGCGGGCGCCATCGCGGCGCCGAAGGCCTCAGGCGTGACGTGCGCGTCAGATGTCACCGGCACGGCCCGTACCTCGGCGCCGTCGGCAGCCAACGCGGCCACGGTGTCGAACGTGGCGTGATGCTCGGCATCCGGAAGCACGATCGCGCGGGCATGCGGGTCCCGCGCCCGCCAGAGCCCCTGAAGCGCCAGGTTGATGGATTCGGTGCCTCCGGAGGTGAAGACCACCTCGATCGGGTCCGCCCCGAGGACAGCTGCCGTCCGCTCCCTGGACGACTCGAGAAGGCGGCGCGCAGCCTGACCGGAGCCGTGCGTGGACGAGGCGTTTCCGGTCAGATCCGTCGCATCGAGCCACGCATCCCGCGCCTCCGGCCGGAGGGGCGATGTCGCCGCATGATCGAGGTAGTACCGCATCCCTCCATCCTCCCACCCGGGCGGGGACGCGGCGTTGCGCGGTTGCCGAGCCGCGCGGGCCTAGGCTATTGCTCATGTGTCCGCAGCCCGCTGCCGCTCCTCTGGGGGGAGCCGCACTCGACAACCTCGGCGTTCGTCTTCACGACGGGGTGGGAACTCTCCGCCTCTGGTCGCAGAACGCGTCCGCCGTCGAACTCGTCATCTTCGACGCGACCGACCTCGATTGGGTGACCGACGAGCTTCCTCTCGAACGCCGTCCCGGAGGCGTCTGGGAGGTCACGACCGAGCTTCTGCAACCCGGAACGCGATACGCCGTCCGCGTGGACGGGCCGCACGGGCCCGGGAACACGTTCAACCCGGAATCGCTCCTCCTCGATCCGTACGCCCGAGGTCTCGCACAGGGCGACGGATACGAAGAATGGCGCTCCGTCGTCATCGTCGACGGATTCGACTGGGGAGATTCTCAGAAGCCCCGTATCCCGCTGGATCGCACGGTCATCTACGAGGGGCACCTCAAAGGCCTGACCAAGCGGCACCCCGATGTTCCGCCCGCCCTGCACGGGACGTACGCGGGCCTCGCGCATCCTGCGATGATCGCGCATTTCCACTCCCTCGGCATCACCTCGGTCGAACTTCTCCCCGTGCATGCCTTCGTCCCTGAGCCCCGGCTGCTCCAGCTCGGGCTGACGAACTACTGGGGATACAACACCCTCAACTTCTTCACGCCCCACACGGCGTACGCCACGGAGCAGGCCCGCAAGGGCGGCCCGGAGGCGGTCCTCGCCGAGTTCAAGGGCATGGTGCGCCTGCTGCACGAGGCCGGGCTCGAAGTCATCCTGGATGTCGTCTACAACCACACCTCGGAGGAGGGTCTGGGTGGACCCCGATCCAGTTTCCGCGGCATCGACAACGCGCAGTACTACCGCCAGCAGGCCGATGGCGCCTACATCGACACCACGGGGTGCGGGAACACGTTCAACACGGCGACGGACGCCGGCGCGCGTCTCGTGCTCGACTCGCTGCGCTACTGGGCGCAGGAGATGCAGATCGACGGGTTCCGATTCGATCTCGCCGCGGCGATCGCCCGGGATGGCGACCACACCTTCACGCCGGACCACCCTCTGCTCGCAGCCATCGCCGCCGACCCGGTCCTGCAGGACACGAAGCTGATCGCCGAGCCCTGGGATGTGGGTCTCGGCGGATGGCAGACCGGGAACTTCCCCGCCGGCTGGCACGAGTGGAACGACCGCTACCGCGACCGCGTGCGCAACTTCTGGCTGAGCGACATCGACTACGCCCGTCGCGCATCCGCCCCGGTGGGCATCGGCGGCTTCGCCACTCGCCTCGCCGGTTCGTCGAACACCTTCAGCGAGAGCCGCGGACCGCTGGCCAGCGTCAATTTCATCACCTCGCACGACGGCTTCACCCTGCACGATCTCGTGTCCTACGACGTCAAGCACAACGAGGGCAACGGGGAGCACAACCGCGACGGCGCAGACATGAATCGCGCGTTCAACCACGGCATCGAGGGTCCGACCGATGACCCGGGCATCCTGGCCGCGCGTCGCAAGGCGATGCGCAATCTGCTCGGCACGCTGCTGCTCTCCGCAGGCATCCCGATGCTCACCGCCGGCGACGAGTTCGGCCGCACCCAGCGGGGCAACAACAACGCCTACGCTCAGGATTCGCCTCTCAGCTGGTTCCCGTGGGAGTTCGAGCCGTGGCAGGAGGATCTGCGCGCGCACGTCACCCGGCTGATCCAGCTGCGCACCGACAACCCGGCTCTGCGTCCGAGTCGCTACGCGCGACTCGGCGAGCACATCCCGAATGCCAGTGTCATGGACTGGTACGACCAGAACGGCGAGACGATGGAGGCCGGTCAGTGGACCGACCCCGGCAACCGCACGCTTCAGTACGTCGCCGCGTCGACGCCGGACAAGGAGTCGTACAACCGCATCCTCCTGATCGTGCACGGCACGGAGTCGCCGACCGATGTCCGTCTGCCCGAGGAGATCGAAGACGCGACACGATTCGTCTCGCTCTGGTCGAGCGCCGAAGAGCGCCCGTCGGAGAGCACGGAGGTGTTCGCGCCCGGAGATGTGCTCCCCACCCCTGGGACCTCGATGAGGCTTTTCCGCGTCGAATGAAGCGAGGTCGGCGGCCACCCCGGCGGCTCGCTTCCAGCCGAGGTGCGAGGGCGGTACATTCAGCTAGTGGCCTCACGCAACGACACCCGAACAGCGGCTCTTCGGAGCCCCGTCCAGATTCCGCTGCGCCCCCTGGGGCACACCGACGACTCCGAGGATCTGCGCACGACGCGCATCCCGTTGGTGTCGCCGTCGCCTCGGGTGCCCGGCGGGTTCTCCGCCAAGGCGTTCGCCGGCGAGGTCGTGCCGTTCGGGGTGACGGCTTTCCGCGAGGGACACGACATCATCGGCGTGCATCTCCGGCTGACCTCTCCGGGTGGCGAGGAGAGCCTGCACCGTCTCGCCCCGCTCCGGGACGGGACCGACCGCTGGCGCGCTGACGTCGCGCTGGACGAACGAGGCGCCTGGACCTACCGCTTCGAAGCGTTCTCCGACGACTTCGCGACCTGGGCGCACGCCGCCGAGCTGAAGGCCGCGGTCGACGTCGACACACCGGTGATGGCCGCGCTCGGCGCGCAGCTCCTCGTGCGCGCGGCCGCTGAAAAGGGCCGTCCGGCCGCTCAGCGGCGGCACCTGGCGGCTGCCGCGCAGCGGATGCAGGATGCGGACGCGCAACAGATCTCAGCCGTCGCCACGGACGCAGAACTCGCCACGATCTTCGCCGAACGGCCCCTCAGTACGCTGCACTCCGCGTCCGCACCGCTCCGTATCGTCGTCGAGCGGGAACTCGCCGGAGTCGGCGCCTGGTACGAGTTCTTCCCCCGCTCCGAAGGGGCGAAGCGCCTGAAGGACGGAACGGTCAAGAGCGGGACGTTCCGCTCCGCGATCAAGCGCCTGCCGGGCGTCGCCGGCATGGGTTTCGACGTCATCTACCTGCCTCCGATCCACCCGATCGGGGAGATCAACCGCAAGGGGCGCAACAACACGCTGGAGGCTCTGGCGGGTGATCCCGGCTCCCCGTATGCGATCGGCTCCGCCGACGGCGGCCACGACGCCATCCACCGAGACTTGGGAACCGCCGCCGACTTCCGGGCCTTCGTCCGCGCCGCTCAGAAGGAGGGGATGGAAGTCGCACTCGACCTCGCGCTGCAGGCCGCTCCGGATCACCCCTGGGTCGTGGAGCATCCGGAATGGTTCACAGTGCTGCCGGATGGCACGATCGCGTACGCCGAGAATCCCCCGAAGAAGTATCAGGACATCTATCCGATCAACTTCGACCGCGACCCGGCCGGCATCTATGCCGAGGTGCTCCGAGTCGTGCGGCACTGGGTGTCGCAGGGGGTGAAGATCTTCCGCGTGGACAACCCGCACACCAAGCCGGTGCAGTTCTGGGAGTGGCTCATCGGCATCGTGTGCGGCGAGGATCCTGACGTGATCTTCCTGTCCGAGGCGTTCACGCGACCGGCGATGATGCAGAGCCTCGCGAAGGCGGGCTTCCAGCAGAGCTATTCGTACTTCACCTGGCGGAACACGAAGGCGGAGCTCGAGGAGTTCCTGACGTCCGTCTCGCACGACACCGCCGACTTCATGCGGCCGAACCTCTTCGTGAACACGCACGACATCCTCACCGAATACCTCCAGTTCGGAGGACGCGCCGCCTACCGCATCCGCGCGGCGATCGCCGCAACCGCAGCGCCGATCTGGGGCGTGTATGCGGGCTACGAGCTCGTCGAGAACGTCGCCCGGCCCGGGTCCGAGGAGAACATCGACAACGAGAAGTACGAGTACAAGTTCCGGGACTGGGACGGCGCCGAGGAGAGAGGCGATTCCCTCGCGCCACTGCTGCGCCGCCTGAACGAGATCCGCCGCACCCATCCCGCGCTCCGCCAGCTTCGCAACTTCTCGGTGCACTGGAGCGACGACGATTCGATCCTCGTGTACAGCAAGCACCTCGATGCCGCGTTCACCGGAACCGGCAAGCCGGACACGATCATCGTGGTCGCCAACGTCGACCCCCACTCGGTGCGGCAGACGACGGTGCACCTCGACACGCGCGTGTGGGGCATCCCGCTCGGCGAGAGCTTCGAGGTCGAGGATCTGCTCTCGGGCAGCGTCTGGACCTGGAGCGACCACAACTATGTGCGGCTCGACGCCTTCGCCGAGCCGGTGCACATTCTGAGGGTGAAGGAGCGAGCATGAGCTACGCAGAAGACATCAGCGTCTCCGCCGACTGGGAGGCTGTCGCGGCGGGATCCCATCACGAACCGCACGCCCTCCTCGGAGCGCATCCGATCACGACCGCCGCCGATCGCACCGTGACGGTGATCCGGGTACGGCGTCCCCTCGCCTCGTCCGTCGCGGCCGTGTTCGCGGACGGCACGCGGCTCGAACTCGAGCACGCCGCCCACGGGATCTGGGAGGCACGCCACGACGGACCACCCGTCCCGTACCGCGTCGCCACCGCATACACCGACGTCGAGGAGACGATCGCCGGCGACCCTTACCGGCACCTTCCCACCCTGGGCGAGCTGGACCTGCACCTGATCGCCGAGGGACGGCACGAGCGGCTCTGGCAGGCGCTCGGAGCCCATCCGCTGTCGGTCGACGGCGAGTCGGGCGTCTCGTTCGCCGTATGGGCGCCGAATGCCACCGCGGTCAGGGTCGTCGGCGACCACAACGACTGGAACGGCGAAGCGCACGCGATGCGTTCGATGGGCGTGAGCGGCCTCTGGGAGCTGTTCATCCCGGATCTCTCGATCGGCGCCAAGTACAAGTACCAGATCCGCACGAGGAGCGGCGGATGGATTCTCAAGGCTGATCCGATGGCCTTGGCCGCAGAGGTGCCGCTTGGCACCGCCTCGGTGGTCACGAGCTCTACGCACACGTGGTCCGATGGGGCCTGGATGACTCGGAGAGCGGCGACGCATGCGGTCGCGCAGCCCTTATCGGTGTACGAGGTGCATCTCGGTTCATGGCGCCACGGCCTCGGCTACCGCGACATCGCCGACCCGCTCATCGCGCACGTGACCGAGACCGGGTTCACCCACGTCGAGTTCATGCCGCTCGCCGAGCACCCCTTCGGCGGTTCGTGGGGCTACCAGGTCAGCGGCTACTATGCCGCGACCAGCCGTTTCGGCAGCCCGGACGACCTCAAGTACCTGATCGACCGCTTGCACCAGGCGGGCATCGGCGTGATCATGGACTGGGTTCCCGGCCATTTCCCGAAGGACGCGTTCGCGCTGGCCCGCTTCGACGGGCAGGCGCTCTACGAGCACCCGGATCCCCGTCGCGGAGAGCACCAGGACTGGGGCACGCTGATCTTCGACTACGGACGCAACGAGGTACGCAACTTCCTCGTCGCGAACGCTCTCTTCTGGCTCGGCGAGTTCCACGTCGACGGGCTGCGCGTGGACGCCGTCGCGTCGATGCTGTACCTGGACTACTCGCGCAACGAGGGCGAGTGGGAGCCGAACATCCACGGCGGACGGGAGAATCTGGAGGCCATCCGGTTCCTGCAGGAGGTCAACGCCACGGCTTATCGGCTGCATCCGGGGGTCGTCATGATCGCCGAGGAGTCGACCAGCTTCCCCGGCGTCACCGCCCCGACCAGTCACGCCGGGCTCGGCTTCGGGTTCAAGTGGAACATGGGGTGGATGAACGATTCCCTGCAGTACATCGAGCGCGATCCGATGTACCGCGCCCACCACGAGGGCGAGATGACCTTCTCGTTCGTCTACGCCTTCGGCGAGAACTACCTCCTCCCCATCAGCCATGACGAGGTCGTGCACGGAAAGGGAAGCCTGCTGGCGAAGATGCCGGGCGACCACTGGCACAAGCTCGCCAACGTCCGCGCCTACCTCGGGTACATGTGGGGCCACCCGGGCAAGAACCTCCTGTTCATGGGCCAGGAGTTCGGTCAGATCGCCGAGTGGTCTGAAGGACGCGAACTCGACTGGTGGCTGCTGGACCAGCCGTCGCACGCGCAGCTGCAGAGCTTCATCGGCGCGTTGAACAGCACGTATCGCGCCCAGGCGCCGCTGTGGGAACGCGACAACGACAGCTCATCCTTCACTCGGCTGGGCGCGCCCAGCTGGGATCCGACGGTGATCGCGTTCGAACGGCGTGACGCGCACGGCGGACGGCTGGTCGTCATCAGCAACTTCGCCGGCGTCGAGCACGCCGGCTATCGCCTCGCCCTCCCGCGGGAGGGCGTCTGGCAGGAGATCCTGAACACGGATGCCGCGGACTACGGCGGTCGCGGTTCGGGCAACCTCGGCATGGTCGTGGCGCACTCCGACGGCGAGGGAGCACCGACGGCGACCGTGACGCTGCCGGCGCTGTCCACGCTGTGGTTGCGGCACCAGCCCGAGCCGCATGTTCCGACCGTCAACCACGGCTGAAACGCGGACGGGCTCGGGACCGATCGGTCCCGAGCCCTTCTGACGGCGGTTCAGACCGCGCTTCAGAACAGCAGCGATGAAAGCCGGTTGCGGGCGGTGATGACCCGGGGATCGGATGCTCCGATCAGGCCGAACAGTTCGACCAGTCGCTCGCGCACCGGGGGGCGCTCATCCGAGGGAAGCGCCTGGAACAGGTCGAGAAGACGACCGAAGGCGTCGTCCACATGTCCGCCGGCGAGGTCGAGGTCGGCGACGGCGAACTGCGCCGGCACATCCAGCGGGGCGGCCGCAGCGGCGGCGCGGGCCTCCTGCAGATCGAGTCCTTGCACGCGGTCGAGCAACCGCACCTGGCCGAGACCGGCGATCGCCTCCTCGTCCCGCGGGTTCTCCGCGAGTGCCTTCTCGTATGCGACGATCGCCGCGGCATAGTCCCCGGCCTCGATGGCGGCGAACGCCTCCGCATGCAGCGGCGGCATCGGCGGCTCCTCCGGGGCTTCGGTCGGCTCGGCTGCGCCGTCGCCGAGCGGAAGAGTGCCGGTGACACCGTTCTGCGCCGCAAGCTGCAGTAGCTGAGCGAAGACCTCACGCACCTGCGTCTCCGGCACAGCGCCCGTGAACATCGGCACCGGCTGACCGGCGATCAGCGCGACCACCATCGGGATGGACTGCGCCCGGAAGCCCTGTGCGAGCTGGGGATTGGCGTCGACGTCGACCTTGGCGAGGAGAACGCGGCCCCCGAGTTCCCTGGTCACCTTCTCGATGATCGGGCTCAGCTGCTTGCATGGTCCACACCACTCGGCCCAGAGGTCGACCACCACGGGGACGGTGCGCGACAGTTCGAGGATCTGGCCGAACGACTCGTCCGTCGCATCGACGACGACATCGACGATGCCGGGCGCCGCCGTGCTGGCAGCGGCTGCCGGCCGCGTGGACCGGCCACGCAACGAGGAGAGGTCGACGGCACCCCGAAGGGCGGCGGGGGAGATTTCGCTCACTTGATCACCTGCACACTGAGAATGTCCTGGCGGGCGGCCAGAAGACGGATCTGCTCCGTCGAGCTCTGTGCCGGCACCGCGAAGAACAGTTGGAATTCGTAGGTCGTCTCGACGCCCTTGGCCGACTCGGTCGCCCCGGTCAGCGCCTTCGCCTGAGCGTTGTCACCGAACCGGATGACGGCGTCGCCCGAGGTGGGCGTCACCGTCTCCTTGTCGATGAGGGAGACCGCGACGATCGCCCCGCTGTCGAGCGTCGTCATCGACACGGGCGCCGAGTCGGACGGCACGATGTCGAACGCCGTCTGAGCGGTGGCTGCGGCGTTGTTGTCGATGAGGTTCTGCACCACCGCCTGCCGGCTGTCCCGGATCGATGTCGCGAGGTTCAGCGAGAGCTCATCGAACAGTCCGTAGGAGGCACTCTGCTCCCCCGTATCGACGACATCGGCGAACGCTGCGGCGACCTCACCGGGCGCCATGCTGAGGAAGGCGGAATCCGCCGGCACGATCGAGGTGCCCAGCCAAGGGGCGGCGAGGTCGGGAACCTTCGACGACGCCTGCATCTCGGCGATGTTCGTCACCTTGTAGTTCGACCACGGATCCTGCTGAGTCATGGTGAGGATCGCCGGCGGCACGGTCTCGTCGGCTGTGCTCTTCGAGAGGAGCAGCACGGTGCGCGGCCAACGGTCGGTGGCTTCGGGGAGCACGACCTCGATGTCCTCGGTCGGGATCGCGGCCGGTACCGGAGTCTCCGGGAGCGCTGTGCGCAGGGCGTACTCGGTACCCCGAGCGGCCAGCGCGGCGCCATCGAGGCGGGTCTTCGCGAGCTCGAGGTCGAGAGCGGTGTCGGCTTCCACCAGGGTGCTGGAGACCTCCTGGAGGATGCGCGCCGCCTGAGCCTCGGTCACGGCCGGCGGCTTCTGGTTCTCCGGGGCGATCACCGTGGGCGTCGGGGACGGCGTCGGCGACGCCGCGTCGAATTGCGGCCAGGAATCCGCCGAGCAGCCGGCGGCGAGAATCGCCGTGAGTCCGAGCGCGGGCAGCGCCAGCATCCGACGACGTCGCGCCGAACGGGGTGCGCGCATGGATGTCCGCGCCTCCGGTTCCTTGTCGTCGTCCGAGTGCCCGGTCGTGTCCGTCGCCTTCGGCTCGCCGACCGGAGCCTCGATCGCATCGCGCTCCGCCGGCGGAATGGCGGCGAGCTCGATCGGCTCGGTCGCGGGCATCGGGCCGGGGCCCTTGCGGCGTGGACCACGCCCGCGGCGCTGGTGCCGGATGCCGAGAACGTACATCACCAGGCCTGCGAGCAGTGCCGCTGCGCCGGCCGCCATGAGCGGACCCGCCCAGGGAGTGGAGGTGTCGAGCGGCCAGGACACGACGATGTTGTCGGGCGCGTCCTGCGTGCCGTCATGGGCGATCAGCACACTCATGCCCTCGGGAAGCTGCATGTTGTCTGCGATCAGGGCGTCCTTCTCGCTGAACGAGTCGAGCCACAGATCGGAGCCGGCAGGGTTGCGACCCGCGGTATCGTCCGCAGGCGCCTCTCCCTCGACCGGCTGTTCCTCGCCTTCGGCCGGCTCATCGGCGACTGTCGCTGCGACGGCCTCCACCGTCGGACGACCGGCCTTGTCAAGGCTCACCTGGTTGTAGTCCGAATCGGCGAGCCATGCCTTCAGATCGGCGGTGCGCCCGTAGGCGGCGAAGATCTCGCCCTCACCACGGAGCAACAGGGTCTGCGCACCGGGGCGGGCGCGGAGCACATCGCCGTCCATGAGCACGAACGGCGCGGGCTCATCGATCTTCACCTGCATCTGCTGCGACGACGGGCCCATGAAGACGGTGCGCTGGGCGATCCCGGCACCGATCAGCACCGTGGCCAGCACGAAGGCCACGACGGCCCATACGAAACGCACGAATAGTCTCCTCACGCGACCCGGACGTCTGCCCGAGTCGCAACACTCGACATTTCAGACTAGCGAAATCACCTGAGTGTTGCCCACGAGGGGGCACTCGCCGTCCGCGCGGCACGTCGTGCGGGCGCCGAGCCCGGCGGTGGATAGCCTGACTGCATCCGAGATTCCGAGGAGCGCAGATGAAGATCCACAACCCTTTCCGCACCGCCCTGGTGGCGACGCTCGGTGTGGGACTGGGCATCATGCTCATCGGAAGCGTCCAATCGCTCTCCACCGTGCTGCTCTATGTCGGCACCGCGCTCTTCCTCAGTCTCGGTCTCGACCCCGTCGTGGCATTCCTCGAGCGGCGCAGGCTCCCCCGGTGGCTCGCAGTGCTGATCACGATCCTCGCGGTGCTCGGTGTCTTCGCGGGCATCGTGCTGATGGTGCTGCCCCTCCTCATCGACCAGATCACGCAGCTCGTGGGGAGGATCACGGTCTTCCTCCAGAGCACTGCGCTCGAGGACGTCAAGGACTGGATCATCGGCGTCTTCCCCGGTTTGCAGCCGTCTTTCATCGACGATCTGTTCACGAATGCCACCGACTGGCTGCTGGACAACTGGGGCACGATCACCGAGAGCGTCATCGTCGTCGGCACGGCGATCGTCACCGGCCTCTTCGGCGCTTTCATCGTGCTGATCCTCACGATCTATCTGACGGCTTCCACTCCCTCCCTCAAGCGCGCTGTGTACCAGCTCGCCCCGGCGTCGAAGCGAGAGCGGTTCATCGACATCGCCGACCAGATCACCGACTCGGTCGGGTACTACGTCATGGGACAGGTCAGCCAGGGCGTCATCAACGGCATCCTGAGCGCGATCTTCCTCTCGATCATCGACGCCCCGTTCCCCGCCGTTCTGGCGGTCATCGCGTTCTTCTTCTCGCTGATCCCGTTGGTCGGCACGCTGACCGGATCCACGATCATCGTGCTGATCTGCCTGATCCCCGGCCTCGGCTCGCCCGCGACCGCCATCGCCGCTGCGATCTATTACCTCGTCTACATGCAGATCGAGGCATACTTCATCGCCCCGCGCATCATGAGCAGGGCGGTCGCGGTACCTGGCGCCGTCGTGGTCGTCGCGGCGCTTGCCGGAGGTAGTCTTCTCGGACTCCTCGGCGCGCTGATCGCGATCCCGGTGGCGGCCAGCATCCTGATCATCTACCGGCAGGTGATCATCCCGCGGATGAACGAGCTCTGAACGCGCAGAAGCGCGTGATCAGTCGGCCACCGGAGGCCACTGGGTCGGCAGCGGAAGGGCCGCCGGGTTGACCGCGGCCACGATCTCGGTGAGAACGCGTCTGGTCTGACTCTCCCCCACCCACAGATGCTTGCCGCCCTCGACCGCGATCAGCGTCGCCTGCGGAATCGAGGCGAATCGACGACGGGCCTCGTCTGGGCTCAGGTAGTCATCGAACTCCGGGACCAGAACGATCACCGGCGTCGTCGTGTTCGCCCACGCCGCCACCTCGTCCGCCGTGGCGCGGTGAAGCGGCGGCGACAGCAGGATGATCCCCGCGACGTCGTGCGAACGGCCGTACTTCAGCGCGAGTTCGGTTCCGAACGACCAGCCCAGCAACCACGGTCGCGGGAGCCCGCGTTCGCGGGCGAAGTCCACCGCGGCGGCCACGTCGAACTGCTCGGCCGCGCCGCCGTCGAAGGCGCCGTCGCTGGTGCCGCGAGGCGATGTGGTGCCGCGGGTGTTGAAACGCAGCACGGCGAGGTCCGCCAGCGCGGGAAGTCGCGCTGCCGCCTTGCGGAGGATGTGCGAGTCCATGAATCCGCCGGCCGTGGGAAGCGGATGCAGCGTCACGAGTGTCGCGACAGGCGCGTGCTCCGCAGGCAGCGCGAGTTCGCCGACCAGTGTCAGGTCGTCTGCCGTCTCCAGCTCGATGTCCTCGCGACGAGCAGGCAGCTCGAGCGGCCCCCGGATCTCCATGCTCACGCCATCCTCCAGCAGTGTGTGTGCCAGTGTCGCCTGGCAGCGAGATCGGCGGCATCCCCGAGGACGCCATCGGCGCGCCAGGTGACGAGATGCGCGGTCCCGGCGACGATGCCCTGTCCGCAGCCGGGGCAGACGTACTCCTTCTGCGCCTGGACCGCAGAGATCGGCTGGACCGTCCACTCGGTGCCACGACGCACTTCCGTGCGCTTCCAGCCGGCCAACAGGCGGTCGAAGGAATCCTCGGTCTCAGGGCGCGCTGAACGCGGTCGACGGGAGCGGGGCATGTCGCCGGCTCACCACCAGTGGTTGCGGGTCCAGAAGTCGTACGCGCCGGCCCAGCTGCCGTAACGACCTGTGGCGTACCCGTTCGCCCACCGCAGGTTGTCGACCGGGTCGAAACAGTTGCCGGGAACCTTGCTGCAGGGCAGCGCCTGCACCAGGCCGCTGGCACCGGAGGAGGTGTTCACCGCGTTCGGGTTCCAGCCGCTCTCCTTGGACACGATGTAGTCGACGTAGCCCTGGTCGCTCGCAGCGATGCCCGCGGCCGTCATCCATTCCGCCGGCGCCCCGCCGCCCGTGTAGAAGAGCGGTCCGCCACCGCCGGTGGACTCGTCGGCGGCCGGTTCAGGCGTGGGAGTCGGAGTCGGCTTGGGAGTCACGTAGACCGAGAAGGAACCACGCTGGACCGGCGCGATCGTCGCGCCTTCCACCGTGACTGTGAGGTTCTGCGTGTCTTCGAGCGCAAGCGAGTACACCGTCTCGTTCTCGTCAGGAGCCGCCGGATCCGCGAGTGCGACACCGGTCGGCGCGACCATGGCGGCGGCGAAACCGACGACAGCCAGGGCAGCGAAGAAACCCGCGACACCCCGCCGCCGGGACCACCGGCGCGCTCCGCTTCGCCGAGGCATCGAGGTCGCCGAAGCGGCCGCGGACGGCGCGCGGTCGGGAAGGATCATGTCGTTGCGTGAGTTCACGATGAGAATCAGTCTACGCAAATGAGGCTGAGACGGCCATGAGAACGCTCAGCGAACGGCCAGAATGACGTCGATCGACGCGTCGAGGAGGGCGTCGACCTGCTCTTCCCGGTAGCCGCCGCGCTGCATCCGGAAAGCAGCGGAACGCAGTTGCTCAGCCGAGAGCGTCTCGCCGTCACGCAGGTAGCGCACGATCCGGGTGGCGACATGGTCCACCTCATCGATCCGGTAGCCGAAGGTGAGTCGTCCCGTGCGGGCGAAGCGCTGACGCTCCGGTCGGGCCAGGTGATCGAGGATGACCTGCGCATCCTCACGCGCCCGCTCGACCCACGCGCCGGCGCCCTGACTGCGCACCACGCGCTGGCGCGCGCGTGCGGCGAAGGCATCCTCCACACGTGCGAGAGCGGCGTCCACCTCCGCGACGACGTAGCCGCCCTTCACCAGTGGGAACGAGGCGATCCGGACCTCAGGTGCACCGAGATCGTCGCTGTCGTCCTCGAAGGCGGCGCGTGCGGCGGCGAGGAAGCGGTCCACGGCGACCCGATGATATCCGAGCGTGCGCCCATGCGTCAGCGAGAAGGCCGGTGGAGACTGCTCGTCCGCATCTTCCAGATCCAGTACGGAGTCGGAGTTCATCACAGCACCACCCAGGGAGAGAGAAGGAAGTAGAGGCACAGCGCGGGGATCGTCGACGGCAGAATGCTGTCCAGCCTGTCCAGGAGCCCGCCGTGCCCGGGGAGCCAGGAACTCATGTCCTTGATCCCGAGGTCGCGCTTCAGCATGGACTCGCCCAGGTCGCCGAGCGTCGCAGACAGCAGAATCGCGACGCCGAACACGACTCCGGCCCACCACGGCAGATCGAGGAGGAACAAGGCGAGCAGCACACCGGCAGTGACCGACGCCAGCGCGGCGCCGGCGAATCCTTCCCAGGTCTTCTTCGGGCTGATCCGCGGTGCCATGGGGTGACGCCCGAACGCGACGCCGGCCGCATACGCGCCGGTGTCGGCCGCGACCGCGATCGCGATGAAACTGAGCACCCACCACTGACCGCCCTCCTGCTCGAGCAGGATGAGGGCCATGCCGGCGAGGAACGGAACATAGATCTGCACGAAGCCGCCGATGACGGCATCCGCGAGCACATCACCGTAGGTGCGGCCGTCCTTGGCGACCATCTGGGCCACCAATCGCCAGACGATCACGAAGGCGACCGACACGAAGAGCATGACCCAGCACAACCAGGGAGCCGCGAAGTAGGCGGAGAGCACCAGGAATGCCGCCGCGATCAACTGCGGGACGACATCGATCCGACGTCCGGAGGAGCGCAGAGCCCGGGAGAGCTCGTAGACGCCCAGCAGGGCGGCAGCGAGGGCGAACGGAACGAACAGCACCTTGAAGAACAGCAGCGACGCGAGCAGCACGACACCGAAGGCGAGGCCGATCAGGATCGCGACGATCAGATCACGGCCGGTGCGCTGCTTGATGCGCTCGTTGGCCTGGTCGAGATGATCGCGAGCCTGCGACACGTGCGTGCCGAACTCGTCTCGCGCTGCACGCCACTGCTCGCGGATCGCGTAGTGATCCGTCGGGTCGAGCGGCGCGCCCGGGTTGCGGGCATCCGCGGACCGCGGGCGCCTCACCGCCCCGCTGTCCGCTGCTTCGCCCGATTCGTCAGACATGCCGACTACACCTCGAGGAGTTCGGCCTCTTTGCGCTTGAGAGCGTCGTCGATGAGGTCGACGTGCTGGCGCGTGAGAGCATCCAGTTCCTTCTCGCCGCGGGAGATCTCGTCTTCACCGAGTTCGCTCTTCAGTGCGTCCAGCTCGTCCTTGGCCTTGCGTCGGATGCCGCGCACGTGCACCTTCGCGTCCTCGGCCTTGGTCTTCACGAGCTTGACGTATTCCTTGCGGCGCTCAGCGGTGAGCTCGGGCATGGTGACACGGACGAGGTTGCCGTCATTCGTCGGGTTGGCGCCGAGGTTCGGCATGTCCCGGACGGCCTGCTCGATGGCCTTCAGCGCCGACTTGTCGTATGGCGTGATGATGAGGGTACGGGCTTCCTGGTTCGCCAGAGACGCGAGCTGGGCCAGCGGAGTCGGGGTTCCGTAGTAGTCGACCAGCACCTTCTGGAAGAGCTGCGGGTTCGCGCGGCCGGTGCGAACCGTGGTGAAGTCCTCCTTGGCAGCCTCGACTGCGCGTGACATGCGGGAGGTGGTTTCAGCGAGGACATCCGCGATCACGGTGGCTCCTATCGTCGGGGTGTTCTGGAAATTCTATCGGGCGAAGTCTCCTCCACCCGCTCACATGCTCAGGCGGTGACCAGCGTGCCGATGGGCTCGCCGAGGAGCGCACGGGTGACGTTGCCGGCGGGTTCCATGCCGAACACCCGCATGTCCATGTTGTTGTCCATGCAGAGGCTGAACGCGGTCGAGTCGACGACCTTGAGACCGCGCTGCAGGGCGTCCCGATATGTGACGCGCTCGATGCGCTCGGCGTCGGCGTGCTTGTTCGGGTCGGCGGTGTAGATCGCGTCGACGCCGTTCTTGGCGACCAGCACCTCCTGCGCACCGATCTCGAGGGCACGCTGGGCTGCGACGGTGTCGGTGGAGAAGTACGGGAGTCCGGCGCCGGCGCCGAAGATGACGACGCGGCCCTTCTCCATGTGCCGCTCCGCGCGCAGCGGGATGTACGGCTCGGCGACCTGAGTCATGGCGATCGCGGACTGCACGCGGGTCGCCGCGCCCGCCTGCTCGAGGAAGTCCTGCAGCGCGAGCGCGTTCATCACCGTGCCGAGCATGCCCATGTAGTCCGCGCGACCGCGATCCATGCCGCGCTGGCTCAGCTCCGCGCCGCGGAAGAAGTTGCCTCCGCCGACGACGATCGCGATCTCGACGCGGTCGACGGCCGCGGCGATGTCACGGGCGATCTGGCTGACCACATCGGGGTTGACCCCCAGCTGACCTGCTCCGAAGGCCTCCCCGGAGAGCTTGAGAAGGACGCGGCGGCGTCCGGTGCGTTCGGTCATGGATGTTGTCCTCTCGTCACATTCAAGATAGTGCCCTCAGGGCATGAAGAAGGGGTTCGGATCATGCTGATCCGAACCCCTTCTCTCGTGCTACGCGCCGACCTTGAAGCGCGCGAAGTCCGTCACGGTGATACCGGCGTCCTTCGCCACCTGGGCGACCGAGAGCTTGTTGTCCTTCGCGTAATCCTGTTCGAGCAGGGCGACCTGCTTGATGAACGCGGAGACACGGCCTTCGACGATCTTGGGCAGAGCCGCTTCCGGCTTGCCCTCGTTGCGGGAGATCTCGGTGACGATCTCACGCTCCTTCTCGACGTCGGCGACCGGGACGTCCTCACGGGAGAGGTACGACGGGTTCGCGAACGAGATGTGCTGGGCGATGCTGCGCGCAGTCTCCGCGTCGTCACCCGAGTAGGCGACGACGACGCCGATCTGCGGCGGCAGGTCCTTGCTCGTGCGGTGCAGGTAGACCTCGACGTTGTCGCCTTCGATCGTGCGCACGCGACGCAGTTCGACCTTCTCGCCGAGGATCGCCGCCTCTTCCGAGATCAGCTGCTCGACGGTCTGAGCACCCGCGGTCGCAGCGAGTGCGGCCTCGACCGAGTCCGCCTTGACGGCGGCCACAGCGTCGGCGACCTTGTCGGCCAGCGTGATGAAGCGGTCGTTCTTCGCGACGAAGTCGGTCTCGCAGGCGAGCTCGATCAGCGTGACGACGCCGCCCTGCTCGCGAGCGACGACGAGGCCCTCGCTCGTGGAACGGTCAGCACGCTTCGCGTTGCCCTTCGCACCCTTCAGGCGCAGGATCTCGGTGGCCTTCGCGACGTCTCCGTCAGCCTCCTCGAGCGCCTTCTTGGTGTCGACCATGCCCGTGCCGAGCTGCTCACGCAGCGCCTTGAGGTCAGCGATGTTGAAGTTGGCCATGTGTGGTGGCTCCTTGCTTCGTGATGTGTGTGCGAGTTCTGGCGGGATTACTTGGCGTCTGCGGCCACGGCGTCGGCGACCTCAGCGGTCTCCTCGGCGGGAGCCTCGGCTGCGGCCTCGGCGGGAGCCTCGACCAGTGCCTCAGCATCGGCGGGGGTCTCCTCGACCGGAGCCTCGGCGACAGCGGCCTCGTCGGCCGGGGTCTCGAGAAGCTCGCGCTCCCAGTCGGCCAGCGGCTCAGCGTCGCCGGTCTCCGGGTTGTGCTTCTGCTGCAGGCCCTCGGCCGCGGCGTCGGCGATGATGCGGGTCAGCAGCGAGACGGAGCGGATCGCGTCGTCGTTGCCGGGGATCGGGTACTGGAAGTCGTCCGGGTCCGCGTTGGTGTCGAGGATGCCGATCACCGGGATGCCGAGCTTCTTGGCCTCGTCGATGGCGAGGTGCTCACGCTTGGCGTCGACGACCCAGATCGCCGAAGGCGTCTTGGTCAGGTTGCGGATTCCGCCGAGCGACTTGTGCAGCTTGTCGAGCTCGCGCTTCTTGAGCAGGAGCTCCTTCTTGGTGAAGCCGCTGTTGGCCGGCACCTCGTAGTCGAGCTCCTCGAGCTCCTTCATGCGTGCGAGACGCTTGGAGATCGTCTGGAAGTTGGTGAGGAGGCCACCGAGCCAGCGCTGGTTCACGAAGGGCTGGCCGACACGGGTCGCCTGCTCGGCGAGGATCTCCTGAGCCTGCTTCTTCGTGCCGACGAAGAGGATCGTGCCGCCGTGTGCGACGGTCTCCTTGACGAAGTCGTAGGCGCTGTCGATGTAGCCGAGCGACTGCTGAAGGTCGATGATGTGGATGCCGCTGCGCTCGGTGAGGATGAAGCGCTTCACCTTCGGGTTCCACCGACGGGTCTGGTGTCCGAAGTGCACGCCGCTGTCGAGCAGCTGGCGGATGGTGACCACAGCCATGGTCGTCTCCTGGTTCTGGCGCGTTCAGCGCCGTTGAGGTTGTCTGCCGATCTGCTGATCGGACTTCCTGGTACCCGGCGCACACCCGCCCGCTCATGGAGTGGGACCTGTGGGAGTGGATGCCACGACCGAAGTCGCTCTGGGCACGCGTAGTCACCCCGATGATCGAGGTGCTCCTCCAGCATACAGGATGCGGCGCGCCCACACCCTCTGCACAGCGAGCGCGGAAGCGGAGCTCTCCCCCGTTCCGGTCTTCCGCGATCCGAACGAAGGCAACTCCCCCACACAATGGACCGCATGCGTGCTCGAGTCGGCCGGCAGATGGTGTTCGGCCTCGTCCTCTCTCTGGTTCTCCTGACCGTTCCCGCGGCCGGGGCAGACGCTGCGCCCCGGCAGGATGACCTCCCCAGCTGGAGTTGGCCGCTCGAGGGGCCGCGGCTGATCGTGGCGCCCTACCGGGCTCCGGCGCACGAGTACGGCGCCGGTCACCGCGGGGTGGACATCGCGGCGTCGCGTGGCGCCGCTGTCCGCTCGCCGGCCGACGGGGTCGTCGCATTCCGCGGCACGGTCGTCGATCGCCCGCTTCTCACGATCGACCACGGCGGAGGATTGGTCACGACCTTCGAGCCTCTCTTGTCGACGCTCTCCCCGGGCGACGCCGTCGCGGAGGGGGACGTGATCGGCGTGGTCGACGCCGGCGGCCATGCGCCTTCGGGCAGCCTGCACCTCGGGGTCCGGCTCGACGGCGAGTACATCAATCCGATGCTGCTGTTCGGCGAAGTCCCGCGCGCGGTGCTGCTGCCCTGCTGCGCTCCTCTCGAGGGGTAGGGCTGAGGCGATACGTGGGGCCGGTCCACGTGCTGACGCTCTCAGGCGCGCGGGTGGGCGAGGCGGTAGGTGGCCACGAGGCGCTCTGCCGACACGTGAGTGTAGATCTGGGTCGTGCCGAGGCTGGCGTGGCCGAGGATCTCCTGCACAGCGCGCAGGTCGGCGCCGCCGTCGAGCAGGTGGGTGGCCGCTGTGTGTCTCAGGGCGTGCGGGCCGATCGTCTCGGCCCCGATGATCGGTCCCAGCACCCGCGCGACCAGGGTGTACACCGTGCGCGGCCCGATACGCCCGCCGCGCCCCCCCAGGACGAGCGCCGGCGTGGAGGTGCCGCTGCGGGCGCTCAGCGCCGGACGACCGCGGCTGAGATAGGCCCCGACCGCGTCACGCGCGGGTGCCCCGAACGGCACCACCCGTTCCTTCGCCCCTTTGCCGAGCACCCGTGCGGTGCCACGGTCGAGGTCGAGGTCATCGATGTCGAGGCCGCACAGCTCGGAGACGCGGATGCCGGATCCGTAGAGCAGTTCGAGGATCGCGTGATCCCGTAACGCGATCGGCTCTCCCCCACTGGCCGCCTGTCTGTGGCCGTCGAGCAGACCGGTCATCGCATCCTGCGAGGCGATCACCGGGAGCGTGCGACCGCGTTTCGGCGCGATCAGGCGCAGACTCGGGTCATGCATGACGAGTTCCTCGTCCTTCGCCCAGGCGAAGAACGAGCGCGCGGCGGCCGCGCGCCGAGCCAGGGTCGAGCGGGCATCGCCGCGCTGCGTCGCCTTCCACAGCCATTCGCGGAGCATCTCGAGGTCGACGTCGCCGAGTACGCTCTCTCCGGCCGAGGCCGTCAGATCGCGAAGGTCGGACCGATACGCGCGAACCGTCGCCGGCGACAACCGACGCACCTGAGTCAGGTGGTCGGCGAACGCATCGATCGCGGCGGATAACTCCATCCGTCCAGGATGCCGAAGACCTGCCCCATCCGTCGCGTGCCCCGCCGCAACGGCCGGTCACCGAGCCGCCTCCCACGCCACAGCCCCGGGTGCCGCACACCTCGTCGCGAGGACGTGGCAGGTCGGGCGACCTCGTCAGGTCCGCTCGCGCGCGGTCGCTGCGCGCCACCCTCTCTCGTCCCGGACGACGGCGCCCTCGAGCGCGAGCAGACCGAGCAGTGCGACCACGCGCGTCGGCGTCAGCCCCGACCGGGCGGCGAGGTCCTGTGGCGACCGGCCCGAGCGGGTGCTCAGCGCATCCCCGAGACGGATCTGATCGGGGTCGGCTCGAATGGGGATCATCGGCGACTCCGCATCCGCTCCCCACAGCTCGCGGATCTCGGCGGCCGACGTGACGCACCGGGCGTCGTACTCGCGCAGCAACCGATGGCAGCCCGCTGATGCCGCCGAGGTCACAGGCCCCGGAACGGCGCCCAGTGGACGACCGAGCGACGCCGCATGCCCAGCCGTGTTCAGCGATCCGCTGCGCCACCCCGCCTCCACGACGACGGTCGCCTCGCCGAGCGCAGCGATCAGCCGATTCCGCGCCAGGAAGCGCCACTTCGTCGGAGCGGCGCCGCATGGGAGCTCGCTCACGACGGCCCCTGAGTGCGCGATGCTTCCGAGGAGTTGCAGGTGGCCGCTCGGGTATGCCCGGTCGACGCCACCGGCGAGGAACGCCACGGTCGCCCCGCCGACACCGAGCGCGGCACGGTGCGCCGCTCCGTCGATCCCGTATGCGCCGCCAGACACGATGACCGCCCCGTCGGCGGCCAGATCCCCCGCCAGTTCCGCGGCGAGATGATCTCCGTACCCGGTCGACGCGCGGGCGCCGACGATCGAGACTCTGGGCTGGGCGGTCAGAAGGCTCGAGTCGCCTCTGACCCAGAGCACCGACGGCGTGTGGTCTCGGAGCTCATCCAGTGCCGTGGGCCACTCCGCATCACCGGGCACCAGCACAGCCGCGCCGACGTGCGCGGCCCCGCGGAGCGCCTCGCCCACCGCTCGCGTGTCCGCCCGCGGACGCCAACGTGCACGCGCCTCTGTGAGCGCACGGTTCTCACGCTCGGTCGGCACGGCCGGTCCGGTGCCAGGCGAGTCGTCGAGCGCGAAGCGGAGCGCTGCCGCCGCACCGAGCTCCGCGATGAGCGCTCCAGCCACCCCGTCACCGGGCTCGGCCAGAATCGACCACGCCACGCGAGCGATCTCCTCCGCGCCATCTCCGTCGGGCCGCAGCGCGCGCAGAGCCGCCATCGTCTCGGCGTCGCCGAGCAGGTCGTCGATCATGGTGTCAGTCCTCTCTTCAGGAACAGAGCGCGTCCGATCTCATCGCGTCCTGGGCGGTCGATCCCTCCGAGATCGGCCATCGTCCAGGCAAGTCGCAGGACGCGGTCATATCCGCGCAGGGTCAGCGCTCCGCGTTCGAGTGCGCGATCCAACGGAGCCCGCGCGTCGCGGTCCAGGCGCAAATCCCCCTGCCGGAGCCAGGTGCCCGGGACCTCGGCGTTGCGCCGCCACGGTGTTCCCGCCCAGCGCGATGCGGCCAGAGCGCGGGCGGTGAGCACCTGTGCCCGCGCGTCGGCGCTGCTGACCTCCGCCCTGACGCCCGAAGTCGCACGGGAGGCCGCGACCCGGGCCACCTGCAGCTCGATGTCGACCCGATCCCGAAGTGGACCGGAGAGCCGCGAGGCATACCGTCTGATCGCCATCGGCGGGCAGATGCACTCCGCACCTCTGATCCCGTAGTTGCCGCACGGACAGGGATTCATCGCGAGGATCAGCTGGAACCGCGCGGGAAACGACGCCGTGAAACCTGCTCTGCTCACCTCGATCGTGCCGGATTCGAGGGGCTGGCGGAGAGCGTCGAGCGCGACACGGGAGAACTCGGCAGCCTCATCCAGGAAGAGAATGCCGCGGTGCGCCCGCACGATCGCGCCGGGGCGGACCACTCTGGATCCACCGCCGACCAGCGCAGCGACAGAGGCGCTGTGGTGCGGTGCCTCCAGCGGCGCGAGCAGGTCGAGCGCGGTGACCACTTCGCCCGTGAGGGAGCGGATGGAGGCGACCTCCAGCCCCTCCTCCTCGGTGAGCTGCGGGAGGATGCCCGGGAGACGCCGTGCCAGCATCGTCTTGCCCGCGCCGGGTGGTCCGCTCAGGAGCATGTGGTGTCCGCCCGCAGCCGCGACGATCAGTGCGTCGACGGCATCCTCCTGACCGACGACGTCGGCGAGATCGAGCATCTCGTCCTCGGCGACCGGACGAGACGCAGTACCGACCGGCTCGACCTCGGGCACCTCGACATCGGCGCCGTGCCACACCGCAACCTGGGCGAGCGAGGCCGCGGCACGGACGTCGATGTCGGGCACCAACCGCGCCTCGGCTTCGTTCGCGTGCGGCACGATCACCCGGTCGAACCCCGCGCGGGCGGCCGCGAACACCGCGGGCAGCACGCCCGGGACCGGCCGGATACGACCGTCCAAACCCAGTTCTCCGATGTGCACGGTCCGGCCTATGGAACGCCGGTCCACCGATCCACCGGCTGCGAGCGTCGACAGGGCGATCCCCAGATCGAAACCCGAACCGTGCTTGGGCAGACTCGCCGGGGACAGGTTCACGGTCAGGCGGCGGCGTGGCAGATCGAGGCCGGCGTTCTTGCAGGCGTTGTGCACCCTCTGCACGGCTTCGCCGAGCGACTTGTCCGGCAGCCCGATGATCTTGAATTCCGGCGTCTGATTGGAGAGATCGGCCTCCACTTCGACGAGGTGGCCGTCGACACCGGTCAGTGCGACCGCCCAGGTGCGCGCCGTCTTCACGACAGGTCCACGAGATGCTCGAGTTGACCGTACGACGGGTCGGCGCCGATGATGCCGATCGCTTCCAGCCGCACTGCACGGGCCCGTGCGAGATCGGGATGCGCCGCCACCCACGCGTACGCCAGTTGCCACAGTCGTCGCCGCTTGCGCTCATCGATCGCCTCGAACGGATGCCCGAATGAGGCTGAACGCCGGGTCTTCACTTCAACCACGGCGAGGTGGATGCCGCACTCCGCCACGATGTCGAGCTCACCCTGCGCGCACCGCCAATTGCGGTCCAGCACGGTGTACCCGAGTCCGGTCAGGTGCCGTGCGGCCCGTTCTTCACCGGCTCTGCCGAGTTCATCCTTCGCTGCCATGTCGACAGCATCGCCTGCGGAGCCGACTCAGCAGCCCCGTATCACGGCTGGCTCACGGTGATTGGGGAAAGGCCGCGAACAAGGACTCCCGTGCAGAACGAGTGTGAGCGTTCCGCGTGTCACTCTCCGTCGAGGGAGAGTTCCTGCGGCAGCTCGAACTCGCGGCGCTGGAGCTCCTCGACGTTGACGTCCTTGAACGTGAGCACCCGGACCGCCTTGACGAACCGGTCGGCACGGTAGATGTCCCACACCCAGACGTCGGTCATGGAGATCTCGAAGTAGAAGTCGTGCTCGGTGTCGCGACGAACGACATTCACCTCGTTGGCCAGGTAGAACCGGCGCTCGGTCTCGACGACGTACTGGAACTGCGATACGACGTCCCGGTACTCCCGGAACAGCGCCAGCTCGAGCTCGCGGTCGTAGTCGTCGAAGGCTTCCTCATCCATGATGACTCCATCCTACGAGGCTGGCCGCTCCGCCGTCGCCTCGAGACCCCGACCCGCGCATCAGAACAGCGTGGGGGCGTCGGTGATCGCCCACGAAGCGCGGTGATACCGCGACAGCCCGAGCGAACGGATCGCGTCTCGGTGCTCCGCACTCGCGTAGCCCTTGTTCCGATCCCACTGGTACATCGGGTACGTCTCGTGCAGGTCCGTCATGTAGGCGTCCCTGGCGACCTTCGCGATCACCGAGGCCGCAGACACCGATGCGCAGTCCCGGTCGGCCTTGATCACCGGGCGCACCTTGAGGGGTTCCGGGTGCACAGCGGACAGGTAGTCGTGGTTGCCGTCGAGGAGGATCAGCGCGTTGTGCAACGCGGCTCCCTGGTCGACGACGTTCTGCACCGCCCGAGATGCGGCGAGTCCCAGCGCGCGCATGATGCCGACCTCGTCGACCTCCGCTGCGCTCGCCCAGCCCACGCTCGACGCCTGAACCCACGCCGCTGCGCGCAGCGCCACATCCGGCCTGCGCTTCTCGGTCACGAGCTTCGAGTCCCGGAGACCTTCAGGCACCCGACGACGCGCCCCCGCAGCATCCATCACGGCGGCACCGACCGCAACCGGTCCCGCCAGCGCACCGCGGCCGACCTCATCCAGCGAGATGATCAGTTCGCATTCCGAGAGCAGCGAGCGCTCCAGCGTGAGTTTCGGCGCGCCGACGGTCATTCCGAGTCCGGTACGCCGTTGAAACTGTCGTGATGAGCGTCGATCGTGCCCAGGCGATCCAGCGGCCAGGTCGTGAAGAACGCCTTGCCCACGACGTTCGGCAAGGGGACGAATCCTCCGCTGGGCAGCTCCTGGTGCGCTCGGGAGTCACGCGATCGATCGCGGTTGTCGCCGAGCAGCCAGAGCGAGTCATCGGGCACGGTGACGTCGAAAGCCTCATTCGAGGCCGCCGTGTCCCCCTGGGGCAGATTCAGGTAGTCGAGTTCGTCGATCGGCGCGCCGTTGACGGTGACCTGGCCGAGCGCGTTGCAGCAGACGACGTGGTCGCCGGGCAGCCCGATCACGCGTTTGACGAGGTGGTCCTGCGCGTCGGAGGTGGAGAGCCCGACGAAGGTCAGCACCCAGTCGACGGCTTCGACGAGCGGCGGACGGGCCGGCGTCTGGGGCTGTGCGGCCAGCCAGCCGCCCGGGTCTTTGAACACGACGACATCGCCGCGCTGATAGTCCGCCCAGCGCGGGGTGAGCTCGTCGACGAGAATCCGGTCGTTGATCATGAGCGTGCGCTCCATCGACGCGGAGGGGATGTAGAACGAGCGGACCACGAAAGTCTTGACGACGAACGAGACGAGCGCCGCGATGACGATGATGACCACGACGTCACGCAGGAAGACGAGAAACCCTCGACGCCGTCTGGTTGCGGTCGCGCGGGCGGAGTCAGTCGTCATCAGGATCCTTCACCGGTGGAGCACCGCTCGAAGACGGCACATACAAGGGTCGCATACGTCGGGGACAACAAAGCACCCCGGGACGTCGTGTCCCGGGGTGCTTCGAAGAGTCTGCGCGTCAGTGGTTGTCGCGCTTCTCCTTGATCTTCGCCTTCTTGCCGCGGAGGTTGCGGAGGTAGTACAGCTTCGCGCGACGCACGTCACCGCGGGTGACGACCTCGATGTGGTCGATCACCGGGCTGTGCACCGGGAAGGTGCGCTCGACGCCCACCTGGAAGCTGATCTTGCGGACCGTGAAGGTCTCGCGCACGCCGTCGCCCTGGCGGCCGATGACGACGCCCTGGAAGACCTGGATACGGGAGCGGTTGCCCTCGGTGATGTTCACGTGCACCTTGACGTTGTCACCGGGGTGGAACTCAGGGATGTCGGAACGAAGGGAAGCCGCGTCTACGGCGTCGAGGATCTGCATGATCGTCTCTCTCTGCACTCGCCACAGGTCGGATGCATGATGCTGGAAGGAATGAGAATGGTGTGTGCCGCACGGCGCAGATGCGTCCGCGGACTCCCCTGAGGCAGAGCCGGTCACGGCACAAGGACCTATTCTGCCATGGATGCCGCACTCGGCCAAACCATCGGTCAGCGGTCGGCTGCGGGCTTCTCCTGGATGATGAAGACCGCGCTGTCTGCGGCATGCTGCGGTGGAGCCTCGGCAGGGGCGTCGACGGTCGCGGTGGTGAAGTAGCGGATGCCGGTGCCACTCCCCTTCGCCTCGCTCCACAGCTGCCACAGCATCAGCCAGAACATGGCGAGCCCGACCGCGATGGCTCCTGTCACGAGGAGGCCGAACCATGCCTGCGGGAAGAAGCCGACGGCGATGGTCAGGCCGTGCCACACCGTGAAGCCTGCGACGTCCCACCACGAAACCGCTCGCTCGGCTCGCACCGAAGGCCTGGATCGCACCAGCAGCGTCAGCAGGAGCTGCCCGACGAACACGGAGGGCATGGCGATGAGCAGCAGCAGGAACGCCCAGCCACCCGCGCCGGTCACTCCCCATCCGATCAGCAGCCACAGCGGCAGCAGGAACGCCGCCGGAAGGAGCCAGCGGAAGAATGCCTGTCGCAACCACATACCGCGATGCTACGCCGCCGAAACGGCCTGGGAACCGGATTTCGCTGAGAGCTTCCGGTCAACGAGCACGAGCTGATCGGCGAGAATGGAGAGGACGAGAGGAAACCCGATGATCGAACTGCGCACCCCTGCCGAGATCGACGAGATGCGCGCCGCCGGGCGCTTCGTCGCCGAGACGCTGGCGACGCTGCGCGACGAGACGAAGGTGGGCACGAACCTCCTCTCGATCGACCGACGCGCGCATGACATGATCCGCAAGGCAGGAGCGGAGTCCTGCTACATCGACTACCACCCGTCATTCGGCGCGAGTCCCTTCGGCAAGGTCATCTGCACCTCGGTCAACGATGCGGTGCTGCACGGCCTCCCCCACGATTACACGATTCGCGACGGCGACCTCGTCTCCCTCGACTTCGCGGTGTCGGTCGACGGCTGGGTCGCGGACTCGGCGGTGTCGTTCGTCGTCGGCACGCCCCGCGACGAGGACCTGCGGCTCATCGAGACCACGGAACGCGCACTGGATGCGGCCATCGCGGCCGCCGTCATCGGCAACCGGATCGGCGACATCTCGGCCTCCATCGCCGCTGTCGCCCACGGCGAGGGCTACTCGATCAACACCGACTTCGGCGGGCACGGCGTCGGCCGCATCATGCACGGCGACCCCCACATTCCCAATGACGGCCGTCCCGGCCGGGGCTTCCCGCTGCGTGCGGGTCTGGTGTTCGCGCTGGAGCCGTGGCTCCTCGCGACCACCGACGAGCTCGTCACCGACCCGGACGGCTGGACGCTGCGCAGCGTGGACGGCTCCCGCGGGTCGCATTCCGAGCACACCGTCGCCGTCACCGAAGACGGACCGATCATCCTCACCGACCGATCGTTCCTCGGCGTCGACTGACCAGCGCGCTCAGCCGACTGCCCGAGCGCGCTCCCAGCTCGCGATCGGTCCGTCCACGACGCGGAAGAGCGGATGCGGCTTCGGGAGCGTCACGTGCGGCCACCGCGCGAGACGCTCGGGATCGCGGACGAGCAGTTTGGCGCTCAAGTGCGCCCATTCCAGCGAGATCTGCCCCGTGGTGACGGTCAGCGAGCCGACGCCCTCGGCCTCCCCGTGGTCGATCCTCGTCCTGTCGAATCGGTAGCCTCTGGCGTCCGCTTCGGCGGCGATGCCGTTCAGATAAGCGCCGACCGCGCTCAGCGGTTCCGGAGCGTCCCGGAACCGCTCCAGCTGAGGATGGCTGGTGTAGCCGCGCGTACGACCTGCGAGCACCGCCTGCGCGAGGAGGGTCTCGCGCCAGCACGCGACGAGTCCCTGCCGGTCGAGGTACTCGGGGTGCAGCGACCAGATCCTCATGCGCGCCGGTACTCATCGACCATGTGATCGACGCTACCAGCGGCGTGTGTGGGCGACACGCGAGGACGGGCGCGCGGCTATGCCATCCTGGGTGCATGATCCCGCAAGACCGTCATGTGCCGGAGCGCGTGTACCTCGCCCGCCACGGTCAGACGGTCTGGAATCGGGAGCACCGTCTCCAAGGGCAACTCGATTCTCCTCTCACGGCCGATGGCATCGCACAGGCCAGAGCGCTGGTGGATCGGTTGTCCGGATTGGACATCCGCACCGTCTGCTCCAGCCCGCTCGGACCGGCACTGCGCACCGCCGTCATCGTCGCAGAAGGGATCGGCGCCGACCTCATCGAGGTCCCGGAGCTCGCCGAGGTCCACCATGGCGAGATGGCCGGAATGACCTGGGACGAGATCGACACGGCGTTCCCTGGCGCCCGGGAGGACCGTGCGGCCAACCGCTACGGCTGGGCGTTTCCCGGCGGTGAAAGCTATGCGCAGGCGCGCGGTCGCGCGCGAGCGGCGCTGAGCGCGTGCGGGTGGGCGTCGGACAGTCCGCCACTGCTCGTGTCGCACGAGATGATCGGGCGGATGCTGCGCGCGGAGCTGCGGGGCCTCGATCCTGCGCATGCTCTGGCGTTGCGGCATCCCCCGGGGGTCGTCATCGAGATCGACCGCCGCACGGAGCGAATGCTCTGAGCGTCGATCAGGCGAAGGCGACGGCGCTCAGGCCCGTGGCGGTCCGTCGGCGAGGAGATCGGGCCGGCGCCGTCGCGTCCGCTCGATCTGCTGCTCCCGCCGCCAGGCGGCGATGGCTCCGTGATTGCCGCTGAGCAGGACATCGGGGACGGCACGATCACGCCAGACGGACGGCTTCGTGTAGGACGGGTACTCGAGCAGACCGTCCTCGTGGGATTCCTCGACGAGGCTCTCCGGGTTGCCGACGACTCCGGGGATGAGCCGGCCGATCGCCTCGATCATCGCCATGGTCGCGACCTCTCCCCCGTTGAGGACGTAGTCGCCGAGACTGACGAGACGGACCTCGCCGAGCGAGCCGGCGAACTCGAACACCCGCTCGTCGATGCCCTCGTACCGACCGCAGCCGAACACGAGGTGCTCCCGTGTGGCCAGATCGCGCGCGGTCTTCTGCGTGAAGACCTCACCCGCCGGCGAGGGGAAGATGATCGTCGGCGCCTCGGTCTCGCGAGCGACCTCGTCGAGCGCGAGCCCCCACGGCTCCGGCTTCATCACCATGCCGGCGCCGCCGCCGTACGGGGTGTCGTCGACGGTGCGGTGCCGGTCGCTGGTCCAGTCGCGCAGATCCCGCACGTGCAGGTCGAAGATGCCGGCATCCCGCGCCTTACCGAGAAGCGAAAGCGTCAGTCCGTCGAAGTACGACGGGAAGATGGAGAGAACGTCTATGCGCACGGAGGCACCGTATCAGCGGTCACTCGACGGATTCGGAGTCCGCGGCGTCGGGCTGGTCGTCGTCCGCAGAATCGGCCAGTTCTTCGAAGAGTCCGGGAGGAGGCGTGACGATCACGCGGCCGGCGGCGACGTCGACCGTCGGCACGATGGCCGCGACGAACGGAACCATGATCTCCCGCTCGCCGGACCGCACGATGAGGAGGTCCTGAGCGGGGAAGTGCTCGACGCGCGCCACGCGTCCGACCACGGTCTCGTCACGAACCACGTCCAGGCCGACCAGCTGGTGGTCGAACCAGGCGTTGTCCTCGACCTCGTCGTTGTCCTGATCGATCCAGAGGATGGCGCGGACGAGGCTCTCCGCGCTGCTGCGGTCGTCGACGTCGTCGAAGAACACGACAGGACTGCCGTTCATCACCCGGTACTCGCGTACCGTGATGGTCTTGCCATGCCACGGAGATGCCTCTGGCACCTGCAACGTGAACTCGGCCCCGACGACGAAACGTCGCTCGGGATTGTCCGTGTACAGCTCGAGCTTGAGACCGCCTTTGAGGCCGTGCGCCTTGACGAGGCGGCCGACTCGAAGCTGGTTCTTGCCCTGGTTTCGCTCGTTCGGCACCACGTCAGTCGTCCGCGACGTCGACGCGGACGCGACGCCCGTCCGCCAGAGCGGTGATGAGCGTACGCAATGCCTTTGCTGTGCGGCCGCCGCGCCCGATCACGCGTCCACGGTCATCGGGGTGCACGCGCACCTCGAGGAGGTCGCCTCGCGGCGACGTGGAAGCGTGGATCTGGACATCCTCCGGGTGATCGACGATCCCCTTGACGATGTGTTCGAGCGCGGCGGCGAGCACGACGATTACTCTGCGTCGGCTGCGGGAGCCTCAGCGGCCTCCGCGTCGGCCTTGGCAGCGGCGGGAGCCTCCTCAGCGGGAGTCTCCTTCTTCTCCGCCTTCGGCTTCACGACGGACTTCTTCTTCGCGTCGATCTCGAAGGGGGCCTTGGGCTCTGCGACCCGCAGCGTGGACTTCGCGTCAGCGTCGCCCTTGAACTTGCCCCAGTCGCCCGTGATCTTGAGGATCGCGGCGACCTGCTCGGTCGGCTGGGCGCCGACGGAGAGCCAGTACTGCGCCCGCTCGGAGTCGACCTCGATGAACGAGGGCTCCTCGGTGGGGTGGTACTTGCCGATCTCTTCGATCACGCGACCGTCGCGCTTGGTGCGCGAGTCGGCGACGACGATGCGGTAGTACGGCGCACGGATCTTGCCCATGCGCTTGAGACGAATCTTGACAGCCACGATTCTCCTGAATTGTGTGGAAGGAAAATGAACCGATCGCCTGGAGAGTGGGGTGCACACCCGGCGGAAGCTCTAATAGGTGGACGCGAACTGGATAGAGGGTCGAGCACGTCGTCCGACCTTCTATTCTGCCAGATGCGCACGCCAGGCGCGAAACGCGACGACACGGGCTTTGCGGTGCCTCGTCACGCGCGTGTCAGAATGTGCTCGTGAAGCTCGAGTTCGCCCCGTCTGCCAGGTCCACCGTCGGCCTGGAGTGGGAGATCATGCTCGCGGATCCGGCGACCGGCGACCTCGTCGGCCGGGCACCGGAACTGCTCGCGGCGCTCGAGGCGGAGAGCGCAGACGAGCGGCACACCGTGACCGGCGAACTGCTCACGAACACGATCGAGGTCACCAGCGGCGTGGGCCGATCCGTCGCCCACGCCGTCGACGACATCGCACAGGCGATCGCGGCCGTCCGCGCCGCGACGGAGCCTGCCGGAATCGAGCTGCTGTCAGCCGGCAGCCACCCCTTCGCCCAGTGGTACGACCAGCGGGTCTCCGACAAGTCCCGTTATCACACCCTCATCGAACGCACGCAGTGGTGGGGGCGCAACATGATGATCTGGGGCATCCACGTGCACATCGGCGTCGAGTCGCAGGCCAAGGTGCTTCCGATCATCAACGCCCTCACCGCGTACCTTCCGCACCTCCAGGCGCTGGCCGCATCCAGTCCGTTCTGGGCCGGAGAGCGCACCGGGTACGCCTCCAACCGGGCTCTCGTGTTCCAGCAGCTGCCGACCGCCGGCCTGCCCTGGTCGATGCGCGACTGGTCGCAGTTCGAGTCGTATCTCGACGACATGGTGCGCACCGGCGTCATGGCCGACGCCTCCGAGGTGCGCTGGGACATCCGCCCGGCTCCCCGCTGGGGGACGATCGAGGTGCGCGCCTGCGACGGGATGTCCACGCTCCCCGAACTCGCTTCCGTGGCCGCGCTGGTGCAGGTGCTGGTCGAGCACTTCTCACGCCAGCTCGATCAAGGTCTCCTGCTCCCCGAGCTCGCGCCGTGGTTCCACCGCGAGAACAAGTGGCGGGCGGCGAGATACGGCCTGGAGGCTCGAGTGATCGTGGACGCTGCCGGCAACCAGCTGCCGGTGCGTGAGCACCTCGCCCTGACTCTCTCCGAACTCGCGCCGATCGCGCGCGACCTCGAATGCAGCCGCGAGTTCGGCGGCATCGCTTCGATCCTCGACAGCGGTGCGAGCTACGCCCGGCAGCTCGCAGCGGCGGATGCCGCGGACGGCGACCTCGGTGCCGTCGTGCAGCATCTCATCCGCGAGTTCCGCTCCGGCCCGGAGTCATCCGTCGCCGAGGAGCCGCCTCTGATCCGGACTCAGCCCTCCAGCAGCTGACGGGCCAGGCCTTCATCGAGTACGACGTCGGTGACGAGTTCCGCGGCGATCGCCGCACGAAGGCTGACCAGCTTGGGCACCCCCGAGACGACGCACACCCGGCGAGGCACGCGGCGGAGGCGATCGAGCCCTGGCCCGGTGGCACGGGCGTTGACTCGGATGTCCTTCCACGTGCCGTCCGCGCGGAAGAACACCGTCGCCACATCGCCGATCGCCCGATCCTCTCGAAGGGAGCGGTAGTCCTCGCGTCCGAGGTAACCGCCGACGTAGACGCGGCTCGGCACCTCTGCCGAGGGCGAGCCAAGACTGAACACCGCGATGTCCATCTTGGATTGGAGATCCAGCACCCGCAGCGTGCTGCGCTCGCGCCACATCGCTTCGCGCGTCGAGGGATCGTCGAAGAAGGCCGGCACCGGGAACTGCTGAACCTGCGCACCGAAGGCGCTTCCGAAACGCTGCAGGATGTCGCTCGAGTACTCCACGCCGCTGGTCTGCGTGTTCCCGGCGCCGTTGAGCTGCACGAATGTCGTGTTGTGCGTCTCCTTCTGCGTGAGCCCGCGACTGACAGCGCTGATGGTCGACCCCCACGCGATCCCGATGATCATGTTGGAGTCGACGAACTGCGAGAGCAGCCGTCCGGCTGTGAGTGCGACGCGCTCCAGCCGCTCCATCTCGCTCACGATCTCCGGCATCGGGACGACGTGCGCCGCGACGCGGTAACGGTCGCGGATGCGCTGCTCGAGCATGCCGAGCCTCTCCAGCGGCGAGTTGATGCGGATGTCCACGAGGCCGCTCTCCCGGGCGAAACTCAGCAGGCGCGACACCGATGAGCGGGAGGTTCGCAGCTCCCGTGCGATCACCTCCATGGTCTTGTCCTGCATGTAGTAGAGCTGCGCGGCGGTGAGCGCGGCGATCAGCTTCGCCTCCTGCGGTTGCGCGTCCGGATGCGCCATGAAGACCTCCTCACCGTCGATCCTTGCACATATGTGCACTGGGGTTGCGCGCCGTGGTCGTGCGGGTCGATGCTGGTCGCAAGCAAGGAAGAAGGGGTCGAGGATGATCGATTCGACACACTCATCAGCGGAACGCGCCGAAGTCCGCGCGGTCCGCGAATCGGGACGCACGTCCGTCCTGGTGATCGGCGCAGGCATCAACGGAATCTCCACTTTCCGCGATCTGGCCCTTCAGGGCGTCGATGTCGTCCTGGTCGAACGTGGCGACTTCGCGTCGGGTGCTTCCTCGGCATCGAGCCACATGATCCACGGCGGCATCCGCTACCTGGAGAACGGCGAGTTCCGCCTGGTGCGCGAATCCGTCCAGGAGCGCAACGGCCTCCTGAAGATCGCTCCGCATTATGTGAAGCCCCTCGAGACGACGATCCCGATCTACTCGACCTTCTCCGGCATCCTCTCGGCTCCGCTGCGGTTCCTCACTCACAAGAGCGGAAAGCCGCAGGAGCGCGGGGCGTTCCTCATCAAGGTCGGGCTGATGATCTACGACACGTTCTCGCGTGACGGCGGCATGGTTCCCCGCCATCGCTTCCTCGGCCGGAAGCGCTCACTGGCCGAGCTGCCTTCGCTCGACCCGCAGATCAAGTACACCGCCACCTACTACGACGCCTCGATGCACGACCCGGAGCGTCTCGCGCTCGACGTCCTGCAGGACGGGCGTGCAGCGCACGCCGGCGCACATGCGCTCAACTACGTCGAGGCGATCGGCCGCGACGGAGACAAGGTCGTGCTGCGTGATCGCGAGAGCGGCACCGAGTTCACCGTGGTGGCAGACGTCGTGGTGAACGCGTCCGGTCCCTGGACCGATCTCACGAACGACGCCCTCGGCGCCGACACCCGCTTCATGGGTGGCACCAAGGGATCGCACATCGTGCTCGATCACCCCGAGCTCCTCGACGCCACCCGGGGCCGGGAGATCTTCTTCGAGCACTCCGACGGACGCATCGTGCTCATCTACCCGCTCAAGGGCAAGGTTCTCGTCGGCACGACCGACATCGACGCCGATCCCCGCGAAGTCCCGGTGTGCACGGAGGAGGAGGTCGACTACTTCTTCGCCCTGATCCACCACGTCTTCCCGCAGATCGACGTGTCGCGTGATCAGATCGTGTACCGCTTCTCGGGTATCCGCCCGCTCCCCCGCCACGAGGACACCGCCCCCGGCTTCGTGTCCAGGGACTACCGCATCGAGGTCGACGACAAAGGCGCCGCTCCCCTGGTCAGCCTCGTCGGCGGCAAATGGACGACCTTCCGGGCTCTCGGCGAATCCCTCTCCGATGTGGTGCTCGGCCTGCTGGGACGCACGCGCACCGTATCCACCGCTGGTGTTCCGATCGGTGGCGGCCGTGACTTCCCGCGCACGACCAAGGCGCGGCGCATCTGGATCCAGGAGAACCTGCCCGGGGCCGGAGACCGGGCCGAGAAGCTCCTCACCCGCTACGGGACGCGCGCGGCAGATGTGTGGGCGTTCATCGAGCAGGGCGACGATGCTCCCCTCGCGGGAGGCGACCTGTCCACGCGCGAACTGGCATGGATGGTCGAGAACGAACTCGTCGCCCGGCTCGAGGACGTCATCCTCCGCCGCACCAGCATCGCCTTCACCGGGCACGCCGATATCGCCGTGCTCGACGAACTGGCCGATGCGCTCGCACAACTGCTCGGCTGGGATCGCACCCGCCACGACGCAGAGGTGGACCAGACCCGTACGCTGCTCAATGAGCGGCATGGACTCACGCTCTCTTCCCGCACCCGCGGCTGACGAGAGATCCGACCGTCGCCCTCCTTGCGACGTTCACTAACAAGTGCCATGGCAGAGGGGCCATGACACGCAAGAAAGGTCAATGAAGACATGACTGAAGTCAATCTCGGTCTCTACTTCCTCTCGGAGCTGGTGGGCACTGCAATGCTCGTCCTGCTCGGCTGCGGCGTCGTCGCCAACGTCGTGCTGGCGAAGAACAAGGGGTTCGGCGGCGGGTTCCTGATGATCAACTGGGGATGGGGCCTCGCGGTCTTCGCCGGTGTGCTCGTCTCGGCATACTCCGGCGCGATCCTCAACCCCGCTGTCGGCATCGGCCTCCTGGTCGCCGGCAAGATCTCGTTCACGATGTTCCTCGTCGCCGCCGGCGCTGAGCTGCTCGGTGCGATCCTCGGTGCGGTCGTGTGCTGGGCTGCCTACAAGCAGCACTTCGACCTCGAGGAGGACCCGGCGAACAAGCTCGGAGTCTTCTCGACCGGACCTGCCATCCGCTCGTACGGCTGGAACCTAGTCACCGAGGTCGTCGGCACGTTCGTGCTGGTCTTCGTGATCTTCGCCTTCGCCGACTACGGCGACATCGAGATCGGTACGCCCGGCGGCCTCGGCCCGCTCAGCGCACTGCCCGTCGCCCTGCTCGTCGTCGGCATCGGCGCCTCGCTCGGTGGTCCGACCGGCTACGCGATCAACCCGGCCCGTGACCTCGGCCCGCGCATCGCCCACGCCATCCTCCCGATCAAGGGCAAGGGTTCCAGCGACTGGTCCTACTCGTGGGTTCCGGTCGTCGGTCCGCTCATCGGTGGCGTGCTCGCCGCTCTCGCAGCCCCGGCGCTGCTCGGGCTCGCGTGATCCGTCCGCTGTTCATCACTCTGACTTCAAAGGAGAACAACCATGGCTGATTACATCATCGCCATCGATCAGGGAACCACGTCCAGCCGCGCGATCATCTTCGACAAGAAGGGCAGCATCGTCGAGACCGGCCAGAAGGAGCACGAGCAGATCCTGCCGCGCGCCGGCTGGGTCGAGCACGATCCCGCCGAGATCTGGCGCAACGTCCAGGAGGTCATCGGCCAGGCCCTGAGCCGGGCCGACCTCACCCGGCACGACATCGCCGCGATCGGCATCACCAATCAGCGCGAGACGGCGGTCGTGTGGGACAAGACCACCGGTGAGGCGGTCTACAACGCGATCGTCTGGCAGGACACTCGCACGCAGCCGATCGTCGACCGCCTCGCGGCCGACGGCGGCGTCGAGCGGTTCAAGCAGATCGTCGGCCTTCCGCTGGCGACCTACTTCTCCGGCACCAAGATCACCTGGATCCTGGAGAACGTGGACGGCGCACGCGAGAAGGCGGAAGCCGGGGACCTGCTGTTCGGCACGACCGACAGCTGGGTGCTGTGGAACCTGACCGGCGGCGTCGACGGCGGCGTTCACGCCACCGACGTCACCAACGCGTCTCGCACGATGTTCATGGATCTCGAGACGCTCGAGTGGCGCGACGACATCCTCGAGGCGTTCGGTGTGCCGCGCTCGATGATGCCGGAGATCCGCTCGTCGTCCGAGGTCTACGGCAGGGGCGAGGACTCCTCGCTGCTGCGCGAGACCCCGATCGCCGGCATCCTGGGCGACCAGCAGGCCGCGACGTTCGGGCAGGCGGCGTTCCAGACCGGTGAGAGCAAGAACACCTACGGCACCGGCTGCTTCCTGATCTTCAACACGGGCGAGGAGATCGTCCACTCGAAGAACGGACTGCTCACCACCGTCGGCTACAAGCTCGGCGATGCACCGACGCACTACGCGCTCGAGGGCTCGATCGCCGTCACCGGCTCGCTGATCCAGTGGCTGCGCGATCAGCTCGGCATCATCGGCTCGGCTCCCGAGGTCGAGGAACTCGCCAAGCAGGTCGAGGACAACGGCGGGGTGTACATCGTCCCGGCGTTCTCCGGTCTGTTCGCGCCGTACTGGCGCCCGGATGCTCGTGGCGCGATCGTCGGCCTCACCCGTTACGCGAACAAGAACCACATCGCGCGCGCCGCGCTGGAGGCCGTCGCCTACCAGACGCGCGACGTGCTCGACGCGGTCAACGCGGATGCCGGTGTGGACCTGACCGAGCTCAAGGTCGACGGCGGCATGGTCGCCAATGACGCGCTCATGCAGTTCCAGGCGGACATCCTCGGCGTGCCGGTCGTCCGTCCGGTCGTCGCCGAGACCACGGCGCTGGGTGCGGCTTACGCAGCCGGACTCGCCGTCGGGTTCTGGAACGGCCTGGACGACCTGTCCGCCAACTGGCAGGAGGACAAGCGCTGGGAGCCGTCGATGGACGCCGCCGAGCGCGACCGCCAGCTGCGTCTGTGGCGCAAGGCCGTCACGAAGTCGATGGACTGGGTCGACGACGACGTGAAGTGATCTCGCATCGCTGAGAGGGCGGGCTCGGAGAATACTCCGGGTCCGCCCTCTTTCGCGATTACGGCGGCGCCCTCAGTCGAGTGCGGCGAGGAAGGCTCGTGCCACGCTGCGAGGTGACCTCGCCCCCCAGGCGACATACTCGACACGGTAGGGTCCGTCGAGCACCTGCTCGGGCACCACGTCTGCATTCGATGTCTCGACGGTGCCCGGCGGGAGGAGCGTGACGGCGAGGCCGGCCGCCACCAGCCCCAGGATGAGGGTCGCAGAATCCGCCTCGAAGGCGACGTCGCGACTGAGGCCGGCAGCGGCGAACGCGGCATCGCTCTGCGCCCGCCCCGAGGTCCCCGCGGGAAAATCCGCGAAGACCTCACCGGCGAGGTCGGCCAGCACGGCATCGCGGCCGGCGAGACGATGACCGCGTGGAAGAGCGACCACGAGGCGCTCGCGCGAGAGCGCGCGCACGTCCACCCCTGTCGGAACACTGTCTTCGCGCAACCCGAGGAGCGCGATGTCGAGGTCTCCTCGCTGTACGGCCGAGACGAGGGCGTCGCTGTTGCCGACCTGGAGCTCCACCCGCACGACGGGATGCTCGGCGCGGAACCGCACGAGGAGAGCCGGCAGATCGACGGCCGTGACCGTCGGGATCACTCCGAGGCGGAGCGTGCCGACGACGCGGCCGGCTGCCGCTGCCGCATCCTCACGGGCAGCGTCCGCGGCAGCCACCGCGATCCTCGCCTGTCGGACGAATGCCTCGCCGGGTTCGGTCAGCCGGACGCTTCTGCTCGACCGGGCGAACAGCCTGTCTCCGATCTCGCGCTCCAGCGCCGATACCTGGTGACTCAGCGCCGACTGGGTCACGAAGCATCTCTCGGCAGCGCGGGTGAAGCTCAAGGCATCGGCCACCTCGACGACGTAGCGCAGTTGCCGGAGGTCCATGCATCAATGATGGCGGTTCATGGATAGCGTGACAACCATGCGTTGGACTCATGGCTTCTGGTCGCGCAGGCTGGAGCCATGAACCGCCTGACCATCGTGCTGATCACCGCCCTCGCCCCGATCGCATGGGGCACGACCTACCTCGTCACCACTGAGCTGCTTCCCGTCGGGCATCCGATGTTCGCCGGACTTCTCCGATCCCTACCCGCCGGTCTCCTCGCGGTCGCCATCAGCCGGACCCTTCCGCGCGGCGGCTGGTGGCTCAAGTCGTTCGTACTGGGCGCGCTCAACATCGCAGCGTTCTTTCCTCTCCTCTTCCTCGCCGCCGAACGTCTTCCCGGCGGCGTCGCCGCAGCGTTGGCCGGTGCTCAGCCGCTCATCGTGCTCTCGCTCGGGGCACTGGTCCTGAAAGAACGGATCAGGCCGATGACGGCGGCAGCAGCCGTGACCGGAGCCGGTGGTGTCGCCCTCATCGTGCTGGGCCCTGCCGCGCGCCTCGATGCTCTGGGCATCCTGTCCGCGCTGGGTGGCGTGACGGCCACCGGCCTCGGCATGATCCTCACGAAGCGCTGGGGACGGCCCGTCGGCGTCGGGCCCGTCGCCTACGCGGGGTGGCAGCTCTCCGCGGGAGGGCTCCTCCTGCTTCCGCTCGCACTTCTCATCGAGGGGACGCCCGCCTCGATCAGCGGAGAAGCGGTGCTGGGCTATCTGTGGCTGGCGACGGCTGGTGGAATCATCGCATACGCGCTCTGGTTCAGCGGAATCCAGAAGCTCCCCGTGATCGCACCCGGCCTGCTCGCGCTGCTCTCCCCCGTCGTTGCGACGCTCCTGGGGACGCTGGTCGCCGGCGAGTCCTTCACGCCGGTTCAGGCGATCGGCTTCGGGATCGCACTCCTCGCCCTGATCGGCGGGCAGTTCTTCGCCCGCTCGGCCAGGACCACGCAACCTCCCCTGGCCGACCCGGTCGCGGCGACGGTTCTCACAGTCGGCCGCTGAGCCTGCTCAGCCCTTGCCGAAGAGCTTCTGGATCTCGGCGAGGTCGGCCTCGCTCGGTGCCTGCGCCGCGCCGCCGCCCAGGCCGAATCCGGAGCCCGTGGGCTGACCGGTCGGCAGCCCGGCGTTCTCCGCCGCCCGCTTGGCCGGGTTGCCGGATCGGGAACCGCCAGACGACTTGCCCTTCTTGCCCCGCTTCGACGAGGCTCCGGGGCGTCCCATTCCGGGCATCGCACCCATTCCGGGGATGTTCGGGGTGCCGCCGCGCGCGACGGTCTTCATCATCTTGGCGGCCTGCTCGAAGCGCTGTACGAGCTGATTCACGTCGGTCACCGTCATACCGGAACCGCGCGCGATGCGCAGCCGCCGAGAGCCGTTGAGAACCTTCGGGTTGCGCCGCTCGCCGGGCGTCATCGAACGGATGATCGCCTCGGTGCGGTCGATCTCACGGTCGTCGAAGTTCTCCAGCTGCTGCTTCATCTGGCCCATGCCGGGGAGCATGCCCAGCATCTTCTTCATCGAGCCCATCTTCTTCATCTGCTGAAGCTGGTCGAGGAAGTCCTCCAGGGTGAACTGCTCGGTCGCGAGCTTCTCGGCCATCTTCATGGCCTCTTCCTCATCGAAGGCCTGCTGGGCCTGCTCGATGAGGGTCAGGATATCGCCGAGATCGAGGATACGGCTCGCCATGCGGTCGGGGTGGAAGGGCTCGAGATCCTCGAGACGCTCGCCAGTGGAGGCGAAGATGATCGGACGGCCGGTGACGGATGCCACGGACAGAGCCGCACCGCCACGGGCGTCGCCGTCGAGCTTCGAGAGGACGACGCCGGTGAAGTCGACGCCCTCCTGGAAGGCCTTCGCCGTGTTCACGGCGTCCTGACCGATCATCGCGTCGATGACGAACAGGACCTCATCCGGATTCGTGGCCTTGCGGATGTCGGACGCCTGCTTCATCAGCTCCGCGTCGACGCCGAGGCGTCCTGCCGTGTCGATGATGACGACGTCGTGCTGGTGGCGACGAGCGTGCTCGACGCCGTCGCGGGAGACCTTGACCGGGTCCCCGACGCCGTTGCCGGGCTCGGGGGCGTAGACGGTGGCTCCGGCCTGCTCCGCGACGACCTGCAGCTGGTTCACCGCGTTGGGGCGCTGAAGGTCGGCAGCGACGAGAAGCGGCGTGTGCCCTTCGCTCTCCAGTTGCTTCGCGAGCTTGCCGGCGAACGTCGTCTTGCCCGATCCCTGGAGGCCGGCGAGCATGATCACCGTCGGCGCGGTCTTCGCGAACTGCAGCCGGCGCTGTTCGCCGCCGAGGATCGCGACGAGCTCTTCGTTGACGATCTGCACGACCTGCTGTGCCGGGTTCAGCGCCTTGCTGACCTCGTCGCCGAGTGCGCGCTCGCGCACCTTCGCGGTGAAGTCCTTGACGACGATGAGCGCGACGTCCGCATCGAGGAGTGCACGACGGATCTCGCGCACGGTGCCGTCGACGTCGGCCGCGGTGAGCTTTCCCTTCGTGCGCAGATTGCGGAAGGTCTCGGTGAGCCGATCGGAGAGCGTGCCAAAGGTTGCCATGGTGCGATCAATCTTACGCGAGCGGCGCCGCCACGCTCAGCGCCGCTCGGAGCCCATCTTGCGCACGCGAGATCGCGTCGCATTCACGCTTCGGATGGCCTTCAGATCCCCCACGGGAGGTCGTGGATCACCGCGAAGGCGTTCCGCAACGCCGCGTCAGGCGGGCTCTGACCCGCTCCGTGCTCGGCCCAGAACCGCAGAGAGGACAGCACCGCGGCGGCATAGGCCGCACCGAGGACGTCGGCGCGGATCACGTCTATCCCGGATGCGGTGGCGGCCGATGCGATCGCAGCCGCGAGCCGGGCGTGCCGCAGCCCGGTGTCGCGCACCAGTTCCTCCTGGAGCCCCATCGCGGCCGCGTTGCGCAGCGCCAAAGCGAGAGGATCAGGCGCGAAGTCCCGGACGATCAGAAGCAGGATGCCGCGCACGGCATCACCCCCGGCATCCGGTCCGAGCAGTTCCAGGGAGGCGATCGCCTCGTTCATCCGCTCATCCAGCCCCGACCAGAGCACGTCGCTCTTGGAGGAGAAGTAGTTGAAGAAGCTCGACCGGCTGACGCCAGCTCGCTGCGTGATGTCCGCGACGGACGTCGCGTCGTAACCACGCTCGAGGAAGAGCTCGCACGCCGCTTCGGCGAGTGTCTCGCGCGAAGACACCTTGGGGCGCCCCGCCCGACTCGTGCTGGTCATCCCCTCACGCTACCGCGCGTCGCGCCACGAGCCGAGCCGGGCACGGAGGAGTATTGTTAGACCGCATCCAACTAATGACTGAAAGAGGGCCTGCGAGCATGCTCGACATCCTCAACGCCGGCATCGCGCCGGAGTTCGTCCCGTACACCGACGGCTGGGACCTGCAGCGACGCGTCCATGCGGGCGTCGTCGACGGCAGCCGCCCTGACACACTGATCCTGCTGGAGCACGAAGCCGTGTACACCGCCGGAAAGCGCACCGAGCCGCAGGAGCGTCCGCAGGACGGCACGCCCGTGATCGACGTCGACCGCGGCGGCAAGATCACCTGGCACGGCCCCGGGCAGCTCGTCGGCTACCCCATCGTGCGACTGCCCGAGCCGATGGACGTCGTGGCGCACGTACGACGGTTGGAGCGGATCCTCATCGACGTGCTCCGCCCGTTCGGCGTCGACGGGTACCAGGTCGAGGGTCGCAGCGGGGTGTGGGTGCGCCGACCGCTCTCCGAGGACAAGGTCGCCGCGATCGGCGTGCGCGTTCAGCAAGGAGTGACCATGCACGGTTTCGCGATCAACTGCGACAACACCCTCGCCGGCTTTCGCGGGATCATCCCCTGCGGCATCACGGATGCCGGTGTGACGACCGTGAGCGAGGTGGTCGGCGCTGATGTCTCCCCCGCCGACGTCGTCGACAGCGTGACGACCGCGTTCCTCGCCGAGTACGCGGGGGTCGCCGCATGAGCGTCGCCGTCCCGGAGGGACGCAAGCTCCTGCGCCTCGAGATCCGCAACGCGGAGACGCCGATCGAGCGCAAGCCCGAGTGGATCCGCACCAAGGCGAAGATGGGTCCCGAGTACACGGCCCTGCACTCCCTGGTGAAGGAAGAGGGACTGCACACGGTCTGTCAGGAGGCAGGCTGCCCGAACATCTTCGAGTGCTGGGAGGACAAGGAGGCGACGTTCCTCATCGGGGGCTCCCAGTGCACGCGGCGCTGCGACTTCTGCCAGATCGACACCGGCAAGCCCGACGACTACGACACCGATGAGCCGCGTCGTGTCGCCGAGAGCGTGCGGCAGATGGGCCTGCGCTACGCGACGGTCACGAGTGTGGCCCGCGACGATCTCCCAGACACCGGTGCGTGGCTCAACGCCGAGACGGTGCGGAAGATCCATGAGCTGAATCCGAACACCGGCGTCGAGCTGCTCGCCAACGAGCACAACGCCGACCCGGCCTTCCTGGGGCAGATCTTCGATGCCCGCCCCGAGGTCTTCGCGCACAACGTCGAGACGGTTCCGCGCATCTTCAAGAGGATCCGCCCCGCGTTCACGTACGAGCGATCCCTGAGCGTGATCACACAGGGCCACGAAGCGGGTCTCATCACCAAGTCGAACCTGATCCTCGGCATGGGCGAGGAACCGGAGGAGGTCGTTCAGGCGCTGCAGGACCTTCACGACGCCGGGTGCGACATCATCACGATCACGCAGTACCTGCGTCCGACCCCTCGGCATCTGCCGGTCTCCCGCTGGGTGAAGCCCGCCGAATTCGTGGAGTTCAAGGAGGAGGCGGAGCGGATCGGCTTCCTCGGCGTGCTCGCCGGCCCGCTGGTGCGGTCGTCGTACCGTGCGGGACGCCTGTGGGCGCAGTCGATGGCGTCCAAGGGCCGCGAGATCCCGCCGCACCTCGCACACATCGCGGAGAGCGCCGACCTGGGCTTCGCGCAGGCGGTCTGACGCAGGTCAGTCCGCGCTCATCACCGACTGCACGCTGCCGTCGGATCCGAGATTCACGAGCAGTACGTCGTCGGTCGAGTCGGCATCCAGCGCATATTCGAGAACCGCGAACGGCTCCGAGCCGCCGTGCTCATCGGCGAGGATCGTCATGCTCATCAGGCGGAGCGAGCGGATGATGTCGACCGCCGGGTCACCGCTGACGTCGACGAGCACCTCGGCCAGTTCCTCGCCGTACACCTCCTGCTGCTGCAGGATGTACTCGGTTACCTCACTGGCCCGGTCATCGACCTCGGCGAGCATTCCGCGTCGCGCCACTGCGTCCACATTCTCCAGACCGGAGATGAGGGATGCGGCGATGTCGAGAGCCTCAGGCGATACGTCCTCCTGGTCAGGGGCGGTGAGGTCGACGGTGACCGACTGGTCACCGAGCTCCACCGTCTCGGACCAGAAGATCGATCCGTCGGGCCCCGACGAGAGGAGTCCGAAGTAGTCGTGTTCGATCGCCATAACGCTATGAAACCAGTCTCTTGGGTGCCGCGGTAGTCCCGTCGTCAGTTGACGAGGGTGGAGACGAAGACATGCGGGGTGAAACCGGTGAGATCGTCGATCCCCTCGCCCTGCCCGAGGAGCTTCACCGGGATGCCGGTGCGCTCCTGCACCGCCAGGACGAAGCCGCCCTTCGCGGAGCCGTCGAGCTTCGTGAGCACAAGACCGGTCACTCCCGCGTGCTCGAGGAAGGCCTCGGCCTGCAGGACGCCGTTCTGGCCGGTGGTGGCATCCAGAACCAGCAGCACCTCGCTGATGGGCGCCTGCTTCTCGATGACCCGACGGATCTTGGACAGCTCGTCCATCAGCCCGCCCTTGGTGTGCAGACGGCCGGCGGTGTCGATGATCGCGATCTCGATGCCCTCGCGCTGGGCGAACTCGACGGTCTGATACGCGACGGACGCCGGGTCCTGACCCTCCTGCTGGGGGCGGACTATCGCTGCTCCCCCGCGTTGCGCCCAGGTAGCGAGCTGATCGACGGCGGCGGCGCGGAAGGTGTCCGCCGCACCCACCACGACGCTGCGCTGGTAGCCGCGCAGGAACTTCGTGAACTTGCCGATCGTGGTCGTCTTGCCGACGCCGTTCACGCCGACCACGAGCACCACGGCAGGACGCTCGGTGAGCTTGAGCGTGGTGTCGAACTTGGCGAAGTGCTCCTCGAGCGTCTCGCGCAGCATCCGGTGGAGATCCTGCGGATCCGTCGTCCGGTAGCGGTCGACCTTCTCACGCAGCTCCTCGACTACCCGCTCGCTGATGTCAGGACCGAAGTCGGCGGTGATGAGTGCGGTCTCGAGGTCCTCCCACGTCGTCTCGTCGATGGTGGGTTTGACGAACATGCCGCGCAGAGCGCGACCGAGGGACCAAGACTTCTCCGCCATGGCTCCAGCCTACGGGTAGCATCCTGGGATGATCCGCGAACGGGTCTTCGTGCGCGGGTCGGCGCGGCGCAGACGCCGTCCGGGCGTCACTCGAGCCCTGAAGGTGAGCGCCGCGGCTCAGCGAGCGGCGGCGCGGTCGCCGACGCGCTGGCCGACGACGGCGGAGACGCCGTCCTGGCGCATGGACACGCCGTACAGCGCGTCGGCGATCTCCATCGTGCGCTTCTGGTGCGTGATCACCAGAAGCTGCGAGCTCTCGCGGAGCTGCTCGAACACCGTGAGCAGGCGCCCGAGGTTCGCATCGTCGAGTGCCGCCTCGACCTCATCGAGGATGTAGAACGGGCTCGGGCGCGCCTTGAAGATCGCGACGAGAAGCGCGACGGCCGCGAGCGACCGCTCGCCGCCGGACAGCAGCGAGAGCCGCTCGATCTTCTTCCCGACGGGGCGCACCGAGACCTCGATGCCCGTGGTGAGCATGTTCTCTGGATCGGTGAGCCAGATGCTGCCCGAACCACCGGGGAAGAGGAGCGGGAACACCTCGCCGAAGGCCCGCTGGGTGTCTTCGAAGGCGTCCGCGAAGATCGTCTGCATACGCTCGTCGAGGTCGGCGATGATCGTGAGCAGATCCTGACGCGTCTGCGTGAGGTCGGCGAGCTGCTCGGTGAGGAACGCATGACGCTGCTCGAGCGCTGCGAACTCCTCCAGGGCGAGCGGGTTGACGCGTCCCAGTTGAGCGAGCTTGCGCTCCGCCTCGGCGAGTCGGCGCTCCTGGATGCGGCGATCGAAGGGAATGGCGGTGTCGTCGTCAGCGCCGTCCTCGACGACGGCGAGGGGATCGCGCGGCACCGCCTGATCCGGCCCGTATTCCGCGACGAGGATGTCCTCGTCGAGGGCGAGTTCGGACGCCACCCGCTCGAGCAGGCTCGTCAGATGCAGCTTCTTCTCGTGGATCTGCAGTTCGAGTCCGTGCACGCTCTCGGTGAGCCCGGCCAGCCGTTCCCGCAGTGACGTCTCCTGTGCACGGAGCGCGGTGAGTTCCTCGTTCTGCGCGGAGCGTGCTGTCTCGGCTTCTGAGAGCGCCACGCGTGCCTCGGTGACCGACCGGTCGAGCGAATCGAGGATCCTGGGCAGCTCCTCGACCACTCCGGATGCAGCTTGGCGCTGTGCACGCCGGATCACCGCGCGGCGAGCGGCCTCGGCAGCTGCATCGCGCTCGTGCTCGCGCTGGCGCTCGAGGCCGGCGACCCGCGCCTGCGCAGCACGCACGCGCTCGCGCAGCGTCTCGATCTCCAGCCGGGCGCGCACTTCGCCCTCCCGTGCCTGCTCGAGAGCCTCGAGCAGGCCGTCGCGGGCGGACGCGTCGAGCACAGGGCGCGGAGCGGATATCGCGTCGTCGAGCTCTCCCTTCGCCTTCTCGGCCTTCGCCTCAGCATCCGCGACAGCCGCCTGGGCCTGACCGAGCCCGGATTCGAGCCGCTCGCATTCGGCGACAGCCGACTCATGGCGCACCGTGACCCGGTTCACGTGCTCGGCGTGGCTTGCGAGGGCGGCGTCGTGCTCACGGAGGAGCCGCAGCGCCTCCTTCGCATTCCGCCTCGTCGTCTCGACCGCCTCATTCGCGTCTTCGCGCGCCTCGCGGAGGGAATCGACGATGACCTGGACCTCGGCGAGCCGCTCGGACGCCGCATCGCGCTCAGCTGCGAGTTCGAGCCGTGATCGCTCGCCTCCTGAGCTGGTGCGCAGAGTCTGCGCCGTGATCACGTCGCCGGTGATCGTGACGATCGTCGTGGTGGTGTCGCCGGTGGAGTCCAGCGCGCTCCGCGCGGCACGCGCAGCATCGAGGTCGTCGGCGATGAGCACATGCGAGAGGATGCCGAGCACCCCGTCCGGGGCCGTCACCGTGTCGACGGCCGGCGTCACGCCGGCGATCCGCGGCAGATCCACCGTCGGTCGCAGCGCTTCGGCGATCACGAAGTCGACCACTCCCCTGCGCTGCTCGGCGGCATCCGCGGCCAGGGCGAAGGCGTCGGACGCGCCGTCGACGAGCACACCCTCGGCCAGGGAGCCGAGCACAGCCGCCACAGCCGCCTCGAATCCGGCACGCACCTGCACAGAGTCGCCGACGAGGCCGCGTACTCCGTCCCCACCGGCCTTGACGATCTCCGCCGCGCCGCCCGAGATCGCAAGGGCGCTGCCGAGGGCCGCCGCCTTCGCCGTCAGCGCATCGACCTCCCGCTCAGCAGCGTGCAGACGTTCCCGCAGGGTCTCCCGCTCGCCCTCCGCCGCCGTCGCCGCACGCTGAGCACTCTCGTATGCGGCCGAATGCTCGGCTGCCGTGCCCTCCGGCGCCTCTGCGAGCTCGATGGCGTCCAGTGCGTCCGCCGCCTCGCGGCGGCGAGTGTTCGCCGCCTCCAATGCGTTCTCCTGCCGCAGAACCGCTCCACGGACCGCGGCCAGCGCGGAGGCCGCCGCATCCGCCGTGCCCCGCAGCGCGCTGAGGCGCATGTCGTACTCGGAGACCAGGGCGCTCTGTTCGGCGATGTCCACGTCGAGCGTGTCGAGTTCTGCCCTGGCATTCACGACCTCGCGACTGGCTGCGGCCGCAGCATCCTGCGCATCGCCGAGCCCCGCGGCGATCTCGGTGATCTCGTCCTTCGCCTCGTCGATCGTGCTCTGGGTCACGGTGACGGCTGTGACGGCCGCATCGTCTTCCTCGGAGCCCAGCAGCGCGAGCCGCTGATTGGCGAGCGTGAACAGCCCGCGCATCCGCTCCTGCGCCTGCTCGAGCCCGAATGCGATGCCGCGTGCCTTGTCGACCGCGACTGAATTCTGATCCTGCTCGAGCCGCAGAATGCCCGCCCGCACTCCTTCTGCCTGATCGGAGAGGACCAGGCGCTCGGTGTGACGTTCGTGCTCCGTGCGGGTGTGATCCGCGAGCGCTGTGCGCAGCGCCACGACGTCGTCGGCGAAGAGCCGCGCCTTGGCGTCGCGCACGACGGCAGCGATCGTCTGTGCTTCCCTGGCGATCTCCGCCTGCCGCCCGAGCGGCTTGAGCTGACGGCGGATCTCCCCCGCGAGATCGCTGAGCCTGGTGAGGTTCGCCTCCATCGCATCGAGCTTGCGGAGAGTCTTCTCCTTGCGGCGCCGGTGCTTGAGGATGCCGGCGGCCTCTTCGATGAATCCGCGGCGATCCTCCGGTGACGCCTGCAGCACGGTGTCCAGCCGGCCCTGGCCGACGATGACGTGCATCTCGCGTCCGAGGCCGGAGTCGCTGAGCAGTTCCTGCACGTCGAGCAGGCGGCAGTTCTCGCCGTTGATCGCGTACTCGCTGGAGCCGTTGCGGAACAGCGTCCGGCTGATCGTCACCTCGGCGTACTCGATCGGCAGCAGGCCGTCACTGTTGTCGATCGTCAGCTGGACTTCGGCCCGGCCGAGCGGTCCTCGCGTGGAGGTGCCGGCGAAGATGACGTCCTCCATCTTGCCGCCGCGGAGTGTCTTGGCTCCCTGCTCGCCCATCACCCAGGCGAGCGCGTCGACGACATTCGACTTGCCAGACCCGTTCGGACCGACGATGCAGGTCACGCCCGGTTCGAAGACGAAGCTCGTCGGCTGCGCGAACGACTTGAATCCCTTGAGCGTCAGGCTCTTCAGATGCATGCGGACAGCCTGCTCATCTGGCGCTGCTGCGCGGGGTTCGAGGACGGATCACGACTTCACGGTACCGGACTCGCCGATCGATGCTTGACGAACACACCAGACGTTCGCTAGCGTGACTGCTCGGATCGCTGTGAAAGGAGGTTACCGATGATGATCACAACTGCTCGTAGACAGGCCCCAGGCCTTGTCGCGTACAGCGCCTTTGCGCTGCGCACCGCCTTCTCGGTGACCGACCCCAGCTTCCGTCTCGTCACGGTCGCTTAGCAAGTTCGGCGCGAGAACTCTGCCCGTACGGGCCTTCTCCGCCCTGCCGGCACCACCGCCATCGACTGGTCTTCGGATCGTCGATCCTGCATGCTCCGCAACGAGCAGCACATCCACGCCCGACGCATCCTGCGTCGCGCCCCGCATCCTGCGATCCGCCGCGCATCCTGCGCACCCCGCGCATCCTCTGCGCACCCGTGCATAACGCACATCAACCTGTATACAACCGACTCTGAAACGAGAAACTCGTGAACACCCTCACGCTGCCCCGCAGCGAATCCCATCCGCCCGATACGCAGGACCTCACGGTCCTCGAGATATCCGTCCCGGCCGACCGTCGCGAACTCGCACTGACGGATCGGCTCTCCCTCCGGCTCGGCGTCTGGCTGCTGCTGCGTGCGCAGCAGGCGCAGAGCCGCGCCGAGCGCCGCGCCGAACGTGCCCAGGAGCTGGGTCTGCTGCTTCTCGAAGAGCGGAACCGCCTGCCCCTGGAACGGTACGCACTGCTCACCTACGACCTGCAGCGACAGCTGCGCTGACCTGGAGGTCACCGAAATGAGCATCCCGCTCACGGAGAACGCCACGCTGCATCCGTTCGTGCCCCCGGCACGGGCGGATGCAGCGGGCTCCGCCGAACTGCGCGAATTCACCGAGGTGCGCAACGCCGTCTATCGGGCGATCACCGGCCGCGACGATCAGGACATGACACCGGAGGAACTGCTTCCGGTCATCTCCTCCGACGAGGACGAGAAGACCCTGATCTGGACGGTGCGCATCGGCCGGGAGATGGTCGGCCGCGCCATGGTCGATCTCCCGATGGATACCGGCTCTCGCATCGCGTATGTGCTCATCGAGCTGCACCCGCACGTCTGGGGTCAGGGCATAGGCACCGCCATCTGGCCGCACCTCGAAGCCGCGGCTCGAGAGCACGGCCGCTCGATCCTGCAGTCGTGGGCGGAACAGCCCGCCTCCGCCGGGCCGACGCTGAGCTCGCCGACCGGATTCGGCACCATCCCGCACGATCACGTCGCGCGCTTCTACCTGCGTCACGGGTTCGCTCTCGAGCAGGTCGAGAGGGTGAGCTCGCTCGAGCTGGGCGAGAAGACCCGCGAGCACGTCACAGGCCTGATGCGTCAGGCGCAGGCGGCCGCGGACGGCTACCGAGTGGTGCAGTGGATGCTGCCGACTCCGGCCGAGCGCATCGAGGGCTATGCCTGGATGAAGTCGCGCATGTCGACGGACGTTCCCGCTGCCGAGCTCGTCTTCGACGAGGAGAAGTGGGACGCGGCGCGAGTCGCCCGGCATGATCAGCGCTTCCTCGACGGCGGTCAGACGGTCCAGGTCACCGCAGCCGAGCACATCGCCACCGGCGAGCTGTGCGCGTTCAACGAGCTGGCCATCGGCCAGGACCTGACCGCGGTCACGCATCAGCAGGACACCCTCGTGCTCTCCACGCACCGCGGGCATCGCCTCGGCATGCTCGTCAAGTGCGCCGCACTGCTGTCCTGGGCCGGCGTCGCTCCGGCGTCTCCCCGCGTCCTCACGTACAACGCCGAGGAGAACCGGCCGATGCTCTCCATCAACGAAGCCATCGGCTTCACCCCCATCGCCTATGAGGGCGCCTGGAAGAAGGTACTGACATGACGACCACCACCACGCTGACGATCACGCCGCTCACCGTTCCGGCGACGCTGGACGCCGCCGATGCAGCCGACTTCGTCGCGTACGGCGAGTTGAGCCGGCAGATCTGCGACGAAGAGGTCGGACTGCCCGACCTCTCACCGAACGCCGGTCAGCTGCTCCTCGGCTGGCTCGACGACACCGACTCGGTGAACCGCGGGTTCGTCGCGCGCCGCGAAGGCGTGACGGTCGGCATGGTGACGACCTCGTACCCTCAGGAGGCGGGCGCTCGCACCGTGGAGATCGACATCCTCGTCCCGCGCGAGTTCTGGGGACAGGGAGTGGAAGGGGCGCTGCTTTCCCTGGCGGAGTCCGAGGCACGCGCCCGTGGTCGCGACATCCTGCAGACCTGGACGCTGCATCGTCCGGCGGAGTCGGACCGGACGCTGACGCCGAAGACGGGATGGGGAAGCGTCCCGGCCACGAGGCTGTCGGATCTGTTCGAGGCGAACGCCTTCAGCTTCGAGCAGGTGGAACGGAACAGCGCCTTCGACCTGCACGGCGACACCGCCGCCGTGCAGAATGCGCTCGCTGCGGCGCAGGCCGCGGCCGGAGCGGCGTACCGGGAGTTCTCGTGGACGCTGCCGACTCCGCCCGAACTGCGCGCGGGTTACGCCGCCGCACTGTCGCGGCTTTCGACGGATGCTCCCACGGGCGAACTCGAGATCGATCCGGAGCACTGGGACGAAGACCGAGTCGTCCGTCGCGATCGCCGGCTGACCGGCGCGGGACAGACGGTCTCGGTCTCGGCGGTCGAACACGTGCCGTCCGGAACGATCGTCGCCTACAACGAACTCCTCGTCGGCGCCGACCGGTCGACCACGACACACCAACTCGGCACCCTGGTGCTGAAGGAGCATCGGGGCCACCGCCTCGGGACCATCGTGAAGTGTGCGAACCTGCTGCGCTGGCGTGACTTCGCGCCGGAGTCCCCGACGGTCTCCACCTTCAACGCCGAGGAGAACCGTCCGATGCTCGACATCAACGAGGCGATCGGCTTCGTGCCGGTCTCCTACGCGGGCGCGTGGCAGAAGAAGCTCTGAACCGACGTTGAGGGGGCAGGATCTCATCCTCCAGGATGAGATCCTGTCCCCTCTCTTCATTCTCAGGGCCGACGACACCGCTACCGGCCCCGACGAGGCTGGAAGCATGAACGCCGCCACCTCCGATCCACCTGTCATCGAAGCCCACGCCCTCACGAAGAGCTTCGGCTCCACTCGAGCGCTCGCCGGGGTCGACCTCGCGATCCATCGCGGTGAATCCGTCGCGATCATGGGCGCGTCGGGCTCGGGGAAGACGACGCTCCTGCATGTGCTCGCCGGTATCATCGCCCCGGACTCGGGGCGGGTCACCTTCCGCCCGGCGGCCGGGGCGGCGATGGAGGTCAACGAGCTCGGTGAGGGCGCCCGCTCACGACTGCGCAGGGAGAGGTTCGGATTCGTCTTCCAGCAGGGGCTGCTCATCCCGGAGCTCACCGCCGTCGAGAACGTCGCGCTCGCCTCGATGATCAACGGCGTGAAGCGCGCGGATGCCGTGCAGCACGCGGCATCCTGGCTCGCGGCCCTCGGGCTCGCGGGAATGGAGGATCGTCGGATCGGTGAGCTCTCGGGTGGCCAGGCGCAGCGAGTCGCCATCGCCCGCGCCCAGGCGACCGGCGCCGAGCTGGTCTTCGCCGACGAACCGACCGGAGCCCTCGACTCGCACACCTCGAATGAGGTCATGGATGCGCTGCTGTGGTCGACGACCGGTCAGGGACGCACCCTGATCGTCGTCACCCACGACGCAGAGGTCGCCGGCCGGTGCACGCGCACCGTCGCCGTCCGCGACGGCCGGATCATCTCGGCCGCGGTGGCGGCATGAACGCGCGGGTTCTCGCCCTCCTCCTCCGCCCCGCTCCCGGCCAGGGTGCTGTCCTCGCCCTCCCAATCATCGCCTTCGGCATCGTGACGACGCTCGTGCTGACCGTGATCGGCGGTGCGCAGTCCTTCTGGGGCTGGACGGACGACTACGCGCCCATCTACCAGATGCTCGCGGCGACCGCGCTGGTGCTCCTCATCGTCCCGCTCATGAGCCTCGGCGGCGCAGCCGCCCGTCTCTCGGCTCGGCGCCGTGACGAGCGCCTCTCCACTCTGCGGCTCCTCGGCGTCTCTCCGGGCGGCGTGACCGCAGCGACCGTCGTCGAGTCGATGCTGGTCGCCGGAGTCGGCGCGGTCGCCGGCGTTCTCGGCCACGTCGCCATCAGCCCGCTGATCGGCCTCATCCCATTCCGAGGCCAGCCTCTCGGCTTCTCAGCCGTCGTGCTTCCGCCGCCGCTCATCGCGGCCGTCTTCGGCGGAGTGCTGCTCCTCGCCACCGTCAGTGCCGCGGTCGGGCTCCGGCGAGTGGTCGTCTCACCGCTGGGCGTTCGCATGCGCACCGCTCCGTCCGGCGCGCACTGGATCCGCGCAGTGATCGCGGTCGGCGTCGTCGCGATCACCGTCGCGCTCGTCCGGTTCTTCCCCTCGAGCGGCGGCATCGTCGCCATGATCGTCATCCTGGCCGCGCTCTTCGCCGGTGCCCTCGCGGTGCTGAACGTCGTCGGTCCCTGGGCGCTGAAGATCGCCGCACGCCGCCAGCTGCGACGCGCCGAACAGCCGGATCGTCTCCTCGCCGCCCGGATCGTCCTGGACTCACCCAAGGCGGCCTGGCGCCAGGTGGGCGGCATCGCGATGGCCAGCTTCATGGCCGTGTTCGCCGGTACCGGCGTCGCATTGATGAATGTGATGAGCGCCGAGAACGCCGCGACGGATGACCTGGCGCTGGCGAGCGACATGCGCACGGGGCTCGTCATCACGCTGGTCGCATCGTTCCTGATGGTGGCCGCGTCCGTCGGAGTGAACCAGGCCTCGGACATCCTCGACCAGCGTGAACTGCATCGCAGCCTCCATCACCTGGGCATGCCGCTGGACACGGTCGACCGCGCACGCCGCAGGGCGATCATGTCTCCCCTGCTGGTCACCGCGATCGGTTCCGCGCTGTGCGCCGGCGCGCTCGTACTCCCGCTGCTCGGACTGGCGCTCGTCACGGCTCCGGCATCCCTGCTCACGATCGTGCTCGTGGTCGCCGTCGGTATCGGCGTGGTGTGGGTGAGCACCCGCGCCACCCGGCCGCTCCTCGCGCGGTCGTTCGCGGCCGCCTGATCGAGGTGCGGTCAGACCTACTCCCGGCCGGCCGACGGGCTGACCCGTACGTGGATGCTCTTCATCAGCGGCTGATCGCTCTGCGCGCTGTAGTCCGCCGGGCCGATGAGCACGTTCATCTCGGGCATGTAGCCCGCCGCGCTTCCGCGGGGCGTGTTGTACGTCACCGCGCGGTACTGACGAAGCTCGCGCTGTGAGCCATCCTTCGACGTCGCCACGATGTCGACGGGATCCCCGTGACCGATGCCGCGATCGCGCATGTCTTCGGAGTTCATGAAGATGAGCTCGCGGATGTTCTTCACGCCCCGGTAGCGGTCGTTGTTCGCGTAGATCGTCGTGTTCCACTGGTTGTGGGAGCGCATGGTCTGCAGCACCAGCATGTCTTCGGACGCCGGGAGCACGTCATGCAGCCGCGGCAGGGAGAACTCCGCCTTGCCCGAGCCGGTGCGGAAATCGAGGTCGCGCGCCGGCTGGGGGATGCGGAAGCCGTTGGGGTGCTTGATGAGTTCGTTGAAGCCCTCGAACCCGGGCAGCACCTCGGCCATCACGTCGCGGATGACGTCGTAGTCCGCGACATAGGACTCCCACGGCAGCGGGCTGTCCGGCGTGGTCGCTCTGGCCATCCGCGCGATGATCTCAGGCTCCGACAGCAGATGCTCGGACGCCGGCTTCTTCCCGCCGACCGAGAGATGCACCATGCTCATCGCGTCTTCGACGGTCTGTCCCTGTCGCCCCGAGGCCTGTTCGTCGGCCTCGGTTCGCCCGAGGCACGGCAGGATCAGCGCCTTCGCACCGTGCACGAGATGACTGCGGTTCAGCTTGGTGCTCACCTGCACGGTGAGATTGCACTGACTCATGCCCTCGGCGGTGTAGACGGGGTCCGGAACAGCGGCCACGAAATTGCCGCCCAGTGCGATGAACACCTTGACATCTCCCTCGTGCATGGCACGGATGCTGGCGACGGTGTCGAGCCCCGGCTCGCGCGGCGAGGTGATCCCGAGGACGGCGTCCAGCCGATCGAGCAGAGCGGCGGGTGCATGGTGGTCGATGCCGCAGGTGCGGTTGCCCTGCACGTTGCTGTGCCCGCGCACCGGCGCCGGTCCCGCACCGGGACGCCCGATGTTGCCCCGGAGCAGCAGCACGTTCATGAACTCGCGCACCATGTCGACGGCGTGCTCCTGCTGGCTCACCCCGAGACACCAGCTGATGATCGTCCGGCCCGCCTCGAGATACAGTCGTCCCGCATGACGGAGCTGCTCCTCCGTGAGCCCGGACTGCTGCACGAGTTCCGGCCAGGGCGTCGCCTCCACGAGCGCCCGGTACTCGGCGAACCCCTGCGTGTAGCTCTCGATGAAGTCGGCCGCGAGCACCGAGGGATCGTTCCTCGCCGCCTCGAACACGACCTTCGCGACGGCGCGCATCAGCGCCATATCGCCGCCGGGGCGCACCTGCAGATCGAGCGTTCCCGTGCTGTGCGTCTTGAAGAGCGCCATGTCGACGAAGTCGTGCGGCACGATCGTGCGCGTGGAGGCCGCCTCGACGAGCGGGTTGACGTGCACCACGTGCGCGCCGTTCTTCACCGCGTTCGACAGGGCGGTGAGCATCCGCGGAGCGTTCGAGGCGGCATTCACGCCGATCAGGAAAAGGAGGTCGGTGTTCTCCCAGTCCTCCAGCGTGGTGGTGCCCTTGCCTGTGCCGATCGAGGCCTTCAGCGCCCGGCCCGACGCCTCGTGACACATGTTGGAGCAGTCGGGCATGTTGTTCGTGCCGTACTCACGGATCATCAGCTGGTACATGAAGGACGCCTCGTTGCTGAGCCGGCCCGAGGTGTAGAAGGTCGCCTCGTCCGGGCTGTCCAGCTTGCGCAGTTCTTCGCCGATGAGGGCGAATGCGTCGTCCCAGCTGATCGGCGCGTATCGGTCGATCTCCGGGTCGTAGACCATCGGCTCGGTGAGCCGGCCGACGTTCTCGAGCTCGAAGTCCGTCCAGGTGGCGAGTTCGGCGACCGTGTGCTTCGAGAAGAAGCCGCTGCTCACACGCTTGTGGGTCATCTCCCACGTGACGTGCTTCATGCCGTTCTCGCAGATGTCGAGCCGCAGACCCTTCTGGTCGTCGGGCCAGGCGCATCCAGGGCAGTCGAACCCCGTGATCGGATGGTTCATCGTGAGCATCGCGCGCGCTCCACTGACCGGTTCCTTCGACCGCAGCAGAACCTCTCCCACCGAGATCGTCGCACCCCAGCCCGCCGCCGGGTGATGGTAATCCTGCTGCGACCAGGGGCGATCGGTCGCCGGGCCGTATCCGCCCTGACGAGGAACATCCGGCATCAATCCGAGTGCTGCTCCCTGCCTCCGGTCATCGTCCAGATCGGTCACGAACTGCTCCCTCCGACTGAAGGGCCGCGTCGGCGTTCCCTCCCGTTTCGATCGTCACCCGCTGCGGATGAGAGTAGACGTTCATGGATCGGCCCCGCAGAAAGCCCACCAACGTGATGCCTCGAGCATCCGCCAGCTCTGCCGCCAATGACGACGGAGCGGAGACCGCAGCGAGGATCGGGATGCCGGCCATCGCCGCCTTCTGCACGAGTTCGAAGCTCGCGCGCCCGGAGACCTGCAGCACCGTGCCACGCAACGGAAGCCGATCGTTGAGCACCGCCCAGCCGACGACCTTGTCGACGGCGTTGTGCCGCCCGACATCCTCTCTGAGCACGAGCATCTCGCCCGATCGCGCATCGAACAGCGCAGCCGCGTGCAGCCCGCCCGTCTTGTCGAAGGCGTCCTGTTGCTCGCGCAGTCGGACGGGGTACGCGGCCAGGTCCTCAGCCGCGACGGACGCGCCGTCATCGGCGACCTCGTGGTGGGAGATCGTCTCCACGGCGTCGATGCTGGCTTTGCCGCACACGCCGCAGGAACTCGTCGTGTAGAAGGAACGTGTGAGTTCCGGTGCCGGCGGCTGCACGCCCGGAGCGAGTGAGAGGTCGAGGACGTTGTAGGTGTTCTCGACGCCACCCGTGCCCGGCCCGCCGCAGTGGATCGCGGACCGGAAGTCGCCGCCTCGGGCGATCACTCCCTCCGAGACGAGGAATCCGGCCGCGAGCTCGACATCGTGTCCCGGGGTGCGCATCGTGACGGCCATCGGCGTACCCGCCACGCGGATCTCGAGAGGCTCCTCGACGGCGAGCGTGTCAGCACGGCGCTGCGACCCGCTGTCCAGTGAGATCTTCAGCACCGACCGTCTCGTCGTGATCCGCCCCATACTCCAAGAGCGTACTCCGGGCGTTGCACACCGATGCTCCGCACTGCGTACGGAGCGGTACCGTTGCTGCATGGCCTTCCCACCCCTTGTGGCGCCCGCTGCGTCGCTCTCCGATGCAGAACGCGTGCGCACGGCGCGGCAGTCACGGCTGACCGAGATCGCCGAAATCGGACAACTCCGCCTCGCGGCGGCACGGGTCGGCGTGCTCGGCGCCGGCGGCATCGGCTCTCCGGTGACGCTTTACCTGGCATCCGCCGGAGTCGGCACGATCGGGATCATCGACGACGACGACGTCGAGCGCAGCAACCTCCAGCGACAGATCGCCTTCGGCACGGCCGATGTCGGTCGGCCCAAGGCCACGGTGGCCGCGGAACGCGTCCGCGCGCTCGCCCCTGACACGCGCGTCATCGAGCATCGGACCCGGCTGACCGACTCGAATGCACAGGAGCTGCTCGGGGGTTACGACCTCATCATCGACGGCAGCGACACCTTCGACACGCGCTACGCGGTCGCGGACGCCTGCAATGCACTCGGCATCCCGCTGGTGTGGGGCTCGGTGCTGCGATTCGACGCTCAGGTCAGCGTGTTCTGGTCGCGCCCCTCAGCGGGATCGCCGGTGCGTCTGCGCGATGTCTTCCCCGAGCCTCCGGCCGCCGGAACCGTTCCCTCTTGTGCAGACGCCGGTGTGCTCGGTTCGCTGTGCGGGCAGGTCGGCTCGATGCTGGTGACCGAAGCGGTCAAGCTGATCTGCGGAGTGGGGGAACCCCTGCTGGGACGGATGCTGGTGATCGATGCTCTCAGCGGGCGCAGCCGGGAGATCCCGCTGGCAGCCCCGTCCGGCCCTGGACGACTTCCCCTGGTCTCCCCCGCGGAACTCGCAGCGCTGATCGCCGAAGCTCCGGTCACCCTGCTCGATGTGCGCGAACCGGAGGAGTACGCCGACGGAACCATCCCCGGGGCTCGCTCGCTGCCACTGGGCGCTCTGCTCGCCGATCCGCTCGCTGTGGCAGTGACCGGAACCGTCGTCGTCTTCTGCCAGCAGGGCCCTCGGGCTCGCGCGGCAGGACGGGCCCTCGCGGCAGCCCACCCCGATGCAGACCTGCGCCTTCTCGCCGGCAGCTACGCGGCGTGGTCCGCCGCGTCCGAGCCTTCCGGAAGCCTCTCGTGATCACTGTCGACGAGCACCGTACGCGTGTTCTCGACGCCTCGCACGTCCTACCGGCCGAACGTCTTCCGCTCGCTGCCGCGCTCGGACTCGTACTCGCCGATGACGTCTCGAGCCGCTGGCCGGTCCCCCTCTTCGACAACTCCGCGATGGACGGCTATGCGGTCCGGCGAGCGGATGCCGCAGCCGGTGCCGTCCTGCGCATCGTGGCCGACGTCGCGGCCGGATCGAGCGAGGATCCGCCACTCGGCCCCGGGGAGGCAGCTCGCATCATGACCGGCGCACCGGTCCCCTCGGATGCCGACGCCATCGTCCCGCTCGAGCAGACCGATCTCGGCATCGCCATCCAGGAGACTCCGCCGGAGCGGATCACGGTGCTCGCCGAACCCGGCCAGAGCGCGCACATCCGCAGACGCGGCGATGATGCCCCGGCAGGGTCGCTGGCGGTCGCCGCAGGCACGCCGCTGGGGGCATGGCAGCTGTCGTCGATCGCCTCGGCCGGACACGACCACGTCGCCGTGATCCGAGTGCCTCGAGTGGCCGTGGTCTCGACCGGCAGCGAGCTCATCTCGCCCTCCGCCACCCCGGAACGCGGTCAGATCCCGGAGTCGAACTCGGTGCTGCTGAGCGCCGCCGTCCGCTCTGCCGGTGCGGAGGTCGTCACGGTCGGCACGGTGGCCGATGACCCTGATGCACTGCGCCGCATCCTCGACGAACTGGATGCAGACGTCGTCATCCTCTCCGGCGGTGCCAGTGTCGGCGCCTTCGACGTGGTCAAGGCGGTGCTGGGTGGTGAGCGAGGCATCCGGTTCGACGCGGTCTCGATGCAGCCGGGGAAGCCGCAGGGATTCGGGGTGCTCGATTCGGGGATGCTGGCGTTCTGTCTCCCGGGTAATCCGGTGAGCGTCGCCGCGTCGTTCGAGATGTTCGTGCGTCCGGCACTGCGCCGCATGGCCGGACACTCCGTGATCGATCGGCCCCGGATCATCCGCTCGGCCGCGACCGGCTGGCGCTGCCCCCCGGGACGCACGCAGATCCTGCCCGTCGTGTTCGACGAGGACACCGTCCGTCCGTCCACGAGCGGCGGCAGCGGCTCGCATCTGGTGACGTCGCTCGCCATCGCGTCGGCGTTCGCCATCATTCCCGCCGAGACCGAGCGGGTCGAAGAAGGAGATCCTGTGACTGTGATGGTCCTGTCATGAATCAGCCGTTCACCCACCTCGACAGCGCGGGTCACGCGCGGATGGTCGATGTCACCGAGAAGCAGCCGACGGTGCGCTCGGCGACGGCATCCGGGTTCGTGCGATGCTCCGCGCGCGTGATCTCAGCCCTCCGCGACGGAACCACGCCCAAGGGCGATGTCCTCGCGGTCGCGCGCATCGCCGGAATCCAGGCCGCCAAACGCACCGCCGAGCTCCTTCCGCTCGCGCACGTCATCGGCGTGCACGGGGCACAGGTCGACCTCGAGATCGTCGACGACGGTGTGCAGATCGAAGCCACCGTGCGCACCGCCGACCGCACCGGCGTCGAGATGGAGGCGTTCACGGCGGTCAGCGTCACGGCGCTCGCGCTCGTCGACATGGTGAAGGGCCTCGACAAGTCGATCACGATCGAGAACATCGCGCTGCTCCGCAAGACCGGCGGCAAGAGCGGCGACTGGCTGCGCACTCCGTGACCGCATCGGCGCCCGGCACCGCCGCCATCATCCTCGGCGGCGGCCGTGCGACGCGCCTCGACGGGACCGACAAGGCGAGTGTGATCGTCTCCGGCGCGGCGCTCATCGATCACGTCTATGCCGCGGTCCGCGGATGCGCACCGATAGTCGCCGTCGGCCCGGACAGCATCTCCCGCCCGGGGGTCCGCGTGGTGCGGGAGGATCCTCCGTTCGGGGGTCCCGTCGCGGCCATCTCGGCAGCGCTGCCCGAGCTGACCGGACCAGATGCCGGGGAGACCTGGCTGCTGGCCTGCGACCTGCCCCGCGCCGAGGACCTCGTCGCCCGGCTCGCCCTCGTCGCGATCCCCGACGACGCGGATGCCGTGATCGCGATCGACGCAGCCGGACGCGAGCAATGGCTGGCCGGGCGCTACCGGCTGGGCCCGCTGAGACGCGCCGTCGCCCTTCTCTCCGAGACCGCGGGAGCATCCATGCGGAACCTGCTCGCTCCCCTGCGGCTGCATGCGGTCGACGACGAGGGAGCCGGAATCGACCTTGATACCTGGTCCGCGATCGAGGACTATCGGAACAGCCGAAAGGAAGATCATGCCTGACTCCCCCGCCGTCCTCGAGGAATGGGTCACTGCCCTCGCCGAGGCGCTCGGCATCGAAGACACCGATGTGCCCACGGACCTGCTGCTGGGACTCACCCGCGAGGTGGCGCACGGTGTCGTCCGGCCCGCGGGACCGTTGGCGACCTATCTGGTCGGCATCGCCGTCACAGCCGGTATGCCGGTGGAGGACGCGGTGGCGCGCACACGCGCGGCCATCGCGGGCTGGCAGGCACAGGTATGAGGCTGCGTTACTTCGCCGGAGCGGCCGACGCGGCGGGCCGCGACGAGCAGCAGGTCACGGGTCCGATCACACTCGGTGAACTGCGAGCGTCGTTGAGCGCGGAGCACGGCCCGGAGTTCGCCGATGTGCTCGGTCGCTGTTCGCTTCTCGTGGACGGGGTGCGCGGAGCGGATGACGTGCTCGTCGCGGACAGCGCGACCGTCGACGTTCTCCCGCCCTTCGCCGGCGGCTGAGCCCGGCGCGAGGGTGCGCCTACTTCGCGAGACTCCCCAGTCCCACCCAGACGGCAGTGCCGTCGGCTTCGAGCTGCTTCTTCCACACCGGGAGCTCGGCCTTGACCCGCTCCACGAGCTCGCGGCAGATCTCGAACGCGTCGGCCCGGTGCGCCGAGGACACGGCGCAGACGATGGCGGATTCGCCGATGTCCAGCGCGCCGACACGGTGGCTCACCGCGATGCGGAGTCCTTCCTCGTCGAGGCTGGCGGCGATCTCACCGATGATCCGCTCCGCATCCGGGTGCGCGCTGTACTCGAGCCGGATGACTTCGCCTGCCGCATCCGGGTCGTGGTCGCGCACGGTACCGACGAAAAGCGCGGTGGCGCCGGAGCCCGGTGCCGCGACGGCGTCGAGGTGCGCGGATGTGTCGAGCACGGCATCCGACACCCTGCTGAACACGATCATTCGTGGTCACCGCCGTCCAGCTGCGCGGCGACATGCCGAGCCACCCGCAGGACGACTGGGATGCCGTCGCGAACCGCACCAGGAGACCCGGCGAGATTCACGACGAGAGCGCCGTCCACGATGCCGGACCGCGCGCGGGACAGCATCGCCTGCGGAACCCCCGCGATTCCGGCGCGACGGATCTCCTCGGCGATACCGGGGATCTCGCGCTGCAGCAGACCGGTCATCGCCTCGGGGGTGACATCGCGAGGCGAGAGCCCAGTTCCGCCGGTCGTCACGACGAGACGGGCACCGCTCGCCACCGCGCGGCGCACCGCGTCCGCGATCGCCACGACGTCGTCGGGCACGACATCCACCGTCGTCGACCAGCCGTCCGCGGCCAGGAGCTCGGCGGCTAAAGGGCCCGACAGATCTTCGCGCAGGCCCGCCGCCGAGCGGTCCGAGACGGTGATCACGGCACCGGCGATGAGAGAGGATGTCACGTTTCCCAGTGTAGGTCGCGGTGATCTCACCGGCGGATCTGGCACCGCGGGCAGTAATGGCTGGAACGGTTCATGAAGGCTTCGCGACGGATGCTGCCCCCGCACCGCGGGCAGGGCTCGCCTCCGCGTCCATAGGCGTTCAGCGAGTGGGCGAAGTAGCCCGATTCTCCGTTGACGTTGACGTACTGGGCGTCGAAGCTCGTGCCGCCTTCGGCAAGAGCCTTCCCCAGCACCGTCCGCACCTCCGCGAGCAGCCGGCGCACGGCGACCGTCGAGAGCCGGTTCGCCGGAGTCTCCGGGTGGATGCGGGCCGCCCAGAGGGACTCGTCGGCATAGATGTTGCCGATGCCGCTCACGACGCCCTGGTCGAGCAGCACGCGCTTGATCGCGCTTCCCCGTCTGCCGAGCGCCTCGCGGAAGGCGAGGTCGTCGAATGCGGCATCCACGGGGTCCCGCGCGATGTGCACGACCTGCGAGGGGATCAGCGAGTCCCCGTCCACGACGAGGTGGTCTACCGCCAGCGAGCCGAAGGTGCGCTGGTCGGCGAACACGATCGCGACGTGGCCGTGCTGCGGATGCTCCAGATGGATGCGGATGCGCTCATGGCGTTCCGGCGCCGCGTCCGGCGCACGCAGCAGCATCTGCCCGCTCATCCCGAGATGGGCGATGAGCGCGGCATCCGCTCCGTCGAGGGGCAGCCAGAGGAACTTGCCTCGGCGCTCGGCACCGCGGAACGAGCGGCCCTCCAGGCGCGCCACGAAGTCGGCGGGACCCGCCGGATGGCGGGTCAGCGCGCGCTCATCGAAGACGCCGACGGCGCTGATCCGCGACCCGATCGCGGCCGGGGCGAGGCCGGCTCTGACGACCTCGACCTCGGGAAGCTCAGGCATGCTCGCTGAGGGAACGCCACGCGCTGAGCGCGGCCGCCATCTCCGCGGTCTTCTTGCTGCTGCCGATGCCGGTCATGCTGACGTCGCCGACGACGACCGTCGCCAGGAAACGCCGATCGTGATCGGGGCCGCTCGCCACGACGGAGTACTGCGGGGCGCCGGATCCGGTTCTGGCCGCGAGCTCCTGGAGGCTCGTCTTGGGGTCCATCGCGGCGCCGTAGCGCTCAGGGTCGGCGAGCAACGGCGCCGTGAGACGGAGCACGAGTTCGGTCGCCGATTCGGGCCCCGCGGACAGATACGTCGCACCGATCACGGCTTCCATCGTGTCGGCGAGGATCGAATCCTTGTCGCGACCGCCGGTCTGCTCTTCGCCGCGCCCCAGCAGCAGATGGCTGCCGAGGTCGATCCCACGGGCCACCTCCGCGAGGGCCACCGTCGAGACGACGCTCGCGCGCCGCTTCGCCAGCTGACCTTCGTCGAGATCGGGGTGGGTCGTGAACAGCATCACCGTCACGGCCTGTCCCAGCACCGAGTCGCCGAGGAACTCGAGCCGCTCGTTGTGCGGGATCCCGCCGTGCTCGTATGCGTAGGACCGGTGGGTCAGGGCCAACTCCAGAAGCTCCGCGTCGATATCGACGCGGAGCTTCTCAGGCAGAGGCCTCGATCCCCCGGGGACCTCGGTCACGACGCGGTTCAGACGTCGGCGACCTTGCGGCCCTTGTACTCCAGGAACAGCTCGGTGCCCTGCGAGTCGGTGACGACCTTCGCCTGGTGCGGACGGCTGTAGACGGTCTGGCCGTTCTCAATCGTCTTCACGAGGGCGATGGGCGCCGCCTTCCACTGCGCGCGACGCGAGCGGGTGTTGGAGCGGGATACCTTGCGCTTCGGGGGGTTACCAGCCATGGCTAACTCTCTTCTTTCTCGGCGGCGCGGCTCTCTGCCTTGCCGTCTTGGTCTGTGATCTGCTGGAGCGCACTCCATCGAGGATCGATGGGAGCGGCCTGCTCCGTGCTGGTGTTCACGGCCAGCCGCTCACCTGTACTCGGGTCGAGTCCAGGGCAGTCCGGCTGACACACCGGTTGAAACGGAAGCGCCATGACGGCCGCTTCCCTGACCAGAGTTTCAAGATCCACGTGGTTGTCTTGAACCTCGAAGTCAGTTTCTTCCTCACCAGGATACGCGAAAAGCTCCTGGAACTCGACTTCGACAGGCTCGGAGATGTCGATGAGGCATCTTCCGCACACTCCGACGTATTCCGCATCGACTGTTCCGGTGGCCAGGATGCCCTCGTGAACGGACTCCAGGCGCACGTCGATGTCGATCTCGGAACCCGCCTCGTAGGAGACGATCCCCTCTCCCCACTGCTCGGGCAGGGGCACGGAGAAACGGTGCTCGCGCATCTCGCCTGGTTTGCGGACGATGTCACGGACGGGAAGGATGAACGGGCCATTCAGACGAGGTCGCACCCCTCAATGCTACCTCGTCAGATGCCGCGGGCTCCTGTGTCGAGGAAGGAGGCGACCGCCGGCGGCACGAACGGCGTGACGTCGCCGCCGAGCGATGCGACCTGTCGTACCAGCGAACTCGACACCATGGCATGCGCGGGATCCGGCAGGAGGAACACCGTCTCGATGTCCGCGAGGTGCCTGTTCACGATCGCCATCGGCGACTCGTAGGCGACGTCGATCTGCGAGCGGATGCCCTTGATGAGGACGTGGGCGTCGACGTCGCGCGCGTAGTCGACCAGAAGACCCATGCTCCAGGATCCGACCACGATGTTCCCCTCCATGCCGTCCTCGGCGATGGACTGCTCCAGCAGCGAGAGGCGCTGGGCGATGGGCAGCATCGCCTCTTTGCCCGGGTTGTGCACGACGAGGACGTGCAGCTCGTCGTACAGTTTCGCCGCACGGCGGATCACGTCGAGGTGACCGAGGGTGGGGGGATCGAAGGAACCCGGGACGACGGCGATCCGGCTGCTCATGATTCCACCCTAGGGCACGCTCTGATCGCGTCAGTTCTTCGCGAGAGCCGCTCGGTCATCGTCGCTGACGCGCCGGGCGATCACCTCTCGCAGACCCGGATGCGACGTGAGGTCGGGATCGTCGGCGAGGATCGCCTCGCCGATTTCGCGAGCCATCGTGATGAGGCCGGCGTCCTTGACCACCCGCAGCAGCTTCAGAGACGACCGGACGCCGGCCTGCGCCGCGCCGAGCACGTCGCCCTCGCCCCGCAGTTCCAGATCGACCTCGGCGAGCTTGAAGCCGTCCAGAGTGCCGGCGACGGCATCCACGCGTTCCCTCGCGATGGATCCCGATTCCGCCTCGGTCACGAGCAGGCACAGTCCGGGGACTCCTCCGCGGCCGACGCGACCGCGCAACTGATGCAGCTGGGATACGCCGAAACGATCGGCATCCAGCACGATCATCGTCGACGCGTTCGGCACGTCCACCCCGACCTCGATGACGGTCGTGGCCAGGAGCAGATCGATCTCCCCTCTCGCGAAGGCCTGCATCACGGCATCCTTCTCGTCGGAGGGCATCCGCCCGTGCAGCACCGCGCGGCGGAGCGCGCCGAGCTTCGGATGCGTCGCCAGGGCCTCATCGAGCTGCACCACGCCCCAGCGCGGCCCGTTCGCCGCGTCGGGCACCGGCACCTGCTCCGCCCCGGCCTCCACGGTCTTCTTCGCCGTGTCGATCGCCGCACACACCGCGAAGACCTGGTGACCCCGTGCGATCTCCTCGGCGGCACGATCCCACACACGGTTGAACCATCCGGGGTGCTCGGCGAGCGGGGCGACGAACGTCTCGATGCCCGCACGCCCCGCCGGCATCGTGCGGATGACCGACGTGTCCAGATCGCCGAACACGGTCATCGCCACGGTCCGCGGGATCGGGGTGGCGGTCAGCACGAGCGCATGAGGGCTGGATCCCTTCGCACGCAGCGCCTCGCGCTGCTCGACGCCGAACCGATGCTGCTCGTCGACCACCACCAGGCCGAGATCGGCGAAGGTCGTCTTCTCCCCCAGCAGCGCGTGCGTTCCCACCACGATGAGCGACTGGCCGGACGCCACGCGCAGGGCCGCGCGGCGGCGATCGGCGGCCCCGAGCTGGCCGGTCAGCAGCGTCGGCATCACCAGCGGTGCGAGCTCCGGACCCAGCATCCGCGTGATCGAGCGCAGATGCTGCCCCGCGAGCACCTCGGTCGGCGCGATGAGTGCCGCCTGTCCCCCGGACTCGGCGACCTGCAGCATCGCACGCAGCGCCACCAGCGTCTTTCCGGATCCGACCTCGCCCTGGACCAGTCTGTTCATCGGCCAGGCACCGACGAGATCGGCAGCCACCTGGGCGCCGACGGTCTGCTGATCATCGGTGAGCGTGTACGGGAGCGTGCTGTCGAAGCGCTCGAGCAGACCGCCGATCTGCGCCGGCCGGGGTGTCGCGGAGAGCGCACGGACGGCGTCCCGCTGCTGCAGAAGGGCCGTCTGCAGAACGAGTGCCTCGTGCATGCGCAGCGTGCGCACCGCCGGGTCGATGTCATTGCGGGTGGGCGGACGGTGGATGTGCTCGAGCGCGGTGCCCGCGTCGAGAAGCCCCTCCTGCACGCGCACAGCGGCCGGGAGTGGATCCGGCACGTCTCCCAGCCCGTCCAGCACGCGCCCGACGAGTTTCGCGATCTGCCAGGTCTGGATGCTCGACGTGGCCGGATAGATCGGGATCGGCACCGCGGCCCTGGCGTCGGCGCTCCGCCGCGCGGAATCCTCGTCCTCGAAGAGCTCGTACTCCGGGTGCGCGAACTGCGTCACCTCGTTGTACATCCCGACCTTGCCGGAGAAGACGCCGCGACGACCGACGGCCAGCTCTTCCGAGCGCCACTTCGCCGCCCCGAGGTTCTTCGCGAAGAACGTCAGCGACATCCGACCGATGCCGTCGCCGATGATGACCTCGACCATCGCTCCCTTCCGGTTGCGCATCGCACGCGCAGTGGAGGAGAGCACCTCGGCGACGATGGTGACCGTCTCCCCGAGGGGAAGATCGCGGATCGGCGTCAGTTCTCCCGGGTCGGCGTAGCGACGCGGGTAATGCGCGAGCAGGTCGCCGACACTGCGCATGTCGAAGGCCCGGTCCAGGGTCTTCGCGGGTGCCGCGCCCAGCGCGTCATCCAGCGACGTATCCAGCGTGAGCGACATGCTCCGAGTCTAGGGAACGCGGCGGACACGGAATCCGGCCCGATTGTCGTATCGTGAACGGGTGACGAGGATCATCGCCGGTTCGGCCAGAGGCATCCGCCTCGAAGTACCGAGCGCAGGCACCCGTCCGACGAGCGACCGCGTGCGGGAATCGCTCTTCGGGGCGCTCGAGTCGGCGGATGCCATCTCCGGCGCACGAGTGCTCGACCTGTACGCCGGCTCAGGGGCGCTCGGGCTCGAATCGCTCAGCCGCGGCGCTGTGAGCGCCGACCTCGTGGAGCGATCGCGCCCCGCGGCCGCGATCGTGCGCCGCAATGCGGCGACGGTGGCGAAGGCCGCCAGATCAGCGGCGGCGGCGCATGTCCACGAGAGCGCGGTGCGGACCTTCCTGCAGCGCGCCGCGGGGCCGTACGATCTGGTGTTCTCCGATCCGCCGTACGACCTGGACGACGAATCGATGAACGGCGATCTGACGGCCCTCGCCCCCCTGCTGGCGCCCGAGGCGCTCGTGATCATCGAGCGCGCACGCCGCTCGACCCCGCCCGATCTCGCGGCAGCCGGGCTCGAGCTGCTCCGTGACCGCAACTACGGCGACACGACGCTGTGGTGGGCGGCGCCGCAGAGCGCAGAGGCGACGCTGGAGTCAGGCGCGGTCGCCGAGGTTCAGCCGGATGCCGAGTCCCAGTCCCGATAGGGGTCCCAGCCGGCGACGTCCACCGGGGCTCCGTCGCAGAGCAGCGTCTCGGCGCCGCGCGGCAGAACGGTGCCGATGATCCGGAAGCCCGGTGGCAGCACGCCGTCTGAGAACGTGGCGAGCAGGGCATGATCCTCCCCGCCGGCAAGTGCCCGCTCCCGGTTCTCGCCGAGGGCGTCGCCGTCGAGGGCGATGGTCACACCGGAGGCGTCGGCCATCCGGCGCGCATCGAGCGCGAGACCGTCCGAGATGTCCATCATCGCCGTCGCTCCGGCGACCGCGGCGACCGGACCCAGGCCGATCGGCGGCGCCGGACGCAGCTGAGCCGAAAGCGCGGCACGCTCGCCGTCTGCGAGCAGGGCGGTGTCTACCGCCAAAGGCGTCTCGCCGTCCCGGAACCGGCCGAACAGCACGGCCAGCCCGCGCGCGGCATGGCCGAGTTCGCCGGCGACCGCGACGGCGTCGCCCGGGCGGGCACCGGATCGGGTGACGGCCGCGCGCCCCTCGAGGTCGCCGAGGGCGGTCACCGCGACCGTCAGCGTGTCCGAGACGGTCAGGTCGCCGCCGACGACGCCGCACCCCGGCGCCAGCGCCGCGCAGGCATCGCTGAACCCGTCGGCGAGCCGCTCGACGAACGAGAGGCGCAGGTCCCGCGGAACAGCGAGAGCGACCAGCAGAGCGGTCGGCCGAGCGCCCATCGCCGCGACGTCGGCGAGATTCACCGCTGCGGCCTTCCACCCCAGGTCGTAGCCGCTCGACCAGGCCAGCCGGAAGTCCGGCCCGTGCACGAGGGTGTCGGTCGTCGCCACCACCGTGCCGGAGGGCGCCGCGATCACGGCGGCGTCATCCCCGGGGCCGATCAGGGTGTGCGATGCCGGTGCGGTACGCGCGAGGATGGCCTGCAGGATGCGCCCCTCGGAGATGTCTCCCAGGCGCGGATCGTCGTCTTCGGGTCGGGAGGGCATGCTGTCAAAGGTAGCCTGGAACCATGCCCCGTTCTCGTCGCCTCGTAGTCGCCGCGGGTGCTCTGATCGTGGCTTCCGTTCTCTCCGGATGCTCCACCACTGTGCATCTCGAACCGGCCGGCGCAGCGAACGATCCCGCCTGCGCCGATGTCTCCGTGCTCCTTCCGGAGACGGTGGCCGGGCTCGATCGCGTCTGGACCGACGCGCAGGCCACTGGAGCCTGGGGCGACCCCAGCATCCTGCTGCGCTGCGGCGTCGCCCCTCCTGCACCTTCTGCGCTGGATTGCACGACGATCGGCGGGGTCGACTGGCTCGTGCTGGATCAGGAGGACGAGCGGCAGCGTCTGGTGACGTACGGCCGCGATCCGGCGATCGAGGTGACCATCAAGCGCGGCGAGGAGTTCGACTTCGCCACGGTCGTGGACACGATCTCGAAGAGCATCCAGTCGGGGCTCGCGGCGCCGACCGCACGCTGCACCGAGCGCGGCTAGTCCGTTCCGCGAGCGGAGACGGTCGGCCGCGCCCGGAGGTCAGCGTCCGAGACCGGATTCGATGAGCTCGGTGATCAGTTCGCCGTAGCCGAGCCCTGAGGCGATCCAGCACTTCGGGAACATCGAGATCGGCGTGAACCCGGGCATCGTGTTCAACTCGTTGACGATCAGTTCGCCGGACGGCGTGACGAAGAAGTCGACGCGGGCGAGGCCTTTGCCGTCCACGGCTTCGAACACGCGCACAGCGGTCTCGCGCAGCCGCTCGATCAGCGCTTCGTCGACCTCGGCCGGACAGACGATCTCGACGCCGTCGCCGCCCAGGTACTTGCCCTCGAAGTCGTAGAAGCTGCGGGAGGTCAGCACCACCTCGCCCGGCAGCGACGCGCGAGCCCGCTGACCGTCTCGTCCGGCGAGCACGCCGACCTCGATCTCGCGCCCCTCGACCCGCGACTCGACGAGGACCTTGTCGTCCTCGGCGAAGGCGATCTCGAGTGCGGCGTCGAGCCCCTCTCCGTCGTCGACCCGCGAGACGCCCACGCTCGAACCGGCGCCGGCAGGCTTGACGAAGACCACAGGACCGAGTGCGGCGATCTGCGCCCGCACACTCGCCGGCTCGGCCCGCCACTGCGCCGCCCGAACGGTGATTCCGGGCGAGACCGCGATGCCGGCGGAGCTCAGCGCGAGTTTGGTGAAGTGCTTGTCGAGGGAGATCGCGGAATCCAGGATGCCGCAGCCCGCATAGGGCACGTCGATGACCTCGAAGAAGCCCTGAATGGCCCCGTCCTCGCCGTGCAGGCCGTGCAGGAGCGGCAGCACGATGTCGACCTCGCCGAGGCCCTCGGTCACGCCGTCCGGGCGCACGACGCGCAGCGTCCGGTCGCCACCGGGTTCGGGCCACAGCATCCGGGTGCCGTTGTCGACCACCTCGGGAAGGTGCTCCGCATCGAGCGGGAACTTCTCCGGCCGGTCCTCTTCGAGGACGAAGGCGCCGTCTCTGGTGATCCCGACCGGGATCACCGCGTAGCGGTCGCGATCAATCGCGCCCAGAACTCCGCCCGCCGTTGCGGAACTGATCGAATGCTCGCTGGAGCGCCCTCCGAAGAGCACCACCACCGTCTGCTTGTCCATGGTCGGTCCTCTCCCCCTGCGGGGTGTCGTCGTCCGTCGTCAGGTGGGGGGCGATGTCGCGGGGGTTCATCTTCCCGTCGAGCACCATCTTCACCTGTTCGACGATGGGCATGTGCACCTCGGACTCGCGCGCGAGCTGCAGGATGGGGGCGACCGAAGCGAGCCCCTCTGCGGTCTGCTGCATCTGCTTGACGACGTCCTGGAAGCTGTATCCCTGACCGAGCAGGCGCCCGGCCGTGTTGTTGCGGCTCAGCGGCGACTGGCACGTGGCGATGAGGTCGCCGAGGCCGGCAAGGCCCTGCAGCGTCTCCGGGTGCGCACCGTTGGCGACCGCGAAGTCCGTCATCTCCACGAGGCCGCGGGTGATGATCGACGCCTTCGTGTTCTCGCCGTAGCCGACGCCGTCGACGATGCCGATGGCGACGGCGATGAGGTTCTTCAGCACGCCGCCGAACTCCGTGCCGATGACATCCGTGTTCACGAAGGTGCGGAAGTAGCTGTTGCGCGCGGCGCGGGCGATCGTCTCGGCGGTCTCCCGGCTGCGCGACGAGATCACCGCAGCCGTCGGCTGCTCCTTCGCGATCTCCAGTGCGAGGTTCGGCCCGGACGCGACGGCGATGCGATCGGGGTCGCACTGCATCTCCTGCTCGATGACCTGGCTCATCCGGAGTCCGGTGCCGCGCTCGACGCCTTTCATCAGGCTGACGATCTTGGCGTCGGAGTTCTCGAGGAGGGGGCGCAGAGCCTTGAGGTTCTCGCGCAGCGACTGGCTGGGAACGGAGAGGTAGACCTGCTCAGCCCCCTGAAGCGCAACGGCGAGTTCGTGCGTCGCCGCCATGGAGCGCGGAAGGTTGATGCCGGGCAGGTAGCGGGAGTTCCGTTTCGCCTCGTCGATCTCGTGCGCGAGTTCGGCTCGGCGCGCCCACATCGTGACCTGCGCTCCACCGTCGGCCAGGATCTTTCCGAACGTGGTCCCCCAGCTTCCGGCGCCGACCACGGCAACGCGAGGCCCTGCGGCGGGAGTTCTCTTAGTCAAGGCGACCGGTCTCCTTCTGGCCGTGCGTGGCCGGATTCCAGCGTTCCGCCGGCGCCTTCGCGCCGCGTGCCTCTTCGAGGAGAGCGGTGATCGCGTCCATCAGACGCGTGGTCGCCTCGGTGAGCACCGCCTGTTCTCCGCTGCGGCCCTTCAGATCGCTGAGGTCGACGGGGTCTCCGATGATCACGTGCACCGGCTTGCGGGGAGGCCAGACGCTGAGACCCTTCTGGTAGCGACCCATGATCGCCTGGGTGCCCCACTGGGCCATCGGGATCAGCGGGATGTCGCCGGCGAGAGCGAGACGCACCGCACCGGACTTGCCCCGCATCGGCCACAGTTCAGGGTCTCGGGTGAGCGTGCCTTCGGGGTACACGATGACGCCTCTGCCGTGCTCGACGAGATCGTTCGACTGCTTCATCGTCTGCTTCGCGGCGGATGCCGAAGAGGTACGGGCGACGGGAATCATCCCGGTCTTCCGCAGCAGCCATCCCAGCACCGGGATGCGGAACAGGCTGTCCTTGGCCATGAACCGGGGAGCGCGCCCCAGCCGCCATACGGCGACCGCGACGATCAGCGGGTCGAACTCCGAATAGTGGTTGGGGGCCAGCACGAAGGCGCCGTCGCGGGGCAGCTTCTCCCGCCCCGTGATCCGGATCTTCGCCAGGAAGGAGATCAGCGGGACGACGATCGCTGCCAGCGGCCAGAACAGACTGGGTCGGCTCTTCTCAGGTGAAGGGGAACCCATCGTCGTCACCGGATGACGTCGAAGTCTGCGCCGACGGCGTCAAGTTTCGCGAGGAACTTCTCGTAACCGCGGCTGAGGATGTCGACGCCCGAGACCTTCGACTCGCCCTGCGCGGTCAATGCTGCGATCACATGGCTGTAGCCGCCCCGCAGGTCGGGAACCACGATGTCGGCGCCGTGCAGCGGCGTCGGACCGGTGATGACGGCCGCCTGCTCCAGGTCGCGGCGGGGCACCCGACGGGGGCCGTCCTGGAATCCGCGCGGGTGCACGACGATGTCCGCGCCCATCTTGACCAGGGCATCGGTGAAGCCCAGGCGGTTCTCGTAGACGGTCTCGTGCACGATCGAGCGACCATGGGCCTGGGTCAGCGCCACGACCAGAGGCTGCTGCCAGTCGGTCATGAAGCCGGGGTGCACGTCGGTCTCGACCACCACGGGACGCAGCTCGCCGTCACGGCGGAAAAGGATGCCGTCCTCCTTGATGTCGAACCAGCCGCCCGCCTTGCGGAAGACGTTCAGGAAGGTGAGCATCTCCTGCTGCTTGGCGCCGCCGACGAATATCTCGCCGTCTGTGGCCAGCGCGGCCGAAGCCCACGATGCGGCCTCGTTGCGATCGAAGATCGAGCGGTGATCGTAGCCGCGGAGGTGCTCGACGCCTTCGATGAGGATGACCCGGTTGGGCTCGTAGGAGATGATCGCGCCCATCTTCTGCAGCACCGCGATGAGGTCCATGATCTCGGGCTCGATGGCGGCGTTGCGCAGCTCCGTCGTGCCCTCGGCGCGGACGGCGGTGAGCAGCACCTGTTCGGTGGCGCCGACGCTCGGGTACGGGAGGTGGATGTTCGCGCCGTGCAGGCGGGTCCCGCCGGTGGACAGACGGATGCCGCTGGGCAGCTTCTCGACGACGGCGCCGAACTTGCGGAGCGCGTCGAGGTGGAAGTCGATCGGGCGATCGCCGATGCGGCAGCCACCGAGGTCGGGGATGAAGGCCTGACCGAGACGGTGCAGGAGCGGACCGCAGAACAGGATCGGGATGCGGGAGGCTCCGGCGTGGGCGTCGATCTCCTCGAAGTGGGCGGACTCGACGTCGCTCGGGTCGAAGACCAGCGCGCCGGGCTCATCGCCGTCGCTCACGCGGACGCCGTGCACCTCGAGCAGCGAGCGCACGACCGCGACGTCGCTGATGGCGGGCACGTCGCGCAGCACGCTGACGGTCTCCCCGAGGAGGGAGGCGACCATCGCCTTGGTCGCCAGGTTCTTGGCGCCCTTGACGTCGACGCGACCGCGCAACGGGCGTCCTCCTCGAATGGCGAGGACGTCTCCGGTGAGAGCGGGGACTCCGTCCGGAAGAGCATCGCGCACGGGTGTCGTCATTCGGAGCCTCACTTCGTTCCACGGATTGCGGCGGTTGCCGCGAGGGCGGTCTGCCCCTGACTCACGCCCCGGTCCGTGTCACTGCACGGGGAGGGTACGTGGCCGCCACGACTCGCGACGGGCCTCGAACTGCGCGATCTTGTCTTCGTTGCGCAGCGTGAGCCCGATGTCATCGAGCCCTTCGAGGAGCCGCCACCTAGTGTAATCGTCGATCCCGATGTCGGCCTGGATGCCGCCGATCGTCGCCGTGCGCGCCTGGAGGTCCACGGTTATCCGTGCGCCCGGATTCGCGTCGATCTCAGCCCAGATCCGCTCCAGATCCTCTTCGGAGATGGTCGCGGCGAGGAGCCCCTGTTTGCCCGAGTTCCCGCGGAAGATGTCCGCGAAGCGCGGGCTGAGGACGACCTGGAACCCGAAGTCGCGCAGCGCCCACACGGCGTGCTCACGGCTGGAACCGGTGCCGAAGTCGGAACCGGCGACGAGCACCGAGGCACCATGGAACGCCGGCTGGTTGAGGACGAAATCCGGATCCTGCCGCCAGGCGTGGAAGAGGGCATCCTCGAATCCGGTCTTGGTGACCCGCTTCAGGAACACCGCGGGGATGATCTGATCCGTGTCTACATTCGACCGCTTCAGCGGTGCGGCGATGCCGGTGTGCGTGGTGAACTTCTCCATGATCAGACCTCCAGATCGCTCGGGCTGGACAGCGTTCCGCGGATCGCGGTCGCCGCGGCGACGAGCGGCGACACCAGGTGGGTGCGACCGCCCTTGCCCTGCCGGCCCTCGAAGTTCCGGTTCGATGTCGAGGCGCACCGCTCGCCCGGCGCGAGCTGATCCGGATTCATCCCCAGGCACATCGAGCATCCGGCGAAGCGCCATTCCGCACCGAAGTCGGTGATGACCTTGTCGAGCCCCTCGGCCTCGGCCTCCAGGCGCACACGGGCCGAACCGGGCACGACCATCACCCGCACCCCGTCGGCCTTCTTCTTGCCCTGGATGACCGATGCGAATGCTCGCAGGTCCTCGATCCGGCTGTTGGTGCACGAGCCCATGAACACGGCGTCCACCGGCACCTCCTTGAGAGGAGTTCCCGGGGTGAGCGCCATGTATTCCAGGGCCCGCTCGGCCGCTGCGCGCTCGTTCGGGTCGGCGATGTCGGCCGGGTTCGGCACGGATGCCGACAGCGAGCTGCCCTGACCGGGATTGGTGCCCCAGGTCACGAACGGCTCCAGCTCGTCGGCATCGATGAACACCTCGGCGTCGAACACCGCACCCTCATCGCTGGGCAGCGTCCGCCAGTAGGCGACCGCATCCTCCCAGTCCTGCCCCTTGGGGGCGTGCTGCCGGCCCTCGAGATAGGCGAACGTCGTCTCGTCGGGGGCGACCATGCCGGCGCGCGCGCCCGCCTCGATCGACATGTTGCAGATCGTCATGCGACCCTCCATCGACAGTGCGCGGATGGCGCTGCCGCGGAACTCCAGAACGTATCCCTGTCCCCCGCCGGTGCCGATCTTCGCGATCACCGCGAGGATGATGTCCTTCGCGGTGACACCGCTGCGCAGCGTGCCGTCGACGTTGATCGCCATCGTCTTGAACGGCTTCAAGGGGAGCGTCTGGGTCGCCATCACGTGCTCGACCTCACTCGTGCCGATACCGAAGGCCATCGCCCCGAAAGCACCGTGGGTCGAGGTGTGCGAGTCGCCGCAGACGACGGTGATGCCGGGCATCGTGAGGCCGAGCTGCGGGCCGACCACGTGCACGATGCCCTGCTCCGCATCGCCCAGCGAGTGCAGACGCACGCCGAACTCAGCTGCGTTGTTGCGCAGCGTCTGGATCTGCGTGCGGCTCGTGAGGTCGGCGATGGGCTTGTCGATGTCCCACGTCGGGGTGTTGTGGTCTTCGGTCGCGATCGTCAGATCGAGCCGGCGCAGCGGGCGCCCCTCGGCGCGCAGACCGTCGAACGCCTGCGGGCTGGTGACCTCGTGCACCAGGTGCAGGTCGATGTAGATGAGGTCCGGCTCGCCGTTCTCGCCCTTGACGACGAGGTGGTCGTCCCAGACCTTCTCGGCGAGCGTGCGCAGACGGACGGGTGTCTCGATGGCATCGGTGGTCATGATGTCGCTGTCTCCTGGGATCGAAGTTCGGCCCACGCTGGACTCCGCGACGAGAGAGGCCTAGATCGAGGTCTCGTCGCGGCCGCTAAGAAGGAGAACCACCCGCCGCATTCGGTCAGTTTACACCGCTGCGACGGGTGGTCCGTCCCTTCGTGAACGCTGTTACTCGACGATCGACGCTTTGTTCGCGGCGCGCTTCTCTCGCGACGACGAGATGAGGCTGGCGACCGTCGCGACGGTCATCGATGCCAGGATCACGCCGAGCGAGACCATGTTGTCGATGTCCGGAACCCACTCGACATGCTGCCCGCCGTTGATGAACGGCAGCTCGTTCTCGTGCAGGGCGTGCAGGATCAGCTTGACGCCGATGAAGCCGAGGATCACGGCGATGCCGTAGTGGAGGTACTTGAGGCGGTCCAGCAGGTCTCCCAGCAGGAAGTAGAGCTGACGCAGACCCATCAGCGCGAAGATGTTCGCGGCGAACACGAGGAAGCCGTTGGTGGTGATCTCGAAGATGGCCGGGATCGAGTCGATCGCGAAGATGAGGTCCGTGACGCCGATGGTGATGAACACGATGACCATCGGCGTGAACATGCGCTTGCCGTCGACGGTGGTGCGCAGCTTCGAGCCGTCGTACTCGTCGCTGATGTCGATGCGGCGGCGCAGCAGCCGGACGATGAAGTTCTCCCGCTGCACCTCGCCCTCATGGTCGCCGTCGGGCATCGCCTGACGGATCGCCGTCCAGATGAGGAACGCCCCGAAGATGTAGAAGATCGGCGAGAAGTGCTCGATGACGGCGACGCCGACGAGGATGAAGGCGCCGCGCAGCACGAGCGCGATGATGATGCCGACCATCAGCACCTGCTGCTGCAGTCGCCGAGGCACCGCGAACTGCGCCATGATCAGCACGAACACGAAGAGGTTGTCGATGGAGAGGCTGTACTCCAGCGCCCAGCCGGTGATGAAATCGCCCGAGTTCTTCCACCCTCCGACATTGCCGAGGAGCACGGCGAAGATCAGAGCGAGGCCGACGTAGAAGAGGACCCAGAAGGTCGACTCCTTGGTCGAGGGGATGTGCGGGCGGAGCCGGACGAGCAGGAGATCGGCGATCAGGATGATCGTGAGCACGACCATCGAGGTGATTTCGAACCAGACGGGGATTTCCAAGGGCGCACTGCACCTTTCGAGAGGGTCGGGAAATGAGCCGAAAGTCTCTCCCCCGCACAGAGTGCGTCGCGCGCCCGGAGCAGCTCTGTCGATGCTCGTGATGACGATGCGCGCGGAACCGGGATACTCCCTCTCGCAGGTCAATGCTAGCGGAGCATCCCGATCATGATGAAATGGTCGGCGTGACACACACCTCGCACGAACATGTCGAACACGGGACCGCTCCCCTCGAGACCGCTCCCCAGAACTCGTGGGCCCGCGCGATCGGCTCTCTCATCTTCGTCAGCCGCTGGCTGCAGGCCCCGCTCTATCTCGGACTGATCGTCGCGCAGATCGTCTACGTCGTGGTCTTCATGGTGGAGCTGTGGCACCTGATCGCGGAAGACGTCTTCGGCGACATCACGCACATCGAAGAAGCGACCATCATGCTGACGGTGCTCGGGCTCATCGACGTCGTGATGATCGCGAACCTGCTGATCATGGTGATCATCGGCGGCTACGAGACCTTCGTCTCGCGCATCAACGTGGACGGGCATCCGGACCAGCCCGAGTGGCTGTCGCACGTGAACGCCAACGTGCTCAAGGTGAAACTCGCGATGGCGATCATCGGCATCTCCTCGATCCACCTGCTGAAGACCTTCATCGCGGTCGGCAACATGGATGCGGACGGAGTCTCCTCCTCCGAGGTCGACGGTCTCGGGAGCTACACTCCCACCGGCGTTCTCTGGCAGGTCGTGATCCACATGGTCTTCATCGTCTCTGCCGTCGCTCTCGCCTGGATCGACCGGATGTCGCAGCAGACGCTCGCGAAGGTGCACGCACAGCCCGAGCACTGATCCGCACGTCTTCTGAGACGATGGGGCATCCGTCGACACTTCCAGGGTGAGAGACACCGAACGGAACAGGATGCCCCGTGCAGACGACTGATCAGAGATGGGCGGCACAGGCCGCGGCAGGCGACGAGAGCGCCTTCCGGGAGCTGTACCGAGCCCACGTGCGTCCGGTCTACTGGATCGCCCATGGCATCCTCGGCTCGCCGGCCGATGCCGAGGACGTCACCCAGGAGACGTTCGTCGTCGCCTGGCGGAAGCTCCCCGGCTTCGACCTGCAGGGTGAGTCGATCCTGCCGTGGCTGGCGACGATCTGCCGTTTCCAGGCGGCCAACCGCCTGCGGCAGCGCCGGCGCGATCAGGCGCACACCGCGGATGCCGTCGACGAGAATCTGCCGGACACGGTCAGCGTCGAGGAGCAGGTCATCACGGCCGCACTCGCGGCGCGGATCGCGGCAGAGGTCGGAACGCTCAGCGAGCTCGACCAGGAGATCTTCCGGCTGTGCGCCGCCGAGGGGTACGCCTACCAGGCGGCCGCCGAAGAGCTGGGCGTCAGTCACGCGGTCGTTCGGAACCGTCTCTCCCGAGTGCGCACCCAGTTGCGCGGCGCCGTGAAGGAAGCGAGAGACGCATGAACGACCAGACCCCCACCGAGACCCTCCCGCCGCTGTCGGACGCGGCGATCGATCGCATCGAGAACGCGGTGTTCGCGGAGATCGCGAACGAGCACCCCTCGGCGCGTCCCGCCATCGACCGCTCCCGCATCCGGCGCCGTCGCTGGCTCACCGGCGGCGGAATCGCTGCGGCATTCGTCGTCGGCGTGCTCGTCACTCCCCCGATCCTCGGCATCGTGGGCTCCGGAACGTCGGCCACCACCGCCGACGGCTGGAGCATGACGACCGAGGGCGGAGGCGGCGCGCAGGACCTGTCGGCGGACAACGCGCCCAGTTCTGTCACCGATACGTCCGCCGAGGCGACCGAGATCGCACCGCTGGCGACCGATCAGGCGTCCTCCCGCGAGATCATCGTGAACGCACAGGCGACGCTCCGGGTGAAGGACATCGCGAAAGCCGCAGCCGCGATCTCGGCTCTCGCCGAGGAGCACGGCGGCTATGTCGAGAGCACCGACATCGGCAAGTCGCTCGCGACGGTCGACACGTCGATGCCGGCTCCTCCGGAGGGAGGGTACGGCTGGATCAGCATCCGCGTGCCGTCAGCCGACCTCACAGACGCGATCGACGCGCTGCAGGAGACCGGCGACGTCCTCTCCTCCTCCATCTCGAAACAGGATGTGACCTCGACGGCCATCGACCTGCGGGCACGGGTCGAGGCCACGCGGACGTCCGTGCAACGGCTCACCGAGCTGATGTCGCAGTCCGGCAGCGTATCCGAGCTCATCGAGGCCGAGGTCGCACTGACCGACCGCCAGGCGCAGCTGGAGTCGTACGAGCAGCAGCTCGCGGCCCTGGAGGATCAGGTGGCGATGTCGTCGATTCAGGTGCAGCTCACCGAGACCACCGCACCCACGAAGGCTGATCCTGCCGGCTTCGGCGACGGGCTGCTGGCCGGCTGGAACGGCCTCGTGGTCTCGCTGAACGCGCTCGTGATCGCCCTCGGGTTCGTCCTTCCGTGGCTGGCGGTCGCCGGCATCGTCGCGCTCGTGATCTGGGTGATCCGCCGGGCTCGGCGCCGGCGCCGGATCGCGACCGTCGCGTCCGACGAGGCCTGAGACCCGCTCGCCGAAAGGCCGCTCCTGACTCTGCGTCAGGAGCGGCCTCTTCATTGATTTTCCGCGGTATACAAGAAGTCTTGTGGGATCTGTCGCGTGCGCTTAGCGTTGCTTCTCGTGGAAGACATCTCCGTGATCACCGCCGTGCACCATCCGCTTCGCCGCCGCATCTTCGACTACCTGCTGCTGTACGGCACATCGCAGGTGACCGCGATCGCGCGCGCGCTCGACAGCCAGGTCGGAAGCATCAGCCATCATCTGCGGATGCTGGAACGAGCGGGCGTCGTGCAGCGGTCCGAGGATCCGAGCGGCGATCGGCGCACGAGCTGGTGGATGCTGTCACGGCACAGCTTCACCTGGTCGGCCGACGACTACTCCGACGCCCCGGCGGATGCACTGCTCGCACGTGAAGCCGAGCGGAACGGCATCCGCGCGCAGATCGAGCGTCTGCAGCGGTGGCGCCGACGGCATCGCGCGGGTGAGCTGCCGGGCTACGACGGCTTCAACATCGAGTCACTCGGGTGGGCTACCCCCGCCGAACTGCAAGAGCTCTCCGAGCGGCTGGGCCGTACCGTCGCCGACTGGCGCACATCGATCGACAGGACTGACGGACGAGAACGGACGCCCGTCTTCTTCTTCGCCCACGCCTTCCCTACGGAGCCGTGATGAGCGTCACCGAACCATTGCAGCTGCGCGAACCCCCGGTGTTCCGCCGCGACGTCGCGGTGCACGCCTGGATCGGCGTGAAGGCGCTCTCCGATGCGGGTGATGCACTCTGGACGATCGCGCTCGCGTGGACCGCCGTGCAGATCGCCTCGCCCGCCGTCGCCGGCCTGATCGTGGCCGCAGGGACGGTTCCGCGCGCCGTCATCCTGCTCTTCGGCGGAGTCATCGCCGACCGAGCCGACGCCCGGCGGGTCATGATCCTCTTCAACGCCCTGCGCGTGGTCGTGCTCGTGGCCGTCGCCCTCTGGGTGCTCGCGGCCACGCCATCGGTCGCCGTGCTGCTGTTCGCGGCGATCGCGTTCGGCGTCTGCGATGCCTTCTACGAGCCGTCCGCAGGCACGATCGCGCGCCAGCTGGTGCGTCCATCCGATCTGCCCTCCTACAGCGCCGTCGCTCAGACCGCATCACGACTGGGCAGCATGGCCGGGGCAGCGATCGGCGGCATTCTGGTGGCGCACGTCGGCCTGAGCGGCAGCGCCTCCGTCAACGCCCTGACGTTCACGCTGGTGGTGGCCTTCATCGCGATCTGGCTCCGCCCGCGGTTCGCGCTCGCCCGCGCCGGCCGCGAGTCGGCGCTGCGGGGCATCGCGCGGGGGTTCGCTCATCTGCGACAGGCGCCCACCACACGAACGCTCGTCATCGCGCTGTCCGGCTTGAACCTCGCCGTCGGACCGGCGGTCGGGATCGGGATGGCCCTGCGGGCGCACGACCAGGGATGGGGCGCGCAGGCGCTCGGCCTGTTCGAGGCTCTCCTCGGCCTCGGCGCAGCTCTCGGGGCCGTCTCCGTCGCCCGCTGGCGGCCTCGACGCGAGGCCTACGCCGGGTTCTGGGCGCTCGTCGTGCAGGGCGCCGGTATCGTCGCGCTGGGGCTCGGTCCGCTCTGGAGTGTGGCGGCCGCCGCGTTCGTGATCGGCGCGACCGCGGGCTATGCCTCCGTACTGCTGAGCTCCACCTTCGCAGCCACCGTCGACACCGCTTACCTCGGACGGATGAGTTCGATCACGCGGCTCGGCGACGACTGTCTGATGCCGCTCGCGATGGCCGGCTTCGGCGCGCTGGCCTCGGCGACGGCACTGTGGGTCCCGTTCGCGCTCTACGGGACGGCGATGGCGGCGATCATGATTGTGCCGCTGCGCAACCGGACGTTCCGCGAGCTCTCGCTGCGGCCTCCGGTGTGAGCAGCATCCACTCCGGGAATGACGAAAGCCCTCGGAGAACCGAGGGCTTTCGCGTTGTGTGACCCCAGCGGGATTCGAACCCGCGTTACCGCCGTGAGAGGGCAGCGTACTAGGCCGCTATACGATGGGGCCGTCTGGCGGAACGTTTCCGTGCCGCGACAACCGTTCAAGTATGCCATGCCGATTCTCCCTCCGCAAAATCGACGCCGAGCCGACCGCACTCCCGGGCGTGGCGCGTTCGCAAGGGGTTTGCGACACCGACGCCGAGCGAGTTGACTCTTCACATGCGCGTCACGAAGTACGAACATGCCTGCCTCCGCATCGAAAGGGCCGAGGAGACCCTGCTGATCGATCCGGGGTCGTTCACGACACCGGTCAGCGATCTCGGAAACGTCGTCGGACTGGTCATCACGCACGAGCATCCGGACCATTGGACGCCGGAGCATCTGGACCGCATCCTCCGCGGAGCCCCCGGTACCCCGATCTTCGCGCCGGCCGGTGTGGCGCGCGCCGCGGACGGATACGAGATCACCGTCGTGGCGCCCGGCGACATCGTCGAGGTCGGCGGTTTCAAGTTGCGCTTCTTCGGCGGCGAGCACGCGATCATCCACTCGTCCCTGCCCATGATCGACAACCTCGGCGTTCTCGTGAACGAGAAGCTCTACTACCCGGGTGACTCCTACGCCGTGCCCGCAGGCGTCGAGATCGACACCCTCGCCGCGCCGCTCGGCGCGCCCTGGCTCCGCATCGGCGACGCGATGGACTTCGTCCTCGCCGTATCGCCGCGCCGGGCGTTCGGCACCCACGACATGACTCTCTCCGTCATCGGCAAGGGGATGCACCGCCAGCGCCTGCAGTGGGCGACGGAGCAGGGATCCGGCGAGTTCTTGGCGCTGGAACCCGGCGATACCCTGGACCTGTGACCGCCCGTCGACTGCTCCCCTCGCCCACGCGCCGCCTTCGATTCCGGGAGATGGTCGACGAGGATCTCGACGACATGGCGGCGATGCTGGGCGATCCGGACGTCATGGCCTTCTACCCCGCTCCGAAGACCCGCGAGGAGAGCGCGGACTGGATCGCGCGGAACCGGCAGCGCTACGCAGAGCACGGTCACGGCCTGTGGATCGTCGAGTCGTACGACGGCGAGTTCATCGGGGGCTGCGGGATCACGTGGCAGTCCTACAACGACACACCGGTGCTCGAGGTCGGATATCAGGTGCGCGCGACGATGCAGCGTCGCGGCTACGCGACCGAGGCGGCGCGCGCCTGTGTCGACCTGGTGCGGAGCGATCTCGCACCGACGCTCTTGACCGCGATCATCCACCCCGAGAACATCGCGTCTCGCCGGGTCGCCGAGAAGCTCGGTATGACGCACATCGCCGACGACCACGCGCATCCGTGGATCGTCCGCACGGTCATGGGCATGCAGGTCGAGCCGGTGCCCACGGTCGCCGTCAGTGCGCCGCCCGGACTCTGAGTTCGCGCGCGAGGCCGTCACGCTGCTCGATGACGAGGCGGCGCAGAGCAGCCGGCGCCGCCGCGTGATCCTCGAGCCAGGCATCCACCAGGTCCAGTGAATCCGTGGCGGGGAAGAGCCCCACCACGAGGCGTCTGGCCAGTTCGATGCTGCGCACGTGCCAGGCTTCTTCGATCCTGACGAAGTACTCCGCGTCGAACCCCGCAATCAGGTCACGGCGCCCACCTGCCCGGAACCCGGCGATCTCCGCATCCAGGTGGTCGTTGCTGAGAGTGGGATCGTTCCATGCCGCGTCCCATGCGGCCGCACGGACGCCGGCTTCCGGGCGTGACGCGAGGGCCCGCCGTGCGGCGGTGCGGCCGGTCGCGGTATCGTCACGGCTCTGCTCGTCGGCGACGACCTCGGACGTGGCGCGGCCCGTTGTGGCCAGTGCGGTGACCAGTTGCCAGCGCAGATCGGGATCGACGATCAGTCCTTCCGGCGCCCGCCCGGAGAGCAGGGCGCGCACGTCGCTCTCACGCGAGTCGTCGTAGGCGGACGCCGCAGCGAACGCGCGAGCCCAGGACAGCTGCGCGTCGCTCCCCGCCTCGGCGTTCCGGAGAGCAGCCCAGGTCGCCTCCGTCCACAACCGCTGCTCATCGACGCGCGACTCATCGCGAACGAAACGTCGCACGGCGAACGCCGCGTTGCCGAGGACTCCCACCAGCAGCCCGATGCTCGATTCGCGTGGCGCGTGGTCGCGCACGATGGCGAGATAGCGGCCGGCCGGGAGCTCGCCGTCGCGAGTGGAATTCCACAGCGATGACCAGACCAGGGCACGCGCCAGGGGGTCCTCGATACCGGAGAGCGACTCCTCCACGCACGCCAGCGAACGCTCGTCGAGGCGCACCTTCGCGTAGGTGAGGTCGTCGTCGTTCACGAGGATGAGGTCCGCATCCGGGAGATCCACCGGGGTCCGCTCGTCTGTGAGGTCCATGGAGATCTGGTTCCGCCGGACCACGCGCCCATCCGTCTGCGTGTACAGGCCGATTCGCAACCGGTGCGGACGCGGATCGCTCTGCACGAGGATCCGCCGGCCGTCGTGGTCGGTCTCCAGCCCGATCGTCGACATTCCTGTCGTCTCCAGCCACGCCCGCGACCATGTGCGCATGTCGCGTCCGGACACGGCGTTCAGCTCGGCCAGCAGGTCTTCCAGCGTGGTATCGCCGAACGCGTGAGCCGCGAAGTAACGGCGGGCTCCTTCGAAGAAGGCGTCCTCGCCGACGAAGGCGACGAGTTGCTTGAGGACGGCCGCCCCCTTGGCGTAGGTGATGCCGTCGAAGTTGAGCTTCGCGGCTTCGAGGTCGGGGATGTCGGCGACGATCGGGTGCGTCGTCGGCAGCTGATCCTGCTGGTAGGCCCAGGCCTTGCGGTTGGCGGCGAACTTGGCCCACGCATCCGTGTAGCGGGTCGCCGCCGCCGAGGCATGCGAACCCATGTAGTCGGCGAAGGACTCCTTCAGCCACAGGTCGTCCCACCAGCGCATCGTGACGAGATCGCCGAACCACATATGCGCCATCTCGTGCAGGATCGTGTTCGCCCGGCTGGCGCGTTGCGCGTCGGTCGCTGCGCCTCGGGACAGATAGGCCTCGGTGAAGGTGACCAGGCCCGGATTCTCCATCGCGCCCAGGTTGTATTCGGGAACGAAGATCTGGTCGTACTTCCCCCACGGGTACGCGTAGGCGAAGGCATCCGTGAAGAAATCGAGCCCCTGGCGGGTGACCTCGAGGATCTCGTCGGACTCCAGGTGCTCTGCCAGAGATCTGCGGGCGAAGACGCCCAATGCGATGTGCTGATCGTCGCGCCGCCACTCCCCTTCGACCCGCACGTACGGGCCGGCCGCGACGGCGGTGATGTAGCTGGAGATCGGCAGCGTCGGCGCGAACTCGATGCGCTGCGCGCCGGCGCGCAGGTCGACGGTCACCGGTGACTGATTTGACAGCACCTCCCAGCCTGCCGGGGCCTCGATGACGAAGGTGTAGGCGGCCTTCATGTCGGGCTGCTCGAAGCATGCCATCACCCGCCGGGAGTCGGCCGGCTCGTACTGCGTGTACAGGTAGGTCTCATCATCGGCTGGATCGCGGAAACGGTGCAGCCCCTCGCCGGAGCGGCTGTATGCCCCGATCGCCTCGACGCGCACGACGTTGTGGGGCTCGAGTCCGGTCAGCGCGATGCGCGCCCCGTCGTAGTCGATGCTCCGCTCGACACCGTTGACGATGACGCGATCGACGGACTCGCCGATGAAGTCGAGCCAGGTCGCCGCCACGGTGGTGTCGAACTCCAGCGTCGTGATCGTCGGGAAGTTGCTGCGAGCATGCTCAGGCGCTCCGGTCAGATCCAGTTCGACCCGGATGCTGCGCAGGGTGACCGCTGCGGATCGCGCCGCGGTCTCCTCCCTGGTGAGATTCGCTGAGTTCATGCCTCCATCGTTTCATGGCCGGTTCAGGACCACGGACCGTCAGCATCCGCTTCACCCTCAGCAGAGGAGCCGGCGGATCGCCGTCTCCGGAGACACGGTCAGGTCCAGCATCCGGCCGCGGGCGTACTCGCGGAAGACGCGCGGATCGATGTAGCTGCCGCGAGCGACGGCGGTGGTGTTGCCCAACGCCGACGCGGTCGCCTGCACAGCCAGGCGCTCTGCTCTGCGCCGTTCGCGCACCGTGCCGAGCCGGCCGATCCGCGCCAGCGCGTCGGCCGCGAGGATCGTGCCGTGCAGAGTCCGGAAGTCCTTCGCTGTGAAGGAGCCGCCTGTGACCTCGCGCAGGTAGGCGTTGACCTCGCCGGGGGTGATCCTGACTCGTCGCCTCCCCCGCAGGTACGCCAGCAGGGGCGCCCGGTCCGGACCCGCCGCAAGGTCGGAGAGTGCGTCCGCGAGGACAGGATCGGTGATCTCGATGCTGGCTCGGCGTCCGCTCTTCGCAGGAAATGAGAGCGAGACGGTCGATCCGTCCACCCTGACGTCGCGCCGCCGCAGCGTGGTGAGCCCGCGACTCCCGTGTCGCACGAGATACCGCTCAGAACCGATGCGGAGCGCCGCATCATCCAGCAGGCGGAACGCGGTCGCCAGGACGCGACTGCGAGACGCCTCCTGCTCGCGCAACGCGCGGGTGACCCTGGCACGCGCGGCAGGCAGTGCCTCGGCAAGGGCCAGCGCCCTGCCGAACTTGCGCCGATCGCGACGGACACGCCAGAGCGGATGGTAGAGGTACTGGCGGCGCCCGGCTTCATCCACTCCGACCGCCTGGATGTGCGCGAGCGGTTCGGCGGCTATCCACACGTCCTGCCACGCCGGCGGGATCGCCAGGTCGTGGATGCGTTCGCGGTCACCGTCGCCGACCGGGCGGCCCGCGTCATCGAGGTAACGGAATCCCCGACCTGAGCGGACGCGCCGGAAACCCGCCTCCTGGCCGGGAACCACACGAACCAACGATGCCATCATCCCTGATTCCTCTCTCGCCCGCGGCAGCCCTGCTGCCATCGAGCCCACGATGCCGGGACGCCCCGCGCCGATGGAAGGGGGTGGTGCCCATCCGGCGGCCGGTGCTATGCCCGGGGCGGCCTATACCCGAACGCGCCCCTTGTCCAGGGACTTCTCCTCGTGCGTGCGGCAGGTCGAAGCTCAAGGCACGGCCCGAAGAAGGAGGCTGGCGATGATTCATGGCCCGGTGAGGAGCAATGCCGGCGCGGCCCGTGACGCGACACGCGTGCGGAACCAGCCGGCGCTGATGACGTCCTCCGGAACGATCTGGATCGTCGTCGGCGCAGTATTCGCCGTGATCTGCCTGATCCCGCTCGTGGGCATCGTCGCCACCGGGCGAGCATCGGGCGCGGTGGCGATGGCCACGATCGTGCTCATGGTCGCCTTGTACGCGGCGATGGTCGCGGTGCGTCTCTCGGCATCGCCCGGCCTGCGACGCCTGCAGCGGATGGCGATCTGTTTCCTGGCGATGGCAGCGGTCACCCTGATCGGCATGATCTGCTGCGTCCTCATCCAGTGGGGCGCACCGTCGTGACCACCGTTGCCCGCTCGCCATAGTCCGCGTCCGCCCGATGAGCAACCCCCTCTCCGCCCTTGCGTATGCCGCTTACCGTGACTGAGTCACAGAGGTGACCCGACGGAAGGAGTCAAGATGAGCAACACCATCACATCGGACATCGAAGTGGACGTGCCGATCCGTACGGCCTACGAGCAGTGGACGCAGTTCGAGTCGTTCCCGGAGTACCTCAGCGGTGTCGAGGACGTGACGCAGCTGGATGACACGACCACCCACTGGATCGTCAATATCGGCGGAGTGCGCCGCGAATTCGACGCCCGCATCGTGGACCAGGTTCCCGACGACCACGTCGTGTGGCGCAGCCTGAACGAAGTCGCCCACGAGGGACGCGTCTCATTTCGACCTGATCCCGAGGGCGGCACCCACGTCGAGCTCAGCATGAAGTGGGAACCCGAGGGTTTCGTCGAGAAGGCGGGAGCTGCGCTGCACATCGATGACATGGTCGTGAAACGCGACCTCCAACGATTCAAGGAGTTCATCGAGGAGCGTCACACTCCGACCGGCGCTTGGCGTGGCGAGATCCACGGCGGTACCACCACCGACACCGCGGCGACGCCCTCGAGCGGCACGGCAAGCGATGCGACCGTGAGCCCCACGACCCCATCGGCGTCGGGAATACCGCAGGCCCCCCGGGATGACGTGCGCGGAGACGACCCCGACCTGCGCGTCTGAGCACCCCTCTCTGTGACGCTCCGAGCTCGGGGCCTCACAGGGGGCTCAGGGCTCCGGCGCCGGTGAGGTGTCCTGATCGACCGCGACCGGGGTGATCTCCGGTTGCTCGCCGTTCGCCGATGCCGGAACGACGCGCTCGAGAACGATCGCGAGAACGCCGACCCCGAGGGCTCCGGCGACCATCACCGCGATGAACCAGGCGTCCAGTCCCGCTCCCAGCAGCAGGCCGGCCGCGAGCGGACCGGTGATGGCGCCGCCCTGGAAGGCCGCTGAATTGATGGCGTTGTACCGGCCTCGGGTGCTGTCTGACGCGAGATCGTTGTAGATCGCGGGAACCGTCGGCTGCAGCATGGTCTCTCCGAAGGCGAAGACTCCCATGAACGCGAGGACCCCGATCGCCGCTGCCAGAGAGTCAGGGAGGAAGCCGGTCGCTCCGAGCACCACCCACGAGAGCGCCCAGATCAGGGCCATCACCTGCATGACCCTGGTCCGGCGTCTGCCGGAGATGAATCGGAGAACCGCGAACTGCAGCAGCACGATGACGGCGGTGTTCACGGCGAACGACAGTCCGACGACACGCGTCGAGACCTCGGCCACCTGTCGGGCGAAGGCGGGGAACCCGGCCTCCATCTGCCCGTAGCCGATGAACACGGCCAGGAATGTCAGCACGGTGAGCCACAGCACGGCCGGGCGCCGCAGGATCTCGCGATACCCGCCTGCCGGCGCTGCCCCTTCCTCCGCTTCCGCTTGAGTGCGCACGTTGCGCAGCGGACCGAGGAGGAGAGCGAGCGGGATGAGCGAGCTCGCGGCGTCGATGAGGAAGATCGCGGTGAATGTGCCGGGATCGGTGACATCGACGAAGAACCCGCCGATGATCCCGCCGACGCCGATGCCGAGATTCACCAACGCGAAGTTCACGCCGAAGTACTGCTGACGGACCTCGCCGTCGACGACCGTCGCGATGAGGGCGTTGAAGCCGGGCCACGACACCCCGAAGTTGATGCCGATGAGAACCACGGCGATCGCCGCGACCGCCGGATGGGATGCGAAGGCCAGCAGTGAGCAGCCCGCGATCATGGCGACAAGACCGGCGAGCAGCACCCTGCGGGCACCGTATCGGTCGATGAGCGTGCCGCCAGGGCCGGTGACGATGAGGCCGGTGATCGCGATGAGGCTCATCAGCGCACCCGAGAGGCCGAGATCGAAACCGCGCACCTCGTGGAAATAGATGATCGTGAACGGCAGGGTCATCCCGCGCCCGAGAGTCTGGATCGCCACCGTCGACAGCAGCCAACGGCCCTCGGTGGGCAGGGAATTCCAGAACGTCTTCATACCGGGCACCCCTTCATTCTCCCGGATGGCGCCGACATCGGCGTCGCGCCGACGACGAGGGTCAGAACCGCGTCAGCCGAGTTCCTCGAACACGGTGATCTGCAGGTTTCCCGGCGCAGCGAGCCGCGCGTTGAGCGAATTCCATGGCGTTCGCGTCGGCGGTGCGATCTCCACGGCCCCGGCCGCGACCATGTCCGACGTCGTGGCGGCGGTGTCGACGACCTCGAACGCCACGCGCATACGCGGGCTCACACGACGTCCGACCTCGACCTCGTCGATGAGGTCGACCTGTTCAGGCGTGCTCAACTCGAGCGTCGCCCGTCCGACGTCGAGAATCGTCACACGCGCGCCGTCTCCGCTGTCGATGAACAGCTCCTCCGGAGCACCGAGCACGTCGCGATAGAAGGCGACGGCGTCGTCGTAGTCCGCGGCCTCGAGCACCAGCCGCATCTGCAGCACCCTTCCGCCCATCGATCGTCCTCGTGTTTCCGGCTCGGTCCACTTCTGAGATCATCACAGTATGCCTGTGTCATTCGACGAGTTCCACGCCGCGCTGCTGCACGCCGAGACGCGAGACGCTCTGGGCGTCTGGATGTCGGATGCCCAGGCGCAGCACGTCCATGCAGATGATCAGCTCACCCGTTCGCATTACGCGCACTGGCTCGCCGCGAATCCTCAGCCGGTCTTCGCCGCCGGCGGCGAACACGACTTCTTCCCGACGGAGCCGCTCGGCGATGCCGTCTCGGCGCCGGTCGCGCATCCTTCTTCCGGAGCCGCCACCAGGAGCAGGAACACCGGGCTGTGGGTGCTGCTGTCGACCTTCGGAGCGTTGATCCTGATCGCCCTGACGGTCGTTGTCATCGCCTTCACGACGGCGCACCACTGGACCAAAGTCGACGTCCCCGAGCAGCCGGAGACGTTCCACAGCGAGGAGTACGAGACCGGTCTGTACGACGTCACCATGGACGCGGTGAACCCCTGCTGGGTGGACCAGCCGTGGGCGGACTGCACCAACGCGATGGTCGCCCAGTACAACGCGGCGTGCGCCGATGTCGAGCTCACGGTGAGCGCGACATCGCTCTGCGAGGACTATCTCGCGTCGATCGATGAGATGAAGGCAGCCGGCACGGACGGCGTCGTCGCCAGCCTCGGCACCTACGGGCACCTGCACCGCACGGCGGAGATGTCAACCCGCGAGGTGTCGAACGACGACTACCGCCCCGCGGTCACACATGAGGCCGTCTGCTATCTCGGCTTCATCGGCGAGTGCGAGTAGCGCCTTCCGGCACGGTCGTCCTTCACCCGGATTTCTCGTCGATCGCAGTGAGCAGGTCCTTGAGCGCCTTCTCGATCTCTGCATGATCGTATTGACCGGCCCGGCTCTCGCCCGAGATCACGGCGCACCGATGCAGCTTCCTGAAGTCGCCGTACGGGAAGCTGTAACGGCCTTTCGTCCCCTCGTTCTCGTCGGTGTCCTCCCCCAGGTGCCACAACGCGAACTCGCTCATGCCGTGATCATCGATGAACGCGTTCTCGTCCTGCGTGCTGGGCGCATGTTCGCTCCAGTCGTCGCGCACGTCCGCGACGACCTCACCGCGTCGCAGAAGACCTCGCGCATGGGAGAGCGCGTCTTGATTCAGGGTGATGGCCATCTCGGCTCCTTTCCGACCGCCGTGGACGGCGGCATCGCAAGGAGGATGTCTCTGCGGAGCGGGAAGAGCAAAGGGGCTGGCGAGTGTCGTGACGCCCTGCTAGTCAGCTGGCGCGCAAACCACGGCTATCGAGAGATGGGGCCAGCCGGGTACAAGAAAACCCCCGCCTGAGCGGGGGTTTCGATCTTGCTGGGGTACCTGGACTCGAACCAAGAACAACGGAACCAGAAACCGCCGTGTTGCCAATTACACCATACCCCAAGGGCGAAAACGCGTCTCGCACCGAGAGTCAAGCCTACCCGAGCGGCGGCCGGAACACCAAAACAGCCGGATTCCGCCGCCGCTCGGGCGCGTCGTCAGACCCCGCGGAGTTCCGCGAGGGCACGTAGGCGTCGAAGCGACTCGTCCTTGCCGATGAGCTCCATCGACTCGAACAGAGGCGGAGAGATGCGGCGCCCCGTGATCGCGACGCGCGGCGGACCGTAGGCGATGCGCGGCTTCAGTTCGAGCTTTTCTACGAGCGCGACGGCGAGAGCATCCTGGATCGCTGCCGGGGTGAAGTCTTCCAGGGGCTCGAGCGCGGCGACGCACGCTTCCAGCACCTCGGCGGCGTTCGCCGGCAGCCCCTTCAGGGCGTCGGCCTCGTAGGTGATCTCGTCGGTGAACAGGAAGCCGAGCATCCCCGGGACCTCCCCGAGAAGCTGTACGCGCTCCTGCACGAGCGGCGCGGCCCGGAAGGCGAGCACGAGCTGCTCGTGGGTGGGTTCGTCGAACAGCCCGGCCGCAGCGAGGTACGGGATGCTTCGCTCGGCGAAATCCTTCACGTCGAGCATCCGGATGTGGTCGCCGTTGATCGACTCGGCCTTCTTCTGATCGAAGCGCGCCGGGTTCGGGTTCACGTTCACGATGTCGAATGCGGCGGTGAACTCCTCGAGGGAGAAGACGTCGCGGTCGTGACCGATCGACCAGCCGAGAAGTGCCAGATAGTTCAGCAGCCCCTCGTGGATGAACCCGCGCTCGCGGTGCAGGAACAGATCGGCCTGCGGGTCGCGCTTGGAGAGCTTCTTGTTGCCGGTCTCCCCCAGCACGAGCGGCATGTGGGCAAACCGCGGCACGAACGTGGTGACATCGGCCTCGATGAGCGCGGCGTACAGTGCGAGCTGGCGCGCGGTCGACGGCATCAGGTCTTCACCGCGCAGCACGTGCGTGATGCCCATCAGCGCATCGTCGACCGGGTTGACGAAGGTGTACAGCGGCACGCCGTTCGGCCGCACGACGACGAAGTCCGGGAAGGACCCGGCGGGGAAAGTGACCTCGCCGCGGATGAGGTCGACGTAGGTGAGGTCCTCGTCGGGCACCCGCAGGCGCAGTGCGGGCTGACGGCCCTCGGCACGGAACGCCGCCTTCTGCTCGTCGGTGAGGTCGCGGTCGAAGTTGTCGTAGCCGAGCTGCTTCGCGCGCCCGTTGGCCTCGTTGCGGGCGTCGATCTCCTCCGCGTTCGAGTAGCTCTCGTACAGAGCGCCGGACTCGACGAGCTTGTCGATCACGCCCCGGTAGATGTCATGACGCTGCGACTGACGGTACGGCGCGTGCGGACCTCCGACCTCGACGCCCTCGTCCCAGTCGATCTTCAGCCAGCTGAGCGCGTCGACGAGCTGGCGGAAGCTCTCCTCGCTGTCACGGGCGGCATCGGTGTCCTCGATCCGGAAGATCATCTTGCCGCCGTTGTGGCGGGCGTAGGCCCAGTTGTACAACGCCGTGCGCACCATGCCGACATGCGGCAGGCCCGTCGGCGAAGGGCAGAAGCGAACGCGGACGTCGGCGCCGCTTGCGGTCGTGGTGAGGGGGTGAGGGGTAGCCATAGCCCTCCAATCCTACGGCGCGTTGCCTCCGCGCCGATTCGCCTCGGAACGCCCGGACGCCTCAGCCGCGATGACCCGACGCGATGGCGGCGGTGTGCGGCAGGGCCACGACCCCGTCGACCGCGCGCTCGGCGCACAGTTCGTCGAACGCGCCACGGAAGCGGCGTCGACCCGATTCGTCGAGAGCCCGGTAGAACGCGCCGGCGGATGCCACACCGCCCTCGGCGGAGGCCCACAGCGCGGCCGGCTCCGCCTGCCACGTCCAGGTGAGCTCCGATACGACGACCTCGCGCCAGCCGCCGTCGCGGAGCATCCCGGCGAATCCCTCCGCATCGCGTTCGAAGTCCTTCTCCGGGGCGAGCCGCTCCCCCGCGGCGGGAAGGAGTCCCGCCCTCTCGCAGACTTCACGCCACAACCAGGACGGCGACCGCACCCAGATGGACGCCGCCACGAGGTCGGCGCTCACCCGGGCGAGCTCTCGCGCCGAGCGCCGCGGATCGTCCACGTGGTTGAGCACGAAATTCGCCGTCACGGCATCGAACTCCGCTTCGCCGAACGGCAGGACAGGAAGCGCGCCGTGGACGAACGGGACCTCCGGGTGCGCCCGCGCGGCGACCGCCCGCATCGTCGATTCCGGCTCGCAACCCGTCACATCCCATCCGCGCGCTGTGAAGTGCGCAGCGAGGAGCCCGGTGCCCGCCCCGACATCGAGGAGCGATCTGCCGCGGCCCGATCCGAGTTCCGCTGCGAGAGCATCGCTGGTTCCCGCGCAGAGTGCCGCGTATGAAGCCGCGTAGGCTTCGCCGACACCCGCCCATGCCCTCATCTCATCCCGCGGCGCGCCAACGGCGAAAGGACGACGATCGCGATGACGATCACGAACCCGGCGGCCCCCAGTCCGGCGTACTGGAAGTTGGCGAGGATCACGCCGGCGAGCACCGCCCCGGCCGCCGCCGACAGGCTCATCAACGAGTCGCTGCGGCCCTGACGGGCGGTGCGCACGTCGGAGGCGCTCGCCTCGGTGAGCAGCGCCGCACCGGCGACCGTCGCGGCGCTCCAGCCGAGCCCGAGCAGGACCAGCGCGATCATGACCCCGGCCGGCGAGGCGTTCGCGAAGACGGCGAAGCCCAGCGCCCCTGCCAGCAGCAGCTGACCCAGCAGCACCACGCGCAGACGGCCCCAGCGATCGGCGAGGATGCCGAACACCGGCGAGAGCGCGAACATGCCGCCGACATGGAGCGCGATGGTCACGCCGACCAGCAGCGAGACATCTTCTGAAGAGGCGTGCCCGCCGTGAGCGGCGTGCGCCATATGCGCGAGATGCACCGGGGTCATCGCCATCACCGACGCCATCACGACGTGGGAACCGGCGACGGCGAAGATCGCGTAGCGAGCGGCGAGCGGACGATCGGCGACCACCTGCCCTGTGGCTTCGGCTGCCGCCTTCGCGATCCTCTGCGCGACGAGCAGCGGGTCCGGCCGCAGCGCGACGAGGTACAGCAGCAGCGCCGCGCATTGCGCCACGAAGGAGAACACGTACGATCCGGTGAGCGGCGGCATCCCGATCGCGCCGCCCACGATCTCCCCGGGGCCGAGCAGCAGCGGGCCGGCGACTCCCCCCACCGTCGTCGCCCACACCACGACGGACAGGTCACGACCGCGGTGCAGGGGCGCGGCGAGGTCGGTGGCGGCGAAGCGCGATTGAAGGTTGCCCGCGTTTCCCGCGCCGATCATCAGGATGCCGACGAGCAGCAATGGGAACACGCGCAGTGCCGCGGCGAGGATCACCACGACGATGCCCACGAGCGCGAAGAGGTTGCCGAGGGTGAGCGCCCGACGACGGCCGACGCGGGCGGCGAGCTTCGCCAGCGGTATCGCGCAGACCGCCGCTCCGAGAGTCACCGACGCCGTGGCCAGCCCCGACAACGCGTCGTTGCCCGAGAGGTCGGCGGCCAGCAGCGCGCCGAGCGAGACCGTCGCCCCGAAGGCGATGCCGCCGAGCACCTGCCCGATCGACAGCACCAGCACCGTCCGGCGCTGCACCGCCGCCTGCTGCTGCTCCGTCAGGGCGGCGACGCTCATGACGCGGGCGGTGCGTCGCGCACGGAACTGCGCAGGACGCCGAGACCGGTGATCTCGACCTCGACGGTGTCACCGGCCTCGAACGTGCCGACGCCCGCCGGCGTGCCGGTGAGGATCACGTCGCCGGGCAGCAGGGTGAAGACGGCCGAGGCGTACTCGATGATCGCCGGAACCGAATGGATCATGTCGGTGAGCGGAGCATGCTGACGCACTTCGCCGTTGACCCGGGTCTCGATGGTGGCGGATGCCGGGTCGAAATCGGTCTCGATCACCGGGCCGAGGGGGCAGAACGTGTCGAAGCCCTTGGCCCTCGCCCACTGGCCGTCCTTGCGCTGCAGGTCGCGCGCGGTCACATCGTTGCCGATCGTGTAGCCGAGGACGTAGTCCAGGGCATCCGCCGCCTTCACGTTCTTCGCGATGCGTCCGATCACCACCGCCAGCTCGCCCTCGTACTCGGTGCGCTCCGACAGAGTCGGACGCACGATCGCGTCGCCGGGGCCGATCACCGAGGTGTTCGGCTTGAGGAACAGCAACGGCTCCTCCGGCGCCACTCCCCCCATCTCGGCGGCATGATCGTGATAGTTCTTGCCGACGCAGACGACCTTCGACCGCGGGATGACCGGGGCCAGCAGCACCGCATCCGCGAACGGCACGCGTTCGCCGGTCGTCTCGTATCCGGCGAAAAGGGGGTCGCCGGCGAGGACGACCAGATCCTTCTCGTCGAGGATTCCGTAGGTGATGGCTTCGTTGTGGCTGAACCGGGAGATCTTCACCCGTCCAGCCTAGAACCTCACGCGTCCAGACGGACCAGCCAGCCGTGCTTGTCCTCACGGCGGCCGTACTGGATGTCGGTGAGCTCTTCGCGCAACGAGAGCGCGAGCTCGCCGATGGGCTGCTCCTCGTCGAAGCCCTCGCCGACGAGGGCACCGATCGGCGTGACGACGGCGGCAGTGCCGCAGGCGAACACCTCGACGATGTCGCCGGAAGCGACGCCCTCACGCCACTCGTCGATCGAGATCGGGCGCTTCTCGACGGTGTAACCGCGATCTTCGGCGAGCTGCAGGAGGGAGTCGCGGGTGATGCCCTCGAGGATGCTGTCGGACTGAGGCGTGACCACGCGGCCGTCCTTGAACACGAACACGACGTTCATGCCGCCGAGCTCCTCGACATTGCGATTCTCGTCGAGGAACACCACCTGGTCGCAGCCCCGGGCACTCGCCTCGGCCTGCGGCAGCAGGCTGGAGGCATAGTTGCCGCCGGTCTTCGCCTTCCCCGTGCCGCCGCGGCCGGCACGGGCGTAGTCCTCGGAGAGCCAGATACGCACCGGCTTCACGCCGCCGGAGAAGTACGCGCCGGCGGGGCTGGCGATCACGTAGTACGCGACCTTCTGGGCGGCCCGGACGCCGAGGAAGGCCTCCTTCGCGAACATGAAGGGCCGCAGGTACAGACTCTGATCGACACCCGACGGCACCCAGCGGCCGTCGACGGCGATGAGCTCGCGCAGCGACTGGATGAAGTACTCGGTCGGGAGTTCCGGAAGCGCCAGGCGGCGGGCGCTCGCCTGCAGCCGGGCCGCGTTGCGATCGGGACGGAACGTGTGGATCGAGCCGTCCGCGTGCCGGTACGCCTTGATGCCCTCGAAGATCTCCTGGCCGTAGTGCAGAACGGACGCCGCCGGGTCGAGCGGGATCGGGCCATAGGGCTGCACGCGCGGCCGGTGCCATCCGCCCTTCGCCGACCAGCAGATGTCGACCATGTGATCGGTGAAATTGGTGCCGAAGCCGGGATTCTCCAGCACCTCCGCAAGGCGTGCGGGCGCCGCCGCCTGCAGGTTCTTCATCACGGTGAACTCGAGCGGCGCCACGGCCGTCTGTGCGTCGATGGTCGTCATGTCGTCATCCATTCCTTGTGCGTGGGCGCTCCGTCGCGCCGTTTCAGCCTACGCCTGAACCGCGGATGAGCGCCGCGGTTCCGGGCCGCTCGGTCAGAGCAGGGCGGTAATCGCGGAGCCGATCTCCGACGTGGTGCGCGGCTCGCTGTCGCGGGCGGCGATGTCGGCCTCGACGGCCGCGCTGACCCGTGCGGACTCCGCTGGGAGGCCGAGGTGATCGAGCAGCAGCGCGACAGAGAGGATCGCGGCGGTCGGGTCCGCCTTCTGCTGACCGGCGATGTCGGGAGCAGAGCCGTGCACGGGCTCGAACATCGAGGGGAACGTGCCGTCCGGATTGATGTTGCCGGAGGCCGCGAGCCCGATGCCGCCCGTGACGGCACCGGCGAGGTCGGTGAGGATGTCTCCGAAGAGGTTGTCCGTGACGATGACATCGAAGCGCGAGGGTGCGGTGACGAGGAAGATCGTCGCGGCGTCCACGTGCAGGTAGTCGACAGCCACGTCCGGATGCTCGGCGGCGACCTCGTTCACGACGCGCTGCCAGATGCCGCCCGCGTGCACGAGCACGTTGGTCTTGTGCACGAGGGTGAGCTTCTTGCGGCGGCGTTCGGCCAGGTCGAACGCGTAGCGGACGACGCGCTCGACGCCGAACGCGGTGTTCACCGACGTCTCGTTGGCGATCTCGTGCGGGGTCCCCTTGCGGATCGTGCCCCCATTGCCGACGTACGGCCCCTCGGTGCCCTCGCGGACGACGACGAAATCGATCTCTCCGGGGTCCGCGAGGGGTCCTGGAGCGCCGGCGAACAGCTTCGACGGACGGAGATTCACGTAGTGGTCGAGGGTGAAGCGCAACTTCAGGAGCAGCCCTCGTTCGATGTTCGCGTCCTTCAGGCGGACGTCGCCGGGGGTGCCGCCGACGGCGCCGAGGAGGATCGCGTCGTGCGCGGCGATCGACTCGAGGTCGCCGTCCGTCAGGGTGTCGCCGGTCTCGAGGAAGCGGGCGGCGCCGAGTGAGAAACGGGTCTTGTCGAAAGTGACATCGCTGCCTGCGGTGACGGCGGCGAGCACCTTCTCCGCTTCGGTGACGACCTCAGGGCCGATGCCGTCACCCGGGATGACGGCCAGCTTCACGACACGCGACATGACACTCCTTGCATCGGGATCGCCCGCGATCCGGCGCGGTGCGGGCGTGCATCCAGCGTACTGGTCAGTGCATACGACCCGAGCGCAGTGTGACGGCGGCGATCGCTCCGGCCGCGACGACGAGTCCGGCGCCGATCAACGACGTCACGGTCACGCCGGAACCGAAGGCGGTGGCGGCCGCGCTCCAGAGCGCGTCGCCGAGCTGCGCGGGCAGCTCCTGCGCCGCCGTGTACGCGCCCGCCAGCGTCTCTCGCGCGGCATCCAGCGCCTCCGTCGGCAGTCCGTCGGGCAGCACCAGCGCGCCGCGGTAGAAGGCGGTGATGATGCCGCCGAGGACCGCCGTGCCGAGCACCGCGCCCAGTTCGTACGCCGTCTCGGAGACCGCACTGGCGGCTCCCGCCTTCTCGGCGGGCGCGCTGGAGAGGATCAGCTCGTTCGAGATGGTCTCCGCGGCGCCGATCCCGATCCCGAGCACCACGAACGCGACCACCAGCGGCACGACGCCGTGCTCGTGCGAGGTGAACGCCACGATCAGGTACCCCACGACCGAGAACACCAGCGCCGACGGAACCAGCACGTGCGGCGGCACCCGACGAGAGATGGGCACGACGGTGAGACCGGCGATGATCATGGCGACCATGCCAGGCACGAGCGCGAACCCGGCCGTCATCGGCGACAGTCCCAGCACCAACTGCAGGTGCTGCGAGACGAAATAGAGGAAGCCGACCAGGGCGACGACGCTGAGCAGATTCACCAGGATCGCGCCCGAGAACGAGCCTCGACGGAACAGTGCCATATCCAGCATCGGGACCTCGGCCCGCAGCTGACGACGCACGAAGAGTGCACCGAGTACGATCCCCAGCAGCGTCCAGACGCCGGCCAGGAGCGTCGGTCCGTCGACGGCGAGGGACTTGATCGCGTAGACGATCGGGACCAGTGCGCCCATCGACAGCAGGATGCTGATCGGGTCGATTCGGCCCGGGTTCGGGTCGCGGCTCTCCGGCACGAGCAGCGGCGCCGCGATGAGCAGCGGGACGAGCACCGGCACCGCGATCAGGAAGACCGATCCCCAGCCGTAGTGCTCGAGCAGGAAGCCGCCGACGATCGGACCGAGTGCGGCACCGGCGGAGAAAGCCGAAGCCCAGACGGCGATCGCCATGCGCCGCTGATCGCGGTTGCGGAAGATCGAACGCAGCAGCGAAAGCGTGGAGGGCATCAGCATCGCGCCGAAGAAGCCGAGCAGCGCGCGCGCAGCGATGAGCAGTCCGGCGGTGGGCGCGAAGGCGGCCAGCGCCGACACCGCGGCGAAGCCGGTCGCACCGATGAGCAGCATCCGCCTCCTTCCGAACCTGTCGCCGAGAGTGCCCATCGTGACGAGGAGCCCGGCCAGGACGAGCGGGTACGCGTCGATGATCCACAACTGCTCGGCTCCGGTGGGGCCGAGCGCGATGGAGATCTCGGGCAGTGCGAAGCTCAGCACCGTGTTGTCCACCGAGACCAGCAGCACCGGCAGCATGAGGACGACGAGTGCCGCCCAACCGCGCGCACCGGCTCGCGGAGCATCCGTCTCGACTTCGCCGTCTACCGTGGGAATCGACGCCGTGCGCGTCATGGAACACCTCTCAGGATCATGCGACGGGTTACTGAACCGTCCAGCTGGTACAGTAACAGAGTCCGCAGAGCTTTTCCCGAGAGAAGGACCCTGATGCCCCGACCGCCGCTCGCGCGCGAACGCGTCCTCGATGCCTTCGAGGCTCTTGTCATCGCCGATGGTGAGCGGGCGGCGACGCTGGACGCCACGGCGAAGGCCGCCGGTGTCTCCAAAGGCGGCCTGCTGTACCACTTCGGATCGAAGGAAGAGCTCACCGCCGGGATGCTCGAGCGCTTGGACGCGCTCACGACGGCCGACCTGGAACGCATGTCGACGGCCGCGGAAGGTCCGGTCGCGTACTACGTGCGCACCTCGGTGATGGAGGATGACGCGCTGGATCGCGCCCTCATCGCCACGTCGCGGCTGGCTCAGGCCGGATCACCGGCGGCAGCCGAGGCGCTCCGGGACGTCCGCAGACGCTGGGCGGACCAGATCCGGCCCCATGTCCGCGACAACGCGAGTCTCGATCTCGTGATGCTCGTCAGCGACGGTCTCTACTTCAACAACTCGCTCGACGTGCACGGCCCCGAGCGACTCATCCCGAACGGCGACGAGCTCAGAGATCTCATCGACCTGGTACTGCGGGCCACTGCCTGAACAAGGAGGGCTCGCGGCTCATCCGCTCGCCCTCCCCCGTCTCACGCTTCGGTGATCTCGATCTGACGGAACAGGTCCGCGTCGATCGCGCTCTGCACGTCGTCGAGGAGCTCGTCGGAGACCGGCGAATCGAGGGTGAGGATGCTCAGTGCCTGAGCTCCGGCCGCCTGGCGGGCGATCTGCATGCCGGCGATGTTGATGCCGGCCTGGCCGAACTTCTGTCCGTAGACGGCCACGATGCCCGGGCGGTCCGTGTACAGCATCACGACGTGGTGCTTCTCGATCGGAAGCTCGACCGCGTGATCGTTGATGCCGACGAGCTTCTCGATCTGCTTGGGACCGGTCAGGGTGCCGGACACCGACAGCTGGGAGCCGTCGGAGAGCGCTCCGCGCAGTGTGATGACATTGCGGTACTCGTCGCTCACGTCGTCCTGGATGAGGCGGACCGCGACGCCGCGCTGCTCCGCCAGCAGCGGTGCGTTCACGTACGAGACCGTCTCGCTGACGATGTTCGTGAAGACGCCCTTGAGGGCGGCGAGCCTGAGCACGCTGACGTCGTAGTCGTTGAGTTCACCGTGCACCTCGACGTCGAGGCTGGTCAGCGGCGACGTCGCGAGCGCGGCGAAGATCTGACCGAGCTTCTCGACGAGGGAGATCCCGGGCCTCACGTACGGGTCGATGACGCCGCCCGCGACGTTCACCGCGTCGGGCACGAGGTCTCCGCCGAGGGCCAGGCGCACGGAGCGGGCGACCGAGACGCCGGCCTTCTCCTGCGCCTCCTCGGTGCTCGCCCCGAGGTGCGGGGTCACGACGACGTTCGGCAGGTCGAGCAGCGCGCGGGCGGAACCGCCTTCGGCCGGCGGCTCAGAGGTGAACACGTCGAGTCCGGCACCGGCGATCTCGCCGGCGACGAGCGCCCCGTGCAGGGCGACCTCGTCGATCAGTCCACCGCGGGCGACGTTCACGACGAACGCGGTCGGCTTCATCGCCGTGAACTGCTCGGCCCCGAGCATGCCCGTGGTCTCCGGCGTCTTCGGCATGTGAATGGTGATGAAGTCCGACTCGGCGACGAGCTCGTCCAGCGAGAGCAGCTGCACTCCGAGCTGCTGAGCGCGTGCGGAGGTGACGTAGGGGTCGTAGGCGACGACGCGCATGTCGAACGCGGCGAGGCGCGCGGCGACGAGGGCGCCGATGCGGCCGAGACCGATGATGCCGACGGTCTTCTCGAAGAGCTCGGCACCGGTGAAGGAGCTGCGCTTCCATGCGCCGGCTGACAGCGAGGCGTGGGCGGCGGGGATGCGACGGGCGAGGCTGAGGATGTGGCCGACCGTGAGTTCCGCGGCCGAGACGATGTTCGAGGTCGGCGCGTTGACGACCATCACGCCGGCCGTGGTCGCGGCCTTGATGTCGACGTTGTCGAGACCGACACCGGCGCGCGCGACGACCTTGAGCTTCGGCGCGTGGCTGAGCGCCTCCTCATCGATCTTCGTCGCCGAGCGGACGAGCACCGCATCCGATTCCGCGAGAGCGGAGAAGAGCGCCGCACGATCGGTGCCGTCGACCTTGCGGACCTCGAAGTCGGGGCCGAGAGCCTCGATCGTGGCGGGAGAGAGTTCTTCGGCGATGAGCACAACGGGCTTCGGCACAGTGGATCCTTCGGGGCAGCGCGACAGGCGGGAGGGGCCGATGCGCCGCACACCGTGGGGGCGCGATCGGTTTCAACTGTACCGGAGCAGCTCGGCGCACCCCGCCGTGTGACTTCCGGGGTCAGCGGGAGACGGTCACCAGTTCGTCCATGTTCAGCACGCTGTATCCGAGCAGGTTCAGCCAGAACACCGCCACCACGCCGAGTCCGGCGAGAAGCACCAGGGCGAGGTCGCCGACGTTGCGACGCCGTCCGATCGCGAGGGCGAGCGCGAAAACGATGATCGGGAACAGCACTCCGAACAGGAGCGTCACCCAGCCGATCACGGTCAGACCGCTCGGCAGGATCGAGACGAGATAGGCGACGGCGTTCCAGACGGCGTAGGAGTACAGCAGTCCGGCGGCGCCCACGACCGTCCAGATCAGCCAGCGGGGGCCCTCGCCGAACGCCGCCCCCTGCACGGATTCTCCTGCAGCACTCATGATCCGATCACTCCCACCGTCACGAAGGGCCATGGCACCAGCAGCACCACGCCGAGAAGAAGGACGAGCAGGCGGATCCAGGTCGCGCGTCCTCGCGTGAGGACCCACGTGGTGAGGAACCAGAGCGCAGGCGCCGCGATCGCCAGCACGAACCACGGCACGAACATCGCGTCCGCGACGATCAGAGAGGTCAGCGGCTTGAGCCGGAGTCCGCCGATGACCCAGCCGATCGTGTAGAGGAGGTAGATGCCCCCGACGATGCCGACCGTGAGGAGCATCGTGGTGCTCATCGGCGTCGGCGCCCCCGCCTGCGTGACGGTGCCGTCGTCTTCGAGCCGCCCGACCTCGGCGCTGCCCTTGCCGACGGCGTTCCATCCGCGCGGAAGCGCGGCGTCGCTCTTCGACGCCTCTTCGTCGCCCGCCCAGGCCAATGCGTCGTCGGAATCGGATGTCATGAGCACAGCGTAGAGCTTCCACTAAGCTCGGCGCTGTAACGATCGGGGAGGCAACAGCGTGGTTGAGAACAAGAAGAAGGCCGCCGGCCGCGAGCAGGCCGCGTCGAACGGCGGCACAGCCGCCGAACCGCCGGCGAACTGGACACCGACGGCCGAGGCGAAGTCGAAGGCGACCACGTTCCGTTGGGTCGCGATGGTCCTGTGGATCCTCGCGATCGCCGGTGAGGCGGTCGGCATCTTCTGGCTGCTGCGTCAGCGCGTCTTCGTGGGCGAGGACGGTACTCTTCTCCGCGACCCCGACACCGGTCTCATCGAGGAACGGGGCGTCACAGCGACCTTCCCGCAGTGGGCGTTCATCACGCTGCTCGTCCTGCTCGTCGTCATCGCGGCCCTGGCCATCACGGGCTCGTTCCTCTGGAAGAAGGCGAATCGCCTCGACCCGGCGAGGAAGTCGGACACGGTGCGCTTCTTCGTGCAGAACCAGCTCGGCGCGATCATCGCCATCATCGCGTTCGTGCCGCTGATCATCCTGATCTTCCTGAACAAGGACATGGACAAGGGCCAGAAGACGACAGCCGGCATCGTCGGCATCGTCCTGGCCGCTCTCGCGGTCGTGCTCGGCATCGACTTCAACCCGCCGTCCGTCGAGAAGTACACCGCGGACCAGTCCACCGTCATCCAGCTGCTCGGCAAAGACGAGGTCGTCTGGGTCGACGGCGGCTCCGTCTATCACGTCTGCGAAGAGGTGTCGGACATCCAGACCGGCAGCGAGAAGCGCACCGGAACGACGGCTCAGGCCATCGAGGCGGGCAAGACCCGTCTGACGCTGGAGTTCGCGTCCGAGTTGAAGACCTGCGGACTGGCTGTCCCGGAGAACTCGGCGGACATCGTCACCGCACTCCGGGCGATCCGCGATGGGCAGACGGACACGCTGCTGCCGGCGCCCGTCTGGGCCGACCCATCCGACGCCCCGATCGAGATCGAGGACGCTCCCGCCGCGGACGAGGCCCCCTCCGACGAGGAGACCCCGGCGGGGTAGCCGCTCCGATCTCTGCGGGCTTTTCAGTCCGTGAGAGTGAGTTCGATCACCGGGATGAGGACATCGGGACGCCGCACCGGCAGGTGGACGCTGAGCGTGCCGTCCGCTTGGCCGGCCGGTGTCATCAGGTCGGCTTCCTGTTCGGGGTCGGTGACACTCGTCCGCAGCCACGAGCCGTCGTTGAGGAGTCGTGCGTAGGACACCCGACCGGCGAGTCCCGGAAGGTGCACGACTCCCATCGGCCAGAAGAAGAGACTCAGATACAGGCGGTTGCCCCGACGCGTGTACACGCCCTCGCGCGGCGGGGTGAAAGGAGCATGCCCTGCCCCGATGACGGCATCCCGATGCAGCCGCATCCAGTCCGCGATCTCCGACAGGGTCTCCGCATCGCGTCGGGCGATCGCTCCGCGGCCGTCGGGCCCGACGTTGAGCAGCATGTTGCCGCCCATCGACACGGAATCCACCAGCATCTGCGTCAGCAGCGTGGCCGATTTCTGATCGGTGTTGTCACGGTGATACCCCCATGAGCCGTTCAACGTCTGGCAGGCCTCCCACACCAGCGGCAGCCCATCGCGAACGATCGGCGCGGTCGGCTGATACTGCTCGGGGGTGACGAAATCGGCCGGGATGCCGAGCCGGTCGTTGACCAGCATGTTCGGCTGCAGCTCCCGGCACAGCGCCAGTAGCGCCTCGGCGTCCCAGTCCTCAGGACCCTTGCCTGGCCACCCGTCCTTCTCGGCCGGGCTGGTGAAGTCGAAGAACAGGTAGTCGATGTCGCCGTATCCGGTGAGCAGCTCACGCACCTGGCCGTGCAGATATTCACGGTACACGGCCATGTCCCGCCCCGCGTCGACGGCGCGGGCATCGGCGTCGTCCCGGCGCGGATGGGTCCAGTCGAGGGTGAAGTGCGGATGATGCCAGTCGATGAGCGAATGGTAGAGACCGACTTTGAGCCCTTCGGCGCGCAGCGCCTCCACGTACTCGCGAACAAGGTCACGACGGGCCGAGGTGACGGAGGTGAAGTCCGTGAGATTCGAGTCCCACAGGCAGAAGCCGTCGTGATGCTTCGTCGTCAGCACCACGTAGCCCATCCCCGTCTCCTTCGCCGTGCGCGCGAGGGCACGCGCATCGAAGAGATCGGGGTCGAAATGCTCGAAGTACTGGCGGTAGTCGTCTTCGGTGAGACGCTCGAAGCTCTGCACCCACTCGTGCCGCGCTGCGGCGCTGTAGAGACCGAAATGCACGAACATGCCGAATCGCGCCTCGTCGAACCAGTCCTGTCGCATGGATTCATCCTAGCCAAAGACATCGGATGTATCCCGGAGGACATACGAGAAAGGGCGCCCCGCGAGGGACGCCCATTCTTGATTCAGATCTTGAGGTCAGCGCGCAGCGCTGCCGTCGACGTAGTCCTCGTCCTGCTGCTTCCACGCGAACAGAGCGCGCAGTTCCTTGCCGGTCGCCTCGATCGGGTGCGTCTCCTCCTTGGCACGCAGTGCCAGGAACTCCTCGCCGCCGTTGTCCTGGTCGTCGATGAAGCGCTTCGCGAACGCACCCGACTGGATGTCGGAGAGGATCGCCTTCATGGAGTCCTTGACCTCGGGGGTCACGACGCGCGGCCCGGAGACGTAGTCGCCGTACTCGGCGGTGTCGGAGACCGACCAGCGCTGCTTGGCGATGCCGCCCTCCCACATCAGGTCGACGATGAGCTTCAGCTCGTGCAGGACCTCGAAGTAGGCGATCTGCGGCTGGTAGCCCGCCTCGGTGAGGGTCTCGAAGCCGGCCTGCACGAGGTGGCTGACGCCGCCACAGAGAACGGCCTGCTCGCCGAACAGGTCGGTCTCGGTCTCTTCGGTGAAGGTCGTCTTGATGACACCGGCGCGGGTGCCGCCGATCGCCTTGGCGTAGGAGAGCGCGAGGTCCCAGGCGTGACCGGACGCATCGCGCTCGACGGCGATGATGTCCGGGATGCCACGTCCGGCGACGAACTCGCGTCGCACCGTGTGACCGGGAGCCTTCGGGGCCACGAGGATGACGTCGACGCCCTCGGGTGCGTCGATGTAGCCGAAGCGGATGTTGAAGCCGTGCGCGAACGCGAGCGTCTTGCCTGCGGTCAGCTTGTCCTTGATGGACTCGTTGAAGATCGTGCGCTGGTACTGGTCCGGCGCGAGGATCATGATGACGTCGGCCCACTCGGCGGCATCCGCCACCGTCTTGACGGGGAAGCCGGCCTCTTCGGCCTTCGCGGCGGACTTCGAGCCCTCCTTGAGGGCGATCGCGACCTCGACACCCGAGTCGCGCAGGTTCTGCGCGTGGGCGTGGCCCTGCGAGCCGTAGCCGACGATCGCGACCTTCTTGCCCTGGATCAGGGACAGGTCGGCGTCGGCGTCGTAGAAGATCTCGGTGCTCACTGTTTTTCTCCTTGATAGTGGTTCGTTCGGGACACGAAGGTCCCTGAGTTGATCGAAGTGGGTCAGCCGCGCAGGACGCGCTCGGTGATGCTCTTTCCGCCGCGGCCGATGGCGAGGAGACCGGACTGGGCGATCTCCTTGATGCCGAAGGGCTCGAGGGCCCGCAGGATCGCCTCGACCTTGCCCTTGTCGCCCGTGACCTCGACGACCAGGGCGTCGGGTGCGTAGTCGACCACCGAGGCGCGGAAGAGGTTCACGACCTCGATCACGTTCGAGCGGGTGGCGTTGTCGGTGCGCACCTTGACCAGCATGTGGTCACGCTGCACGGAGGAGGCCGGATCGAGCTCGACGATCTTGATGACGTTGATCAGCTTGTTCAGCTGCTTGGTCACCTGCTCGAGCGGAAGATCCTCGACATCGACGACGACGGTGATGCGGGAGATCCCCGGGACCTCGGTCACACCGACGGCGAGGGACTCGATGTTGAACCCGCGACGGGCGAAGAGCCCGGCGACGCGGGTGAGGAGGCCTGGCTTGTTCTCCACCAGCAGACTCAGCACGTGGGTCGACATGGCTCAGATCTCCTCTTCGAACTCGGGCGCGTGCTCACGCGCGTACTGGACATAGCTGTTGCTGACGCCCTGCGGCACCATCGGCCACACCATGGAGTCCGCACTCACGACGAAGTCGATCACGACGGGGCGGTCGTTGGTCTCGAGCGCGAGCTTGATCGCGGCATCCACCTCGTCCTCCTTCTCCACGCGGATCGCGAGGCACCCGTAGGCCTCGGCCAGCTTGACGAAGTCGGGGATGCGGACGGTTCCGTGCCCGGTGTTCAGGTCGGTGTTGGAGTGCCGGCCGTCGTAGAACAGCGTCTGCCACTGCCGCACCATCCCCAGCGAGGAGTTGTTGATGATCGCGACCTTGATCGGGATGTTGTTGATCGTGCAGGTGGCGAGTTCCTGGTTCGTCATCTGGAAGCAGCCGTCGCCGTCGATGGCCCAGACCACGCGGTCCGGCTCGGCGACCTTGGCGCCCATCGCCGCGGGCACGGAGTAGCCCATCGTGCCTGCTCCCCCGGAGTTCAGCCACGCGTTCGGACGCTCGTACTTGATGAACTGCGCGGCCCACATCTGGTGCTGGCCGACGCCGGCGGCATAGATGGCCTCAGGTCCGCTGAGCTCGCCGATGCGCTGGATCACGTGCTGCGGCGCCAGGAGCCCGTCGGTGGTCGGCGCGAAGCCGAGGGGGAACTCGTCGCGCAGACCGTCGAGGTACGACCACCACTCCTCGGTGTCCGGCTTCGCGTCGCCGATCGCGCCGCGGTACGCCGCGTCGAGGTCGACCAGGACGTCGCGCACGTCGCCGACGATCGGCACGTCGGCCGTGCGGATCTTGGAGATCTCCGCCGGGTCGATGTCGATGTGGACGACCTTCGCGTTCGGCGCGAAGAGCGCAGCCTTGCCGGTCACCCGGTCATCGAAGCGTGCGCCGAGCGAGATGAGCAGGTCGGATTCCTGCAGCGCGAGCACAGCGGGGACCGTGCCGTGCATTCCCGGCATGCCCAGATGCTGGGGATGCGAGTCGGGGAACGCCCCGCGCGCCATCAGCGTGGTGACGACAGGAGCGCCCGTCGTCTCGGCGAACGCGAGCAGTTCGGCGGACGCGCGTCCGCGGATCACTCCACCTCCGACGTAGAGCACCGGCTTCTTCGCCTCGGCCAGCAGCGCCGCTGCGGCCTGGATCTGCTTGCCGTGCGCCTTGGTCACCGGGCGGTAACCCGGGAGGTCGATCTTGGGCGGCCACACGAACGGCGCCATCGCCTGCTGCGCGTCCTTGGTGATGTCCACCAGGACGGGTCCGGGGCGACCGGTCGATGCGATCTCGAACGCTGCCGCGATGGCACCGGGAACGTCGGCCGGATCCTTCACGAGGAACGAGTGCTTGGTCACCGGCATCGTGATGCCGACGATGTCGGCCTCCTGGAATGCATCCGTCCCCATGAGGGTCGAGAACACCTGGCCGGTGATGGCCACGATCGGCACCGAGTCCATGTAGGCGTCGGCGATCGCCGTGACGAGGTTCGTGGCACCAGGACCGGAGGTCGCGATGCAGACCCCGACGCGTCCCGAGGCCGAGGCGTATCCCTCGGCCGCGTGACCTGCGCCCTGCTCGTGGCGCACGAGGATGTGGCGCAGCTGGGAATCGCCCATCAGCGTGTCGTAGAGCGGGAGGATCGCACCACCGGGGAGCCCGAAGACGTCGGTGACGCCGAGCAGCTCCAGGGAGCGGACGACGGCCTCGGCACCCGAGAGCTCCGGGGCGGCGGATTGGCGGGCGGGCGGCCTCGGCACGGCCGAGACGGAATCAGCAGTCATGACATTCCTTCTGGTGGTCTGTGGACGACGTCGGATGCCGAAGGCGTGGCCGACGCGATTCAGCCGGTCGTCGCGCCCTCGGCGGCGGACCGCACGAGACGCGAGTACTTGGCAAGAACGCCACGGGTATAGCGCGGGGGAAGCGGCTCCCAGCCAGAGCGGCGGGAGTTCAGCTCTGCCTCGTCGACGAGTAGGTCGAGGGTGCGAGCCGCGATATCGACCCGTATCAGATCACCATCGCGCACGAAGGCGATAGGACCTGCGTCCACCGCTTCGGGTGCTATGTGGCCGATGCACAGGCCGGTTGTGCCGCCTGAGAATCGTCCGTCTGTCAAGAGTAGTACATCTTTTCCGAGCCCCGCGCCCTTGATGGCGGCGGTGATCGCCAGCATCTCGCGCATTCCAGGCCCGCCCTTCGGGCCCTCGTAGCGGATCACGATCACCGTTCCCGGGTCGATCGACCCTTCCGCGACCGCATCCATCGCGGCGCGCTCACGCTCGAAGACCCGGGCCGGGCCCTCGAAGACGGCGGCGTCGAAACCCGCCGTCTTGACGACGGCACCCTCGGGTGCCAGCGACCCGTGCAGGATCGTGAGGCCGCCGGTGGCGTGGATCGGGTTGTCGAACGTGTGGATGACCTTGCCGTCGATCGGCTGCGGGTCGAGCTCTGCGAGGTTCTCCGCGAGCGTCTTCCCGGTCACGGTGAGGGCGTCTCCGTGCAGGAGTCCCTCGTCGAGCATGGCCTTCATGATCACCGGGATGCCGCCGTGCCGGTCGACGTCGTTCATGACGTACTTGCCGAAAGGCTTCATGTCCGCGACGTGGGGAACCTTGTCGCCGATGCGGTTGAAGTCGTGCAGGTTCAGCTCGACCTCCGCTTCGCGGGCGATCGCCAGCAGGTGCAGCACGACGTTCGTGGAGCCGCCGAGTGCCATCGCGAGGGCGATCGCGTTCTCGAACGCCTCCTTGGTGAGGATGTCGCGCGTGGTGATCCCCAGACGCAACAGGTTCACGACGGCCTCGCCGGAGCGGTGCGCGAAGTAGTCGCGGCGGCGATCTGCCGCGGGCGGCGCGGCCGATCCCGGAAGGCTGAGTCCGAGTGCCTCGGCGACGGATGCCATGGTGTTGGCGGTGTACATGCCACCGCAGGCCCCTTCACCGGGTGCGATCGCGCACTCGATGCGCTTGAGGTCCTCTTCGCTCATGAGCCCGGCGCGGCAAGCGCCGACGGCCTCGAACGAGTCGATGATCGTGACATCCTTCTCGGTGCCGTCGGACAGCTTCACCCAACCAGGCGCGATGGATCCGGCGTAGAGGAAGACGCTGGACAGATCGAGTCGGGCGCTGGCCATCAGCATCCCCGGGATGGATTTGTCGCATCCGGCCAGAAGCACAGAGCCGTCGAGTCGCTCGGCCATCATCACGGTCTCGACCGAGTCGGCGATGACCTCGCGCGAGACGAGCGAGAAGTGCATGCCCTCATGCCCCATCGAGATGCCGTCGGAGACGGAGATTGTGCCGAACTGCAGCGGGTACCCGCCGCCGGAGTGCACGCCCTCCTTGGCGCCCTGAGCGAGACGGTCCAGGCTCAGGTTGCAGGGCGTGATCTCGTTCCAGCTCGAGGCGATGCCGATCTGCGGCTTCTCCCAGTCGGCATCCCCCATCCCGACGGCACGCAGCATGCCACGGGAGGTCGTGGCCTCGATGCCGTCGGTGACGACGCGACTACGGGGCTTGATGTCGACGGTGCGGGAATCGGCGGGCGCGCTGGCAGAAGGATCATGCGAGGACATGACGGCAGTCTATTCCTGCCGCGCAGCCCGCTCGTCCGCGAGCGCCTCCAGAAGCTGGGCGATCTGTTGTGGGCTGTCCACACGCAGCAGCGCCGCGGACTCCCCCGGCCCGACCCTTACGCCGAGGTCGCCGTCCTGCAGCACGCGCATCGCGTCCTCGTCGGTGACATCGTCACCGGCGAACAGGATGCCGGTGGCGTCGAAGTGGTCGCGGAGCGCCGTCATGGCGGCATCCTTGCCCTCGGTCCTCGAGGAGAACTCCAGCACCCTGTGGCCGGCACGGCGTCGCCAGTGCGGGAAGCGCTCGGCCACGAGGGCGTCGACCTCGGCGAACACGCGGACCTCGGTCTCGCGGTCGGCGCTGCGCGTGTGCACGCCCATGCCGAAGGTCTTCGGCTCGAACTCGGCGCCTTCATGCCGATCGATGATCGGGCGCGCGGCCTCCCAGAGGGCCTCCCGCGCGCCCTCTTCGGTGGCCTCGCCGACGCTGTCGACCTCCCCGATGCCGGGGTACCAGTACTGGGCGCCGTGCGAACCGGCGAGCGCGATCGGGGAGTCGTCGTCGTGCTCCGTGATCTCCCGCAGATCGTGCATGCTGCGCCCGGAGACGTAGGCGACCACGGTGTCCGGTAGCGCGGCGAGCCGTGCCACCTGAGCGGCGACCTCAGGCAGAGCCCGCGCCGCCATCGGTTCCGGGATCAGCGGCGAAGCCGTTCCGTCGAAGTCGAGCGCGACGACCAGACGCGGAGTGGCGGCGATCGCCGAGAGGTCGGCATCCGGGGTTCCCGGCGTCCAGGTACGGGTCACAGTGTCTCCATTCGGCATTCGATCATCGTCAGGCCCTCGCTCCGGAGCGCGCGTCACGGGCGGTCGCGAGGGCGGTCAGGAAGGAGCTCGACCACGCGGTCACGTCATTGTCGAGAACGCGACGTCGCAACGACCGCATCCGCCGCGCCTGCTCCCTCGGCGGCATCTCGACAGCGCGCATGATGGCCTCTTTGAGACCTTCGATGTCGTGCGGGTTCACCAGGATCGCCGTGCCGAGCTCATCGGCGGCGCCGGCGAACTCGCTGAGCACCAACACACCGCGGTTGTCGATCCGCGTGGCGACGTATTCCTTCGCCACGAGATTCATGCCGTCGCGGAGGGCGGTCACGAGCATCACATCGGCAGCCAGATACAGCGCCGCCATCTCCTCCCGCGGGAATCCCTGGTGCAGATACCGGATGGCCGTGTGCCCCATGGTGTCGTTGTCGCCGTTGATCCGTCCGACCGCGAGCTCGATCTCGTCCCGCAGGTTCGCGTACGCGTCGACGCGCTCGCGGCTCGGGCTCGCGACCTGCACGAGGGTGACGTCTTCGACCGACAGGTCACCGGAGGCGAGAAGCTCTCCGTAGGCCTTCACCCGGTGCCCGATGCCCTTGGTGTAGTCGAGGCGGTCGACGCCGAGAAGGACATGCTTCGGATTGCCCAGGTTCGCCCTGATCTCCGCCGCGCGTGCCTGGATGTCCGGACGAGCGGCGAGCTCCAGGTATGGCACGGTGTCGATCGAGATCGGGAACGCCCTCACCAGCGCCCGATGCGAATCGCCCCTGTCGTCGATCTCGCCGTTGCCCGAGGGCACGGTGACCGTCGACGACTTGATCTCGTACTTCAGCCGACGGCGGACCGCGTTGAGGAAGTTCGTGGCATCCGTCGCCCGCTGGAACCCGATCACGTCGGCTCCGAGAAGACCTCGGAGCACCTGTCCTCGCCACGGCAGCTGCGCATACAGACCGTGCGTCGGGAACGGGATGTGATGGAAGTACCCGATCGTCACGTCCGGTCGCAGCGCCCTCACCATCTGCGGCACCAGCTGCAACTGATAGTCGTGCACCCAGACGGTCCCGCCCTCGGCGACGGCGGCAGCGGCGGCATCGGCGAAACGCCGGTTCACCGCGACATACGCATCCCACCATTCCCGGTGGTACTGGGGCGGCGCGATCACGTCGTGGTACAGCGGCCAGATCGTGTCGTTGGAGAATCCCTCGTAGTACTCGGCCACCTCCTGCTCGCTCAATGCGATCGGGATCAGCCGGATGCCGCCGGAGGTGAAGGGCTTCACATCGAGGTCGGCCTGCCCCGGCCAGCCCACCCATGCGCCGTTGACGCCCTGCATCACGGGCTCGAGCGCGGCGACGAGCCCGCCGGGCGAAGTGCGCCAGACTTCCTCCCCGTCGGGGCCTGCAACACGGTCGACGGGCAGCCTGTTGGCGACGACGACGAATTCTGCGGCGGTCATTGATGACTCCTCACGCCTGCGGTTCGGTGCTCCCCAGGCTATCGATGTCACAGGGCTTCGCGTGCACCGGGGTCATACCGGGACGCGCACTGAGCGCGGCCGCGTGCGGCTGAGGAACCAGTTCGCGAGCCCCGGGGCGAAGACGATGGTCGCCGCGACCACCGGCAGCATCAGGGCGGGCCCCGTGCCGACGCTCTCCGCGAGCTCACCGGTGAGGGCGGCCCCGATGGACTGTCCGACGATCACTCCCGAGCCGAGCATCGTCATCACCGTCGTCGAGCGCCCCAGCGGACTGCGTGCCGCTCCGAAGCTGTACTGGGTGACGAGCGTCGGCCCGATGCCGATACCCATGATCCCGAGGGCGAGCATCATCATCCCCGGCGAGCTGACCGCGCCGAGCAGCAGCGAACCCGCCAGCAGGATGCCGGAGAACACGAGCCAGCGTGCACGCAGGGAGAACGACGGAGGGAGCCACGCGACACCCAGCGCGAGCACGGCGGATCCGATGCCCATCACGCCGTACAGGAGGCCTGCCTGCTCGGGAGCGCCCCGGTCTGCCATGAACGACGTGAGCGAGGTGAGCATCGCGCCGAAGAAGAGCCCGACGCCGAGGATCCCGAGCACCACCACGAGCAGTTGCGGCCGGAACAGTTCAGCGACGGCGGACGGTGCTCTGCCGGACGTGTCCCGCTGCAGTGAGATGTCGCGGCCGCTCGGATGCAGCGCGAACGCGCCGACGAAGAGAACCGTGAGGGCGGCCGCTCCGATCAGCGGCGCCGACGGCGCGATCGCCGACGCGAGCACGCCGACGAGGAACGGCCCGAACACGAACACCGTCTCATCGGCGGCCGATTCGTAAGCCATGGTCCCGGACAGCGTGCGCGCGCGCTGGGCCTCCGGCATCCGGTCGGCGATGATCGTGACCAGCCGGGAACGCGACATCGGCGCGACCTGCGGTGCGGTGGCGCCGATCCCGACGGCGGTGAGCAGTACCAGGGCATCGGCGGCGGAGCCGTACACGGTGACGGTGAACACCACCAGCATCGCGCCGTTCGAGACGGCGAGGACGAGCAGGACGACGCGCTGCCCGAATCGGTCGGCCGCCGCTCCGAGGAAGGGCCCGAAGCAGGCCGTGCCGAGCCCGACGGCCGCCGAGGTGAGTCCGCCGAGGGAGATCGAGCCGCGGGCGGCGACGACGACCGTGAGCACGCCGACGACCATCATCGCGAAGGGAAGCCGCGCGATGAAGGCGATGAGGAAGTACGGGACGCCCGCCAGCTTCAGAAGGCTCGGCTGGGGTGCGGTGTATGTCTGTGACATGGCTCTCGCGCGTCGACGACGCGGTGATCGGGTGCCGCCGCTGTCCGCCGGAATGCCGACGGCCGGTAGTTACACGGTGTGCGGCCGCGGTCGAACTGCGGCGAATCCATTCTACCCCGGCTCTGCGGTCACCCGGCTGGGAGCCCCGACTCACGCACCGGACCGGATCCGAGACGGGTTGTCAAGGCTCGGTGCCGCCAAGGGCACCGCCGGGTAGCGTAGGGGCATGCGCTACCTCTTCAGCACCGGACTCGTCGCGGCGATCTCGGCGGGAATCTCCCTCCTGCGCGGGACGCGCCAGGAACCCATCACGTGGCGGGCTGCACTGTCCTGGGTGAGCTGGGGCATCACCATGGCACTCGCGGTCGGAGCAGTGGTCGACATGAATCGCGAGCGGCGCGGTGTGCTCGTCGACGCCGATTCCCCGCAGTCCGTGAAGAAGTCGAGAAAGGCGCAGCGACTGCAGTTCCGGTCGCAGAAGGCGCTGGCCGACGCGCAGGGCCACGCGAAGGATCGGCGCCGCTGACCATCCTCAGCGCGTGAGGATCAGCGCCTCGCCCTGACCGCCGCCGCCGCAGAGGCCGACCGCGGCGATGCCGCTCCCCCGGCGCGACAGTTCATGCACGATGTGCACGACGAGCCGGTTCCCGGATGCGCCGATCGGATGCCCGATCGCGATGCCGCCACCGTGGATGTTCACCACATCCCCGGTCAGTCCCAGCTCGGTCTGCGATCGCGCGACGACCGCGCCGAACGCCTCGTTGATCTCGACGATGTCGAGATCATGCGGCGTGATCCCCTGTTTCTCGCAGGCCCGCTCGATCGCGCGCGCCGGCTGCGCCTGCAGCGAGTTGTCCGGGCCGGCGGTCTGGCCGCTCGCACCCACCGTCGCCAGAACCGCCCAGCCCTGCGCATCCGCGTGGGATCGGGAGGTGACGACGACGGCGGATGCGCCGTCGGAGATCTGCGAGGAGTTCCCCGCGGTGATCGAACCGCCCTCGGCGAACGCCGCTCGCAGTCCGGCGAGCGATTCGACGGTCGTGTCCGGGCGGATGCCCTCGTCCTTCGTCACGAGAACCGGTTCGCCGCGCCGTTGCGGAACGGAGATCTCGACGATCTCATCTGCGAAGACACCGGCCTCCTGAGCCGCGGCCGCGCGCTGGTGCGACAGCGCCGCGACGGCATCCTGCGCCTCCCGGGTGAGCTCGTAGCGGGCATTGTGCCGTTCCGTGGAGGCCCCCATGCTCTCGCGGTCGTACGCGTCGGTGAGTCCGTCGAAGGCCATATGGTCGAGAACCTCGACACTGCCGTAGGTCCATCCGTCGCGGGAACCCATCAGCAGGTGCGGCGCCCTCGTCATGGACTCCATTCCGGCGGCGACGACCACCTCGGCATCGCCGACGCGGATCATCCGCGCCGCATCGATGATCGCGGTGAGCCCCGACAGGCACACCTTGTTCACCGAGTGCGCCGGGACCTCCCACCCGATGCCGGCGCCGATGGCAGCCTGGCGTGCGGCGTTCTGCCCTGAGCCCGCTGCGAGCACCTGCCCGACGATGACCGCGTCGACCGCGGCAGGGTCGATGGATGCCCGCTCCAGCGCGCCGCTGATCGCGAAGGACCCCAGCTGCGGCGCGGTGAAGGAGGCCAGCTGCCCCTTCAGACGTCCCTGCGGCGTGCGAGCCGCCGCGACGATGACGATTTCCTTCTCACTCATGATCGCTCCTTCAGCGCTTCGGCCACGATGAGCTCGGGCTCGGTCGCGGCGGTGACGTCGTCGACGGTCACGCCGGGTGCCGTCTCGACCAGGACGAGCCCGGCCGGCGTCACGTCGATGACGGCCAGATCGGTGATGATCCGGTCCACGACGCCGCGACCGGTCAACGGCAACGAGCACTCGTCGACGATCTTCGCGGACCCGTCCTTCGCGACATGCTCCATCAGCACGATGACCCGGGCCGCTCCGTGCACGAGGTCCATCGCGCCGCCCGGTCCCTTGACCATCTTCCCCGGGATCATCCAGTTCGCGAGGTCTCCGGCCGCTGACACCTGCATCGCGCCGAGGATCGCCGCGTCGATCTTGCCGCCGCGGATCATGCCGAAGCTCGTCGCAGAATCGAAGAACGCAGAACCGGCGAGCACCGTGACGGTCTCCTTCCCGGCGTTGATGAGGTCGGGGTCGACGGCATCCTCCCGCGGATACGGGCCCACGCCGAGGATGCCGTTCTCGGACTGCAGCACGACGGTGACGCCCTCCGGCACGTGGTTCGGCACGAGCGTCGGCAGACCGATACCGAGGTTCACGTACGCGCCGTCCTGCAGTTCGGCGGCAGCCCTGGCCGCCATCTGGTCTCGGGTGAGTGCCATCTCAGGCTCCTTCCGCCGGGAGTGATCCGGCCGAGACGGTGCGTCGTTCGATGCGCTTGGGGATGTCGGGGCCGACCTCGACGATGCGGTGCACGAACACCCCGGGAAGGTGGACGCGATCGGGATCGAGCTCGCCCGGCTCCACCAGCCGCTCGACCTGGGCGATGCACACGCGCCCGGCCATCGCCGCCAGCGGATTGAAGTTCCGAGCGGCCTTGTTGAAGACGAGGTTGCCGTGACGGTCGCCGGCGAGAGCGTGCACGAGCGAGAAGTCGGTGGTGATCGCGTCCTCGAGCACGAACTCGCGTGGCTCGCCCCGCACATCGAAGGTGCGCACGTCCTTGGCCGGCGAAGCGACGGCGACGGTGCCGTCGGAGTTGTACCGCTGAGGCAGGCCGCCCTCGGCGACCTGAGTGCCGACGCCGGTCTGCGTGAAGAACGCGGCGATACCCGACCCGCCGGCACGCAGTTTCTCGGCGAGAGTCCCCTGCGGCGTCAGCTCGAGCTCGAGTTCGCCGGTGAGGAACTGACGCTCGAACTCCTTGTTCTCACCCACGTACGACGAGGTCATCTTGCGGATGCGGCGCGCTGCGAGCAGCACTCCGAGTCCCCAGTCGTCGACGCCGCAGTTGTTGCTGACGACGCTGAGGTCCGATGTCCCCTGCGCGAGAAGCGCCTCGATGAGTGCGATCGGATTGCCGGAGAGCCCGAATCCGCCGACTGCCAGCGATGCACCGTCCGGTATGTCGGCGACGGCCTCCGTCGCTGACCCCCATTGCTTGTCGATCACGCGTACTCCTTCGCATCGTGTCCTGACTCCAGCATCCGCCTCCTGGCCGCGTGAAGGAAGCCGCTTCTTGCGATGTGGTCAGTGTCGGAGATAGCGTCCACATTATGGAACACCCTTCGAGAACGATCCCCGGCGCTCAGGCGATCGCGCGCGCGGCGCTGCTGCTGCGCCTGGTGACCTCGAGCGGCGCGGACGGAGCTCCGCTGCAGGATCTCGCCCGGACGGCGGACCTCTCGCGGTCCACCGTGCACCGCCTGCTCTCCGCCCTCCGCGCGGAAGGACTCGTCGACCGGGACGACACGACCGCGCGCTGGATGCCGGGGCCGGAGCTGTTCCTGATGGGCTCGGTGGCCGCGGCGCGTTACGACGTGACCGCGCAGGCGAGGGACATCGTACGCTCCTTGGCCGTGAAGACCGAGGAGAGCGCATTCCTCTCGGTGCGACGGGCGGACGAGACCGTCTGCCTGCTGCGCGAGGAGGGATCGTTCCCGATCCGCTCCTTCGTGCTCAGCGAGGGGGTGCGGTTCCCGCTCGGCGTGGCGAGTGCCGGCCTCGCGATCCTCGCGTTCCTCCCTGACCACGATGTGGATGCATATCTGGAACGTCATCCGGATCTGGCATCGCAGTGGGGCCGTCCGCACGGCCAGAAGCCGCTGCGTGCGCGCCTTGCCGAGACGAAGGAGCGCGGCTATGCCATCAACCCGGGCCTCATCGTCGAGGGCAGCTGGGGCATCGGCGCCGCCGTGTTCGACCGCGCCGGCCGCCCCGAGTGGGCACTGAGCCTCACCGGCGTCGAGTTCCGCTTCGGCCCCGATCGCATCGCCGACCTCGGACGGACCCTCCTCGCGCACGCGCATCAGCTCTCCGCCCGCATCGCCGGCGCGCGGCGCTGACCGGTTCAGGTCATCTGACCGTGACCTCGATCTTCGCCGTCTTCTGATCGTCGAGATCCTCGGGCACTTCCCCGCGGAACTGATACTCGAATTCGATGACCGTGGTGCCCGTTCCCACCGGAGCGAAACGGTAGGACAGCTCGCTCGGCGCGCCGGTCATCCCTTCCTCGCCGGTGTAGCGGGTCTCCTCTTCGCCGGGACCGAGCACGGCCGCATCCGGCTCCTGCGTGATCACCCAGGCGTCTCCCACTGAGGGGTTGATCTCCCCGAAGTCGACGACGAGCGTCTCCCCCGGGGCGAGCGTCACGGAGTCTGCCGTGTGCTCGACGGTCTTCTCGGCTGCTCCGGCGCATCCCGCGATCCCGAGCCCCATGATGGTCGCCACCACCACGGCCATCACCGTACGGGTCCTTCTTCTCATCGTCCGCCCCACCCCTCGTGTCGACGCTCACGGTACCGCACCGCGTCGGTGGTGCCTGTCATCCTGAGGTCATGAGCGAACTGTCCCTTCGACGCTGGAGCGTCGACGACCTCGACCTCCTGCACCGGGCCAATACCCTCGACATGACGGCGCATCTCAACGGTCCGGAGACCGACGATCAGGTCATCGCCCGCCATGAGCGCTATCTGCGCTTGCAGGACGGCGGTGAGGCATGGATGTTCGTGGTCGTCGACGGCGATCGGCCGCTGGGCTCGATCGGCTGCTGGGAGACCGATTGGCGCGGAGAGGCCGTCCTCGAAACCGGATGGTTCGTCCTGCCGGAAGCCCAGGGACAGGGCGTGGCATCCTCCGCACTCGCACTCCTCGTCGACGTCATGCGCGAGCACAACTCCGAGCGTCGTCTCCTCACCGCCTTCCCGTCTGCGACGAACGGACCGTCGAACGGGGTGTGCCGGAAGGCCGGCTTCACGCACGTGGGAACCATGACCGAAGTGTTCCGCGACGCGGAGCTCACCGTCAACGAATGGGTCCTCGATCTGAGCACCCGAGCGGCCTGAGCGCGACGCTCAGGCCGGGAAATGAAAAAGCCCCGAAGACTGGCGAGAGTCTCCGAGGCGATTCCGTGCACCCCCTCGGACTTGAACCGAGAACCCACTGATTAAGAGTCAGTTGCTCTGCCGATTGAGCTAGAGGTGCGTGGCCCGGGATGACCCCGGCCGAGGAATTACATTACCAGTCGATCGACGCCATGCGAAATCGAGGCCGAGCCGCCGAAGCGGTGCAGAAGGGGACGGCTATCCTGAGGAGGTGACCGCCTCCCCCGTTGCCGCCGACCTCCGCGACGACCTCGAACTCGCGCTCCGCCTGGCGGACGCCGCCGACGCGCAGTCGCTGCCGCGCTTCGATGCGGCCGACCTCGAGATCTCGACGAAAGCCGACAATTCTCACGTCACGGACGCCGACCTCGCCACGGAGCGGGCCATCCGTGACGTCCTCGCGTCCGAACGCCCGGACGATGGGATCTTCGGCGAGGAGTTCGGCGCTCAGGGCGACAGCCACCGCCAGTGGATCATCGATCCGATCGACGGAACGGCGAACTTCCTGCGTGGGGTTCCACTGTGGGGAACGATGATCTCCCTGGCAGTGGACGGAGTGCCGCACATCGGAGTGGTGAGCATGCCCGCATTCGGACGGCGCTGGTGGGCATCGACCGGTCAAGGCGCGTGGACCGCCACCGACGCCGGCCCCCGGAGGATCCGATCCTCGTCCGTCGCATCCCTGGACGAGGCGAGCGTGAGCTTTCAGAGCATCGCCCAGTGGGCCGATGCCGGGCAGCTCCCTGCGCTCCTCACGCTCGCCGGGAGCGTCTGGCGCGACCGGGCCTACGGCGACGTGTACGCGTACATGCTCCTCGCCGAGGGGCGCATCGACATGGTGGCCGAGTTCGACGTCAAGGAGTACGACATCGCCGCTGCGGTCCCCATCGTCCGCGAGGCCGGTGGCCGGATGACCTCGTTCGACGGCGTCGAGACGATCTCGGCGCGCTCGACGCTTGCCAGCAACGGCATCCTGCACGACGCCTTCCTGAACCTCCTGCACTGACTCCACCCCAGACACACGACAGGGCCCAGCGATGATCCCCCGCATCTCGACCGCCGCCACCACCGCGTTGCTCCTCGTGCTCGCGCTCACCGCGTGCAGCAGTCCGCCGGCCGCCGTGGCGACCCCCACGCCCAAGCCGACACAAACCGCTGCGGAGCCCATCGCCGAACCGGCGAGCACTCCGGCCCCCGAGCCGACCGCGACTGCGACCCCGCCCACCTGCGAGACGATGATCTCGCCGGGCACTGTGGACGCGCTCACCGAGGCCGGCTGGACGGCCGGAATCAAGGAGTTCTATGTCGGCGGAGTACAGCTCTCAGACGGCCTGCTCTGCTTCTGGGCGGACTACACCGTCGCCTCGGATCATGGTCAGCTCTTCGGCTGGTCCGAGATCAGTGCAACCGACGCCGCTAAGGCTCAGGCCGCGCTGCTGGCCGACGGGTGGCAGCGCGAGGACAGCCCGGAGGGTGTGTACGTCACCCAGGATGCGCGGCACGCACTCGGCACAGATGAGGAGGGCTACGGCATGACCTACCTCTTCGGCGACGGCTGGGTGAAGCTCGCCGACACGAAGCAGAGCCTCATCCTCATCGAGTGGGCCGGCTGACCGACATGCATCCAGCCCGGCAGCGGAACGGCGCGTTCATCGTCCTGTCCATCTGCTGCGCGATCCTGCTCGCGACTGCGGCCGGGTTCGGCGCCGCCACGCTGTGGCTGTCCAACGTCGCCCCCACGTCGGCAGGCACCCCCTCGCCCGACCCGACGCCGAGGGTCGGAGGCAGTGCCGAATCGAAGCCGCAGACCGTGCAGGGGTTCGACGTCACGACGGTCTCCGACCTGACCTTCGGAGCCTTCGCCCTGTCTGCGACCGATGAGGACGGCTTCACCGTGATCTACGCGAAGATCGAGAACGACGATCCCGCGAACGCCGCGGAGGTCTACTTCGACATCACCGCGTACGGGCCGGATGGACGCGTGGTCGGGCGCACCCCTTCCAACATGTATCTCCTCCCCGGGCAGCGCTCCCTGTTCTACGGGATCATGGCATCGGATATGACGAAAGTCGATCGGATCAAGATCGAGCAGACGAACTTCGATCTGGCGCCGCCGGTGGTGTCCGGCGACGTCTCGGTCGACTCGATCCTCGGCGGCGAGGAGGGGCTGGTCGAGGCGACCTTCACGTCGGCGTTCAGCACTCCCTCCGAATACGCCGAGGTGTACATCGCCGGATTCATCGACGAACAGCTGTTCGCCGTCTGCCAGGACAAGGCGGACATCCCGGCCAGCGGCGGTACCTTCACGGTCCGCTGCCGGCTCGACGCGGTATCGACGGACCGCAACCCCCAGGCGATCGACGAGATCCCCGAGGATGCCGTGTTCGATGCGTACTGGGCACTGGACATCCCTCAATGATCGGAGTGCAGACGCCATGACGATTCCCGAGCCGCCGGGCGGTCACGAGTCACCCGCCGTCGAGGAGACGCCGCGCCCGCGGAACACGCGCGGCAGACTCGCGCTCGTCGCGCTCTCCGTGGCCTGTGCGGCACTCCTCGTGCTGACGATCGGACTCGGGAGCACCGCCTTCCGGCTCTTGAGCGAACGCACCGCGGCACTTGCCCCACTCCCGACCGCCTCGCCCTCCCCGACAGCGGCCGCGTCGCAGACCGTGCAGGGCACCGAGGTCTCCGCGCACTCCGACGTGCGGTTCGACGGCTGGACGATGACGGCCAAGGGCGCATCTCGCCACACCTACCTGTATGCGGTCATCACCTCCGAAGAGAAGTCGCAGGCCGTCGAAGTCGGCTTCGACGCCACCGCGTACACATCAGACGGCCGGATCATCGACCGAGCGCCCGCGGCCGTCTATCTGCTGCCGGAGCAGAGGTCGATGTACAGCGCGATCTTCTCCGAAGATCTCTCGCAGGCTGCCACGATCGTCGTGGAGCAGACCTGGATCGAGCGATCCATCCCCGCCATCACCGGGGAGATCGTCACGGACTCGATCGGTTCCGCCGATGGCTACCAGATCGAAGCCTCGCTGACATCCACCCTGAACCAGGTGCCCCCGTATTCGGAGATGGTCCTGACCTGGTCGGTCGACGGCGAGCTCCGCGGTGTGTGCTCGGCGATCGCCGATATCCCCGCTGGCGGCAGCTTCACCGCTGACTGCCCTCCGGAGCACGTGGGGCGCGGACAGGTCGCTTCAGACGAGCTCGCGGACCTTCCCGCGGATGCCGTCTACGACGTGTTCCTCGTGTTGGAGACCCCGGACTGAGCGGTCAGCTCGCGGAGCAGAGAATCAGCGAAGAACTGACCGCCCCAGTCGGCTTCGCCCCCGCCCCTGCCGCATAGCCGGCCGGGAGCGATGCCGTGGCCTCCATCGTGAAGGCGACCTCGATCGAGAGCGTGGTGCGCAGCGCCACGGTCGCCCCTGCCGGCAACGGCGCGGTCAATGTGACGGAGCGGGACGTGCCCGAGAGAACGGTCACGACCGCCGTGCCGCCCGAGGCGCTGAAGTCGCCGATGTCGGCTACGCCGCTGCCGTTGATGACGATGCCGGTCCCGACCGGGAGCGGCTGATCACCGGCCGTCAGTGTGAAGCCAGGGCCGAGCAGGCCGAGGACGCCGCACGAACCGACGAGTCTGAACGCGCCGACATCGGTGACTGTGGATGCGGCCGCGAGCGGAGTCGCGGCCGCAGCTGCGATCAACGGGACCGACCACGCGGCTCCCCGGAGGACGGTTCGACGGGAGGGCCTGGGCGCGTTCTCGGTCATTTCACCCACAGTAGCGAATGGCTCACGCCCTGGTCCGGCTGCGCCCGATCGGGACAACGCTCGGTGTCCTCGTCACGGGATCGGGCACGACGATGCACGCGAGTCCGAAGACCTCCTGCACGAGGTCGGCGGTGACGATCTCGGCAGGCACGCCTTCGGCCACCACCGCACCGTCCTTCATGGCGATCAGATGGGTCGCGTATCGGGCGGCGTGATTGAGATCATGCAGCACCGCCACCAGCGTGCTTCCCGCCTCATGCAGGTCGGTGAACAGCTCGAGGAGTTCGATCTGATGCGAGATGTCGAGGAACGTCGTCGGCTCGTCCAGGAGAAGGAGCGGCGTCTGCTGCGCCAGCGCCATCGCCACCCACACACGCTGACGCTGCCCGCCCGAAAGCTCGTCGACCAGCCGACCCGAGAGGTCCGCGACACCGGTCGCCGTCATCGCGGCGTCGACAGCCTCACGATCGGCATCCGTCCACGGGCGCATCAGGCTCTGGTGGGGATAGCGCCCCCGAGCCACCAGATCGAGCACCCGGATGCCGTCGGGCGCCAGCGACGTCTGCGGAAGAAGTCCGAGCCGGCGCGCGACCTCCTTCGCACGGTAGCTGTGGATCGAGCTTCCGTCGAGCAGCACGCTGCCGGCGCTCGGCGTCAGCAGACGTGAGAGAGCGCGCAGCAGCGTCGATTTGCCGCAGGCGTTCGGACCGACGATCACCGTGAATGACCCATCTGGGATGTCGACGGAGAGCTCGGAGGAGATCGTCCGCCGGTCGTACCCGATCGTCACCGCATCCGCACGCAATCGACTGTGGAGTTCTTCGGTCATCGACGTAGTCCTTCTCTGATGAGCAACCAGGCGAAGTAGCCCCCGCCCAGTACGACGGTGACGAGCCCGACGGTGACCTGGATGCGCTGACCGACGACGTCCGCCAGCAGCAGAAGCAATGCGCCCAGGATCCCCGCGCTCGTCATGTCCAGCCCGGGCGAGCGCATCAGCCGTCGGGCGAGCTGCGGGGCGACGAGCGCGATGAATGCGATCGGGCCCGCGGCCGCGGTGACGAGGGCGGTCAGGCCCACACCGAGAAGGGTCATCGTCAGACGCGACCTCTCCACCCGTACTCCCAGAGCCTTCGCGGTGTCGTCACCCAGTTCGAGCTGGGCGAAGTCGCCTCGCGACACTGCGATCAGCGGGAACAGAATCAGGAGAACCAGCGAGAACGGCAGCAGCTGTTCGAGTCCGAGCGCGGAGAGCGACCCGAATCCCCAGGCCACCGCCGCGCGCGCCTGCTGCTCCCCCGTGCTGATGAGCAGGTAGTTGTTGATCCCGACGAGGAACGCCGAGACGCCGATACCGACGATGATGAACCGGAAGCCCTGCACACCGCGGCGATAGGCCAGCAGATAGACGACCAGTGCCGTCACCGCTCCACCCAGCACAGCGCCGGTCGCCACCGCCCCGTAGGCGGTCCCGCCGAGCACCAGCATGACCACGAGCGCTCCCGAGTACGACCCGGCATCGAAGCCGATGACATCGGGGCTTCCCAGCGGGTTGCGCGTGAGTGACTGGAAGATCGCTCCGCTGACTCCGAGCGCGATGCCGCCGAGCACTGCGAACAGCACTCGAGGCAACCGCCATTCCAGCACCAGCTTCCGTGCCGGATCCTCGCCGCCGCCGGTCAGCGCCGACAGCACCTGCGCGAGTTCCAGCTGGTAGGTGCCGATCGACAACGCGATCAACGCGAGGACGATCAGGGCGGCGACGGCAGCGGCGCGCACGAGAAGTGTCCGCATCTCGATCCGCCGGACCACGTCGCCTCGGCGCCAGTTCCTCACGCGGGACGCCCTGTCGATGGATGAACTGCTCACAGGCCGCTCGCCCTCTTCCGGCGGGCGAGACCGATCAGAACCGGCGCGCCGAGCACAGCGGTCACGATGCTGACTTGCAGCTCTCCGGATGGGAGGACGACGCGCCCGATCACGTCGGACAGCAGCAGAATGCTCGGGGCGACGACGGCGGAGCACACGATGATCCATCGCTGGTCCGGGCCGGTGAACCACCTCACGATATGGGGGACCATGAGCCCCACGAATGCGATCGGTCCGGCAAGCGCAGTGGCACCTCCGGCCAGCAGAGTTACCCCGACGACGGAGACGATTCTGGTGCGGACGAGCCCGGCACCCAAGGTGCGTCCCAAGTCCTCCCCGAGCGCGATCGCGTTGAGCGGTCGCGCGGCCAGCAGGGAGATGATGAGACCGGCCAGGATGAAGGGGACGATCACCATCGTCGAGTCATCGTCGCGGCCGCCGAGGCTCCCCAGCCCCCAGAACCGAAGGGCACGGAACACCTCCGTGTTCTTGAGCATCACGATCGACGTGATACCGGTGAGGACGGCTCCGATGGCGACACCGGCGAGAGTCATCCGTTCCGGAGACGGGCCCCCGCGCCCCGTCGCGCCGATCAAGTAGACGACGATGGTGATGACGAATGCACCGACGAGGGCCAGCCAGACATAGGCGCCTGATGAGCGCATGCCCAGGAATCCGACTCCCATGGTGACTGCGAAGGTCGCGCCGGCGTTGACTCCGAGGATCCCGGGGTCGGCGAGCGGGTTCCTGGTGAAGGCCTGGATCAACGCGCCGCAGACGCCGAGAGCAGGACCCACGACGAGCCCGATGATCGTGCGCGGCGCTCGCGAGTCCCGAACGATCGCATGGGCGTCAGACCCGTCGAAGCTCACGAGCGCCGCGAGCACGGTCTCGGCCGACACCGCCTGCGCCCCCACCATGAGGCTCAGGACGACCGACACCAGAAGTACGATCACGGCGACGAGCAGTCCGCCGATGCGCGCAGCCGCGTCTCGAGAGTGCGCAGAGCGCTCTCGGACGCGGCTGGACAGCGTGGTCACCGATCAGGGAGAGGGAACGGCGGAGGCGAGAGCGTCGGCGAGATCGTGGATCGTCGCGGGAATGCTCAACACGCTGGGAGCGGTCGTCGCCCATCCGAGGACCTGGTCGTCGAAGAAGTAGTAGGACCCGGCGGCGATGGGCGTCCAGCGAGCGACCAACGGCGACTCGACCGTTCCCTCGATCTCCTCGGGAGCGTTGGCCCAGCCGATGTGGAACTGCGATTCGATATCGCTCAGCTCTTCCAGGCTGACCTTGGCGACGAACTCCTTCGTCGTGCTCTCGAGAGCCGCCACGTCTGGCGAGTAGACGAAACCGAGCTGCTCGATCAGCGGGACTCGAGGATCGCGAGGCAGGTAGAAGTCGAACGAGGTCTCGCCTTCGGCGAGGAACCACCCGTAGGTGAACACGATGTCCTGGAACTCCGGGTGCGCCTCTGCAGCAGCCTCGACAGCGGCATCCGCCTCGTCGAGCAGCTTCTGCGCAGCGTCTTCCTGGTCGAGCACCTTGCCGACCGTGAGCGTCAGCTCTTCACGGTCCGAGGCCCACGCCGACTCGGCGAACCCGACTGTCGGAGCGATCTCAGTGAGACGTTTGTAGTCGTTCTCGCTGATTCCCGAGTGGTTCGCGAGGATCACGTCGGGAGCCAGGGCGAGGATCGCCTCGAAGTCGTACTCACCGGCGTCCGTGAATTCGATGATCTCCGGCAGCTCACCGCCGAGTTCCTCGACCTTGTCCTTGAACCAGGGCAAGTAGGTGTCCACGTTGCCCCATGTGAAGTCCTCGACCGCGACAGGGACCTCACCGAGAGCCGCTACGACGTCCTGCGAGTACCAGCCCAGAGTGAAGATCCGCTCCGGTTTCTCGGTGATCGTCGTCTCCCCATAGACATGCTCGACCGTGACGGGATACGCGCCAGATCCGCCGTCATCGCCCGCGCCGGAGGCCTCCGCCGGGTTCGACGAGCATGCGGCGAGCAGCGAAGCGCTCATGACGAGAGTGGTGAGGGCGACCAGAGTGCGCGGGGCGCGCCGGTGCTTACGGGACATGGGACTCCTCGGGTGAGATGAGACGGTGCTCGATGCCCCAAACATAGTGAAGGCTTACCTAATTTGCTACCATCCAAAAAGGACACTAATAGTCCATGGATGATCTCGTTGTGTCTCTTCGGGATGATGGAGAGCGCATATATGCCGCAGAAAGAGAGAACCTGTGCTTGGCACGACATCGGAGTTTCTTGCGGCGTACCGGGAGTCCGTCCTCCCGGATCACCTGTTCGAGTCTCATTCGCATGCAGCGGACCAGCTCGCCTGGATTCCGGGCGGTGCCGAGGTCAGAGTGGCCGAGTCGCGCTGGCAGGTGCGCGGCGATCAGTTCGTGTGGATCCCGGCGCTCGCGGACCACGAGATTCAGATGACGGGGGCGGAGGAGACCTTCAGTCTCTACATCGATCCACGGCTGCGGCTCCGTCAAGAGCGTTGGGATCGCCCGCTCGTGCTCCCCGTGGATCCGGTTGCGGGGGCGATCGTCCTCAGTCTCTGCACGACGAGGGCAGCAGAGGGCCGACTGCAAGCGTCGCTGAGCCTCCTCACCGAGATCCTCACGCACACGGTGGAGAGCTACGACATGCTCACGCTGCCTACGGACGCGCGCGCGAGAACCGTGGCCGAGGCCGTCCTCAAGGACCCTGGCGAGACGCACTCGCTGGCGACCTGGGCCGAGAACCTGAACGTCAGCACGAAGACGTTGCTGCGTGCATTCCGCACCGATACGGGGCTCACCTACGCACAGTGGCGCACCCGCGCGCGGATCTATGCCGCTGAGCGCCTGCTCGCCGAAGGCCTCTCTGTTCAAGAGACATCCGAACTGTCCGGCTACTCCACCTCGACTGGGTTCATCAAGGCGTTCCGGAGCGTCTTCGGCGCGACGCCTGCCACCTACGCACGCGCGAAGCGGGGGCCGCGTCGGCAGGTGCCCCGTCGCACCGTCCGAAACGGAGACGACATGACTTGGCCTACCAACACAGGCGACCGCTGAGGGCCTCGCCCGCCGGTCAGTCCACCGGCGCGTCGATCACCTCGTCGACGAGCGTGATCCCGCCCGTGGAACTGGCCGACTGCGCGAGAGCTTCTATCCATTTCGGGTTGAGCTGCGGAGGCTCGGACTCATCGAAAGTGAAGCGCAGCGGGATCGACGGATGCAGCCAGATCGTCGACCGGCCGCCGACATCACCGTTCGAGTGCCTCCACGACAGCGTGAAGCTCTCCTGACGACGGAGCTTCGTCGCGATCACGACTTTCAGGTGCGCGAGAGCCCGTTCTTCGATGTGGATCGGGTCTGCCCGACTGCCATAGAAAAGTGTGCCCATACCCGAAACCATAGAGGCTTCCCCTCTCCTCGAACCGAACCGGATGCCGAGAGAGGCTAAGAAGAAGAGTTGCGTTCCGGGCAGGGGCTTGCGCGACAGCCGCCGGCGAGGTTCAATGCACGCGCCTCGCCGCGGACGTGGCTGAAGTGGCGGCTCGGATCCTCGCGGTGGCAGAGAAAAACCCCCGCGCTCCCTCACTCTCGTGAGGAAACGCGGGGGTCATCCACAGTGACAGCGGTTCGGTGGAGCTGGGGGGAATCGAACCCCCGTCCAACGCTGAGTCTCCACGCCTTCTCCGGGCGCAGTCTGTGCAGACGTTCTACTCGGCTCCGACCTTTGTCACAGACACCTAAGTCGACAAGCCCAGCCTGGGAAGAGTCCCGTATGACGTCCAGACGCCGTCATACAGCAAGATTCCTAGATGACGCCAGGATCCGTATCGGAATCACATACGGCCTGACGGACTATCGGGCTCGCTTATGCAGCGAGGGCGAAGTCAGTGCGCTTGGTTTCGGCACTTATAGTTTTGCAGGGAGCGTTCACGAGATAACCCTGCATCCTCGGCCCGCTTCTCGTGGATTCACAGGCGCTGTCGAAACCGATCAGCCCCGTGGTCCTTCTTGCGAAGGGACCGCTGTCACACTGTGTATTTTTCAACCCCGGATGCATGCACCCGAGCATCAAAGACTACAACGAATGCGCGCCTCACGCTATTCCGCGCCGTGCCGGGTCGGTCGCGTAGAGTCACTGCATGACTGACGTCACCATCACCGTACGCGGCGAGAACGAGGCGCGCATCGCGCCGGAGCGCGCGACGATCCACATCACCGTGCGTGCCGAAGGGGCCCAGCGAGCGCCCGTCGTCGACCTCGTGATGCGACTCGCGGAACCGGTGCGCACGAGCATCACCGACCGCAAAGATGCCGGCACGGTCCTCGAGTGGACGAGCAAGCGCCTCGCCGTACGCGCCGAACGGCCGTGGAACAACGAGGGGAAGCGGCTCGCGCCCGTCTTCTACGGCGGCATCTCGCTCACCGCCACTTTCGCCGAGGCATCCGAGCTGTCGATCTGGGTGTCCGAGGTCTCCGCCTGGGACGGAGTGGAGATCGGCTGGGTCGACTGGCAACTGACACCCGAGACACGCGCCAGAGTCGAGCGAGAAGTCGCCTCCGAGGCCGTGGGCGTCGCTGTCGCGCGCGCCCAGGCGTACGCCGGAGCCCTCGGGCTGAAGGAAGTGACCCCGCGGGAGATCGCCGACGTCGGCCTCATCGCCCGAGCGGAGAGCGCTGCTCCCCCGTCGATGAAGATGCGGGGTGCGGCCTTCGCCTCCGCCGACTCCGCGGCGTCGATGGAATACGAGCCCGAGGAGATCGTCGTCGCGGCGACCGTCGAAGCACGGTTCATCGCCCGCTAGTCGTCCTTCCTCAGCGGACGAAGGGTGCCAGCTCAGCGGCCAGCCGCGCGGAGACGTGCGCATGCACGACGGTGCCCTGCTCGCCGTGTTCCGCCGACAGCAGCATGCCGGTCTCGTGGATCGCTGCGACCAGATCTCCTCGGTCGTAGGGCACGACGGCATGGATCTCGACAGCCGGCTTGGGAAGGGCGTCCTCGACGGCGGCGCGCAGCTCTTCGATACCCTCGCCGGAGCGGGACGACACGAAGTGCGCATTCGGTTCGAGGCCCCGCAGCACGAGACGGTCGTCATCGCCGAGAAGGTCTGCCTTGTTGATGACCACGATCTCCGGGAGATCGCGGGCACCGACATCACCCATCACGTCACGCACCGTCTGCAGCTGACCGGCGGGATCGGGGTGCGAGCCGTCCACGACGTGCACCACGACATCGGACTGGCCCACTTCTTCGAGGGTCGACCGGAACGCTTCGACCAGCTGATGCGGAAGGTTGCGGACGAAACCGACGGTGTCGGTGAAGGTGTAGACACGGCCATCGGCCGTCTCGGTGCGGCGCACCGTGGCGTCGAGCGTCGCGAACAGTGCGTTCTCGACGAGCACCCCGGCGCTGGTCAACGCGTTGAGCAGGCTCGACTTGCCGGCATTCGTGTATCCGGTGATGGCGACCGACGGGATCGTGTTGCGCTTGCGCTCGGCGCGCTTGGCCTCGCGGGCCGGCCCGAAATCACGGATCTGCCGGCGCAGCAGCGCCATCTTGGTGCGGATGCGGCGACGGTCGAGTTCGATCTTCGTCTCACCGGGTCCACGAGAACCCATACCCGCACCGCCGGCACCGACCTGGCCACCGGCCTGGCGGCTCATCGAGTCACCCCACCCGCGCAGTCGCGGAAGCAGGTACTCGAGCTGAGCCAGCTCGACCTGCGCCTTGCCCTCTCGGCTCTTGGCATGCTGGCTGAAGATGTCCAGGATCACGGTGGTGCGATCGATGACCTTCACCTTGACGACGTCTTCCAGTGCTCGTCGCTGGCTGGGCGCGAGCTCCGTGTCGGCGATGACCGTGTCGGCGCCGGTGGCGGCGACGATGTCCTTGAGCTCCTGCGCCTTGCCTCGGCCGATGTACGTGGCGGCATCCGGGTGCGGCCGTCGCTGCAGCACACCGTCCAGGACCACTGCTCCGGCGGTCTCGGCGAGGGCGGCGAGTTCGCGCAGGGAGTTCTCGGCGTCCGCCTGCGCTCCCTGCGGATACACGCCGACGAGCACGACATTCTCCAGACGCAACTGGCGGTACTCCACCTCGGTGACGTCCTGGAGCTCGGTCGAGAGTCCCCCGACGCGACGCAGGGCATGGCGATCCTCAAGATCCCACTGTGCCCCGTCGGTCGCGGAGTGCGCGGCCGTCGCCTCGTCCTGCAACGCCTGCGCCGCTCCGAACACGCGCACTTCCGAGCGCTTCTCGGCGTTCGCGAGCACGCGGTCGAGCGCCTCGTCTCCGTTGGAGGGTGTCGAGGTCTGCGTCATCTAGTCCCTGATCTTTCCGCTTTTGTTTCGAGCCTTAACCTTAGCCCTCGGTCTCCGGTACGCTCACCGTATGGGGTCCGATCACTACTTCACTGCAGCCCCGGCAAGCCCCGAGAACCTGCGCGCGATCCGTGTGACGCTCGCAGGCCGTGAGCTGGATGTCACCACCGCCGGTGGCGTCTTCAGCCCGGATCGTCTGGATGCCGGTACCGCGGTGCTCTTCGCCAACATGCCTCCGGTCCCTCCGGGCGGCAATCTTCTCGACCTGGGCAGCGGGTGGGGCCCCATCAGCCTGACGATGGCGCTCGCAGCTCCGCATGCGACAGTGTGGGCCGTCGACGTGAACGAGCGGGCGCTCGATCTCGTCCGCCGCAACGCCAGAGCGCTCGGCCTCACCAATATCAACGCCGCGCTGCCCGATGATGTTCCCGAAGACGTGACGTTCCGAACGATCCGGTCCAACCCGCCGATCCGCGTGGGCAAGGACGAGCTGCACAGCCTGCTCGAACGATGGATCCCACGACTCGACGAGAGGTGCGACGCCTGGCTCGTCGTGCAGCGCAATCTCGGTGCGGATTCGCTGCAGCGATGGATCGGTGCGACCTTCCATCCGGGCTACAGCGTGCACCGCACCGCCACGGGCAAGGGGTACCGCGTGCTGAAGGTGCGCAAGCACGGAACGCCGCCCACCGAGCCGATCCTCGTCGCGGAGTAGCCCCTACGCGCCGGGTGTGATCCCGAGGAGCTCGGGCAATTCGGCCATGTCTGCGAAGACGATCGTGTTCTCCCCCGCCAGCCATTCTGCCGGCGTCAGGCCCCCGCAGTACCCGAAGGCCCGCATTCCCGCCGCCCGCGCGGCTTCGACTCCGAATCGACTGTCTTCGATGACGACGCAGCGCGACGCAGGCACGCCCATGCGCGACGCCGCGTGCAGGAACAGATCCGGAGCAGGCTTGCCGTTCTCCACCTCGACCGCGCTGAATATCCTGTCCTCGAACCTGGAGAGGAGACCGGTCAGCCCGAGTGTGAACCGGATCTTCTCGTGGGTCCCGCTCGAGGCGACGCATGTCTCGCTGCCGATCGCATCGAGCGCCGTGACCACTCCGGGGACGGCCTCCAGATCGCGCGTGAACACCTCCCGGTACCAGGGCTGATACCGAGTCTCCCAGTCGTCCGGCAGGGCGTGCCCGAGATGGGTCTCGACTTCGGCCCGGAAATGCGCATCCGAACGGCCGACGAACCGGTGCACGATCTCATCCGCGGTCAGCTCCCAGCCGAGCTCGGACAACACCCGTCTGTCGATCTCGACGGACAATGTCTCGCTGTCGACCAGGACGCCGTCGCAATCGAAGATGACCAGATCGATGGCTTCCGGCAGCATCAGACCAGGTCGATCTCGCCTCGGAACACGAGCTGAGCGGGACCGGAGAGCGCGACGTGCTCGCCGTCCTCCGCCGCGAACATGCGCACGCCGAGAGTGCCACCTGGGATCTCCACGCGCCAATTGTCCGGCGCCTGCTCCCCCGCCCAGTATCGGACCGCCAAGGCGGTCGCCGCGACTCCGGTTCCGCAGCTCTGCGTCTCTCCGACGCCGCGCTCGAAGACGCGCATCCGCACGTGTCCGATGCCGTCGCGGACCAGAGGCTCGCCCGGCACGACGAACTCGACGTTCGCCCCCGCCGGCAGGGCGGGCTCGAGTACCGGCGCCCGGTGCAGTTCGAGGGTGGCGAGCTCCTGATCCGAGGCGAGCGCGACGACGACGTGCGGGTTCCCGACATCGATTCCGAGACCCGGCCGGGTGACGGCGAGGCCCTCGACGTTCACCAGCGGGTCGTCCCCGGAGAGCCGCCAGCGACCGAGATCGACCTGGTAGCCCGTCTCGCTCCGGGTGACGTCGCGCACGCCGGCACGGGTGCCGATGGGGAGCGTCGAGCCGGGCTCGAGCGTCGCGAGGCCCGATCGCAACAGGTAGTGCGCGAACACGCGGATGCCGTTGCCGCACATCTCGGCGATCGATCCGTCGGCGTTGCGGTAGTCCATGAACCATTCGGCGTCCGGCTCCTCAGCGAGTGCTGCCGCCCCGGCGTCGATCGCCGAGGAACGGACCACCCGGAGGATGCCATCGGCACCGATGCCGAAGTTCCGATCGCAGAGCACCGCAACCTGCTCGACCGTGAGGTCGATCTGTCCGTCAGGGTCGGCGATGATGACGAAATCGTTGCCCGTGCCATGTCCCTTGGTGAATGCGACCATTCGCCCAGTCTAGAGTTCTCGTCTATGCGTCAGCGATCAGCCGCTTTCCGGTGTTGGACACGGTGAACCGCTCATACCCGAGCCGATCGTAGAACCCGAGCACATCGTCATTGCCGTCCCGCACCATCAGCTGCACCTTCGGGCAGCCCATCGCATGAAGAAGCCGCTCTGCTTCCGCGACGAGACTCCGTCCGATGCCCTGCCCGCGGTGGTCGTCGGCGCTGGCGAGGTAATACAGCCACCCGCGATGGCCGTCATAGCCCGCCATCACCGTTCCGACGATGCGCTCAGCATCCGTGTCTGCCGACGCCGGAACACCTGCGACCAGGAACAGCTCGGGCTGAACGGACATCTTGCGCTCGATATCGAGACGGGGATCGTTCCAGGGGCGGGTGAGACCCGCCTCTTCCCACAGTGCGACGACGCCGTCCGCGTCCTGCGGCCGGAATGCGCGAATCCGCCAATTCATCGTCGACCCTCCTCGTCGGACCCGGTGTCCGCGAGTCCGAGTCTAAAGTCGCTTGGCGCGCACTCAGCCACGGACGACGCGATACCGCCCGCACATGAAGTTGCGATTGCGTGCGACCTCGAGGAGCTCTAGGTCGAGTGCACGCGGAAGCAGCGGTGCACCGGACCCCAGCGTCACCGGTGCGTACTGCACCCAGATCTCATCGATCAGTCCCGCATCGGAGAACTGTCCGACCAGACCTCCCCCGCCGACGATCCAGAGGTCCCGCTCGCCAGCCGCTGCGGTCATCTCGGCATGCACGGCGGTGACGTCGTCGCGCACGAAGCGGACGTCGGCCCCATCCGGCACAGGCAACTCTCGATGAGTGAACACCCAGGTCGGCTGTGCGTATCCCCACGGCTCGCCGGCGGTGTTGCGAAGCACCCACTCATACGTGGAAGCGCCCATCGCCAGGGCGCCCATCCCCTTCTCGAACTGGGTGTAGGCCATCGGCCCCTCGAGGTCGATGTCCTGCTTCAACAGCCAATCGAGCGAATGCTCGGTGGTCGCGATGAAGCCGTCGAGACTGGAGGCGGTGTAGTAGTAGGTGGTCATCGCACCAGGGTCGCACCAGCATCCGACATCGGCCAGGTCAGTACTCGAGCAGCACTCCAGGGTCGACCGGGGGCTCATGCCACTCCAGACCGGTGTACCGATTGAACCAGGAGACCTGACGTCGCGCATAACGGCGGGTGAGCGCCTGCGTCTGCGCGATCGCCTCCGCTTCGCTCATCGTGCCATGGAGCTGCCCGAGGGCCTGCGCGTAGCCGATGGCGCGGCTGGCAGTGATGCCCTGCTCGATCCCCCGGCTGCGAAGGCCGTCGACCTCGTCGAGGAGGCCGGCCGCCCACATCCGCTCGACCCTCGCATCGAGCCGCCCGACGAGTTCCGCGCGATCGACGCGGAGCCCGATGATCCGGGTGCGGGGATGCCACAACACGGGTTTCTCGGGAAGGGCGGCGCCATGCGTCTCGGCCCCCTGTTCGATGACTTCGAGGGCGCGGATGATCCGACGGCCGTTCTTCGGGTCGACCCGAGCAGCCGTCACCGGATCGAGGACACGAAGCCGATCCAGCAATGCAGCGGTCCCTTCGCTCTCCAACTCGCCCTCGAGCCGCGCCCGCACCACCGCATCACGCGGCGGGAAGCGGAAGTCGTAGATCACGCTCGACACGTAGAGTCCGGAGCCGCCCACCAAGATCGCGTCGCCGCCGCGACTGTGGATATCGGAGATCGCCTCCCGCGCCAACGGCTGATACCAGGCGACGGCAGCCTCGTCGGTGACATCACGCACGTCGAAGAGATGGTGCGGGATGCCTCGCCGCTCCTCCGGCGCCAGCTTCGCGGTGCCGATGTCCATGCCGCGATACAGCTGCATGGCATCGGCGTTCACGATCTCGGCCGGATTGCCTGTGTTGCGAAGCGACTCGGCGAGATCGAGGGCGAGGTCGCTCTTACCGGTTCCCGTTGCGCCGACGATCACCCAGAGACGGGGCGCATCCACCGGGAAGCCGTCTCCCTCTCCGGAACCCGTCGAGCGTGCCGAATCAGGCACCGACGCGGAGCGTGGGCAGTCCGAGCACGACCGCGCGGGGTGCACCGTCGCCGGACGGCGCAGGAACCGCGCAGGATTCCGACTGCGCGCGGTCCCAAGCGTCACCTCCACGGGTCCGTCGAATCCGCAGGGGGCTCCCGGTCGGGTCGTCGGCGAGCAGATGAAACGGCGCGGCGTGCGTGATCGTCGCCGTGACCACATCACCGGGCCGAGGCAGGTCGGAATGCGGGGTCACCTCGAAGTGCACCAAGCGGTTGTCCTCTGCCCTGCCGGTGAGACGGTGCGTCTCCGCATCCTTCTTCCCCTCGCCCGTCGAGACCAGCACCTGCACCTCACGGCCGACCTGCTTCTGGTTCTCCTCGAGCGAGATGCGCTCCTGCAGGGCGATGAGGCGGTTGTAGCGCTCCTGCACGATCTCCTTCGGCACCTGATCTTCCATCGTCGCCGCAGGCGTGCCCTCGCGAATGGAGTACTGGAAGGTGAAGGCCCCGGAGAACCGCGACTGTTCGACGACGCGCATGGTGTCCTCGAAGTCCTCATCGGTCTCGCCGGGGAAGCCCACGATGATGTCGGTTGTGATCGATGCCTGCGGGATGCGTTCGCGAACACGGTCGAGGATGCCGAGGAACCGCTCACTGCGGTAGGAACGGCGCATCGACTTCAGGATGCGATCGCTGCCCGATTGCAACGGCATGTGCAGCTGCGGCATCACGGCCTCGGTCTCGGCCATCGCGTCGATGACGTCGTCGGTGAAGGCCGCGGGATGCGGGCTCGTGAAGCGGATGCGCTCCAGGCCCGCGATCTCACCGGCCGCACGCAGGAGCTTTCCGAAGGCGTGGCGGTCACCGAACTCGACGCCGTAGGAGTTGACGTTCTGTCCGAGCAGGGTGACCTCGATCGCGCCGTCCTCGACGAGGAGACGGATCTCGTTCAGGATGTCGCCGGGACGGCGGTCCTTCTCCTTGCCGCGCAGACTCGGCACGATGCAGAAGGTGCAGGTGTTGTTGCAGCCGACCGAGATCGACACCCAGCCGCTGTGCGCCGAGTCCCGCTTGGTCGGCAGCGTCGACGGGAAGACGTCGAGCGACTCGAGGATCTCGAGTTCGGCTTCGCCGTTGTGTCGAGCCCGCTCGAGCAGTCCGGGAAGAGAGCCCATGTTGTGCGTGCCGAAGACGACGTCGACCCAGGGCGCCTTCTCGAGCACGGCCTGCTTGTCCATCTGCGCCAGACATCCGCCGACGGCGATCTGCATGCCGTCCTTTCGACGTTTGACCGACGCGAGGTGTCCGAGAGTGCCATAGAGCTTGCCCGCGGCGTTGTCACGCACAGCGCAGGTGTTGATGATGACCACATCGGCCTCGGCGCCATCGACGGCTCGCACGTAACCGGCGCTCTCCAGCGATCCGGAGAGCCGCTCTGAGTCATGCACATTCATCTGGCACCCGAAGGTGCGCACTTCGTAGGATCGCTGTCGGCCGTCGGCGTCGACGGCCGCCGACGACGCACTGATGATCGTCGGTTCGCTGCGCGGGATAGTCATGGTGTTCCCATTGTACGAGCGCTCCACCGTAGAGGCCCTCCGACCGCCGCCCCTGCGGGCCGGGTCGCGAGGGCTCAGTCCGACTCGACGAACCGGACGCCGGAGGAGGGCTGCCCGAACGTCGCCTCGGTCAGAGCCGTCCGCGCGGCCGTCATCGCGACCGAGCCGTTGTATCCCCGCCGGGACAGCTGACCGACGAGCCGTCGGAGCGCTGTCTCATGGTCGAGACGCGACAGGGATCGCGCCTTGGTACGGGCGAACTCCAGCGCACGCTCGGCGTCGTCGTCGGGAACCTCGTCGAGCGCCGCGGAGATCACGTCTCGCGGGATCCCGCGCTGTGCGAGTGCCCGCGACAGAGCCACTCGTCCCAGGCCCTTCCGTTCGACACCGGAGGTGACGAGATGCCCGGCGAGGATCGCATCGTCCAGGTACCCCCGCCTGCAGAAGTCGTCGATCACATCGTCGATCTGCGACGACTCGATCGCGAATCCCTTCAGCACACCTCGGGCCTCCGAGACCGAGAGCGATCTGGTGCGCAGCTTTCGCACCAGCGCCTCCTCAGCGACCTTTCGGGTCTCGTCAGGGTCCGGTGCCGGCGTCGGCGCATCGTCAGCATCCGAAGCGCTCGATTCTGCGTGCGGGCGCAACGCGCGCAGACGCGGCGCGGTTCGGCGTTCGGCTGCCCCACGTGCGGGGTGCCGATCGCTCGGTGTGCCCTCTTCAGGTTCTGAGACTGGCGTCTCCGATCCGCTCTTCACGCCGAAGAGCGGGATGACGGGGGCGAGACGATCTGCGATGCCGTCCGCCCCGCCCCCGTTCTCATCGATCATGATCAGGCCGGTCGACGCTCTGCGAGCTCGTCGGTCGCAGCAGCCGCGACCGCCGGCGCACCGATGCCGAGCTTCTGCTTGATCTGAGTCTCGATCGCCAAAGCGATGTCGGGGTTCTTGAGGAGGAACGTACGGGCGTTCTCCTTGCCCTGACCGAGCTGATCGCCGTCGTAGGTGTACCAGGAGCCCGACTTCTTCACGATGCCGTGCTCGACGCCGAAGTCGATGAGGCTTCCCTCACGGGAGATGCCGATCCCGTACAGGATGTCGAACTCGGCCTGCTTGAACGGCGGGGCCATCTTGTTCTTCACGACCTTGACCCTGGTACGGTTTCCGACTGCGTCGGTGCCGTCCTTCAGCGTCTCGATGCGACGGATGTCGAGTCGCACGGATGCGTAGAACTTCAGCGCCTTGCCGCCGGCGGTCGTCTCAGGCGATCCGAAGAAGACGCCGATCTTCTCACGCAGCTGGTTGATGAAGATCATGGTGGTGTTGGTCTGGTTCAGGCCACCGGTCAGCTTGCGCAGCGCCTGTGACATGAGCCTGGCCTGCAGACCCACGTGCGAGTCGCCCATCTCGCCTTCGATCTCGGCGCGGGGCACGAGCGCCGCGACGGAGTCGATGACGATGAGGTCGATGGCACCGGAACGCACGAGCATGTCGGCGATCTCGAGCGCCTGCTCTCCGGTGTCGGGCTGCGACACGAGAAGGGCATCGATGTCGACGCCGAGCTTCGCCGCGTAATCAGGGTCGAGCGCGTGCTCGGCGTCGATGAAGGCGGCGATTCCGCCGGCGCGCTGCGCGTTGGCGATCGCGTGCAGGGTGAGCGTCGTCTTACCCGACGACTCCGGGCCGTAGATCTCGACGATGCGGCCGCGCGGCAGGCCCCCCACTCCGAGGGCGACGTCGAGGGCGATCGAGCCGGTGGGGATGACGGCGACGGGTGCTCGATCATCGCTGCCCAGCCGCATGACCGAGCCCTTTCCGAACTGCCGGTCGATCTGGGCGAGGGCTGTTTCCAGGGACTTCTCGCGGTCGGCGGGTGATGGCATGATGTGCTTCCTTCTGCTCGCGTGGTGCCGCCTGTAGGCTGTCGCGGCCGACCCGGCTGGGACGAACTCTCCGACAAGGCGTATGGCTCTGGGCCATGTCTTCACCGTAGGAGGGGCCTCCGACATCGCGTCGCCGAACCCGAGAACTGTGGAGAGACAAGTCTCGAAACCATCTGTGCAGAAGAATACGCCCGCTTCGAACAGATCTTCGACGACACGCCGAGATCTGCACACCATCGCCCGCACACATGGATCAGCGCGAAGAGGGCGCATCGACGGGATCAGCGTCCTCGGGGCTCCAGACGCCCGGCGCCGTAGCGTCGCTCCGACGGCACATCCATTTCCTCGCACAACGCCAGCCAGATGTCGCGCGGCGGCATGCCGAAATCGAGTGCCTCCATGGCCGTCCGGTTGCCGAGCGGCGTGAGAACGAGGTCGTTCAGCAGAGCCGACGCACGTACCGAGAACTCGTCATCGACGGCGCGGAGGAATTCACTGCGACGCATCGAGGTCCGTCGCCGGTCAGTGGAGGGAGAGCTGCGGCTCGATCGATGCCACGAGGTCGTCCGGGACGACATCGGGGAAGACCTGGATGCCCTCGAGAACGGAGATGCGGTCGCCGACTTCGCGCATGATCGTCGAGATGGGCACATCGAGCGCGTCGGCCACGGAGGCGAGGATCTCGCTGGACGCCTCTTTCTGCCCGCGCTCGACCTCGCTGAGGTAACCGAGGGCTACCGATGCCTTACCTGCGACCTGACGAAGAGTGCGACCCTTCTGCAGGCGGAAGTCCCTGAGCACATCGCCGATTTCCTGTCGAACAAGAATCATCAGAACCCCCTCTCCATCTTCCCCGGAATCCTCCGGGGGATCGCCAGTCTAACCCGACCTGACTCCATTGAATCTACTGTTTCTCGCTGTGGTTTCGTTGTGAAGGACCTTGACAAGGGACGTGGTGTGATCCGCACATCATTCACAACGGATTCGCGTTCGCCACTATTCCCGGAGCGCCGTCAGCGTCGCGGCGATCGCAGCGTCGACCGACTGCCGTCGAACCGCGGCACGGTCCCCCGTGAAGAGGAACGTGCGGGAGGTCCTGAGTCCGGGCGCCACGATCCCGATGTGCACCGTGCCGACCGGTTGACCGTCGGGTGAATCCGGTCCCGCGATGCCGGTGCTCGCGATGCCGACGTCAGCCGGAGCTCCGGCGATCGAGAGCGCACGACGCACACCGTCCGCCATCTGCACGGCCACTTCCGGGTGGACGGGACCATGATCCTCGAGCAATGAGGCGTCGACGCCGAGCAGAGTGTGCTTGACCGTGGTGGCGTACGCCACCACGCCGCCGCGGAAGACCTCGGAGGCACCGGGAACGGTCACGATCTCCGCTGCGATCGCTCCACCGGTGAGGGACTCGGCGACGCCGAGACTGAGCGCGCGTGATCGCAGCAGGTCGAGCAGCGCTGCCGCATCCGCCGTCGTCATGAACCCGGCTGGCCGCGCCGCCCGCCGCGAACCTGCGCGACGATGTAGTCGACGCCGCTCGCCACGGTCAGCAGCAGCACGGCGATCATCAGCACAGCGGTGATGAGAGCCCAGAGGTCGAGGCCGATCAGCACATGCAGCGGGAGGAGCGCCCACGACAGCGCGACAGCCTGCACCATCGTCTTCAGCTTGCCCATCCACGCCGCTGCGACGATGTGCTGCTTCGCGACCATGAAGCGATGGATCGTGATGCCCCACTCGCGGACGAGGATGATCACGACGAACAACCAGCCGAACGCGCCGAGCTCGCCGAGAATCGCAAGACCGATGAACCCGGCACCGGTGAGCAGCTTGTCGGCGATCGGGTCCCACAGCTTGCCGAAGTCACTGACGATGTCGTACCGCCGCGCCAGGTAGCCGTCGACCCAGTCCGTCGATATCGCGATGATGAACAGGACCGCCGCGGTCCAGCGAAGGGCGAGACCGGGGACGCCGTACGTGCCGCCGAGAAGCAGCAGCACGAAGAAGACGACGGCGAGCGGGATGCGGACGACCGTTATCGCGTTGGGCAGCTGTCGGGGAATGGCCATCAGTCGCGACCCGTCAATCCCCAGGCGTCATCCTCGCCATCTCCCTCGGCTTCGACGACGGGGAGGCCCTCGAACTGCGCTTCCACCGGGTCGACACCCCGGAAGCCCGAGGTCGGAGCCGGAGCCGCGGCAGGAGGAGCAGCCGGTGCGTCATCGCCACGAAGGGTCGCCATGACATCGGCCAGCTGCTCGGCCGTCACCAGAACGTCGCGGGCCTTGGACCCTTCGGACGGGCCGACGATCTCTCGAGACTCCAGCAGATCCATCAGACGCCCTGCCTTGGCGAAGCCGACCCGCAGCTTGCGCTGCAGCATCGAGGTCGACCCGAACTGCGTCGAGACGATGAGCTCTGCGGCCGCGAGCAGCAGCTCGAGGTCGTCGCCGATGTCCTCGTCGACTTCCTTCTTCTTGTGCTCGATCGCTTCCTGCACGTCGGCTCGATAGTCCGGCCGAGCCTGGCGGGTGACGTGCTTGACGACCGCCTCGATCTCCTTCTCGTCGACCCACGCACCCTGGAGGCGGAACGGCTTCGACGAGCCCATCGGCGAGAACAGCGCGTCACCCTGCCCGATGAGCTTGTCGGCACCCGGGCTGTCGAGGATGACACGGCTGTCGGTGACGCTGGTCACGGCGAACGCGAGCCGAGAAGGCACGTTCGCCTTGATCAGACCGGTCACCACGTCGACGCTCGGTCGCTGCGTGGCGAGGACCAGGTGGATACCGCTGGCACGCGCGAGCTGGGTGATGCGGACGATCGAGTCCTCCACATCACGAGGGGCGACCATCATCAGATCGGCGAGCTCGTCGACGACGACCAGCAGATACGGATACGGCTTGAGCACCCGCTCGCTGCCGACCGGCACCTCCACCTCGCCGGCGCGCACCGCACGGTTGAAATCGTCGATGTGACGGAATCCGAACGACGCGAGGTCGTCGTACCGCATGTCCATCTCCTTCACGACCCACTGCAGCGCCTCGGCGGCCTTCTTGGGGTTCGTGATGATCGGGGTGATCAGGTGGGGCACGCCGGCGTAGCTGGTGAGCTCGACGCGCTTGGGATCGATCAGCACCATCCGCACATCCGTCGGCCGGGCACGCATCAGCAGGCTGGTGATCATCGAGTTCACGAAGCTGGACTTTCCGGAGCCCGTGGAACCGGCGACCAGGAGGTGCGGCATCTTGGCCAGGTTCGCGATGACGATGTTGCCACCGACGTCCTTGCCGACACCGATCGTCATCGGGTGCGTGCTCTTCTGCGCCGCAGGCGATCGCAGCACGTCGCCGAGCGCGACCATCTCCTTGTCGGCGTTCGGAATCTCGATGCCGATCGCGCTCTTGCCGGGGATCGGCGAGAGGATGCGCACATCGTTCGAGGCGACCGCGTAGGCGAAGTTGTTGCTCAGCTGCAGGATCTTCTCGACCTTGACGCCGTGGCCGACCTCGACCTCGTACTGGGTCACCGTCGGGCCGCGTGAGAACCCGGTGACCTTGGCGTCGACCTTGAACTGCGTCAGCACGTTGGTGATCTGCTCGATCACCTTGTCCGTGGCATCGGAGCGCACCACGGAGGGCGGCCCCTCACTGAGCACAGCGGGCGGGGGCAGGATGTACGGCGCGACCGGCGCCTGCGGACCGCGCTCCCCCGGTCCTGCGGTGCCGAATCCGTCCAGGCCCGGCAGCTCAGGCAGTTCACCGGTGTCGGAGGCGTCGTCGAGCAGCGCCGTCGTCTGCTGCTCGGCGAGAGCATCGGTGACGGAGCGCACATCCGAGAGCACCTCGGTGGCGGCGTCGTACGGGTCGGCGACGATCACGGCCTGGTCATACGCCGGAGTGGTGTCGGGGGTGGAGAGAAGGGCGGTGATGTCACCGGAGCCGAGCGTCCCCTCATCCGGATCCTCCTCGCGCCCCGTCTTGTTCCGGCGCCACCATGGCAGCACATCGGGATCGTCGACCTTGTCGGCTTCATCGACCGCCGATGCCTCCTTCGAGGGCTTCTCGATGCGCTCGGCGTCGAACATCCAGGCGTAGAGGTCGCCGAGGCGGGCGCCGATGCGGTTCGGAGGGGTCTTGGTGAGGATGAGGACGCTCAGCGCCGCCAGCAGCGACAGCACGATGAACGCGACGATCGGGTTGAGGAACGCGAGCGGTTCGCCCAGCATCCAGCCGAAGAGCCCTCCGGATTCGCTGAGCGCGAGCATCCCCTGCTTGGGCTGCGGACGGGCGCCTGCGACGTGGCAGAAGCCGGCCAGCGAGAGGACGAAGAGGCCGAATCCGATGCCGATCCGCCCGTTGTCGTGCACGGACGAAGGATGCCGGAACAGCCACCCTGCGAGCAGGAGCAGCAGCACGGGCATCACGAACGCCGCGCGGCCGATGAGCGCACCGACCGAGAAGGCGCTGATGTTCGCAGCGACCTCATTGCCGATGAAGAACCACTCGTTCACCGCACCGGCGGCGGCCAGCAGCACGAGAAGGAACGGGAAGCCGTCGCGACGGTCGTCCTTCTCGAGGTTCTCCGGTCCGAACGCACGGAACAGCCCGCCCACGCCATGCGCAAGCCCGATCCAGGCGCGAACGGCCAGCGGGGGCTTATCGATCTCGTCGATGTACTTCTTGGGAGCGGCCTGAGCCTTCGGAGCCGCCTGCCGCTTCGGGCGAGGCGATGCACTCGCAGACGCGCGCTCGGATTTCGTGGTGCTCCTGGCCATGCACTCACGCTACGTCCCGGCACCGACGTTTCCGCGTAATGACGCGGCTTTCCGAGGGATTCTCCGTTCAGCCGAGGCGCTTCACCATGATGTCGCGGACCTGACCGCTCTCGGTCACGGCGAATCCCTCGGAGCGGTACAGGGTCGCAGCATGGTTGCCCCGCTGCACGCTCAGGCTGATCAGGCGATAGCCGGCCCCACGGGCGTGATCGCTGACCTCGCGGATCAGCGCACGGCCGACTCCCCTGGCCCGCCAGATCGGCCGCACTCCGATGATGAGCTCCGGGATCCCGGTGCCCACATATCCGAAGCCGGGATCGCTCCGCGGCAGCGTGCGGTACCACGCCGCGCCGATCGGCTCGCCGAATTCGTCCAGCGCGAGGAATCCGGCATCGCCGGGGCGCATCCAGCCGGCGAGATACCGGCGGTACTCCGCGCTGGCGATCACCTCATGCCTCGGACGGACGCCATCGAGCTGCCAGTTGGCGGCCTCGACCACCATCTCGGCGAGGAACCCGCCGTCAGAGACGGCTGCGGGGCGAACGCGGAACGCGGACATGCCGCGAGTGTACCGACGGCGTGTTACGCCTCGATGACGAGCGGAACGATCATCGGACGACGACGCAGCTTCTGGTTCACCCAGCGCCCGATCGTGCGCCGGATGACCTGCGACAGCGCATGCGTGCCCTGCACGCCGTTGGCGGATGCCTCCTTGAGGGCGGCGACGATCTTCGGCGTGATGTCGTCGAAGACCGAGTCGTCCTCGGCGACGCCACGCGCATGGATCTCCGGCCCGGAGATGATGCGTCCGGTGCCCGCGTCGACCACGACGATCACCGAGATGAAACCCTCCTCGCCGAGGATCCGCCGGTCCTTCAGGTCGGCATCCGTGATCTCGCCGACGGTGGAGCCGTCGACGTACACGAAACCGATGTCCAGCTGGCCGGCCACGCGCGCATCGCCGTCCTTGAGGTCGATCACAGTGCCGTTGGCGGCGATGAACGTGCGCTCCTCGGGCACCCCTGTCTCCTGCGCGAGCTTCGCGTTGGCGTACAGGTGCCTCGATTCGCCGTGCACGGGGAGCACGTTCTTCGGCTTGAGGATGTTGTAGCAGTAGATCAGCTCACCCGCAGCCGCGTGGCCCGAGACGTGCACCTTGGCGTTGGCCTTGTGCACGACATGGGCGCCGAGACGGGTGAGTCCGTCGATGACGCGGTAGACCGCGTTCTCGTTCCCGGGGATGAGGCTGGACGCGAGGATCACGGTGTCGCCCTCGCCCACCTCAATCGCATGGTCCCGATTCGCCATCCGGCTGAGGACGGCCATCGGCTCGCCCTGCGATCCGGTCGACATGAAGACGATCTTGTCGTCCGGGAGGTCGCGCGCCTTCTTGTAGTCGATCAGCACGCCGTCCGGCACCGTCAGGTAGCCGAGGTCCGCAGCGATCGTCATGTTCCGGACCATGCTGCGTCCGAGAAGCGCCACTCGCCGGCCGTGAGCGGCAGCGGCGTCGAGCACCTGCTGCACGCGGTGGATATGGCTGGAGAAGCTCGCGACGATGACACGGCGGGGAGCCTTGCCGATCACCTGGTCCAGGACTGGGCCGATCGATCGCTCGGTCGGCGTGAAACCGGGCACGTCGGCGTTCGTGGAGTCCACCAGGAACAGGTCGACGCCCTCCTCGCCGAGGCGGGCGAACGCCCGGAGGTCGGTGATCCGCCCGTCCAGCGGAAGCTGGTCCATCTTGAAGTCGCCGGTGGCGAGCACGAGACCGGCGGGCGTGCGGATGGCAATCGCCAGAGCATCCGGGATGGAGTGGTTGACGGCGACGAACTCGAGGTCGAACGGGCCGACCTTCTCGTGCTGCCCCTCCTTCACGGTGAGCGTGTACGCCTTGATCCGGTGTTCCTTGAGCTTCGCCTCGACGAGCGCGAGGGTGAGGCCCGACCCGATCAGCGGGATGTCGCTCTTCAGACGCAGCAGGTACGGCACCGCGCCGATGTGGTCCTCGTGACCGTGCGTGAGGACCACGCCGACGATGTCGTCGAGGCGGTCGCGGATCGGCTCGAAGTCGGGCAGGATCAGGTCGACTCCCGGCTGATGCTCCTCGGGGAAGAGCACGCCGCAGTCGACGATCAGGATCTTGCCGTCGTACTCGAAGATCGTCATGTTTCGACCGATCTCGCCGAGGCCGCCGATCGGGATGACGCGCAGGGTCCCTTCAGCCAGCGGTGCGGGGTCTGCGATGGGGATGGACATACTGTCTCCTCTGTCGGACGCTGTGCGCGTCCGTTCGTTCGTGGGGACGCGTCTCAGCGCCCGAAATCTCAGCGCGTGGTGCCGTGCACCTTCGGCAGTGCGCCGCCGGCGGCCGCGTTGCGGTCGGGGCGGAAGTTGGAGAAGTCCGTACCGGGCACGTCGTTCACGAGATCGAGCTCGTCCTCGATGAGTGCGGCTTCCCACTCCTCCGGCCCCACCAGGGGCAGGCGGACGCGGGGGCTGGAGATGCGGCCGAGGCCGTGCAGGATGTACTTCGCGGCGACCGTGCCGGGTACATGCGTCATGACCGCCCGCACGAGCGGCTCGAGGCGCTTGTGCTCGGCTGTGGCGGCAGCCAGGTCTCCGCGGTTCACCGCGTCGACGATGGCCCGGTAGGGGGCCGCGGCGACGTTCGCGGTCACGCCGATGAGGCCGGCTGCGCCGATCGAGAGGTGCGGGAGAACGTTCGCGTCGTCGCCCGAGAAGTACATCAGGTCGGTCTGGTTGAGCACGCGGCTCACCTCGGAGAAGTCGCCCTTGGCGTCCTTCACGGCGAGGATGTTCGGGTGCTTGGCCAGGCGCATGATCGTCTCGTACTTGATCGGCACACCGGTGCGGCCCGGGATGTCGTACAGGATCACGGGCAGGTCGGTCGCGTCCGCGACCATCCGGAAGTGGGTCAGGATGCCGGCCTGGGTGGGCTTGTTGTAGTAGGGCGTGACGATCATGATGCCGTCGGCGCCGGCCTTCTCGCTGGCCTTGTAGAGCTCGATCGCATGGGCGGTCTCGTTGGACCCGCCGCCGGTGATGATCTTGGCCCGGCCCGCGGCGACGGATCTGCCGACCTCGACGAGCTTGAGCTTCTCGGGATCCGTCAGGGTCGAGGTCTCGCCGGTCGTTCCCGTCACGACGATGCCGTCCGCACCCGCGGTGATGACGTCATCGATGTGCTTCTCGACGGCGGGCCAGTCGACTTCGCCGTCGGCCGTCATCGGAGTGACGAGCGCGACGAGAACCTGTCCGAATGGATTGCCCGAGTGCGTCATGGTCCCAGCGTATCGTTTCGGATGCCGCTCACCCAGACGGAACGACCCTGATCACGTCACCGCGAGCGATGCTGACCTTCCCGCTCAGCACGAGCCCGGCGTTCACCCCCACGGACGCCTCGTCCGCCCGCTTGCGAAAGAGCTCCACGGCGGTGATGCGCGAGGCCGCGTGCTCGACGCCTCCGCGCAGGATCACCACGTCGTCGTCGACACGGACGGTGCCGGAGGTGACGGTGCCGGTCGCGACGATTCCACGACCCGTGATCGTGAACACATCCTCGACCGCCAGTTCCCCACCGGACGCGTCCTGCGACGGCGAGAACACGGTCGCATCGACGTCCACGCCTTCTCTCATGGCCGTCAGCCGGGCAGCCTCCGCCTCGTTGTAGTGACGGAGCATCTCGCTCGCGTCCTGCGGATCGCGCTTCTTCCCGAACAACCAGCCCATGCCGTCGATCCTAGGGAAGGCTCGCGACCCCGGACTCCACCGATCTCAGAAGCGTCCGCGCCGGCCGGCGCCGGCGAGCAGCGAAGACGGGAGCACGCGTGTCAGGGCGACGATCGCCTTGTACCGCCACGACGGCACCGACACGGAACGTCCGAGCGCGGCGTCCCGAAGTCCCTGTCTCACCACGGCGCGAGCATCCAGCCACATGAAGCCGGGAACGCCTTCCTGCCCGGGCGGCAGCCCCATCCGCTCGTGGAAGGAGGTGTGGGTGAACCCAGGGCACAGCGCGGTGACGCTGACGCCGTCGCGGGCATACTCCGTGTTCGCCCAGCGACTGAAGCCGACGAGCCATGCCTTGCACGCGGAGTACGTCGAACGCGGGATGAACGCCGCCACCGATGCGACGTTGATGATCCGCCCGCCGCGACCGCGCATCCCCTGCAGAGCGGCATGGCTCAACCGCATCGGGGCCTCGACGTGCAGACGCAGGTGGCGCACTTCGTCGGCGAGATCGTTGTCGGCGAACCGCAGCGAGAGTCCGAAGCCGGCGTTGTTGACGAGCAGGTCGACCGGTGCATCGGCATCCGTCAGCAGCGACGCCACCCGATCGAGATCCGCCTCATCGGTGAGGTCAGCGAGCACGACCTCGACGGCGACCCCGTGTGCTCTGCGCAACTCGGATGCCAGCGACTCGAGGGCCTCGGACGAGCGTGCCACGAGGATCAGATCCGCCTGGCGACGCGCGAGTCGACGGGCGAACTCCGCTCCGAGCCCGGCGCTCGCTCCGGTGATGAGTGCGGTGGGCATCAGCGCTCGTAACCCAGGAAGCGATAGCGGACGCCGGAGCGAGAGGTCTGCCACTCCCCCTCGTCGACGAGTCGCCATCCGGCCTTCGACGGCGCGTAGGCGTCGCCCGGGACCTGGAGATCGAGTTCGGTGACCTCCAGCCGATCGGCATCGCCGATCACCTGCCGGAAGATCTCGGCTCCGCCGATGATCCACACGCGATCCTGTCCGCGCACGGCCTCGGCGACGGTCGCCGCGCGGCGCGCTCCGTCCGCCGCCCAATCCTGCTGGCGGGTGACCACGATGTTCTCGCGGCCCGACAGCGGCCGGAAGCGCTCGGGCAGCGAATCCCAGGTCTTGCGCCCCATCACGACGGGGGCACCGAGGGTGACCTCCTTGAAGTGCGCCATGTCCTCCGGCACATGCCACGGCATGCCGCCCTCGGCGCCGATGACCCCGCCGTCTGCCTCGGCCCAGACCAGGCCGACCCAGGTCATACCGCCACCGCCGCTCGGATCGGCGCGTGATGCTGGTAGTCCTCCACCACGAAGTCGTCGAAGCGGTAGTCGGAGATCGACTCGGGGGTGCGCGTGAAACGGAGGGCCGGATACGGGTACGGATCGCGCGTGAGCTGTTCCCGCACCTGCTCGACGTGGTTGTCGTAGATGTGGCAGTCACCTCCGGTCCAGACGAAGTCGCCGGGTTCGAGACCGACCTGCTGCGCGATCATCATCGTGAGCAGGGCGTAGGAGGCGATGTTGAACGGGACGCCGAGGAACAGGTCCGCGCTGCGCTGGTACAGCTGGCAGGAAAGCCTGCCGTCGGCGACGTAGAACTGGAACAACGCGTGACAGGGCGCGAGCGCCATGTCCGGGATGTCGGCCGGGTTCCAGGCGGAGACGATCAATCGACGGGAGTCGGGCGTGCGACGGATCTGCTCGATGACGTCGGCGAGCTGGTCGATGCTCTCCCCGCCCGGGGTCGGCCACGAACGCCACTGCACGCCGTAGACCGGACCCAGATCGCCGGAGGCATCCGCCCACTCGTCCCAGATCGAGACGCCGTTCTCCTGCAGCCAGCGCACGTTCGAATCACCGCGGAGGAACCAGAGCAGCTCGTACGCGATCGACTTGAAGTGCACGCGCTTCGTCGTGATGAGCGGGAAGCCCTTGGCGAGATCGAACCGGATCTGCCGTCCGAAGACGCTCGTCGTCCCCGTGCCGGTGCGATCCGACTTGTGCGTGCCGGTCTCCAGCACGTCGCGGAGCAGGTCTTCATACGGCGTCGGGACGGCTGCGCTCATGACTGCCACGATACCCGCACCGACGTGGCGGAGGGGCGAGCGCGCGCCCGATCGTCATCGACGGAAACAACGGCCCTCGCACCCTCGGCGCGCCGTACGCTCGATCCATGTCGCCGGAAATCGCACTCACGGTCGCGGGAGCACTCCTCGTGCTCACCGTGATCCTCGGCGTCGTGCTGCGCCGCCGGGAAGGACGCCGGGTGGATGCCGGCGAACTGCGACTCCACCCCGCCGACGTCTCCGAATCCGCGCGAGGATCGAGGGCGACGCTCGTGCAGTTCAGCACCGAGATGTGCACGCGGTGCCCGCACGTACGGCGGATGCTGCACAGCTACGCCGAGCACCACGACGGCCTCCGGCACGTCGAGGTGGACCTCACGCATCGGCCCGACCTGTCGGCACGGTACAAGGTGCTGCAGACGCCGACCACGTTCCTCGTGGACGATGCAGGACGCGTCCGCGCCCGTTTCCATGGCGTGCCTCATCGGCACGCGCTCACCGAGGCCCTCGCCGCCGTCTGAGGCGCGCAGACAGGAGCAGAGATGACCCCTCCCGCAGGCATCGACCCGCGCGGCCCCCGCTTCGCCGCGAGCGTCACGGCAGCGCTGCTGCTCCTCGCGACCTTCCTCGGACTGATCGGGATCTCGACCGCGAAGATTCCCGGTGGCTGGTTCGCCATCGTCCCGAACACCGACTTCGCCTTCATCGCCGGCGACAACTGGGCGGTCCACTCCGTCGGCGTCGTGCAGCGCGCCCTCGACCCCGGATTCCTGCTCGCCCTCGCGATCGCTCTCCTCTTCCTGTGGAGTGTCGTGTCTCCGGCGACGGCGCCCTGGGGCGTGCTGTTCCGCCGCGCCATCCGTCCTCGGCTGTGGCCTCCGAGCGAACTGGAGGATCCGCGTCCTCCGCGCTTCGCGCAGGGCGTCGGCCTGTTCGTCGTCGGCATCGGACTCGTCCTCCACCTGGCCGGGGTGCCGTGGGCGCTGCCGATCGCCACGGCCGCCGCCTTCATCGCCGCCTTCCTCAACGCCGCGTTCGCATTCTGCCTCGGCTGCCAGATCTACCTGCTGCTGCAGCGCGCCGGAATCGTCGGTCGCGCAGCATCCACCGCGTGACTCCGGTTTCTTCGCCCCCGCTCGCTCGATAGGCTGGCGGGAGATCGCGACCGCATCATCGAGCAGCGCGAGAACCGGAGGAATCATGCCTGTCACGAGCGAAGCCGCAGCCACCTGGACCGGATCCCTCTTCGAGGGGTCGGGCACCGTCGCCTTCTCCTCATCGAACCTCGGAACCTTCCCCATCAACTGGAAGGCCCGCAGCGAGGGCAGCGACACGACCACCACGCCGGAGGAGCTCATCGCCGCCGCGCACGCCTCGTGCTTCAGCATGGCGTTCTCCAACATGCTGGCCGAGAACGGCACTCCCCCGGAGCGCCTCAACACGTCGGCGTCCGTGACGTTCAAGCCCGGCACCGGCATCACCGGCAGCCACCTCAACGTGAACGCCGTCGTCGCCGGCATCACGCCGGAGAAGTTCCAGGAACTGGCGAACGACGCGAAGGCCGGCTGCCCGGTCTCTCAGGCCCTGGCGGCGATCGAGATCACGCTCGAGGCGACTCTGGCGTGACCTTCCGGGCGCTCTGCTCCAGGCGGATCGCCTCACGGATGCTGACGCGGGCGTCCTTGCGACGCCCCGCCGCGTCCTGAACGACGCCCAGACGGTATCGAGCACGCCAGTCCTCCGGCGCGGCATCCGCCTCGGCCGTGTATCGGGCCACCAGCGGCTCCGCATCCGCCCGAGCGACGCGACCACTGGGTGTGAGCTCGGTCTCGGCCTCCGGCATGCCCCCCTCCGCGTCGAGCGCGCGTCCGAGCCGGTCCGCAGCGAAGCCGAACTGCATCTCACGGAAGAGCGCCCACCCGCTCAGCACCCCCAGGACGAGAAGAGCGATGCCCATCCCCACCGCCACCGGTTCTCCGACCGCGATGAACATCACTCCGAGCCAGACTGCGACAGCCAGGTAGAGCAGCAGGGCAGCGCCCATCACGCCGACGCCGATGCGCGACATCACGAGCGGATGCCGATGTCGATCATGTTCTCCAGGCCCACCACGACGCCGGTGACGTTCAACGCGAACGGTATGGCGAGCCGGATGCCGGGGGCATAAGCGAGCGCCGGATCGACCGTGTCATGAGTGAACGTCAGCGATTCACCGGGTCCCGCGAGGATCACGTCCTGTTTCGCCACGACTCCTGGGCGCCGGAGCGAGTGGATGGGCACCGTGCCGACCTGCTGACCCCGGGCGCGCTGGTCGGCGTGCGGCGCGCTCACCGGGCCCTGCTCGGCCCGGGCCGCGGCGATGAGCTCGGCGGTGCGGACCGCGGTACCGCTGGGAGAGTCGATCTTCGTCTCCCGATGGGCCTCGACGATCTCGGCCGAGTCGAAGAACGGTGCGGCTGCGGCGGCGAGTGCCGAACCCAGCACCGAACCGAGCGAGAAGTTCGGGATGAAGACGGCGCCCGTTCCGGCGGCGTCGACGAGGGGTCGGATCAGCGCGATGCGCTCAGCCGACCAGCCGGAGGTCGCGACCAGCACGTTGATGCCCCGTTCGACCGCTGCGCGCACGATGTCGATGCTCACCTGCGGGGTGGAGGCATCGACGACGAGATCGGCGCCGTCCAGTTCGGACATCGCACTCGACGACGTCAGCACCCGGGCGACCTCGAAGCCCTCGAGCTCATCGATCACGCCGTGGATGATCGTGCCGAGCTTGCCTGTTCCGCCGACGAGTGCTACCTGCGTGGTCATGGGTTCAGTCTATTTCGCCGTGCACGGAGCCGGCCGCGCGGCGCGGCGGCGTCGCCTGCAGTCGAGGATCAGACCGGCATCGCGTCGGGGACGCCGGTGCGCAGCTCGACCGGCAGGTGACCCGTGTCGTTGTGGGTCAGCAGCGTCCAGGGGCGCCCCTGCTTCTGCGCGATGACGGTCAGACCGCAGTGCGCCTGATTCAAGGTCATCCAGCGCCACTCCGGCGTTCCCAGCACTTCGCGCACGAACCAGGAGATCACGAAGTTGTGCGTGATGAGCACTTCGTGCACTTCACCCGTCTTGCGCACGAGGAACTCGTTCACGGCGTCGGCCATCTGCGCGCGGCCGGCTTCGATCTCGGCCTCCGTCACCGAGCCGAAGAACGGCTCGAAGGCCGCAGGGGTCTCCTCGGTCATGCCGGTGGGCACGCAGTCGAACAACAGCGCCGTCGGCTCGGGGTCGACGGAGGGCAGCCGCTCAGCGACGGCCCGCGCCGTCTCGTTCGCCCGCAGCAGCGGAGAATGCCACACGGCGTCGAGCGGCAGTCCGGAGAGACGGTCGGCGATCAGCTCTGCCTGACGCTGTCCTCGAGGCGAGAGGGGTCCATCGGTCAGGCCGTGCTCGGCATCCTGATGTTCACCGTGTCTGACCAGATATATGTAATGCGTCACAAACCCACTCGCTTCGTCGCAGGCATTCGCCGGGCGTCAATCCACCATATGCCACGCGTGTGACAGGGGCATGACGCGAGGTCAGTTCCCGACGCGGTTGAGGTCGGCGACCTGTGCGCGCGACAGCGTGACGCCGGCACCCTGCATCAGCTCGTCGACGTGCTCGGTCGCGAAGGTGTTCACGATGGGTGCGACGATGGTCCGCTGCGCGAGCAGCCACGCGATCGAGACCGCCGCGACCGGCACCGCGAGGTCTTCGGCGACCTGGTCGAGGGCACGAAGGATGCGGATGCCGCGCCGGTTCAACTGCCCGCGGAGCTGCTCGCCTCTGACGCCCTGCGACGTCGTCGCCTTCCTGCGGTGGCGTCCGGAGAGGAAGCCATGCTCCAGCGCGTGCGAGGGCGTGACGGCGAGATTCTGGGCACCCGCGACCAGACGGAGGTCGCCTTCGAAGGGCTGACGGCGCACGAGGTTGTACGGCGCATCGATCACCTGGATGCGTGGGTACCCTGCGGCCGCGAGGATGCGCGCCTCGACCAGCCGCTCCGGTGCGAAGCCGAAGGCGCCGACGGCGCCGATCTTTCCGGCATCCACGAGCCATTCCACAGTCGCCAGAGTGTCCTCGAGGTTCGTGGTGACGTCGAGCGTCGCATCGAGGTAGAGCACGTCGATGCGGTCGACTCCTAGGCGCGTGAGCGAACCCTCGACCGCGCGGACCAGGTTCACCGAGCCGAGGCCGGGGTTGTCGGCGTGCGCGCCGATGCGCACACTGAGAAGCGCCCGGTCGCGGTGACCGCGGGAACGCAGCCACTGCCCGATGATGTGCTCGCTGCGTCCGCCGGAGAACCCATCAGCCGTGTGGATGGCGTTGCCGCCGAACTCGATATAGCGATCGAGGATGCCGTGACTGGTCTCGAGGTCGACGTTCCAGCCGAACTCGGCGGCGCCCAGCATCATCGGGAACGTCTCGAAGCCAGTCTCGCCCAGCGGAACGCGGATGGTCTCGCCCACGCCGGGACCGACGACCGGAATCGGGGCGGACGGGTGCTCGGAGAGCTCCTCTGATGCGCGCTCAGTGGAGGCTCCTGCCCCTGCACTGAACAACCGCATACTCTTCACCCCCGCGTCAGCCGGGTCTCACCCCGGCTTGCGTACTACCGAATGCACCCCCCGGTGCGTACTTCGAGGGTAAGCGACATCTTCGAACCGCCCGTCCAATCCGGCGAACGGCGCGAAAACTTCCGATAACGGTTTGGTCACGCCGGACACGACGAAGACCCGGGTTCCGGTCGTCTCCGACCGAAACCCGGGTCTCGTGTACGTCAGTGCTTACTCGGCAGCAGCTTCTGCCGGAGCAGCGTCGACAGGCGCAGCATCCGCTGCAGCAGTCTCCTCCACGACGGGCTCGAGCGACAGCTTGCCGCGGTCGTCGATCTTCGTGATCTTGACGAGGATCTTCTGACCGACGGAGAGCACGTCCTCGACGTTCTCGACCCGCTTGCCACCGGCGAGCTTGCGCACCTCGGTGACGTGCAGGAGGCCGTCCTTGCCCGGAAGCAGCGAGACGAAGGCGCCGAAGGTGGCGATCTTGACGACCGTACCCAGGAACTGCTCGCCGACCTCGGGGTTGGTCGGGTTCGCGATGGCGTTGACCTGCGCGCGCGCGGCCTCGGCCGACGGCCCGTCGGTGGCGCCGATGTAGACGGTGCCGTCCTCCTCGATGGAGATCTGCGCGCCGGTCTCGTCCTGGATCGCGTTGATCGTCTTGCCCTTCGGGCCGATCAGCTCGCCGATCTTGTCGACGGGGATCTGCACGCTGATGACGCGCGGCGCGGTGGGCGCCATCTCGTCGGGAGCGTCGATCGCGGAGTTCAGGACGTTGAGGATCGTCAGGCGCGCGTCGCGTGCCTGGGTCAGCGCACCGGCGAGAACCGACGTCGGGATGCCGTCGAGCTTCGTGTCGAGCTGGATGGCGGTGATGAACTCACCGGTACCGGCGACCTTGAAGTCCATGTCGCCGAGAGCGTCCTCAGCACCCAGGATGTCGGTCAGCGCCGCGTAGCGGGTCTCACCGTCGACCTCGTCGGAGACGAGGCCCATCGCGATGCCGGCGACGGGAGCGCGCAGCGGCACGCCCGCGTTCAGCAGCGAAAGGGTCGAGGCGCACACCGAGCCCATCGACGTCGAGCCGTTGGAGCTGAGAGCCTCAGACACCTGACGGATCGCGTACGGGAACTCCTCGCGGCTCGGCAGCACCGGCACGAGCGCGCGCTCGGCGAGGAAGCCGTGCCCGATCTCGCGACGCTTCGGCGAACCCACTCGGCCGGTCTCACCGGTCGAGTAGGGCGGGAAGTTGTAGTGGTGCATGTAGCGCTTGCTCGTGGTCGGCGACAGCGAGTCGATCTGCTGCTCCATCTTGAGCATGTTCAGCGTGGTGACACCCATGATCTGGGTCTCGCCGCGCTGGAAGATCGCGGAGCCGTGCACGCGCGGGATGACCTGCACCTCGGCGTCGAGCGGACGGATGTCGGCCAGACCGCGGCCGTCGATGCGGACGCTCTCGGTGAGGATGCGTCCGCGGACGATCTTCTTCGTGACCGACTTGTAGGCGGCCGAGAACTCGAGCGGAGCGCCGGCGGGCAGTTCGCCCGCCTCGACGGCCTCGATGAGTTGGGCCCGGACGCGGTCCTTGATCGCGTCATCCGCGTTCTGACGGTCCTTCTTGTCGGCGATCTGGTAGACGCCGACGAGGTCGTCGTAGGAGCGACCCGCGACGAAGTCGTAGACCTCCTGGCTGTACGGCAGGAAGACCGGGTAGACGCCCGGCTCCTTCGACGCGGTCGCGGCGAGCTCGGCCTGAGCCTTGACCAGCTGAGCGATGAACGGCTTCGAGGCCTCGAGGCCCTGGGCGACGATCTCTTCGTTCGGCTTGGTGGCGCCGGCCTTGATCAGGTTCCAGCTGCCCTCGGTGGCCTCGGCTTCGACCATCATGATGGCGACGTCTTCCGTGCCATCGGCCTTGGTGACGACACGACCGGCGACGATCAGGTCGAACACGGCCTCAGAGACCTGCTCGGCGGTCGGGAACGCGACCCACTGGTCGGCGTGCTCGCCCTGACCTGCGATGAACGCCAGGCGGACACCGGCGACGGGACCCGAGAACGGCAGACCGGAGATCTGCGTCGAGGCGGAAGCCGCGTTGATCGCGAGCGCGTCGTAGAACTCGCCCGGAGCGATGGAGAGGACCGTGATGACGATCTGGACCTCGTTGCGGAGACCGTCGACGAACGACGGACGCAGCGGACGGTCGATCAGACGGCAGACGAGGATGGCCTCGGTGGAGGGGCGACCCTCGCGGCGGAAGAACGAGCCGGGGATCTTGCCGGCGGCGTAGGAACGCTCCTCGACGTCGACCGTCAGCGGGAAGAAGTCGAAGCCCTCGCGCGGGTGCTTGCCTGCGCTGGTGGCCGAGAGGAGCATGGTCTCGTCGTCGAGGTACGCGGCGACTGCGCCCTGAGCCTGCTGCGCGAGGCGGCCGGTCTCGAAGCGGATGGTGCGGGTGCCGAAGCGGCCGTTGTCGAGAACGGCCTCGGTGGCGGTGATTTCAGGACCTTCCAAGAGGTCTCTCCTTCTTTGTTTAGACTCGCGAATCCGTATGACGCGCGAGCGTGTTCGCGAAGGAGCGGATACGGGCAGATATGGGCGCGCGGGCATTCCCGCGAATGTCGCCTGCGCTGGCCACCAGTAGAAAGCCACCCGGCGCATCTCTGCCGAGGAACCCACCACAGGGGACCAGCTTCTCCGCCGACCGCTCCGTATATGTGTGTGAAATTGAGCGGATGCCCGAAGGCAACCGCATCCAGCCTACCAGCGGGATCCCGAGATTCCGCCGCGAGCGGGGGCCCGCGTCTACAGCATCAGTGCACGCGGACTCCTTCCCTCACCGGCGTGCGACCGAGATAGACGTAGTCGTCGTGCTTCGCGACCCGCCCGTCGCCCGCGGCGCGCCCATGCAGCCGCCGCCAGACCCACGGCAGCGCGTGACGCCGCCACCACAGACCGGTGCTGAGCGACTCGTGCTCGTGCAACGCGGCATCGAGTGCGCCCAGGGCGTCGGCGTGCGGCACGCCGAGCACCTCACCGGCCCGATAGGCGAGGAACCGATGCCCTCGGCTGCTCAGATGGACCAGATCCTCGCCCCAGTTCCCCCGATCCCCGAGCGACGGGTGCAGGTCGGTGTCGATGAGGATCGCGCCGGTACGCGCGGCGATCCCCGTGAGCAGGGTGGCGAATGCGGCGAAGCGTGCGGTGTAGATCGATGCGGCACGACGCCCCGGCAGGAACGGCGTCACCAGCAGGACGTCGGCGCCGATCCCCCGGAGCCGCGACACCGCATCCTCTAGACGCCCGGCGAGCGCGGTGATGTCGACGCGATGCTTCACCAGGTCGTTCGCGCCGATCAGGATCGAGACCAGGTCGGGACGCAGCTCCAGGGCACGTTCCAGCTGAGAGCCGCAGACGTCCGAGACCCGCTTCGAACGGATGGCGAGGTTCGCGTAGTGCAGGCCGCCGCGCGCCGCCAGCAGCAGAGCCAGACGATCCGCCCAGCCTCGCAGCGCCCCGTCCGGTGCAGGGTCGCAGAGTCCCTCCGTCAGCGAATCGCCGAGCGCGATGTACCTCTGCCATCGCGTCGGCGGCGCGACCTTCGCCATCTCCGGACGCACCGCGCGCCGGGCGCGGAGCCCGGAGTCGATAGTCCGCAGCGCGCGTGCCTCTTCGAAGTGCCCGAGAAGCTGGTCGCAGACGCTCGCCCAGGACCGCCCCTGCACGGCGACGCGGCCCGCCTCGCCGAATGCACGCCGCTTCCGCGCATCGCCGACGAGGTCCGCCACCCGCATCCTCAGATCGTCGAAGTCGCCGGGGCGGTACAACCACCCGTCGATTCCCATCCGCACAAGATCGAGCGGGCCCCCGCGCCCCGTGGCGACCACCGGGATCCCGCTCGCGTGCGCCTCCTGGAGCGTCTGCCCGAAGGTCTCGCTCTCCCCCGGGTGCACGAAGACGTCGAACGAGGCCATAGCCGCGGCGAGCGCATCACCGTCGAGATGGCCGAGGAACAGAGCGCGCGGCAGGAGAGCCTCGAGCTGCGCACGTGCCGGCCCGTCGCCGACGATGACGAGCCGGACCCCCGGGATGGTCTGCAGCACGGCGAGATCCTGCACCTGCTTCTCCGGGGCCAGTCGGCCGACGTAGCCGACCACGACGTCTGCATCCCACTGCGAGCGCAGACTGCCCGAGCGCCGCTCCGGCTGGAACCGCTCGGCGTCGACCCCGCGCCCCCAGCGGCGCATCCGATCGACGCCGAGTCTCTCCAGCTGCTGTGCGGACTCCCCCGACGGCACCAGGGTGAGGGTCGCCCGGCGATGCAGCCGGGCGATGTGCGACTGCGCGAGGCCGGTGGTCGCCGCGATCCGGTAGCGCTCCGTGTACGCGGCCACGTCGGTCTGGTACGCCGCCACGGATGCCACGCCGAGCCGCTCGGCGGCGAGAACGCCGCGCCACCCGAGCGCGAACGGCGACGCGAGATGAACGACGTCCGGCTGGAAGCGACGCAGCGACGCAGCCACGCGATGAGCCGGCGATGTGCCGACGCGGACGTTCCGGTATCCGGGCAGCGCCAGGCTGGGGATCGGCTCGATCACGGCACCGCTCACTTCGCCGGGGATGCCTGTGGCGATCGGTGCGATGACGTGGGCGTCGTGGCCGGTGCGTTCGAGATGCCGCAGGATCTGCAGCACCGAACCGGTGACGCCATTCATGTGCGGAAGGAAGGACTCTGTCACGATCGCGACTCTCACACCCTCAGGATGGGGGTGCGGTCGCAGGACGAACACCGGAATCGGCCCCGGCCACCAGATGTTCACCGGATGCTGGAACGCCGGTCACCGGCTATCCGCTCTTTGGTTCCCGTTCACCCGGAACCCGCACAGTTGACCACGTGCCGACCGACGTCCTCGCCGAACTGCTGACCGGACCCTGGGCTCTCGTCCTGATGAGCCTCCTCGTCCTCGGCGACGCGTTCTTCGTGGTGATCCCCGGTGAGATCGCGGTCACCGCTCTCGGCGCCTTGTCAGTGACGAACGGCGCACCGCCGTTGCCGGCGGTGATCGTCTGCGCTGCCGTAGCCGCGACGCTCGGCGATGTCACCTGCTACCTGATCGGACGGGCGGTGGGCACCGAGCGGTGGCGCTGGATGCGGGTGCCGCGCGTGCAGCTCGCTCTGGACTGGGCCAGACGGCGCCTGGACAGCGGGACGGCGACGGTGCTGTTCACCGCGCGATTCGTGCCGTTCGCCCGCCTGGCGATCAATCTCGTCGCGGGGGCGTCCCGCATCCACCCGCCGCGCTACCTCGCTCTCGTCGCGGTCGCAGCCACCGGCTGGGCCGTCTACCAGGCGTCGGTCGGTGCTGCGGTCGCCGCGATCGTCCCCGGTGGGCCGCTCGTGGCCGTGCCCGCATCCATCGTCATCGCCGTCGGAATCGGGCTTCTCATCGACCTGATCCTCCGGCGGATGCGGACGTGATCTCCCCCTCGGCCATCGCGGTGACATAGGCTGACCAGCATGAGCACCGAAGAAAGCGCCTCCTCCTCTGAGGACATGAAGCGCAAGTTCAAGGAAGCGCTCGAGAAGAAGAACGCGCACCACCGGCAGGGCGAGGCTCACCTCGACGGCGATTCCGCCGTGCACGGTGGCCCCGCAGCCCCGCAGACGCGGCGCGAGTTCCGACGCAAGAGCGGTTGACCGCATGAAGGATGCGGGAGCAGGCGTCCGCCTGCTCCCGCATCCTTCACCACTTGGGTCGGTGCGGCTCAGCGCCCGGAGACGCGCTCCCGCGCCCGCTGCTCCTTGGCCGCCATCTCGGCCAGCGCCGACTCGCCGAGTTCCTGGGTATCGGCGGCCTGACGCTCATCGGACATGCCGTGCTCATCGACGCCGTCGAGCGAAGATTCGTCGAACGGAAGCTCGCCGCTCAGCACCTGCCGGACCCTGTCGCGGTCGATCTGCTTCGTCCAGGTGCCGATGAGCAGTGTCGCCACCGCGTTGCCGGTGAAGTTGGTCAGCGCGCGGCCCTCCGACATGAACCGGTCGATGCCGACGATCACGCCCACGCCGTCGACGAGGTCGGGCCGGTAGGCCTGGAGACCACCGGCGAGGGTCGCGAGTCCCGCACCCGTGACACCGGCTGCGCCCTTGCTCGCGATGATCATGAACACCAGCAGGCCGATCTGCTCGCCGATCGACATCGGCTGCCCCATCCCCGTCGCGATGAAGAGGGAGGCCATGGTGAGGTAGATCGCCGTGCCGTCCAGGTTGAACGAGTAGCCGGTGGGAACGGTGATCCCGACGACGGGCTTCGAGACGCCGACGTGCTCCATCTTCGCGATCAGTCGTGGCAGCGCCGACTCCGACGACGACGTGCCGACGATCAGCAGGTACTCCCGCCCCAGGTACTTCATGAGGCTGAGGATGTTGACCCGCGTCACGACCCAGAGCAGCGTCCCGAGGACGACCGCGATGAAGAGGATGCAGGTGACGTAGAACGCGATCATCAGGATGCCGAGGCTCCAGATCGCGGCGATGCCGGTCTTCCCGACGACGGCGGCGATCGCACCGAACGCGCCGAGCGGTGCGAGCCAGAGGATCATCCCGAGGATGCGGAAGACCAGCTTCTGCAGGTTCTTCACCGCATCCATGATCGGGGCGCCGCGGTCGCCGAGGCCCTGCAGAGCGAAGCCGGCCAGCAGCGCGATGAACAGCACCTGCAGCACGCTCTCGCCGGTGAAGGCAGAGAAGAAGGTGGTCGGGATGATGCCGAGGATGAACTCCTGGGTCGTCTTCGCCTCCCCCGTCTCCCCGTCGTAGGTGGAGGAGGTCATGTCGAGCCCCGCGCCGGGGTGGATGATGTTGCCCACCACGAGACCGATGGCGAGGGCGAACGTCGACATCACCATGAAGTACAGCAGTGCGAGGCCGCCGATCTTGCCGACCGTGGCGGCCTTGGCGATCGATCCGACTCCGACGACGATCGTGCAGAAGATGATCGGGGCGATCATCATCTTGATCAGGGCGACGAAGCCCTTGCCGAGGGGCTCGAAGCTCTGGCCGACCTCGGGCCAGATGAGTCCCACCGCCGCGCCGAGCACGACGGCGATGATCACCGAGACGTACAGCCAGGTGTGCCGGTCCCAGGCCTGCTTGCCGCGTCGCGAGTTGTACCCGGGGAGAGAGAATCCCGTCGTGATGGCCATCGTGTCCTCCTTGAACATGAACTTCGTCGTCACATGGCCGCCTGCGTCAACGCCGACGGTAGGAACAGCGTCATCGACTTCACACAGAGGCACCATTTGTGGTCGTATTGGTCACTGGCGAACACGTCACGAGCCGAAGGAGTTTCGATGGCACGCGCCTCCGAGGCTCGAAGCGCCGCATCTCGCGTGTTCATCGTCCTGCTCCTCGTCGGCGTGCTGGTGGGCGCTCTGGTGGCCGTCTTCCTGGTGATCGAGGCGCAGCGTGCGACGCACGCCGAGGCGGAACGCGTCACGAGCGCGACAGCCATCGCGATCGCGGAATCGCCCGCCGCGATCGACGCGCTCGCCGCCGGCGACCTCGATGCTGCGACGCGTGCGCTCGAACCGTACGTCCTGGACGTGGCGGACGCCGCCGGCCTCGACTTCATCACGGTGATGACGCCGGACGGCGTGCGCATCACGCATCCGGACCCCGACGAGATCGGCGGCCGGTACCTGGGCACGATCCCCGCCGCCCCCGAGCCGCGCACGGAGGTGTTCACCGGCACCCTCGGACCATCCGTGCGGACGATCGTGCCGATCCTTTCCCCGGGGGGCGAAGCTCTGATCGGCTGGGTCGCCGCCGGAGTGACCGTGGAATCGATCGCCGAGACCCTCGTGCGGCGCCTGCCGCTGTCGCTCGGCGTCGCGATGTCGGTGCTTGCGGTCGGCGTGATCGGTGCGTGGCTCGCCCGGCGCTTCACGCGGCGCATCGCCGGCGACCTGCCGCCGGGACAGCTGCGGGATGCCGTCTCGTCCTACGAGTCCATCCGAACGCTCGGCGAGGCATTGCGCGCCCAGACCCATGAGCATGGCAATCGGATGCACACCGCCGTCGCGCTGCTGGAGCTGGGCCGCACCGAAGAGGCGATCGAGATCCTCACCGAGACTTCTCGTCAGAGCCAGTCCCTCGTGGACCAGGTCACCGCTCGCCGCCACGGCGACCCCGCCGTCGGCGCGCTTCTACTGGGAAAGGCGTCGCAGGCCAAGGAGCGGGGCATCGACTGGCGTGCGCGCATCGAGCCGGACGCTCCGCGTTCGTCGCTCTCCACCGTCGACAGCGTCTCGGTGCTGGGCAACCTCATCGACAACGCCATGGATGCCGCCGTGGAGGCCTCCGATCGGTGGGTGGAGGTGTCCCTGAGCCGCACCGATGAGGGCGCGCTGCTGATCGGGGTCTCCGACAGCGGCTCCGGGGTTCCCGACGGCCTGCGCGAGCAGATCTTCACCCACGGCTACTCCACCAAGCCGTCCGGCTCGCAGGGACGCGGAGTCGGCCTGGCTCTCGTCCGGTCGGTCGTCGCAGAGGCGGGTGGTTCGGTGCGGATCACGGGTGACCCGACCACATTCCACGTCACGCTGCCCGCTGCTTCGTCCGCACGGAGGAAGCCATGATCCGCACCCTGCTCGTGGACGACGATCTCCTGACACTGGAACTCCACCGCGACTACATCGACCGCCTCGACGGGTTCACCGTGGCCGGCGAATGCACGGGCGCGAGGGCCGCGCTCACCGCTGTACTCGATCAAGCCATCGAGCGCCCGATCGACCTCGTGCTCCTGGACATGACGATGCCGGACGGCTCAGGGCTCGATGTGCTGCGTACGCTGCGCGCGCGCTCCGCCGCCGTGGACGTCATCGCCATCACCGGCGTGCGAGACGCCGAGGTCGTGCGTCAGATGGCCGCTCTCGGCGTCTTCCAGTACCTGGTGAAGCCGTTCACCTTCGCGACGTTCCGCGAGCGACTCGAGCAGTATCGCGCCTACCTCGCGCAGTCGCACTCGACAGATGGAGAAGCGACGCAGGCCGAGATCGACGCCCTCCTGGGCGCGGCGCGGCCGACCGGATCGATCCCGGTGCCGAAGGGCCTGTCCCCGGCCTCGCTGGAGAGCATCACGGCGGCGATGCGGTCTTCAGACGCACTCTCGGCGAGCGAGGTCGGCGAGATCCTCGGCATGTCACGCGTCGCGGCGCGTCGCTATCTGGAACACCTCGTGGCCGAGGGGACGCTGAGGCGCACAGCGCGCTACGGCGCTCGCGGGCGTCCCGAAACCGAGTACCGCTGGAACCGGGGCGGTCATCAGGCGCCGTGAGGCGACACTGGTACTCTCGTGCCGTATGTCCTCAGGGCGGGGCGAGATTCCCCACCGGCGGTGACGCGGCTCGTCCGCGAAGCCCGCGAGCGGATTCCACGGTGGAGCCCGCAGACCCGGTGTGATTCCGGGGCCGACGGTCAGAGTCCGGATGGAAGAGGACGAAGGGAACGATCATCATGTCCAGAATCGCCATCGTCGCCGCCGAATGGCACGCAGACATCGTGGAGCGGGCCGTCGTGTCCTTCGGCGCACGACTCGCGTCGCTCGGCTTCGAGGACGTGGGGGTGATCCGCGTCCCCGGTGCTTTCGAGATCCCGCTGCACGTGCAACGATTGGCTCGAAGTGGCGGCTACGACGCCATCGCGACATGTGCTCTCGTGGTCGACGGCGGCATCTACCGTCACGACTTCGTCGCCTCCACGGTCGTCGACTCCCTGATGCGCGTGCAGCTCGAGTCGGATGTCCCCGTGTTCTCGGGCGTGCTCACACCCCACAACTTCCATGAGCACCAGGAGCACAGGGACTACTTCGGCCGGCATTTCGAGCTGAAGGGCCGCGAACTGGCGGATGCGGTCGCGAAGACGCTCGAGAGCCTGTCCTCGATCGGCTGAACCGGCCCGACTCCGACGGCGGACACGCCGTCTCTGCGGTCAGCGCTGCGGCTGCGAGGCGAGCCAGTTCGCGAAGGTCACGGTTCCGCGTTCGGCGTCGTCATCGGGAAGCATGCTGCCGTCGCGCATCGCGCGTCCGAACGCGCCGGGAAGCGCTATCGCCGGCATCCAGCCTTCTCGGCCGGTGTGCCGCGCCCACGACCTCATCATCTCGGCGAGGTCTTCCTCGTGGGGGCCGGCGAGGTCGCGCGCACGGCCCGCGGGCGCGGCCTCGGTCAGGTCGACGAGCCGTTGCGCGACCTCGATGACCGACACCGGCTGCGTCCGCATCCGCACCGCCAGGTGCAGCGGGCCGACAGCGGCTCTGCGGTGCATCTGCGCCGAGAAGTCGTGGAACTGCGTGGCGCGCAATATCGTCCACGGCGTCTGACCGGACTGCACCGCCTGCTCCTGCGCGAGCTTGCCGGCGTAGTACGCGTGCGGCGCACGATCGACGCCGACGATCGACAGGGCGACGTGATGACCGACTCCTGCGCGCTGCTCGGCGGCGAGCATCTTCGCCGTGGTTCTGGTGAAGAAATCGCTCGACGTGCGGGCGCTCTGCGTGACGACGCTGAGCGCGTCGATCACGGCATCGGCGCCCTCCAGCGCCGCGTCGAGGCCCTCTCCGCTCTGCACGTCGACGCGGTTGCCTCTGGTCAGGACACGGACACGGTGGCCGCGTTGCTGTGCCACCCGCACGACTTCGGTGCCGACGATGCCGGTGCCGCCTGCGACTGCGATCTCCATGCGTCTCCATTCAGAGGTGTGGTGTTCCATTCTGACCCGCGGCGGGCGCATGGAGAACGCAGTCGGCAGGTCACTCCCCCGCGAGGCCGCCGAGCATATGACCGAAGGAGCGTCCTTCGCCGAGATAGGTCGTCGGGTCGTAGGGGTCGGCGACCACAGTCGCCTTCCGCCGCGCGATCGCCTCGGCGAGCTCCCGCGCGCCCTTCTCCACCCGCTTCGCGAGCGGTGCGACGTCGTCGCCCGCGCCACCCCAGTCGCTGGACGCCGCGAACACGCCGGTCGAGACGGGCTCGGCGTGCAGGTAGGCGAAAAGCGGGCGGATCGCGTAGTCGATCGCCAGGGAATGGCGCGCGGTCCCGGCGTTCGCGCCGATCAGCACAGGCTTGCCGGCCAGCGAGTCGGGGTCGAGCACGTCGATGAACGACTTGAACAGCCCCGAGTAACTGGTCGAGAAGATCGGCGTGACCGCGATCAGCGCATCCGCCGAGATGACGGTGTTGATCGCCGTCTCCAGCGCTGGCGGCGCGAATCCGGTGAGCATGTTGTTCGTGATGTCGTGCGCGTAGTCGCGCAACTCGATCACGTCCACACTCGCCTCGATGCCCTCGGCCGCCAGGGCCCTCAGCGTCTCCGCTGCCAGCCGATCCGCGAGCATCCGGGTGGACGAGGGGTTGGACAGACCCGCCGAGACGACGGCGATACGGCGCGTGGTCATCATGCGTCCTTCCGGCTGAGGCCGAATGCCGCGCCCGTCGGCGCAGGAGTGTCCTGATACGGCGAGTCGCCGGTGAGGTTGTCCCCGCGGTTCGCGCCGGGGCGCGCCTGACGGGTGGGCCCATCGCCGAACTCCGCCGCGACACGGGCGGCATGGGTCGGAGCATCCGGAACGCCCGCAGGACGGTCCTTCGCGAGCTCCTTGCGGAGCACGGGTACGACCTCGGAGCCGAGGATGTCGAGCTGCTCGAGCACCATCTTCAGCGGGAGCCCGGCGTGATCGATGAGGAACAGCTGCCGCTGGTAGTCACCGTAGTGCTCGCGCATTGCGGCGTAGCGGTCGATGACCTGCTGCGGCGAGCCCACCGTCAGAGGGGTCATCTCGGTGAAGTCCTCCATGCTCGGGCCGTGACCGTACACCGGGGCGTTGTCGAAGAACGGGCGGAACTGGTTCACCGCGTCCTGCGACTTCGCACTCATGAACACCTGTCCGCCGAGTCCGACGATCGCCTGCTCCGGCGTTCCGTGGCCGTAGTGCGCGAAGCGCTGACGGTACAGCTCGATGAGCCGCTGGTAGTGCTCCTTCGGCCAGAAGATGTTGTTCGCGAAGAACCCGTCGCCGTAGTACGCGGCCTGCTCGGCGATCTCGGGGGTGCGGATGGATCCGTGCCAGACGAACGGCGCGATGCCGTCGAGCGGACGCGGCGTCGAGGTGAAGCCCTGCAGCGGAGTGCGGAACTTGCCTTCCCAGTCCACCACGTCTTCACGCCACAGCTTGTGCAGCAGCGCGTAGTTCTCGATCGCGAGCGGGAGCCCCTGGCGGATGTCCTGTCCGAACCAGGGATACACGGGCCCGGTGTTGCCGCGGCCGAGCATCAGGTCCATCCGGCCGTCCGAGACGTGCTGCAGCATCGCGTACTCCTCGGCGATGCGCACAGGGTCGTTCGTCGTGATCAGCGTCGTCGAGGTCGAGACGATGAGTCGTTCTGTCTGCGCCGCGAGGGCGGCGAGGAAGGTCGACGGACTGGACGACCAGAACGGCGGGTTGTGATGCTCACCGATCGCGAAGACGTCGAGACCCACCTCTTCGGCGTGCCTGGCGATCGTCATCGTGGCCTTGATGCGCTCCTGCTCGCTCGGCGTGACCCCCGTCACGGGGTCGCGGGTGATGTCGCTGACCGACATGATGCCGAACTGCATCCCGTGTGCGCCCGACTGCTCGCTCATGATTGCTCCGTCTTTCCCGAAGCGGATGACAGGGCATCCGTTTCTATTCACTTGAATGTATTTGAGTCAACGCGATCCAGGCAACTTTATTCCCGCGCGGTAGCCTCGGAGGATGAGCAGCGCCGACGCAGACTCCGGACGACCGTCCACCGGTTCGATCCAGAGGCCCCGGCGCCGGGTGCCGTTCTGGGACAACGCCCGTTACGCCTGCATCGTCCTCGTAGTCCTCGGGCACGCGATCCAGCGCCTGATCTACGACTCGGACATCGCTTTCGCGTTCTACCTCACGCTGTACGCGTTCCACATGCCGGCGTTCGCGATCATCTCGGGGTACTTCTCGAAGTCGTCGTCACCGACGAAGACGCAGATGGCCAGGGTCATCACGGACATCCTCGTGCCCTATCTCATCTTCGAACTGCTCTGGACGCTCACGAAGTGGCTCGTCGAGGGACAGGCCGACCCCAACATCACCCGGCCGTCTTGGACGCTGTGGTTCCTGCTCGCGCTGGGGATCTTCCGCCTGGTGCTCCCCTACCTCGCCCTGCTGCGGTGGCCGTTGCTGTGGACTGTGGCGATCTCGATCGGCGTCGGGTACCTGCCCAACGTCGACAGCACCTTCTCGCTTTCGCGCACTCTCGGCCTGCTGCCGTTCTTCGCCTTCGGGTGGTGGCTGCGCGAGAACGACATCGTCGCCCGGATGCGCCTGCTGGATTCCCGCCCGTGGTGGGTCCCCGTCGTGGCGGTCGCGGTGCTCGGGGCGGCCGGCTGGGCGGCGTGGACCTGGCTCCCGCTCTGGCAGGCGATCGACCTGAGGCATTGGCTGTTCTACGAGGACTCGTACGCGGACCTCGGGGGTGAGCAGTGGTGGGCCGGCGGCCTGCGCATCGCCCTCATGCTGCTCGCCGTGGTTCTCAGTGCGGCCTTCTTCGCCCTGATCCCCCGCGGGACGCACTGGTGGACGCCGTTCGGGCAGTACACGATGTACGTGTTCCTGCTGCACTCCTTCGTTCTCTACCCGTTCCGTGAGACGGGGATCCTGCGCGACCTGGATCCGACCTGGATCTGGCTTCCGACCGTCACGGTGCTGTCGGTGCTGATCGCGCTGGCGCTCGCCACCAGACCGGTGCGATGGCTGTTCCGGCCGCTTGTGGAACCACGCCCGACGTGGCTCTTCACCGACCCCGGTCTCGCCTCGCGCGAGGGGCGCCGCAACGACCCGACCGGCTCCCGCCGGCCGGCCTCGCCTCAGTCGAAGAGCTCGGCCCCGACGTAGGATCCGGGCTTCGCGCCCCCAGGGACGGCCCAGATCCCGGAGCCGACGTGCCGGATGTACTCGTTCAGGAGGTCGGTCGAAAGCCGGCGCTGCAGCGACACGAACTGTGCGGGGTCGCGCTGGTACGAGAGGAAGAACAGCCCCGCGTCGAGGCGCCCCAGGTTGTTGTTGCCGTCGACGTAGTTGTAGCCGCGGCGGAGGATGCGGTTGCCGTCGTTCTGCTCCGGATGCGCGAGCCGCACGTGGCTGTTCTCGTCGATCGCGACCCGGCTGAAGTCGGGGGCGGTGAACTCGCCGCCGCCGGACAGCGGCGCTCCGGCCCCCTTGTCACGGCCGATGATGGAATGCTGCTCGGCGAGGCGCACCCGATCCCACGTCTCGATGAGCATGGCGATCTTCCGGGCGACGAGATACGAGCCCCCGCCCAGCCAGGCGGGTTCGTCGGATGCTGCGACCCAGACGTGCTCTGCGAGAGCGTCCGCATCGTCGGCGAGGATGTTCGCCGTGCCGTCCTTGAACCCGAAGAGGTTGCGGGGCGTCGCCTGCGTCGACGTCGTCCGCGAGGTCTTGCCGAACCCGAGCTGCGACCACCGGAGCCTTGCCCGGCCGAAGGCGATCCGGCTGAGATTGCGGATCGCGTGCACCGCCACCTGCGGATCGTCGGCGCATGCCTGGATGCACAGATCGCCGTTCGAGAGTTCGGGATCGAGGTCGTCACCGAGGAACGGAGGCAGCTTCTCGAACCCGGCCGGACGCCGTGCGGCGATGCCGTAGCGATCGCCGTCCTCGTTCTCGAACAGCCCCGGCCCGAAGCCGAAGGTGATGGTGAGTCCTGCCGCGGGCAGCCCCAGCGCCTCGCCGGTGTCCTCCGGCGGTTGTTCTGCCGGACCGCCGACCGCGCCCGTGGCGCTGACCTCGAGCCCCTGCGTCATCCGCGATGCTGCGTAGGTCCAGTCCTGCAGCAACGAGACGAGATCGTCGCGATCACTCCGCGGCATCATGTCGAACGCGGCGAAGTGCAGGTGATCCTGCACCGGCGTGGTGATGCCGGCCTGATGGGCACGGAAGAAGTCGTAGGCGCTCTGCGCCACCGCGTTCTCCCGCGCACGCCCCAGGGCGACGCCGCCGGCGAGTCCGGCTCCCGCTCCGACCGCGAGCCCGGCGACGCCTCCGCCGATCGCGAGCCCGAGCAGGCCTCGTCTGCTCAGCCCCGGGCGGGCGGATGCTGCGGCGCCCTCGCTGTCCTTCGACGGCGTGGCCGCGGCATCCGTCTCGTCCGCGTTCATCTTCGATGCATCCCCGATCAGGACAGCACGGTGCCGGTCAGCTGCGAGAGCGGCTCGGCGAGTGCGTTGATCAGGTCGGTGAACTGGCGCTTGTCGCCATCGGTGAGTTCGGCATATCCGGCGAACCCGTCGGCCAGCGAGCCGTGCGCGGCGAGCGCTTCTTCGAGCTGCGCGTAGCCGGCCTCGATCTCGCCGACCAGCGCCTTGCCCTCTTCCCCCTGAGCCGCGGCGAAGTCCTGCACCAGCGAGAACGCCATCTTGGATCCCTCGACGTTCGCCGCGAAGTCGTAGAGGTCGGTTCCCGACCACCAGTCCTCCTCGCCGGAGATCTTGCCGGTCGCGACCTCGTCGAGCAGCGCGATGGCGCCGTTCGAGATACCCGCGATGCCCTGGTCGTCCAGCGCCGTGGTGAAGTCGTCCGAGTGCACGTAGGAGAAGAGCTCCTGCACGTCGGCGAGCAGCAGGTCGCCGAACTCGGAGCGCTGCTCGGGAGTCGAGGGCGCCCAGTCCTTCCATGCCGGGGTCTCGCCATCGGCGTTCAGTGCGTCCTGCGCCGGCACCCACAGGTCTTTCTCGATGCGGTGGAAGCCGGTCCAGTCCAGCTCCTCGGCGACGGCGTCGACCTCGCGGTAGTCGATGCGCGGGTCGAGGTCGCCGAGTGCCTCAGCGACGGGTTCGATGCGCTCGTAGAACGCACGGGTCTGCGGGAAGAGAGCGCGCGCGGTCTCGTCATCGCCAGCCACGTAGGCGGTGACGAAGTCCTCGACCGTGGGCACGAGCTGTCCGACCTGGTCCTTGACGAACGCGGCGTAGAGGTCGACAGCCTGCTGCTTCAGCTCGGCATCCGGCCCGTCGACGGCGATCCGGTCGCCGGTGACGGAGAACGGTGCCTTGCCGACGCCCTCGCCGATCATGCCGGGCTTGCAGAGGGTGAAGTACTCCCCCGGCTGGGCGACGACCGTGAGCGTGCGGGATGCCGCAGGCGCGATGTTCTCGACTTCGCCGACGATGCGCAGACCGTCCTCGGCGAGCAGGTAGAACTCCGAGATCTTGCTGCTGTCGTTGGTGACCTCGAAGGTCAGCGTCCCGCTCTTCGCCGTCGCCGCGGAGACGGCGCAGGTGCCGTCCGTCGAGGACACCTCGAAGGCCGCAGCGGTATCGACATCGCTCTTCGCGACGCAACCGCTCAGAACGAGGGTTCCGGCCCCGACGGCCGCGAGGGCACCGATGATTCGGCGTGAGGTGATCATGCTGCTCCTTGTGGTGAAAGGTGAAGAGTCTCGTCCGGATGCGGGTCCGCAGCCGGTCGTGGGCGTGACGGATGCCGCGCGCGCAGGCCGCGGGCGTAGAAGAACCCGACGATGGCGATGTACAGCGCCCAGGCCGTGACCTGCAGCCACGTCATGGCCGGCATGAAACCGACCGTCGCCTGCAGGATCGCCGCCAACGCGCTGTCGGGCGGGATGGCGGATGCGACGTCGAACGCCCAGCCGAACGGGAAGGCAGCCCAGCCGACGGCGACCGCTCCGTTGGCCGGATCGAGAGGCGCGAGTGCGGTGAAGGGGCCCGGGAGCGCCCCGGCCTCCTGCAGATCCATCACGGCGTAGGCGAGGACGCCGGCCGCGACGACGACGAGGAATCCGCCGGTCCAGGTGAAGAATCGGCGCAGGTCGAGCCGAACGGCGCCACGGGTGATCAGCCAACCGGTGATGACGGCGGCCGTGAGGCCGAGCAGCGCGCCCAGAAGTGCCGACGGCGCGTCGCCGAAGGACTGCACCATCGACCACAGCAGAAGTGTCGTCTCGATGCCCTCTCGCGCCACCGAGACGAAACCGATCGCGACGAGCGCCCACAGACCGCCGTTGGTGAGCGCGCGATCGACACCTCCCTCGAGCGTCGCCTTCATCGTGCGGCCGGCCTTCTGCATCCAGAAGATCATCCAGGTGACCATCCCCACGGCGAGCAGGGAGAGACCTCCGCCGAGAAGCTCCTGGGCTTCGAACGTCAGCGCATAGTCGCCGAACGTGAGCACCGCTCCCACGCCCAGCGCCAGCGCGACGGCGAGGCCGATCCCGAGCCACAGCCGCGGGAGCACATCAGCGCGACCGAGCCGACGGAGGTAGGCGATGAGGATGCCGACGACGAGCGCGGCTTCCAGGCCTTCGCGAAGGCCGATGAGGAATGTGGCGAGCACGGACAGGGATACTCTCGATCGCAGAACAGAGGTAAGGCATCCCTTACTTAGGAGACTTTAGCACCCTCCCGGTAACGCGACGCAACACTGTTTCCGGCTTCCGCCGACCGGATCTAACCTCGGGTCATGGCTGAACTCTCGCTCCCGATCCTCGACCTGTCCCAGCTCGATGAAGGCCCGGAGGCCGCTGCCCGCTTCCGCGACGATCTGCGCGCGGCGACCCACGATGTCGGCTTCTTCTATCTCACAGGCACCGGCGTATCCCCCGAGCTGGAGGCACGACTGCATCGCGCGGCGCTGGACTTCTTCGCACTTCCGGAAGAGGAGAAGCTCGCGATCGAGAACGTGAAAAGCCCGCACTTCCGCGGGTACACCCGCATCGGCGGCGAGCGCACCCAGGGCAAGGTCGACTGGCGGGAGCAGATCGACATCGGCTCCGAGCGAGAGCCGGTCACCGGCGGCCCCGCGTTCAACCGTCTCATCGGACCGAATCTGTGGCCGGCGGCGCAGCCCGAACTGCGCGAGGTCGTCGCCGAATGGCACGAGACGCTCTCGGGCGTCGCCCGGAAGCTGCTGCGGGCCTGGGCCGTCGCGCTCGGGGCCGAGGAGTCCTACTTCGATGAGCACTTCGGCGAGCCCTCCACCCTCATCAAGATCGTGCGCTACCCCGGAACCCATGAGCCCGAGCCCCAGCAGGGCGTCGGGGCTCACAAGGACTCCGGTGTGCTGACCCTTCTCTGGGTCGAGCCGGGAAAGGGTGGGCTCCAGGTCGAGCGCGACGGCAGCTGGGTGGACGCGCCACCCGTTCCCGGTGCCTTCGTGGTGAACATCGGCGAGCTCCTGGAGTATGCCACCGGCGGCTATCTCAAGGCGACCAACCACCGGGTCGTCTCGCCGCAGGCGCCGAACGAGCGCATCTCGATCCCGTTCTTCTTCAACCCCGCGCTGGACCAGCGTCTCCCGCTGATCGAGCTCCCAGCCGATCTCGCTTCGGAGGCAAACGGGATCACGCAGGATCCGAGCAATCCGATCCACGCGCTCTACGGCGAGAATGCCCTGAAGTCGCGGCTGCGTGCGCACCCGGATGTCGCAGCGATCCACCATGCCGATCTCGTCGGGGTGCCCGCCTAGGCCAGCTCCACGCTCACGGCATCTGCTGGCCGCCGAGTTCGACGATCGCGCGGAGCGCCTGCAGATGCCCGGCGAATGCCTTCTGCCATCAGTGAGAAGCGGATGGGCGTCGAGAAGTTGTCGTCGAGGCGGGTCCGCGGGTGCGGTGCCCGCCGCTTCTCAGTCATCGCCACCGGCCGGCTCATGAACCACCGGCGACGGACGATCCGGCACGAGCGCGGCTGCGACGTACATCACGGCCACCAGCGCCCCGGTGCCGAACAGCATCCCCGGGGACACCTCATCGGACTACGCCGCCAGCAGGCTCGTCCCGGCGACGAGCGCCGACGTCGCCAGGAACACCGAGATCTGCGGCCAGCGCCAGTATCGGCCGAGAGCGGCAGGACCGGCGTCCGAGCGCCAGGCGAACATCCAGGCGACGAGCCCGAGCATCAGCAGCAGCGGAACGATCGCCGACGCCAGGTCGTCGAGCCCCCAGGAGGCCACCATGAGACCGAGCACCAGGCCCAGAAGGGCCGTGGCCCATCGAGTCGGTCGGGGCAGCGGATCACGCTGAGCGATGGTCAACCCGTGGAAACGACGAAGGCCGCCCCACACCTGGGACGGCCTTCGGAAGAAGTGCGATTGAACGCTGGGTCGCTCAGCGGCGAAGCCCAAGACGCTCGATCAGCGAGCGGTAACGCGCGATGTCGATGTCCTGGAGGTAGCCGAGCAGACGACGGCGCTGACCCACCATGAGGAACAGGCCACGACGCGAGTGGTGGTCGTGCTTGTGCTCCTTGAGGTGTTCGGTGAGGTCCTTGATGCGCTGCGTCAGCATTGCGACCTGCACCTCGGGGGATCCGGTGTCACCGGGGTGCGTCGCGTACTCTTCCATGATCGCCTTCTTGGCGTCAGATTCGAGTGGCATAGATGGGATCCCCTTTCAGTTCGTTGCGCGGCGCCCAACACCTGATGTGTGAGCTCTCTTTATCCGCGGCCGATCAAACGGCAACCTGAAGAGTCTACCAGCAGCGCGCGCCTCCCTCGCACCGGGGCCGATAGCCTCGTCAGGTGCAGTTCTCCCGCGGGCATCTCATCGACCTCACTCCCCTGCGGACCTCCCCCGCCTTCGCCCGGATGTGGATCGGGTCGCTGCTGACGGGCATCGGCGGCCAGCTCACGATCGTCACTGTGATGCTGCACGTGTTCGACCTCACCGCCAGCACTCTCGCGGTGTCGATGATCGCCGTCGCGGGGCTCGTGCCGATGATCGTGGCGGGCCTCTACGGTGGAATGCTCGCGGATGCTTTCGACCGGCGCAAGGTCGCGCTGATCGCCGCATCCATCGCCTTCTGTGCGACCGCGCTGCTTGCGGCCCTCACCTGGACCGGTACCGAGACGATCTGGTGGCTGTACGCGCTCAGCATGATCATCGCCGCGACGAACTCGGTCGGCTTCGCCACGCGAACCGCGATCGTGCCACGGCTCATCCCCATCGATCAGCTCGCCGCCGCTTCCGCCCTGAACGGGATATCGTTCGGCCTCACGGTGATGGCGGGTCCCGCGCTCGCGGGGCTGCTCGTCGCGCTCACCGGCTTCGGGTGGACCTACACGATCGACGTCGTGCTGATGACATCGATGTTCCTCGGCCTGTGGACCCTGCCGGCACTCCGCCCCGAAGGCGAGATCGTGCGCCCGGGGCTGGCTTCCCTCGTCGACGGCTGGCGGTTCCTGCGCGGCGCCGGCAACATCCGGATGCAGTACCTGCTGGACATCATCGCGATGACGTTCGGACACCCGCTCGTCCTGTTCCCGGCGCTCGGGGCCGTGCTGCTCGGTGGCGGTGCCGTCACGACGGGGATCCTGACGGCCGCCGTCGCCGTCGGGACGTTCACCTCGAGCCTGTTCTCGGGCCGCGTGGTGCAGTATCGCTGGCACGGCCGCGGCATCGCGCGGGCCGTCCAGGCGTACGGGATGACGATCGCCCTGTTCGGAACAGTCCTGCTGGTCGGCACGTTCGTGCCCGGCGCGTCGGCGACGGCGCCGAACATCCTGCTCATCGTGTGCGCCTGCGTCGCACTGGCGCTCTCCGGGGCCGCCGACAACGTCAGTTCGATCTACCGGAACACGATGATGCAGGCCGCCGTGCCCGACGCGATGCGCGGACGACTGCAGGGCGTCTTCATCATCGTTGTGGCCGGCGGGCCCCGCGTCGGAGCGCTCTACGCCGGGGTCCTCGCGACTGCGACTTCGCTGTGGTTCCCGCCGTTGCTCGGCGGGTTCCTGGTGATCGCCCTGGTCGCGTTGCTCGCCAGGACCACCCCGCGGTTCCGCGGCTACGACGCACTGAACCCCGAGCCCTGAGGACCCGGGGTTCAGTCGACCGAGGCCGTCAGCTCTGCTCGAGCGCGCCCTGCAGGTCGAGGTTGATCGTGATCTCCTTGCCGACGAGGACTCCGCCGGTCTCCAGCGCGGCGTTCCAGGTCAGACCGAAGTCCTCACGGTTGATCGTGGTCACCGCCGAGGCACCGGCCTTGTAATTGCCCCACGGGTCGGACCCGAAGCCGCCGAAATCGAACTCGAAGCTCACGGGCTTCGTGATGCCGCGGATCGAGAGGTCGCCGTCGACGAAGAAGTCGCCGCCCTCGACGCGGGCGCCGGTGGACACGAACTCCATGGTGGGGAAGTTCTCGGTGTCGAAGAAGTCCGCGGAGCGCAGGTGCGTGTCGCGTCCCTCGTCCTTCGTGTCGATGGACGTGACGTCGACGCTCGCCTCGACTCTCGCCTCGAGCGGGTTCTCCGGCGCCACCAGGGTCGCGTTCTTGATGCCGAAGGTGCCGCGCACCTTGGAGATCATCATGTGGCGGACGCTGAAGGTGACCTCGCTGTGCGCGGGGTCGAGGACCCAGGTGCCTGGACGGTAGCCGGGGATGTCGATGCTGGTCATGGTTGCTCCTCTGGGACGTGGACCGCTGCTGCGGCAGGGGCCGCTTCTGCGGCATCAGAGAAGACAACTCGCATTCACGTGAATGTATTCCGATGAAGGTGGAATTCGTTCCGGATGCAGAGAGACGCCCCGATCATCGGATCGGGGCGTCTCTCGAGATGTGCGATCAGCCGACGGCGACGAGATCGATGATGAAGATCAGCGTCTTGCCGGAGAGGAAGTGGCCACCACCGGCGGGGCCGTACGCGAGCTGCGGCGGGATGACCAGCTCACGGCGACCGCCGACCTTCATGCCGGGGATGCCGTCCTGCCAGCCCTGGATCAGTCCGCGCAGCGGGAACTGGATGGTCTCGCCGCGTCCCCAGGAGGAGTCGAACTCTTCGCCGGAGTCGAACTCGACACCCGCATAGTGGACGGTCACGGTGTCGCCGGGCTTCGCCTCGGCGCCGTCGCCTTCGATGAGGTCCCGGACCACCAGTTCCGTGGGTGCGGGGCCGGTGGGAGCGTCGAACTCGGGCTTTGTGCGATCAGTCATGACTCCATCCAACCCGAGGCGCTCCCCCGGGGTCAACGCAGATGATCCGCTGAGCGCGAACGCCCAGGCGGGCCTCCACCGACGCATCATCCGCGGTCCGTGATGTCCCGCCCGAGGCGCTGGGACACCCACACCGGGACGAAGGAGGCGAGGATCACGATGGTCGCCACGACGTTGACGGTGTTCGCCTCGTTCGGGCGCGCCATCTGGTTCATGATCCACAGCGGTAACGTATCGACTCCCGGCGGGGCCGTGAAGATCGTCACGTACACCTCGTCGAAGCTGAGCGCGAAGGCGAGGATCGCCCCCGCGATCAGCGCGCTGCGGAACTGCGGGAAGGTCACCATCCGGAACGTCTGCCACGGTGTCGCGCCGAGGTCCTGGGAGGCCTCCTCGATACTCGGATTCAGCCGGCGCAGCCGTGCGAGCACGTTGTTGAACACCATCACGATGCAGAAGGTGCCGTGGGCGATGATCATCCCGTAGAAGCCGACCTGGATGCCGATCGGCTCGAGCATACGGTTGTACGTGTTGTTCAGGGCGACGCCGGTGACGATGCCAGGAAGGGCGATGGGCAGCACCACCAGGAGGTTGACCGCGCGCTGTCCGAAGAACGAGTGCCGCTGCAGCGCGAACGCGACCAGCGTGCCGAGGATCACGGCGATCACTGTGGCACCGCTCGCAACCAGCACCGAGTTGAGCAGCGCGGCGCGAACGGGTTCGCTCGCGAACGCCTTCCCCCACCACTCCAGGGAGAAGCCGGCGACGGGCCAGCTGACGATCCGTGCCGCGTTGAAGGAGTTGAGGACGACCAGCCCCAGGGGGATGTACATGAACGCGAGGATCACGGCGACGAGGAGGCCGAGGATCACCTGGGAGGTGCGGGACAGTCTCAGCATGAACCGCTCACATCCTTTCGAGGGCGCCGGTGCGCTGAACGCTCACCAGGTAGATGACGACGAACGCGATCGGGACGAGCGAGTACGCCGCCGCGAGCGGTGGATTCAGGTTGATGTTCGATGCGATGACGCTGCCGATCATCTGGGTGTCGCCGCCGACGAAGCGTGCCACCAGATAGTCGCCGAGGCTGAGCGAGAAAGTGAAGACGGAGCCGGCGATGATCGCGGGCTTGATCAGCGGCAGCACGACCGACGTGATGGTTCGCCATGAGCCCGCGCCGAGGTCGGCGGAGGCGTCGAACAGATTCGGCGGCAACTGGCGGATCGCGGTGTACACCGGGACGGCCATATAGGGAAGCCACAGATACGTCAGCGTGAGCACGACCGTCACCAGCGTGAACCCGGGACCCTCGATTCCGAACGGGGCCAGCATCCAGTTGAAGAAGCCCTCCTTCGTGAACGTGATGCGCATCGCCAGGACCTTCACGAGGTACCCCGCCCACAGCGGCAGCGTGATCGACACCGCCAGCAGCGCCCGCAGCCACGGTGCGGCCACTTTGGCCATGAAGATGCCGAGCGGCACTGAGACGAGGATCGACAGTAGCGTCACTGCGAGGGCGATGCCGAGCGTGCGCAGGGATGTCGAGAGATACGCCGGGTTGATGAAGAGCTGTTCGAAGTTGCGGAGGGTGAAACCGGGCTTAACCTTCGAGGTGAACGGATCGGTCACCCAGAAGGCGGTCACCAGAAGCATCACCAGCGAGAAGATGTAGACCCCGATGAGCCAGGCCATCGGGAGGGCCAGCAGGCCGGCGAGGCGTGTGCGGCGCTTCATGTGGATCCCGTCGTCATTGTGAATGGTCCGGTTCCCTGGGCGGAGCCGAGGCCCCGCCCAGGGAACGTGTGCGGTCGTGGTCGCTCAGCCCTTGACCGAGAGCCAGGCGTCCGTCCACTGCTGGAAGTTCGTGCAGGTCGCCTCTTCGGCCGTACGACCGTCGATGCACTGCTCGATCGGGGTGGTCCAGAACCACACCTTCTCGAAGTACTCCTCGTTGGTGGCGTTGTAGTACTCGCAGTGCGCCTTGGCCTCGTCGCTCGTCTCGCAGAACGCGGCGTTGGCCGGGGCCATGCCGAAGTTCATCGCGATGGCGCCGTTGACCTCGGGGGTCGAGGCGTAGTCCATCCAGGCGTAGGCGCAGTTCGGGTTCTTCGCCTCAGCCGCCAGCATCCAGGCATCCGACCAGCCGGTCGAGCCTTCCTCCGGCAGCACGCTCTTGAACTTGTCGTCTTCGGTGAGCTTGCGCAGCACCTCCCATGAGGTGCCGAGCACGGTGGTGCCGCCGGCGAACGAGGTGATCTGCGCAGCCGGGTCCGACCAGTACTCCGAGACGATCTCGTTCTGCTGCTTGAGCAGATCGACGGCCGCGGCGAGCTGCTTCTCGTCGAGGGCGTACGGGTTCTCGATGCCGAGGTCGGGTTCGTGTGCCATCAGGTACACCGCGGCATCGGCGATGTAGATCGGCGCGTCGTAGGCGATGACCTGGCCCGCGTACGGGCTGTCCTTCTCCCAGGCGATGTCCCAGCTCGTGGGCTCCTCGGTGACGACCTCACTGTTGTACTGCAGGATGTTGGCGCCGCGGCCGATCGGGATGCCGTAGGACTTGCCGTTGATCGTGTCGTAGATCTGGCCCTTCATCCCGGCGACGATGTCGTCGCCGAAGCTCGGGATCAGGTCGAGGTTGAGCGGCTGGACGTCACCGCCGGCGATCAGGCGCAGGCTGGCGTCACCGGAGGCGGACACGAGGTCGTAGTCCCCGGTGCGCATGAGCTGGACCATCTCGTCGCTGGTGCCGGCGACGCGGCGGTTGACCGTGCATCCGGTGTCCGCGGTGAACCGGTCGCTCCAGTCGGCCTCGACGAAACCGCTCCAGGCGATGATGTTGACTTCGTCTTCGTTGTCGCCGAGCTTGTCGAGCATCGGGACGTCGGGAACCTCGATCTGAAGTTCACCGCCGCCCTCGGCCGGCGCTTCTTCCCCGCTGCCGGAGCAGGCGGAGAGGGCGAGGACGGCGACGGCTGCCATTGCGGTGGTCGCCAGGATCTTGTTGCGCATTGATCGCTCCTTTGTGATCGGTGGTGCAGGGTGGGGTTTGGATGTTCAGGGAAGCCGTGCCGCGTGCTCCGGGGTCCATGCGGCACGGACATGGTCTCCTCGGCCGAAGACGGCTCCGGAGATCGGGTGGTACGCGTTGGGCTGCTCGGCGATGATGTCGACTCCGGCATCGGCGGTCACCAGATAGCGGGTCGCCGGGCCGGTGTACACGACCTCGCGGATCGTGCCGGTCAGAGAGACATCGCCGTCGTCGAGCGGTTCGTCAGGTGAGGTGAGACGCACACGCTCGGGGCGGATGCTCATCGTCCGGCGGTCGCCGGTGAGCTCTTCGGCGAGATCATCGCTGATGAGGTTGGAGAGGCCCAGGAAGCGCGCGACGAACTCGGTCCGGGGGCACTCGTACACTTCTTGAGCCGTGCCGATCTGCTCGATCCGACCGTTGTTGAACACGGCGACCCGATCGCTCAGGGTGAGCGCCTCCTCCTGGTCGTGCGTGACGAAGATGAACGTGATTCCCACTTCGCGCTGGATCTGCTTCAGCTCGATCTGCATCTGCTCGCGCAGCTGCTTGTCGAGGGCGCCCAACGGCTCGTCGAGCAGGAGCACCTGGGGGCGCAGGATGAGCGCACGTGCCAGGGCGATGCGCTGACGCTGCCCTCCGGACAGCTGGTGGGGCAGGCGGCTCGCGACATGATCGAGCCGCACCTGCGCGAGAGACTCCTGCACTCGTCCGGCCCGCTCCCGCCTGGCCTCACCCCGGACACGCAGTCCGTAGCCGACGTTCTCGGCGATCGTCAGGTGCGGGAAGAGCGCGTAGTCCTGGAACACGGTGTTCACCTGGCGCGCGTGCGGCGGCGTCTTCGTGACATCGGCACCGGACAGGCGGATGCTGCCGCTCGTCGCGTCCTCGAAGCCGGCGATCATCCGCAGCACCGTGGTCTTTCCCGAGCCGGAGGGGCCGAGCATCGAGAGGAACTCGCCGGAGGCCACCTGGAGGTCGAGATCCTTGACGGCGGTGACCTCGCCGAAGGATTTGGTGACGCCGCTCAGCGTCACCGTTCCCGGTGCAGCCGCGGCGAGTGCTGCCGTGGTCTCTTGTGCCGTAGCGATCATCTCGCTCTCCTCTGGTCATCGTCGAACGGGGAAGATGAGATAAACATATAAACCCAGAGGTAATATTTCAAGTGGAAGTTTTCGCCGTTCACCGAGGAAGGTGGAGAATCGCAGAATGGAATCGTTGTCGACGCCGCTCACGGCACCGGATTCCGAGGCACGCCATGACGCCACCCCGCACCGCCTGCAGGGTGCACTGTTCCAGCCGATCGGCGACGAGGGGCGCGCCGAGCTGGTCGAGCGCCGTCTGGTCGATGCGATCACCCGCGGTCATCTGCGTGCCGGGGAACGGCTTCCCTCGGAATCAGACCTGTCCAGGAGCCTGGGCGTCGCCCCGGTCACCGTCCGTGAGGCGCTGCTCGCCATGCGGGGCCGTGGACTGGTCATCACCAAGCGCGGACGCAACGGTGGAAGCTTCGTCGCCGAGCACGCCGACCCGCTCTCCTTCGCGCGAGAAGCGGTGCGCACCTCCTCCCGTCTCGCCCTGCGCGACCTCGGCGCGCACTACGCGGCGATCACCGGCGCCTGCGTGCGCCTCGCGGCCCGGCGCGCCGACGCCTCCGAGACTCAGCAGGTGCGGCGGCGGATGGAGCGCCTCACCGAGCTGGACCAGGAACAGCAGCGCCGACTGCTCGATGACGTGCAGATCGAACTCGTCGCACTGAGCCAGTCCGCACGATTGACCCGAGAGCAGATGAAGCTGCAGGCAGAGCTCTCCCCCTACCTGCGCCTCGTCGCGCACGAGGTCGAGGATCATCGCCGCCAAGCGACTCATCTCGCCGCGGTCATCGATGCCGTCGAAGATGCCGACGCGGAAGCTGCAGGCAGACGGACGGAGCTCATGGTGACCGAGACGATCGACGCGCTCATCGAGCTGCAGACGAAGATCAGCTGAACGACGAACCCACCATCGACGTGCACAGGAGGACGTGATGAGTACGAAGACCCCCACCGCGATCGACGCCGCGGCCACGATCGTGCGGGAGTACTTCTCCTCGCCGATCCGCTCACTGCTGAGCTGGGTCACGCCCCTCGCCGAGCAGCTCGCGGCCGCCGAGCGCAGCGGTCCTCTCACCAGGGCCAAGGTCGATGCGCTGGTGCGGCCGTACGCCCTGGAGACGCTCGCTCTCCCCGGCGTCCCGGTGTACGGCGCAGGGTTCATCGCGGCGATCGACCTCCTCTCGGACGCGCGCAGCCATCTCGCATGGTGGCAAGGCGCGGAGCGCAGGCAACTCGTCCTCGCATCGCAGTCGGTCAACAAGGAGAACATCGACTACAGCGCCCTCGAGTGGTATCGGGTGCCGATGTCGACCGGCGACCCGCACGTCGCGGGCCCGTACGTCGACTACCTCTGCAGCGACGAATACACGATCACCATCGCCGCCCCGGCGGAGGTCGACGGGGCGAGAATCGGGGTCGCCGGTCTCGATCTGCTCGTCTCCGCGGTCGAGCGCGACCTCACACCGAGATTCGCCGCGCTCGGGCACGAGGTGACTCTGACGAACGGTGTCGGACGGGTGGTGGTCTCCACCGATCCGAGGTGCGCCACCGGCGACTCGATACGCGGCAGCCGTCTCGAAGGGCTCCCCCGCGTCGCGTGCGCAGGCGTCGCGCTCGACGTCATCGTCGAGATGAGCTGACCGACGAGTTCCAGAACTCACTTGACACCCGGGGCAGGCGGGTGCACCCTGTTTACAGATCAACTCAGCGCCCGGGCGTCATGCAGGCATCGCCGCAGCACCGGGCGCTGAGTCTTGCTCCAGGAGGCTTCTCGAGCCGGTCCCGGCTGGGTCAGTAGGCCAGCAGCGCCGCCCTCGTCGCCCTGGTGCGGATGAGCAGCGCCCTCTCGTCGTCGGCGACGAGAGGATCGCGTCCGCTGATCGCGCGCTGGCGGACGGCGGCGAGGGCCGTCGCATCCCTGATGAACTCACGCATCAACGGGCGACGATCCCCCCGCAACGAAGCGGCCCACCGCAGCCCGGTCTTTCGACCGGCGGGAGTGGCGAGCATCGTCACCTCTTCCGGCGTGAACCATCCGGCGGCGGCGTAGTCGCCGAGCCGCAGTCGTGTGAGCCGGGATTCCTCCCGGCGCAGCGCGATGATCGCGAGGATGAAGCCGACGAACAGCGGCACCTGCAGGGTGAAGTACAGAACGTAGAAGTCCGCAACGAAACTCGAGCCGTTCCAGAAGGCGTGCAGCAGGATGGCACCGAGCATCCCGAGCAGGCCGATCCCGAGCGCGGCACCTGCCGAGGCATGCCGCCGCGCGGCGAGACCGATCGCGAAGCCGGTGAGCGCCGTGAACATCGCGTGGGCGAACGGCGACATCAGTCCCCGCAGCACGAACGTGATCGTGAGCTGCTCGCCGCCGCCCTCGATGAGGCTGATCGCGAAGTACTGGATGTTCTCGGTGAAAGCGAAGCCGGCCCCGACGAGCGCACCGTAGACGACCCCGTCGACCGGACCATCGAAGGCGCGGCGCGCCGTGAGATAGATGAGGAAGACGCCCAGGCCCTTCCAGAACTCCTCGACGATCGGAGCCTGGACGATGGCGGCCACCGCCTCGGTGCGAAGGCCGAAGAGCAGTGTGATCGCGATGTCGAGCAGCAGGGTGAGACCGATCGCGGCGATCGCTCCCCAGGCGACGGCGAAGAACAGGACGCGCTTCGGCTCCGGCTCCCAGCGGTCGATCAGCCGTACCCCGAGCAGGACGATGATGAGGGGAATGAGCGCGAGCACCATCCCGATGCCGGAAGCGAGCACGCCCAGGGCCCAGACGAAGTAACCGATCAACGCGATCAACAGGAAGCCGAGCGCGCCGAAGAGCCAGATCGAGACGGTGCGCCCCTTCTTCGCGGGGACCGGCAGGCTGGGCAGCGAGGGCGCCGGCGACGGTGCCACAGGCGCGGGGGGTGAGTAGTGCGTGGGCTGCGCGAGCGCCGAGCCGAAGGCCGGCTGCTGCGAGAACTGCGGCGGAATGTAGGGAGATTGCGCGTACTGCTGCGCCGAGTACTGCGACGCCGTCGGCGACGACTGCGCGGGCGGCGGCGTGTACGGCGAGGGCTGCTGCGGCTGGGACGGTCCTCCGGAACTCATAGCCAAAGCATATGGGGCACAAGCATTGCGCTCGCGGTCTGGTGAAGTCCTCCAGAAAGATCGAGCCTGTCACCGGTAGCGTAGAGATATGCGGTTCGCTCATCTGCGCCGTGCCGATTCCTCCCACGTTGCTCTCGCAGTGGTGGAAGACGCCGATGCCATCCTCGTCTCCGATCTCCTCACCGACGCGCCTGCGACCCTGCAGGACCTCATCGAAGGCGGTGCCGACGCGCTCGACGCGATCAGGCGCGCTCTCGCCGCAGGCGCCGCACCGCGGCATCCGCTCGGCGACTTCGGCTATGCGTCGGCCGTTCTCGCTCCCCCCGCCGTACTCGCCGTCGGGCTGAACTACGCCGCGCACTCGAGCGAACTCGGCCTGAAGACCGACAGCGCGCCGACCGTCTTCACCCTGTGGCCGAACTCCCTCACCGGGCACGAGGAGACGACCTCCTGGCCGCGATCGCTGAGCGAATCCGTCGACTACGAAGCCGAACTCGGGGTGCTCATCGGCACGCCGGCCAAGGACGTGCCCGCCGACGAGGCGCTGTCGCACGTCTGGGGGTACACGGTCGTCAACGACATCACCGCCCGCGACATCCAGTTCTCCGAGGCGCAGTGGTCGCGATGCAAGTCGTTCGACGGCTTCACCCCGACCGGCCCGTTCGCGGTCACCGCCGACGAGGTCGCCGATCCGCAGGATCTGCACATCTGGACGATCGTCGACGGTCACACCGTGCAGGATGCCTCCACCGGTCAGATGGTCCGCTCCGTGGCGACGCTGATCGCCCACCTGTCGCAGTCGCTGACGCTGCTGCCGGGCACGCTGATCTCCACCGGCAGCCCCGGGGGCGCCGGCTACTCGCGCGACCCGCAGATCTTCCTTCGCGATCGTTCCACCGTGACCGTGGGCATCGACGGAATCGGCGAGCTCACCACGCACTGCCGCATCCTCAACTGAGGAGGGACGGCGCTCGACCGCCCCGGAACGACGAAGGACGGATGCTGCGGCATCCGTCCTTCGTCGTCAGCGGGCTCAGATCTCGGTGAGGTCCTCCGCCGCGATGATCGGGATCGCCGCCGTCACGGCTTCGAGTCCGGAGAGCCGAGCGGGCGAGAGCTGCTTGACGACTTCCTCGCGCGACATGAGACCTGCTTCGACGACGAGGTCGGCGACATTGCGGTTCGTCAGCAGCGCGGCCTTCGCGAGAGCGGCGGATGCCGCGTAGCCGATGAACGGCGTCAGGGCAGTGATGACGCCGACCGATGCGCCGACCATCGCGCCGAGACGGTCGCGGTTGGCGGTGATGCCGTCGACGCAGTTGACGCGCAGCGTCCACATCGCCTGACGCATCCAGGTGATCGACTGGAAGATGGAGTGCGCGATGACCGGTTCGAAGGCGTTGAGCTGCAGCTGGCCGCCCTCGACCGCCATGGTGACGGTCATATCGGCACCGACCACGGCGAATGCCACCTGGTTGACGACTTCGGGGATGACGGGGTTCACCTTGCCGGGCATGATGCTGGAACCGGCCTGCTTCGCCGGCAGATTGATCTCTCCGAGACCCGCCTGTGGGCCCGAGGAGAGCAGCCGGAGGTCGTTGCAGATCTTGGACAGCTTGACCGCGTTGCGCTTCAGTGACGACGAGAACGACATGAACGAACCCGTGTCGCTCGTCGACTCGACGAGGTCGGTGGCCGTCTCGAGGTCGAGGCCGCTGATCTCACGGAGGTGCTTGAGCACGACGGGCGCGTAGTCGATGTGGGTGGTGATGCCCGTGCCGATGGCGGTCGCGCCCATGTTGATCTCGAACATCAGCGACGCGTTCTCGCCGAGACGGCTGTGATCCTCGCCGAGGGTCGTCGCGAAACCGTGGAACTCCTGGCCGAGCGTCATCGGCACAGCGTCCTGCAGCTGGGTGCGGCCGACCTTGAGGACGTCGTGGAACTCCACGGCCTTCCCGAGGAACGACCGGCGGAGGAGGTCGAGTTCGTCCAGCAGCGACTGCAGCGTCAGCGACAGGCCGATCTTCACGGCGGTCGGGTACACGTCGTTGGTGGACTGGCTGCGGTTGGTGTGGTCGATCGGCGAGAGGAAGGCGTAGTCGCCCTTCTCGCGGCCGGCCATCTCGAGCGCGATGTTGGTGATGACCTCGTTCGCGTTCATATTCGTCGAGGTGCCGGCACCGCCCTGGATCACGCCGACGGTGAACTGGTCGTGGAACTCACCGTCGATGACGCGCTGCGCCGCCCGGTCGATGAGGTCGGCCCGCTCGGCGTCGAGGACGCCGATCTCCCGGTTCGCGCGTGCGCTGGCCTGCTTGACCATCGCGAGGGCCCTCACCAGGTCGGGGTAGACCGAGATCGGACGCTTGGTGATCGGGAAGTTCGCATCGGCACGGGCAGTGTGGATCCCCCAGTACGCGTCGACGGGGATCTCCATGCTGCCGAGGGAATCGGTCTCGGTGCGGGTCAGGGCAGGCGCGGCAGAAGCCATGTCACATCCTTGTGGGTGGTGGCGGGTGAGAGAAGTTCGGGGGATGCTTCTATTCTATGCCGCTCGGCTGGCCGGTCTTGCGGGAGAACGCTTCCAACCGCTCGGCGGGCGTCAGTCCCGCCATCTTCTCCAGCCACGCCTCGGAGAAGTAGTCGCCGGTGGGAGCATCCGTGACCGGCACCACCGTGTGCGTGATCGTGTCGGGGCGCACGTGCACCAACTGGAACGACTGCGCGGCATCCATTCCGTTGACGGCGGACGCGGGTAGCGCGACGTTCATCGTGTAGCAGGTGGCGGACGCGACGCTCACCGGTACCCCGGCGAAGGTGCCGTGAGCCGAGTAGTGCAGATGGCCGGCGAGGATGCCCCGGACGTCGCTCCCCCGGATCACCTCGGCGAGCTCGTCCTGATGCTGGAGCTCGAGGATGTCGAAGAGGGGGACGTGACTGGGCAGCGGAGGGTGATGCATCGCCAGCAGCGTCCCGTGCCGCGCCGGCTCCCGGAGCTGCCCGGCGAGCCACTCGAGCTGCGTGCGGTCGAGGTCGCCATGGTGCCAGCCGGGCACGCTGGTGTCCAGGGCGATCAACCGCAGGCCGTCGAGGTCCCAGACGCCGGTGACCGGTTCCTCGGTGGGGGCGAGCCCCAGGAGACCCTGTCGCAGGGCCGGGCGCTCATCATGGTTTCCGGCGACCCAGACGACGGCCGCGCCGAGGTCGGCCGCGACCGGCTCGACGGCATCCCGCAGACGACGATAGGCGTCGGGCTCGCCCAGATCGGCGAGGTCGCCGGTGATCACGATCGCCGCGGGGTTCGGGTGGACGACCGTGATCGCTTCGAGGGTTCGTGCGAAATTCGCCTCGACGTCGTACTGGCCGGCGAGTCGGGCTCCGCCGGCCAGGAAATGCGGGTCGCTGACGTGGATGATCACGTGGGATGCAGGCTCGTGACGACCGAAGACGTGCTCGCTGGCGGAGTGCGCAGACATGGCATCAGCCTAGGCGGCGAGACCGATGATCGTCTCGCCGCCTCCGGAATCACGTCTCGTGTCGACGAGCGTATTCCGAGAACACGACCCCTGAACCGAACGCCGTCGTGCTCACCTCCTCAAACTGTGCGGGGCGATACGAGCGGGTCCCGAACAGAGGGATGCCATCACCGAAGAGCAGCGGGTACCTCTTCAGCACCAGCCGATCGATCTCGGGCGCCAGGGATGCGGCGAGCCGACCGCCGCCGCAGAGCCAGATCGCCGCGCCCTCCTCCGATTTCAGTCGCCGCACCACTTCGGCCGGGTCGCTATCGGTGACCTCCAGGTTCTCCCCCGCTGCGCTATGCGTCCGAGAGAAGACGATCTGCCTCAGGTGCCGGTAGGGGCTGACCATCCCGCCAACCGCGTAGGTGTTCCATCCCATGAGCACCGTGTCGAACATCGACCTCTCTTGACGGATTCCCAGCGATGCGGCGAAGTCGGTCGGGATGGTATCGCCGAATCGCCTGTTGATCTCTTCCACATGATCACCGACGACAGGGAAGGCATCGAACTCGCCGTTCGGTCCTGCGATGAAGCCGTCCAAGGTGACGGCCGCGTAGTACACCAGTTCTCGCATCATTCTCCATTCACGACATGTGTAGTAAATAGAGATTACAGCACCTGTAGTGGTTGCGCTAGGGTGAACTCATGGCAAAGAACGAGGCGAGACGACGTACGATCACGGATGCCGGCCTCCGCGTGCTCGCGCACGACGGCTCCCGCGGACTCACCCATCGCGCGGTGGACCTCGAGGCCGGTGTGCCCACCGGGACGACATCGAACTATTTCCGCACCAGGGACGCCCTCATCGAGAGTCTGGTCGAACGCATCGGCGAACGGCTGGCGCCGGCGCCGGAGGATCTCGCCGCGCGCGCGTCATCCGTTCCGAGCCGAGCACTGTTCGCAGACTATCTCCGCGACATCGTGCGTCGGCTGAGCGACGATCGCGACGTGACGCTTGCGTTGTTCGAGCTCCGCTTGGAGAGCAGCCGACGTCCGGAGATCGCTGCTGTACTGGGGGCGTGGCAGCGATCGGGCCTGGACGCCGATGTCGATTTCAACGTGCAGGCGGGCCTTCCGGGAGGGCGCCGCGAGATCGCGTTGTTCCACTACGCCATCGACGGGCTCCTGCTCGACCGCCTGACGACGCCAATTGATCCGGAGACCTCGACGGACGCGGTGATCGACGATCTCGTCGCCGGTCTCCTCGGCGCAGGCTGACGTCTCTCAGTGCCCGACGACGATGATCAGAATGCCGCTGATCACCGCGACGGCGCAGAGGGCGAAGCATCCGTAGGCCCCGAGGAGCGAGAGACGCTTCTGGGCCGCCGTGAGCGGACTCTTCTTGGCGGCTTTCGCGGCCTGCTTGGCGGCTCGCTTGAGCTCCTTCTCGGTGATCACGGTGATCGCGTCGGTGAACTCGGCCGGGCTCACCACAGGGGCATGCCCGCTGCGCACCAGCAGGCGCAGGCCCACGGCGTAGAAGGTGACGATCGCCGCGGAACCGACGAGCGCGGCCACGAACACCTGGACGAAGGCCAGCCAGTTGATCACTTCGACTCCTCGTTCCTGCCGGCGGCATCGGCATCGTCCTGACCTGCGGCCGACGGGGTTCCGGACTTCGCGGCGATCTTCGCCTTCTTCGCGGCCGACTTCGCCTGCTCACGCGCCTGCGCCCTGGCCTTGGCCTCGGCCTTGGCCAGGGCGAGGCGCTGCTGACGACGGGTCGGCGGCGGTGCGTCCGGAAGGTCGACGGCCAGTCCCGACTCGGCGACGTCGCTCATGGCGTTGGCGTGGGTGACCGCGTTGCGACGGGAGCGCAGGAAGAGGGCGATGATGATCGCCACGGCGAGCACGGCGTCGATCGCGACACCCCAGTTACCCAGCCACTGCACCAGCAGCGCGGCCAGTCCGCCGACTGCTCCGGCGGCCGGAAGGGTGAGCAGCCAGCCGATGCCGATACGCCCGGCGGTCCGCCAGCGCACGGTGGAACCACGGCGGCCGAGACCGGAGCCGATGACGGATCCCGAGGCGACCTGCGTCGTGGACAACGCGAAACCGAGGGCGCTGGAAGCGAGGATGGTGGCCGCCGTCGAGCTCTCGGCGGCGAACCCCTGTGCGGGCTTGACGTCGGTGAGACCCTTGCCGAGTGTCCGGATGATCCGCCAGCCGCCGAGATACGTGCCGAGAGCGATCGTGAAGGCGCAGGCGACGATGACCCAGAACTCCGGCTCGTGGTGCGCGTCCGACTGCCATCCGATGGTGATGAGGGCGAGCGTGATGATGCCCATGGTCTTCTGCGCGTCGTTCGTGCCGTGCGCGAGGGCGACGAGCGAGGACGTGAAGATCTGGCCCCAGCGGAAACCGTCGCGGCCATCGGGTTTGCCGTCGTAGCGTCGCGTGATCGAGTAGGCGATCTTGGTGGCGATGAACGCGATGAGACCCGCTGTGAGCGGCGCGATGAGCGCCGGCAGGATGATCTTCGACAGCACGATGCCGAAGTCGATCCCGGTGAATCCGACGCCGACCAGGGTGGCGCCGATCAGCCCGCCGAACAGCGCGTGCGACGAGCTCGACGGCAGACCGAGCAGCCATGTGAGCATGTTCCAGGTGATCGCGCCGATGAGTCCGGCGAAGATCAACGGCAGGAACACCTCCGCGCCCATCTCGCGGATCGCGTCTTCGCGGACGATGCCGCCCGACACGGTCTTGGCGACCTCGGTCGACAGGAACGCTCCGACGAGATTGAGGACGGCTGCGAGGAGAACAGCGGTCTTGGGTTTGAGAGCACCGGTCGCGATGGGCGTCGCCATCGCGTTCGCGGTGTCGTGGAAGCCATTGGTGAAGTCGAAGAAGAGTGCCAGTGCAATCACCAGCACGACGATGAGGGCTGCGGTTTCCACCGTACGCTTTCGGTCGTTTCGAGGAAGAAAGGAGGTGTCGACGTGATCGACGTGATGAACGAAGAGTTCACCGTGGGTTTGACTTCCGTTAACCGGCCCCGGTCGATCCTCCCACCCTCCCCCGCGCCGGTCAACTTGACCTGGGATAGCGTGGAGCGGTGACCAACGCCCCGATCGCAGACCGCCGCTCGCACATCCGAACCCACCACGGCCACAGCTTCGACGATCCTTACGAGTGGCTGCGTGAGAAGGAGTCGCCGGAGGTCGTCGCGCACCTCGAAGCCGAGAACGCCCACACGGATGCCGAGACCGCGCATCTCGCAGATCTCCGCGAGACCCTTTTCCAGGAGATCAAGGGGCGCGTACTGGAGACCGATCTGTCGGTGCCCACCCGACGCGGCGACTGGTGGTACTACAGCCGCACCGAGGAGGGCGCCCAGTACGGCATCCACTGCCGCGCCGCTGCGGCCGCAGGCGACTGGACTCCCCCGCACCTCGAACCCGGACTGGCGGTACCGGGCGAAGAAGTGCTGCTCGACGGCAACGTCGAAGCCGAGGGGCATGAGTTCTTCTCGCTGGGCTCGTTCGCCGTCTCGGATGACGCGACCCGGCTGCTCTGGTCCACCGACTTCGAGGGCGACGAGCGTTACACCGTCCACGTGCGCGACCTCGTCACGGGCGAGCAGTTCGCCGACGAGATCCCGAACACCGGTGGCGCCTTCTTCACCCCGGACGGGACCGGCATCCTGTACACGACCCTCGACGACTCCTGGCGGCCGGACACGCTGTGGCTGCACCGCATCGGTACCGCGGTCGACGACGATGTGAAGCTCTTCCACGAGCCCGACGAGCGGTTCTGGCTGGGAGCGGGCATCACCCGCAGCCGCCGCTATCTGGTCATCGCCGTGGGCTCCAGCATCACGAGCGAAGAGCGCCTGGTCGATCTGGACGGCCCGATCACCGCCGAACCGCAACTGGTATGGCCCCGCAGCGAGGGCGTGGAGTATTCGCTCGAGCACGCCGTCGTCGACGGCGAAGACCGCCTGTTCATCCTGCACAACGACGGCGCCCTCGATTTCGAGCTGGTCTCCGTACCGGCATCCGACCCCCAGGGCGAGCGGCGCGTGATCGTCGCACACGAGTCCGGTCGCCGGCTGCTCGGCATGGACGCGTTCCGCGATTTCGCCACTGTGGAGTACCGCAGCGAGGGCCTGGAGCGCGTCGGCCTGCTCGACTACGCGACGGATGCAGTCGACGAGCTGTCCTTCGACGAGCCGCTGTACTCGGCCGGGGTCAGCGGCAACCCCGAATGGCACTCGCCGTTCCTGCGCCTGGGATACGCCTCGTTCGTGACCCCCGGCACCGTCTACGACCTCGACCTGGCCACCCGCGAACTGGTGCTGCGCAAGCAGCAGCCGGTGCTCGGCGGCTACGACGCGGCCGAGTACGGCCAGAAGCGCGAGTGGGCCGTGGCCCCTGACGGGACGCGGGTGCCGATCTCGCTGGTCTGGAAGCGATCGTTCGGCGAGCCCGGCGCCGCATCGCGGCCGCTGCACCTCTACGGCTACGGCTCGTACGAGCACTCCATCGATCCCGGTTTCTCAGTGGCGCGTCTCTCCGAGCTCGACCGCGGCGTGATCTTCGCCGTGGCGCACGTGCGTGGCGGTGGCGAGATGGGCCGGCACTGGTATGAGGACGGCAAGAAGCTGTTCAAGCGCAACACCTTCACGGATTTCGTCGCGTGCGCCGAGCACCTGATCTCGACCGGGGTCACCACCGCCGACCGCATGGTCGCCGAGGGCGGCAGCGCCGGCGGGCTGCTCATGGGCGCGGTCGCCAACCTCGCGCCGGAGAAGTTCGCCGGCATCCTGGCATCCGTCCCGTTCGTCGACGCGCTGACCTCGATCCTCGACCCTTCGCTCCCCCTCACCGTGATCGAGTGGGACGAGTGGGGCGACCCGCTGCACGAAGCCGAGGTCTACGAGTACATGCGGTCGTACACCCCCTACGAGAACGTGCGGTCGGATGCGGCGTACCCCCGGATCCTCGCGGTGACCTCCCTCAACGACACGCGCGTGCTGTACGTGGAACCGGCCAAGTGGGTCGCCGCGCTGCGCGTCGCGGGAGCATCCGATGTCCTGCTGAAGTGCGAGATGGTCGCCGGGCACGGCGGCGTCAGCGGACGGTACAACTCCTGGAAGGAACGCGCCTTCGAGCTCGCCTGGTTGCTCGACACCCTCGGCCTCGCAAAGGCCTGAGCCGGCATGGGCGCCCCGGGATGCGCGCATCCCGGGGCCTTGGCCGGCGCACGCGCACGCAGATGTGCGCATGTCACACAACTCGCGGGTCCGGCACCGCTGCACGCGCGGATGCTGTGCCATGCGGTGGCGCCGCGTCATGGAAGTCGTCGGTGGTCCGGTGACGCACCCGCGATTTCTGTGACGCGCGCAAACCTCCACTTGTTCTCCACAAGGTCACCGGCGGGTAGTTTCTCCCCGAAGTGGGCAGAATCCTTCGTACGGCGACAGGCGCTGCACATCAATGCCGTTGGATGACGGCATGACCCGCCGCACGCCCTTGCCGACCGCGCTCGAGGAGCGAGCTTTCTCCGTGCGCGACGCGCACGAGCGCGGCGTCACGGCCTCACGTCTTCGCGCGGCGGATCTCGTTGTTCCCACGCGCGGCGTCCGCGCGCACGTCCTCGAGCCGGCGATTCCCGCTCCAGAAACTGCATCGCAGCGACTTGACCGTCTGCTTGCCGACATGCGGAACCGTGCTGAGCAGGTCGGCCTCGTGCTGACGCCTGACCAGTTCTTCAGCCATGGCTGCGGACTTGGGCTGGCTTCAGTGCCGTTGCCGTTCACACTGGCCGACACACGTGCCCTGCACGTTTCGGCTCGACGCCCCGCTGGGCAGCCTCGTCGACGTGGCGTGATCGGCCATCGCCTGCAGGCTCGTCCGCCGGCTCGTTGGACAGCGAAAGGCCTGCCCATCGAGCATCCTGCACGTCTGTGGAGACAAGTCGGCGCGGAATGGGAGCTCGACGACCTCATCGTCGCGGCGGACAGTCTGATTCTTCCGCGGAGGCGGTTGCTGTCCATCGAGGACCTCAGGCGGGAGGTGCTCGAGGCGGGCGACGTCGCCGGTAAACTCCTCACCCGAGCGCTGCTCGAGGCACGGCCGGGAGCCGAGACCGCCGAAGAAACCCGCCTGCGATTGCTGCTCGTGCGCGCGGGACTGCCCGAGCCGGAGTTGAACTTCGACTTGCGCGCGGGCGGAGAGTTCATCGCTCGGCTGGACCTCGCCTACCCCCGGTATCGAGTCGCTGTCGAGCACGACGGGCGTATCCATGCTGAGGACCAGGCACAATTCGCGAAGGATGCCGATCGGTGGGATGCGATTCGAGCAATCGGGTGGCAGCACGTCCGCGTTCTCAGCCACCACATGCGGCCCAACCCGCAGATCGCCGTCGACAAGGCCTCCCGTGCGCTCTTCGACGCCGGCTGGCGGCCTGGGCGCAACTGACTGCTTGTCACAGAAGTCGGTGGTGCGTATCGGAAGCACCCGCGAGTTCTGTGACAAGCACTCCCGATGCGTCTCAGAAATTGCCGTTGCGGGCCACCAGTACCCTTGACTTCTGTGACATGCGGAACTCGGACGGAGGCGACGGCGGCCGCCGCCGGGTTCCGAGCCACACGGCAGCCGCTGAGATCAGCCGAAGAGCGCTGCGGCTTCGTCGTAGCGGTACCGCGGGACGGTGTTCAGCTCGCCTAGCGCCTCGGCGAACGGAACGCGGACGATGTCGGTGCCGCGCATGGCCACCATCTGGCCCCAGGACTCCTCGACGAGGGCGTCGGCGGCGTGCAGCCCGAGCCGGGTCGCGAGCACGCGATCGAATGCCGAGGGCGAACCGCCGCGCTGGATGTGACCGAGCACCGTGGAACGGGTCTCGATACCGGTGAGGCGCTCGATCTCAGGCGCGAGGACCTCGCTGATGCCGCCGAGACGCGGCCGGTTGAACGCATCCAGGCCCTTGTCGCTGTACGCCTCGTCCATGCCCGTGAGCGTGAAGCCCTCGGAGACGACGACGAGCGGAGCCCTGCCACGCTCGAACGCACTGGTGACCAGGGCGGCGACTTCATCGATCGACATCGGCACCTCAGGGATGCAGATGACATGGGCGCCGGCGGCCATTCCCGCGTGCAGCGCGATCCAGCCGACGTGGCGGCCCATCACCTCGGCGACCATGCATCGCTGGTGCGAGTCGCCGGTCGTGCGCAGGCGGTCCATGGCGTCGGTGGCGATGTTCACCGCGGTGTCGAAGCCGAACGAGTAGTCGGTGGCGCGCAGGTCGTTGTCGATGGTCTTCGGGACCCCGATCACGTTGATGCCGTCCTTGGACAGACGATCGGCCGCCGCCAGCGTGCCCTCGCCGCCGATCGCGACGATGCCGTCGATCTTGTGGCCGTACAGGGTCTTCGCGATGTTCTCGGCACCGCCGCGAGCACCTTCGTAGGGGTTCGTGCGGCTGGTGCCCAGGATCGTTCCGCCGGCCTTGGACAGCCCCTTCACCTCGTGACGCGTGAGCGGAAAGAAGTCGCCGTCGACCACGCCGCGCCATCCGTTGCGGATGCCGACGAACTCGACGTCGTACGTCGTCGTGCCTTTGAGGACGATTCCGCGAATGACCGCGTTGAGTCCGGGGCAGTCGCCGCCGCTCGTCAGGATGCCGATCTTCATGCTGCTGCCTTCTGACTTCGGGAAAGGGGGAAAGAGGCGACGCTGCCTGCCTCGACACTAGCGCCGAAGCACCACCGGGCGCCATTCGGGGCACGCGAAAACCCCGGATCTTGACACGCCACATCGGCCGAATCGCAGATCTTCCATCGAAGTGGAATTTCGAAGGTCGCCCGCCCCTCAAGAAGCGCGTTTCTTAACGCGCTCCTCGAGGTACGGATCAGGAACCGTCGAGCGCCTGACGCAGCAGGTGCATGAGCGCCGCCAGCTGCACGGGCTCGGCTGCGGAGTCGTCGACGGCTTCGCCGTCGAGCGCACGCGCGGCGAGGCCCTGCTTCTGATCGATCAGCTCCGCGATCTTGGTGTCGATCGTGTGCGCGGCGATGATCCGCCATGCGGTGACCGGCTCATCCTGCCCGATGCGGTGCACCCGGTCGATCGCCTGCGTCTGCTCCGCGGCGGTCCAGCTGAGTTCGGCGAGCACCACGTTCGAGGCCGCCTGCAGGTTGAGGCCGACGCCGGCCGCGGTGAGCGAGCAGACCGCGATGCCGACGGACGGATCGCCGTTGAAGTCGTCGATCGCCTGCTGACGCGCGGTGGAGGTCTGGTCGCCTCGGATCGAGACCGAGCGGATGCCGGCCGAGGCGAAGTGCGCCTCCGCCCGGTCCATCACGTCGATGTGCTTCGCGAAGAACACGACCTTGCCCACCGAGCGCTGCAGCTGCGCGGCGTAGTCGGCTGCGAGCTGGGCCTTCGCCTGGCCGATCCGGCGCACCATCGTGAAGACGTTGTCTCCGCCGGTGCCGGCCGCCTTCGACTCTTCGAGCTCGTTGTTGGCCACCAGGCGGATGATGTCGTCGTCGATCTCGCCCGGCGTACCCGTCCACAGGCTCTTCGACCCGGACGAGGAACGGGCATCGACGATGCGACGGTACTTCGCCGCCAGCCGCTCCCCCAGTTCGCGCTCGGCTTGGCGGATGCTGCGCCCGAACTCGTCATCCAGCTGCACGGGGAGGTCCGCGATGAGCTTGTCCGGAAGGTCGGCAGCGACGTCCTTCTTCTTGCGACGGACGATCCCCATCGAGATCACCGCTTCGCGGGCCTCCGGGTAGAAGGCCTTGTCTGCGGGGGTGAGCCCCGTGGCGTCCAGCTTCTCCATGAGTTCCGGGCCGGGCTTCTCGCCGGTGGTCCACCCGAGGAACCGCCAGATCGCGTCGAAGTCCTCGACGTCGTTGATCAGCGGTGTTCCGGTGAGGGCAAGCATCAGCGGGTTGCCGCCCGGAGTGCGCTCGCGCACCCGGGAGGCCAGCGCCAGCACGTTCTGCGAGCGTTGCGAGGAGAGGTTCTTGATGAAGTGCGCCTCGTCGACGACCATGCCCCGCAGGCCGAGCGAGCCGAGCCAGGACAAGTGCCGGTCCAGGATCTCGTAGTTCACGATGAAGACGTCGGCGAAGGCGTCGATGTCGTCACCGTCGCCCTGGATCACGGTGGCGCGCCGGTTGGGCGTCCACCGCTCCACCTCGCGCGCCCAGTTCATCTTCACGACGTTCGGCACCACCGCCAGCAGCGGGTAGGCGCCGGCGACGGAAGCCGCGAGGGCCGACTGCGCCGTCTTGCCGAGTCCGGGTTCGTCGGCGAGGAGGAAGCTGCGATGCCCCGCCCTCACCTCTTCGAGGAAGCGCGCCTGGTGCACCATGACCTCGAGCCCCTTGGGAGACACGTGGTCGAACTCGGGCGCCGGGGGCAGGTCCATGCTCGCCACGGCTCCGCCCGCTCCGGTCTCGAACGACTTGTAGAGCGGTCCCATGAGCTCCCAGCCGTCGAGCCGGCGGCGCGGTGTCGTCGCCGCTCTCGGGGTGAGGTCGGGCTCGAGGAACGGGTTCGCGAGTTGGCGGGCCTCGACGGACGCCGGGGTGACCTGGCGCTCTGCGATCCCGGCGGGCACGACGGGCGCCTGGACCGGGGCGATGTCGACGATGATGAGCTCTTCCGGCGCGAGCTCAGCGCCCGACTCCAGGAGCCAGTCGCGCCGCATCCGCTTCGCCACCGGGGAGGTGGCCTGATCCGCTTCGAGCAGCTGGATGAGCGAAGTGTCGCGCGCCGCGGTCTTGGCGAGGATCGTCGCGACCCCGTCCAGTCGCTTCAGCAGTTCGGCGCGTGCCGGGTCGCCGAGCTCGGCATCCGCCTTCACCCTGGCGCGCTCCTCACGCACCAGGAACGCGATCACCTGGAACTTCACCCGGTTCGTCGGGCCCAGCTTGCCGCGCTGCGACTTCGCCTCGATCTCGCGCACTTTGCGCGCGAGAATCGGGATGAGGGGGGCGTCTTCGTCACGACGGGACGTCTTCTTGCGCCGCGTGGCGGCGGTTGCCGTAGTCGGCATGCTCCTCCTGAGCGTGAATGCCGAGGTACCCCGAGGGTGCCTGAGCCGTTCTCGATGTCCGCGTGTGGCGTGTGCCAGGACCGTACGAACAGTAGATCTCGTTCCCGCCGACGCACGACTGACGCGCGAGGTTCGCCGGGAACGATCGACAGTCTACGCCAGAATCGCCGCGAGACGTCGAGCCGCGACGCAAATCACGCCGGGTCGGCCAGCAGCGCTTCGGCCTCGGCGACGTCGGTGGCCATCTGCTCCTTGAGCTTGTCGATGCCTTCGAACGCGACCATCCCCCGCAGGCGCTGGACGAACTCGACACTCACATCGTGCCCGTACAGATCGAGATCGGTCTCGCCGAGGACGTGTGCCTCCACCTGGCGCACGAGCACGTCGTCGAAGGTGGGGTTCGTCCCCACCGAGATCGCCGCCTGATGGCGGATCCCGGTGTCGTGGTCGACGAGCCAGCCGGCGTATACGCCGTCGGCGGGCACGAAGGCGTCGACGACGGCGGAGAGATTCGCGGTCGGGAATCCGAGCTCGCGGCCGCGCTTCAGCCCGTGCACGACCTCGCCGCGCACGTCGACGTTGCGGCCGAGGACGAGCGCGGCGGTTGCGACGTCTCCCTCGATGAGCAGTTCGCGGATCCAGGTGGACGACACCCGGCGATCGGAACCCGGCAGGTAGACGTCGTCGACGACGCCGACGGAGAAGCCGTGCTGCGGGCCGAGGGCACGCAGCAGCGCGGGATCGCCCGCCCCTCCTCGGCCGAAGCGGAAGTCCTCGCCGACGAGCACCGTCGAGACGCGGAGCGCCCCGACCAGGATGTCGACGATGAACTCCTCGGCGCTGCGCGCAGCCATCGCCTCGTCGAACGTGAGCAGGAGGGTCGCGTCGAGGTCGAGTTCGCCGAGCAGTTCGAGCTTGCGCTCGACGGTCACGACGTTCTCCGGGCAGCGATCCGGTCGCAGCACGGCGAGCGGATTCCGGTCGAAGGTGACGGCGACGGCACTGGCACCGGATGCGGCGGCCTCGTCCTTCAGCCGGCGGATGACCGCGCGATGACCGGCGTGCACGCCGTCGAACTTCCCGATCGCGACGACCGAGCGGCCGAAGTCGGCCGGGATCTGCGCAGGGTCGCGGAAGACGATCACGCTGTCGTCTCCGCGAGCTGCGGGGCCCCGACCGGACGATGCGTCCGCAGCCACCAGATCCCGAACACGGGCAGTACCAGGGGGATGAACAGGTATCCGATCCCGAACAGCGACCAGACGGTCTCGTGCTGGAAGAGCTCCGGCATCAGGAGGCTGAGCGAGCCGACGACGACCACGCCGGTGAGCTCGAACACGATCGCCACCCAGGCGACGGCGTACCAGCCGCGCCGTCCGGCGAGCACCAGCGCGAGAGTCGCCAGCAGATAGACGACGGCCGCGACCGCCGACAGAGCGTACGCGAGCGGCGCCTCATCGAAGCGGCGAATGATCTGCACCACGCTCCGCCCGGTCGCGGCGAGCGCCATCACGGCGTAGACGATCACGAGGACACGGCCGACACCGGTCATCCGAGGGGTGGGAACGGAGGAGCTCATAGCGCATTCCATCCTAGATGCGCAGGGACCGGCCGGACTCCGCGACCGGCACCGCGAACGGGAGCGGTCCGGCTCAGGCGATCTGGATCGTCCAGATGACCTGCATGCGCCAGAGCATGATCGCGATGGCAAGGCCAGCAACGCCGAGGATCACGGTGCTCCAGCGGCTGCGCTCCATCAGCGCCCACAACACTGCCCCGACCGGCAGGAGCACCGCGGAGACGAGGTACACCCAGTACTCCAGCAGATCACCGGTGGGCGGGTTCCCGGCCAGGGGCGCGATGATCGCGACGACCACCTGGACGACGAGGAGCAACTCCACGAGGGCGAGGGCGCCGACCGAGATGTCGCTGGGGCGGCGACCGACGAGGCCGGCCACGATGCAGAAGACGCCGGCGGCGACCGCCACGGAGATCTGGGCGATGGTGAACCAGAGGATCACGAGGCTGCCTCGGGCATGTTCATTGCACTCTTGAGGTCGTCGCCGCGTTTCTCGATGATGCCCACGAGTGCCCCGTCCGGATCGACGGCTGCCGCGAGCGCACCGGTGAGCCGTGATGCCTGACCCGCGAGACGTTTGCCGTGTCGCAGGTCTCGCGCTTCCTCCGCCGTCACCGGGAGCGCTTCGAGGATTCGTGCTGCTGCGTCGGCCGCAGTGAGGGTCGCAGCACCCGCGAGGTCGTCGATGCCGACGGCATCCGCGACGTCGAAGGAGCCCACTCTGGTCCGGCGCAGCGCGGTGAGGTGACCGCCCACGCCGAGGGATGCGCCGAGGTCGCGCGCCAGTGAGCGGATGTAGGTGCCGGAGGAGCAGTCGACGATGACATCGAGATCGAGGGTACCGGAACCGGCACGCTCGGCGATCACGTCGAATCGGGAGACGACCACGTCACGGGCGGCGAGGATGACCTCCTCCCCCGCGCGCACCCTGTCGTATGCGCGGCGCCCGTCGACCTTGATGGCCGACACCGAACTGGGCACTTGCGAGATCGCACCGGTGAGCACGGCGATGCCCTCGGCGATACGCTCCGGGGTGACCGCCTCCCAGGCCGTTTCCTCAGCGCGAACGATGATCTCGCCGTCCGCGTCGTCGGTCGAGGTGGTCTGCCCGAGGCGGATCGTCGCCTCATAGGTCTTGTCCGCGCCGACGATGTAGGTGAGGAGCCGGGTGGCGCCTTCGATCCCGATCACGAGCAGTCCGGTGGCCATCGGGTCGAGCGTGCCGGCGTGCCCGACCTTGCGTGTGCCGAACGCCTTGCGAGTGCGCGCGACCGCGTCGTGGCTGGTGATGCCCGCGGGCTTGTCGACGAGGAGGATGCCGGGCGAGACCATCCTCCCAGCCTACCGAGGCGCCGGGGCGGGCTCGTTGCCGGAGCGAGCGCGCAGCGCGCTCTCCGTCCTAGGCTGGAAGGGTGCCCGTGTACCCGACATCTCCGTCTGTTCGGCGGGCGCAGTTGTCGGATTGGTACCGGCTCAGCGCCCGCGATCTGCCGTGGCGGCGTGCCGCGTTCCACGAACAGTACGGGGCGTGGGGAACGCTGGTCAGCGAGTTCATGCTGCAGCAGACGCCGGTTGCCAGGGTGATCCCGCATCTGGATGCGTGGCTGACGCGATGGCCGACGCCGCGGGCTATGTCGGCCGCCACTCCGGCCGAGGTGGTGCAGCAGTGGGCCAACCTCGGCTATCCGCGCCGAGCCCTCTGGCTGCATCGCGCGGCGATCGAGATCACAGAGCGACATGACGGCGTGGTGCCCCGCGAAGTCGACGCGCTCCTGACGCTGTCCGGGATCGGCGACTACACAGCTCGAGCGGTCGCCGTCTTCGCCTACGGCGACCGGCACCCCGTCGTCGACACCAACACCCGCCGGGTGCTGGCCAGGGCGATCGAGGGAAAGGGACAGCCGGCGGCGGCGTCCCGACGCGACCTCGCGCTGATGGAGTCGTTGCTGCCGGCGGCGGACGCCGAATCGGCGGTGTTCAACGCGGCGGCGATGGAGCTCGGCGCCACCGTGTGCACGGCCCGCGCACCGAAATGCGATCGGTGTCCGCTCCGCGCGGACTGCGCGTGGGTGGCGGCCGGCAGGCCGGACACCCCCGACACCCGGAGGCGGCAGGCCGCTTACGAGGGGTCGGACCGGCAGGCACGTGGCGCTGTGCTCAGGATGCTCCGCGACGCGGCACCCGCAGCGGTGCCGATGCCGTCGGTGATCCCGGACTGGCCGGACCCTCGGCAGCGCGACAGGGCGATCGACTCGCTCATCGCCGACGGCCTCGCCGAGGCATCCGAACTCCTGCTCTCGCTGCCGCGGTGATCGGGATATCGCGCGGCGCGTCTCAGAGATGCCGGCTGGTGCGGTGTGCGAGCACCGTCAGTTCCACTCTGGTGCGAACGTCGAGCTTCGAGAACACGCGCCCGAGGTGCACCTCGACCGTGCGGACCGACACGATCAGCCGTTCGGCGATGTCTCTGTTCGGTGCTCCCCCGACGACGAGCATCGCGACCTCGAGTTCCCGCGACGTGAGCAATGACTCCCACGCGTGCCGACACGATGCGAGCAGATCGGGTGGCTCGTCCGGAGGGCCTTCTCGGAGCTGGAAGAGCGCGAGACGCCTGTCGATGGATGCCGCCCATGCCGCGGCACCGGCGTCGGCGAAGAGTCTGCGGGCCGTCTGCAGGTAGCGCCGGGCCGTCGCATGGTCGTCCCGGATCATGGAATGGACGCCGAGCATCGCCTCCACCCTCGCTCGCGCGAACGGCGAGCGCAGCATCCGAGCCTCGGCATGAACTGCGGCGAATTCGCTGCGCCATCTGCCGTCGGCCGCGGCGCTCACACGCCGGCGGAGTTCCCGCGCCAGCGACTGCTCGCGAGGCTCGACACGTCGGCGATCATCGTGCCGCTGTCCCCCTGCGGGGGCGACCTCATCCAGACCAGGAATGCCGAGCGCCGTCTCGGGAGCGCCGCGATCCTGCCAGAGCTGCAGGTAGGCGGCGGCCTTCGCGAACGCTCCGTCGAGGTACGCTTCGATGCCGCGATCCACCAGACGATCCACCCGGAGTCCCGGCGGGAGCGCCGCGGTCATCGATCGCGCGAACGGGCCGAGCGTGCCGAGGACGGCAAGGTCGAGGCGACGCGCGAGCACCACGGCGAGCCCGGCGAACGGCATCGCGACGGGCGCGGCGATCGACGCGGTGATCAGGCGCTGCCTGGCCAGTGATATGTCTCCGCGCCACACCAGGAGCAACGTCTCGGCCACGTCTCGATAGGCGCGCACGAGCGGACTGTGCTCGAAGCCGGAGACGAACGGGTCCGCCTCTCCGCCCATCGAGCCGTCGCCGTTCGCCAGCGTGCGGAGCCCGCCGTCGATGTCGCCCTCCAGCGCGGTACGCAGAGCTCCGAGCACGCTGCCGGAGACGGGACCGGATCCTTCGACGGCGATGGTCTCCTGTTCCCCGGTCAGCAGCCAGCTCAGGGCCACGGCGGGGTCGCGCAGCTCCCGCTCCGCGCCGATACGTGCGCATCCTTCGCGCAGCGCATCGAGCCAGGTGCGCATCCTGGCTCGGTCGCCTCGTTCGGCGCAGAGCACGGCAGCGAGGGCCACCGCCCTCGTCCAGGAGTACCAGTCGTCGTGATCGTCCGTCCGAGGGCGGAGTGCTGCCGGATCGATATCGGGCACGTCGCCATGGAGATGAGCCAGTGCGACGATGAGCCCGCCGAGTCCTTGGAGCCGGCAGCGCTCGGCGCCCTCAGGAAAGAGGTCCCCCAGCCACTCGCCCGCCTCCGCGGCGTAACCTGCGCCGATGGCCGCCGCGCCGGCCACGAGACGCGCCTCGTCGCGTTCGACTCCGGCGGCGTGCGCGGCCGCTTCAGCGGCGTGAAGGAGGGCGCGATCGGAGTCACCGGCTTCGGAGAGCTCGCGCGCGATCGAGATCAGTTCGGCTGCCGTCGCGGGGTCTCCGTGGAGGGAGGACCTCGCCCGGTGCCAGGCAGCGCTCACCCGATCGCCCCTCCGGCGGAAGACGGCCTCCAGTCGTTCGTGCACCCGCACCTGCACGGCCGCCGCGGTCGTCTCCCGCAGCCAGATCGCCAGCCGCGGGTCGGCGAAGCGATAGCGGCCTGCGTGGATCACGAGATGCGGTCCCGCCGGCCCGACGAGAATCTCGTGCGCAGTCCTGGTGGCGAACTCGAGCAGCGGATCGAGACGATCGTCGAGTCGCAGAGCCGCGGCCAGCAGCAGATCCCGGTCGGCATCGGAGAGTTCGATCGCGGCGTACATATTCGCGATCGGCGGCACGAGCGGAAGCGGCGCCGGAAGCGGCCGGAGCCCGTGCCGCTGCTGAGGCGTGAGGTGGGCGGCGACTTCGCGCACTGCGGGCAGATCCGCGTTCAGTTCCACGACGAGGGTTCTCAGGACGTGCGGAGCCGTGCTCAGCTCATGTTCGAGCAGGTCATCGAGCATGCTCTCGATGACCTCGAGCGAGACCTCCGTGCCTTCGGCACGGCGCCGTCGCCGCATCTCCGGTGTCTTCACTTTCGACTCCCCCGGCGCGAAGAGAGCTTCGCGGCTAGGCACAGGGTAGCAAAACGCCTACGCCGGACAGAAGGGTGCCCCGGACCGCGGCCCGGGGCACCCTTCGGTCTGGTCAGGCCGCTAGCACGTGCCGGTCAGACCCCATGCTCCCCACTCGACTGAACCGGGCGCCTCCCCCTGCGTCCACCACTTCGCGGTGTACTCAGAACCCTGGTAGGACGCGGTCGCGCCGCCCGTGTAGACCGCCTCCGGCGACCAGGCCGCCGCATCGCAGACACCGGGATCAGTCGGATCCGTCGGGTCCGTCGGGTCCGTCGGGTCCGTCCCACACGCCTCGACGAGCGCCCACACCGCGCTCGTTCCCGGAGTGTCACCCTGGGTCCACCACTTCGCGGTGTACTCGGATCCTCCATGCGAGACCGCTGCGCCGCCGGTGTAGACGGCCGTCGAAGACCATGCCGCAGCGTCACACGTGCCGGGGTCTGTGGGATCGGTCGGGTCTGTGGGATCGGTCGGGTCTGTGGGATCGGTCGGGTCTGTGGGATCGGTCGGGTCCGTCGGATCCGTCGGGTCCGTGGGATCGGTCGCTCCGCCGGGCGTCGCCGCGCGCAGCTGATCGGCGAGTGTGCCGATCAGCTCGCCCTGGCGGTCTCCGGAGAGCTCCCACCACATACCGCCGCCCAGCTCGTGCTCGACGATGTATGCGGCCTTCTGCGTGACGCTGCGGGTGTCGTCGTAGCTCCACCACTGGCTGCCGTCGTAGCGCCATGCGGCGCCGATCGTCGCGTCGTAGTGGCCGGTGCCGAGGCTCTTCAACTTGTCGTAGTCCTCGTTGCCCTTCTCCCACGTCCCCGGCGCCGCCCCGGTCGCCGGACCCCAGGCGTCCGCGGATGTCGCTCCCTGCCAGCCTCGCCCGTAGGCGGCGAGACCCATGCCGAGCTGCGCCGGGTCGATCCCGGTCTTGAGATATTCGCGCACGCTCTGATCGACGCTGAACTGCCTGGCCTCCGCGCGGGTGTCGGCGGGGTCGTCGTACAGGTTGCCCTGATGGCCGGTGAGTCCCGCGTCCCACGCGCCGTGAAGGTCGTAACCCTGGATGTTGCCGAAGTCGAGATAGCCGAACAGCGCAGGGTCGTTCCATCCTCCGGCCTCGATGTCGGCCGGATTCGCCGGCAGGAACGCCGACAACTGGTAGTCCTTTCCGGTCGTGACGGACAGCGCATCCAGCTGCGTGCGGAACTCCTTCAGCAGGGCCTTGAAGTTCGCCCTGTCGTTCGCCTCGTCCACGATGTTCCCGACCTCGCCGTTCTGCGAGCCGGGCCACTCCCAGTCGATGTCGAAGCCGTCGAAGACTCCGGCAGCAGCTCCGGGGCCGCCGCGTCCGTCGATGACGGGCAGGTTGCCCTTGATGTAGAGGTCGATGCAGCTGGAGACGAACGTCTTCCGGGTTGCGTCGGTCGCAGCGGCCGCCGAGAAGTTCTTCGACCAGGTCCAGCCGACGAGCGACAGCATGACGTTGAGGTCCGGGTTCTTCTGCTTGAGCTGCTTGAGCTGGTTGAAAGACCCGGCCAGCGGCTGGTCCCAGCTGTCGGCGACCCCCGAGACCGAGTTCGCCGCGGTATACCCCATCCCGAAGTCGGCCCAGGCATCACCCGCACCGTCGGAGCCGTTCGGGCCTGTGCCCTGCGCCTTGTTGGCGATGAAGCACTTCAAGGTCTCGTGGTGGATGTTGCCGAACGCGTAGTTGATGTGGGTGAGGTCGGCGGCGGCACCGGACACGTCCAGCTGCTTCGCCTGGAAACCCCGCCCGTACACGCCCCATTGCGCGAAGTAGCCGACGGTGCGGTAGCCGTTCAACGCGCTCGGCTCCTCGGCCGAAACGCTCTGGGTCTCCGTGGCAGCCGCGGCCGGCACTGCGGCGACGGTGGCGAGTGCGGCCACGGTCGCCGCCGTGGCCAGCGTCGCGAGCGCGGCGGCGATGCCGCGCCGGGATCGTTCAGGTCTCGTCATGATCTTCCTTCGTCGGGCGGATGCCGGAGCATCCGCATCCTGTTCCCTCCCGTACTCGATGACGAGCGGGAGATGCGGTGGTCTGACGCTATTGACGGCGTTCCCGGGGGCGCATCGGGGTTAACCACATGGGGCCGTCATGCGCGCGGCGCACGGGTGTCCCGCATCGACGGACGCTCAGGCGTACTGGTTCGTCCGATGAGCCAGCACCGTGAGCTCAGCGCGTGTGCGCACATCGAACTTCACGAACAGCCGTCCGACATGGACCTCCACGGTCCGCACCGACACGTGCAGCCGCGATGCGATCTCACGGTTGCTGTTTCCCTCGGCCACGAGCATCGCGACCTGCAGTTCTCGATCGGTGAGCACCGGTTCCCACGCCGCACGGCACGCCGCCAAGGGGTCGGCGGAGCATACCGGGATGGGAGCCGTCGGCAGGCTGGACCTCTCCGTGACCAGCTCCCCGAGGCGCAGCAGCCGGGCATCCACGGCAGATCTCCACGCGTCGGCGCCCGACGCGGCGAACAGACTCCGTGCCGCCTGCAGATGCCGTACTCCGGCGCCCAGATCGCCGCGCGTGACGCAGGTCGTGCCGAGGAGCGCCTCGACCCTGCCGCGCTCGAACGACGATCTGATCATGCGGCCGGCGTCGGCGGCCGCCTGGTAGTCCTGTCCCCACGCATTCACGCGCGCCGCGCGGATCTGGATGCGAAGGCGGCGTGCTGCGGTGATGTCCTCGGGCTCGATGAGATTCGGAAGAGTGACAGGGCCCACCTCGTCCAGGCCGGGCAGACCGAGACAGAAGGCGGGGGCGTCGCGATCAGCCCACAACCGCACGTGCGTCGCCGCCTCGTCGAACCGACCTTCCAGGTACGCGCTGATCCCGTCCTCCACGAGGTGGTCGCTGTGCAGCGCCTGCGGCAGAGCGAACTCGAGCGCCTCGGACACGGCACTCCGGCATCCCGTCCTGGCCTGTTCCACCAGGCGCATCAACGCGACGGCGAGGCCGGCGAATGGAAGCGCGAGCGGCACTGAGACCGCCGCGCGCATGAGGACCTCGTGCGCGGCACGCAGGTCTCCGGACCAGAGGCGCAGCAGTGCCACGGCTGTCGCCCGGTAGGCCTCGACCACCGGACTGCGATCGAATCCTCGCGTGTCCGTTCCTCGGCCGTCGATCCGGTCGTCTGCGGCCAGCAGCTGGAGTCCGCCTGCGGTGTCGCCCGAGAGCCCGCTCCGCAGTGCCAGAAGGATGCGCCGGAGCGGCGCATCACCGCGGATCTCCGTGATTTCATCACCGACGACCATCGCCGCCCAGGCGTCGGCGGGGCCGCTCAGCGCACCTCCTGCCGTGCATGCCGCATCGGCCTCGTGGGCCATCGCCGCCCACTTCCTGCTCTCCGCGCCGGCGTTGCGCTCCGTGCTCAGCATCGCCGCCACCGCGGCGAGTCGTCCCCAGTCGCGCCACATCCCGACTCCGGCATCAACCGGCCGGAGACGGGCAGCATCGACGACCGGGACGGTCCCGCTGCGCAGCGTATTCGCCACGACGAGCCCTGCTGCGGCCACGCCGTCGGGGCGTCTGTCGCGTCGGGAGTCCTCGTCGACCACGGCGCCGAGCAGGTCGGCGGCATCATCCACCCACCCGCCGCGGAGCGCAGCCATCCCCGCAGCGATCCGCGCCTCGACGAGGGCGTCCGTATCGGCGTGACCTGCCGCCTCCCTCGCCACGGCGAACGAGCGCGTCGCGTCTCCCTCGGCCGCGGCATGACGCGACAGTTCCAGGAGCGGGTGCACCAGCGCGGAATCGCCCTGCATGGTGCTCAGCGACCGATGCCAGAGGGCACGCCGCTCGTCGCCGATCTGATCGTATGCGCGGTGCAGGGCGGCGTGGACCGCTGTGCGCTCGGACAGGCCGGCGCCCTCGTGCACCCAGATGCGCAGCCGAGGGTCGACGAACGCGAAGTGCCCGGCGACGAGCAGCAGACCGGAACTGATCTCGCTGGTGATGATGTCCGCCATCGATCGCCCCGACACCGCACGGAGCACTTCGGTGCGGTCGTCGACGGCCGCAGCCAGCAGCGTCCGTCGCTCCCACGGCGCCAGGACGAGATCTGCGAACCGGGTGGCGACCGCAGCGGTCAGCGGAAGCGGATCCGGCAGCGCACGGGTTCCACGACGTTCACCGGCGGAGAGCTCCGCGGCGACCTCTGCGATCGCCTGCGTGTCGCCGTCGAGTTCACGGAACAGACCTGCCGCGACATGGGGCGCGATCAGCAGATCCCGCTCCCGGAGGTGCTCCAGCAATTGCCCGACCAGCTCAGGGCTTCGGTGCGAACGCGTCGCTCCTCCGCTGCTCGCATACGTCGCAGCCACACCTGTCTCCGCTCACCTCATCGTCGCGTGTCACAAATGTTAGCAGCGCTTACAAAGGTGAGGTGATGCGATCACGCCTCGTCGTCGTCGAGCTCCCGCGGCTTGACGTACGGGTCGGCGTCGCCGGCGTGCACGGCCGAAGCGGCGATTCCGGCGACAGCTGCATCGCGCTCGCGAGCTTGACGCAGCAGAGCCGAGATGTGGTCGGCGTTCTCCGGCAGTGCATCAGGGATGAACTCGAGTGTGGGCACGAGGCGCGTGCTCAGCTGCCGTCCGACCTCGCTGCGCAGCATCCCTGTGGCTGATGCGAGTGCCGCACCGCTGGCGATGCGCTCCTCTTCCGTGCCGAGCACGGTGTAGAACACCGAGGCATGCTGCAGATCGCCGCTCACTCGGACATCGGTGAGAGTGACGAATCCGAGACGCGGGTCGCGCAGCCCCTTCTCCAGACGCTCAGCCAGGATCACACGGATGCGATCGGCGAGACGGGCCTGTCGTTCACCAGCCATTGTTCTCTTCCTCTCCACGAAGCCTTCGGGCGAGGATGCTCAGCGCACCCTCGCCCGAAGATATCGAACTGATCAGCCGCGAGGCTTCTCGACGAGTTCGATGGTCTCGATCTCGTCGCCGATCTGAATGTCGTTGAACTTGCCGAGGCCGATACCAGCCTCGTAGTCCGTGCGAACCTCGGTGACGTCGTCCTTGAATCGCTTGAGCGACTCGATGGCGAGGCCGTCCGCGAGGACGACTCCGTCGCGGATGACGCGAGCCTTGGCGTTTCGCGTGATCGTTCCCGACCGCACGATGACACCGGCGATGTTGCCGAACTTCGAGGAGCGGAACACCTCGCGGATCTCGGCGACACCCGACTGGACCTCTTCGTACTCCGGCTTGAGCATTCCCTTGAGGGAGTTCTCGACCTCGTCGATGGCGTTGTAGATCACCGAGTAGAACCGGATGTCCACACCTTCGCGAGAAGCGCGCTCGCGCGCCTTCGTGTCGGGGCGGACGTTGAAGCCCACGATGATCGCATTGTCGATCGTCGCGAGGTTGACGTCGGACTCGGTGATCGCACCGACACCGCGGTGGATGATGCGCAGCTGCACCGAGTCGTCGACCTCGATCTTGAGGAGCGACTCCTCCAGCGCCTCGACGGCACCGGACACGTCACCCTTGATGATGAGGTTGAGCGACTCGACCTTGCCCTCTTCGAGTGCACGGGTGAAGTCCTCGAGCGAGATGCGCTTGCGGGCCTTGGCCAGCTGCGCGTTGCGCTCGACCGCTTCACGCTTCTCAGCGATCTGGCGGGCCAGGCGGTCCTCGTCGGTGACGAGGAACACGTCACCGGCGCGGGGCACGGAGTTCAGACCCTGCACCTGGACCGGACGGGACGGGTAGGCCTCTTCGACCGCATCGCCGTTCTCGTCGAGCATCGCTCGGACACGGCCATATGCCGTGCCTGCGACGATCGAGTCGCCGACACGCAGCGTTCCGGACTGGATGAGCACCGTCGCGATCGAACCGCGGCCCTTGTCGAGCTTCGCCTCGATGGCGACGCCGCGTGCGGACTTGTTCGGGTTCGCGGTCAGGTCGAGGCCGGCGTCGGCCGCGAGCAGCACGGCGTCCAGGAGCTCCTGGATGCCGGTACCGGCGCGGGCCGAGACATCGACGAACATGACGTCTCCGCCGTACTCCTCGGCGACCAGACCGTACTCGGTGAGCTGCTGGCGCACCTTGGCCGGGTTGGCGTCGGGCTTGTCGACCTTGTTCACCGCGACCACGATCGGCACGTTGGCCGCCTGGGCGTGGTTGAGCGCCTCGACCGTCTGCGGCATGATGCCGTCGTCGGCCGCGACCACCAGGATCGCGAGGTCGGTGACCTGCGCACCACGGGCACGCATGGCGGTGAACGCCTCGTGACCAGGGGTGTCGATGAAGGTGATGGCGCGTTCGATGCCCTCGTGCTCGGTCCAGACCTGGTAGGCACCGATGTGCTGGGTGATGCCACCGGCTTCACCCTCGATGACGTTGGTCTGACGGATCGCGTCGAGGAGCCGGGTCTTACCGTGGTCGACGTGACCCATGACGGTGACGACCGGCGGACGGATCTCGAGGTCGTCCTCGTTCTCCTCCTCCAGCTCCTGCTCGAGGTTGAGACCGAAGCCCTCGAGGAGCTCCTTGTCCTCGTCCTCGGGCGAGACCATCTGGATCTTGTAGCCGAGCTCGGCGCCGAGCACCTCGAACGTCGCCTCATCCAGCGACTCGGTGGCCGTGGCCATCTCGCCGAGGTTGAAGAGGATGGTGACGAGGGTTCCGGGCTGCACCGTGTAACCGGTCAGCGTCTCGATCTTGTCGGCGAAGTCCGCGATGGACGCTCCACGACGCATGCGAATGATCTCGCCGTTGCCGCGGGTGACGTTGACGCCACCGACGACCGGGGCACTCCGCATCTCGAATTCCTGCCGCTTCGCCCGCCGCGACTTGCGCTGCTTGCTCTTGCCGCCGCCCTTGCCGAAGGCACCTGCGGTACCGCCGCCGGGACCACGGCCACGACCACCGCCGCCACCGGGACGACCGGCGAAACCGCCACCGCCGCCGGGACGTGCACCGGGTCCGCCTGCGCCACCGGGGCCGCCTGCGCCGCCGGGACGACCGGGGCCGCCTGGACGCTGCTGGAACGGTGCGCCACCGGGACGACCGCCACCCTGTCCGCCGCGCGGAGCGCCGGGACGAGCAGGACCGCCTGGGCGGGGTGCACCCGGACGCGGAGCGCCGGGACGCGGAGCCTGCGGACGCGGGATGTTGCCGGGCGTCGGACTCGGACGCTGGCCCATCCCCTGCGCCGAAGCGAAGGGGTTGTTGCCGGGACGCGGACCAGCCGGTCGCTGGCCCATGCCCTGCGCCGAGGAGAACGGGTTGTTGCCGGGACGAGGCCCGCCAGGTGTGGGAGCCGCGCCGTCGGCCTTCGGCGTCGCGGTTTCCGCCTTCGCAGCAGCCGGAGCATCCTGCGCAGCCGGAGCAGGCGTCTCAGCGACGGGGGCGGGTGCTGCGGGGGCGGGAGCCTCCGGAGCGGGCTTGGGGCCGGGCTTCGGTCCCGGGGTCGGGCCGGTCGGCTTCGCCGCACCGGGCTTTGCAGCTCCGGGCTTGGCCGACGCGGCCTTGGCGGCCGGCTGGGCCGCGGCTTCTGCGGGCTTCGCAGCGCCGTCGGCCTCGATCGCGGCGCGCAGCTTGCGCGCCACCGGCGGTTCGATGGTCGAGGAAGGACTCTTGACGAATTCGCCGAGTTCCTTCAGCTTTGCAAGAGCGACCTTGCTGTCGACGCCAAGTTCGGCGGCGATCTCGTGTACGCGTGGTTTTCCAGCCACAATTCTCCTGTCAGGGTCGGTCCACCCAGACAGGGCAGACCACTAGTCGCGGACGGGTCTCATTTCGAGCCGTTCACTTTGTTTCCATAGCCGTATCAGCCTTTGTTTCTTGGTGGGTATTGTTCGATGGTCTGCGTGTCCAGTGGTGCGGACACACGGAGGGCTCGTGCGAAAGCGCGGCGCCGCAGCGCGGCATCCATGCATTCCTGCGTCGGATGCAGCCACGCGCCTCTCCCCGGCAGAACCGCACGCTCATCGATGATGAGGATGTTGTTCTGGGAAACCACCCTGAGGAGGGCGGAGCGAGAAGCACGGGTGCGACAGCCGACGCACGTTCGTACGGGTTCCATCTTACACCGCGCCGCCGAGAGTCTCTGCGCAGGCCATCGGCTCAGTCCAGGACGCTGTCCGGCTGGATGTCGATCTTCGCGCCGGTCAGCTTGGCCGCCAGACGTGCATTCTGGCCTTCCTTGCCGATGGCGAGCGACAGCTGGTAGTCGGGCACGAGGGCCCGCACAGCCTTGGTTCCGGCATCCAGGATGAACGAGCTGGTGACCTTCGCCGGTGACAGCGCGTTGGCCACGAAAGCCGCGAGCTCGGGGTTGTAATCGACGATGTCGATCTTCTCCCCCGCCAGTTCCTCGGTCACCGCCCGCACGCGCCGGCCGAGTTCGCCGATGCACGCGCCCTTGGCGTTGATGGAGGGGTCGTCCGACCTCACCGCGATCTTCGTGCGGTGCCCCGCCTCGCGGGCGAGCGCGACGATCTCGACGAGACCCGCCGCGATCTCGGGCACCTCGAGCGCGAACAGCCTGCGGACCAGTCCGGGGTGCGTGCGCGAGACGGTGATCTGCGGGCCCTTCATGCCCTTGGCGACGCTGGTGACGTAGACGCGGATGCGGGAACCGTGGGTGTACTCCTCGCCGGGCACCTGCTCCTCAGGAGGGAGGATCGCCTCGACGGCGCCGAGATCGACGTGGATCATCCGCGGATTCGGCCCCTGCTGGATGACACCGGCGACGATGTCGCCTTCCTTGTCCTTGAAATCTCCGAGTACGACGTCGTCGGCGATGTCGCGCAGCCGCTGGCTGATGACCTGCTTCGCCGCGAAGGCCGCGATACGTCCGAAGTCGTCGGGGGTGGCATCCTCCTCGCCGATGATCGCGCCCTCTTCGTCCTTGACGACCTGCAGCACGGCGACGTGGCCGGACTTGCGGTCGAGTTCGACGCGGACGCCCTCCGGCGTGGTCCCATCGGCGGCGACATGCTTCGAGTAAGCGGTCAGGACGGCCTGTTCGATGATCCGGACGAGTTCGTCGAAGGGGATCGCCTTCTCCTTCTCGATCCCACGCAGCAGACTCAGTTCGATGTCCATGACGACTCCCTATTCAGCTCTCGTCGGCGCTTGTTCACACGCCGACATCCGTACCACGATACCCTGTGGCCACCGCTCGGCGCGACGCACGGGACCGCCGCCCGCCGCCCCGGGGCCCCAGGAGGACCAGTGACCGCGTTCGACACGATCATCATCGGGGCCGGGATGTCGGGCGTGACCAGCGCCCGGATGCTGGCGGATGCCGGCCGGCGCGTGCTCCTCCTCGAGGCACGCGATCGCATCGGCGGTCGGATGCACACCGACCGCTCCGCCGGCTTCGCCGTCGATCTCGGCGCCTCGTGGATCCACGGGATCACCGATTCGCCGCTCTGGGATCTGGTCCGGACGCTCGGCATCCCCACGATCGAGTTCACCGTCGGGAGCTTCCAGGCCGGCGGCCGGCCGATCGAGAATTTCGACGGCGATGGCGACCCGATGGATGCCGAGGCCACCGAGCGCTGGGTCGCCGACGTCGCGTGGGCCGACCTCGCGCTGGCCGATGAGATCGCGCGCTCCGCGCCCGGCGACACGTATCTCGACGTCACCGAGCGGGTTCTGGACCGTTCAGGCTGGACGCCGGAGCGCATCGACGAGGTGCGCGAGTTCTTCCGGCACCGTGTCGAGGAGCAGTGCGGTGCCTGGATCGGAGATCTCGACGCGCACGGCCTCGACGAGGATGCGATCGAGGGCGATGAGGTGATCTTCCCCCGCGGGTACGACGAGCTGCCGCAGCGGATCGCCCGGGGACTCGACGTACGGCTCGACCACGTCGTCACCCGGGTCAGCCGTTCTCGCGACGGCGTGGTGGTCTCGACCGATCGGGGTGATTTCGCGGCGAGCCACGTCGTCGTCACAGTTCCGCTCGGCGTGCTCAAGACAGGAGCGATCGAGTTCGAACCGGCGCTGCCCGAGCAGGTCGCCGGACCCATCGCGCGCCTGGGCATGGGCGTCTTCAACAAACTCTTCCTGCAGTTCCCGGCGCGATTCTGGTCGGAGGACAGCTACGTGCTGCGCGCCCTCGGTGAGGCCGGCGAGCACTGGCACTCCTGGTACGACGTCTCCGCGGTCAGCGGACGCCCGACGCTGCTGACCTTCGCCGCCGGACCCTTCGGCCGGTATCAGCAGGGGCGGTCCGACGACGCGGTGATCGACGACGCACTCGCCAGTCTGCGCGCGATGTACGGCGAGCGCGTGGGGAGGCCCGTCGCGCACTGGATCACGCACTGGGGCGATGACCCGTTCTCGTTCGGCTCCTACTCCCACCTCGCCGTCGGCTCTTCCCACCGTGATCACGATGCGCTGGCCGGTCCGGTCGACGGCGTGCTGCACTTCGCGGGCGAGGCGACGTGGGGCGACGAACCGGCGACGGTGGGCGCGGCGCTGTACTCCGGGCATCGCGCGGCCGAGAGGATTCTGAACCGCCCGATCGCGATGAGTGACTTCGCTGGGCGCATCGCGGCGCGCGAGCAGACCGACACCGACTGACAGGTCCTCAGGGTGCGGAGGGAAGCGCGTTGATCGCACCGATCAGTCGGTAGAGGGCACCGACCTCACGCCGACGCAGCCGCAATCCGAGCCTTGGCAGTTCGAGGAGATCACGGTCGACCACCTCGGCCTGGACCGGTTCGATGCGCTCGATCACCCCTTCGGACAGCAGACCGCCGAACTCCTGGTTCAGCGCTGCGACATCCGCATCCGTCGGCTCCGCCCGCAGTCGCAGGACCAGCTGATCTCCGACCCAGCGCAGCGAGTCGTAGTTGCGCCAGAACCCGGTGATCGCGGCGGCGGCCGCATCGACGGAGTCGGTGACGAGCACCCGGTCGAAGTCGTGAGGTGAGATGACCCCGGCGGGGACCATCTGCTCTTCGATGAAGCGCTTGAGCCCCTGCCAGAAGTCGCCGCCCGGCTCGTCGAGGAGCACGATCGGCATCGGCTCGGCCTTGCCGGTCTGCTGCAGGGTGAGCAGCTCGAACATCTCGTCCATCGTCCCGAACCCGCCGGGAAGGCAGATGAAGCCGAGGGACTCCTTGATGAGCATCAGCTTGCGTGTGAAGAAGTACTTCATCTGCACGGTGTGGGAGTCGTTCGTCAGCGTCTCCAGGGGCTTCTCCTCGAACGGCAGGCGGATCGACACTCCGATCGCGCGTTCGCTGCCCGCCCCCTCCGCGGCCGCCTGCATGATCCCGGGGCCCGCGCCGGTGACGACCATCCAGCCCTGGGCCGCGAGAGCAGCCGCGACGTCTCGCGCCTGCTCGTAGAGCGGATCCTCCTGCCGAGTGCGTGCCGATCCGAACACGGTGACCTTGGGGATGTGCTCGTACGGCTGGAACAGCCGGAACGCATCGCGCATCTCCGCAAGCGCCGCCGAGGCGATCTTCAGATCCAGGCGCGACGTGGCGTCCTGCCCCAGCAGGACTCCGCTGCGCAGGATCCTGGTGATCAGCGATCGATTGGTGCGGATACCCGCCTCATCGAGCACCTTCGCGAGGTCGGCATCCAGGGCATCCGAAGTCAGTGCGTCGCTCATGACCCCAGCCTGTCACGTCCGCTGCAGACGGGCGCGAGCGACCCGGCGCGACACCCCTGCCCCTCAGCCGGCAGAGAGAGCCGCGATGGCCTCCGCGACCGAGACCGTCTCGCGCTCACCGGTACTGCGGTCCCAGAGCTCGACCTGGCCCTCGGCGGCCCCTCGGCCGACGATCACGATCCTCGGGACGCCGACGAGCTCCGCATCGCCGAACTTCACGCCGGGAGACACCTTGGGACGATCGTCGTAGAGCACATCGAGGCGTGCGGACTCGAGCTGAGCCGCGATGTCCTCGGCCACGTCGAATGCGACCTGGTCGCGGCCCGCGGCGACGACGTGGACGTCGAAGGGAGCGACGGATGCCGGCCAGATGAGGCCCTTCTCGTCGTTGTTCAGTTCGGCGATGATCGCAAGGATGCGGGTGACGCCGATGCCGTACGAGCCCATGGTGACGGTGACGAGCTTGCCGTTCTCGTTGAGGACCTTCAGTCCGAGCGTCTCCGCGAAGAAGCGGCCGAGCTGGAAGACGTGGCCGATCTCCATGCCGCGAGCCAATTCCACCGGACCTGAACCGTCGGGGGCGGGGTCGCCGGCGCGGACGTTCGCGATCTCGATGACGCCGTCGGCGATGAAGTCACGGCCGGCGGTGACCGAGTGCGCGTGCTTCTGGTCCATGTTCGCGCCGGTGATCCAGCTCGTCCCCTCGCTCACGCGCGGATCGACGAGGTAGCGGATGCCGGTGGCGGACTCCTCGCCGAGGACGGCGCCGGTCGGCGACCACGGCCCGATGTACCCCTTGACCAGAAGCTGGTTGTTCTCGAAGTCGTCCTCGGTGGCAGTCGAGACAGCGGCGGGGGCGAAAGCCACCTCGGCACGCTTCTCGTCGACCTCTCGATCACCGGGGATGCCGACGATGACCAGCTCGCGCGTGCCGTCGAGGTGGGTGAGTGCCAGGACGACGTTCTTCAGTGTGTCGGCGGCGGTGTACTCCCCTTCGAGGTGGGCGTTGCAGTGCGCGACGAGAGTCTCGATGGTGGGCGTGTTCGGGGAGTCGAAGATCACCGGCGCGGCATCCGCGTCGAAGGGGATCGCGTCCGGCACGGCCGTCGTGAACGCCTCGACGTTCGCGGCGTAGCCGCCGTCAGAACGCACGAACGTGTCTTCGCCGACCGGTGTCGGGTGCAGGAACTCCTCGCTGCGCGCGCCGCCCATGAGGCCGTTGTCGGCCGCGACGATCACGTACTCGAGGCCGAGACGCTGGAAGATCCGCTCGTAGGCATCGCGCTGCGACTGGTAGCTGATCTCGAGCCCGGCATCCGAAGCATCGAACGAGTACGCATCCTTCATCGTGAACTCGCGGCCGCGCAGGAGGCCGGCGCGGGGACGAGCCTCATCGCGGTACTTGTCCTGGATCTGATAGATCGTCAGCGGAAGGTCCTTGTACGAGGAGTACAGGTCTTTGACCAGGAGAGTGAACATCTCCTCGTGCGTCGGAGCGAGCAGGTAGTCGGCGCCCTTGCGGTCCTGGAGACGGAAGATGCCATCGCCGTAGGACTCCCACCGGCCCGACTGCTCATAGGGGTCGCGGGGCAGTAGCGCGGGAAAATGCACTTCCTGCGCACCGGCGTTCGCCATCTCGTCACGGACGATGCGCTCGATCTTGGCCTTGACCTTCAGTCCCAGTGGCAGCCATGTGAAGACGCCAGGAGCGGCGCGGCGGATGTAGCCGGCGCGTACCAGCAGGCGGTGGCTGGTGACCTCCGCGTCAGCGGGGTCTTCACGCAGCGTACGGAGGAAGAAGTTCGAAAGACGAGTGACCACGGGCCAAGTCTAGTGACCCGTGATCACTCGCTTTTCTTCGCGAGATGCGCTCAGTTCAGAGCGGGCAGCCCTGCCGGGACGACGCCACCGGCGTAGAGGCTGGAGGCGAGTTCCTGCAACGCCGTGAGCGCCACACGCTGCGGGAGCGGCCCGAATGAGATGCGGGCGACACCGAGCGTCTCATACGCGGACGCAGCGAGAGCCCCTGGTACCCCGATCACGCTGATCTTGCGCTCGCCGATGCCGTCGACGAGCTGGCGGGTCACATTCGCGTCGAGCAGCCCCGGCACGAAGACGCAGGTCGCACCGGCGTCGAGGTAGGCGCGGCCTCGCTGGATCGCATCGGCGATGCTCTCCTCGATCGGTCGGTGACCGGCGCGGACGAAAGCGTCGGTGCGGGCGTTGAGCGCGAACGGAACACCCTCGGCCTCGGCGGCCTTGATGATCGCTTCGACGTCCGCCACGGACTCGTCCAGGGGCTTGAGGCGGTCCTCGACGTTGGCGCCGACGACCCCTGCGGCGATGGCGAGGCGCGTGGTCTCCCCCGCGTCGCCGTAGCCGTCGTCGAGATCTGCCGTCACCGGCAGCTCCACGGCGGCGGCGATCCTGCCGACCATGTCGATCATCAGGTCGCGGGGAATCGCACCGTCCGCATATCCGAACGTCGCGGCGATGCCGTGTCCCGCAGTGGCGATCGCGGTGGTCTCAGGAAGGCCGGCGACGGCTCGCGCCGACACCACGTCCCAGACGTTGACGACGCGGAGGATCTGCGGCGCCTCGTAGAGTCCGACAAGGGTCTGAGCTTTGGATGCAGTGGTCATGGCTCAACGCTAACGCGACGTCGCCCGTGCCGGGCGGATGAGGGGCTTCAGCCCGTCAGTCATCGGCGTGCGCGGCGGACGAGCGCGCCGTAGGCCCGCATGAGCTGCGGGACGACGAGGTAGACGGCCACCGGGACGACGACGATGGTGAGGGCGAACGCGCGCAGTACGGGGTTCCATCCTTCGGCGAAGGGCGCGATGGCGAAGAGGCCGAGGGTGACGAGCGGAAAGATGGCGAGCCAGGTGATGATCGCGCGCACGTGCACGGAAGGCGGGCGCGGGGCGTCGACGGGAGGCGCGATCTCGGTGGGCGCAGACTGGGACATGGAGGCCTTTCGATGGTTGTCGGAGCTCACGCCGCGGCAGCGGCGTCGAGATTCAGTTGCAGAAGCCATCCGTTGATGGCGATGGCCGCGGCGCTTCCGGCGCCCGCTGCGGTGATGACCTGAGCCGTGGGAGTCACCACGTTGCCGGCTGCCCAGACGCCGGGCACGCTGGTCTGGCCGAAGCCGTCCGTGCGGACGAGCCCGCTGGTGTCGTCGGCGTCGCAGCCGAGGGCGCGCAGAAGCTCGTCATGCGGACGTTGTCGTGGTGCGATGAACACCGCCTCGCAATCCACGACCCCACCGGCGTCGAGGGCGATCTTCACGCGTCCGTCGTCACCGCTCAGGTGAGAAACGACCTCGTCCATCACGTGCACGCCGAAAGACGTGAGCCTGTGCAGTTCCGTCTCGGAGAGCTCGATTCCGTTCGTGATGAACGAGACGCGGTCGCTGTAGCTGCGCAGCAGACCCGCCTGTTTGATGGACATGTCGCGCATAACCCCGCCGATGACAGCGATATTCCGCCCGCGCACTTCATGGCCGTGGCAGTACGGGCAATGATGCACCGAAGTGCCCCACCCCTCGCCCACGCCGGGAATGTCGGGCAGTTCATCGATGAGACCTGTGGCGATCAGGATCGCACGTGCTTTCTCGTCGCGCGTGTCCGTCGAGACGATGAACGTGCCGTCGCTTTCGCGATCGACGCTTCCACTCCGGCGCGGAGAAGGGAAGCGCCGTAGTGCGCCAGCTCGTCACCGCCCGTGGCGAGGAATTCGGCTGGAGGGATGCCGTCGCGAGTGATGAAGCCGTGTATATGGGTTGCCGGAGCGTTCCGCTGCGCGCCGCTGTCGATCACCAGCACGTTCGCCCGGGCTCTCGCGAGCACGAGGCCGGCGCTGAGGCCTGCTGCACCTGCTCCGATGATGATCACGTCGTGGAGATCGTTCCTGTTCATACGGTCAACATGGCGACCACTATCCGGCGTTCGGGAATTCTGTTGCCGAAAGTGGGACGGTGTGCTTCGCTCGGCACGTGAGCACAACGCAACGCATCGAGAACGAGCTCAGCCAGGTCGCACCTCGACTTCGCCACGCACGTCAGAAGAAGGGCATCACGCTCGAGGAGCTCGCTGCGGAGACCGGCATCTCCAAGAGCACGCTGTCTCGGCTCGAATCGGGCCAGCGCCGGCCGAGCCTCGAGCTCCTGCTGCCGGTCGTGGCCGCCCTCGGCGTGCCTTTCGACGAGATCGTGCGCTCACCGCGCATCGAAGACCCTCGCGTCACGCAGCGAGAGACTCGCGCCGACGGACGGATCCTCACGCGCCTGTCGGCATCGCGAGGAGAACCGCAGGCGTTCAAGATCACGATCCCTGCGACGGAACGCGAGCCGGTGCTCCGCACGCACCCAGGCTACGAGTGGATCTACGTCCTGGACGGTCGCCTGCGACTCCTCCTCGGCGATCATGACATCGTGATGGGCCCTGGTGAGGTCGCGGAGTTCGATACGAAGAACCCGCACTGGTTCGGCTCGACCGGCACCGCGCCCGTGGAGATCGTGAGCCTGTTCGGCAAGCACGGTGAACGGATGCACGTGCGGGCGCGCACCCGTCCCACTTCGGCCTGAGTACGATCCCGACGGCACGTGCTCGGGACTATCTCGCGCCCAGGGTCTGCCCGCCGATCGCCTCAAGACCGCGAAGCGGATCCTCGCGACTGTGCCGAAGGATGGGCCGCCTGGCCGCAACCGGCTTCAGAATCATGATCAGCACGTCTCTCATCCTCTGCCGGCGCGCGCTATGAGTCAGCGTGCTTGTTTACCAGGTCGACGTGGGAGCCGCGTTGCGAGGAAAGCGACGATGACGAAAAAGGCAAGGGCGATCGCGCCAGCCCACAGTGTTGCCGGTGTCTCGACGCCGTAGCCAGGCAACACCCAATTCTCAAGCTCGGGTCGGCTGGCGAACTGTGTCCGATTCCAGGCCGTGAAGACCTCGATCAGACCGAACCGCGCGACGAAGAAGAGCACGGCCACCGCTAGAGCGATCACGGTCATTCGACGCGCGATCGGAGTCCACAATCGGTTCAACCGGCTGTCCACTCGCTCAGTCATCATGCGGTCATCGTACGCGTCCGATACGCCAGCGCTCGACGGTTCCGGCGAGGGCTCAACCACGATCGCGATCACGAGAACTCCACTGGGATCTACCCTCGCAGCGACTGACCGACCCCAGCCAAGCTCGGCTTGAGACGCGTTCTTTGCTCAGACTATGTCGGGATGGGCATCACGCCGCAGCGACAGACGGCGAAACAGTGACGGTTCGTGAGGTGGGACGCGGTTCCGGAACACTCGTTTCGCTCACGTTCGAGTCGTTATCCAGTCGTGATCCGGTTGGGTGTTTTCAGCCTGGATCTGGGGTTTGAATGTCGGTGGCCCCTGGTGTACTTGGGTTATGACGGCGTTGATAGATGCGACAGTGGAGCAGGTGGACGCGCTGGGCGCGCTCACCGATTCTGTCGTGGAGATCGAGCGCACGATCAGCCAGTTGCAGGCCGCACGCGACGGGCTTCTCACCCTCGGCTCGCGCCTCGCGTTGGAAGTCGCGCAGCAGGCGGAGCACTCCGACTACGGCGACATGGCGCTGCGGACGGTCTCCGCCGAGATCGCTGCCGCGCTGCGCGTCAGTGACCGCACCGTGCAACGCCGGATCGCGGAAGCGTCGTTCCTGGTGGAACAGTTCCCGTCGGTGTGGCAGGCGCAGGGTGCGGGACGGATCAGTGCCTCACATGCCCGGGTCATCGTCGACGCCGGTGCACACCTCGACGATGCTGCCGATCGAAATGCGTACGCGGAGCAGATGATCGGGTTCGCGGAGACCGAGTCCCCGAACCGGGTGGGGCGGATGGCTCGCCGAGTCGCGGAACGATTCCAGCCCCGATCGATCGAGGACCGGCATCAGGATGCTCGCGACCGGCGCGGCGCCTGGGTGAAAGACAAGGCCGACGGGATGGCCGAGTTCGGCCTGTCAGGCCCGGCGGCGCTCGTGCACGGTGCATTCGGGCGGCTCACCGGGATGGCCAAGGAGGTGCAGGGTGCTGGCGACGGTGCGGATGCTCCCGACCCGCGCACGCTCGATCAACTCCGCTGCGACCTCGCCCTCGACCTGCTCCTCACCGGAACACCCGCCGGGCACGACACCCCCGACGGGCTCCTCGCCACCGTCACCGCGCACGTGTCCGTGACCGTCCCGGTGACGACGCTGATGGGTACCGGCACGACTCCGGCTGAGCTGAACGGCCGCACCCCGATCGACCTAGCCACCGCCCGTCGGCTGGCCGGTGCGGCATCCGGGTGCGACAGGATCCTCACCCACCCGATCACCGGCGCCCTCCTCGCCGTCGACCGGTACCGCCCTTCCGCACACCTCAAACGCCACCTGAAAGCCCGCGATCAACGCTGCCGCTTCCCGACCTGCGGGCTCCCCGCCCGAGACTGCGACCTCGACCACAACCAGGATGCCGCCCTCGGCGGTGCCACCACCGAGGCGAACCTCGGCGACCTCTGCCGCCGACATCACGTCCTCAAACACCACTCCCCATGGCACGTCGAACAACAAGGCGCCGGCATCTTCGCGTGGACCAGCCCCACCGGGAAGGTCTACCTCGACCGACCCCCATCCCAGAACACCGTCACCTTCACCGAAGACGACACCCCACCACCCTTCTGAGGCCGCGGGTGGAGCGAGGCCGCCCACGAATCGCCGAGAACCGCCACGGTCAGGTCGGTTGCCGTGCCGCATCGGCGTGGGTACACCAGCAGCCGCATAGTGTGGATTCATGCCTCAACGCCGATCACACGTCGCTCCCTCCGCCGCGCAGACCGAGCTGGCAGCGGCCCTCGCAGCGCTTCGGACCTCGTTGGACGCACCGGTCGAGTTCCCAGCATCCGTCCTCGCAGAGGCCGAAGCCGCAACCGCACCGACACCCGAGCTCGACCTGCGAGACACCCCGTTCGCAACACTCGATCCGGCCGGCGCACGCGACCTGGACCAGGCGTTCCACCTCGCACGCAACGGCACCGGATACACGGTGCGCTATGCGATCGCGGACGTCCCCGGCTTCGTCGTGCCGGGCGGCGCCGTCGACGCCGAGGCTCGATTGCGCGGCCAGACCCTGTACGCGGCGGACGGCACGATCCCCTTGCATCCACCCGTCCTGAGCGAAGATCGCGTCTCACTTCTGCCCGACGTCGACCGGCCCGCGCTGGTGTGGACATTCGAACTCGACGAGGCCGGAGTGGTCACCGAGTTCCGGCTGGAGCGCACACTCATCCGGTCGCGGGTGCAACTGGACTACGTCAGCACTCAGCAGGCGCTGGACCGTGGTGAAAACGGACCCGCGGCGCTCCTGCCTGAGATCGGTGCACTGCGGCTGGAACAGGAGCGTCTGCGAGGAGGCGCGAGCCTGAACCTCCCCGACGACGAGGTCGTGCGCACCGCCGACGGCGGGTACGCCATGGAGCGGCGGCGACCTCTGCCCATCGAGGAATGGAACGCCCAGCTCTCGCTGATGACCGGGATGGCCGCTGCCTCGCTGATGCTGGATGCCGGTGTGGGCATCCTGCGCACCATGCCGCAGCCTGACGAGAAATCGTTCGCGACCTTCCGCCGTCAGACCGAGGCGCTCGGCCGCCCCTGGACGACAGGACGATACGGCGAATACCTGCGCACTCTCGATCGAGACGATCCGATGACCCTGCCGGTGCTCGAAGCGGCCGCGATGCTGTTCCGCGGCGCCGGCTACCTCCCCTTCGACGGCACTTCGCCAGCGGATGCCGAACAGGCGGCGATCGCCGCCCCCTACGCGCACGCCACCGCACCGCTGCGGCGTCTCGTCGACCGGTGGGTGCTGACGATATGCCTCGCCGTCTCGAACGAGAAGGATGTTCCCAACTGGGTACGGGAGTCTCTCGACGAGCTGCCCGGCCTGATGCAGGCATCCGGACAACGCGCGTCGCAGTTGAACAATGCCACGATCAACTGCGTCGAAGCCGCCCTGCTCACGCCACTCGTCGGGTCCGTGATCGAAGCGACAGTGATCGAACTGCGGGAAGGGCGAGCGACGATCCAGATCGCGGAACCCACGGTGACAGCGTCCGCTCCCGTGCCTGCGGGCACCGCGCCCGGCGACACCGTGTCGCTGACGCTCGTCCGCGCGGACATCGCGAAGGGTGAGCTGGAGTTCTCGTTGTGAGCGATTGGCACCAGCGGCTGTCGCCGGCGCAGTCGCAGTGGGCCTCGGTACGCGTTCGCGGCGCCGAACTCGTGCGCGACATGTCCTGGGATCTCGTCGAATCGACCGTGCTGCACGTACGAACCTCTGACGGCGATGTCATTGTCAAAGCCGGTGGGGAGTCGAACCATCACATCGAGCGCGAGGTCTCGGCGCATCCGACGTACACCCGGGATCTGGTGGCGAGCGGACACGCAGCCCGCTTGCGCGATGCCGACTCGTCACTGCGTGTGATGGTGCTCGACTACCTGCCGGGCGGGTTGGTCGAGGGCACAGAAGCGGAGTGGGATCGTCCGACCTACGTCCAAGCCGGCGCGCTACTTCGGCGATTGCATGACGTCGAGGCGCGGATCGACCCTGAGATCGCGGCCGACACGGCAGCACGCGCTCTGGCCTGGCTCGATCGGCCGCATCGCATCAACCGAGAGAAGGAGCAGGCAGCGCGGCGCGCGCTTGCGGATGCGCCGGCGGGTCCGGTGCCCGTCGTGCCGACGCACGGTGACTGGCAGCCGAGGAACTGGCTGATCGACAGCGGTGTCGTGCGCATCATCGACTTCGGTCGGTTTGCCTTCCGGCCGGCGTCGAGCGATCTTGCGCGTCTCGCAGCCCAACAGTGGCGCGGCAGGCCGGATCTCGAGCGGGCGTTCTTCGAAGGCTATGGCGAAGACCCTCGCGATGCGGCTCAATGGCGATGGGACCAGCTCAAGGAGGCGGTGGGCACAGCCTGCTGGGCCTTCCAGGTTGGCGACGAGGAGTTCGAGGCCCAGGGGCATCGGATGCTCTCCGAGGCCCTCGCCGCATTCTGACGCCTCGTCGGGTCTGTGATCAATGCTCGTGGAGGGCACCTCGACGTAGGCTCGCCTGCATGCCGAAGTCACCATACGTCGAGAAGCTCCGGGCGCACGTGGGCCATGATCTGCTGCTGCTCCCCGCCATCACCGCGATCATCCATGACGGCGACCGGTTCCTGCTCGCCCGACAGCACGGCTCCGACATGTGGGGTCTGATCGGCGGTGGCATCGAGCCGGGCGAGAGTCCGCAGGATGCCGTCGCCCGCGAAGTACTCGAAGAGTTGGGCATCGGGACTACGGTCGGCACCCTCATCGGCGCCTATGGCGGCCCCGATCTGGTCGTCGAGTACCCCAACGGCGACCACGTCGGCTACACCACCATCGCGTACGAATGCGAGTTACCGGCCGGGACAGCCCTCACCCTCGAGGAGGAGGAGATCGTCGAGGTCGGCTGGTTCGCCCCGTCCGAACTGGCCGCATTGCCGCTGCATCCGGGGGTGCTGCGGATACTGGGCGATGCGATCCGGATACTTCCGACTCCGGGCAGAGCGGTCGTCGAGAAAGCCGTCTGCTACGTCATCTCCGACAATCACCTGCTGGTCTTCACACATGACGACGTACCCCTGACCGCGACCGGCGTGCAGGTGCCTGCGGGGACGGTTCGCCCCGGAGAATCACCAGACGAAGCTGCCGTGCGGGAGCTCTTCGAGGAGACCGGGCTGCGCGGGGAGATCTTCTCTGCTCTCGGCACCGCGGACTATGACCTCGCGCCGACCCGGTCCGAGATCGCGAGGAGACACTTCTTCGTGATGCGCGTCGACGAGGCGGACACTCGCGCTTCGTGGGTTGCCGGCGAGGGCGACCCCGATGGCGGCGGAGGGAAACAGACATGGACCTGCCGATGGATGCCGCTCGCGCAGGCTCACGTCCTCGCCGCCGGACTCGGCGCGAAGCTCGGAGAAGTCGCAATTCCCGTCGACGACTGACGCGGAGAACCGACCCGCTTGCAATGTATCGACCAATCAGTACATTATGTATCAATTGATTGGCACATTCTGGAGGGATCGATGTTCACGTTCATCCTGATCGCTGTGGGCCCGATCGCTCTCGCCGTGATTGCCGCCCCCTGCATCCGCTTCCTGATCCTGCGAACGGTTCCACCGCTGAGCGCACGGACGGCGCTGCTCACGGCTATCGCCGGCGGCATTCCGGCACTCGCTTTCGTGCTTCTCCGCGTCTTCGGGTTCTGGTTTCCGCTCGTGATCACGCTGGACTTGCGATTCCGTGCGATGCTTCCGCTGGCCCTCGGCATCGTCGCCGTACTCCTGCTGATGGTCCCGCCATCGTCACAGCGCACGAGGGCGACCGCCCAGGTATCCCGCCGCACAGTGCTGTCTTTCCTCTCACCATGGTGGATCGCCGGGGCAGGCGTGCTCGTCGCGATCATCCTCGCTTTGTCGATCGCTGCGGGAGTGGCTTCCCGGCCAGATTTCGAAGGTCACTACACGTTCTATTCGATCACCCTGGGCTCGATGGAAATGGGGACCGGGATCTACGGCTGGTACTACTCCGTGCCGGCCCTGTTCGGACTCGCTGCCCTCGTGGTCACTGCCTCGATCGCGTGGGCCGTCATTCCTCGAACCGCATGGAACGACGATCTGACGCACGACGCCGCAGTCCGCCGCCTTCGCGCAGACAACATCGGGCGGGTCACGTGCGCTGCACTACTGGTCCATCTCTCCACGGTGCTGACCTCGCTGGGCGGGACAGCCTCGCTGCGCGGATCAACGAGTACAACCGAGCTCGGGTCGGTCGCGACCGGCACTCCGTTTGCGGCACTCGGGCCCGCTCTGCACACGTCTGCCGCGCTCACGCTCGCCCTCGGCCTGACGCTGTGGATCCTCACCGCTCTCACGGCGGTCCCGGTCAGATCACGACGCACCTCGCCGGTGCGTGCCTCATGATCATCGTCGTCTCGCCCACGGGCGGAACGCCAGCGGAACAGGTGCACAGCCAACTTCGGGGTCTCATCACAACGGGCGGTCTGGCGTCCGACGAAAGGCTCCCCTCGGTACGCCAGCTCGCGTCCGATCTCGGCATCGCGCCTGGAACGGTCGCCAAGGCATACAAGCAGCTGGAGGCGGAGGGACTCGTCGAATCGCGCATCGGCGCCGGGACGCGAGTGAGCCGCTCTGCGACCGCCGTATCGCAGGATGTCGCGGATGCCGCCCGCGCCCTGGCCGCTGCCGCACGACGTGCACAGTTGACTCAGGCGGATACGGTACGAGTCCTGCGCGCGATGTGGTGACTCGCCTCAGACCGCAGGAACCGCTGTCGTCGTCATCACCAGCAGCTGCGGATCGCTGAGATCGAGCGACACCGAGATGGCCGAGAACTCCGCGAGCGATGCCACGTGAGTCCCGCCGCAGAGGATCACGGCCTCTCCTTCGGGCAGCTCGCAATGCCAACGACGGCGATCGACGATGGTCGGCCCGTCGACCTCGATCCGGCTGCGGGCACCGGACGCCACCCACGCCGCGAGCTGCGCGTTGATGCGCTCCTGGCGCTCGACGAGCGTCGCGACGAACGTCTCCGTATCGAAGCCGGCCTTGCGCAGGCTCTTTCCGAGCCGGTACTCGTCCACGCTGCCGTCGTCGTGGATACGGCTGGACTGGTTCGCGCGCCCCTCGAAATCCGGGCTTCCCAGCGCATCCGCTCCCGGGTCCTTCCGCCACAGATCGGCGAGCGCCAGGTCCAAGGCGAGCGACGCCAGATGACAAGCCGTATGCCCGCGACTGAGCGCCGCACGTCGCTCAGCATCCGCCTCCGCGACGACCGTCGATCCGGCGGCGAGCCAGGCCGGAGCATCCGCCGTCTCGATCCGATGCGCGACGAACCAGCTCCACCCTTCACTCCCCCGCCGAACTGGAATCTCCGCGCCGAGCGCGAACTCACCCGCGTCACTGCGCGCAGCCATCTCCGTGTCTGTGACGAGTACCCGGCCGGCCTCGCTGACCAGCGCACCCGTGTCCCCCGGCTGATCGGGCCACGTGTGATCGACCGGGTGGAACGGAGTCGCATCCAGCACGATGACAGCCCCGTCCTGGCGACTCTCGATCTGCAGGATCCGCGCGTCACCGCGCAGCCCGCCCGCGGGGAAAGTCACGATCGTGTCGGTCACGGCACTGCTCTGCGTCATCGGGTTCCTGCTCCATTCACGTTCAACCGCCGCCGATCCAGCGCTCGAGCTGCTCTACCGGGGCATACCAGCCCAGATCCAGGATCAGCGTCTGCAGTGCCTTGTCCAGGCCTGCGATCACGGCGATCCCCACGATAACGAACAGAACGCCGATCACCCGACGGAACCAGCCCCGCGGATCAGCGAGCCAGCCGAGCCGCCTCACCAGACGCCGCCCGAGAAGACCCACCAGCAGCAGAGTGCCGGCGAGCCCCACCGCGTACGCGATCACGTGGACGAACCCTTCGGCGAACGACACCGGCAGGATGGCGGCGACGATGAGCGCGTATGTGGGGCTGCAACTCGAGAAGACCGGCCCGAGGGCGGCTCCGGTGAGCACGTCGCCCGCGATCCCCCGGCGCGACTGCGAGCTCTCCAGCATTTCGCCGCTGCGCTCCTGCAGACGGAGCCGCGCGGAAATCCGGTCCCAGATCACCGGGAAGAGCAGATCCACACCCAGCAGGATGATGATCGTTCCCGAGACGATCTGCCAGACGGCGGGTGGGATGCCCAGCAACGCGGTCGTGGCCTTCAGTGCAAGGGTGAAGACGATGACGCTCACGGCGAGCGACGCTGCGATCGTGTAAGGCCGTAGCCGGCTGCGCCGCTCGTCTCCGACGGCTGCGCCGCCGATGATGATCGGCAGCAGAGGCAGCACGCAGGGCGCGGCGACGGTCAGAATCCCGGCGGCGAGGCTCAGCAGCAGCGACGCGGTCATCGCACGGTCACGGCGCCGCGGCGAGAAGCGACTCGATGGACGGCTCGTCGTACACCACGGCGCTGGACAACTTCTCCCCGTCGTCGCCGACGTACACGACCGTCGTCTGCAGGGTCACACCGTACTGCTGTCGCAGATCCACCCGATCGTCGTAATCGACCTTGAACACGGTCACCCCGTCGGGCGCCCCCTCGTTCCGAAGCTGTTCATCGAGCATCCGGCACTGCGGGCACCACGTCGCGTGGAAGAAAAGGACCTTGGTGCCGGGTGTGGCTTCGATCGCCCCATCCTCGTAGTCCAAGTAGACACCCGCTATCGGCGAGTCATCTTCCGGGGACGGCTCGACGGCCGGGGCTACGGACTCGGACGGAGCAGGCTCGGTCGCCTCCGCCGAAGCGGGTGACGACGGCTCAGCGGACGGCATCGGCGCGCACGCAGACAGCGAGAGTGCGATGACGGCGCCGAACACGATCCCGACCCGGGTCTTTGCAGTACGCATCAAGCACCTCCCGATGAATGGTTCCGTTATCGGTACCGTACTCCGCTCAGTGATTCGGCGGGATGGTGAAACTGGCGAGCCTGTCACCGGAGACGACGAAGATCCCGTCGGACTCCCCGTTGAACACCCGACTGGACCATGCGAAGCGGATGCGTGTCGTGTCGCCCTCGGTCTCCGCGCTCAGCACCGTCATCTGCGCCCCGGCGCCGATGGCGTCGCTCCCCGCCCAGCTGCGGACGCCGTCGGGGCCGGCCCTGACCGTGCCCCAGTCGCTGACGAAGCCGTCGGGCGTGAACGCGGCCACGAAAGCCTCCGTGTCGGCGGCGTTGATCGCGTCGACCATCGCCTGGACGGGAGCAGGAACCTGAGTGGACATCGTCGTCTCCTTGTCTGAGGTGCGGAGGTCAGATCGTGATGACCTGGGCGGTGCCGAGGGGCGATCCCGGTCCCATCTCGGCGGCGATGCGGTTCGCCTCTTCGATGAGCGTCGCGACGATATCCGCCTCGGGAACGGTCTTGATGACCTCGCCCTTCACGAAGATCTGTCCCTTGCCGTTGCCGGATGCGACGCCCAGATCGGCTTCGCGCGCCTCGCCCGGCCCGTTCACGACGCAGCCCATGACGGCGACGCGGAGCGGCACCGTCATGTCCTTGAGGCCCTCGGTGACGTTCTCGGCAAGCGTGTACACATCGACCTGGGCGCGTCCGCACGAGGGGCAGGAGACGATCTCGAGCTTGCGCTCGCGCAGGTTCAGCGACTGCAGGATCTGATGACCGACCTTGACCTCTTCGGCCGGCGGCGCGGACAGCGAGACCCGGATGGTGTCGCCGATGCCTTCGGAGAGGAGGATGCCGAACGCGGTGGCGCTCTTGATGGTGCCCTGGAACGCCGGGCCGGCCTCGGTGACGCCGAGGTGCAGCGGCCAGTCACCGCGTTCGGAGAGCAGGCGGTACGCCTTGACCATCACGATCGGGTCATTGTGCTTGACCGAGATCTTGAAGTCGTGGAAGTCGTGCTCCTCGAACAGCGACGCCTCCCACACGGCACTCTCCACGAGGGCCTCGGCGGTCGCCTTGCCGTGCTTCTGCAGGATGCGCCTGTCGAGCGAGCCGGCATTGACGCCGATGCGCAGAGAGACACCGGCAGCTTTCGCGGCTTCTGCGATCTTGCCGACGTTGCCGTCGAACTCGCGGATGTTGCCGGGGTTCACGCGAACCGCACCGCAACCGGCGTCGATCGCGGTGTAGATGTAGCGCGGCTGGAAGTGGATGTCGGCGATCACCGGGATCTGGCTCTTCATCGCGATGATCTTCAGCGCGTCCGCGTCGTCCTGATGCGGCACGGCGACACGCACGATCTCGCATCCCGATGCCGTGAGCTCGGCGATCTGCTGCAAAGTGCCGTTGATGTCGGTGGTCTTGGTCGTCGTCATCGACTGGACGCTGACCGGAGCGTCACCGCCGACGAGCACCTTGCCGACCTTGATCTGACGGGTCTTGCGGCGAGGGGCGAGGACTTCGGGGATCTTCGGCATCCCAAGGTTCACTGCTGGCACCCCTCAAGCCTACGCCGCCCGCATGCGCGCGGGCTGGATGCCGGCCACGAGCCGCACTCCGTCATCCGGCCGGATCACACACCGCTCGTGTGGTAGTTTCGGCCCATGCTCGCGAACGTCACCTGGTGGCCCGCCTCCTAGGCGGTGTGTTCGCGTTCCCACGAATTCAGACCGCCTCCGGGGCGGTCTTTTCGTTGGGCCGAGCCGGAGCACCGCACAGGAGACATCGATGACCCTCTCACGCCTCGCCGAGCTCACCGCAGATCCGGCGGCTTCCTTCGTGCTCATCGCACGCGACGGCGCCGACACCGTCGAGCTGCTCACCGGCGACGTCGCCGACGTCGACCTCCTCGCCGACATCCCGCTCACCATCGAGGGCGTCTCCCGTGAGATCTTCGCCATGGTCCCGTACCGGCAAGTGCGAGAGCGGGGCTTCGTCGCTCAGGACGACGCCGCGCCGCTTCGGTGCCTGATCGTCGACGAGCACCTCGCGCTTTCCACCGCAGATCTTCTCGACGAGCTCCCGGATGCACCCATCCCGCTGCAGGACGCCGGCTTCGACATCACCGATGACGACTATGCCGCGATCGTCGAGCGCGTCATCGCCGACGAGATCGGCCGAGGCGAGGGCGCGAACTTCGTGATCCGCCGCGACTTCACCGCGCGGATCGAAGCCGACGACCGCGCCGCCGCCCTCACCTGGTTCCGCGCGCTCCTGACACACGAACGCGGCGCGTACTGGACGTTCCTCGTCGTGACGCCGGGCCACATCTCCGTCGGCGCGAGCCCCGAGGCGCACGTCGTCGCCCGCGGCGGCGTCGTCACCATGAACCCGATCTCCGGCACCTTCCGCCACCCGGCGGGCGGCGCCACCAAGGAGACGCTGATCGACTTCCTCTCCTCGACGAAGGAGACAGAGGAGCTCTTCATGGTCGTCGACGAGGAACTGAAGATGATGAGCGCGGTCTGTTCGGACGGCGGCCGCATCACGGGGCCGCACCTCAAAGAGATGTCGCGTCTCACCCACACCGAGTACATGCTCCGCGGCCGCAGCCGGCTCGACCCGCGCGACATCCTCCGAGAGACGATGTTCGCGCCGACCGTCACCGGATCGCCGATGCAGAACGCGTGTGCGGTGATCCGCCGGCACGAGCGCTCCCCCCGCGGTTACTATTCGGGCGTCGCCGCGCTGTTCACGCCGAACGCCGAAGGCGGACACGACTTGGACGCGCCGATCCTGATCCGCACGGTGTATCTGCAGGACGGCACGCTGCGCGTTCCGGTCGGTGCAACGCTCGTGCGCCACTCCGACCCCCATGGCGAGGTCAGTGAGACCCACGGAAAGGCCGCCGGCGTCCTGGGCGCCATCGGAGCGATCGACCGTGATCGCGTTGCCGAGGCGCGCAGCGACGCGGATGCTCCGGCCGAGGAGCACGCACTCGCCGACGACCCGGCGATCGCCGAGCTGCTCGCCTCGCGCAACAGTCGGCTCGCCGAGTTCTGGCTGAACCCGCAGGACGATGGAGCGCCGGGGCCGTTCACCGGCCGCACGGCCGTCGTGGTCGACGCCGAGGATCGGTTCACCACGATGCTCGCGCACCAGTTGCGCCACCTCGGACTGGAGGTCACGATCGCCGGGTGGAGCGAGATCGGCGATCAGGACCTGGATGCTGCAGACCTCGTCGTCGCGGGCCCCGGTCCGGGCGACCCGCGGGATGACGCCAACCCTCGGATCGCGCGGATGCGCGAGATCGTGGCCCGTCGACTCGACCACGGCGCACCGCTGCTCGCGGTCTGCCTGAGCCATCAGATCCTCGCCGATCGGCTGGGCATCGACCTCACACCGCTGGATGCACCGCACCAGGGCCTGCAGAAGTCGGTCCCCGTCTTCGGCGAAGAGGCGTCGATCGGCTTCTACAACACCTTCACCGCTCGAGTGGCACCGGGAGTGACATCGATCGGCGGCGCGGAGGTCTCAGCCGACCCGGCATCAGGTGATGTGTACGCGCTCCGCGGCGCGCACTTCGCCTCCGTGCAGGGACATCTCGAGTCGATCCTGTCGCGCGACGGCATCCGTACCCTGACGCGCCTGGTCGCGCAGGCACTGGCCTGACCACCGCCTGCAGTCCGGTCACTGCAGGATGCTGATCGGCTTGAAGACATCGGCGACCAGGAGCAGCGCGCCCATGCCGATCAGCAGTGTCGCCACCACCACGGTCAGCGGCACGAGCCTGGTCGCATCGACCGGTGCAGGCGGCGGGCGGCGGAACAGCTTCGCCCAGACCCGGCGGATTCCCTCCCACAGCGCGACCACGACGTGTCCGCCGTCCAGCGGCAGCAGCGGGATCAGGTTGAAGACGAACAGGGCGATGTTGAGCGACCCGAGCAGGCTGAGGAGCACCGTGAAGCGATTGAGGATCGGCGCCTCAGTCGCAGCAACCTCTCCAGCCAGCCGTCCGACTCCGACCACGCTGAGCGGGCCGTTCGGATCGCGCTCGCTCCCCGTGAAGAGCGACATGCCGACATCCCAGAGGCGCACAGGCAACGTCGCCACCAGGTTGGCGACCCGCGCGACGTTGTCCATGGCGAGTTCGGGACCGACGAGCAGAGGCTGCTGCACGAAGCCCATCTGCGAGCCCATCCCGACGTAGCCGACCTCGCGGACGACCTGTTCACCGCCCGCATCGAGTACCGGCTGGCCACTCGCGTCCGTGATCTTCCGCTCGGCCGCGATCGGCCTGATGGTCAGCGTCTTTTCCACCCCATCGCGCCGCACGACCATGTCCAGCGACTCCCCGGGGGCGGCCTGCACGATGGCGGTCGCCTCGGCGAAGGTGGAGACGGGCGTCCCATCGATCGAGAGCAGCACGTCGCCCGGAAGGATCCCGGCTTCGGCGGCCGGCGATGCCGGGTCACCCGCGCGGCACTCCTCCTGCGTCGACCCCGCCGGCAGTACGCATTCCGTCACGGAGGCGATCGTGGTCGTGCCCTGCTGGAGGCCGATGCCGGAGGCGAGCACCGTGAAGATGAGCACCGCCAGGATCAGGTTCATCAGCGGTCCGCCGAGCATGATGATCACGCGCTTCCACACCGGAAGCCGATAGAACACACGATCCTCGGCGCCTTCGGCGATCGTCTCGTCGTTGGCGGAGCGGGCGTCCTGGATGAGCGTGCGGAACAGGCCACGCGCGGGGCCTGCGTCCTTCGACGCGGGATACATCCCGGACATCGAGATGAAACCGCCCAGCGGGAGGACCTTGAAGCCGTACTCGGTCTCCCCGAACCGCTTCGACCAGAGACGCGGCCCGAAACCGATCATGTACTGCCCGACGCGCACGCCGAAGAGCTTCGCCGGGACCAGATGGCCGACTTCGTGCAGGCCGATCGACAGACCGAGCCCGAGCAGCATGAACAGGATGCCGCCCGCATACAGCAGGATTTCCACGTGCCCACGCTACTGCGCGATCCCTAGGAATCCGCCCGGCGCCGTGCCGGGTTCGCACGCGCGCCGTGAGATCATGGATGCGCCATGTCGATTGAACAACAACCGAGCCTGCCTCCTGTGCTCCGCCCCGCGAACCCGCCGCGGCGTGAGCTCACCGAACTCGCCTCCCGATTCGCCCGCGACGTGCGCGGCGACGCTGAAGGGGTCACGGTGACGGGGATCACGCTCGCCACCGCCGACCTCCGACCGGGCGAGGCGTTCGTCGCGATCCAGGGCGTGAACCGCCACGGCGCCGATTTCGCCGCCACCGCGGCGGAGAAGGGAGCCGTGGCCGTCATCACCGACGAAACGGGCGCCGCCATCGCCGCCTCATCCGGGCTCCCCGTGCTCGTCGTCGACGATCCCCGCGGAATTCTCGGCGCGCTGAGTGCGTGGGTGTACGGCACCGGTGCCGACGACCCGCTCCCGTTGCTTTTCGCGACGACCGGAACCAACGGCAAGACCAGCGTCTCGCATCTACTCGAAGGCATCCTCGATCAGCTCGGCGTGGTCACCGGCCTCTCCTCGACCGCCGAGCGTCACATCGCGGGCGAGGTCATCGTGTCGCGCCTCACCACGCCCGAAGCGTCCGAGATGCACGCACTGCTGGCCCTGATGCGCGAGCGAGAGGTCGAAGCGGTGGCCGTCGAGGTCAGCGCCCAGGCACTGTCCCGGCATCGGGTAGACGGCATCCTGTTCGACGTCGCCGGGTTCACGAACCTCAGCCACGACCACCTCGACGACTACGCCGACATGGAGGAGTACTTCGAGGCGAAGCTGCCGCTGTTCCTCCCCGATCGTGCGCGCCGCGCGGTCATCTGCCTGGACTCCCCGTCGGGCTCGATCGTCGTCGACCGCGCCGAGATCCCGGTGGTCACCGTCGGCACCCCGTCGATCGCCGCCGATGCGGATGTCGCAGCCCGTGCCGACTGGGTGATCGTCATCGACGACGAGCGCGCCACCGGCACGACGTTCACGATGACGGGCCCCGACGGCCGCACCCTCACCACCACTGTTCCCGTCATCGGCCCGCACATGGCCGCCAACGCCGCGCTCGCGATCGTCATGATGCTCGAGGGCGGGTACGCCTGGGAGCGCATCTCGGCGGCCCTGGAGCGCGATGGCGGCATCCGCGCCTACCTGCCCGGCCGCACTCAGCTGGTCTCCGGCGATCGCGGTCCCGCTGTCTTCGTCGACTTCGGGCATTCTCCCGACGCCTTCGAGAAGACCCTCGCGGCGGTACGGCGGGTGACACCCGGCCGAGTACTGATGCTGTTCGGCGCCGACGGCGACCGCGACGCCAGCAAGCGATTCGACATGGCCCGCACGGCCGTCGAGGGCAGCGACATCCTGGTCGTCACCGACCACCACCCGCGTTTCGAGAATCCTGAGTCGATCAGGGCGACCCTCGTCGAGGGCGCCCGCGCTGCGCGGCCGGATGCCGAGATCCACGAGTACTCCCCGCCCGAGCGTGCGATCGTCGCCGCGGTCGGGCTCGTCGGCGATGGCGACGCAATCCTCTGGGCGGGCCCAGGACACCAGGACTACCGCGACATCCGCGGAGTGCGCACACCGTACTCGGCGCGAGAACTCGCCCGCCGCGCCCTGCGCGCGGCCGGATGGCCCGTGCCGGAATCGCGTTGGCCGGTGCCCTACCCCGACGAGTCGTAGACGCCCGACAACCGCGCGACTCAGGCGGCGGCGATCAGCTGGTCGGCCTTCCGGCGAGCCCAGATCTCGGCGTCGGCGAGCGACTCCACGGTCAGCTTGTCCGGCGGCTCGTGCGCATCGACGACGCGTGCGATGGTGTCGACGATTCCGAGGAACGGCAACCGTCCCTCGTGGAAGGCGTCCACCGCCTGCTCGTTGGCGGCGTTGTAGACGGCTGGGAACGTGGCGCCGGCACGACCGACGGCTTTGGCCAGCGCGACCGCGGGGAAGGCCCCGTCGTCCAGCGGCTCGAAGGTCCACGACGTCGCCTTGGTCCAGTCCAGCGGACGGCCCACTCCCCCGACGCGCTCGGGCCAGTCGAGTCCGAGCGAGATCGGGAGACGCATGTCGGGGGGTGACGCCTGGGCGATGGTCGAACCGTCGACGAACTCGACCATCGAGTGCACGATCGACTGCGGATGCACCACCACCGCGATGTCGTCGTAGGCGACGTCGAACAGCAGATGCGCCTCGATGACTTCGAGTCCCTTGTTGACCAGCGTCGCCGAGTTCGTCGTCACCATCCGGCCCATGTCCCAGGTCGGATGCGCCAGGGCTTCCGCGGGCGTCACGGCGGCCAGCTCCGCGCGGCTCCGACCTCGGAACGGACCCCCGGATGCCGTGACGACGAGCCGCCGCACCTCGTCGTGACGGCCGCTGCGCAGCGCCTGGGCGATGGCGGAGTGCTCCGAGTCGACCGGAACGATCTGCCCGGGTGCGGCTGCGGCGAGCACGAGCTCTCCACCGACGATCAACGATTCCTTGTTGGCGAGCGCGAGCGCGCGCCCCGCTTTCAGAGCCGCGAGCGTCGAGCCGAGGCCGATCGAGCCGGTGATCGCGTTGAGGACGACATCAGCCTCCACATCGCGCACCAGCTGCTCGGCCTCCGCCGCTCCGAGTGCGGTGTCCTCCACCTGGAACTGCGCGGCCTGGTCGCCGAGCATCTCGGCGTTGCTGCCGGCTGCGAGCCCGACGAGTTCGAATCGACGCGGATTCGCGCGGATGACTTCCAGCGCCTGAGTGCCGATGGAACCTGTGGACCCGAGGACGATGACGCGACGCATGTCGCCAGCCTATTGGCTACTGCGGGGCGGCAGTGGTGGCGAGGATGTCGACGACGAAGACGAGGCTCTCCTTCTCGAGCTCATGACCGGCGCTCGCGCCGTAACCGTCCTTCGGGGGCATTGTGACGATCACCTGCGAGCCGACCTTCTGGCCTTCGAGCGCCACGCGGAATCCGGTCACGACTCCCGATGTCTGGAACTGCGTGGGCGTCGCCTCGCGACTCCAGCTGGAGTCGAACTCCTTGCCGTCGGACCACTTCACACCGAGGTACTGCACGACCACGAGGTCACCGGCGCCGACGACGGGGCCGTCGCCTTCCTTGAGGAGGGCGACCTTCGTCTCGGCAGGCGCATCGCCATCCGGGATCGTGATCGTGGGTGCGCCGTCGTCGTCCAGCTTCACCTTCGGCATGCCCGGAGTGGGCTCCACCGGCTCGCCGGTCGCGACGGTCGGAAGCTCCTCGACGGCTTCTGCATAGACGACGATGTTGCTCGCGCCCTCGCCGAGCACGCTGCTGGGCAGTGCGAGGACGATCTGGGAACCGACGGGGTTGCACTCCAGCGCTGCGACGAAGAGCGAGGACTGGTTGGTGTCCATCAGGATCGGCAGCAGGCCGTCCTCGCCCCGTGCGGACGAGTCGAGGACCGTACCGCTCGCGGCGTCTACGATCTGGTAGCGGACCGAGACGAGGTCGCCGACGGTGACCTCGTCACCGTCTCCCTCACCGATGACGGTGCGCTCGACGTCGGCGAAGGGCGCGTCGGCGGGAACGGTGACCTTGGCGTCGGCGCCCTCACCGTCGACGACCACGGCATCCGAGGTGGCACCGGCCTTGGCGTCGAGTGCGCACGCGCTCTCCGGTTCCGGGGTCGTCGAGCTCTCCGGAGCGGGGCTGCCTGCGCAGCCGGCGAGCAGGAGGGTCGCTGCAGCGACGGTGGACAGGACGATGAGCGGACGCTTGCGCACAGTGGGACCTCGGGATCGCGGGCGGAAACCACCATCCTCCCGCATCCCCCTTTGCCCCCGCTGGGAGACGCGCGCGTTTCTGCATTCCCACACGGGCATGGATCCGGGAGTAACCTGCTCTGATGACCTCTGAGCAGTCCGTGGAGCCCGAGCACTCGGTCGAAGAGTCGGCGAAACCGCGGCACGCAGGGTTCACCTACGCGCTCGGTCGCAGTCTGATCAGCCCATTGGCCCGCCTTATCTACCGGCCGCGGGTCGAGGGTCGGGAGAACGTCCCGATGACGGGTCCGGTGATCTTCGCGAGCAACCACCTCTCGTTCATCGACTCCATCGCAATCCCGGTCGCCGCTCCCCGCCCCGTCCACTTCCTGGCCAAGTCGAGCTATTTCGAGGGCACCGGCATGAAGGGCGCGCTCAGCAAGACCTTCTTCGAATCGATCGGCGCCATTCCCGTGCGCCGTGGCGCGGGGCAGGCCGCCCTGGACGCTCTCGATCTGCAACGTCAGCTGCTCGAGGACGGCCTGGCCGTCGCCCTCTATCCCGAAGGCACACGCTCCACAGACGGTCGCCTGTACAAGGGACGTACCGGCGTGGCATTCCTCGCGCTGCAGACCGGCGCGCCCGTTGTTCCGGTCGGTCTCATCGGCACCGACAAGGTGATGCCCGTCGGTGCGAAGATGCCCTCGATGTCCGAGCGGATCACGGTGCGCTTCGGTCAGCCACTCGACCTGTCGCCCCATGGCCCGGCATCCAGCGGTAAGGCACGACGTCTCGCCACCGACCAGATCATGGCCGCGATCCATTCGCTGTCGGGTCAGGAGCTCGCCGGGGCGTACAACGAAGCACCGGCTCAGAGCACGATCGAGAAGATCAAGCAGGCGCTGCCCCACGAGCGCCGCTGAGCTTCGACGACTTCAACGACCAGTGGCTATCCCGCGGTGACGGTCGCCCGGTGGCGGACCGGGAAGTTCACCGAGTTGGCGATGAAGCACCACTCGTTGGCCTGGGCATGCGCGAGCTCAGCCGCCTCGATCATGGATGCGTCGGCGACCACGACCTCCGGATGCAGGGTGACCTCCACGAATGCCCCACCTCCGGCGCCGTTCTCGCGCATCACGCCGGTCGCCCGGTCGGTGTAGGACACCACGACGACCCCCGCCGTGACGCAGGCGTGCAGGTACGACAGCAGATGGCACTCCGAGAGCGAGGCCAGCAGCAGGTCTTCGGGGTTCCAGCGTGCGGTGTCGCCGCGGAACGGCTTGTCGGAAGACGCCAGAATTCCCGGCTTCCCCGCGACGTCGAGCGTCACATCGCGTCGATAGTCACGGTAGCCGGACGTGCCGGTGCCGGTGTTGCCCGTCCATGTCGCGACGAGTTCGTAGTGGTGCTCACCGAGGGGTCGAGAGATGCTCTGTTCTGCCATGGCAACAGTCTGCCAGCCGGGGCATTGGCTAGGGTTGGAGCGTGATGGAGACTCTGACCGTTCAGGATGCCGTGGAACTCGCCGTCGTCGAGCGGAGCGGGTTCATCGAGTCCCGACATGCCGGGGCCGCTGTCGTGCTCTCGACAGACGGTGATGTCGTCGCGCGGTACGGCAACGCCGAGGCCCTGGTGCTCCCCCGGTCGAGCATGAAGCCCATGCAGGCGGTTGCATGCATCACAGCCGGCGCCGCGCTCGAGGGCGAGCAGCTGGCCGTCTCCACTGCCAGCCATACCGGCACGAATCGCCACGCCGCCGTGGTGCGGGACATCCTCACCGCCGGCGGTCTCACCGAGGACGACCTCGGCTGCCCCACGGCATGGCCGAGCGACACCGCGACCCGCGACGAGATGGTGCGCGAGCACGGCACGCCGTCCCGCATCCGGATGAACTGCTCCGGCAAGCACGCGGCGATGCTGCGCGCCTGCGTCGCCACCGGGTGGCCGATCGAAGGCTACCTCGACCCGGCGCACCCGCTGCAGGCGCACATCCGAGAGGTCGTCGAGCGTCTCACCGGCGAGAAGGTCGCACACACGGCGATCGACGGATGCGGCGCCCCCGTGTACGCGCTCACCCTGACCGGCGTCGCACGTGCGATCCACCGCATCGGCAGTGCATCGGACCGCTCGCCGTTCGCCCTGCACCGCGTGGCCGGCTCGCTGGTCCGCGCTGTGCGCCAGCATCCGTGGACGATCGAGGGCCCCGAGCGCCCGGACACGATCGCGATCGAGACCCTCGGAGTCTTCGCGAAGGGCGGCGCTGAGGGCTTCATGGTGATGGTCGCCCCGAACGGCACGACTGTCGCCCTCAAGATGCTCGACGGCTCCGCCCGCGCCGCGACGCTGGTCGCGGCCACCCTCCTTGCGCGCGCGGGCGCCCTCAGCGACGACGACGTCACGAGGCTCTCCGCCGCCCTGCCGCTGGATGTGCTCGGCGGTGGCCTCCCGGTCGGAACCGTCCGCGCCGGCGCCGGGATCTGATCAGCCGCCCACTCCTCTGTTCGATGCGGTCGCCGGTAGGAGCGCAGGCACGATCACGCGCCGGGGCATCCTCGCGTCCCTGAGGGACCACGCTCGTCCGGCATGGGTGAGAGCGTACGGAGGCAGCTCGCGCACACCCGCGAGCTGCCGCAGCTCTGTAGGACATTCAGCGCGGACGAGCACCTCGCCCTCGGCCCGCACCCGCTGCCAGACCGTCCAGCAGCGCTGCCAGGCATCGGCATCGCCCACGACGATCAACGGCCTCGAAGCGCGCTGGACGTCGCTTGCCGCGGGAACGACGTCGCACCACGGGTACGCGTCGCGGAGGGCCGTGGCCACCGCATCGGCGCCGGAACTCACGACACCGGTGATCACGCTCTCCGGTTGCCAGGCGTCGCTTCCGCTGCGCCGGGACGGTCGTGACTCGGCGACCCCCTCCTGCTCGTCGATCCACGCGAACTGCACCTCACGATCCCCGATGCATGCACGGCCGGGTGCCCTGTCGCGGTCGTACCCCGCGGCCTCACCGCCCGCCGCCAGGTGCTCGACCCGGCTGGACATCTGCAGGAGCGCCCTCGACGGGAGCGCGTCGATGAGCCGTGCCACCAGCCCGCCGGCGCGCGCCGCGGTGAGCACGACTGTCGCGCCTGAACCGGCCCGAAGGATCTGCTCCCACCGCTGAGCCATCTGCTGCGCGTGATCCAGCGGTAGGCGGGCGAGCAGCCGATCGATGTCGTCGCAGAGCACCAGCGATCCGGGGGCTGGGTCTCGCTCAGCCAGCTCGGTGACGAGGTCCCATGCGCGCTCCGGGTCGCCGGGGATCCATAGGGCTTCCGGATGCTGGGCCGCGAGGGCTCGGATCGCCGCCGATTTCCCGGCCCCAGAGCCGCCGAGGATCGCGAGGCCGCGGTCGACGCCAGGTCGGAGCAGCTCCAGCGGCTGCGCCTGACGATCAGGGTCGTCGGCACGCCCGAGAACCAGGGCTCCCTGTCTCGCCGCCCCGTCGGAGGTCAGCTCCGCCAGGGGCAGCAGACGCGGGAGCGGCGGCAGCCAGGGACTCTGCGCTGTCGCCGCAGCGGACCATCGCATCCCGACGGCCCGTAGATCTGCCGCTCCGGTGAGCGCCACACGGAGCGCCACCGGATCCACATCCTGCGGGCGTCGGGAGAACGCGAGTCCGCGAGACCCCGGGCCACCGGGCAGCTCGGCCGCCGCATCTGTTCCGAGAACCAGTCTGCTGTCGGCCGGATCCCCGACGCGCAGGCTGAGGCGCAACGGGCAGTTCGCCGCGAGCGCCTCCCGGATCACCCCGGACGCGCGCTGAGTTCCCAGAATCAGATGCATGCCGAGAGCTCGCCCGCGCGCGGCCACATCGGTGAAGACGCTGCCGAGGTCGGAGTGCTCCTGCAGAAGAGCGGCGAACTCGTCGACGACGATCACGAGCCGTGGCATCGTGACCTCGCTGATGTCCCGGGCGCCGGCGGCGGCCAGTACGGCCTCGCGCCTGCGAAGCTCCGCCGTGAGACTGGACACGCCACGGCGCGCACCGGACTCGTCCAGATCGGTGATCACGGCGACGACCTGCGGCAGTTCTCGCAGCGGCTCGAACGCGGTACCGCCCTTGAAGTCGGCGAGCACGAACGACACCCGGTCGGGACCGTGACCTGCCGCGATCGCCGTCACCCAGCTGACCAGCAGTTCGCTCTTGCCGGTGCCGGTCGTCCCCGTCACGATCGCGTGAGGCCCGTCGTCGACGATGTCCAGCAGCACGTCTCCGCGTTCCCCGCGGCCGATCACGGCGGGGAGACCACTCGTGGAGTGCGGCTGATCGAGATCGTGCAGCGACACGGCGTCGGGCAGCACGTCGACTTCTTCGACTCGATCACTGCAGTCGCCGGCGACGACCTCGGTCTGAGCGAGCGAGAGGCATTCGACTGCGAGATCCTGCACCCCCCTGGTGGTGCGCAGCTGCGCGCGCTGGGGCTCGACGCAGTCGATCACCGTCGTCACCCCCTCCGGGACCTCGGCCTCCGGAGGGAGGAGCCAGAGCACCGCATCCGCTTCTGGCCTGGTGGCTCCGGAGCTCGCAACACCGACGCGGAGCGCACCTCGCCGTGCACCGCGCACATGCGGGAAACCGCCGAGACCACTCGAGTCCAGGTCGCCGGCGAGAGTGAGCTGCGCCGGGCTGAAGCGCAGACAGAGCTGCACCACGAGCGCTCGAGCGGCGGCTGCGACGATCGGTGCGGTGCCGCGCAGGCAGACGCCCCCGCCGAGCGGCACCGTTATCGGTGCATCGCTCAGTGCGCTGCTGCGCGCGAGGAACTCGCGCGCCCGGTCGCCCTCTCCCCCGGATGTGCGGATGCCGCTCGCGACGACACCGTGACCGAGCACGAGCTCCGTGTCCGCATCCGGCGCCTGCACCCCGCGCAGCGGCGGCTGCATGAGACAGGTCGCAGCGTCCGGATGACGATGTCGGAGCCGGATCCGTTCCTGGTTCTGCCTGTCGCGGAGATCCGTCTCAGCCCGCGCCCATGCCTGCGCCGACTCATCGTCCGAGAGTCGACGGTCACGTCGTCGGCTGCGTGCACCATCGAGCAGGGAAGCGACGAGCATCAGCGGCCCGAGAGCAGCGAAGCACAGCGCGAACAGTGATCCGGTGATCAACCAGAGAACGACTCCACCCGCGATCGGCACCACTGCGGCGAGGAGGGGGATCGGCGGACGCCGGGCCGGAGGGATCGCGGCCGGGAGTGCGATGGGCGGGGAATCCATACCCGCCATTCGACATCAACTGCGACGTCGAATCATCGTTGTCCCCAGCGATCGGCCGCTATTCGACCGTTTCCGTGTCTGTGGAGGAGGAGTCAGCGACGTCTTCGGTGGTCTGCACGACGATGACAGTCACGTTGTCACGTCCGCCGTTCTCCAAAGCCGCGACCAGCATCGCAGCCACTGCATCACCGGGGTCGGCGTTCTCCCGGAGGAAGTGCTGGATGCCGTAGTCCGTGAGTTCCTTGGTGAGTCCGTCCGAGCAGATCACGAAACGGTCTCCGGCGCGCACATCGATGCTGATGTAGTCGGGAGCCATCAGCTCGCTGGCCCCGACCGCACGGGTGATGACGTTGCTGTATGGATGACCTTCAGCCTCTTCAGGGCTGATCTTCCCTGCGGCGATGAGTTCCTGCACCACCGAGTGATCCGTCGTGATCTGGATCAGTCGATCGTCGCGGAGCAGGTAGACGCGGGAATCGCCGATGTTCAGGGACACCCAGTTCGGCAACTCGGTGTCGAGGTCGAGGAACACGCCGGTCAGTGTCGTCCCCGTGCCTTCGTCGGTCGTCTCCGGGTGGTCGGCGATGTCGCCCACCGCGAGCTCCAGGGCATGCTCGATCGCGGTTCGGCTGACCGGGCCGTCGGAGACCACCGTCTTCAGACGGCCGATCGCGCTCCGGCTGGCGATCTCGCCGCCGGCGTGGCCGCCCATGCCGTCGGCGACGATGAAGAGCGGGAACTCGGCGAGGAAGGCGTCCTGGTTCGAATCGCGACGACGCCCCTGATCGGTGACGCCTGCCCAGGAGAGCCGCATCTCATGGTCCGCGACCATGAGAGTGCGTGTCTGGGTTGTCGTCTCAGCCACGTGCATCCTCCGAAATCCCTGCGGTCGCTCGGAAGAACGCAGGATACTCACACATCGTAGTAGAACTCCGCATCCGCCCTCATACCCGCGCTCCCGGATCCTCGGGCAACGGGAAGAGCTCGTCGATGATCGCGAGATCCGCCTCGTCAGGACTCCATGCCGTGCCCGCTGCCGCGTTCGCCTCGATCTGGGCGGCCGACGTCGCCCCGGCGATCACACTGGACACAGCCGGCCGCGCCAGAAGCCAGCCGAACGCCGCCTGCAGCATGGTGATGTCTCGTTCGGCGCAGAAGACCCGGAACTCGTCGAGAGCATCCCAAGGCGCGTTCTCCCAGACGTGGCGGCGCGAGGACATGATCCGGCTCGATGCGGGTCCCCCATCGCGTGTGAACTTTCCGGTGAGGAGACCGTTGTGCAGCGGGAAGTACGGGAAGAAGCCGAGCCCGTACCGCTCCGCAGCCGGCAGAACCTCGCGCTCCGCCGCGCGGGCGAGCAGCGAGTAGTGGTTCTGCGCCGAGATGAAGCGGCCGGTCGAGCGCTCCCGGGAGGTGAACTCCGCCTCGGCGACCTGCCACCCGGTGAAGTTCGAGTGGCCGTAGTAGCGGATCTTCCCCTCTCTGACCAGCTCGTCGAGGGCGTCGATCGTCTCGGCGATCGGTGTCTCAGGATCGGGCAGGTGCAGCTGGTAGAGGTCGATCCAATCGGTGCGCAGACGACGCAAGGACTCCTCGACGGCACGGCGGACGTATCGGCGGGAGCCTCGTCCGGCCGGGAAGTCGTACCCCATGTCCCGCTCGTGACCGAACTTCGTGGCCAGAACGATGCGATCGCGGCGACCTTCCAGCGCCTCCCCCATCAGCGCCTCGCTCGTTCCCGCGACCGCGCCGTACATGTCGGCGGTGTCGAGCAGCGTGATGCCATTGGCGATCGCCGCGTCGATCACCTCCCGCGTACCCTCGAGCGTCTGGGTCGCGGTGCCCGCGCGCCCGAAGTTGTTGCAGCCGAGTCCCGTCGGCGAGACCAGAAGACCGGATGCGCCCACGCGGCGCTGCGACATCACCATGCCCTCCACGCTATCCCAGTCGTTCGCCCGGACGGCGCGACGGGCCGGTCCCCGCACGCGACAGAGCCCCCGACCGAGGTCGAGGGCTCTGTGTTCACAGCTGTCAGGCCGGGGGCGGTGTGGGGTTCGCCGGCGGCGTGGTGGGAGGTGCCGGCGGAGCAGCAGGCGGAGCCTGCGGTGTCGTCGGCGGAACCGGCGGGACGCTCGGAGCACCCGTCGCCGGAGCGGACGGCGCTGCAGGAGGCGTGTATCCCGGCTGTGCGGGAGCAGCGTAACCGGGCTGAGCCGGCGGTGCGTAGCCCGGCTGAGCCGGCGGTGCGTAGCCCTGAGGGGCAGCGCCGTATCCGGGCTGTGCGGGGCCTGCGACCGCGGACGGCTGAGTGGGAACGCCTTCCCAGACGGTGCGGTCGCCGAGGAACGCGTTGCCTGCCCACGGTGCGGGCGCGACGTTCGCGTTCCAGCGCGACTTGTCGAACGCGTTGATGCCGAGCCAGACGATGCTCAGGAAGATGTAGAGAACGACCCAGACCGCGTCCTTCTGCAGCTTGAGGCCGACCCGCCATGCGGCGAGCACGGAGAGGACCGCCAGCGCCAGGGAGAAGACGACGCCGATGCCGATCCAGCTGAGCAGGATCGCGCCGCCGACACCGTAGAGCACGAGCCAGGGGCTGAGGTCACCCAGCTTGAACATCACCATGGAGTTGTAGACCGGAACCCAGGCGCGCCATCCGCCCTGCACGCCGGCCTTCTGGAAGATCTTCATCAGGAACAGCGAGGTCAACACGTAACCGGCGATCGCAATGATGAACATCACGAAACCGTAGGCAATGATGAGGCCGTAATAGCCAGAACTGTCGTCGTACATGAGACTCACATTTCTTTGGGTCTCGGGAGACGTGTCTCGTCCCCCGCCACGAAGCGTGCGCTTCGCGTCACCACACTAGCGGTGACACTGTGGCCGGGCAATGACAAACACGGGCAGAAATCCCCATTCGGGCTCTTCAGCCGGCGACGACGAGCTCGAGCACCCTGTGGTCGTCGGTCGCTCGGAGCAGGATCCCGCGTCCCGACGTCCACGACAGCAGTGCCCGCAGCGAGCGCAACCGAGGACGATCTTCGGCCAGCGCACGCACGAGCTGCCCCTTCGCCGTCTTGTTGAAGTGGTTGAGCGCCCTCGATGTGCCCCCGTCGTCGGTGACGACGCGCACGTAGGCGGCCGGGACGGATGCCGGGATCGGTCCGAGGGCGACGTACGCCTCACTGCGCAGATCGAGCACGAATGCCGGCTGCTCATCAGCGAACGCCGCGGTGGTCGCCGCCGCCCAGTGCCGCCGCAGTGCGGCCACTCCCGGCAGTGACGTTCCCGCGGCGAGACGGTAAGACGGGATCGGGTCCAAGGCTCCGACCGGTCCGAACGGGGCGGAGTGGATCCAGACGTTCGCGCCGAGCCAGCGTCTGGAGGCGGTCGGCAGAGTGGCGGCATCCAGCGCATCGAAGAGCACGCCGGTGTACCGATCGACGGCCGGCATCGTCGGCGAGGAGAGCAGCGTCCGATTGTGCGCGATGTCGCCGAGCTGACGCTCGCTCAGCTTGAGCACCCTGCGGGAGGCAACTTCGTCCGCTGCCAGCTCGACAAGGGCGCCGGCGACCGCCGCGCGCTGATCGAGAAGGCCGGGCAGCGCCAGGGACCCCAGCTGGATGACCGGACCGGAGCCTCCGGACCGCTTGGTCTCCGACGGCGGCAGCAGGATCTTCATGCTCTTCCTCACAGGAGACGCCGAAGCGCAAGGACCCGATGGGTCCTTGCGCTTCGGAATCGATTCGTTGCTAGGCGATGAGCGCCGCGTTGCCGGCGACGATCGTCAGGTTGCTGCCCTCCATGGAGAGGAACCCATCCTGAGCGTTCGCCAGCACCTTGGTGCCGTCGGCCTGGGTGATCCGGACCTGGCCTTCGGCCAGGATGGCCAGCACCGGCTCGTGACCGGTCATGAAGCCGATCTCGCCCTCGACGGTCTTGGCGACCACGAGGCTCGCCTCTCCCGTCCAGACCTCCGCGTCCGCGGAGACGAGGCTGACATGCAGTGCCATGATCAGCCGTTCTCCTTCTGGATCTGAGCCCACTTCTCTTCAACGTCGCCGATGCCGCCGACGTTGAAGAAGGCCTGCTCGGCCACGTGGTCGAAGTCACCGCGGGTGATCGCGTCGAAGGACTCGATGGTCTCCTTCAGCGGAACCGTCGAACCCTCGACACCCGTGAACTTCTTGGCCATGTAGGTGTTCTGCGAGAGGAACTGCTGGATGCGACGTGCACGCGACACGACGATCTTGTCCTCTTCGGAGAGTTCGTCGACACCGAGGATGGCGATGATCTCCTGCAGTTCCTTGTTCTTCTGGAGGATCTGCTTGACCGTGGTGGCCACGCGGTAGTGGTCCTCGCCCAGGTAGCGGGGGTCCATGATCCGCGAGGTCGAGGTCAGCGGGTCGATCGCCGGGTAGAGACCCTTCGATGCGATCTCGCGCGAGAGCTCGGTGGTCGCGTCGAGGTGGGCGAAGGTGGTCGCCGGGGCAGGGTCGGTGTAGTCGTCGGCCGGCACGTAGATCGCCTGCAGCGAGGTGATCGAGTGACCGCGGGTCGAGGTGATGCGCTCCTGGAGGACACCCATCTCGTCGGCGAGGTTCGGCTGGTAACCCACGGCGGAGGGCATGCGGCCCAGCAGTGTGGAGACCTCGGAACCGGCCTGCGTGAAGCGGAAGATGTTGTCGATGAAGAGAAGCACATCCTGCTTCTGCACGTCGCGGAAGTACTCCGCCATCGTCAGAGCCGAGAGGGCGACGCGAAGACGCGTTCCCGGCGGCTCGTCCATCTGGCCGAACACGAGGGCGGTCTTGTCGAAGACGCCCGCCTCTTCCATCTCGTGGATGAGGTCGTTGCCCTCACGGGTGCGCTCTCCGACACCGGCGAACACCGACACACCACCGTGGTCCTGCGCGACGCGCTGGATCATCTCTTGGATGAGGACGGTCTTGCCGACACCGGCGCCGCCGAAGAGGCCGATCTTTCCACCCAGCACGTACGGGGTCAGGAGGTCGATCGACTTGATGCCGGTCTCGAACATCTGAGTCTTGGACTCGAGCTGGTCGAAGTTCGGCGCCTTGCGGTGGATCGGCCAGCGCTCGGTGACCTCGAGGACCTCGCCGGGCTCGCCGTTGAGGACCTCGCCGATCACGTTGAAGACCTTGCCCTTGGTGACGTCGCCGACGGGCACCGAGATGGCCTCGCCGGTGTCGCGCACCTCCTGGCCGCGGACGATGCCGTCGGTCGGCTTCAGGGCGATGGCGCGGACCAGGTCGTCACCGAGGTGCTGAGCGACCTCGAGCGTGATCTCGGTCGACTCCTCGCCGATCGTGATCGTGGTCTTCAGCGCGTTGTAGATTTCGGGGATCGAGTCGTGCGGGAACTCGATGTCGACAACCGGACCGTTGACGCGTGCGACGCGCCCGACGACCGCGGTCGCGGGCTTGTCAGCCGTAGCGGTGGGGGTCATTTCTCGTCTCTTTCCTGAGGTTCTATTTGCTCGATGAGAGGGCGTCGGCGCCGCCGACGATCTCCGCGATCTGCTGCGTGATCTCAGCCTGACGCGCGTTGTTGCGCAGGCGTGTGTAGTCGGTGATGAGCTTGTCGGCGTTGTCGCTGGCGGACTTCATCGCCTTCTGCGTCGCGGCCTGCTTGGCGGCGGACGACTGCAGAAGGGCGTTGAAGACGCGGCTCTGGATGTACACCGGCAGGATCGCGTCCAGCACGGTCTCGGCATCCGGCTCGAACTCGTACAGCGGGTAGACGGTGCTGCCCGCCTCCGAGTCGTCGGCCTCCGTGATCTCCAGCGGCAGCAGGCGCACGGACTCCGGCGACTGCGTCATCATGCTGACGAAGCGGTTGTACACGAGGTGGATCTCGTCGACCCCGCCGCCGTCCCCACCGCGGGAGAAGGCGTCGAGCAGCGTGTGCGCGATCTCCTCCGCCGTGTGGAAAGAGGGGGTGTCGGTGTCGCCGGTCCACTGCGCGGCAGCGGCGATGCGCCGGAACTGGAAGTATCCGACCGCCTTGCGTCCGATGAGGTAGAACACCGGCTCCTTGCCCTGCTCGCGCAGGAGCTCGGCGACCTCGAGACCCTCACGGAGGATCTGCGAGTTGAAGGCACCGGCCAGACCGCGGTCCGAGGAGAAGATGACCACCGCCGAGCGGCTGATGTTCTCCGGCTCGCGGGTGAGCGGGTGATCCACGTTCGAGTGGGTCGCGACGGCTGAGACGGCCCTCGTCACGGCTCGCGCGAAGGGAGTGGACGCCTTGACGCGTGCCATCGCCTTCTGGATGCGCGAAGCCGCGATGAGTTCCATCGCCTTCGTGATCTTCTTGGTCGTCTGGGCAGAAGAGATCTTCTGCTTGTAGACCCTGAGTTGAGCGCCCATGTTCTCAGTACCTCACGCGATTACGCGCGACGACCCTTGACGATCTTCTCCTGGTTGACGTCCTCCGCCTCAGCAGCCGCGTGCTCCTCGTGGCCCGGGGCGCCGATGGCGTGTCCCTTGCCGCCCTGGAACTCCAGGATGAAGGCATCCGTCTGCTTCGTGAGCTCGGCGATGGTGTCATCATCGAGGACGTTGGTCTCACGCAGCGTCTCGAGCACCTTGCTGTTGCGACGCAGGTGGTCGAGCAGCTCGCGCTCGAAGCGCAGGACGTCTTCGACCTCGATCGTGTCGAGCTTGCCGTTGGTTCCGGCCCAGATCGAGACGACCTGCTCCTCGACGGGGTACGGCGAGTACTGCGGCTGCTTGAGCAGCTCGGTCAGTCGTGCACCGCGCGACAGCTGGCGACGAGAGGCCGCGTCGAGGTCGGATGCGAACATCGCGAAGGCCTCGAGCGAGCGGTACTGCGCCAGCTCCAGCTTCAGCGTTCCGGAGACCTTCTTGATCGACTTGACCTGGGCGTCACCACCGACTCGCGAGACCGAGATGCCGACGTCGACCGCGGGACGCTGGTTGGCGTTGAAGAGGTCGGACTGCAGGAAGATCTGGCCGTCGGTGATCGAGATCACGTTGGTCGGGATGTATGCCGAGACGTCGTTCGCCTTGGTCTCGATGATCGGGAGACCCGTCATCGAGCCCGCACCGAGTTCGTCGGACAGCTTCGCGCAACGCTCCAGCAGACGGGAGTGCAGGTAGAAGACGTCACCCGGGTAGGCCTCACGGCCCGGCGGACGACGCAGGAGCAGCGAGACGGCACGGTAGGCCTCGGCCTGCTTCGACAGGTCGTCGAAGATGATGAGGACGTGCTTGCCGCCGTACATCCAGTGCTGGCCGATCGCCGAACCCGTGTAGGGGGCGAGGTACTTGAAGCCGGCGGGGTCGGATGCCGGAGCAGCCACGATCGTGGTGTACTCCAGGGCGCCGGCCTCTTCGAGCGCACCCTTCACCGAAGCGATGGTGGAGCCCTTCTGGCCGATGGCGACGTAGATGCAGCGGACCTGCTTGTTGACGTCGCCCGACGCCCAGTTGTCCTTCTGGTTGATGATCGTGTCGATCGCGATGGCCGTCTTGCCGGTCTGGCGGTCGCCGATGATCAGCTGACGCTGACCGCGGCCGACGGGGATCATCGCGTCGATCGCCTTGATGCCGGTCTGCATCGGCTCGTGCACCGACTTGCGCTGCATGACGCCGGGGGCCTGGAGCTCGAGTGCGCGGACGCCCTCGGTCTCGATGGCGCCGAGTCCGTCGATCGGGTTGCCGAGCGGGTCGACGACGCGGCCGAGGTAGCCGTCGCCGACGGGGACCGAGAGGACCTCGCCGGTGCGGGTGACCTTCTGGCCGGCCTCGACACCCTGGAAGTCGCCGAGGACGACGACGCCGATCTGGTGCTCGTCGAGGCTCAGCGCGAGGCCCTTGGTGCCGTCGCCGAAGGTGACGAGCTCGTTCGCCATCACACCGGGCAGTCCTTCGACGTGCGCGATGCCGTCTGCGGCGTCGATGACGGTGCCGACCTCGGTCGCCGCGGCCCCGGAGGGCTCGTACGCAGCGGCGAAGTCCTTCAGCGCGTCACGGATGACGTCGGGGCTGATCGATAGTTCTGCCATTGTCTTCCCTTTGTATTAGAGAGTCTGCGCGGTTCCCCGCGCGAAAATCGTGTTAGCCCGCGAGCTTCTGGCGAAGATCGGCGAGACGTGCGGCGATGCTGCCGTCGATGACGTCATCGGCGATCTGCACGCGCAGGCCTCCGACGACGGTCGGGTCGATGACGATGTTGAGCGACACCCGGCCGTCGTAGCGACGCGAGAGCGCGTCGCTCAGACGGGTCTGCTGGGCTGCGCTGAGCGCCTTCGCGCTGTGCACCGTGGCCACGACGCGGCCGCGCTGGTTGGAGACGATGTTCATCGCCCGGCTCAGCAGCTGGCGCACGCGGCGCCCACGGGGCTGGCGGACCAGCGACGAGACGATCAGCGTCGCGGGGGCGCTGGCGCCACTCGCGAGCAGTCGATCGACGAGGGCGCCCTTGGCGTCCTCTCCCCCGAGCCGTCCGCCGAGCGCGAGCTCGAGCTCGGCGTTCGCCGCGATCACGCGGGTGAAGGCGAACAACTCGCCCTCGATGTCCGCGTTCTCGTCGGCGATCGCCGCTGCCCGGATCGCGAGCTCCTCGATGCCGTCGATGAGCTGGTCGGCGTTCGACCAGCGCTCCGCCACGGCCACCTTGAGGACGTCCCTGGTGTTCGCAGAGAACCCGCCGAACACCGCTGCGACGACATTCTGTCGCGCCTCGACCGGAGCCGAGGGGTCGGCGAGCGCGCCGCTCAGGTGGGACGACTCGCCCACGGCACGTGCGGCGGCGAAGAACTCCCGCGCGGTGTCGAGCGTGACGCCGGACGCTGCGGCAAGCGCCTGAACGGATGCCGCGAGTGCCTGAGTGGTCGCGCTGCCCATTACTGAGCCGCCTTCTCGGATGCTTCGAGGTCGGCGAGGAACCGGTCGACGACGGCCGTGGCACGTGCGTCGTCGGAGAGAGTCTCCCCGACCACGCCACCGGCGAGGTCGATCGCGAGCGTGCCCACCTCGGAGCGGAGCGAGACGAGAGCGGCCTGGCGCTCGGCCTCGATCTGCGTGTGTGCGGTCGCGGTGATGCGAGCGGCTTCGCTCGACGCCGCATCCTTGGCCTCGGTGACGATCTTCTTGCCGTCCTCACGGGCGGCCTCACGGATCTCACCGGCCTCGGTGCGCGCCTCAGCGAGCTGACGCGTGTACTCCTCGAGTGCCGCCTCCGCCTGCTTCTGCGCCTCGTCGGCCTTGGCGATGTTTCCCTCGATGGCGGCGGACCGCTCATCGAGCATCGCTGTCAGCTTGGGAAGGGCGACCTTCCACACGACGACGAGGATGACGAGGAACCACAGGCCCGACCAGATGATGTCGTACCACGCGGGGATGAGCGGATTCGGTGTCTCTTCCGCCGCGAGTGTCGTGACAAGAGCGTTCAGCATCCTGTCTCCTTCAGAAGTCGGTGCGGATTACGGGAAGGGGATGAATCCGACGGCGATGCCGACGAATGCAAGCGCCTCGGTGAAGGCGATACCGATCCACATGAGGACCTGAAGGCGACCGGCCAGCTCGGGCTGACGGGCGACGCCCTCGATGGTCTTGCCGACGACGATGCCCACACCGATGGCCGGACCGATCGCTGCGAGGCCGTAGCCGACAGATGCGAGGTGACCGTTGATGTCTGCGAGAACCGTAGTTGCGTCCACGGGTTTTTCCTTTCGTTGGGTGGGTGGCCTGGGCCGACCCGCTCAGTGTCTAGTGGCTTAGTGTTCTTCTGCGACCGCGAGCTGGATGTAGACCGCGGTGAGGACGGTGAAGACGTACGCCTGGAGGACGGCGACCAGAATCTCGAAGAGAGTGAAGGCGCCGCCAAAGGCGAGGGTTCCGACACCGAGTGCGGCCCAGCCGCCACCTGCGGTGAAGAAGAAGAACTGGGTTGCTGCGAAGCACAGCACCAGGAGCATGTGGCCGACGACCATGTTCATCAGCAGTCGGAGCATCAGCGTGACCGGACGGATGATGAAGGTCGAGAGGAACTCGATCGGTGTCACGATGATGTACACCGGCCACGGCACACCCGCCGGGAACAGCGCGTTCTTGAAGAAGCCACCGGGGCTCTTCTTGATGCCCGCGTAGATGAAAGTGAAGTAGCTCACGAGCGCGAGCGTCAGCGGAACGGCCGCGATGCTGGTTCCGGCGATGTTCAGGAACGGGATGATGCCGGTGATGTTCATGAACAGCACCATGAAGAAGATCGTGGTGAGGATCGGGAGGAAGCGGTCGCCGTCCTTGCGACCGAGCAGGTCGTGGGCGATGTTGCCGCGGACGAAGCCCAGGCCCATCTCGACGAGGCTCTGGAAGCGTCCGGGCACGACGCGCATGTTGCGAGTGCCGAGCCAGAGGATCAGGACGACCACGATCACCGAGAGGAGCTGCACCAGATGAATGCGGTGCACAGGGATGCCCGCGACATCGAAAAGGATCTCCGGGAAGAATTCATTGATCGACGGGCCGTGGAACTCGCCGTCAGAGGCAAGTCGTGGGGTCAAGGTCGCAGCAAGATTAAACAGCGCGGGCTCCAGCTTCGGGGCACCGGTCAGAACCGGGGCGACGATGGTCGGTGTGCTTCACAGCGCAAGCGCTCGCAGGAGAGCGGCGGGCACGGTTCAACCCTATCAGAATCACGGAGTCTGCGAAGACGCCGGGCCCCCCTCGGACGGCTCCTCCGGGGCGCGGTTCGCGGCTCCTGGCGCGCGATCCTCTGGCACTTCGGTGGGCAGCGAGATGTCACTCACGTTCGGCAGCCGCATCCTCGTCAGGACGAGGACATCGATCACGAGCGACATCATCACACCGGCGACGATGGAGAGGAAGAACGTCATCGGGTGGATCCACGGCGCGCCGCTGAGCATGATCATCACCACGATGAAGACGCCGAGTTTCAGCAGCCATCCGCCGAGCACGATCGCGAAGAACAGCTGCACGTAGATCGGGTCCCCGTACCAGCGGTTCGCGACGAGGATGCTGATCGCCGTGATCGCGAGGAACAGCGCGGCCAGGAGCACGCCGAGCAGACCGCTCACCAGACCCGAGCCCTGCGCGAAGGCGAAGCCCAGGACGCCGGCGACGACGGCGAGCACCGCGGTCGCCACTGCGGACCAGATCAGGGTGCGGCGCAGGATCGGCGTGCTGGATACGGGATTCGGGCTCATCAGGACTCCAGGGGTGACGGGTCGGGCTCGGCGATCGCCGCGGGCTTCGCGCGGGGCGTGGGCATCAGGGTGATCACGAGGCAGGCGCCGATGCCCACCACGCCGAAGGCGACGCCGGGCAGGTACTGCCCCGGCCAGTCCTCGCGTGCGCCGACGTACATCAGCAGCACGGCGAGCGAGATCACTGCGGCCCAGGCGTAGAAGATGAGCACGGCGTCGCGGTCGCGGTGCCCCAGATCGAGCATCCGGTGGTGCAGGTGCTTCCGGTCCGGCGAGAAGGGCGACTTCCCGGCGCTCATGCGTCGGAGCACGGCGAGCCCGAAATCGAGCAGCGGCAGCAGCACGACGAGCACCGGCAGCAGAATCGGGATGAAGGCACCGAGCAGCTGCGATCGTCCGAGCTGCTCCGGGTCGAGCGCTGAGGGATCCAGCTGACCGGTGAGCGCGATGGCGGACGTGGCCATCAGCAGCCCGAGCACGAGCGCCCCGGAGTCTCCCATGAAGAGTTTGGCGGGACTCCAGTTCAACGGCAGGAAGCCGAGGCACGCGCCGATCAGGACCGCGGCGAGGAAGGAGGCCAGGTTGAAGTAGCTGGATGCTCCGGTGTCCCTGGTCAGGATGTAGGAGTAGGCGAAGAACACGCCGTTCGAGATGAGGCAGACGCCGGCGACGAGGCCGTCGAGGCCGTCGATGAAGTTCACGGCGTTCATGACGATGACGATCGCGAACATCGTCATCGTGATGCTGAACCAGCTCGAGAAGACGATGATGTCGCCGAACGGCAGCGAGAGGATCTGCAGTCCGCCGCCGACGGTGATGACTCCGGCGGCGAGGAACTGCGCGCCCAGCTTGATCATCCAGTCGAGATCCCAGAGATCGTCGATCACGCCGATCACGGCGATCAGCAGCGAGGCGCCGAGGATCGCCCACATGGTCTGCGGTCGCACCCACATCGTGGCGAAGAACGGGTTGGCCGCCGAGAAGCCGATCGCCGCTGCGATGCCGAGGAAGATCGCGACGCCGCCGAGTCGCGGGGTCGGCGTGGTGTGCACGTCGCGCTCACGGATGCCGGGGTAGAGCTTGAACCGCAGGCTCAGCCGCCAGACCGCCCAGGTCAGCGCGAATGTGATCGCGGCGGTCAGGATGATCGTGAAGAGGTACTGCTTCACGAATCCTCGTCCGACGACGCGATCGGCTCCAACACATCGCCGAGCACCTCGCTCAGCTGCTCACGCGTGATCACGCCGTCGCGGAGGATCCGCACCCGTGCGGGTTCGTCATCGGCACCCCGGCGCACGAGGGATGTCGCGTCGACGATGGTCGAAGCGATCCCGTTCTTGCTCAGGCCGTCGGCGAGGTACACGGCGACGCTGTCTCCCAGCATCCGCTCGGCGTCGTATGCGGAGATCGCCGCATCCTTGCCCGTGAGGTTCGCGCTGGAGACGGCCATCGGCCCCGTCTCGGCAAGCAGCTCCAAGGCCACCTGTCCCTCGGGCATGCGGACCGCGACGGTGCCGAGGGTCTCCCCCAGGTCCCATGCCAGCGAGGCCTGAGCCGGCAGCACGATCGTCAGGCCGCCGGGCCAGAACGCGTCGACGAGCTTCTGCACCGCCTCGGGGACCTCTTCGACCAGGGCGTTCAGGGTCTCCTTGGTGCCGATCAGCACCGGCGGCGGCGCGTCGCGGCCGCGGCCCTTCGCATCGAGGAGCCGCTGCACGGCGGCCGGCGAGAAGGCGTCTGCGGCGACGCCGTACACGGTGTCGGTGGGCATCACGATGAGTTCGCCGCGACCGATCGCCTGGCGCGCATGGCGCATGCCGGTGAGCAGCTGCGCCGCATCGGTGCAGTCGAAGATAGGAGACATGACCATTCGATTCTAGTCGGGGGTTCCTGGATGAGAAGGTCGCCCGGGCTCAGGGACACACGGCGGTCGTGGCCCGGTCGCGCTGGGTCAGGTCGCGGTGCGTGGCAGCGGCTCGCCACCCGTCCGTGGTGAGGATGTCGCGGATGGCCTCTCCCTGCAGCTCCCCGTGCTCGATGACGAGGAGACCACCGGGCATCAGCAACTGCCGGGCGCGGGTGCTGAGCACGCGCACGATGTCCAGTCCGTCCTCCCCGCCGTACAACGCCAGAGCGGGATCGAACAGGCGCACCTCCGGGTCGCGTGGCACAGCGGCGTCCGGGACGTAGGGCGGGTTGGAGATGACGACCGTCACGGTGCCTTCGAGTTCGGCGAAGGCGTCGGCGAGGTCCGCGTGCACCAGCGTCAGGTTGCCCACCCCGGCGGCGTTGCGCGCTGCCCAGGCGTGGGCATCCGCCGAGACCTCGGCGGCGAAGATCCTGGCGTGCGGCACCTCGGTGGCCATCGCCAGGGCGATCGCCCCGCTGCCGGTGCCGAGATCGACGCCGATCGGCGCGGGCTCCGGTGCGTTCTGCAGCGCGTCGATGGCGTACTGGACCACGATCTCGGTCTCGGGACGCGGCACGAACACCCCCGGCCCGACCGCGAGTTCCAGATGCCGGAACGGAGCGGTGCCGGTGAGGTGCTGCAGGGGCTCGCGCCGCGCGCGCCTCGACACGAGAGCGTCGAGCGCCGCAGCATCCGCCTCATCCATCCCGTCGCCGCGGATGATCGCCGCCTGCACCTCCCCTCGGCGCTTGTGCAGCACGTGCGCGACCAGCAGCTCCGTGTCGACAAGCGGATCCGGCACGCCCGCTTCGGCGAGGCGCTGCGCCGCAGCCCGGACGAGGACGGTGAGAGAGGATTCGGGCATGCGTTCCAGCGTAGAGCGCAATTCGCCGTCACATTGGCCGTCGGGCAGGTGCCCTCACTTAGGCTGGTGCCGCAGCGTCCCGTCTAGGAAAGGCCCTTCATGCCCGGCATCCACGCAGACATCACCACCGCGTTCGGAAACACTCCCCTAGTCCGCCTGAATCGCGTGACCGAGGGTCTGGGTGCGACGGTGCTGGCCAAGCTCGAGTTCTTCAACCCCGGCTCGAGCGTGAAGGACCGTCTCGGTATCGCGATCATCAACGCCGCCGAAGAGGCCGGCACACTCGCCCCCGGCGGGACGATCATCGAAGCCACCAGCGGCAACACCGGCATCGCGCTCTCGCTCGTCGGCGCGGCCCGCGGCTACACAGTGATCCTCACGATGCCCGCATCGATGTCGAAGGAGCGCCGCGTCCTGCTGAAGGCGTTCGGCGCGCAGCTCGTGCTCACCGACCCGACACTGGGGATGAAGGGCGCGATCGCCGAAGCCGAGCGGATCGCCGCCGAGACGCCCGGGGCCATCCTCGCGCGCCAGTTCGAGAACCAGGCGAATGCAGAGATCCACCGCCGCACCACGGCCGAGGAGATCTGGCGCGACACCGAAGGCGACGTCGACATCTTCGTGGCCGGCATCGGCACCGGCGGCACCATCACCGGCGTCGGCCAGGTGCTCAAGCAGCGCAACCCGAACGTCCAGGTGATCGCGGTCGAGCCGACCGCGTCTCCGCTGCTCTCGCAGGGCACGCCCGGCCCCGCCAAGATCCAGGGCATCGGCCCGAACTTCGTCCCCCCGATCCTCGACACGACCGTGTACGACGAGGTCGTCACGGTCGAGTTCGAGGATGCGATCTCCACCGCACGCGACCTCGCGGCGAAGGAGGGGCTGCTGGTGGGCATCTCCAGCGGTGCAGCCGCCTGGGCGGCACTCTCCGTCGCCGCACGCCCTGAGAACGCCGGAAAGAAGATCGTCGTGATCATCCCCGACACGGGCGAGCGCTACCTCTCCACCGCGCTGTTCGAGGACATCCGCGAAGACTGATGAGCATCGTCTCGCGAATGCGCGAGGATCTCGCGGCCGCCAAGCTGCGGGATCCCGCGACTCGATCGAGCCTGGAGATCGCCCTGTTGTATCCCGGACTCCATGCGGCCTGGGCTCACCGCGCCTGGCACTGGCTGTGGACGCACCGGGCGCGCTTCGTCGCCCGGCTGGGCTCGCAGCTCACACGATGGCTGACCGGCATCGAGATCCATCCGGGCGCACAGATCGGCCGGCGCTTCTTCATCGACCACGGCATGGGCGTCGTGATCGGTGAGACGGCTGAGATCGGCGACGACGTGATGCTGTATCACGGTGTCACCCTGGGCGGTCGCACGCGGGACTCCGGAAAAAGGCATCCCACGATCGGCGACGGCGTCGCGGTCGGCGCCGGTGCGAAGATCCTCGGCCCTGTGACGATAGGCGCCGGCTCCGTGGTCGGCGCGAACGCGGTCGTGACGAAGGATGCACCGGCGGACAGCATCCTCGTCGGCGTCCCCGCCAAACCGCGTCAGCGCACCGTCGGCGAGGACACCCGCGCGCTGCTCACCGCGCCGGACTACTCGATCTGAACCGGCTCAGCGCGAGCGCCTGCCGCGCTCCGCAGCCGGGTCCTTCTTGAGGAAGATCATCGGCAGCAGGATCGTGCCGAGCGCGGTGACCAGCCAGACGATGACGGCGCCGAGGATCCAGCCGGCCGCGCCGACGATGCGCAGACCGCCGATCGGCAGCAGGACGACGATGACCAGGGCGATCAGCGTCGAGAAGATGCCGATCCCGCCGAGCAGCACCGGCGCGTAGCGGTCGGCGAGCCTGCTGATCCACGGTGAGAGGATGCTCTGCAGGATCGCGAAGATCACGATGCAGATGGCGAAGCCCCACCACTTCGACCAGTCGATCCGGAAGCCCTCGAGCACCAGGTCGGCGACGATGAGGCCGAGGCCGGCCGACGCGAGGTAGATGAGCGTGCGGAACAGGAGCGTGATCACGCGCTGAGCATATCGCCCGGCACGACCGCTCCCGAGGGAGACGCGCGGTCCGGCTTCAGGAGCCGACAGCGGCGAGTCGAGCCTCTTCGTCGGCCTGGATCGCGCTCTCGACGATCGGGCCGAGTGCGCCGTCCATCACCTGGTCGAGGTTGTACGCCTTGAAGCCGGTGCGGTGGTCGGCGATGCGGTTCTCCGGGAAGTTGTACGTGCGGATGCGCTCGGAGCGGTCCATCGTGCGGATCTGCGACTTGCGCGCGTCGGATGCGACGGCATCCCGCTCCTCCTGCTGGCGAGCGAGCAGGCGGGCGCGCAGCACGCGCATGCCGGCCTCGCGGTTCTGCAGCTGCGACTTCTCGTTCTGCATCGACACCACGATGCCCGTCGGCAGATGCGTGATGCGCACCGCCGAGTCCGTGGTGTTCACGGACTGACCGCCGGGTCCGGACGAGCGGAAGACGTCGATCTTGAGATCGTTCTGGCTGATCTCGACCTCGTCGGGCTCATCGACCTCGGGGAATACCAGCACGCCCGTCGTCGAGGTGTGGATGCGCCCCTGCGACTCGGTCGCCGGCACGCGCTGCACACGATGCACGCCGCCCTCGTATTTGAGGTGCGCCCAGACGCCCTGAGCGGGATCGGTCGAGGACCCCTTGATGGCGATCTGGACGTCCTTGTAGCCGCCGAGGTCGGATTCGTTGCGCTCCAGCAGCTCGGTCTTCCAGCCCTTGGATGCCGCGTACTGGATGTACATCCGCAGCAGATCGGCGGCGAACAGCGCCGACTCGGCACCGCCCTCCCCCGCCTTGATCTCCATGATCACGTCGCGGGCGTCATCCGGGTCGCGGGGAATGAGCAGCCGCCGCAGACGCTCCTGAGCGGCCTGGAGACCGGCCTCGAGAGACGGCACCTCTTCGGCGAACGCCTCATCCTCCTTCGCGAACTCCCGTGCGGCATCCAGATCGTCGGATGCGGCACGCCACGCGTCGTAGGCAGCGACGATCCGGCTCAGCTCGGCGTACCGGCGGTTGACCCGCTTGGCTCGCGCGGCATCGGCGTGCACCGCCGGGTCGGAGAGTTCCTCCTGCACCCGGCGGTGCTCGTCGATGAGAGTCTGGACGGACTCGAACACGTCAGCTCAGCGGATGTTGTTGTCGTGGCCGTGGCCGCCCGCGGGCAGCGTGGGGATCGACTTCTGCATCTGGATCAGGAACTCCACGTTGGAGTGCGTCTCCTTCAGCTTTCCGAGCACGACCTCGAGAGCCTGCTGCTGGTCGAGGCCGGCGAGGGCGCGACGCAGCTTCCACGTGATCTTCACCTCGTCGGCGGAGAGCAGCATCTCCTCACGGCGGGTGCTGGACGCGTTCACGTCGACCGCCGGGAAGATCCGCTTGTCGGCCAGCGAGCGCGACAGGCGCAGTTCGCTGTTGCCGGTGCCCTTGAACTCCTCGAAGATGACCTCGTCCATCTTGGAGCCAGTCTCGACGAGCGCGGTGGCGATGATCGTGAGCGATCCGCCGTTCTCGATGTTGCGTGCGGCGCCGAAGAAGCGCTTCGGCGGGTACAGCGCCGAAGCGTCGACACCGCCGGTGAGCACGCGGCCCGACGCAGGAGCTGCCAGGTTGTATGCGCGACCGAGTCGCGTGATCGAGTCGAGCAGCACGACGACGTCGCGTCCCAGCTCGACGAGGCGCTTCGCGCGCTCGATCGCCAGCTCGGCGACCGTCGTGTGGTCTTCGGCCGGGCGGTCGAACGTCGAGGCGATGACCTCGCCCTTCACCGTGCGCTCCATGTCGGTGACCTCTTCGGGGCGCTCGTCGACGAGCACGACCATGAGGTGGACCTCGGGGTTGTTCTGCGCGATCGCGTTGGCGATCTGCTGCAGCACGATCGTCTTGCCGGCCTTGGGCGGCGCGACGATGAGACCGCGCTGACCCTTTCCGATCGGCGCGACGAGGTCGATGATGCGCTGCGTGAGCTTCTCGGGCGCCGTCTCCAGGCGCAGACGCTCCTGCGGGTACAGCGGGGTGAGCTTGCCGAACTCGACGCGAGTCGCGGCGTCGTCGACCGACAGGCCGTTGATGGAGTCGACCTTGACCAGCGCGTTGTACTTCTGGCGGCCCGGCTGCTCGCCCTCGCGGGGCTGCTTGATGGAGCCGACGATCGCATCGCCCTTGCGCAGGTTGTACTTCTTGACCTGACCGAGCGAGACGTAGACGTCGCTGGGGCCGGCGAGGTAGCCCGTGGTGCGGACGAACGCGTAGTTGTCGAGCACGTCGAGGATGCCGGCGATCGGGATGAGGACGTCGTCCTCGCCGATCTCGGTGTCGAACTCGTCGGTGGGCTCGCCGCCGCGGCGCTTGTTGCGCTGACGGTTGCGGCTGTTCGCGGACTGTTCGCTCTCGGCGGGTGCGGCCTGCTGCTGCGGCTCCGGAGCGGTTCCGTTCTGACCGCGTCCGCGGTTGCGGCTGCGGTTACGACCACGGCCACGGCCGTTCTGCTCGTCGCCGTCCGCGTTCTCGGAGGAGGCGTCGCCGTTCGCCGGTGCGTTCTCGGCCGGTGCGGGCGCCGGCTGCTCGGCGGCAGGCGCCTCGGCAGCGGCATCCTGAGCCGGCTTCGCGGCGCGGCGTCCGCGGCCGGTGGTCTTGGGGGC
>NZ_PGGU01000004.1:157245-255071 GCF_002872075.1 Microbacterium aurantiacum | reverse complement strand
GACGACATGTGTCGTCGGCGGCCACGTCTGTGGGCCCTGGATGAAGTGCACCCGCTACCGAGACTGGACGATCAATCGGGCGCACTAGACTGGAACCACACGGGCCTCTAGCTCAGTTGGCAGAGCATCGGACTTCAACAAAATAGGAGCGCCTCGGGGGAAACTCCGGGGATGACACCACTCAAAGTCGGGGAACCCTTACTGGGCAACCAGTTGGCAATCCCGAGCCAAGCCGGACGCGAGTTCGGAAGGTGTAGAGACTGGACGGGTGGCACCTACAGCGAAAGCCATGGTGAAGGGACAGTCCAGACCACGAACGTCCAGCGGGCGGCGGCGAAAGCCGAAGTGGCAAGTTAATCCGCGGGTCGAGGGTTCGAGCCCCTCGGGGCCCACCGTGTTATCCGGATCGAGTACGGGTGCGATTTCGCACCCTGCACTCCCTGTCTCACCCTCCCTGAATGTCGGAGCACGACGATATCGTCGCCGCAACGGCATCGGGGAGAGACATGAGCGATGAACGTCCGACAGCGGTATCGACCGGCGCGCTGAAGCAGTGCGGCACATGCCGGCAGTTCAAGGCCCTGACCGATTTCAATCGGAAGTCTGGGCGCGCAGACGGCCGCCAAGAGGTCTGCCGAGACTGCAATCGGGAGTCCTCACGGCGCTACTACCAACGCAATCGCGAGCATCACATCGCGGTGATCCGCGCACGCACCGTCGCACAGAGAGCCGAGAGTCTCGCCTACATCGCCGAGTATCTGATCGACCACCCGTGCGTGGACTGCGGCGCATCGGACCTCAGAGTTTTGGATTTCGACCACACGCCGGGCACGGACAAGCGAGACGGCGTCATGCAGCTCGTGCGCAACGGTTTCAGCATCCCCTGCATCGCAGAGGAGATCGAGAAATGCGATGTCCGCTGCCGCAATTGCCATGCGATCGTGACGTACGAGCGCATGGGGAGCAACTGGCGTTCCCTGGCGATGACCGAACGGAACTCAGAGTAGCGACATCCCGCGACGCCGAGCGAATCCCAGCGCCGGCCTCCTCAGCCAGGCCCGCGCCCGGTGCTGCCGTGCCGCGTTATCACCTCGCCTTCACCCTGGCCACCCCCTGCACAAGTGCTCGAGCGCGGCCGACCATCGAAGAGTCCCTGAACCGGGACGCCACTCCGACGGAAAGGACGAACAGTGACGAACACGACGGACTCGAAGATCGCCTTCCTGGCGACGGACGGCTACGAGGACAGCGAGCTCACCAGTCCCTGGGATGCCCTCACCGGGGCCGGAGCGACCGCGATCATGGTGTCGCCGGCCGAAGGCGAGATCACCGGCAAGAACGGGCACGTGCAGACTGTGGATCTCCCGGTCGCCGGAGCATCCGCCGACGACTTCGACGCGCTCGTGCTCCCCGGCGGCGTGGTGAACGCGGACCATCTGCGGATGGATGCCGATTCGGTGGCGTTCACGCGCGGTTTCTTCGAGCAGCAGAAGCCTGTGGGCGTCATCTGCCACGGCGCCTGGATACTCATCGAGGCGGGTGTCGTCGACGGACGCACGCTGACCAGCTATCCGAGCCTCGCCACGGATCTCCGCAACGCCGGCGCCGCCTGGGTGGACCAGGAGGTGGTGGTCGATCAGGGCCTCGTGTCGAGCAGGACTCCCGACGACCTCCCCGCGTTCAACGCGAAGGTCCTCGAGGAGGTCGAGGAGGGGCGGCACGCGGCACAGCGCGCATGACCTGCCCTCCGCAGCGGTTCGGCGGCTAAGCTCCGATCCTCGCCCGGTGCCTGCGCACGGCTGCGCGGTTGGCGCAGCGCACCGAGCAGTACCGCTGCCGGCCGTTCCGGGTCACATCGACGACCACGTGGGTGCACGGCTCCGCCGCACAGCGTCCGAGCCGGCTCATCCCCCGCGTTGACACATGCAGCGCCGTGCCGACCGAGATGACCGCACGCAGCATGGCCGGAAGCACTGCGGGTTGCTCCGGGGTGCCGTCGCGGTAATGCAGGTGCCATCCCTCGTCGTCGTGGTCGGTGAGGCGCGGATACGCTGCGGTCGCGGCCATCACGGCGTTCAGCAACTCGGCGCGCTCCGACTCCGAATCCGCGTCGACGACTCCCAGCCATTCGTCGATGACCTCGCGCGTGCGCGCATGATCGCCCGGGGTCTCACGGAATGCGATCGTGACGCCGAACTCCCGGGCTCGCGCCTCGATCCCGGCACGGTCGGACGGCCAGTCATCGGCGAGGGACGCAGCCAGCAGTACCGCATATTCTCCGTAAGGGTTGAGATGCATAAGGCCATTACATCACGCTGGAGTCATGGCTGATCTCGACACTCGACCGGTACCGGTCGCACACCCCGGGAAACAACGGCACGAGCATGCCTGGCTCACCGAATCCCGGCATTCGACGTCCGAGGGCGTGCTGCTGTACGTGCGGTGCTCGAGCTGCGGCATCCGTCGTGTCGATCTGCAGGCGCACCCTCAGGCGCCGCCGAACGCGATCAGCCACGAGATCGAGCGGACCTAGGCGGTCAGTTCGGCCAGCTTGCGGGTCGTGCGCAGATTGCGCGCGGTGCCCGCGACACCCAGCACTCGATCGAGCACCGCCTTCGTCAGCCTGCTCGAGTGGACCCCGCCCTCGGCGTAGTTGATCCAGAGATCGTGGCCGACCAGGGCGACCTCCTCCCCCGGCACCAGCCGCTCGCGGAGCGCCTCCAGCGCGCCCGGCGCCGGCCGGCCCTCGAGGAACATCGCATGCAGCAGCTTCTCCACCGGATCCGCGAACGGCTGGGCGGCAAGAGACGCCACCAGCGCATCGTGCGTGCGCAGGATCACCGGGGTGTCGACGCCGAACTCTTCTGCGATCAGCGTCCGCACCCGTGCGCAGGCCGCCGCAGCATCTGGCGGATGCTCGCAGATGATGTTCCCGCTCGCGATGTACGTGGATGCGTTCTCGACGATCTCCGACGTCATGAGCGCCTCACGCAGGCGCGCCATCGGGACGAGATTCCTGCCGCTGACGTTGACCGCCCGCAGCAGCAGCACACTGCGAGTCACGCGTCGGCGCTCTCCACCAGTTCGGCGCCCGCGTGTGCGAGTTCTGCCAGCGCCGCCTCGCTCGACTCCGGTCCGACGCCGGCGATGAGGTCGGTGAGGATGCGCACGCGCAGTCCATGTGCGATCGCGTCGAGCGCGGACGCGCGCACGCAGTGATCCGTCGCGATGCCGACGATGTCGGCGCCCAGCACGCCGCCGGCCGTGAGCACCGCCCCGACCGTCAGGCCATCTTCGGTGACGCCCTCGAACATCGAGTAGGCGGGCACGCCCTGCCCCTTGCGCACGTGGTGCGTCACCGCATCCGTCACGAACAGAGGGTCGTACTCGGCCCCGGCCGTTCCTGCGACGCAGTGCACCGGCCAGGTGTCCGTGTAGTCCGGAGCCTCCGAGAAATGGCCGCCGTTGTCGCCCGCAGCGTCGTGCCAGTCCCTCGAGGCGATGATGGCGTCGTACTCACCCGCATGCTCCGCGAGGAACGCGGTGATGCCGGACGCCACGGCATCGCCGCCTGTGACGGCGAGCGCGCCGTCCTCTGTGAAATCGTTCTGCACATCGACGATGAGGAGTGCTCTGCTCATACTCCGAGGGTACGCCGCCGGGAAGGGAAAGGCCCCGTGATGTTCGTCGCATCACGGGGCCTTCGGAGCCGCCCAAGGGAATCGAACCCTTGACCTTCTCATTACGAGTGAGATGCTCTGCCGACTGAGCTAGGGCGGCGTGTGCCGCATAAGCGGCACGATCAACGATATTACCCTGTCCGAGACCGTGCCGCGAACCGGCGACGCCTCACTCGCAGCGCAGGCCGTCCTCCGGCACGACATCGTCGAGCAGGAACGCCTCGACGGCGTCGTCCACGCACAGATTGCCCTTGTTGTAGCCGGTGTGCCCCTCGCCGACGCGGGTGATCAGCACGCCCTCTTCGAGCTGGCCGGCGAGCGCCTCCGACCACGCGTACGGGGTGGCCGGGTCGTTCGTGGTGCCGACCACGACGATCGGCCCCGCCCCCTCGGCCGTGATCTCACCGCGGGTGCCGGTCGGCGGGTACGGCCACACCTCGCAGGAATCCGGACCGTTCCAGTACGGCGCGATGGTGGGTGCCCCCTCGCGGATCCTGGCCATGGTCGCCTCCTCGGCGGCCGGGTCGGTCTCCACCGGGTAGTCCATGCAGTTGTACGCGCGGAAGGCCTCGGTGGAGTTGTCGATGTAGGCGCCGTTCTCGCGGCCGTTGTAGAAGTCGGCCAGGTAGAAGGCCGTCGCCGGGTCGCCCTGCAGCGCCTCGGTCAGCGCCTGCGTGAGGATGCCCCAGCTGTCCTGCGAATACAGCGCGGCGATGATCGCGGTCATCATGGCGTCCGCACCCATCATGCGACCGTCGCCGCTCTCGAGCGGCAGGCGATCGGCGCTCGCGAGGAGCGCACCGAGATCGGCCATCGCGTCGTCGACGGTGCCGTTGAACGGGCACTCGCCGGAGTCGAGGCAGTCCTGCATGTACGCCCGCAGCGCCGACTCGAAGCCGAGCGCCTGGGTGGCCCCCACGTCGAGTCCGGGCACGGAGGGATCGATCGCGCCGTCGAGGACGAGACGGCCCGCCTTCTCCGGATAGAGCTTCGCGTAGGTCGCACCGAGGAACGTGCCGTACGAGTACCCGAGGTAGTTCAGCTCCTTGTCGCCCAGCACCGCACGGATCAGGTCCATGTCGTGCGCGGAGTTGATCGTGGTGATGTGCTCGAGGATGCCGCCGCTGTTCGCCTCGCACGCATCGGCGAACGTCTTGTGCGCCTGGAGCAGCTCGGCCTCCCACTCCGGGGTGCCGCGCGGGGCGGCCGGGATGCCGTAGAGGTAGTCGTCCATCCCTGCCGCATCGAGGCAGGTCACAGCCGTGGACTGGCCGACGCCCCGGGGGTCGAAGCCGATCACGTCGTAGCTCTCGATGAGGGCCGCGCCGACGGCGAACTCCAGGCTGCCCTGGATGAGCTCGACGCCGCTCGCGCCGGGGCCGCCGGGGTTGGTCAGCAGCGAGCCCAGCGGGGTTCCCTCTGCCTGGTGGCGGACCACGGAGAGCTGGATCTCGCCGTCGCCCGGGTTCTCCCAGTCCAATGGAGCCGTGACCTCGGTGCAGTCGAAACCGCTGCCGCACGCGCTCCAGTCCAGCGTCTGCCCGTAGTACTGGAGCAGGTTCTCGGCCACTCCCTCGGTGTCCGGAGCGCTCGTGCGCGACGGGCGAGGAGCCGCCTGCTCGGGGATCATCGCGTAGAGGCACCCGGAGAGCGCGACGGATGCGGCAGCGAGGCCGGCGATGAGCGCGGAGAACCGCCGGATTCGGGAAGTCGTACGGTTGGTCACGGTGTCCTCCCGCTCGTGACAGTCACGAGCAAGCTCTCCAGGGCGAGCAGCGGTGCGACGTTGCGCTCCAGCGACTGACGCGTCTCGGCAAGGTGGTCAAGTACGACAAGCGTACGGGTCTCGGGCCATGCGTTCGCGAGACCGCTCAGCTCCGCCCGTAATTCGCTGTTGATGAGTTCGTCTTCGCGCCCGAACTGGAGCATCACGACGTCGCGGAACAGGGACTGCATGTCGGTGAGGACCCGGTCGATGCCATCACGCAGGCTGCGGGTCGCGCGTTTCTTCTGGTCGTCCTCGAGCGCCGACAGCTGCGCGCGCAGCGCGGGAGGCACCGCCTGCCCCTCGGCGATGCCGACGGTGCGCAGCAGCGAAGCACGCTCGGCCGCGTCGCGCTCGGCGGTCAGCGCCTTCGCATCCTCGGTCGCCGCCTGGATGATGCGGCCGGCGACCTCCACGGCATCGCCGACGCCGCGCACGCCGAGGACGGCACGGAGCGTGTCGTCACGACGACGCCGCGCGGTCTCATCGACCGCCAGGCGCTGCGCCATGCCGATGTGGCGCTGAGCATGCCGCGCGGCCTGTTCGGCGACGGCCTCATCGACGCCGGTGCGCAGCACGATCAGCCGTGCGACATCGGCGACGTCCGGTTCGCGCAGGCGCAGCGACCGGACGCGGGAGCGGATCGTCGGCAACAGGTCGGCCTCGCTGGGAGCGCAGAGGATCCACACGGTCTTCTCCGGCGGCTCCTCGAGCGCCTTGAGCAGTACGTTCGAGGTGCGCTCGACCATGCGGTCGGCGTCTTCGACGACGATGACCCGGTAGCGGCCGGCCGAGGGCGCGAAGTACGAGCGTTCGACGAGGGCGCGCGCCTCGGCGATCGTGATGATGACCTTGTCCGTGCGCAGCGCCGTGACATCGGGATGGGTGCCGGCCAGCACCTGGCGCATCGCGGCCTCGTCCCCGGGTTCGTCGGCCACGAGCGCGGCGGCGAACGCGTAAGCCAGCGTCGACCGCCCCGATCCGGGAGGGCCCGTGATCAGCCAGGCGTGCGAGAGCGCGGCGGGATCGGATGCTGCAGCGCGCAGCGTCTCGACGGCGGAGTCCTGCCCCCACACATCGCCCCACGGAAACGGAGCGGCGACGGTCTGGGGCATGGACTCAGCCTAACCGGGAGCGGGGACAGCATCCCTCGACGCGAGTGTCGCCTTTGCGACGCGACGGAGGGCTACGGTGCGAGGAGCGCCGCGACGCGGGTGCGGATGCCGTCGGCGATGTCGTCGCGGTCCGCTGCGGCGTCGACCACGAGGAACCGGTCGGGCTCCGCCGCAGCGAGCGCGAGATAGCCGTCACGGACCCGTCCGTGGAATTCGGCTTTCTCCGCTTCGAGGCGGTCGAACGGCTTGTCCGCCGAATCCAGCCGCGTCCGTGCGGTCGCCGGGTCGAGGTCCAGGAGCACGGTGAGATCTGGCAGGGCGCCCTCGGCCGCCCACAGCGACAGTTCCCGGACCTCGGTGGCATCGAGCACGCGGCCCGCCCCCTGATAGGCGACGGAGGAGTCGAGATAACGGTCCTGCAGGACCACGTCTCCGCGCTGCAACGCCGGACGCACGACCGTCGCGACGTGGTGCGCGCGATCGGCCGCGTAGAGCAGCGCCTCGGCCCGCGGAGCGATGTCGCCGCGATGGTGCAGCACGATCTCGCGGATGAGGTGCCCCACCTCCGACCCGCCGGGTTCGCGGGTCCGCAGCACGGAGTGCCCCGCACCGGTCAGCCAGGACTCGAGCAGATCCGCCTGCGTCGTCTTGCCCGAACCGTCGCCGCCTTCGAGGGTGATCCAGAAGCCGGAGCCTTCGGTCACGCGTCGGCCTTCTTCTTCGCCGCGTTGGCGGCCCGTGTGGCGGCGGCCTTCTTCGCCGCAGCCGAGCGCGCCGCGGCTTTCGCCGCATCCGTCGGAACCTTCTTGGCCGGCACCTTCTTGGCCGGTGCTTTCTTCGCGGGGGCCTTCTTCGCCGGGGCTGCCTTGGCTCCGCGCTTGGGAGCCGGTCCCTTGGCGCGCTTGTCGGCGAGCATCTCCACGGCGCGCTCGAACGTGATGTCCTCGGGCTTCTCACCGCGCGGGATCGTTACGTTCGTCACGCTGTCGGTGACATAAGCCCCGAAACGTCCGTCGCGGATGCGGATCGGCTTGCCGCTGACCGGGTCGGCGTCGAACTCGGCGAGTGCGCTGGAGGCGCGGCGGGAACCCGCCCCGTATTTGGGCTGCGCGTAGATCTCGAGAGCCTGCTCCAGCGTCACCTCGAAGATCTGCGCTTCGCTCTCCAGCGAGCGCGAGTCGGTGCCCTTCTTCAGGTACGGCCCGAATCGGCCGTTCTGGGCCGTGATCTCGTCGCCCGTCTCGGGGTCGGTCCCGACGACGCGCGGCAGGCTGAGCAGCTGCAGAGCGGTCTCCAGGTCGATCGTCTCGACGGACATCGAGCGGAACAGCGAACCGGTCCTCGGCTTGGGCGCCGTCTCCTTCTTCGCGCCGCGCTTCGGCTTCGCCGCGGGCGCTTCGACGACCTCGCCGGTGGCCGCGTCCACGGCATCCGGATCGACGGGGTCGTTCTCCTGCACGTAGGGACCGAAGCGTCCGTCCTTGACGACGATGATCTTGCCGTTCTCCGGGTTCTCGCCGAGGACGCGGTCTCCGGCCACCGGGGCGTCGATGAGCTCCTGCGCCTTCGCCTCGGTGAGCTCGTCCGGTGCGAGATCCTCCGGCACGTTCACGATGCGCGGCTTGGCCTCGGGGTTCGCAGGGTCCACGACCTCGAGGTAAGGACCGTACTTGCCGAAGCGCAGCGTGGCCGTGTCGGTGATGGGCGTGGAGTTCAGCGCTCGCGCGTCGATCTCGCCGAGGTTGTCGACGACCTGACGGAGCCCGACGTGCGAGTCCGAACCGAAGTAGAACGATTTGAGCCATTCCACCCGGTTCTGCTCGCCGCGGGCGATCGTGTCGAGGTCATCCTCGAGGGCTGCGGTGAAGTCGTAGTCGACGAGTTCGGCGAAGTGCTCCTCGAGCAGACGCACGACGCTGAACGCCAGCCAGGTGGGCACCAGCGCCTGGCCCCGCTTGACCGCGTAGCCGCGGTCGAGGATGGTCTCTGGGATCGATGCGAAGGTCGAGGGACGGCCGATGCCCTTCTCCTCGAGCACCTTCACGAGCGAGGCTTCGGTGTAACGCGGCTTGGGCGTCGTGCGGTGCCCCTTGGCCTCGGCATCCGAGACGGCGAGCGCGTCGCCGACCGCGACAGCCGGCAGCGACTGGTTCTCGGCGGCATCGGCATCGCCGCGCTTCTCATCGCGGCCCTCCTCGTACGCCTCCAGGAAGCCCTTGAAGGTGTAGACGGTGCCGGATGCCGTGAACTCGGCGGCCTTCCCCGCAGCGTCGACCGCGATGGTGACCGTGGTGGTCTCGTACTTGGCGTCTGCCATCTGGCTGGCGACGGTGCGCTTCCAGATGAGGTCGTAGAGGCGCTGCTCTTCGCGGTCGAGTTCGCCGGAGAGCGACGCCGGGGTGCGGAACGTCTCACCGGATGGGCGGATCGCCTCGTGCGCCTCCTGGGCGTTCTTGCTCTTCGACTTGTAGACGCGCGGCTTCAGCGGGACGGCGCTGTCGCCGTAGAGCGAGACCGCCTGGCTCCGCGCAGCCTGCACCGCCTGGGTACTCAGCGCGACGGAGTCGGTGCGCATATAGGTGATGTACCCCTTCTCGTACAGACGCTGGGCGACGCTCATCGCCTGCTTCGCACCCATCGAGAGCTTGCGACCGGCCTCCTGCTGCATGGTCGAGGTCGTGAAGGGGGCGTAGGGGCTGCGGGTTCCGGGCTTCGCCTCGACCTTGGTGACCGATCCGGTGCCGGCGGCATCGACCGCTCGGGCGAGGGTGGTGGCCGCGGCCTCGTCGAGGATGACGACGGCCTTCTTGAGCTTCCCGTTGTCGTCGAAGTCGGTGCCGCGGGCCAGCTGACCGCCGTCGACGCGGACGAGGCGGATCTTGAAGGAGGTGCCCGTCGCCGCGGCTGCGGCGTCGACGTCCCAGTACTCGGCGGACGAGAACGCCATGCGCTCGCGCTCCCGATCGACGATCAGGCGGGTGGCGGCGGACTGCACGCGTCCTGCCGAGATGCCGGTCTTCACCTTGTACCAGAGCACCGGCGAGACGTCCCAGCCGTAGAGGCGGTCGAGGATGCGCCGGGTCTCCTGCGCGTCGACGAGGTCGTGGTCGAGTTCGCGGGTGTTGCCGACGGCCGCCTGGATCGCATCCTTGGTGATCTCGTGGAAGACCATGCGCTTGACCGGGACCTTCGGCTTGAGGGTTTCGAGTAGATGCCAGGCGATGGCCTCGCCTTCGCGGTCCTCATCGGTGGCGAGCAGGAGCTCGTCGGCGGTCTTCAGTGCGCGCTTGAGTTCGGCGACCGTCTTGGTCTTTCGGTCGGACACGACGTAGTAGGGGTCGAAGCCGTTCTCGATGTCGATCGAGTACTTGCCGTACGCCTGCTTGTCCTCGGCGGGGATGTCCTTCTTGTCGGCGAGATCACGGATGTGGCCGACAGAGCTGAGCACCTCGTAACCGTCGCCGAGGTATCCCTGAATAGACCGCATCTTCGTCGGGGACTCGACAATGACGAGCTTCTTGCCTTCAGCCAAGGGGGCGTCCTTTCTTCGAAGCACACCATACACACCACTGCGCGGGGTCGTTCACAGTGACGGAAGCATGCGCGCCGTCAGTTTCCCTCGGGTGGCCCGGCACGGGCTCGGGAGACGGCAGCGAGTCCAGCGTACGCCGCCTGCACCTGTACGGTCGCAACGAAGTCCTCCACGGAGCAGGCGGTGAGGGTCGCTCCGGCTGCCGCCGCGACCCGCCCTGCGAGTGCGCACGGGGCCTCCGAGGTGGCGATCGCACCGCTGGCGGCATCGGCGGCGGCGAGCGCCGCAGCATCGGCGGCACCCGCCGCCCGCTGTGCGGTGACGGCCGCTCCGCCGACGGCCGCAAGCCCCAGGGACAGCGCAGCCGCGACAGTCAGGATTCCGGCTCCGAGCGCCGACCCTGCCATCAACGACCGCCGTCGAGTGCGCAGCTGGACGCTTGGAGGGGCACGTGGATCACCGCACCCACCGCCACGTCCAGACGCGCCGTCACGCACACCAGGTCGCCCTGGTGCCAGGGCGACACCGCTGCCCCGGACACCGACGCCGCGACAGCGGCGTCCGCGGCCGCGGCGCTCTCTCCGCGTCCGAGGAGCCGGGCGGCGTCAGCTGCGGCATCCTGCAGCGAGACCTGCCGTGACGCGGCGCCGAGCGCTCCCGCTCCCAGGAGGAGCGTCAGCACCACGGCGGGCAGCGCGAGCGCGAGCTCGGCAGCCACCGAGCCGCGATCGGCGACGGGGTCGTTTGCCGGGCTTCGCCCGCAGTCACTCATCCGGCCGCGGGCACCCCCGAGATCTCGGTCGGGTCGGTGCCGCACGGAGCGCGGTGGCACGCGCATCACGACACCGTGAGCGCACGGCGCACGAGGTCTGTGAGGATGCCGCGCACCTCCTCGGAGCGCATGATGACGACCAGCAGGCCGGCGAAGGCGACCGCCGCCATGGTGGTGATGGCGTATTCGGCCGTCGCGGCGCCACTGTCGTCGCCGAACAGGGCGGCGGCACGACGGCGGTCGAGGGTGGGGATGGTGTTCATGGTGTTCCTCTTTCTTGTGTCTGGAAGCCATTCGGCGTCCGTGGTGATTGGGAGGTGGTTCGGGGCGATCACAGCGGCAGCGGAGTCGAGGCGAGCACGCTGAGCAGCAGCGGCGCGACCCCGAGGAGCAGGAAGGCGGGGAGTGTGCACACTCCGAGCGGAATGAGCAGTCGCGTCGAGAGGCGCGCCGCGGCGAGCTTCCCCCGGACACGGGCGGCATGGCGGTCCTGTGCGGCCGACGCTCGCAGCAGTTCGCCGGCGGGGACCCCGGCCGCGCGGGAGAGCTCGAGGACCGCTCGGGTGCGCTCCTCCCCGCCCCGGCCGGTGGCCGAGCTGTCGCCGACCAGCCTCAGGGAGCGCTCGATGGACGCCCCTCCGGAGAGGGCGACGGCCACCAGTTCGGCCTGGATGCCCGGCGTTCCGGGCTCGGGCTGCGCCTTGAGCAGCATCCGTCTGGTCCACATCCGCGCGGCCAGCACCAGACCGAGACCCGCGACCACGCATGCGCCCCCGACCGGGTTCGAGACGATGACGCTGAGCGTGTCGAATCCGAGCGCGAAGCCAAGCAGGAGCCCTGCCAGCGGCATCCAGAGCAGCAGCCGTGCGGTGCCGGCAGGTTCGGCGAGCGCGATCCTGACGTCGTCCGCGGCGGACGCCGCATCCTGCAGCGTGTCCGCCAGCATCCGCAGCACCTCGGCCAGCGGCGCGCCCACCGTGGTCGCGACGTCCCACGCGGCGGCGAGGTCGACCCATGCACCGCCTTCGGCCTCGACCGCGGCGAGCAGAGGGATGCCGCCCTCGAGCCGATCGACGATCCTGGCGGCGTGCGGATCGCCGCTCTCGGCGAGGTGGCGCCAGGCGACGACGGGCACCGCGCCCGCCTGCAGCAGCACGGCCAGGGTGCGCACGGCGGTGGACGCATCCTCCACGGTGGAGTCGGCGGCGCGAGACGATCTCACCACGGCTGGACCTCCTCGATCCCGAGGCGACCGCCGTTCAGCGTGAAGACGCCCGCCTGCGCGATGCTCCGAGCCCCACCCGGAGCGCGGGCGAGGTGCAGCACCATGGTGAACGCGCTCACCGCCTGCCGGGCTAGTGCCGTGGCATCCATTCCCGCCAGCGCGCCCAGAGCCTCCAGCCGGGCCGGCACGTCGAGCAGCCCGCTGGCGTGAAGAGTGCCCGCACCGCCGTCGTGGCCGGTGTTCAGCGCGGTCAGCAACTCGCGCACCTCCTCACCGCGGCACTCCCCGACCACGAGCCGATCCGGCCGCATCCGCAGCGATTCCCGCACCAGCCGGGCGAGGCTGATCCCGCCGGCGCCCTCGAGGTTGACCTGCCGCGCCTCCAGCGCCACATGATGAGGGTGCCGCGGCTGCAGTTCGGCGACGTCTTCGATCGTGACGATCCGCTCCCCTGGCGGCACCGCACTGAGTAGAGCCGACAAGAGTGTGGTCTTGCCGGTGCCGGTGCCACCGGTGATGAGGATGTTCGCCCGCTCGGCGACGAGTGCGGTCAGCCAGTTCTGCTGGCGTGCGTCGAAGGCGCCGAGAGCGGCGAGGGCGTCGAGATCGGCGGCACGCACCCGCGGCACCCTGATCGACAGTGCCGTCCCGGAGGTCGAGATCGGGGCGAGGACGGCGTGCACGCGGATGCCGGAAGCCAATCGGACGTCGACGCACGGCGCCTGGTCGTCGAGATGCCTGCCGCCGAGACCCACGAGGGCGACGGCGAGATCGCGGACCTCTCGCTCCGACGCGCTCCACCCGGCCACGCGCTCGGCACCGTGTCCGCGATCCACGAAGAGTCCGGCGGCGCCGTTGACGAAGATGTCCGTCACCGCTTCGTCGGCGCAGTGCTCGGCGAGCGCCCCGAACGACGGATCGACGCGCAGCGGTGCAGAGCCGGCGCGCATCGAGGGCGACGGCGCCGGAGCGGTGCCGCCGCGTGGCTGGATGACGAAGGAATCGGCCATTCCCCGACGCTAGGCAAGCGGCCCCGCACCCGGACATCGGATTCACGCGTCCTGTGCAGAACTCTTCCTGCCACTCATCCGTGCAGGGATGTTCCCGCTGCGGGGGATGGACGGATCGCGGAGGCGCTCTGCACAGAGAAGGGCGGCACCTCACGGGGGGAATGAGATGCCGCCCACGGCGGGGCCCGTTCGGGGGAAACGGGCACGCCAAGGCCGGAATGAGATTTCGGCTGTCGTCGAGTGTACGCAAGGCGACCATCCTGACAAAACCCATTCGTATACCGACTTTCGGCAGTAGGCGATGTGGGACCTCGCGATTAGATTCACGGTGACCTGGTCACGCCACCCACCTGACCGAGCCCGCAGGAACAGCAATGCCGCAAAGGAGCGCCTGCCGATGAGCAGCCAGATCGATCACCTTCTCGATGAGACCCGCCGATTCCCGCCGTCGGAGGAATTCGTCGCGCAGACCATCTCGTCGCCCGCTCTGTACGAGCGCGCCGCCTCCGACCGAGAAGGGTTCTGGGGCGAGCAGGCCGGCGAGCTGCTGCACTGGCACAAGCCGTTCACCCGTGTGCTCGACTGGACGAACCCGCCTTTCGCGAAGTGGTTCGACGACGGCGAGCTGAACGTCGCCTACAACTGCCTCGACCGGCACGTCGAGGCGGGCAACGGCGACCGAGTCGCCCTGCTCTGGGAGGGCGAGCCCGGCGACGAGCGCCGCATCACCTACTCGGAGCTGACCGAGGAGGTCAAGCGCGTCGCCAACGTGCTCGAAGGACTCGGCGTCGGTCATGGCGACCGCGTCGCGATCTACCTGCCCATGATCCCCGAGGCCATCGCCTCGATGCTCGCGGTGGCCCGGATCGGCGCCATCCACTCGGTGGTGTTCGGCGGCTTCAGTGCGGACAGCCTGCGCTCGCGCATCGACGACGCCGGCGCCAAGGTGGTCATCACCGCCGACGGCGGCTACCGCAAGGGCAAGGTGTCGGCGCTCAAGCCCGCCGTCGACCAGGCGCTGAGCGACCGCGGCGACGGCGAGCAGCAGACCGTCGAGCACGTGCTCGTCGTGAAGCGCGGCGGCAACGACGTGGACTGGGTCGACGACCGAGACGTGTGGTGGCACGACGCGGTGCCCGCGGCATCCGCCGAGCACATCGCGCAGGCGTTCCCGGCGGAGAACCCGCTGTTCATCCTGTACACGTCCGGCACTACGGGCAAGCCGAAAGGCATCCTGCACACCTCGGGCGGCTATCTCACCCAGGCCGCCTACTCGCACAAGTACGTCTTCGACCTGCATCCGGAGACCGACGTGTTCTGGTGCACGGCGGACATCGGCTGGGTCACCGGGCACTCCTATGTCGCATACGGTCCGCTCGCGAACGGCGCCACTCAGGTGCTCTACGAGGGCACTCCGGATGCTCCGCACCCCGGCCGCTGGTGGGAGATCATCGAGAAGCACAAGGTCTCGATCTTCTACACGGCTCCGACGGCGATCCGCTCGTTCATGAAGATCGGCCGCACGGTCCCCGCGAAGTTCGATCTGTCATCATTGCGGCTGCTCGGATCGGTGGGCGAGCCGATCAATCCCGAAGCGTGGATGTGGTACCGCGACGTCATCGGCGGTGGGAAGACCCCGATCGTGGACACGTGGTGGCAGACCGAGACCGGCGCGATCATGGTCTCCGCGCTCCCCGGCGTCACGGCCACGAAGCCCGGTTCGGCGCAGGTCCCCCTTCCCGGCATCACCCTCGACGTCGTCGATGAGACAGGGGCCGAGGTCGGCAGCGGAAACGGCGGACTTCTCGTGATCACCGAGCCGTGGCCGAGCATGCTGCGTGGCATCTGGGGCGACCCGGAGCGCTACAAGGAGACCTACTGGGAGAAGTTCGAGGACCAGGGGTACTACTTCGCCGGCGACGGCGCCCGCCTCGATGAGGACGGCGACCTGTGGCTGCTCGGACGAGTGGATGACGTCATGAACGTCTCCGGTCACCGGCTCTCCACGGCGGAGATCGAATCCTCCCTGGTGGCGCACGAGGCGACGGCCGAAGCAGCCGTCGTCGGGGCGTCCGACGAGACGACCGGCCAGGCCGTGGTCGCCTTCGTCATCATCAAGGAGAGCTACCTGTCCGAGCACGACCCCGCCGGTCTCGCCCAGCAGCTTCGGCTCTGGGTCGGAGAGCAGATCGGCGCGATCGCCCGACCTCGCGACGTGTACATCGTCGGCGAGCTCCCGAAGACCCGCTCCGGCAAGATCATGCGCCGTCTGCTCCGTGATGTCGCGGAGGGACGCGAGGTCGGCGATACGACGACCCTCGCCGACACCGCGGTGATGAGCATCATCTCGGCGCAGGTCAAGTAGGCCGAAACCCCCTCATATTGTCGAGACCCCCTGTTGCGAACGTCTGCAACAGGGGGTCTCGACAGTGGACGGGGGTCTGGACGAATCGAAGCCCTACGCGAGGATGAAGGTGACCTCGACCTCGACCGGAGCGCCGAGGGGGAGCTCCGAGACGCCGACGGCCGCACGCGCGTGTTTGCCCGCGTCGCCGAAGATCTCGCCGAGCACGTCGCTCGCACCGTTGATCACGCCGGGCTGACCGGTGAAGGCGGCGGCGGACGCGACGAACCCGCCGACGCGCAGCACGCCGCGCAGGCGGTCGACTCCCCCGGCGGCATCCGCGGCGGCGGCGAGGGCGTTCAGGGCACAGGTGCGCGCGTACGCCTTCGCGTCCTCGGCCGTGACCTGGGTGCCGACCTTGCCGATCGCGGGCAGCGCTCCGTCGATGAACGGCAGCTGGCCCGAGGTGTAGACGAGGTCGCCGTGCACGACGGCGGGGACGTAGGCGGCGACCGGCGCCGCAACCGGGGGCAGCTCGATCCCGAGCTCGGTCAGCCGGGCAGCGATGCTCATGCCGCGCCGCCTTCGAACTGGCGCGAGGCCTCGGCCGCAGCGGCGAGGCCGGCGTTGGCCGCGGCATCCGTCGTGATCGGCCGCTTGAGGTAGGCGACGAGCCCGCCCTCGGGGCCCTGCACGACCTGCACGAGCTCCCAGCCCTGCTTTCCCCAATTGTTGAGGATGGCTGCGGTGTTGTGGATGAGCAGCGGCGTGGTGAGGTACTCCCACGTGGTCATGGCACTCCTGTCGATTCGGGCGCTTCTTCATCTTCGGCAGGCTCAGAGAACCCGAAGAAGGCGTGCGCGCCCGTCAAAGGCTGTTTTCAGGGAACTCCCCTACGATCAAGCGTATGCCTCAAACGAATCGCACGGTGAAAGGCGTGCTCGGCGGCCTCCTCGGGCTCGTCGGGCTCAGCGCCGTCGCCGGCCTTCTGGTCACCGCCACCGTCACCCCGGTCCTCGCGATGACCGGCCTCGCCGGCACCCAGGCCCTGACGCTCTTCGACGAGCTCCCCTCGAACCTCGACCCGTCGTCGCCGATGGAGCAGACCACCTTCTACGCGACGGGACCCGACGGCGCCCCGTTCAAGATGGCGTCGGTCTTCGAGCAGAACCGCATCCCCGTCACGTACGAGCAGGTGGCTCCGGTGATGTTCGAGGCGGTGCTCTCCAGTGAGGACAAGAGCTTCTACAGCCACGGCGGCGTCAACCTCGGTGCCACGGTGAAGGCCATCGTCGACAACGTCAGGGGCACCTCGTCCCGCGGTGCGTCGACCATCAGCCAGCAGTACGTGAAGAACGTGCTGATCCAGGAGTGCGAGCAGGACGCCGATCCCGAGTCCGAGACCTACGCGGACGAACTCGAGCAGTGCTGGCTCGACGCCACGAATGCGACCGGCAGCGACGGCATCAAGCGAAAGCTGCAGGAGATGCGCTTCGCGATCCAGATCGAGAAGGAGGTGCCGAAGAACGACATCCTCCTCGGGTATCTGAACATCGCCAACTTCGGCGGAACCGTGTACGGCATCGAGGCCGCCGCGAACTACTACTTCTCCACCAGCGCAGCCAACCTCACGCTCACGCAGGCCGCCACTCTGGCCGGCATGGTGCAGAACCCGAACTACTACCGGATCGATCTGCCCGAGGGCACCGCGACCGTGGGCGAGGTCGCTGTCAACAGCGCGGCAGACGGCTACTCGAAGGCGAAGGATCGCCGTGACTACGTGCTCGATCGCCTGCTCAAGGATGGGAAGATCACCCAGGAGCAGCACGATCAGGCCTTCGCTGAGCCGATCACCCCGGTGATCACCCAGCCCGTTCAGGGCTGCGCCGCTGCAGGAGACAACGCCTACTTCTGCCAGTATGCGAAGTCGATCGTCGAGAACGATCCCGCCTTCGGCGCCACCCCGGAGGAGCGCCGCACGAACCTGCGCCTCGGCGGCATGCAGATCTACACGACTCTCGATATGCGTGTGCAGCAGACGGCCATCGACGCCGTGAGGTCGCAGGTGCCGCAGACGCTGCCCGGCATCCTCGTCGGCGGCACCGGCGTCTCGGTCGAGGCCAGCACCGGCCGCATCCTCGCGATGGCGCAGAACACCGTGTTCAACGAGACCACGAGCGCCAACCTCGCCAACGGCGAGTCCGGCGTGGTTTTCGCAGCCGACCGGGCCCACGGCGGCGGCGGCGGCTTCTCGACCGGTTCCACGTACAAGCTCTTCACCCTGCTCCGCTGGCTGGAGACAGGCCACTCGGTCAACCAGGTGCTCGATGGCCGCGTCAAGACGTTCACCCCCTTCACGATCTGCGGCCAGAAGGTGCCGAACGCGGCGAAGATCGAGAACTTCGGCAGCGGGCGCGGCGGCGTGCAGAGCGTGCGTCAGTTCACCGCCTCCTCGCTGAACACCGGCTTCCTGGCGATGGCGCAGCAGCTCGACCTCTGCGAGATCAACGAGGTCGCCAAGAAGCTCGGCGTGCACTACGGCAACGGTGTCGATGTCACTCAGCCCGAGTTCGACGGCGATGCGCCCAACGCGCCCTTCCCTGCCGTGCTCGGTTCCAAGAGCATCCCTCCCCTGCAGATGGCCGGAGCGTACGCCGCCGTCGCCAACAAGGGCATCTTCTGCGAGCCGAAGGCGATCGACCGGGTCGTCGGACGCGACGGCGCCGACCTCCCGATTCCGGCGACGACATGCACTCAGCAGCTCACCCCTGAGGTGGCCGCCACCGCCGCCTACGCCCTCCGCGGCGTGATGGAGGGCGGCACCGGCTCCGGCGCCAACCCCGACGACGGCATTCCTGTGATCGGCAAGACCGGAACCGCCGAGGCGGAGCACACCATGCTCGTCGAGTCGAGCACCAAGGTCACGACCGCGGTGTGGGTGGGCAACATCCAGGGTCTCGAGCCGCTGAACAGGTATGAGTGGAACGGCACATCGCTGAACAACGTCCGCTATGGCCTCGCGCGGGACATCCAGGGCGCTGCCAACGACGTCTACGGCGGCGACTCGTTCCCGGAGCCCGACGGAAACCTCCTCCGCCAGGTGCTGACCAACGTGCCGAACGTGGTCGACAAGACAGTCGACGAAGCGACCGCGATCCTTGAGGAAGCCGGATTCTCCGTGTCCGTCGGCGCTCCCGTCGACAGCGACAAGCCGGCCAACGTCGTCGCGGCGCAGGATCCGCAGGGACAGGCCCCCAGCGGCGGCACGATCACGATCTCGCCGAGCAACGCGCAGGGTGCGACCGTGCCTGATGTGAAGGGTCAAGCCAAGGCTGCCGCCCAGGCCGCGCTGATCGCCGCCGGATTCAAGTCGATCTCGTTCGACAAGTCCTGCAACCCCCCGGAAGCGGTCGTGAAGGCGACCAGCCCAGCGGCGGGCACGGCGGCGAAGAAGAGCACGCCGATCGCGGTCTCGTGCGAGTAAGCGCGCACCCGGCCCTCGTCGCCCTCGGTGCGGTGGGGGCCCTCGGCGCGGCCGCAGCCGTGTGGGGCATCGGCATCGAGCGATACCTCTTCACGGTGCGCGACGTGACGGCCCCTGCTCTCGCGCCGGGCTCGGCGCCGATCCGGGTGCTGCACATCTCCGACGCCCACATGGCGCCGTGGCAGCACCGCAAGCAGGACTGGCTGGCTTCGCTCGCGCAGCTGAAACCCGACCTGATCGTCAACACGGGCGACAACCTGGGCCATCGTGACGGGCTGGCCGGCATCCGGCGCGCCTTCGCGCCGTTCGCTGGTGTCCCCGGCGTTTTCGTACACGGCTCGAACGACATCCAGGCACCATCTCCGCGCAATCCGCTGCGGTATTTCGCGGGCCCGTCACAGCGTCACCACGAGCCGGAGATGCTCGACACCGACGCGATGGATGCGTACTTCACCGACGAGCTCGGCTGGACCGATCTCAACAACGCCGCCGCGCGCCTCACGATCGCCGGCGACACCATCGACGCCTTCGGCGTCAGCGATGCCCACCGCGACTGGGATCGACTCGAGGACCTGCCCGAGGCTCTCGCTGCTCTGGGACCGCGCGATGCCGGCACCTCGGTTCTCGGAGTCACACATGCTCCGTATCAGCGGGTGCTCAACGGCTTCATCGGCCTGGATGCCGACGCCATCTTCGGCGGTCACACCCATGGCGGTCAGGTCTGCCTTCCCGGATACGGCGCCTTGGTCGCGAACTGCGACATTCCGCTGAAGCAGGCGAAGGGGCTCAGCACCTGGACGCTCGACGGGCGGAGCGTGCCGCTGAACGTCAGTGCCGGATGCGGGCATTCGATCTACGCCCCCGTCCGGTTCGCGTGCCGCCCCGAGGCGACGCTGCTCACCCTGACGGCGCGGGAGCACGATTCGGCGTCACGGTGATTTCACTGTAGACTCGGAGGGTTGCAAAACGGGGTGTGGCGCAGCTTGGTAGCGCGCTTCGTTCGGGACGAAGAGGTCGCAGGTTCAAATCCTGTCACCCCGACCAGTAACACCGGAAGGCCGCCCTCGAGGCGGCCTTCCTCGTATCCGCATCGGCGAGAGGGACGCATGAGAGACCTGCTCCCGCCACCCCGCCGGATCACCCGTGGCGTAGCTGCCATCGTCGGCCTCCTCCTCTTCGCCGCTCTCGCGATGCTCACGCTGACGCCTCCTCGCATCGAGGATCGGATGCCGAACCTCCTCGACCGCGTCGTCGAGGAGGTCCACCAGCTGGGTTGGAACCGGCTGGGTTTCACCGAGCTCGAAGTCCTCGCGAACGTTCTCGTCTTCGTACCCGTCGGCGCCCTCGCCTTCGTGCTCCTCCCCCGACGGGTCTGGGTGCTGTCGCTCCTCACCGGTCCCGCGATATCGGTCATGATCGAAGGAATCCAGCGCGTGGCACTTCCTCATCGCGCAGCGACCGTGAACGACGTCGTCGCCAACTCCATCGGCGCCACCGCCGGTGTCGCTCTCGCCATCGCCTGCACGCTGCTGTTCGCCTCACGATCTTCGCAGCCGCCGTCGCCTAATCTGGAAGCATCATGACCGCGCCCGCCCTCGTCGCCTTCGACCTCGATGACACTCTCGCTCCGTCCAAGGGAGCGATCAGCCCCCGCATCGCCGACCTCCTGCGCGCGTTGCTGCGCTCGGTGGACGTCGCCATCATCTCCGGTGGCAACGAGGAGCAGTTCCGCTCGCAGGTGATCGCCCAGCTCGGCGAGGCGGATGCCGCGTCCCTGGCCCGCCTGCACCTGCTGCCGACCTGCGGCACCCGCTACCTCCGCCACGACGGGTCCGGCTTCGACCTCGTCTATGCGCACGACCTCTCCGACGACGAGAAGTCCGGCGCCCTCACCGCCCTGCGTGAGGAGGCCGAACGGCTCGGCTACTGGGAGACGTCACCCTGGGGCGAGATCCTCGAGGACCGTGGCTCGCAGATCACCTTCTCCGCTCTCGGTCAACAGGCCCCTCGCGATGCGAAGCACGCATGGGACCCGACCGAGGTCAAGCGCGCAGCGCTGCGCGACGCCGTAGCCGCCCGCCTCCCAGGGCTCGAGGTGCGCTCCGGCGGATCGACGTCGATCGACATCACCCGCGCCGGTATCGACAAGGCGTACGGGATGCAGCAACTCACCGAGCACACCGGCATCCCGCTGTCCAGCATGCTGTTCTACGGCGACCGCCTCGACGAGGGCGGCAACGACTACCCCGTACTCGCCCTCGGCGTGCCCTCCGTGGCCGTGGACGGCTGGGAGGACACCGCCGAGAAGCTCGACGAGCTGCTGGCGACGCTGGACCCCGCAGAGCGGGTCCGCTGACCGACGGGCCTCAGCGCGCAGGCACCTGAGCGGTGGGCCGGGCCACCGGCACCAACCGCTGCAGCTGGGTGACGTGGCCGGGCTCCAGCTCGGCCAGCGTGGAGACGCCGAGCAGCCGCATCGTGCGCACGATCTCGCCACGCAGGATGTCGATCGTGCGGTCGACGCCCGCGCGCCCGCCGGCCATCAGGCCGTACAGGTAGGCGCGGCCGATCAGGGTGAAGTCGGCGCCGAGTGCGACCGAGGCCACGATGTCGGCCCCGTTCATGATGCCGGTGTCGATCATCACCGTGAAGTCGTCTCCCACCGCCGAACGCACCGAGGGCAGCAGGTGGAACGGGATCGGAGCACGATCGAGCTGCCGGCCGCCGTGATTGGACAGCACGATGCCGTCGACTCCCTCATCGCGCAGCTTCAGCGCATCCTCCACGGTCTGCACGCCTTTGATGACGATCTTGCCGGGCCAGATGTCGCGGATCACCGCGAGATCGGCGTAACTGATGGTCGGGTCCATCGCGGCATCCAGCAGTTCGCCGACGGTACCTCCGGTGGTGCTCAACGAGGCGAACTCGAGCTTGGGCGTGGTGAGGAAGTCGTACCACCACCACGGCCGAGGCATCGCATCGATGATGGTGCCGAGCGTCAACTGCGGCGGGATCGAGAATCCGTTGCGCTTGTCACGGAGGCGGGCACCGGCGACCGGGGTGTCCACCGTGAACTGCAGGGTATCGAACCCGGCGGCGGCAGCCCGGCGGGTGAGCTCGTAGGAGATCTCGCGATCGCGCATGACATACAGCTGGAACCAGTTGCGCCCGTGCGGATTCACCGCCTTCACGCCTTCGATCGATGTGGTGCCGAGGGTGGACAGGGTGAACGGGATGCCTGCGGCAGCTGCCGCACCGGCGCCGGCCGACTCGCCTTCGGTCTGCATGAGACGCGTGAACCCGGTCGGTGCGATGCCGAACGGCAGCGCACTCGGGCCCCCGAGGATCTCCACCGATGTGTCGACGTCCGGCGCGGGCCGCAGGATGCCGGGGTGGAACTCGATGTCCTGGAACGCCTGACGCGCGCGCGTCAGCGAGAGTTCGCCTTCGGCGGCGCCGTCGGTGTAGTCGAAGGCGGCCTTCGGAGTGCGGCGCTTGGCGATGAGGCGCAGATCGCCGATCGTCAACGCCGCATCGAGGCGGCGCTTCCGGCCGTTCAGCTCCGGCTTCTTGAACTTCATCAGCTCGAAGAGCTCGGCGGGATTGGGAACCTGGCGCGTGACCATGGTGTTCCTCTCAGTCGGTGGTCGTGGTGTTGCGCGGATCGGCGCGTCGGGTGAGGCCCGTGGCCGTGTAATAGCCGGCGATGTGGTCGCGGACGAGGGCGCGCGCGGCATCCGTCTCGCCCGCATCGATCGCAGCGACGAGGGCGCGGTGCTCGCTGCGCAGCCGACCGGACATCGCTTCCCAGTCGGATATCGCCGCCGCCCCCTCCTGTACGTACGACTCGATGGCCGAACGCAGACCGCCCATCATCGCGGCGATCACGGTGTTGCCGCTGGACTCCGCGAGAGCGAGGTGCAGCTGCGCGTCGAGGGCCAGGAACTCCGAGGCGCTGAGATCGCGGGCATCCATCGCTTCGAGCATCCGGTGCGCGATGGACAGATCGCGATCCTGCGCCCCTGCAAGAGCCGTGACGACGGCGTCCTCGAGGACGAGGCGTGTGCGGACGACATCCGCCAGCGGGAAGCCTTGAGCGGCCACCTGAAGCCGCAGCAGCGTGGACAGGCCGCCGGTGGGCGTGGCGATGACGATCGCGCCGGACTGCGGCCCGGAACCGGTGGCCGTGCGGATCAGGCCCATCACCTCGAGCACCCGCAGCGCTTCACGGACGCTGGACCGCCCGACACCCAGGTCGGCCGCGAGGTCGCGCTCCGATGCGAGGCGATCGCCGGGGCCGAGACGCCCGTCGAGGAGGTCGCGTTCGACGCTCTCCAGCACGAGTCTCCAGGCGCGCGGCGCCGACTCGGGCTCGCTGCGCTCCGACATCCGTCCTCCTGTGGTCTGACCACAGGTTAGCCTGTGTGGTCAGACCACGCAAGAGCGCGCGTGACAGCCCCCGCAGTCGAAGCCCGGAGCTCAGCTCAAGCGGCCGCCGGACTCTTCCAGGTAGCAGGCGCCGCACAGCGATTCGTAGGTCGTGACCAGCTGGTCCCCTCCGCCGTCGATCGCGACCTGATCACCGTCGAAGACGAAGCGTCCGCCGATGACGCGGCCGTTGAAGACCGCCTTGCGCCCGCAGCGGCAGATGGTCTTCAGCTCCTCCAGAGAGTGCGCGATCGCGAGCAGCCGCGCAGAGCCCGGGAACGCCTGCGTGCGGAAGTCGTTGCGGATGCCGTAGGCCATCACCGGGATGCCGTCGTCGACGGCGATCCGGAACAGGTCGTCGACCTGCGCGGCGGTCAGGAATTGGGCTTCGTCGACGAGCAGGCAGGCGACGTCGACCGAGCCGCCCGGAAGCAGCTCATCGTCGGCGGAATGCCGCATCCGCTCCCGGTGGGCGGAGAACAGGGCCCGCGCATCGTCTTCCGGCCCGATCAGGAAGTCGACCTCGCGGGTCATCCCGAGGCGGCTCTCGATCTGGGTCGCGCCCTTGGTGTCGATCGCGGGCTTCGCCAGGAGCACATGCTGGCCGCGCTCTTCATAGTTGTACGCGGCTTGGAGGAGAGACGTGGACTTGCCCGAGTTCATCGCGCCGTAGCGGAAGTAGAGCTTCGCCACCGAGGCCTCAGCCGTTGATGCCGAGCGTCGCCGCCGTCGCCGCCGTGGACTTCTCGGCGAGAGCGGCGTCCGTGTTGAGCTGCTCCCCGAACGTCGGGATCAGCTCACGCAGCGCCGGCTCCCAGCTCGGGTACTGCTCGGGGAAGCACGACTTCAGCAGGCCCAGCATGATCGGCACCGCGGTCGACGCACCGGGAGATGCACCGAGGAGACCGGCGATGCTGCCGTCGGACGAGGAGATCACCTCGGTCCCGAACTGCAGGATGCCGCCCTTCTCGGGGTCCTTCTTCATCACCTGGGCCCGCTGACCCGCGTCGATGAGGGTCCAGTCCTCATCCTTCGCGGTCGGCATGAAGATGCGCAGGCTGTCGACCTTCTTGCGATGGTTCTTCATCAGCTCACCGACGAGGTACGTGATGAGATCGGGGTTCTTGACCGCGACCTGGAGCATCGGCACCAGATTGTGCGGGCGCACCTGCGTGACGATGTCGAGCATCGAGCCCTTCTTGAGGAACTTCGGGCTGAAGGTCGCGAACGGGCCGAACATCAGCGACGACTCCCCGTCGACGACCCGGGTGTCCAGGTGCGGCACGGACATGGGCGGAGCACCGACGGAGGCCTGCGAGTACACCTTCGCCTTGTGCTGGGCGACGACCTTCGGGTTCGTGGTCTTGAGGAACTGACCGCCGATCGGGAAGACGCCGTAGCCTCTGATCTCCGGGATGCCCGAGTTCTGCAGCAGCTTGAGCGCCCATCCACCCGCGCCGACGAAGACGAAGCGGGCCTTCACCTCGTTCGGGGTGCGTCCGATGGAGTTGCGGTACTTGACCAGCCAGCCGCCGTCCTTCTGCTTCTTCAGGCTGCGCACCTCGTGGTTGACCCGCAGATCGACTCCGTCGGCGGTGAGGTGGTCGAAGAGCTGGTGGGTGAGGGCTCCGAAGTCGACGTCGGTTCCGGCGGGGACGCGGGTGGCCGCGAACGGCTCGCCCTTGCGGCGATGCTGCATGAGAAGCGGCGCCCATTTGTTGATGACGCGGGAGTCCTCGCTGTACTCGATGCCGGCGAACAGCGGCTGCTCCTTGAGCACCTCGTAGCGCTCCTTGAGGTAGGCGACATCCTTCTCGCCGCGCACGAAGGTCATGTGCGGGGTGGCGTTGATGAAGGTCGACGGCTCGTCGAGCACGCCCTTCTCCACCAGTGACGACCAGAACTGGCGGCTCTGCTGGAACTGCTCGTTGATGTTCACCGCCTTGGCGGGGTCGAGCGGGCCGCTCGCGTTCTGCGGCATGTAGTTCAGCTCGCAGAGGGCGGCGTGGCCGGTACCCGCGTTGTTCCACGGGTTCGAGCTCTCCTGGGCGACATCGGAGAGTCGCTCGAAGGCGACGATCTTCCACTCCGGCTGCAGCTCGTGCAGCAGAGTACCCAGGGTGGCGCTCATGATGCCACCACCGATCAGGACGACATCGACGGTTTCAGTCACCGAACCAGTCTAGTTCCCGGGCACGATGCCGCCGAACCACTGCCGAAGGGTCAGACGGCGGATGCTGCGCCGATACGCGCGGCGACGAGTTCGGCGATCTGCACCGCGTTCAGTGCGGCGCCCTTGCGCAGGTTGTCGTTGCTGATGAACAGCACGAGGCCCTTGCCCTCGGGGGCGGACTGGTCGGCGCGGATGCGGCCGACGAAGCTCGGGTCCTTGCCCGCGGCGTGCAGCGGCGTCGGCACCTCCTGCAGGACGACGCCGGGAGCAGCGGACAGCACCTCACGAGCCCGCTCCGGTGTGATGTCGCGTGCGAACTCGACGTTGATCGACAGCGAGTGGCCGGTGAACACCGGCACGCGCACGCAGGTGCCCGCGACGCGGAGGCCGGGGAGCTCGAGGATCTTGCGGCTCTCGTTGCGGAGCTTCTTCTCCTCGTCGGTCTCGTTCTGCCCGTCGTCGACGATGGAGCCGGCGAGCGGGATGACGTCGAAGGCGATCGGCGCGACGTACTTCTCCGGCTTCGGGAAGTCGACGGACGAGCCGTCATGCACCAGGCGCAGCGTGTCGCCCTGGGCGATGACGCCCTCGATCTGGCCCAGCAGTTCCTGCGCTCCGGCGAGACCGGAGCCGGAGACGGCCTGGTAGGTCGAGACGATGAGACGCTCGAGACCGGCCTCGGCGTGCAGCGCCTTCAGAGCCGGCATCGCTGCCATCGTGGTGCAGTTCGGGTTCGCGATGATGCCCTTGGGGCGCTCGTCGATCGCGTGCGGGTTGACCTCGCTCACCACGAGCGGCACCTCGGGGTCGTTGCGCCAGGCGCTGGAGTTGTCGATGACGACCGCTCCGGCAGCCGCGAAGCGCGGCGCATACGCGCGGCTCGCGGTCGCGCCGGCCGAGAACAGGGCCACGTCTATGCCCGCGGCATCCGCCGTCTCGACATCCTCGACGATCACGGAGACGCCGCCGAAATCGATGGAGGTGCCGGCGGAGCGCGAAGACGAGAAGAGCCGCAGATCGCGGATCGGGAACGACCGCTCGGCGAGAATCTCGCGCATCACGGTGCCGACCTGGCCGGTGGCGCCGACGATGGCGACGGAGAGTCCTGAATCGGAGATGCGGGTCATGATGTTCCTTGGCGTCGTGCAGTGCTGCGTACGAGGCGGAAGGCACGGCGTCGGGATGCGGATGCCGCGCCTGGCGCCGATGTCAGGGTTCCGGCGAGTCTACCGCGCCGTGACGATGCTCCGGGCCGTGCGAGGCACGGCCTCCGTCAGCGTCCGGAACCGGCGTGCACCGTGGCCTCGGCGTCGCCGTCGAGACCGTAGGCGGTGTGCACCGTGCGGGCGGCCTCGGCGAGGTCGTCGGCGCGGAGCACCACGGAGATGCGGATCTCGGAGGTCGAGATCATCTCGATGTTGATCCCGCCGGCGGACAGCGCCTCGAACAGGGTCGCCGAGACGCCGGAGTGCGTGCGCATGCCGGCTCCGACGACGGAGAGCTTGCCGATCTGGTCGTCGTGCACGAGGTTCTGGAACCCGACCTCGGTCTGCTCGGCGGCCAGGGCCTTCAGCGCGGCAGCCGCATCGGCCTTCGGGACCGTGAAGGAGATGTCGGTGCGCCGGGTGGATGCCGCTGACACGTTCTGCACGATCATGTCGACGTTCGCGCCGGACTTCGCGACGATCTTGAAGATCTCAGCGGCCTTGCCCGGAACATCCGGCACGCCGGCGACCGTGATCTTGGCGTGGCTGAAGTCGGTCGCGACGCCGGCGACGATCGGTTCTTCCATGGCTGCTGCTCCCTCGGCTTCGCGAGGATTCTTCATTCCCTCGCCCAGAACGTACGTGCCCTCGGCCGACGAGAAGGTCGACCGGGCGTGGATGAGAACGCCGTGACGGCGGGCGTACTCGACGGCGCGGATGTAGAGCACCTTGGCGCCGTTGGCGGCGAGCTCGAGCATCTCCTCGCTGCTGACATGATCGAGCTTCTGCGCCCGCGGGATGACCCGGGGGTCGGCGGTGAAGATGCCGTCGACGTCGCTGTAGATCTCGCAGACATCGGCGTCGAGCGCCGCCGCCAGGGCCACCGCGGTCGTGTCGGAGCCGCCGCGGCCGAGCGTGGTGATGTCGCGGGTGTCGCGATTGAACCCCTGGAAGCCGGCGACGATGACGATGGCGCCCTCATCGAGCGCCTCGCGGAGCCGGATCGGGGTGACGTCGACGATCCGGGCCGATCCGTGCTTGGAGTCGGTGATCATGCCGGCCTGGCTGCCGGTGAACGAACGCGCCTCGAACCCCATCGAGTGGATCGCCATCGCGAGGAGGGCCATCGAGATGCGCTCACCGCTGGAGAGCAGCATGTCGAGCTCGCGCGGGGCCGGAATCGGCGCGACCTCGTTCGCGAGGTCGAGCAGCTCGTCGGTGGTGTCGCCCATCGCACTGACCGCGACGACGACATCATGGCCGGCACGGCGCGTGTCGACGATGCGCTTGGCGACGCGCTTGATGCTCGCCGCATCGGCGACGGACGAGCCGCCGTACTTCTGCACGATGAGGGCCACGTTCACTCCCGGGGGTGTCGGGCGGATCCGCCCACGCACATTCTACGTTCGCCGCATATGCCGTGCTGTGCATGTGACGGCTGCACACGCTCCTCGATTTGCCCCTTCAGGGCGCAGGAACCGCGGGCGGGGCAGGGGATGCGGCCGAGCGGAGGCGCCCGCCGGTGCCGGCGAACCAGCAGCCGATGATGATCAGCGGGAAGCCGACGAGCAGACCGGGCGTCAGCGGCTCGGCGAGGACGACCGCGCCGAGGAGGATCGCGACCACCGGGTTCACGTAGGTGAACAGCGGTGCGCGCACCGGACCGACTTCGCGGATGAGGGCGAAGAAAGCGAGGAACGCGACGGCGGTGCAGATGACGGCCAGCGCCAGGAGCGCCAGAGCCGAGGGAACGGTCGGCACGCGGTGCTGGGTGACGAGACCGATCGGCAGGTAGAGGATGCCGATCATCAGCAGCGACAACGTGATCGTCCCCAGGGACGGAACGTCGGCGAGCTTGCGCGCCACGACGAACGGCGCGATCGCGTAGAGCACCGCGACCAGCAGAACCTCCCCCGCTGCGAGCAGGTTCATCTCGCCACCGAACAGTCCAGGGCCGGCGACGACGACGGCGACCCCGATGAATCCGACGACCAGGCCGATCGCGCGCGCCGGGCGGAGCACGCCTCGATCGCCGCCGCCCAGCGCGATGAGCGCCGCGAACAGCGGCACGGTGGCGACGAGCAGGCCGGTCAAGCCGGACGGCAGTGTCATCTCGGCATGGCCGAGCAGCACGAAGGGACCGGCCATCTCGATCAGCCCGAAGGCGAGCACCCAGGGCCAGTGCTTCAGTGCGGCGCGCAGCGACCCGTTGCGGATCGCGAACGGCAGCAGCAGCAGCGCGGCGATGAGGGTGCGGCCTGCGACGATCGCCGGAGGCGAGATCGACTCGACGGCGATGCTGATGAACAGATAGGGCACGCCCCACAGCAATGCCATCGCCCCGAACAGGAGCCAGCCTCGCCGCGTGAACCCGGAGTGGGCGTTCACCGCGCCACCGCGCCGTGCTGCACCGGGTTCCGCGATCCGACCGGAGTCACAGCACCCGCCGTCCCTCGAACGCGCGTCCGAGGGTGACCTCGTCTGCGTACTCGAGGTCACCGCCGACGGGAAGGCCCGAAGCCAGCCGCGAGACGGTGATCTGCATGGTCGTGAGCAGACGGCTGAGATAGCTCGCGGTCGCCTCGCCCTCGAGGTTCGGGTTGGTGGCGAGGATGACCTCCTGCACCGTGCCGTCGGCGAGGCGCGTCATCAGCTGGGCGATGCGCAGATCGTCGGGGCCGATGCCTGCGATCGGGCTGATCACACCGCCGAGCACGTGGTACAGCCCGCGGAACTCGCGGGTGCGCTCGATCGCCGCGACGTCCTTCGCGTCCTCCACGACGCAGATCAGCGCCGGGTTTCGACGCGGGTCACGGCAGATCGCGCAGCGCTCCTGCTCGGCGACGTTTCCGCAGATCTCGCAGAAGCGCACCCGGATGCGCACCTCGGTGAGGAGTTCGGACAACCGGGCGACGTCGAACGTCGGCGTCTGCAGGATGTGGAACGCAATGCGCTGCGCCGACTTCGGACCGATGCCGGGAAGGCGGCCGAACTCGTCGATGAGTTCCTGAACGATGCCGTCGTACATCAGGCGAACCTCGTCGGCGGCTCGTAGGGCTCTTCGCGCACGAACGTCGCGCCGAGCACCTGGCGGATCACGGCCTCGCCGTATCGCTGCACTCCCCCGGTGACCGGGCTGCGATCGGAGACGACGGGCGCCGGCCTCGTGGACGGCACGGACGGGGCCGGCTGAGCATCCTGCACCGGGGCAGACCGCGGAGCGGCGGCGGAGCGAGCCGTCGTGACACTCGAAGACGCCGGCGGCTCGTAGGACGGGTCGTAGGGCGGCTCGTCGTCGAAGTAGGGCACGTCGTCGTCGCCGGGCAGCGGCGGCTCGTCGGAATCGATCGCGCCGTCGACGGGCGTCTGCGGGATGGATGCCGCGGACTCGACCTCGGCCGGCTCGTCGTCGACCGGGAGCTGCGGGGCCGGCGGCGCCACGGTGACCGGGGATTCCACTGCCGTGGGAATCGGCGCGACAGCCCACTCGGTGACCGTCGGCGCGGACGAGGCACGGGACTGCGGACGGGTCGAAGAACCGGACGCCGGAGCAGGAGCGCCGCCGGAACCGGCATCGCCCGATCCGGATGCACCTGCCGGGCCGGCGCCGACTGCAGCGGGCGCACTCGATGTACGGGTCGCTGCGGGCGCGGGTGCATCGGCCGGACGCGTACTCGCAGGCTCCGCGGAATCGGCGGAATCCGCGCCACTCTGCGACCGTCCACCGGGCGCATCCGTCGAGATCTGACGCGTCGCCGCTCCCGTCGGAAGAGGCGCCGGGAGGTACTTCACGCGCACGCCGACCTCGTGTTCGATCGCTGTCCGAAGGTGATCGGACGGACCCGAGCCCGGGGTCGAGCCCTTGAACTTCGCGACGTCGTGCTGGCTGGTGAACCCCAGCGTGAGGACTTCGGAATCGGTGCCGTACGCGAGCGGCTGCACGGCCGTGGCCAGCAACCACGACGTGCGACTGATGCCTTCCAACCGCGTGAGGACGGCGGGCCAGACGGCGATGATGCGCTCGAAGGTCACCGGGCCTGCCGGGGCGGGATCCGCGGCGGCGGCAGTCGGGGTGGATTGCGCCGACGCGGAGGCACCGACCGGCGTAGCGCCGGTGTCGGGCGCAGACGCGGCTACGGGGGCGGCGACCGCCGGAGAAGCGGAGGCCGGTGCCGCGGTCTCGGCCGGAACCGAGGACCGGTCGGCGCGCTTGGCCTCGCTCGTGGGGCTCGTTCGCTCCACCACCGAGGGGGCAGAAGTCGTCGGCGCAGCATCCGCCGTTCCCGCGCTGGCGAGCACGCGAGCGACCATGAGCTCGAGGTGCAGTCGCGGCGAGGTCGCACCGGACATGTCGTCGAGTGCGGCGCTGACGAGGTCGGCGGTGCGGGAGAGGCGCGCCGAGCCGAACGACGACGCCTGGGCGCGCATGCGCTCGAGGTCGTCCTCGGCGATGCCGCGGAGCACGGCGGATGCACCGGCGCCGACAGCGGCGATGACGATGAGGTCGCGCAGGCGCTCGAGCAGATCGTCGACGAAACGCCGCGGGTCCTGCCCCGTCTGCACCACCCGGTCGATCGCCGGGAAGGCCGTGGCCGCATCCGCCGCGGCGAGCGCATCGACGATCTCGTCGAGCAGGGCCGCATGCGTGTAGCCGAGCAGGGCGACCGCGCGTGCGTAGGCGACCGTGACGGTCTCGGAGCCTGCGGGAGCGTCGGAGCCGGCGATGAGCTGATCGAGCAGCGACAGCGTGTCTCGCGGCGAGCCGCCACCGGCGCGGACGACGAGCGGCAGCACGCCCTGCTCGACGATCACGCCTTCCTCGCCGCAGAGCTTCGCGACGTACTCGAGCATCGCCGCCGGGGGGACGAGCCGGAACGGGTAATGGTGGGTGCGCGAGCGGATGGTGCCGAGGACCTTCTCGGGCTCGGTCGTCGCGAAGATGAATTTCACGTGCGGCGGAGGCTCTTCGACGAGCTTGAGCAGCGCGTTGAACCCCTGCGGCGTCACCATGTGCGCCTCGTCGAGGATGAAGATCTTGAAGCGGTCGCGGCTGGGGGCGAAGGTCGCGCGCTCGCGGAGGTCACGCGCGTCGTCGACGCCGTTGTGGCTGGCCGCGTCGATCTCGACCACGTCGAGCGAGCCGCCGCCGGCGCGGGACAGCTCGACGCAGCTCGGACAGGTGCCGCACGGGGTGTCGGTCGGACCCTCCGCGCAGTTCAGGCAGCGCGCGAGGATGCGGGCGGACGTGGTCTTGCCGCATCCGCGGGGTCCGGAGAAGAGGTAGGCGTGGCCGACGCGGTCGCCGCGCAATGCGGTCATCAGCGGCTCGGTCACCTGGGACTGCCCGATCATCTCGCCGAAGGACTCGGGCCGGTAGCGGCGGTAGAGGGCTGTGGTCACCTCAACAGCCTACGGCGTGCCGGCGACACTCGGCGGGCGCAGTTCCCTGCGCCCGCCGGGAGCGATCCTCAGTCGACCGTCTCGATGATCGGGATCGCCGTCGTGATCACCGGGACGGATGCCGAGAGCTGCGTTCCGTCGTCACGGCGCGCACCCGCGAAACGGCGCAGCGTCGGCCGACCGGGGATGAGCGGCCCCTGATCGGCGAGTGCGACGACCGCATCCGCCTCGACCGTCGCCGTGTACGACGCACCGCGCACTGTGAACTCGACCGGCTCCCCCGCGCGCACCTCGACGCGCAGCTCTCCGCGCGTCACGGTGATCTGCAGCGAGGATCCCTGCCACTGCATCGGGAACGACAGCGAGGGCCAGTCAGCCGGGAGCCGCGGGTCGAAGCTGAGCTCGCCCGCGTGGTCCCGCATCCCGCCGAATCCGGACACCAGCGCAGTCCACACCCCGCCGGCCGACGCCACGTGCACACCGTCGGCCGCATTGTGGTGCAGGTCTCCGAGGTCGACGAAGATCGACTGCGCGAAGTACTCCTTGGCGAGGTCCTGATACCCCACCTCGGCGGCGAGGATCGACTGCACGACCGCCGACAGCGTGGAGTCGCCGGTAGTCAGCGGGTCGTAGTACTCGAAGTCGGCGAGTTTCTCCTCCGGAGTGAAGTGGTTGCCCTGCAGGAACAGCGCGAGCACGACATCCGCCTGCTTGAGCACCTGGAACCGGTAGATCACCAGGGGGTGGAAGTGCAGCAGCAGCGGACGCTGCTCCTTCGGGGTGTGGGCGAGGTCCCACAGTTCGCGTTCCAGGAACAGCGAGTCCTGCGGATGGATGCCGAGGCTCTCGCTGAACGGGATGAACATCGCCTCGGCCGCGCGGTCCCAGGCATCCGGCTCCCCGAGCGTGAGATCGGTGCGATCGACCAGTGCGGCGTACGCCGCGGGGTCGTCCTCCGCGATCTCCCGCACCACCCTGGCCGCATAACGGAGGTTGTAGCGTGCCATGACGTTCGTGAAGAGGTTGTCGTTGACGACCGTCGTGTACTCGTCGGGGCCGGTGACACCGTGGATGTGGAAGGTCTCGATGCCTTCGTTGGTGCGCCAGAATCCGAGCGTCGCCCACAGTCGCGCCGTCTCCACGGCGATGTCGACGCCTTCGCGCCGGAGGAACTCCTCGTCTCCGGTCGCGCGGACGTACTTGCCGAGGGCGAAGCTGACGTCGGCGTTGATGTGGTACTGCGCCGTGCCCGCCGCGTAGTAGGCGGAGGCCTCTTCTCCGTTGATCGTGCGCCAGGGGAAGAGCGCGCCGGCCTCGTTCAGCTGCGTGGCGCGACGGCGCGCCGCCGGGAGCATCAGGACGCGGGCGCGCAGGGCGTTGCGGGCCCACTGCGGCGAGGTGTACGTGAGGAACGGGAGCACGTAGATCTCGGTGTCCCAGAAGTAGTGGCCGCTGTAGCCGGAGCCGGACAGACCCTTCGCGGGCACCCCGCTGCCGTCGGCGCGCGCCGAGGCCTGGGCGAGCTGCAGGAGGCACCAGCGCGTGGCCTGCTGCAGGTCGTCGTGACCGCCGATCTGCACATCGCTGCGCTCCCAGAACGCCGCCAGCCAGTCGGCCTGCTTGCGGAACTGCGCCTCGACGCCCTCGACCGCCGCGCGGTCCAGCGTCCGACGGCAGCGGTCGACGAGTTCCCGCGCCGGCACTCCACGTGAGGTGTGGTAGCTGACGAGCTTCGTGAGCCGGATCGGGACGCCCGCCTTCGCCTGGATCCGGAACACGTTCTTGGCGGTGTCCGGCTCGCTGAGCTGGCGGGCGCTGTAGTCGTTCTCCGTCTCCATCACGTGGTCGGCGATGACCGCGACGGTCATCCCGGAGTCCGCGACCTCATAGGAGAGGACGGAGCGCAGGCCGTCCTGCCAGAATTCCTCCGGCTCCAGCACCCGCTTGGCGATCTTCTCGGCTCTGCGCGGGTCGAACCCGGTCTTCTGCGCCGCGGCCGGGGTGCCCGAGTACACGCCGGCGCCGTCCTGGCGGTTCAGCAGCTGGCAGCTGATGGTGACCGGCGCGTCGGAGTTCTCCACGACGACCTCGACACGCAGGACCGCCAGGTGCCGCTCCTCGAAGCTGACGAGACGCTCGTCCTTGATGCGCACGCGCTTGCCGGACGGGGTTTCCCAGACGACGAGCCGCTCCAGGACGCCAGTGCGCATGTCGAGAGTGCGGCGGTACTCGCGCACATCCGCCTCGTCGAACGAGATCGGCTCATCATCGACATAGACGCGCATGATCTTGGCGTCCGGCGCGTTCACGATGGTCTGGCCGACCTCGGCGAAGCCGTAGGCCTGCTCAGCGTGCCGGATGGGCCAGGTCTCGTGGAGCCCGTTGATGAACGTCCCGTGCTCGTGCGCTCCGCGACCCTCGATATGGTTGCCGCGCAGACCGAGATAGCCGTTGCCGACGGTGAACAGCGTCTCGCCGACGCCGTCCTCGGAATAGCGCGTCTCGATGAGACGCCACGGGTCGACGGGGAAATGGTCGCGGTCGATCATGCGGTCTCCGTGGGGTCGGTGGTGAACTCGGCGAGGTCGTCGACGATATGGGTGGCACCCGAGGCGCGCAGTGCATCGGCGCCCGCGCCGCGGTCGACGCCGACGACGGTGGCGAAGCCGGCAGCCGCTGCGGATGCCGCTCCTGAGGTCGCGTCCTCGACGGCGACGCTCGATGCCGGGTCGACCCCGAGAGCGCGCGCCCCCTCGCGGAACATGTCCGGTGCGGGCTTGGATGCCAGGCCGTCACGCTCTGCGACGACGCCGTCGACGACGACCGTGAAGAAGTCGCGGATGCCGGCGGCGGCCAGCACCTCTTCGGCGTTCTTCGAGCTCGAGACGACGCCGAGGGGGACGCCTGCGGCGCGGAGGTTCTCGATCAGGGCGAGCGAGCCGGGGAAGGGCGCGATGCCGGTGCTGCGGAGGGAGGCGGCGAAGGCGGCGTTCTTGCGATTGCCGATGCCGCAGACGGTCTCCTCCGCCGGGTCGTCGTCGACGTCGCCCCAGGGCACTTCGACGTTGCGGCTCTGCAGGAGGCTCGCGACGCCGTCATAGCGCTTCTTGCCGTCGACGAAGTCGAAGTAATCGGCATCGCTGTACGGCGGCTCGATGCCCCACCGCGCGAAGACGTCGTCGAAGACGGTCTTCCAGGCGCTCATGTGGACTTCGGCTGTGGGCGTCAGCACTCCGTCGAGATCGAAGAGAACGCCCTCCGCATGGAACAGATCGGGCAGGGTGTCGGGCACGGGAACCTCCGGAAGAAAGGACGAGGGGTTCGGCACTGCTCCGTGCCACTGTGCAAGCGTAGTCCGGGCTCGGGGCCGAGGTAACCCCGGACCCGGCGTGCGCTGCCCCGCGTGTCGCCGGGCCGGTCGGTTCGTCAGAGCATCTCGGCGGTCTGACGGGCGATCTGAAGCTCTTCGTTCGTGGGCACGACGAGCACCACGACCCGCGAGGCGTCGGTGGAGATGCGACGGATGCCCCGCTCGCGCGACTCGTTGCGAACAGGGTCGATCTCGACGCCGGCGAAGCCGAGCGTCGACATCGACTCGGCGCGCACGCGCGCGGCGTTCTCGCCCACGCCCGCGGTGAAGGAGATGACGTCGACGCCGCCGAGCTGGGCGATGTAGGCGCCGGCGTAGGCGCGCAGCCGGTGGATGTAGACGTCGAACGCGAGGATCGACGCTTCCTCCCCCGCATCCGCACCGGCGAGGATGTCGCGCATGTCGCTGCGACCGGCGAGCCCGAGCAGACCGCTGCGCTTGTTGAGCAGCGTGTCGAGATCGTCGATCGTGAGGCCTGCGGTCCTGGCCAGGTGCAGGAGCGCTGCCGCATCGATGTCGCCGGAACGCGTGCCCATGACGAGCCCCTCCAGCGGCGTCAGCCCCATCGACGTCTCCACCGAGCGACCGCGGTCGACCGCTGTCACCGAGGCGCCGTTCCCGAGGTGGAACACGATCTGCTTCAGCGATCCGAGATCGCGGTCCATGTATGCCGCGGCCGCTGCGCTCACGTACTGATGGCTCGTGCCGTGGAACCCGTAGCGGCGCACCTGATGCTCGGCGGCGAGCGCGGCATCGATCGCGTACGTGTAGGCCGCGGGTTCCAGCGTCTGGTGGAACGCGGTGTCGAACACCGCCACGTGCGGCACGGTGTCGAACACGGCTCGCGCCGCGACGATCCCGGCGAGATTGGCGGGGTTGTGCAGCGGCGCGAGCACCGAGAGCTCCTCGATCGCCTCCTCGACGTCTTCCGTGATCGGCGTGGGGGCGATGAAGCGCGATCCGCCGTGCACGACACGGTGGCCCACAGCGGCGGGCGGATGCTCTGCGAGCGACGGTCCGTGCGCGGCGAACTGCTCGAGCATCACCCGGAACGCCTGGTCGTGATCGATGATCGGCAGCTCGCTCGTGTAGGTGCCGTCGAGCATCGTGGGCGCGGGCTCGCCCGGCGACGCCGTCTGTCGCACGGTGTGCGAGATCGCGCTGACCGGCTGTCCGATGCGCTCGATGAGCCCGCCGGCGATTTCGCTCTCGCGTCCGAGATCGATGAGGCTGTACTTCAGCGACGAGGAGCCGCTGTTGATGACGAGGATGACGCTCATGCCGCCCCTCCCTGCGCCTGGATCGCCGTGATCGCGACCGTGTTGACGATGTCGTCGACCAGGGCGCCGCGGGACAGGTCGTTGATCGGCTTGTTCAGCCCCTGCAGCACCGGTCCGATCGCCACCGCGCCGGCGGAGCGCTGCACCGCCTTGTAGGTGTTGTTCCCGGTGTTGAGGTCGGGAAACACGAACACCGTCGCGCGTCCGGCCACGGCGGAACCAGGGAGCTTCGCCGCTGCGACCGCGGCATCCGCCGCCGCGTCGTACTGGATCGGCCCTTCGACGAGGAGTTCCGGCGCGCGCTCCCGCACGAGAGCGGTCGCTTCGCGGACCTTGTCGACGTCCGCACCGGTGCCGGACTCGCCGGTCGAATAGGACAGCATGGCCACGCGGGGCTCGATGCCGAACTGGCGGGCGGTGGCGGCAGACGAGATCGCGATGTCGGCGAGCTGCGCACTGGTCGGATCGGGGATCACCGCGCAGTCGCCGTAGACGAGCACCCGGTCTGCGAGCGCCATGAGGAACACGCTGGAGACGACGTTCACCCCCGGCTTCGTCTTGATGATCTCGAACGACGGGCGGATGGTGTGCGCGGTCGTGTGCGCGGCTCCCGAGACCATGCCGTCGGCGAGCCCGAGGTGCACCATCATCGTTCCGAAGTACGACACATCGGTGACGGTGTCCGCCGCCTGCGCGAGTGTGATGCCCTTGTGAGCGCGCAGCCGCGCGTACTCCGTCGCGAAGCGTTCGACGAGCTCGGGGTCGAACGGGCTGAGCACCTGGGCCGCGGCCAGGTCGAGACCGAGCGCGGTGGCACGGGCGCGGATCTCGGACTCATCCCCCAGGATCGTGAGATCGGCGACCTCTCTGGCCAGCAGTGTGGCAGCGGCCTTGAGGATACGGTCGTCGCCGCCCTCCGGCAGCACGATGCGCTTGCGGTCGGCGCGGGCGCGTTCGATGAGCCCGTACTCGAACATCAGCGGAGTGACCACGCGGGATTCCGCGAGCCCGAGCTGCGTGGCGAGCTCGGTGATGTCGACATGCGTCTGGAAGAGCCCCAGCGCCGTGTCGTAGCGACGGCGGGAGTCGGCGCTTACACGCCCGCGTGTGCCCATCACCCGCAGTGTCGTCTCATAGGTGCCGAGGTCTGTGGCGATGATCGGGACGGTGGAGGTGAAGCCGTCGATGAGACGGTCGATGGGCTCGGGCAACGGGAAGGGGCCGTTCAGGATGATTCCGGACACGCGGGGAAAGGTGCCGGATGCGTTCGCGAGCAGTGTCGCGAGGAGCACCTCTGTGCGGTCTGCCGGGATCACGACGACGGCGTCCTCGGTGAGTCGCGGCAGCACGTTGACCATCGACATCCCGGCGACGACGACGCTGAGCACTTCGCGCCCGAGCAGCTCGGGGTCGCCCTTGACGAGTCGGCCGTCGACGGATGCGAGGATGCCGCGCATCGACGGGGCGATGAGACTGCGATCCTCCGGGATCGCCCAGACCGGTGTCGCCGCAGCCGTCAGCGCGGATCGCACGGACTCGATCGTCTGATCCAGCACGTCGGGGTCGGCCCGGTTGACGACCACCGCGAAGAGCTCGGCGCGTTCCTCGCCGAGTTCGGCGACGGCGAGCGCCGCGATCTGGCCGACCGCCGACGGGACGCGGGCGGTGGTGGTGCCCAGCTGGTCGCCCTGGCGCTGCTGATCGCGACCGCTGAGCACGAGCAGCACCGGGGCGCCGAGGTTGGCCGCGATGCGCGCGTTGTATCCGAGTTCGGCGGGGCTGGCGACATCGGTGTAGTCGCTGCCGACGATGACGACCGCATCGCACCTGGCCTCGACCGCTTTGAATCTCGACACGATCGTGGAGAGGGCGCGGTCGGGATCGTCGCGCACATCGTCGTAGGTGACGCCGACGCAGTCCTCGTAGTCGAGGTGCACGCCGTCGTGCGCGAGCAGGAGCTCCAGCACGTAGTCGCGTTCGTCGGCCGACCGTGCGATCGGGCGGAACACCCCCACCCGCGGGGTCACGCGCATCAGCGCGTCCAGCGCGCCGAGCGCGACCGTCGACTTGCCGCTGTGTCCTTCGGCCGAGGTGATGTAGATGCTCCGCGCCACGGCTTCAGCTTAGGCGGCGCAGGGGCCGGACAGCGCGTCGACGACCGCCGTCGCATCCGCGGCGTACTGGGAGTAGTAGTCGGGGTCGGTGTTGATCTGCACACGGTGGATCGCGTGCGACGGCGTCATCTGCTGCCATCCCTCGAGTCCGCCGAGACGGGTGTAGAAGAGCGTGGCGGAGGATGCCGGATCCATCCGGGTCTCGACGCTCCCCCACCAGTCCTGCTGCTGGAAGAGCCCGATGCTCGAGGTCCGCGTGCCGTCGGGGTTGCGGAATCCGATCGTCTCCCAGTCGCCGTAGTCGATGTTGCGCAGCCCGCTCTCGCCCATGGCGGTCATCACCCCGATGATCTGCCCGTCGCGACCGAAACCGAGTCCGGATGCCGTCTGCATGATCGTCGCGGCGTTCTCGAGCTGCTCGCCCCGCCAGCCCTCGACTCCGGCGTCCGGGAAGGCGCCCGCGTCGGCCGCGCAGACCGGTGCGGGTTCCCGCCCGAGGCTGAACGGCAGGAGCACGGCGAGCCCGACGACCGCCACGACGACGGCCGCTGAGATCAGGATGCGCCGGAGCATCCGCAGTCGCTGCAACCGGAGAGCCGCCTGCCGGCGTGCACCGGGCCTCCGCGCCCCGCGGCGCGTCGTCCGTCTCCTCCGGCTGCGCGCTGCTTTTCCGCTCCGGTTGCGCGCCGGGGTGGGCCGGGCGCTCATCCGGACCGTGTCCCGCGTCTGCCGGTGAGGGCCGCCAGCCCGCCGCCGATCGCTCCGAACAGATGCGCCTGCCAGGAGACGCCGTCGCGTACGCCGACGACGCCGGCCAGCATCGAGCCTCCGTAGAGCACGATGACGATCAGCGCGATCGCGGCGTACAGCACCCGGTGCGGAACCCGGCCCGGCGCGAACACCCGCATCACGACATAGCCGAAGTAGCCGAACACGAGCCCAGACGCCCCCACCGTCAGCGCTCCCGGTGCGTTCAGCAGCCAGGTGCCGGCGCCCCCGATGATCGCGACGATCGCGGTCACGGCCCAGAATCGGCGAGCGCCCTCCACCGCGACCAGGCAGCCGAGCACGAGCAACGGCACCGAGTTGGCGATCAGGTGTGCCCAGTCGGCATGGAGCAACGGCCCCAGCGCGATACCGACGAGACCGGAGAGATCCCACGAGCGCAGGCCGAAGCCGGTGAACGAGCCGGGCAGTAAGGCATCCGCGAACTGGATGATCCACATGGCGGCGAGGAGCACGACCGGCGAGGCGAACCGGCCGATCGGGTTCGAGCGCGGGGAGACGGCTGGGCTGGTCACGTCACGATCCTGGCAAAGCCGCCCCGGAGGACGCTGAAAGAAAGAAGTGACCCTCCGCGCACCCGGCAGAGCCCGGTTACCCTTGCTGCGTTTCCGCCCTGGGGGAATTGGCCTGGATGCCGCCACGCGGAGAGCCGTCAATCATCTTACCTGAACGTTCGGACTGCCCGCGTCCGGGAGACCGGACGACCACGCCCCCGCGGGGTTACGATCGATTCACGCGCATCGCAGCGCTCACGCGAGAGGGAACGCATGCCAGACACCGCCCCCATGATCCCGGCCGAGATCGGCGCCGAGCAGTTCGCCGCGCAGACATCCGCGATCCTCGGCTCCGTCGGAGCGGTGATCGACGGAAAGCCGGACGCCGTGCGCAGCGCGCTCATCTGCCTGCTGGCCGAGGGGCACCTCCTCATCGAGGATGTACCGGGGGTCGGCAAGACCATGCTGGCGCGAGCGCTGGCCGCCAGCGTCGACGCGACCGTGCGCCGCATCCAGTTCACTCCCGACCTGCTGCCGGGCGACGTCACCGGCGTCTCCGTGTACAACCCGGTCGACCGCGAGTTCGAGTTCAAGCGCGGCGCCATCTTCGCGCACATCGTGATCGCCGACGAGATCAACCGCTCCTCCCCCAAGACCCAGTCGGCGCTGCTCGAGGCGATGGAGGAGGGGCAGGTCACCGTCGACGGTGACACCCATCCGCTGCCGCGCCCGTTCCTCGTCGTCGCGACGCAGAACCCTCTCGAGATGGAGGGGACCTACGCGCTGCCGGAGGCGCAGCGCGACCGCTTCATGATGCGGATCTCGATGGGCTACCCGGATGCCGCGGCCGAGGCGCTCATGCTGCGCCAGCGCGACGTCGTGAACCCGCTCGCCGCCGTCGCCGCCGTGGTGGACGCCACGGACATCAGCCGGCTCGTCGCGTGGGCGCGATCCGTGCACGTCGCACCGGCGCTGGAGGAGTACGCGGTCGCCCTCGCCCAGGCCACCCGAGTCGACCCGAGCCTGCATCTCGGAGCGAGCCCGCGTGCCACGCTGCAGCTCGTCCGCGCCGCCAAGGTCTGGGCGGCGCTCGACGGGCGCGAGTTCGTGATCCCGGATGACCTCACTGCACTCCTCGTCCCGGTGTTCGCGCACCGACTGCTGCCCGCGCGGGGCGCGCACCGCGCCGGCGCGCAGCCGGTCGAGGCCGCACTCGCGCAGATCGCGGATCGAGTGCGCGTCCCGGTCGCCGCCCGATCCTGAGGACCCGACACATGCGACGACGGCGATCCCTCACCGGGCGAGGAGCAGCGGCTCTTCTCGCCGGCCTCGTCTGCGTGCTCCTCGCGAACGCCGTCGCCGCGCCGATCCTGCTCTACATCGGGATCCTGCTCTTCGTGCTCACCGTGCTCGCGGTTCTCGTCGTGCGGCTCCCTCGGCGCACCGGCACCGTGACCCGGCAGATCTCGACCGACCTGATCACGGTCTCCGAGCTGTCCAGGGTGACGCTGCGGTTCAACCTGCGCGCCATCCGCATCCCGCACGGCCTGTGGCGCGACGTGCTCCCCGCTGCCGTCGTCGGCGATTCGGGCGGCGAGTACCCGCCGCGCAGCGGGCAGCTGGACTACGTCATCACCGGAGTGCGTCGCGGTATCTGGCAGATCGGCCCGCTCATGCTGCGCACCGTCGACCCCTTCGGCCTCGCCCAGCGGGAGCAGGAGTTCGGCGAGACCCGCACCGTGACCGTGGTTCCCGAGGTCTTCACTCTCGCACCTCTCACCGTCCGCGTCGGCGCGGCGGGGGGCACCGCGCACACGTCCTCCAGCAGGCTCGGGCAGGGCAGCGACAATCTCTCCCCCCGCCACTACATCTCCGGGGACTCGATGCGCCGCATCCACTGGCGGGCCACCGCGCACCGCGGCCAGTTGATGGTGCGGCAGGAAGAGGAGGAGTCCAGCCCCGACGCGCTCGTCGTGCTCGATCGCAGCGCCGCCCACTGGGATCGCCCGGGCGACACCGCCGACCCCCGATTCGAGACCGCGGTCTCGCTGTGCGCCTCCGCCGCGATCCACCTGGTTCAGGAGGGCTACAGCGTCGACGTGATCGACAGTGCCGGGAACGTGCTCGGAACGCTGCGTGGGCACGAAGACGACCGCGACGGACTGCTCGTCGCGCTGGCGATGGTGTCGCCGCGCGGTGACTCCCGAGACCTGCCGACGCTCGTCGGGGGCACGCCCCCCGGCCCGCTCGTGTACGTCACCGGGCGGATCGATGAGGAGGACGCCGCTCTGCTGCGACCGGCCGGAGCTGCGGCCGCGATGCTGTTCGCGACGGAGCCCCTGCCAGGGGCGATGACGGCCGCCGCCGCGCACGGCTGGTCGACGGCGGAGCTCGGTGACGACATCGCCGATGCGTGGGAAGAGGCCTTGCCGCAGCGAGCCGGGGTCGGCGATGCGCCGGCGTGAGCACGAGCGCCAGGACGCCGGCGCGATCCGGTGGCGCCGGGATGAGGAGGTGCCCACCCAGCGGCTCGTCCCGGGCGCTCTCGCCGCTGCCGCGGGGTTCGTCGCGCTGTGGCCCTTCACCGCCGTGATCGAACCGGGTGCCTGGTCGCTCGCCGCCACCGCGGTGATCGTCGTGACTGCGCTCACCGGGATCGGCATGCGGACCCTTTGGCAACGACGGCCGGATTGGATGCGGGACATCGGGACCCTTCTCGCGCAGGCCTTGGCCGCCATCGGAACCGTGACCCTGCTGGTCGCCGGAGACACCGCGCTCTTCGGCCTCGTGCCGACCCCGAGCACATGGTCGGTGTTCGGCTCGCTCGCCTCCAGCGCGTGGGAGGAGATCACCTACGGAGCGGCGCCGCTGAACGCCACGCCGGGGCTGCAGCTGGTGCTCGCCTCCGGCTTCGCGGTGGTCGCGATCCTCCTCGATCAATTGCTCGCGCAGCGGATCGCTCTGCTCGCCGGTCTCCTCGCGGCGGTCGTCGGCGCGCTGCCGATGATCGTCACCGTCAGCGGCGCGAACGTGGTGTGGTTCGTGATGCTCGGGGTGCTGATGCTGGTGCTGTTCGGTTACACCGCTCGGCGACGACCGGACGCGCCCAGCCGGGCCGCACCGACGATCACGGCCGGGATCGGCGTCGTCGCGCTGGCGGCGACCATGATGATCGCACCCGGGCTGCCGGTGTCGGCGAGCTGGGCCGGGTCGAGCGTCGGCGTCACCGTCAACGCGTCGCTGAAACTCGGCGACGACCTGCGCCGTCCGGCGCCGGTCGAAGTGCTGACCGTCGCCGCTGAGGGCGAGACAGCCCCGTATCTGAGACTCGCGACCCTCTCACAGTTCGACGGCCGTGTCTGGCATCCTGACGAGTCCGAACTGCAGTCGCAGTCCGACGGCTTCGGCGCGCCCGACTGGAACGAGGACGTCGAGACCGACAGCCGGCGCACCTCGATCCGGATCCTGCGGATGTCCAGCGCCTGGCTGCCGGTCCCCTACGCCGCGACCAGGATCCAGGGAGCGCCGTCGTCGTGGATGGTGATGCCCTCCAACCGCACGGTCGTATCCGAGCGGGCGGACGCGCTCAGCAACGACTACACCGTGTCGTCGGTCGCGGTCACCCCGACGCTCGAGCAGGTCAGGGCCTCGTCTGCCGCACCGCCCGCCGAGACGGACGACCCGCCGATCGAACTGCCCGCTGTGATCGGCGAGACCGCCGCGGAGGTGACGGCCGACGCCGGCACCGACTACGACAGGCTCCTCGCGCTGCAGACCTGGTTCCGCGGCGAGTTCACCTACTCGCTCGATACGCCGGTCGAGGAGGAGTTCGATGGCACCGGCGCCGATGCCGTCGCCCGGTTCCTGGACGTGCGCGCCGGATACTGCATCCACTTCGCCGGCGCCTTCGCACTGATGGCGGAAGAGCTGGGGATGCAGGTGCGCATCGTCGTCGGTTATCTTCCCGGCCTCCTCACCGACCAGGAGCGCGGCGAGGAGTCGGTGTTCTCCGTGACGAGCGACCAGTTGCATTCCTGGCCGGAGGTGTACTTCCAGGGCATCGGATGGGTGCCGTTCGAGCCGACCGCCTCCCTCGGCGTACCGACCCGGTTCGAGCCGGCCACGACGACCGGAACGGGACCAGGGGGCCCTGCGACACCTGTGCCGACCGCGTCACCGGGGGCAGAGGCCACGGACGACCCGGAGATCGAGCGCGACGACGCCGGCGGCACTGCCGGGGCGACGGGACCGCTGCGGGCGCTCGACCCGATGCCGATCGTGATCGGCGCCGGCGGCGTTCTGCTGATCGTGCTGCTTCCGGCCCTGATCCGTCGCATCCGACGCGCCTTCCGGGGCCGCCGCGCGCGTGACGGCGACGCGATGGCCGCCTGGGCCGAGCTGCGGGACACCCTGCTGGATCTGGGGATCGGAGTGTCGGATGCCGACACTCCCCGCACGCGCGGAGCGACCCTTGCGCGCGAGCGCGGCGCGGATGCCGCTGCCCTGAAGCGGCTCATCGATGCCGTCGAGCAGGCGAGCTACGCCCGGAGCGGAGCGGAGGCCGGCGATCTCTCCGCACCCCTCGCCTCGGTCCTCCGACAGCTGCATCGGAGCGTGGATCGACGTTCCCGGGTGAGCGCCCTGCTGTTCCCGCGATCCCTGTTCGCCTGGCGCGGTGCGGATGCCCCGCTGCTCGCGTAGCGCTCAGGCGGCGGCGTGCTCCGGGCAGGAGACCGCCGCGCACGACTCGCACACGACGTACTGCACGCGACATGAGGGATCGGGACAGTTCGCCGTCCGCTTGGTGGGCGTCGAGCAACCCACGCACTCGCCGATCACGGCGGCGCGATCCGAGAAGTCGATCGAACCGCGCCTGTCGAACACGTAGAGCGACCCCTCCCACAGGCCGTCGTCACCGAAGCGCTCGCCGTAGCGGACGATGCCGCCCTCCAGCTGATAGATCTCGCCGAAGCCGCGGGAGGCCATCAGGCTGGACAGCACCTCGCAGCGGATCCCGCCGGTGCAGTACGTGACGACCGGCTTGCCCTTCAGATCGTCGTACGCACCCGAGTCGAGCAGGCTGACGAAATCACGGGTGGTCTCCGCGTCCGGGACCACGGCGTTCTTGAAGCGTCCGATCTGCGCCTCCAGCGCGTTTCGGCCGTCGAAGAACACGACGTCCTCGCCGCGCTCGTCCATCAGCTCGTGCAGCCCTTCGGGAGTGAGCCGGACTCCTCCGCCCACGACGCCGCCCTCGTCGACCCGCAGCTCGCCGGGCGCGCCGAACGAGACGATCTCCTCGCGGACCTTCACGCTGAGCTTCGGGAAGTCGAGGCTGTGTCCCTCCGCGTCGACGCCGGTGCCCTCGCTCCACTTGATGTCGACGTCTTTGAAGGGCGCGTAGGAACGGAACGATCGCGCCCACTTCTTCAGCGAGGGCAGATCGCCGCCGAGGGTGCCGTTGACGCCGTCCTTCGAGATGATCAGCCGCCCCCGCAACCCGAGCGCCTCGCCCAGATCGCGCTGCCAGAGCCGGATGGCCTCGGGGTCCGCGAGCGGGGTGAAGGCATAGAAGAGCACGATCTTCGGGGTGGGCACCCTGAGATTTTACGCGGGGATCAGCTGAGCGACGAGCGGGTTGCGGTCCTCCGGGTCGACGATGATCCCTGTGATCTCGCCGAAACCGAGAACCGGGAACCGCGATGCCGCACCGATCTTCTCCTCACTGGCGAGCACGAACACCTCTGCGCTCCGCGCGGCGAGCGCCCGCTTCGTCGCGGCGTCGTCGACGCTGCCGGTCGTCAATCCGTGCAGAGGATCGATCCCGGACACGCCCATGAAGAACGCGTCGGCCCCGAGGTGCGCGATCGCCTCGAGCGCGAGGGCGCCGCCGGTGACCATCGAGTGCCGGCTCAGCTCGCCGCCGACCAGGAGGATCCGGGCATCCGAATGCTCCGCCACTGCCAGCGCCACGGCGGGGCTCGGGGTGATGACGGTCAGTGCCGACTCGAGGGGAAGCATCCGCGCCATCGCGAGGGTCGTCGTTCCGGCGTCCAGGATGATGGTGGATGCCGGGCGGATGCGTACGACGGCGGCTCTCGCCACGCGTTCCTTGCTCGCCGTGGCGATGTCCTGACGCTGGCGCACCGGGCGCTCCGCCACCGGGACCGCACCCCCGTAGACGCGGATGCACGCACCGTCGGCGGCCAGTTCGCGGAGGTCGCGACGAATGGAGTCCTCGGAGACTCCGAGTTCATTCGCCGCGTCCTTCGCGACGATGCGGCCCTCGCGAGCAAGCAGACCGATCAGATGCTCCTTGCGCTGCACACTCAGCATGCCCACTCCTTCATGTTGTTTCACATTTCTGCACGGTTAACGCTACAGTCTCCGCTATGACGAAACCACTCCTGATTCTCATCGCCGGCCCGTACCGCTCCGGAACCGACGGCGATGCCGACGCGATCGCCCGCAATCTCGAACGCCTCGAGGCCGCCGCCGCTCCCCTGCACCGACTCGGACACGTCCCCATGATCGGCGAATGGGTCGCGCTGCCTGTGCTCCGCGGCTTGGACGCCGCCGAGACCGCCGGCAGCGACGTGATGTATGACGTGGCCGCGCGTCTGCTGCAGCACTGCGATGCGGTGCTGCGCCTTCCCGGCGAATCGAAGGGTGCGGACAACGACGTCGTCATCGCGAGGGAACGGGGCCTGCCCGTGTACTCCTCTCTCGACGAGGTGCCCGCCGCATAGCTCTGTCACGGGACACCCGGCCGATCGGATAGGATGGACAGGTTGTTCCTGGTGACGTGTCCGAGCGGCCGAAGGAGCACGCTTGGAAAGCGTGTGTTGTGCAAGCAACCGCGGGTTCGAATCCCGCCGTCACCGCCAATGACCGAAACCCCCGGTAAGCGAGAGCTTTCCGGGGGTTTTCTCATGCCCACGACCCCCCATGGGGACTTCTCCCCATTCCCGCCCGGCGTCCCTGCACCTACTTTCGACAGCAGGAGGCACATCATGGGTATGAACATTCCGGGCGAGCTGGCTTGGGTGCTCGACGTGCTCGGCTACGAATGGCCCCAGCTCGACGAAGACGAGATCCATCGGGCCGCGAGCATCGTGCGGCAGTTCAAGGAAGACCTCGAAGGCTCGATCGAAGAGGCGAACAAGCGCGTCAACGACGATGTGACGAGCGCGCTGTCGGCGCAGACCGCCGGGGCGTACACCAACGCCTGGAACGCCAACCGCGAGTCGAACATGCAGCGTCTGGTCGACCTGCTCGATCCTGCCGCGCAGGGCATCGACATCTTCGCCGACGCCGTCCTGGCGCTCAAGATCAAGGTGATCGCGGAGCTCACCATCACCGCCGCGCAGATCGCCGCCGCAGCGGCCACCGCCGTGGTGACACTGGGCGGGAGCGTCGCGGCCAACGCGGCGATCATCGCCGCCCGCAAGGTGGCCCTCGACATCGCGACCGACATCGCGGTCGAGCAGCTCGCGGTCCAGCTCCTCGAGCTCGTCAGCGAGCCGCTCACGAACGTCGCCGTCTCCATCGCCGCCACGATGCTCGACGCCCCGCTGGTCGAAGGCGCGCTGGGCGAGGCGGCGGAGTACAAGGCCGACCTCGAGGCGCTCGAGCAGACGGCGAACGACCTGGAGCACACCGCGCAGGACCAGGAGCGACTCGGGCAGGACTTCATCGCGCAGATCTCTGCGCTTCAGATCTCGACGGCAGGGTGACGACATGGCCAGTCCGATGAAGAAGCTGAGCGATGACATCATCGAAGCCCTCACGAAGGCAGGTGACGAGTTCGCTTCCTCGTTGCAGACGCAGTCGCGCCGACAACGGCAGAAGCTGATCGACATCGTCGAGGAGACTCGGAGACGTGACAGTGTGCTCGCCCATCAGCGAGGTCCGGACCGCGACGACTCGTCCCGCGACGATGCTCCCGACGCCGACGTTGACGCGACGGGAGGACACCGAGTTCCCGCGAGCTTCGGCGATGCCGATGGCAACAACTATCGAGACAATTTCTACGACGAGTACGACCGTGCGAACCCCACGGACGTCGTCCACCACGCGGTCGAGCAGAACGTGATCACGCGCTACCCCGGACTGGCCATCACGCCTTCCGAGATGCACTCCCCCGAGAATCTCCGGGGCATCCCCGAGGGCATCAACAACGACGTGCATCTGAGCGCCATCCGCAAGATGTGGAATCAGTTCTACGCCCACTACGACCGCCTGGGAACCGAGCCGACCAGGGAGCAGCTGCTCGATTACACTACGCTGATCGACGATGCATTCGGCGATCTCTTCGATCCCCCAGTGAGGTGAGCAGATGTACTACTACGTCGACGCCGAGGTCCCCGGCGGTCTGGCTCCGGGCCACACCTACGATCCGGCGCAACGCGCCGCCGACGCCGGGCCGCTGCATCTGGTCTTCGACGGCTGGATGGGTGACGACCTCGTCACCACATCGCCGTTCTGGTTCGTGAGCGAGCGGCTCGCCGACGCGCTGCGCGCATCCGGGCTCACCGGATTCGAACTCGAACCGGCGACAGCGTCGACGGGCGAGCAGTACGAACTCATCACCGAGCGCGCGCTGACGCCCGTCTGGCTCAGGCTGATCCCCACGGGTTCGGTCGATGAGGGCGATGACCTGGTGCTCGCGGACGCGACCGATCTGCTGGTGAGCGCGGCTGCGCTCGAACTGCTGCGCTCGTTCACCCTCGAGGATGCCGACATCGCCCCGGCCGAGGACGGCCCGCCCCTGTCCGACGTGATGCAGAAGTTCCTCGCCCAGCAGGCGGCGAAAGACGAGAAGTGAGGCACGGCAGGCCATGACAGCGACGACGATCAGCGGTGAGATCACCACGCTCCTCGATGCACTGGGAGAGAAGCCGGGCGCCCCGGCGGTCGACGCATCCCTGGCGCTGTTCGGGGAGATCACCGAGCAGCGGCTCAACCCGAAGGGCGGCGTGCTGAAGAAGGACTGGCTGACGTACGAGTACCGCGATGCCGGCACCGCGTTCTTCTTCGGCGACGACGAGCTCTGCAAGATCGTCATCCGGGTCCGACCTGAGACCGGCTGGGCTGCATACCCGGGCGCGGACAGGCTCATCGACGGCATCACCCTCGCGACATCGCGCGAGGAACTGCGTACGCTGCTCGGCGATCCGACGAAAGAACGTCGCGACAGCGACCAGTGGCAGGTCGGGCGCCGCTACCTGAGCATCTGGTACACACCGACCGCGAGAGCGATCGGGAGCATCTCCGTGATGCTGCGGACGAACGGGCAGTAGCCCCGCCCGCTCACATGCCGAAACGCACGCCGTAGCTCTGCGCATCCGGGCCCGTCGGCAGGCGCTCCATGCCGAGACGCTCGTAGAAGGCCGCAGCACCGGTGTTCTTCGGGTCCATGCCGAGGTGCAGGCCTCGCACCCCGCGACGGGTGAGCTCGGCGAAGAGGGTCTCGATGAGCAGCCGCCCCAGCCCCTGGCCCTGGGTCTCCGGGAGCAGGTCGATGTGCAGGTGCGCGGGGTACGCCGCGACGTTCGCGTCGCGGCCCGGAGCACGGTCGTAAGCGGATTCGACGATCCGGTCCTCGCGCGTGACGACCTCGCTCGGCCGAGGATGGCGCGCCGCCAGCGGCGGCCACCACTCGTCGCGGAACCACTGCTCGAAGGCATCCGTGTCATCCGTCGCGACGATGTAACCGACGACGCGTGCGTCATCGGCCTCGACGACCCAGGCGAGGTCGGGATGACGTTCCACATACGGAACGGCGAAGATGTCGCCCCACAGGTCGTCGTCGGAGAGGATGCCGGTCGCATCGGCACCGGCGTCCGCCGTCTTCACGCAGATCTCGTACATCGCGGCGCGATCGGCGGGACGATACGGACGGATGCGGGGCACGAGGACTCCTCAGGACGGGCGGGGGGCTTCCCAGACTATCGGCGGATCCGACGGCGGGTTCCGGCCCTGCACCCAGTCGCTCAGCAGAGCTGCCACCAGCAGCACCGCGCCTGCGCCGGTCAGCGCTCCACCGAGGGTGTCCGTCGCCCAGTGCACCGAGAGCAGAGTGCGCGAGTACGCCATCCCGAGCACCCACAGCGCACCGAGAAGAGCGGTCCACACCCGCGGGAAGATCACCCAGATCACGAGGGCGATGGTCGCCGCGTTCGCGACGTGGCCCGAGGGGAACGACCCGTAGTCGGAGGCGACGAGCATGTCGGCGGGCCGTGCCCTCCCGAAGAGCTGCTTGAGCGCCTGAACGGCGAGGGCGCTGGTCACCATCGCCGTCACCGCGAACGCGGCTGATCGCCATCGCCGGGTGAGGAGCAGGCCCACGATCAGGAGTGGTGCGATGACGAAGATCGTTCCGCTGCTGCCGCCGGCGAAGTTGAGCACATGGGCGAAGTCGATGACCCACGGTGCCCGCTGATCGATCACCACCGTGTTCCACCAGTGATCGATCGCCGGAGTGTCTCCGAAGCCGAGCACGACGATCGAGCCCAGCGCCGTCGCCGCCAAGAGGCAGCTGACACCCCACCACAGCAGCATTCGCCTGTTCATCGTTCCATTCTGGCCGACGCCGGCTGGGCGATCAGGGAGTGAGCATCCCCACCGTGCGCGGGCGCACGATCAGCCACAGCGAGAGGACGCCGATCACGGCACAGCCGACCATGACGGAGGCCATCGTCGTCGCGGTGATGCCGGCATCGTGCGAGATCCAGCCGACGACCGGCGAGATGAAACCGGCGACGCCGAAGTTGCTCGCACCGATGATCGAGGCGGCGGTGCCCGCCGCCTTGCCGTGCCGGTCGAGCGCGAGCACCTGCACGTTGGGGAAGGTGAACCCGCAGGCGGTCATGAACACGAAGAGCGGGATGACCGTTCCCCACAGGCCCAGCCCGAGCTGATCGGTGACGATGATCGCCGCTCCCGCCGCCAGGAGCACGGCGGTCGAGTAGGCCATCACCCACTGCGGCCCGAAACGGGCGGCGAGCCGGGACGCGATCTGCACGCCGATGACCAGGCCGAGCGAGTTCGCGGCGAACAGGAGGCCGTACTGCTGCGGGTCGAGCTGGTGCGTCTGCTGGAACAGGAAGGGCGATGCCGAAAGGTAGGAGAACAGCCCGGAGAATGTCATCCCGCCGATGATCAGCACGCCGATGAACACACGATCGGAGAGGACGGAACGGTACCGCTGCAGCATCGTCGCACCGCCGCGCCCCGTGCGACGGGCTTTGGGAAGGGTCTCCGGGATGAACACGATCGCGGAGACCAGCATCACGGCGCCATAGACGGCGAGGAATCCGAAGATCCCGCGCCACGGCATCAGCGTCAGCAACCACGATCCGATCAACGGCGCCACCACCGGTGCCACACCGGACACCAGCGCGAGCCGCGACAGCATGACCACGAGCCGGCGTCCGCCGAAGAGATCGCGCACGATCGCCATCGCGACCACACCTCCGGCCGCGGCGCCGATGCCCATCAGCACGCGTGCCGCGCTGAGCAGCCCAAGATCCGGGGCGAATGCGGCGGCGACGCTGGCGAGCACGTGCAGCGCCGTGACCGCGATGAGGGGAACGCGGCGTCCCACCTTGTCGCTGAGCGGGCCGACCACGAGCTGCCCGACCGCGAAGCCGATCATCGTGCCGGTGAGGGTCAGCTGGATCGCGGCCGCCGTGGTGTCGAAGTCCTTCTCCAGCACCGGGAACGCCGGCAGGTACAGATCGATCGTGAACGGCCCGAGTGCGGTGAGCGCGCCGAGCAGGATGATGTAGAGCACTCGACGAGCAGTGGGGATCGAATCCCCCGGGTGCAGCATGATCGGCGCCGTGGCCGGGTTCGACCCCAGCGTGCGGATCGCGCCCGTCGGCGTGGAGGTGCGGATGCTGCCGGTCGAGGTGCGTTCGACCGCCGGGGTCGCGTTCGATCGGGGCGTCGGGGTGGAGTCAGTGCGCGGAGCGTCGGACACGACGGTCCTTCCGGAGTTCAGGGTGCGGGCATGCCGATTCGAATCGATTCGATCGGAAGAGAAGCATCCATCGTATCGTCCCCGCCGCCCGTCGCCGAAGCCCCCTGTCCACCGGAAGCGCGGTCGATACTCCGCTTCCAGGCCGGAAACGCATCCGGGCGGCCCCTCGAGGACGCGTTTCCGGCCACGCCACGTTCAGCGGGAGAGACGGGCCAGTCCCTGTTCCAGATCGGCAATCAGGTCGGCGACGTCCTCGATGCCGACCGACAGGCGCACGACGTTCTCCGGAACGGCGAGCGGGGTGCCGCGGACCGAGGCGTGCGTCATCTCCGACGGGTATCCGATCAGCGATTCGACGCCGCCGAGGGACTCCGCGAGCTGGAACAGCTCTGTCGATTCGGCGAAGGCGCGCGCGGCCGCTGCTCCGTCGGCGAGACCGAGCGACAGCATCCCGCCGAAGCCGCTCATCTGGCGGGCCGCGATGTCGTGACCGGGGTGCGAAGCGAGCCCCGGGAAGAACACCGTCTCGATCTCGGAGCGGGACTGCGCCCACTCGGCGATGGCCTGCGCGTTCTCGGAGTGCTGCCGCATCCGCAGTGCCAGGGTCTTGATGCCCCGGGTGGTGAGCCAGGCGTCCAGCGGAGCGGAGACGGCGCCGACGGCGAACTGCTGGAACTTCACCTGCTCGAAGAAGCGGTCGTCGCCGAACACCACGGCGCCGCCGAGCACGTCGGAGTGCCCGCCGAGGTACTTCGTGGTCGAGTGCACGACGAGGTCTGCTCCGAGCGCCAGTGGCTGCTGCAGTGCCGGGGAGGCGAAGGTGTTGTCGACGACCACGACGGCGCCGGCAGCGTGCGCGATCTCGGCGATCTGCTCGACGTCGACGATCTTGAGAAGGGGGTTGCTCGGAGTCTCCAGCCAGACGATCTTCGTCTGCGGACGGATCGCGGCGCGGAGGGCGTCGGTGTCGGCGAGCTCGACGGTGGTCGTCTCGATCCCCCACGGCGCGAGCACTCTCGTGAGCAGGCGGTACGTGCCGCCGTAGACGTCGTTGCCGAGCAGCACGTGGTCGCCCGGCTTCAGCAGACCACGCAGCAGGGCGTCTTCGGCGGCGAGCCCCGAGGCGAACGACAGCGCGGCGGTGCCGCCCTCGAGCGCGGCGAGCTGCGTCTCGAGCGACGAACGCGTCGGGTTGGCCGCCCGGTTGTACTCGTACCCGTTCCGGAGACCGCCGATGCCGTCCTGCACGAAGGTGGAGGTCTGGTAGATCGGGGGGATGATCGCCCCCGTCGTCGGGTCGAACTCCTGCCCTGCGTGGATGGCTCGGGTGGCGAAAGCGTGGTCGGACATGCCTCTCAGCCTACGTCCGCCTCGAAGGTCGCATCCGCCGCTGTTACGCCCGGCGACGGCTTCATCAGCGGGAGAGGTACGCGAGAAGATCCTGCCGGGTCAGCACCGTGTGCGGCTTGCCGGCTTCGGTCACGAGAAGCGCGTCGACATCGGCGAGCGCGGCCCGTGCCTGGGCGACGGGCGCATGGATGCCGATCAGCGGGAGCCGCTCCCCCACATGCGCGCCCACGGCGTCGGCAGGCGATGCCTCGCCGCGGAAGAGCAGATCCAGCAGCCCCTTCTCATCGACGGTCCCGACGACCTCGCCCATCATCACCGGTGGCTCGGCGCTGAGGACGACGAGCTGCGACACGTCGAACTCGGTCATCAATCCGATCGCCTCCAGCACCGTGTCGCTCGGGTGCGCATGGACCAGGTCGGGGATGCCGTGATCCTTCCGCGCCGGGCGAGCGGCCAGCACCTGAGCCACCGTCTCGCCCTCCTCGACCTCGCTGAAGCCGTACGAGCGCATCCAGCCGTCGTTGAAGATCTTGCTGAGATAACCGCGTCCGCCGTCGGGCAGGAGAACGACCACCACCGCTTCCGGCGGCAACTCTCGCGCGACTCGCAGCGCGCCGATCACGGCCATCCCGCTGGAACCGCCGACGAGGATCCCCTCTTCGCGGGCCAGCCGACGCGTCATCGCGAAGGCGTCGGCGTCGCTCACCGCGACGATCTCGTGCGGCACGCTCGGATCGTACGCGCCGGGCCAGATGTCCTCGCCGACGCCTTCCACGAGATACGGGCGACCGGTACCGCCGCTGTAGACGCTGCCCTCGGGATCGACGCCGACGATGCGCACCCGGCCGTCCGAGACCTCGCGGAGGTAGCGGCCGGTTCCGGTGATGGTGCCGCCGGTGCCGACGCCCGCGACGAAATGTGTGATCCCGCCGTCGGTGTCGCGCCAGATCTCGGGCCCGGTGGTCTCGTAGTGGCTCCGCGGCCCGTTCGGGTTCTCGTACTGGTTCGGCTTGAAGGCGCCGGGGATCTCGCGGGCGAGGCGATCGCTCACGCTGTAATACGACTCGGGACTTTCGGCGGGAACGGAGGTCGGGGTCACCACGACCTCGGCGCCGTACGCCCGGAGCACGTCGATCTTGTCCTCGCCGACCTTGTCGGGGAGCACGAAGACGCACTTGTAACCGCGCTGCTGGGCGACCAGCGCGAGCCCGACGCCGGTGTTGCCGCTGGTCGGCTCGACGATGGTGCCGCCCGGCTTCAGCTCGCCCGATGCCTCTGCCGCGTCGATGATCCGCGTCGCGATGCGGTCCTTCGCCGAGCCGCCGGGATTGAGGTACTCGAGCTTGACGAGAACCGTGCACGCGACGCCCTCGGTGACGTGCTGCAGCTTCACGAGGGGCGTGTCGCCGACCAGGTCGACGATGGACTCTGCGTACTTCATGGTTTCAGCGTACGGGGGCGGATGCTGCGGGTGGGGCTGTGTTGCGCCCCGCCGCGGCCTCCGCCCCCGTTCACTGTCTCCGGGAAACGGTCAGCCCTTGGTCGACCCCGCCAGAAGGCCCCGGACGAAGTATCGCTGGAGCGAGAAGAACACGATCAGCGGAACGATGATCGACACGAAGGCGCCTGCCGTGAGGAGGTACCAGCCCTCGCCTCGTCCGGTGATCTCGGCGAGCACCTTGGTGATCGGAGACGCGGCTCCGTCGGCGAACACCAGCGCGACGATCAGGTCGTTCCAGACCCACAGGAACTGGAAGATCGCGACCGATGCGATGGCGGGCATCGTGAGCGGCAGCACCACGCGGAAGAAGATCTGCCCGCGCGAGGCGCCGTCGACCCGAGCCGCCTCGATGATCTCGCCGGGGATCTCCGACATGAAGTTGTGCAGCAGGTAGATCGCGAGCGGCAGCGCGAACATGGTGTGGGCGATCCAGACCTGCGCGTAACCGCCGGCGACGTCCAGACCCAGCGTGACCTGGACACCGAACAGGTTGATACCCCGGGAGAACGACGACAGCAGCGGCACCAGCGCCATCTGGATCGGCACGATCTGCAGCGCGAACACGAAGATGAACAGCGCGTTGCGTCCCTTGAACTCGATCCACGAGAACGCGTACGCGGCCATCGCCGCGATCATCAGCGGGATGATCGTGGCGGGGATCGTGATCACGATCGAGTTGAAGAAGGATTCCAGGATCGTCAGCTGCGTGGTGCCGGACTGCAGCACGGCCGAATAGTTGTCGAGGGTCAGCTGCGGGTTGGTGAAGACCGTCCACCAGCCGGTGGTCTCGATCGCGTCCCTGTTGCGGAACGACGAGATGAACAGCCCGACTGTCGGGATGGTCCACACCACGGCGATGACGATCGAGGCGACGGTCGCCCAGGGGCGGCTGAGGCGCTTGCGCGCGCGTCCGGCGGATGCTTCGAACCGGCCGCCGGTCGTGATCGACCTCGTGCTCTGGCCGGCGTCTGACTTCATCGTGTCGGTCATCGGATCTCCCGCTGCTTCTTGATCTGGCGCGCGTTGTAGATCACGATCGGCAGCACCAGGATGAACAGGATGACGGAGAGCGCAGCACTGCGTCCCGCCTCGAATTTGGAGAACTGGGTGTACATCTCGTTCGCGAGCACCGATGTCCCGTAGTTTCCGCCGGTCATCGTGCGGACGATGTCGAAGACCTTCAGCGAGGCGATCGAGATCGTGGTCAGCACCACGATGAGCGCCGGCCGGATCGACGGGATCGTCACCGACCAGAAGCGCTCCCAGGCGTTCGCACCGTCGAGTTCGGCTGCTTCCAGCAGCTCGGCCGGGACGCCCTTGATGGATGCGGAGAGCACCACCATCGCGAAACCGGTCTGCACCCAGATCAGCACCACGATGAGAGCGAGGTTGTTCCACGGCCCGTTCAGCAGGAACTGCTGCGGCTCTCCGCCGAACCAGACCAGGATCTGATTGAGAAGGCCGATCTGCTCGAACTCGGGACCGCGGTAGGCGTACACGAAACGCCAGATGATGCTCGCGCCCACGAACGAGATCGCCATGGGCATGAAGACCAGGAGCTTGTAGATCTTCTCGCCGCGGGTCTTGTCGATGAAGACCGCGTAGGCGAGGCCGATCAGCGTCGAGAGCGTCGGGACCAGCAGCACCCAGACGATCGTGTTCACGACCGAGCTGACGCCATCGGATTGCGTGAAGATCCAGAGATAGTTCGAGAAGCCGACGAAGTCATTGCCGGTCGAGTTCCAGAACGACGCGTACACGGTCTGGATAGACGGCAGGATCAGGCCGGCCAGGAGGAGCAGCATCGCCGGGGCCATGAAGGCGACCAGCTGGATCAGGTACCCCGCGCCGTCGCGAGATCGGTAATCCAGGAAGAAGAACAGCGCTCCGACTGCGACCGCGACGCCCATCGCCCAGTAGAAGGAGTTGAAGAACCACATCACCGCGAGCGGGATGAGCAGGCACATCGCGAGACGGATGCCGGTGTAGAGGGCGCCCTTGCGCGGCGCGATGTCGACGAGAAGCAGGATCGCCACCACGACCACCGCGAATGCGATGACCACGGCGACGGCCTGGAGGATCGGCGGGAGCTCCCCGATCCATTGGAAGAACACAGTCGCGTTCACGGATTCCCCTTCATGAGACGGAGCTGATCAGCAGTCCGCGCGACCATGCGCGGACCGGTGTGAGAAAGGAGGGCCGCCCGTCGGGGCGGCCCTCCTCATCCGATCAGCTGGACGGCCAGCCGGTCTGGATCTGCGTGAGGACCTCGTCCGTGGAGGTCCCGTTGATCCAGGCGACCATGCCCTTCCAGAAGGTGCCGGAGCCGACGGCGCCGGGCATCTGGTCGGAGCCGTCGAAGCGGAACGTCACCGAGTCGTCCTGCAGCAGCTTGATCGACTCCTGCAGAATCGGGTTCTCGACGGCGTCGACGTCGACGCCCTTGTTCGCCGAGGTCACGCCGCCCAGAGCGAGACGGCTGTCCGCCCACTCGGGGCTGGACAGGTACTCGAGCACCTTCTGCGTCGCCTCGTCCTCGCTGAACGCGCCGACGATCTCGCCACCGCCGGTGATGAACATCTCGTCCTCGCTCTTGCTCGGCAGCAGGAACGCCCAGACGTCTCCGTCCTCGGCGATGTTCGTGCCCTCGGGGAAGAAGCCCGACAGGAACGACGCCTGGTGCGTCAGCGCGCACTCGCCGCTGGCCACCTTGGGTGCCACGTCGCCGAACGCGGTCGAGTTGATCGAGCGAACGTCGCCGAAGCCGCCGTTGACGTACTCCGGGTTCAGCAGCAGCTTGCCGGTCTCATCGAAGGCCGCCTTGATCTGCGGGTCGGTGAAGGGAATCTCGTTCTTGACCCACTGGTCGTAGACGTCGGCGCCGGCATTGCGGAGCACGAGGTCCTCGATCCAGTCCGTGCCCGGCCAGCCGGTCGCGACACCCGACTCGAAGCCCGCGCACCACGGTGCGGCGCCGCTCTTCTCCTTGATGGTCTGGGTGAGCGTGAGCAGCTCTTCCCAGCTCGTCGGCTCCTCGACGCCCCACTCGGCGAACTTCGTCGGCGAGTACCAGACCCAGCCCTTGACGCTCGCCATCAGCGGTGCACCGTAGAAGGTGCCGTCATAGGTGCCGAAGTCGACCCAGCCCTGGGTCCAGCCCTCTTCGGCGTTCTTCTTGACCGCATCAGGAGCCGGCTTCAGCAGGTCGCGCGAGGCGTAGTCGGCGAACAGACCCGGCTGCGGGAAGATCGCGATGTCGGGCGGGTTGCCGCCCTGTGCGCGGGTGCCGAGCTGCGTCTCGAAGTCCTGGCTGCCCTCGTACTTGATCTCGATGTCGTTCTCCTTCTCGAAGTCCGCCCAGGACTCCGCAAGAAGATCGGCCTCTCCCTCGACGATCGTTCCGTAGATCGTGACGGTGTTGTCGCCACCGCCGCCGTCACCGCCGCCGTCCGGCGCGCCGCCGGGAGCACCGCATCCGGCGAGCGCGATGCCCGCGACCCCCAACAGGGCGAGCGGTGCGAGCCGCCGTGAACGCTGTGACAGAGCCATGTGAATTCTCCTCTTCGAGTACGCGGTCCCGCTTCCTCCGACGCCACCCCCGGCGTCGTTCGGGAACCGATTCCAGGCCAACCTACTTGTCTTCCGCTCCCCGGCACAATAAGCAACGGTCACAAGCGCGCAACCATTCGACGCTCTCGGCGATCGGTGCCCCTTTGTCATTGTGGAACCGGTTCCCCTCCGCGTACCCTGAGGAACCGACGCTCGTGCGCTGCTGCACGGTCGTCGAGCACGGCGAGGTCGAGGAGGACCGATGAGCACGATCGCGGACGTCGCGGCGCGTGCCGGCGTCTCCAAGGCGACGGCCAGCCGCGCCCTCACGGGGCGGGGCTACGTGTCCGAGGCGACGCGCTCCCGGGTGGCCGCTGCGGCGCGGGACCTCTCCTACGTCGCGCACTCCTCGGCGACGAGCCTCGCCACCGGGCGCACCCAGACCATCGGCGTCGTCCTGCCGTCGATCGAGCGCTGGTTCTTCGCCGAACTGCTGTCCGGCATCCAGGAGTCACTTCTCTCGCTGGATTACGATCTCGCCCTCTACGGCTTCGGCGAGGATTCCGGCCAGCGCGCGCGCCTGTTCGAGAGCGTCCTGCCGCGCAAGCGATTCGACGGGCTCATCCTCGCGGGCATCCAGCCCGGCCCTCACGAGCTCGAACGCGTGCAGCGCGCGGACCATCCGCTGGTGACGGTCGGCCCGCCCGTCGCGGGGGCGAGTTCGGTGTCGATCGACGATTCCGCGGCGGCACGCATCGCGACCGAGCATCTGATCGAGCTCGGGCATACCAGGATCGCCCTCGTGGGCACCACCGCCGAGACCGCAACCCGCAGTTTCGTCGATTCGCGCCGCGTCGACGGCTATCGAGATGCGATGTCCTCCGCCGGACTCGGCGCGCAGGTGCGGATCGCTGACGGTGCAGGTGTGGGAACCGGCAGCATGCCGGACGGGTACGGGGCGGCTGCCGAGCTCCTCGGAGACCGCCGCGACCGGCCGAGCGCGATCGTCGGCATCTGCGACGAAGCGGCGATCGGGGCGATCATCGCCTCGCGGCGCCTCGGGATCTCGGTGCCGGCAGAACTGAGCGTCGTGGGCATCGACGACCACCAGCACGCCGAGATGTTCGCACTGACCACGATCCGTCAGCGGCCACGCGATCAGGGCGGCGAGGCCGTCCGCCTGCTGCAGCAGCGCATCGAGGACCCAGCCGCTCCGGTCGAGCACGTGGTGGCGGCATCCGCTCTCGTGGTGCGCAACTCCACCGCCCCTGTGCGCTGAGCAGGCCCGGACGCACGAAAGCCCCGAGCGTGAACTCGGGGCTTTCGAAAGCGTTCCAGATGCCGGGTCGAGGCGCGCTGCGCTTCGACCCGGACCGGATTACTTGAGGGTGACGGTGGCGCCGGCGGCCTCGAGGGCCTCCTTCGCCTTCTCGGCAGCTTCCTTGGTCGCGCCTTCGAGGACGGCCTTCGGCGCGCCGTCGACGACAGCCTTGGCCTCGCCGAGGCCCAGCGAGGTGAGCTCGCGGACCGTCTTGATGACCTGGATCTTCTTGTCGCCAGCAGCCTCGAGGACGACGTCGAAGGAGTCCTTCTCCTCGACCTCTTCAGCAGCAGCGCCGCCTGCGCCGGCAACGGCGACGGGGGCAGCAGCGGTGACCTCGAACTTCTCCTCGAACGCCTTCACGAAGTCGTTGAGCTCGACAAGGGTCAGGCCAGCGAACTGCTCGAGCAGCTCCTCGGTGGTGAGCTTCGCCATGATGTATCTCCTAATAGATGGGGTTTGTGAAAAAGATCGCCGGTCGCTTACGCGGCCTGTGCGGTCTCCAGCTTTTCGCGAAGCGCGTCGATGGTGGCCGCAGCCTTGCCCATCGTCGCCTTCATCATGCCCGCAGCCTTCGCCAGCAGAACCTCACGGCTCTCGAGCGCGGCGTACTTGTTGACCTCGTCGGCAGTGAGGGCGTTGCCCTCGAAGATGCCGGACTTGATCACGAGAAGCGGGTTCGCCTTGGCGAAGTCACGCAGAGCCTTGGCGGTGGCGACGAAGTCACCGTGCACGAATGCGACGGCGGACGGACCCTTGAGGTCGTCATCCAGCGCACTGATCCCCGCGTTGTTCGCGGCGATCTTGGTCAGCGTGTTCTTCACCACGGCGTACTCGGCGTCCTGACGGATGCTGTTACGCAGCTGCTTGAGCTGGGCAACCGTCAGACCGCGGTACTCGGTCAGCAGGACGGCGTTCGAGTTCTCGAATGACTTCGTGAGCTCGGCGACCGATGCATCCTTCTGCGCCATGGTCACTCCTTGGTGTCTACGAGGCGCCTCACGGTGGTGAGGCACCGACCTCGACCAGGACTGCAATGAAAAAAGCCCCGGCGCAAGCGCACGGAGCTTTGAAAGTTCGTGACACCTGCGCGGGCCCCTGCATTGCAGAGCTTCAATCCTCCTGCGCTTGCGCGCACGACGATGACCAGCGGTCTTCGGTTGGTCCCAGCGTACCTCACGCCCCGGTACCGGACAAATCGCGCAGGGCGCTCGATGACCCGCGCGTTCCGTCAGCGCCGGTCGGCCGCCCGCCCGGCATGCCCGGCGAGAGCATCCGCGGCACGGATGAGGGTGAGGTGCGAGAGCGCCTGAGGCGTGTTGCCGGCATGGCGGCCTGACGCGACGTCGTACTCCTCCGAGAGCAGCCCGACATCGTTGCTCAGCGCCACCAGCCTCGACATCAGCTCCACGGCGTCGTCGATGCGTCCGCTGCCCGCGTACTGCTCCACGAGCCAGAAGCTGCAGGCGAGGAACGGATGCTCACCACCGGGGAGACCGTCCAGACCGGTTTCCGTGCGGTAGCGCAGCAGGAAGCCGTCTCGCAGCAGCGTCTTCTCCATCTGCGCGACCGTTCGGAGCATCCGCGGATCATCGGCTGCGCAATAACCCACCTGGGGCAGCACGAGCAACGAGGCATCCACCTCACGCGAACCGTAGTGCTGAACGAAGCAGCCGAGTTCGGGATCGACGCCGCGCTCGTCGATCTCGCGACGCAGAGCATCACGGACCTCTTCCCAGTGCGCGGCGTCGCCGGGGAGTCCGTGTTCTCGGACGGCGCGCACGCCCCGATCGAGGGCCGCCCACATCATGACGCGAGAATGCGTGAACCACTGAGGTTCGCCGCGGATCTCCCATATGCCGTTGTCCGGCCGATCAATCTCGTCGATGACGTTCCCGATGAGCGCGCGCTGCAGCGGCCAGGAGAAATCCCCTTCCTCGAGTCCCGCCATCCGCGCCGCCTCCAGGGCCACCAGAACCTCGCCGATGACGTCGCCCTGATACTGTTCGACGGCGCCGTTGCCGATCCGCACCGGCCCCGCATTCTCGTAGCCGGGCAGGCTCGTCAGCTCCCGCTCCACGAGATCCCGCTCACCGGCGATGCCGTACATGATCTGCACCTCGGCCGGCTCACCCGCGATCGCGCGCAGCAGCCAGCGTCGCCAGTGATGCGCCTCGACGAGGAAGCCGTGCGAAATCAGCACCTCGAGAGTGAGGGCGGTGTCGCGCAGCCATACGAACCGGTAGTCCCAGTTGCGCGACCCGCCGAACTCCTCCGGCAGCGACGTGGTCGCAGCCGCGACGATGCCCCCGGTGTCCTTGTTGGTCAGCGCCCGCAGCACGAGCAGGGAGCGGACCACCTCGTCGCGGTGCGGGCCGTCGTGCTCGATGCCGCTGGCCCATCCCTGCCACCACGAGCGCGTGTGCGCGACGGCGGCCTCCACGTCGAGCGGATGCGGTGGATGCTCGTGGGAGGGGAACCGGCTCAGCACGAGGTCACGGGTGTCGCCGGGCTGGACGGTCAGCGTCGCACGATGCACGTGATCCTCGGCGACGAACGCCGCTCCGCGGACGATCACCGCCTCGGGCCCCGCCGTCGCATGCAGCGCCGGCATCTCGGGCGTGCCGACCTGGCGCACCCACGGCAGCGTCCGCGCGTAGTCGAAATGCATCCGCAGTTCGGTACCGAACTCGACGCGGCCGGACACGCCCACCACACGCCGCACGACGTCGGTGCGGGTCTGATGGAGGGGCATGAACTCGTGCACCTCGGCGATCCCGTCGGCTGTCTCCCAGCGCGTGACGAGGATGAAGGTGTCGGAGATGTAGCGCCGCTGCGACGCGGCATCCGGATCGCTCGGCCGCAGACTCCAGCGCCCGTGAGTCTCATCGCCCAGCAGCGCGCCGAAGAGCGAAGGCGAGTCGAAGCGCGGCAGGCACAGCCAGTCGATGTCGCCTTCTCGCGACACCAGCGCTCCTGTGCGGCAGTCGCTCAGGAGTGCGTAATCCTCGATGGGGGAAGGCATCGCACCGATTCTCGCATCCTCAACTGTCCGATGAAACCGGGCTACGGTGGTCGCATGACCGATGCGACCACGCTGGTGATCTTCGGGGTCTCCGGTGACCTCACTTCCCGTCTGCTGCTTCCGGCGCTCGGCCAGCTGCTCGCGCACGAGCCGTCGCGCCGGGTGCGGCTGATCGGCGCCGATCGTGAGGACTGGACCGATCGCGACCTCGAGGAACTCGTGCGTACGGCGTTCGCGACGGCGGGTGCCGAGGCGGCGGCATCCCGGGTGGATGCCTCGTACCGGCGCACCGACATCACCCGCGCCGAGGATCTGAGCGCCCTGCTGGCGGAGTGCACCGGACAGGTGGCGCTGTACTTCGCCGTGCCGCCCAGCGTCACCACCGCCGCGTTCCAGGCGCTCACCGCGCAGATGATCCCCGACGGCGCGGTGCTGGTCCTGGAGAAGCCGTTCGGCGTCGACGAGGAGAGTGCGCGCACCCTGAACCGGACTCTCGCCGGCCTGGTGTCCGAGAGCCAGGTGTTCCGGGTGGATCACTTCCTCGGCCGGTCGACGACCTTGAACCTGCTCGGCGCCCGATTCGCCAATCGCCTGCTCGAACCGCTGTGGTCGGCCGAGAGCATCGAGTCGATCGACATCGTCTACGACGAGCAGCTCGGGCTGGAGGGACGCGCCGGGTACTACGACTCGGCCGGAGCGATGGTCGACATGATCCAGAGCCATCTGCTGCAGGTGCTGGCGGTGCTCGCGATGGAGCAGCCGGCCACCCTCGGCGAAGTCGACTTCCGCGCGACGACCAGTGCCGTGCTGCGCGCGACCTCCATCTGGGCCGATGACCCGGCTGCCTCGTCCCGCCGCGCCCGGTACACCGCCGGCACCGTCGCGGGCATCGACAAGCCGTCGTATGTCGATGAGCCAGGAGTGGATCCAACCCGAGGCACCGAGACGCTCGCCGAGGCGACGTTCGAAGTGCGGAACGCGCGGTGGTCCGGCGTGCCCTTCACCCTTCGCTCCGGAAAGGCGATCGGTGATCCGGCGCGGGAGATCGTCGTCCGCTTCCGTCCGGTCCGGCATGTCCCCGTCGGACTCACCGGGTCGGCCGCGGGAGCGGTGCTGCGCTTCTCGCTCGGCCCCGATCGGATTTCACTCGAACTGAACGTCAACGGCGCCGATGATCCCTTCGAGCTGGAGCGGACGACGCTCTCCGCCGACCTCGGCGAGGGGGCGCTGAAGGCCTACGCCGAGGTGCTGTCCGGTGTTCTCGACGGCGACCCGATGCTCGCAGTGCGCGGAGACGCCGCCGAGGAGAGCTGGCGGATCGTCGAACCGATCCGGCAGGCGTGGAAGCGGGGCGATGTGCCTCTGGAAGAGTACCCCGCCGGCTCCCCCGGCCCAGAGGGCTGGGCCGCGCTGAGCTGACGCGCTGCCTCCCGGGCCCGGCGGCGGCACGGGGTCCTGTCGAGTGGACGGGATGCTGCCGAGTGGACGGGAAATTCACGTGAACAACCCGTGCACTCAGCGCGAAGCCGTGCACTCGGCGTGGACTTGATGGTCCTGAAGGCTCAAGGAGCGGCGATGCTGAACGACGCCAGCCTGGCCGCCAATCGCGATGCAGTCGCGATGTGCTCGAAGCCCCACCGCGCCAGCCGCCGCTGCGTGCGCCCCCGTATCCAGTCTTCGCGCTGCTTCTCCTCGAGCAGGACCTGCTCGATGCGCTTCCCGGACCTCAGTGACTCATCGAGGTACTTGCTCTCCCCATCGAATTCGCCGTAGCTCTCGACGTCGTCGAGTCCGAAGTCCACGAAGTACTGCTTTCCGTTCGGCCCCTCGATCGGTACTTGCAATTCCGGCTTCGCGAAGCCCAGTCTGTGCAACTGCAGCCGGCTGACGCTCTCGCCCGGCAGCTGCGCTCGACCATCGGCGAACTCACTCACCCATCGTGCCCGACGAATTCCGCGCGCTCCGGATGCCTCTGCCAGGCGCTCGCTCATTGCACGACGCCAGGACGTCACCGCATCCAGGTCCCACTCCCATTGCCGTTCGGCCATCTGTCGTTCCGCGGCATCCGCGAGGACGACCGCTGCCTCCAGGGGAAGAACGCGGATGAGATCGAAGACGGTGCGTGCCAGGCTCGTGCAGCGGATACCGTCGATGATGCCGATGTCACCTGCGCGCAGCGGCGCCACATGACGACGCACATCCCGTGCGCTCGAGATGCGGACCGGAGCATCCGTTGTCATGTGCACACGTACGAGTCCTATCCGGTACAGCGGGAGCCGCCACAGCACGGCGGCCGAGGTGTGCGACATGACGGCATTCCCGCTGGCGTCCCGTGCGACGGCGATGACGTGCGCCCGGTGTCGCTCCTCGGGCCAGAGCCCGTCGCGCTCCGCTGCGAGGATGTACCACCCGCGCCGGATGTGGAACAGCTCGCCCCTGTGCACGGCATCGGCGATGGACCGATCCGTCCATCCGTTCAGCATGAGGTCGCGGCGGGAACGGACCAGATGCTCCAGCTGCGGTTCCGTGTCGGTGAGCATCCTTCATGGTGATCCTGCGCCGTGGGTGCCGAGCGTCGAGATCCCGCGTTCGGTGGAGAGAGCCTGCGATCGACCGATCGTGCAGACCAAGACGAAACGAGCACGGGGATCGGCCAGTGCACGGGATCGCGCCGAGCGCACGGGACGTTCACGTGAGCAACCCGTGCTCTCGGCACGCAACCGTGCACTCGGCAGGGGTGCGGATGGGCAGGAGCCCGGCCGAGTGGAGCGGGACGGCGTGGGAGGAGACTCAGCGTCGGCGGGCCGGGTTAGTCTCGAGAGGTGACCCCGGAACTCGCTGCGCGTATCGTCGCGGACTCCCGCGACCGGGTGGCGTGGATGCGGGCACGATCGCGGGGGATCACGGCGACGGATGTCGCGGGCCTCACCGGAGAGAAGTCGATCATCCGCGCGGCGGACGCCAAGCTGGGCGGCGGTCCTCGCTTCGGTGGCAACGCCTACACGGACCACGGCCGGCGCCGGGAGCCGGAGATCGCCAGCTGGGTCGCCGCGACCCACGGCATCCTGCCCTCGTCCGCACTGTTCCGTGCCGAGGTCGAGCACCGGCATCTCGCCACCCCCGACGGCATCGCCGTGGATGCCACAGGCCGCGTGCAGCTCGCCGAGATCAAGACCACCAACAAGGCGTGGCGCGGCATCCCCCGCACCTACCTCCGTCAGATCTGGTGGCAGCAGCACGTGCTCGGCGCCGAGCGGACGCTGTTCGTGTGGGAGGAGCACGTGGACTTCTCGCCGATTCACGAAGAGCCCAAGTGCGTCTGGATCGACCGCGATGATCGCGAGATCGCGAAGCTCGTCGGACTCGCCACCGACCTCATCGACGAGCTCTACCGCCGCACCACAGGCCAGCAGGCCCCGTCACGGCCGGTGGATGCAGTCGCGAGTCGCCGTTCGGAACTCCGCGAGCGCGACGCCTTCCGCGCGCTGGCCCTGGCCGATTGAACGGACCGCGGCGTCAGGAGAACCTCACAGCAATCCGCATGTTCCCACCAACCCCAGCAGAACGGTGTAGGTGAGAGCATTCGATCGTGCGGACGTCCAGGTGGTGGATCCGAAATTGCGTATCGCCTCCACCTGGAAGGTGCCTCCGGTCACAGCACCTGTGAGGTTACGGGTCGTCACGTCTGCGCCGACGGTGGCGCTGGTGCCGGCACCCGAACCGTAACGCACGACATATCCGGTGGCACCCGACACCGCGGTCCAGGACACACGGACCGAGCCGAGCCCGAGCAGTCCGCAGGAGGCGACCGGCGCGGGGATCGTCATTGCTGACAACGTCGCCGTCGCGTACTCCGAGTCCGTGAAAGCCGCATCCGTCATCTGCGCGGACGGCGCCGCACCCACGCCGATGAGAAGGGACACGCCGATGACCCCGGCGAGCAGACGATTCCTCCGCCGGGCGCTCATGTCCCGCCTCCGTCAGCCGGATCACGAGCGTCGTCGCGGCCTCGGCGGCGAAGGATCAGCAGCAGGCCACCGAGCACGACGAGCGCGGCCCCACCGGCGAGGATCCAGGGCACGGCCGGCGAGAGTCCGGTCGTGGCAAGCCCGCCGCCCGGCCCCACGACCGCGCTCTCCCCCGCTCCCGTTGCGTGCACGCGAACCTGAGTGCTCCCGAGCGCATCGTCACCCGCGAGCGCGATGGTCAGCCGGATGTGCGCGACGTCGGTGTCGGCGATGTCCGTCAGATGCACCTCGTCACCGTCGCGCGGGATGCTCCACGCTGCGTGCACGACGGTCGCGCCGCCGGGGCATCCTCCCGGTTCCCACTCACGCATGCAGATCGAGACGTCGACGGCGAGAGCCGCGTCGCCGGTCGCGCTGACCCCGATGCCCACGGTGCCGGGGTCCGGTGCGGCGGCGCTGACAGCGACATCCCACTGCACCCGCTGCCCGGGAACCAGGCTCGAAGCGGCATCCCAGTCGGCGGTCGAGACCAGACGCAGCACCTGCCCCTGCACGACCTGAGTCGTCGGGTCCGCGGCTGCCGGTGCCGCCCCGAGCAGCGCCCCCGCAAGCACCAGGGCGGCGATGATCCGCACCGAGCGCCTCATGAATCCACCTCCGGCGTTCCGGTGCGCCGTAGCTCCCGGGACTCGCGCGACTCCCGAGGCCAGAACGCCCACACCACGAGCAGAGCGGCGGCAACGGTGATGCCGCCGAGCACGAAGGGGTTGCCCATCGCCACGATGACGGTGGCGATCCCCGGAATCGAGAACAGCACGATGCGCACCGAGGTCACCGCGTACGGATACGGATCGTCGGAGGCGTTCGCGTCGCCGCGCATCGTGATGACCCGCTCCGCCTCGCTCGCGCCGGCCACGACCGACGTGACGCGGTGCGTCACCGGCAGGTCGTCTTCTCGATCGACGGTCACGACATCGCCGACTTCGATCGCGGATGCCGGGATCTTCTGCACGATGGCCACGGACCCGGCCGGGATCGTCGGCGACATCGAGCCGGTGCGGAACATGATGAGGGTGATGTTCGCGGTGAAGGCGAGGATGACCAGCGCGATGCAGACCACGCCGGCCGCAGCGGCGATCCACAGCAGGATGTCGGCGATCGCGTGACCGAGACCACGTCGACGTGCCGGCGGACCGGAGACGGGCGCGCCGATCGGCGCCGCCTGCTCGCGCAGGCTTCGCCTCGTCATCGGCGCGCTCATCGATTCCCCCTCGAGGTTCTCGCCATCGGTCCCCGGCGCTACGAGGACGTCCCCAGGATCTGCCAGGTCTGCGACATCGTCAGGCTCTGCGCGGCGTTGGACGCCGTGGTCGGCAGGGTCACGGCGAAGCAGTAATTGACCTGCGCTGCGCCGTTCGCGGCCACGGGCTGGGTGCCGGAAGCTCCCGCCGTCAACGCCGACCCCGCTGCCACGACGACCGTTCCCGTGGAATAGGTCGTCGCGTCGCATACCGCCGTCGCCACCGTGCGCACCCCGTATGTGAGGTGGGCAGCGAGACCGGTGCCACCCGGAGTCCCGGCGCTCAGGAGCAGGTTGCCCGCGACTGACGGGTTGACCGTCTTCACGCTGAACAGCGCGTAGGTCGTGTTCCCCGGTGCCATCGCCGTCGGCGGGAGCTGGAAGTTCAGCCCCGCCGCCGCGCCCGCTGTGGCATGGCCGGAGAAATTCGCGCCGTCGGTCGCGCCGACGATGTCGAACTTCCCCGCGGTGAATGTCGCAGTGCTGTACTCGGAGTCGTTCCAGGCCGCGAGCGTCGCGGCTGCGCCCACCCCGAGCACGAGTCCACCCGCGAGGATGGCCCGTATCCGGCGGGAGCGCAACCGCCTCGCCTCCCGCATGCCTCTGCGGGTCGACACGCGATCAGCTCGTCGAGGTCGCCGTGAACTGCCACGTCGCCGTGGCGGCCTCGCCCTGCGTCAGGCCGGCTCCCGCGGTGACCTCGAAGCAGAGCTGCACAGGCGCTCCCGCGTCGGTCACCGGTGCGCCGTTGGCGAGGTTCTCGGTGACTCCCGCGGTGAACGCGCTCAGGGTCGCCCCCGACGCGAGCACGTCTGCGCCGGCGATGCCGTCGGCATCACACGTCGCGGCGGCGTCGATCGAGTACACGGTGTAGGAGAGGTTCTCCGCGTTCGAGGATGCGTCCGCGGATGCCGTCACCCCGGCCGCGTCGAGCGTCGCGTCTGTGGTGGTGTCGGCAGCCAGTCGCACCCAGAATGGCGCGTAGACGATGTCTCCCGGTGCCATGTTGCTCGCCACAGCCGGGAGCTGGAACACGAGGGTGGCCGCGGCGTCCGGCGGAGTCGCCTCGGTGTTGTGGCTCGCGTAGCCGCTGGCGGCGCTCGTCGTCGAGCCTTCCAGGTCGAACGCGCCGGCGGTGAACGTGCCGGTCGCGAATTCGGAGTCGTTCCATGCGGCGAGTGTCACCGCGGCGCCGACGCCGAGCACGAGCCCGCCCGCCAGAATCGCCAGAACCTTGCGCTGATTTGCCTTCGTTGCCATGTCAGTCTTCCCCCCTCAGGGATTTTGGGTTGTGCGCGAATGCCATCGCGACCTTCCCCAGCGGCCGACACCATGCATTTCTCTCATCATCGTTGAACGCCACTTCAACCACAACCGGGCAACGTCACGATCGGGTACCCGGTATCCCGGCTGCTGACACGCAGTCGCGGGCGAAGTAGTTGACGAAGGTCAACCATCGGCGTATAGTTGATCTTCGTCAACTTTCTCGTGCGCGCCAGTGCTGTCGCAGCATCCACACTCCACTGCGAAAGGTCGCCCATGACCACCGACTCCCCCGTTCGGATGACCCACCGTCAGGTGCTCGAGGCCCTCACCGGCCTCCTTCTCGGCATGTTCGTCTCGATGATCGCGGCCACCGTGGTCTCCACCTCGATGCCGGTCATCGTCCACGACCTCGGCGGCGACCAGGCCGCCTACACCTGGGTGATCACCGCCACGCTGCTGACCACGGCGATCTCGACGCCCATCTGGGGCAAGCTCGCCGACCTCTTCAACCGCAAGCTGCTCATCCAGATCGCCCTGGTGCTGTTCGTCGTCGCGACGGCCGCCGCCGGCTTCGCTCAGGACACGAGCACCCTCATCGCGTTCCGCGCGGTACAGGGTCTCGGTGCCGGCGGACTCGCCGCCCTCAGCCAGGTGATCATGGCCGACATCATCAGCCCCCGCGAGCGCGGCCGGTACATGGGCCTGTTCGGCGCCGTGATGGCCGTCGCCACCGTCGGCGGTCCGCTGCTCGGCGGCTGGATCACCGACACAGCGGGGTGGCGCTGGAACTTCTTCGTCGCGCTGCCCTTCGCGGTCGCCGCTCTGATCCTCCTGCAGAAGACGCTGCACATCACCGCGCAGCAGGCGCGCAAGGTGTCGATCGACTACGTCGGCATCGTGCTGCTGTCCGCGGCCGTCTCGCTGCTGCTCATCTGGATCACGAACGCCGGATCCAACTTCGACTGGTGGGGCGTGGAGACGATCCTGATGCTCGGTGGCGTCGTGCTCGCCACCGTCGCTTTCATCATCGTCGAGCTGAAGGTGCGCGAACCCCTGATCCCGCTCTCGCTGTTCCGCAACCGCACCTTCACCCTCTCGGTGCTCGCCTCCATCTCGATCGGCATCGCGATGTTCGGCACCTCGGTGTACCTCGCGCAGTACATGCAGCTGTCTCGCGGAGCCTCTCCCACTGAGGCGGGCCTGATGACTCTGCCCATGATGGCAGGACTCCTCATCGCCTCTATGCTCGTCGGACAGCTCGTCACCCGCTACGGGCGTTGGAAGGGCTACCTGATCCTCGGCGCCGTTCTCCTGCTCGCCGGCACCGCGCTGCTGTCGACGCTGCACTACGACACGGACTTCGTGCTGGTCTCGGTCTACATGTTCCTCACCGGAGCAGGCCTGGGCATGACGATGCAGAACCTCGTGCTCATCGTGCAGAACACCGCCAACCCCTCGGAGATGGGCGTCGCCAGCTCCGGCGTCACCTTCTTCCGCAGCCTCGGCGGCACCATCGGCGTCTCGGTGATGGGGGCAGTGGTGGCGAACACCATCACGACCCTGTTCGCCGACGGCAAGGACCGGCTCGCGACCGCGATCGCCGGCCTGGGTGAACAGGGCGCGGCGGTGGCCGCGGAACTCGCCAGCGGCACCATCCCCGAGGTACGCCTGCTTCCCGATTCGGTGCGCGTCATCGTCGAGGACTTCTACGCGCAGGGCATCTCGCAGGCTTTCCTCATCGGCGTCCCGCTCGCCGTGCTGAGCCTCATCGCGATCCTCTTCCTGCCGAACGTGCCGCTCACGAAGATGACGACGAGCGAGCGAGCCGAAGCGGATGCCGCAGGTCACGTCGTCGACGATGCCGCCGAGGTGGCGCTCGCCGATGCGACAGCGCTGTCGGGTGCCACGGGCAACGTCTCTGTCGTGACCGGCTCGACCGCCGGATCGGACGGAAAGCCCGAGGGCGGGGCCGGCGATGTCCGCAGCTGAGGTCACCGGCGACGAGTCGCCCGAGGCGCGGGCCGCCGCGGTGCGCGCGCTCGAATCGGAGTTCGGTGAGCTGATCTCCCGCATCCGCCGGATCATCATGGAGAACGCGAACCGGGTGAGCCCCGGCATGCTCCCCGGCGCCTACAAGACGCTCACCACGATCGCTCGCTGCGAGCAGGTCACCGTGTCGGCTCTCGCGGAGCGGATGCTGGTGGACAAGAGCCAGGCCAGCCGGATGGTCCGCGAACTCGAGGAACTCGGGCTGATCGAGCGCTCGGCCGACCCCAGCGACGGCCGGTCGTCCCTGCTGCGCGTCACTCCGCTCGGCACCGAACGGCTGGCCGCCGCGCGGCTGCCGCAGGAGGGGATGCTGATGCAGACCCTCGAGGAGTGGAGCCTGACCGACATCGACAGCCTCACCCGGCTGCTCCACGCCCTCGCGACCGGGGCGACGCCCGGTCGAGAAGCCTAGCCCGCTGCCGACCGCGAGCGCAGCACCCGCCGCGCCTCTGCCGCGATCTCGGCCGCGATGGTGTCGAGCAGCTCGGAACGCAGGTTCCACTGCTGCCAGAAGAGCCTGATCCTCAGCGTCGGTCCGCCGAGTTCGACCAGCCCGTCCGGCTGCTGCGGCAGCGGCAGCATCCCCCAGCCGAGCCCCAGCCCGACGGCGAGCGCGTAGTCGTGAGACGCCGGGACGTAGTGCCGCGGAACCCCCTGCTGCGGCACGCCCTGGGCGCGGAGCCATTCGTGCTGCAAGGTGTCGCGCCGGTCGAAGTCGACGAAGGGCGCGACGGCGAGAGCCTCGCGCGAGACTCCGTCACGGAACCACCGATCCGCGAACACCTTCGTCGCCATCGCCCGATACTCCAGCACGCCCAGCGGCGACACCGAGCACCCGGCGACCGGGGTCTCCTCGCTGGTCACGGCGGCCATCACCGTGCCGGACTCGAGCAGGCGTGCTGTGAAGTCCTGGTCGTCGCGATGCAGATCGAAGTCGAGGTCGTGGCTCTCGGCGAGGCGCGCGAGCGGCGGCAGAAACCAGGTCGCCATCGAGTCCGCGTTGACCGCGAGACGGATGCTGATGCGCTGCGTGCCGCCCTCGGCATCCATTCCGGCGAGCGCATCGCGCTCGAGCAGCGCGATCTGGCGGGCGAGGCGAACGACCGCCTCCCCCGCTTCGGTCAGTCGCGCCGGCTTCGAGCGCACCACGAGCACGCGGCCCAGTTGCTGCTCCAGCGCCTTCAACCGCTGGCTCACGGCGGATGGCGTGATCTGCAGCCGGCGGGCGGCCGCATCCAGCGTACCCTCGTCGACGACGGCCGCGACGGTGGCAGCCAGCTCCGGGTCGATCCTCACATAAGCAATGCTAATGCCGCGAAAGGAATCTTCGCTGGTGCTGGTGCTTATGCCGTTCCTACTGTGGGAGCATGCTCTCGCTCCTCGCCGGCCTCGGACTCGGCCTCTCCCTGATCGTCGCCATCGGCGCCCAGAACGTCTTCGTGCTCCGCCAAGGCATCCGCCGGGAGCACGTCCTCGCCGTGGTCGCGATCTGCGCACTGTCGGATGCCGTGCTCATCATCGCCGGCGTCGCGGGCCTCGGCTTCGTCATCTCGGCCGCCCCCTGGCTCGTGGTCATCGCGCGCTGGGCGGGCGCGCTGTTCCTGCTCGGATACGGCCTGCTCGCTGCACGGCGCGCGTGGAAGGGCGGGGATGACGCACTGCAGGTCGAGACCGGGAACTCCCCCGGTTCCGAGCACCCCGCATCCGGCAGCACCTCCACCCTGACTGCCACGCGCCTCGCTCCGGTGATCCTCACCGTGCTCGCGCTGACCTGGCTCAACCCGCACGTCTACCTCGACACGGTCCTCATGCTCGGCTCGATCTCGGCGACCCACGGCGAGGACCGCTGGCTGTTCGCCGCCGGAGCCGTCACCGCGAGCATCCTCTGGTTCACCGCGCTCGGCTTCGGTGCGCGCTATCTCGGCCGGTGGCTGCGCACCCCGCGCTCCTGGCGCATCCTCGATGCGGTCATCGCCGTGATCATGATCGTCCTGGCAATCAGCCTCGTGCTTCCGGTGCTGAACCCCTGAAGCGCTCAGATCCCGTCGAGCGGGCGCATGATCCTGGTCAGGAACCGCTGGGTGCGCTCATGCTGCGGAGCGCTGAAGAGGCGCTCAGGCGGGCCCTCCTCGACGACGACGCCGGCATCCATGAACAGCACGTGATCGGCCGCCTCCCTGGCGAAGCTCAGCTCGTGCGTGACGACGGCCATCGTCCATCCCTCGTCGGCGAGCTCCTTGATGACGAGCAGCACCTCTCCGACGAGCTCGGGGTCGAGCGCGCTTGTCGGCTCGTCGAACAGCAGCAGATCAGGCTTCAGCGCCAGAGCCCGCACGATGCCGACGCGCTGCTGCTGACCACCGGAGAGCTGATGGGGCCGAGCGCCCTCCTTGTCGGCCAGGCCGACGCGTGCCAGGAGAGCCCGCGCCTCGGCGACGACCTCGTCCTTCGGACGGCCATGCACCCGCCACGGACCCTCGATGACGTTCTCGATCACGGTGAGGTGCGGGAAGAGGTTGTGATGCTGGAACACCATCGCCGAGCGATCCCGCAGTGCGAAGCGCTGCTTCGGCGACGGCCGGGTCGAGAAGTCGATCTCCGGGCCGCCCTGCACGACGATCTCGCCGGCATCCGGAGTCTCGAGTCCGTTCAGCGAGCGCAGCACCGTGGTCTTGCCCGAGCCGCTGGGCCCGATGAGGACCACGACCTCGCCGCGGTGAAGCGTGAGGTCGATACCGCGCAGCACCTCGTGTTCGCCGAAGCTCTTGCGCAGACCGCGTGCTGTGAGCAGCGCCTCGGCGGGTTCAATTCGCGACACGGCTGTCCAACCTCTTCTCGAGGGCGCTCTGCCCGGTCGACAGCACCAGGCAGAACACCCAGTAGACGAGCGCTGCCGTCAGATAGATCACCATGAACTGGTACGTCGACGCCGCGATCTGCTGCGACACCTTGAACAGCTCGGTCACCAGGATCAGCGAGGCGAGCGAGGTGTCCTTCACGAGCGAGATGAACGTGTTCGACAGCGGCGGCACCGACACCCGCGCCGCCTGCGGCAGGATGACGCGCGTCAGCGTGCGGGTACGGCCCATCCCGACCGTGTACGCCGCCTCCCACTGCCCCTGGGGGACCGACAGGATGGAAGCGCGGATCACTTCGGCGGCGTAGCCGCCCACATTCAGGGAGAAGGCGATGATCGCGCAGGGCCACGGGTCGATCGTGACGCCGATCGACGGCAGGCCGTAGAAGATCACGAACAGCTGCACGAGCAGCGGCGTGCCCCGGATGATCGAGATGTAGACGCGTGCGATCCCCGAGACGACCGAGTGCGTCGAGATGCGCATCAGCGCGATCCCGAGTGCGATCAGCAGGCCCAGCGCGAACGAGCTCAACGCCAGCGGTATCGTGCCGACCAGCCCGGCGAGGGCGATCGGTCCGACCGAGGCGAGGAACAGCTCCCAGGGATCCACCGGTTACTCGGTGACGTCGGCGCCGAAGTACTTGTCGCTGATCTCGGCGAGGGTGCCGTCGGCGCGCAGCTCCTCGAGCGCGGCATCGACGGCGTCGACGAGGGACTGCTTGTCCTTCGTGAACACGAATGCCTGCTGGCCGGCGTCCTCGGTCTCGGCGGCGATCTTCAGCCCGGTCGGCCCGTCGGTCTTCTCGTAGTCGAGGAAGGTGAGCTTGTCGTTGATGGTGGCGTCGACGCGCCCCTGCTTGAGGAGGGCGACGGCCTGCGCCCAGCCTTCGACGGGCTCGACCGTGGCACCGGACTCGGTCGCGAGCTCGTTCCAGTTGCTGGTGAGCGACTGCGCGGTGGTCTTGCCCGCGAGGTCGTCGAAGGACGAGATCGAGTCGTCGTCCTCGGCCACCACGATCACGCCGGGAGACACCGTGTACGGCGAGCTGAAGAGGTACTCGGCCTCGCGCTCGTCGTTGATGGTGACCTGGTTCGCGATGACGTCGAAGCGCTTGGCGTCGAGGCCCGCGAAGATCGCGTCCCACTGCGTCTCCTGGAACTCGACCTCGAGGTCGAGCTTCTCGGCGACGGCCTGGATGATCTCGACGTCGTAGCCGGTGAGGTCGCCGGTGCCGCCGTCGGCGTGGAAGCTGAACGGGCGGTACGTGCCCTCCGTAGCGACCGTGAGGACGCCGTCCTTGACGAGGGCGAAGTCGGAGGCCGTGGAGCTGTCGCCGCTGCCACCGGTCTCCTCGGGAGCGCTGCCGCCGCTGCACGCGGTGAGGGCGGCTGCGGTGAGGACGAGAGCGGTGACGGCGATGAGTCGACGGGACATGGGCGAACCCTCCTGGGGTGCGATGTGCGCGGATGCTGTGGCGCGCGGTGATCGGGTGGAACTCACTCAGCGTACGCGCGCACAGCCGAGACACGATATCGGATGACGTCGGATTGCGACCGAGACGTGCCCCGGACGCGGAAATGCCCCCGCCGAAGCGGGGGCATTTCTGTGAGTCAGACTCAGATGGCGTTGACGTCCAGCGGGATGCCGGGGCCGAACGTGGTCGACACCGCACCCTTCTGGATGTAGCGGCCCTTCGAGCTCGACGGCTTGAGGCGGACGATCTCCTCGAGCGCTGCGCCGATGTTCTCGTTCAGCTGCTCGGCGGAGAAGGAGGCCTTGCCCACGACGAAGTGCACGTTGGCGTGCTTGTCGACGCGGAACTCGATCTTTCCGCCCTTGATCTCCTCGACGGCCTTGGCCGGGTTCGGGGTCACGGTGCCGGTCTTCGGGTTCGGCATCAGGCCGCGCGGACCCAGGACCTTTCCGAGACGACCGACCTGGCCCATGAGCTCCGGAGTGGAGACCGCGGCGTCGAAGTTGGTCCAGCCTGCGGCGACCTTCTCGATGAGCTCGGCGCCGCCGACCTCATCAGCACCTGCGGCGATCGCTGCCTCGGCCGCGGGGCCGGTGGCGAACACGATGACGCGGGCGGTCTTGCCGGTGCCGTGGGGCAGGATGACGGTGCCGCGCACCATCTGATCCGCCTTGCGGGGGTCGACGGCCAGCTTCAGCGCGACCTCGACGGTCGAGTCGAACTTCGCCGAGCCGGTCTCCTTCGCCAGGGCGACGGCCTCAGCGGGAGTGTAGAAACGGTCTGCCTCGATCTTCTCGGCGGCAGCCTTGTAAGCCTTGGACTTGGTAGCCATGATTATTCTCCTCAGCCCTCGACCGTGATGCCCATGGAACGAGCGGTGCCGGCGATGATCTTCGAGGCGGCCTCGATGTCGTTCGCGTTCAGATCGGCCTGCTTGGTCTCGGCGATCTGGCGGACCTGCTCCTTGGTGATCTTCGCCACCTTGACGGTGTGCGGGGTGGCCGATCCCTTGGGGACGCCGGCTGCCTTCTTGATGAGCTCCGCCGCGGGCGGGGTCTTCAGGACGAACGTGAAGCTGCGGTCCTCGTAGACGGTGATCTCCACGGGGATGACGTTGCCGCGCTGCGACTCGGTCGCGGCGTTGTACGCCTTGCAGAACTCCATGATGTTGACGCCGTGCTGACCGAGCGCGGGCCCGATCGGCGGCGCCGGGTTGGCTGCACCGGCGTTGATCTGAAGCTTGATCAGGCCGGTCACCTTCTTCTTCGGTGCCATTCTCTTTCCTTTCGTCGAATCGGATGCCGGAGCATCCGTTTCTCCCGCGAATCCGGCGGTTCCGGACTGCGGTCGTCTGCGCGCACGCCGAAGCGGCACACAAACCACGTAAGTCTACCCGATCAATCGCGTCCGGGCGATTCGACCGCATCGTCCCGGTACGAGGCCGCGATCCGTTCGCCGAGTTCGCGCAGGGCGGCGCGCACCTCGCCGGGCCCCTCGACCTCCGCGGCGCTCGTCCACCCCGCGAGCTGCTCCGCCAGTGCATCCACCCGGTGCGCCCTGACCTCCACACGCACGCGGCCTCCGACGTCCGGCGGATCGTCGAGCGGTTGCGCCTGGGCGCCGAACCTGTCGCACAGCGCCCGCACGGCCCACGGCTCGACGCGCACGACCGCGCGGGCAGCCCCGCGGAAGCCCTCCACGCGCTCGACCATCTCGGCCCACACCCGGGTCAGGTCCAGACCCGCCGGGGCGATCCCGTTCACCGCCAGCACCCGCAGTTCTCCGATCCGATCGACCCGATAGGTCCGGATGCGGCCTTCGTCGGCGACATCGCTTCCCTCGGAGACGGGCGCCGCGATCAGGTACCACTTCGCCCCGCGACTGCCGACCATCAGCGGCACGAGCTCTGCGGCGGTGACGCCCCTCGAACCGCGGTACTCCAGCTGCACCCGATGGCTCTCGGCGATGGCGCGCTGCAGCACGGCGACCGCCGGTGCGGGCGAATCGTCCTCGGTCGCCCCCCACGGCGCATCGCGCACGGTGGCTGCCGCGACCCGTTGCGCTCCGGCCCGGAACGGCTCCGGCATCGCTCGCACGAGTTTTCGCATGGCCGCGATGCGCTCAGGAGTCGCGGCACCGCTCTGCGTGAGACCGATGAGCAGAGAGGTCACCTCGCCCTGCGTGAGACCAGTGAGATCCGTGCGCGCTCCGCCGATCAGCCGCCACCCGCCTCCCCTCCCGCGGGTCGGGTAGATCGGCACCCCCGACATCGCGAGCGCCTCCAGGTCGCGGCGAGCGGTCGGCACGGACACCTCGAGGGCGGCGGCGAGCTCGGCGGCGGTGATCTGCGGCCGCCCCTGGAGGAGCAGAAGTGCCTGGATGAGGCGGTCAGCGCGAATTCCTCTGCCCTCTTTCTGAAGTGATCAATTGGTGATCACTTCAAGGACGAGCATAGAACTACAACCTCTTCAGAAGGAGAAATCTCATGTTCCGTGGTCTCGCAAATCTCAACCTCGTCGCCGATGACATGGCAGCAGCCGTCGCCTGGTACTCGGCCGTGTTCGACTCCGCGCCGTACTTCGTCCGCCCCGAGCAGGGCCCGGTGCAGTACGCGGAATGGCGCTTCGGCGACGACGAAGACGAGTTCGCCCTGATGGACGCCCGCTTCCGCCCCGCACTCCCGCAGCCCGGCGGGGCGTTGATGAGCATGCACGTCGACGACGTCCGCTCCACCTTCGACCGCCTCGTCGAACTCGGCGCGTCGGCTTTCGATCCGGTCACTCAGCGCGGCGAGGGCTGGTTCTCGGCATCCGTCAGCGATCCGTTCGGCAACCTCATCGGTCTCATCCAGAGCCCGCACTGGGCCGCCCAGCACGCAGGCTGAGCCGGAATGCGAGAACGGCCGCCCCGGGAGGGGCGGCCGTTCTGGACGTTCCGACGGGCTCAGCACCCGAGGAGCGTGTCAGTTCATCTTGGTGACCTGGTCGAACGACAGCTCGACCGGGGTCTCGCGCTCGAACAGCGAGACGAGAACGATGAGCTTGCCGCTCTCCGCCTTGATCTCGCTGATCGAACCGGGAAGACCCGCGAACGAGCCCTCCTTGATCGTGATGGTCTCGCCGACCTCGAAGTCGACCTCGGCGGGAAGGGGACGGGCCACGGCCAGTCCGCCCTTGGAGGCGATGTTCTTCGCGGTCGGGATGTCCTTGACCTCGACGAGCGACTTCAGCATGTTGAAGGCCTCTTCGAAGCGCAGCGGCGTCGGGTTGTGCGCGTTGCCGACGAAGCCGGTGACGCCCGGCGTGTGGCGGACCACGGACCAGGTGTCTTCGGTGAGCTCCATGCGCACGAGCACGTAGCCCGGGATGCGCACGCGGGTGACCATCTTGCGCTGGCCGTTCTTGATCTCGACGACGTCCTCCATCGGGACCTCGATCTGGTAGATCTCGTCCTCGACCTCGAGCGTCGACTTGCGCTGCTCGATGTTCGCCTTGACCTTGCGCTCGAAACCGGCGTACGAGTGGATGACGTACCACTTGCCGGGGAGCATCCGCAGGTCGGCGCGGAAGGTCTCGTAGGGATCTTCGTCTTCGTCTTCGTCGTCCTCGGATGCCGGAGCATCCTCGTCGCCGAGCTCTTCATCAGCACCGAGGTCGGGACCGTCGTAGGGTGCGACCTCGTCCGCCGCGGCGGCCTCGAGGTCGGCGGCCTCTTCGGCCACAGAATCGTTGAGGACCTCGGCGGCTGCTTCAGATTCAGCCGCTTCGTCCAGGTTGAGAGCGTCGTTCACGATCGCGTCCGCCTCCGGGTCTTGGTCAATCTCGATGTCGTCATCGATGTCTTCTTCGTCGTCTTCGCTCTCGATGTGCAGAGCGACGTGCTCTGCCGAGGTGACCGCTCGCTCCTCCGCGGCGAGGACGTTGCCCTCCTGGGCCTCGTCCTCCTCGCTGGACTGCTCTGCGGCTGTCGCCCAGTCGGCGTCGTCGGAATATCGTTCAGACACGTTGTTTCTTTCCAATCACTGCGGCGCGAGCCGCGGGGGCGTCATCAGCCAGGGATTCCGAACACCCAGTGCGTGACCCAGGCGAACAGGTTGTCCAAGCCGTAGACGATCCCCATGACGATGAGAACGAAGACGAGCACCACTGCGGTGAACTTGAACAGCTCCTTGCGGGTCGGGGTGACGACCTTGCGCAACTCGGAGATGACCTGGCGGATGAAGAGGGCGATCCCGCCGAAGAACCTCCCGAAGGCGTTCTGCTTCACACGGGTGGCGCCGGCCGCGACGACCTCGCCGCGCGGTTCGTCCTGATCCATCCTGAATGTACCTTTCGTGTGTCAGCGTTGCGCTGACGCGCAGGGCGGACAGGAATCGAACCTGCAACCTGCGGTTTTGGAGACCGCTGCTCTGCCAATTGAGCTACCGCCCTAGAGACCAAGAGGTCTCGGGGTCCGCATTCGATGTCACCCGATCAGGCATGGCAAAGGATGCAGACAACTGCTCGTCCAGTGTACGACATCTGCAGCCGCAGACCGAACCGAGCACCTGTCCCGCGGGTTCCGCACGCACGGTGCGAGACACGCGATGCGACGGGGGACGGATGCCGCGGCACCCCTCCCCTGTCGCGTCAGCGCCCGCGTCAGCCGATGCGGATGAGCTTCTTGTTCACGAACTCGTCGGCGGCGAGGTGGCCCAGCTCGCGGGCGGTACCACTGCGCTTGATGCCGCCGAACGGCAGCTCCGGGCTGTCGGCGAGAACAAGGTTGACGTAGACCATGCCCGCCTCGATCCGGTCGGCGACGCGCTCCGCCTGCTCGGCATCCGTGGTGAACACGTACGAGCCCAGGCCGAAGGTGGTGTCGTTCGCCAGGGCGACGGCGGCGTCCTCGTCGGCGGCGCGATAGACGACCGCAGCCGGCCCGAAAAGCTCCTCGTGGTAGACGTCCATCGCCGGCGTCACGTCGGCGAGCACGGTCGGCGCGAAGAACGCGCCTTCGCGGGTGCCACCGGTGAGCAACGTGGCGCCCTGGGCGACGGCCTGGTCGATCTGCGCCTGCAGATTCGCGGCCGCGGCCTCGGAGGAGACCGGGCCGAGCACGGTGTCCTCGAGCATCGGATCGGACGGTTTCGCGGCCGCCATCGCCGCCGTGAACTTCTCCACGAACGCGTCGTAGAGATCGTCGGCGATGATGAAGCGCTTCGCGCCGTTGCACGCCTGGCCGTTGTTGTCGAGGCGGGCGTCGACTCCTGCCTGCACGGTGGCGTCCAGGTCGTCGGTGGAGAGCACGATGAACGGGTCGGAGCCTCCGAGTTCGAGCGCCACCTTCTTCAAGTGGCGTCCGGCGACCTCGGCGACGGCCGAGCCGGCGCGCTCCGAGCCCGTCAGCGAGACGCCCTGTACGCGTGGGTCGGCGATCATCTTCGCGATCTGCTCGTTCGTCGCCAGCACGTTCTGGTACGCACCGGGCGGGAACCCGGCCTCGTCGTAGATGGCTGCGATCGCGGTCGACGACTCGGGGCACTGCGGCGCAGGCTTGAGCAGGATCGTGTTGCCCACGATCAGGTTCGGCGCCGCGAACCGCACGATCTGGTAGGCCGGGAAGTTCCACGGCATGATGCCGACGAGCGGCCCGAGCGAGGAACGGCGGACGATCGCCGAGCCCTCGCCGAGGATGGCGATCGGCTGATCGGCCATGATCGACTCGGCCTGGTCGGCGTAGTACTCGGCGATGTCGGCGGCGAAGTCGACCTCGCCGAGCGCCGCTTCCCGCGGTTTGCCCATCTCGCGGACGAAGATGTCGGCGAGCGACTCGCGGTGCTCGCGGTGCAGCTCGGCCACCCGGCGGATCAACGCCGCTCGCTCGGCGACCGTCGAGGAACGCGACCACTCGCGGTGGGCGGTGTCGGCGGCGGCGACCGCAGCCTCGATCTGCTCGTCGGTGAAGGTGTCGTAGGAGCTCAGGGTCTCCCCCGTTGCGGGGTTGACGACGGCGTAGTCAGTCATGGTTCTCGTCCTTTCCGAGCTCTCAGGAGACCGGGATCAGCGTGTACTTCGTGGACAGGTACTCGTGGATGCCCTCAGCGCCGCCCTCGCGGCCGACACCGGACTGCTTGACGCCGCCGAAGGGAGCGGCCGCGTTCGACACGACGCCCACGTTCAGGCCCATCATGCCGGTCTCCAGCTTGTCGATCATCCGCTGTCCGCGCTGCAGGTTCTCGGTGAACACGTACGAGACCAGGCCGTACTCGGTGTCGTTGGCGAGGCGCACGGCCTCCTCCTCGGACTCGAACGTGGCGATCGCGAGCACCGGCCCGAAGATCTCCTCGCGGAGGATGGCACTGCCGGCAACGACGTCGGTGAGCACGGTCGGCTCGTAGAACGATCCAGTGCCCTCCACCGCCTTGCCGCCCGCGAGCAGGGTCGCTCCCCGCTCGACGGCGTCGCCGACGAGTTCGGCGGCCTTCTCCACGGCATCCGCGTCGATGAGCGGGCCGATCGCGACGCCGTCCTCCGTGCCTCGACCGATCTTCATGCTCTGTACCCGCTCCGTGACCCGTCGGGCGAACTCCTCGGCGACCGATGCCTGCACGATGAAGCGGTTGGCTGCCGTGCAGGCCTGGCCGATGTTGCGGAACTTCGCGAGCAGCGCCCCTTCGACGGCCTTGTCGAGGTCGGCATCCTCGAACACCACGAACGGTGCGTTGCCGCCGAGCTCCATCGAGACGCGCAGCACGCCCTCGGCGGCCTGCGCGATGAGCTTGCGGCCGACCTCGGTCGACCCGGTGAACGAGAGTTTGCGCAGACGGGGGTCGGCGATGATCGGCGCCGACAGCGCGCTGGAGCGCGAGGTCTGCACGACGTTCACGACGCCGGCGGGCAGCCCTGCCGCATCGAGCAGCGAGACGAAGTACATCGTCGTGAGCGGGGTGAGCGCCGGGGGCTTGATCACCACGGTGCAGCCGGCGGCCAGCGCCGGCGCGATCTTGCGGGTCGCCATCGCGAACGGGAAGTTCCACGGCGTCACGAAGAACGACGGTCCGACCGGACGCTGGGAGACGACCATGTGGCCGGTGCCTTCGGGGTTGAGCCCGTATCGGCCGTTGATGCGCACGGCCTCCTCGCTGAACCAGCGCAGGAACTCGCCGCCGTAGCCGACCTCGCCTCGTGCTTCCGCAAGCGGCTTGCCCATCTCGAGGGTCATCAGCAGAGCGATGTCCTCCTTGTGCTCCTGCACGAGGTCGAAGGCGCGGCGGAGGATGTCGCTGCGCGTGCGCGGGGCGGTGGCCGCCCACGCGTCCTGTGCGGCGACAGCGGCATCGAGTGCGCGGATGCCGTCAGCCGGTGTGGCGTCGGCGATCGTGCGGATGACGTCGCCGGTTGCGGGGTCCTGCACGTCGAAGGTTCCGCCGGTCTCGCCGGCGATCCATTCTCCGCCGATGAAGAGGCCGGTGGGGACGCTGTCGAGCAGCGCCTGCTCGGTCTGAATGCTCATGAAGTCTCTTTCTGTGAGGGATGCGGAAGTCAGCGGCGGCGACGGCTGGGCGGCGCGTCCATGCTGAGCGTCTCGCCGCGGAAGAACGCCGGGCGACGGATGGCCTGCCAGATCATGATCGCGATGCCCGCGACGATGATTCCGACGCCGAGCACGAACACGAGACCGAGGCCACCGATGTTGGAGCCGCTGCCGTACTCGGGATCCATGGAATCGATGAGCGTCGTCACGAACAGCACGGCGAGGATGGCACCGCCGACGAGCGGGAACAGGAAGGTGAAGAAGAAGCTCCGCGCCGAATCGAACCATTGCCTGCGGAAATACCAGACGCAGGCGAATGCCGTGAGGCCGTAGTAGAAGCAGATCATCATGCCGAGCGACAGGATGGTGTCGGTGAGGACGTTCTCGCTCAGCAGTCTCATGACCGCGTAGAACGCCGATGCGATCACCGCCGACACGATCGTGGCGTAGCCCGGTGTGAAGAAGCGCGGGCTGACCCTGGCGAACTTCTTCGGCAGCGCGCCGTAGTGCCCCATCGCGAGGAGCGTGCGCGACGGGCCGACCGCCGTCGACTGCAGCGACGCGGCCGAACTCGACAGCACCGCGAGCGACACGAGGAACGCCAGCGGCCCGAGCACGGGGTCCGAGAGCGCGAAGAACACGTTCGCGGAGATATCCTCGTTCGCCAAGCCGAGAGCACCGCTGCCGACCCCGGCGAACATGATGAGACCGATCGACAGCAGCAGGTACAGGCTGACCACCACGACGACCGTGAGCATCGCCGCGCGGCCCGGCGTCTTGTCGGGGTCTTTCGTCTCCTCGTTCATGGTGAGGACGACGTCCCATCCCCAGAAGATGAAGATCGACAGCGACAGCCCGGCGGCGAAAGCGCTGAACGTCGGAACCTCGAACGGATTGAACCACGACCAAGAGAACGGGGTGGGTTCGGGCGCCTCTCCCGAGACCGCCTTGATGATGGCGACCACGGCGAACACGACCAGCACGACCACCTGGAAGGTCACCAGGACGTACTGGACCTTCTGCGTGGTCTGCATGTCGCGATAGGAGACGAGCGTGGCTCCGAGCATGAACAGCAGGCACACGACCACGTTGATGATCGGGTTGAACGCGAGGTCGGCGATCCCGGGGTTGCCCGTCAACTGCGCGATCAGCAGGAAGAGGAACTCCACCGCGATGCCGGCAAGATTGGACAGCACGATCACGGTCGCGGCGATGAGCCCCCACCCTGTCATCCATCCGATCCAGGGCCCGAACGCGCGCACGCCCCAGGTGAAGGACGTCCCGGAGTCCGGCATCACGCGATTGAGCTCGCGGTAGCCGAACGCCGTGAGCAGCATCGGGATGAATCCGACGAGGATGATCGCCGGGACCTGGGTGCCTGCCACCGCGACCGTCGGGCCCAGCGAGGCGGTGAGGGTGTAAGCCGGCGCGATGGTGGAGACGCCGATCACGACGGCGCCGAGGACTCCGACGGCTCCGGCCTTGAGCCCCTTGGTGGAGATGCCAGTGGTCACTCCGGATTCGGGCTCCGTCGCCCGGCTCGTGCTGCTCATCAGCGGACTCCTGCTTCGGCGCGGGTGCGCGGGACGACGATCATGGGAACGGGGAGCTCGTGCAGCATCTTCGCCGCGGTCGAGCCGAGGAAGAGCCGACGCGGCTGGGCGAGCCGGCTCGAACCGACCAGGATGATCTCACCTGGGAGCCAGGAGAGGTTGGCGACCGCGTCTTCGACGCTTTCGCCCGGTGCCTCTTCGACCTGGACGGTCCGGCCATCCGGGAGGAGCTCGGTCGCGACGGCGAGAACGTCGCTCGCGTGCGCGTCGCCGACCAGGCGGATCGCGCCGGTGTCGAGCCCCGGGGGCATGTCGAACGGGACGAGCGAGACCAGCCGCAGGTCGGTGCCGCTGTCGGCGGCGACCGCGACGGCCTCGTCGAGCAGGGCGTCCGCGCCCGGCCGCTTCCCGACGGCCGCGGTCACCCGCGGAATGACGTGATCGTCCTGCTGGGCGGTTCCGGCGGGGGCGAGCGCCACCGGGATGGTCGAGGAGTGCAGCAGTTCGGATGCGACGCTGCCGAGGCGGTGCCGGCCGAAGATCCCGCCGCCCGCTGCTCCGACCACGATCAGCCGGGCCCCGAACTCCTCGCCGGCGGCGATGAGCCCTTCGGCGAAGGACTCGGCGAAACGCACGTGCCCGGTCCGGGTGAGCTCCTGCGGAAGCCGGACGACCGCATCCTCGAGCCACTTCTTCGCCTGTCCGCGGATGTGGTCCTCATAGGCGCGCTCGGGTGGAACCGCGGCGTTGCGCGTGCCTTCCTTGGGCAGCACGATCACCAGATGCAGGGTGGCGCCGAGACTGCGGGCGATGCGGGCGCCGAGCGCTGCGGCATCCGCCCCCGCATCGGTCGCTGTGTAGCCGACGACGATCGATCCGGTCATGCGTTGCTCCCCTCGGTCGCCGCAGTCGCTTCCGCCGCGACGACGGCAGCTCGGCTGGCGGAGATGATGTCGGATGCGGCGAGGCGCCCCATCCGGATCGCGCCGTCGACGTGCTGATAACCGGCGCCCGCGATGTCGCTGCAGGCGAAGCGGATCGGCCCGACTGCGGCGCGCAGGTCGGCCCCGTAGCGGTGCAGTCCGCCCATGTCGAAGCTCGCCGCGTACGCGCCGCGGGTCCACTCCTCGCTGCCCCAGTCGCTCTCGTAGTACACGACGGGATTCTTCGCCTCGGGGCCGTAGTAGTGCGAGAGGGACTCGAGGATCCGCTCCTTGCGCTCCTCGGCCGACAACTCGAAGACGCCGTCGGCCGTGTTGTCCGACACGAACCCCACGAGGGTGCCGCGCTCGTCGCCATGATTGGTGTTGTCGTACGCCTCGTGGCAGATCTCGTACGGGCTGAACGCAGTGCCGGAAAGACCCTGCTCGCGCCAGAACGGCCGGTCGTAGACCGCGTGCACCTTGATCACAAAGCCCATCGAGATGTGCTGGTGCATCTGGTGCTGCCGACGCGGCAGTGGCGGGACGAAGGAGATCCGGTTGTACAGCACCGGAGCGTGCGCGAGGATCGCGAACCGCGCCTTCACCGTATGGTCCTCGGTGATCGCGGTGACCCCGTCATCGCCCCATTCCAGGCTCCGCACCGGCTGATTCAGGATGACGTCGTCGCCCAGCCGCTCCGCGAGCAGCAGCGGCACCTGCTGGAGGCCGCCGACGACGCGCTTGTCGAGGATGAAGTCGGCGTCGACGAGGTGCGAATAGGACCCGGCGGATGCCGCCATCAGCAGCGACTGCAGCAGCGAGAACGCGTGCGTCGGCTTGGTGAGCATCGCGGAGCCGGTGGCGAAGGCGAGGTTGCGGACAGCCTCGTCGTCGTCGGTCTGCGCGCGCAGCCAGGCATCCCACGTGACCGAGTCCCACTCCTGGGCTTTCGGATGCGCCCACGGGCGATCCGGATCGATCTCGGCGACCATCGCGTCCAGGCGGTCCGTGATCTCGGCGATGGTGCTCTCGGTCGACGCGGAGACGGGGAACATCTCGCCGGTGAAGCGCGAGACGGTGCCGTCGGGGCCGACGTAGACGCTGTCGCCCTCGCGGTAGCGGCTGAATGTCTCGAGCCCGAGCTCGTCGATGGTCTCGATGAGCGCGTCCTGGTCCGGCGAGACCCACTGTCCGCCGATCTCGAGCATCGCTCCGTCGATGACGTCGGTCCAGAGCCGGCCGCCGATCCGGTCCCTGGCCTCGAGGACCGCCACAGAGAGGCCGGCCTTCCGCAGGTCGTTCGCCGCCGTGAGCCCTGCGGCTCCGGCGCCGACGATGAGCACATCGCGTGTGATCTCAGCCATCTGCAATCTCCTTCATTGAAAGTGCCGGTCGCGACCCGTGATCCCCCGACCTGGGTCGCGACCGGACATCTTGGTGCGGGCCGCGCGAGAGCGCGCGACCCGAGGCCTACTGACCGGCCGCGGCGAGCGCCGCGGCGACGACGTCGAGTCCCTCGTGGAGCAGATCGTCGCCGATCGAGAGGGGAGGGAGGAATCGGATGACGTTGCCGAACGTGCCGCAGGTGAGAACGATGACCCCCTGCGCGATGCACGCCTTGGCGATGGCGGCGGTGAGCGCGGCATCCGGAGCCTGGGTCTCGGGATCGACGAACTCGGCGGCGATCATCGCGCCGTGTCCGCGGATGTCACCGACGCGCGGGTCGCTCTCCTGGATCGCGGCGAGCCGGCCTTTGACGAGTGTCTCGATCTCGCGGGCGCGTTCGATCATGCCGTCGTTCTCGAAGACGTCGATCGCCGCGAGAGCTGCCGCACAGGCGATCGGGTTGCCGCCGTAGGTGCCGCCGAGCCCACCGGAGTGCGAGGCGTCCATGATCTCGGCGCGGCCGGTGACGGCGGCGAGCGGGAGGCCGCCGGCGATGCCCTTCGCGGTGGTGATCAGGTCGGGCTCGATGCCGAAGAGGTCGCTGGCGAACATCGCTCCGGTGCGGGCGAAGCCGGTCTGCACCTCGTCGGCGATGAAGACGACGCCGTTCGCACGGCACCAGTCGACGACCGCGTTCAGGAAGCCGTCGGCGGGGACGATGAAGCCGCCCTCGCCCTGGATCGGCTCGATGATGACGGCGGCGAGGTTGTCGGCGCCGATCTGCTTCTCGAGCTGCAGGATCGCGCGGTCCGCCGCCTCGGGGCCCGTGAGTCCGTCGCGGAACGGGTACGACGCGGAGGCGCGGTAGACCTCCGGGGCGAACGGCCCGAAGCCGCTCTTGTACGGCATCGCCTTCGCAGTGAGCGCCATGGTGAGGTTGGTGCGACCGTGGTAACCATGATCGAAGGCGACGACCGCCTGGCGGCCGGTGTGCTTGCGGGCGATCTTGATCGCGTTCTCGACGGCTTCGGCACCGGAGTTGAACAGCGCCGTCTTCTTCACGAAGTCGCCCGGAGTGATCCGGTTCAGCGCCTCGGCCACCTCGATGTACGACTCGTACGGCGAGATCATGAAGCAGGTGTGCGTGAACTGGGCGGCCTGGGCGGCGACGGCCGCGGCGATCTTCGGGTGCGCGTTGCCGACGGTGGTGACGGCGATGCCGCTGCCGAGGTCGATCAGCGAGTTTCCGTCGGCATCGACGACGACCCCGCCACCGGCGGCGACGGCCGCCACGGGCACGGTGTGGCCGACGCCGGATGCCACGGCATCCGCCTTGCGCGCCAGGATCTCCGCAGAACGCGGGCCGGGAAGCTCGGTGACCAGGCGGCGCTCCTGAGGGAGGCCGGGTCCGCCGACGGGGACAGCTGTGGTTGCGGTGTCGAGGAGTGCCATGCTGGCGAGCGTACGGGCGCGGTCACTGCATGCGCATTCGCCCGCCTGTACAATCTGATCGAGATGTTCGCCAGTTCGTACACTTACCACAAGGAGCCCGATGCCGGTCGCCGAACAGCCCACGCTGCGCACCCTGCTTCAGCGCGGCGAGCTGGGTCTTCGTCTCGTGTCACCGGCCGAATCTCTCTCTGAAGGTGCACTGGATCGTCCGCTGCGGTGGGTGCACAGTTCGGACCTCGCCGATCCGACCCCGTTCCTCGCCGAAGATCTCGCTCTTCTGACGACCGGGACCCAGTTCGCCGACGATGCGGGCATCGACACCTACGTGGGCCGGCTCGCCGATCGAGGGGTCCTCGGACTCGGGTTCGGCACCGAGGTGCATCGCGTCGGCGTCCCCGAGGAGCTCATCACGGCTTGCGTCGCGCGCGGGATGCCGCTGTTCGAGGTGCCGTACCGGACGCCGTTCATCGCGGTCGCGCGAGCGCACTCGGAGGCCATCGCCGCGCAGGCCTACGCCAGGAGGTCCTGGGCCCTGGACGCCCAGCGTGCCCTCGCTCTCGCCGCACTCCGGCCTCACGGCCTCGACGCCACCCTCGCCGAACTCGGCCGCCGCCTCGACGCCTGGGTCGGGATGTTCGATGCGGCAGGAGCCCTGAGCGTCTCGCATCCACGGAACGCCGTCGACGCCGCCGTCCTCGACGAACTCGCCGCGCGGATCATGGAGATCCTCGCCCGCGGCCTGGAGGCCGGACAGTCGCTCACGATCGACGGCCGCACGTTCATGCTGTTCACCGTCGGCCGAGGCGGTCATCTTCGCGGAGTGGTGGTCCTCGCGACCGACGCGATAGATGCCGAGGCGAGATCGGTCGTCACCTCGGTCATCGCGATGGCGGGTCTCGCCATGGAGCAGAGCGATCAGCTGGCCCGCAGCCGCCGGCGGCTGAACGCACAGCTCCTGGACTCGCTCCTCGCCGACGATCCGACGCTGGCGCGGAGGGTGCTCGGCAGCATCCCGACGGCACCGGTGGTCGTCGCCGTCACCACCGATGCCCCCGTCGGACCTCTCTCGGACTGGTGGGAGCGGCGGCGCACCGAGCACGGAGTCACGTCCTTCCTCGCCGAATCCGTCGAGGGCGTCACCGTGTGCGTATCGGCTGCGGACGAGGAGCTCTTCGACGAGGTCGCCCTCCGATTCGGGATCCGCCTCGGGGTCTCGGAACCCGAATCGTACGACGCGTTCTCCCGCGCGCACGCGCAGGCTCTCGCGGCGCTGCGCCAGCAGCGGGGCGAGGGCGTGATCCGATACGCCGACACCGTCGGGTCCAGCATCCTCAGCGCCCTCGCCACCGACGAGGCGCGCCTGGTGGCGGAGTCACGGCTGGCATCGCTGCGCGCTCATGACCGGCAGAGCGAAGCCCAGCTCGAGCGCTCGCTGCGGAGCTGGCTGGAGTACGACGCGCGGATCGAGTCGGCGGCGAATTCGCTGGACATCCATCGACACACGCTGCGTTCGCGGATCGCTCAGGCGAGCACGATCCTGGGCATGGATCTGTCGACTTTTCCCGCTCGAGCCGAGCTGTGGGCACTGCTTCAGACCGCCCGCGATTGACCCTCGTCATTGATTTCGCCTCTCGAACTCAAGCGGGGCGTCGGGGTAGATCATTCGTTCTGAGTAATCGAGACGGGAGTAGCAAAGTTAGCGCGAACGCTCGCTCCGGCCGTCGAGTTTCGTCACAGAACGGTAACAGCCCTTGACTTCACGTCTCGAACTCAAGCATCGTTCAATCGCAGCGATCGTCTCGAGCCAGCCGATCAGCAGCAGAACTCGCGCACGGTGGTGTGCGCGGAACAGACAAAGGAGTTTTCGAATGAAGAAGCGCGCACTCGCTGCCCTCGGGGCAGCAGCCATGCTCGTGCTCTCCGGGTGCAGTGTCACCAGCACCGGCGGCAACGACGGCGGCGGCACCGAGACCAAGGACATCACGGTCGGCGTCTCGATGCCCACCCAGACCTCGGAGCGGTGGATCGCCGACGGCGACGCCGTGAAGGCCGGTCTCGAAGAGGCGGGCTACGACGTCGACCTGCAGTACGCATCCGACGACATCCCGACGCAGAGCCAGCAGATCGACCAGATGATCACGGAAGGCGCCGACCTGCTGATCGTCGCCGCGATCGACGGCACCGCTCTCTCGAGCCAGCTCGACGCGGCCGCCGCTGCAGACATCCCGGTCATCGCATACGACCGCCTCATCCGCGACAGCGAGCACGTGGACTTCTACGTCACGTTCGACAACTACGAGGTCGGCGTGCAGCAGGCGACGTCCCTGCTCGTCGGACTGGGCATCCTCAAGGCTGACGGCAGCGAGGGCGACGCGACCGGCCCGTTCAACATCGAGCTGTTCGCCGGTTCGCTCGACGACAACAACGCGCACTTCTTCTGGAAGGGCGCGATGGACACCCTCCAGCCGTACCTCGACTCGAAGGTGCTGAACGTGCCGTCCGGTCAGACGACGATCGAGCAGGCAGCGATCCTGCGCTGGCAGCAGGAGACGGCGCAGAAGCGCATGGAGGACATCCTCACCGCGTCCTACGGCAACGGCACCCCGCTGCACGGCGTGCTCTCGCCCTACGACGGTCTCTCGCGAGGCATCATCACCGCGCTCCAGGGCACGGGCCTCGGCACCACGATCGCAGACGGCCTGCCCATCGTCACGGGCCAGGATGCGGAGATCGCCTCCATCGCGCTCATCGACCAGGGCGTGCAGTTCGCCTCGATCTTCAAGGACACGCGCAAGCTGGCCGAGCAGTCGATCAAGACCGCGACCGCGATCCTGGAGGGCGACGAGCCCGAGGCGAACGACACGGAGACGTACGACAACGGCGTGAAGGTCGTGCCGTCGTACCTTCTCACCAGCGACATCGTCTACAAGGACACCATCGTGCCCCTGCTCGTCGACTCGGGCTACTGGACCGCAGAAGAGGTCGCTTCCGGCCAGGCGGAGTAACAGTCCCCCATCAGAGCGGTTCGGGGTGCGCCGTGCGACGGCGCACCCCGAACACCATCGAGGCAGGAAGAACATGTCACAGGCGATCCTCGAGATGCGCGACATCACGAAGACATTCCCGGGCGTCAAGGCGCTCCAGGGCGTCAATCTCACCGTGAATGAGCGCGAGATCCATGCGATCTGCGGCGAGAACGGCGCAGGCAAGTCCACTCTCATGAAAGTGCTGTCCGGCGTGTACCCGCACGGCACGTACGACGGCGAGATCATCTTCAACGGAGAGCCGGTGCAGTTCTCCAGCATCAACGACAGCGAGCGCCAGGGCATCGTCATCATCCACCAGGAGCTCGCCCTGGTTCCCCACCTCAGCGTCGCGGAGAACATCTTCCTCGGCAACGAGCGTCTCTCGCGCGGGCTGATCGACTGGGACCGGACCAACGCGGATGCCGCGCAGCTCCTCGCCCGCGTCGGCCTCGCCGAGAACCCCAATACGCACGTCAACCAGCTCGGCGTCGGCAAGCAGCAGCTGATCGAGATCGCGAAGGCACTGGCGAAGAACGTGCGCCTTCTGATCCTCGACGAGCCGACGGCCGCGCTGAACGACTCGGACTCGGAGCACCTGCTGCAGCTGCTGCGCGATCTGCGCGCAGAGCAGGGCATCACCTCCATCATCATCTCCCACAAGCTGAACGAGATCGCAGCCATCGCCGAGAAGACCACGGTGATCCGAGACGGACTCACGATCGAGACGATCGACATGTCCGAGCCCGACGCGTCGCAGGAGCGCATCATCCGAGGCATGGTGGGCCGCGATCTCGACCACCGCTACCCCGAGCGCGAGCCGCACATCGGCGAGGAGGTCCTCCGCATCGAGGACTGGACGGTACGTCACCCCACGCAGTCCGACCGCATCGTCGTCTCCGGCGCCAACCTCACCGTGCGCGCAGGAGAGGTCGTCGGCATCGCCGGACTCATGGGCGCCGGCCGCACCGAACTCGCGATGAGCGTGTTCGGCGGCACCTATGGCAAGCGCCTCAGCGGACGCGTCTTCGTCCGCGGCCAGGAGGTCTCCACCTCCACCGTCAGCGCGGCGATCGACGCGGGCATCGCCTACGCCACCGAGGACCGGAAGCGCTACGGCCTCAACCTGATCGACGACATCCGCCACAACATCACGGCAGCGTCGCCGAAGCGGATCAGCAAGGCCGGCTGGCTGAACGACAATGAAGAGCTCCGGGTCGCCGCGCGCTACCGCGAGAACATGAAGATCAAGGCACCCAGCGTGCTGAGCGTGGTCGGGACGCTGTCCGGCGGCAACCAGCAGAAGGTCGTGCTGAGCAAATGGATCGAGACTCAACCCGAGATCCTCATCCTCGACGAACCGACGCGCGGAATCGACGTCGGCGCGAAGTACGAGATCTACACGATCATCAATGAACTGGTCGCAGCCGGGAAGGGCGTACTGGTGATCTCCTCGGAGCTCCCCGAACTGCTCGGCGTCTGCGATCGCATCTACACCCTCGCATTCGGACGCATCACCGGCGAAGTCGCCGCATCCGAAGCGACACAGGAGAAACTCATGCACCTCATGACTTTGGAAGGAACCGGCCGATGACCGTCGTCAGCAACCTCTGGAACCTCGCGACGCGAAACCTTCGCCAGAGCGGGATCCTCGTCGCCTTCGTGGCGATCGTCATCTTCTTCGCGGTGCTCAACCCGAATTTCCTCGCCCCGGGCAACCTCACCAACATCGTCCTGCAGTACTCGTACATCCTGGTGCTGGCGATCGGCATGGTCATCGTGATCATCGCCGGCCACATCGACCTCTCCGTCGGATCGGTCGTCGCCCTGACCGGCGCCGTGGCAGCCGTCGTCGTGATCCGCATGGACATGCCGTGGTGGGCGGGCGTGATCGCCGCACTCGTCGTGGGCATCATCGTCGGCGCCTGGCAGGGATTCTGGGTCGCCTTCGTCGGCATCCCGGCGTTCATCGTGACCCTCGCGGGGATGCTTCTGTTCCGCGGACTCACCTACCTCGTGCTCGGCAGCATCTCGCTCTCGCCGTTCGGCGGCACCTACTACCAGATCGCGAACGGGTTCCTGAACAGCATGTTCGGCACGGTCGATCTCGGCAGCTATGCGGTCGGATTCGCCGGACTCACGTTCGAGTTCGCGATCAAGTTCGACGTCTTCACGGTCGCCATCTTCGCCATCGGGGTCATCGGCTACGCCGTGTGGCAGCTCCGCCGCAGGCGCGCGAAGTTCGCCTACCAGCAGGCGGTCGAGTCGATGCCGCTCTTCGTGCTGAAGATCGTCGCCGTGGCCATCGTCGTCATGTGGTTCGGTTTCCAGCTCGCGGCCAGCCGCGGCCTCCCGTACGTGCTGATCATCCTGGCGGCGCTCATCATCGCCTACACGCTGCTCACGCAGAAGACGGTGTTCGGCCGTCACGTCTACGCCATCGGCGGCAACCTGAACGCCGCGATCCTCTCGGGCGTGAAGGTCCGCAAGGTCAACTTCTGGATCTTCGTGAACATGGGGATGCTCGCGGCCGTCGCCGGCGTGCTCTTCTCCGCCCGTACGAACGGCGCCCAGCCGGGTGCCGGCAACATGTTCGAGCTCGATGCGATCGCCGCCTGCTTCATCGGCGGCGCCGCCGTCACCGGCGGTGTCGGACGCGTCGGCGGCGCGATCATCGGCGGCCTGATCATGGCCGTGATGAGCAACGGGATGCAGCTGATGGGCGTCGACCAGCCGACTCAGCAGGTCGTCAAGGGCCTCGTCCTGCTCGTCGCCGTCGCATTCGACGTGTGGAACAAGAAGCGGGCCGCGCGCGCGGCTTGATGCGGTCGTGACCACGATGTGCGCTGATAGGCTCCGGCTGTGAGCAGATCAGCGGCGGGCTCGCAATCTGCCCTACGCGAGGCCAACACGGCGAAAATCGTGGATGCTGTCAAGCGCTTCGGCGGGCTCACCCAGGTGGAGCTCGCCGAAGCGACAGCACTGTCGGCCGCGACGGTCTCCGCCATCGTCAAGGAACTCTCCCAGACCGGCCTGATCGAGACCCGGCCCACATCCCGCAGCGGCCGCCGAGCCGTGCTGGTCACGATGGCCCGCCGAAGCGGGCTCGTCATCGCGGCGCACGTCACCGCGAGGGCCATCCGCGTGCGGATCGCGGACACCGGGCAGGAGATCCTCGAGGAGCGGCGACTGCCCCTGCCCCCCGACCATCCCATGGACACGGTGCTGGATCGCACCGCGGTGCTCATCTTCGAGATGCTCCAGATGATCGGTTCGGAACCGGATGAGCTGCTCGGGGTGTGCCTGGCGATTCCCGCACCGATCGATCCGGTCACTGGGATGATCACCTTCAGCGGTCTGATGCCCGGGTGGGATGACGCCGCGATCGCCCCGACCCTCGCGCAGCGCCTGGGTTGCCCCGTCATCGTCGAGAACGACGCCAACATGGCCGCTCTCGCCGAAGCCACGCTGGGTGCGTCCAGAGGCGTGCCCGACAGCATCACCGTCGTCGCGTCCGACGGCACCGGCGCCGGCATCGTCATCGATTCCCGGTTGCATCGCGGCGCGGACGGAACCGCCGGGGAGATCGGTCACATCCAGGTCGACCCGCAGGGTCAGATCTGCCGCTGCGGTCTGCGGGGCTGCCTCGACACCGTCGTGGGGGCGAACGCCCTGCTCGCCCCGCTCCGCAGCCACTACGGCAACCTCACGTTCCGCGATGTCGTCTCGCAGGCCGCCGCAGGAGATCAGGGCTGCCGCCGTGTCGTCGCCGATGCGGGAAGCACCATCGGCCGTGTCGTCGCGGGACTGGCCCAGGGGCTCGGCACCGGCCTGATCGTGGTCGGCGGCGAACTCGCGCAGGCCGGAGACGCCTTCTTCGACGCGTTCTCCACGGCGGTGCGCGAGCACGTCAACACCGGTCGCCACCGGGAGATGGCGATCGCCCAATCGACACTCCCCCCGGATTCCGTTCTCGCCGGCGCGCTCGTCGAGATCATTCAGACGACGGACGTTCTCCAACGTTTCGAGGAGCGATCATGAACGACCCCGCACCCCCGCCGCCGCTGCTGTCGATGCAGGGCATCAGCCGTCACTTCGGGGCGATCAAGGCTCTGACCGACGTCGACTTCGAGGTGCACGCGAGGGAGGTCGTGGGCCTGGTCGGTGACAACGCCGCCGGCAAGTCGACCCTCGCGAAGATCATCGCGGGCGCGCTGGAGCCGTCGTCCGGCGTCATCCGGATCGACGGCGTCGAGGTGGCGATCCCCTCCCCCTCCGCCGCGCACCAGCACGGCATCGCGACCGTCTTCCAGGACTTCGCCGTCTGCGAGAACCTCGATGTCACCGCGAACATCTTCCTCGGCCGCGAACTCCAGCGTCACGGCGGGCTGCGAGAGGGCGAGATGGAGCTCGCCGCGCGGGCGGCGCTGCAGGACCTGCAGATCCGGGTGCCGTCCATCAAGTCGCTCCTGCGCGACCTGTCGGCGGGACAACGTCAATCGATCGCGATCGCCCGCACGCTCATCGGCAAGCCCCGGCTGGTCGTTCTCGACGAGCCGACCGCGTCACTCGGCGTCTCCCAGACGGCCGAGGTGCTCACGCACATCGAACGGTTGCGCGATCTCGGGTTCGGCGTCGTGTTCATCAGCCACAATCTCAGCGACGTCCGGGCGATCGCCGACCGGATCGAGGTGCTCCGCCACGGACGCAACAACGGTTCGTTCACCGGGGCGGACGCCACCTACTCCGACCTGATCGCCGCGATCACCGGAGCTCCGGGGTACTCCCCCTCGAGGCCGGCCGCGCCGCCGGCATGAGCATCGCTGCGCTCACACAAGCGCGTCGAGCAGGTCGTCGGCGGTGCCACGGAACTCGGGACCGTGCCCGGGGAAGATCCGTTCCTCCGGGAGACCGCGGAGCTTCTCCAGGCTCTGCCGCGTCGCCTCCTTGTCGTCGCTGAACGGCGCGAGTCGGGCGCCGTCCGCGCCGGTGAGCACGTGCCGGGTGGTGATCGCGTCGCCGAGGAACAGGGCGTCGACGCCCGGAACCCGGATGGCGACGGAGCCGGGAGTGTGCCCGGGGATCGCGATGATCTCGGGGCGTCCCGGCAACTCCAGGACGTCGCCGTCGGCGAGCGTGCGGACATCGGCGACGTGGCGGGTCCGAAGCATTCCTCGCCGGATCCCCGCCCAGAGGAACCCGAGCGTCGGCCAGAGCCGCCAGGCGTCGGCCTTGACGCCTCGAGCGCGGGTGCGCCCGGTCGCGAGTGCCGCGTCGGCTTCGTGGATGTGCACGGGGATGCCATGATCCGTCCGCAGCCGCTCGGCGACGCCGATGTGGTCGGAATCGCCGTGGGTCAGCACGATTCCGCGGATGTCGCCGAGCGAGAGTCCTTCGGCGGCGAGCGCTGCGCGGAGCATCCGCAGATCGCCGGGGAGCCCGGCGTCGATGAGGGTCACGCCGTCTTCGGTCACGATCGCGTGGACGGCGATGATGTCGTCGCCGATGCGGAGAAGTCGAGTTGTCATGTCGGCTACAGTACATAGCCTTGATGGCTACAGTCAATAGCCATATGATGGGATCATGTCCGCACCGCAGAGAGTCAGCCCCGAGACGCTGGTGAACGCGATCCGCGAGATCTCCGAACGCGACGGTGTGGATGCGGTGACGATGAGCTCCGTCGCATCCGCCGTCGGCATCCGCGCACCGAGCCTCTACAAGCGCGCCGCAAACCGCCACGAGCTCCTCCGGCTTGCCGCCGACGACGCGGTGGTCGAACTCACCTCGGGGATCGCTTCGGTCACCGAGCGCGCCCACGATCCGCGAGAGGTCCTCGTCGGCGTCGCCCGGTCACTCAGGGCACTCGCCGCCCGGTCGCCGAACGTCACAGCGCTCCTCTTCTGCGCACCCGACCCGCTCGCCGGCCCGTCGCCCGACGTGGTCGCCCCGCTGATGACGACGCTTCTCGGCGCCGTCGCGCAGTTCGCTCCCGGCGACCCGCTCCCGGCAGCACGCACCCTCACCGCGTGGGCGTACGGATTCTGCATGATGGAGCAGAACGGCGGCTTCCGCCAGGGCGGCGACGTCGACGCCGCCTTCGAGCAGGGCCTGGAGATCGTGCTGCGAGGCCTGGCCGGCTGACCGGCGCGG
>NZ_PGGU01000004.1:0-157115 GCF_002872075.1 Microbacterium aurantiacum | reverse complement strand
TCGAGGAACTCGTACACGTCGGTCGTATCGACCCCGGGGAAGGCTCCGGTCGGCAGCGTCGCGAGCAGGGTGCGCGGCGTGCGCACGTTCGGCCAGGAGTTGTCGCGCCAGCGCTGCTCGAGGTCGGCCGGCGCCCGCCGGCAGCAGACCTCGACGGAGTGCTTCGACGTACCGCGGTTCGCGGTGTCACGCCCCACGAACCACTTCGTGTCGTCGAAGCGCACGCCGACGCTGACCGAGTGCAGGCCTTCGCTGGACGATTCGACCCGAGCGGTGCACCAGTAGGTGCCGTTGCCGGTGTCGGTGTACTGGTAGTACGGGTTGAAGCGGTCATCCTCGTCGAAGACGACCCGGCTCGTCCACCGGCGGCAGCACATCTGCCCCTCGATGGCACCGAGCCGGTCGGTGGGGAAGTTGACGTCGTCGTTCTCGTAGGCCTTCGTGATCGTTCCCGACTCGTGCACCTTCAGGAAGTGCACGGGGATGTCGAGGTGGCGCGTCGCCAGGTTCGTGAAGCGGTGCGCCGCGGTCTCGTACGACACCGAGTAGGTGTCGCGGAGGTCTTCGATCGAGATCGCCCGGCGGGCCTTCGCATCCTTCAGGGCGGGCACGACGTGGGCCTCCGGGATGAGCAGCGCGCCGGTCAGGTAGTTCGTCTCGACCCGCTGGCGGAGGAACTCGGCATAGCTGCGGGGCTCGGAGTGCCCCAGCATCCGGGAGGAGAGCGCCTGCAGCACCGCCGTGCGCGCGTCCCCCTTCGCCGGCACCTGGCTGGAAAGGTAAAGGCGCCCGTTCGCGAGATCGGCGACGCTGCGGGTGGTCTGCGGCAGGTCGGGCGCATAGTGCAGGGTGAATCCGAGGTACGCCGCGATCTCGGATGCGGTGCGCTGCGTGAGCGGCCCTCCCGGGTGCCCGACCGCGGTGAGGATCTCGGAGGCCTTCGTCTCGAGGTCGGCGAAGTGGTTGTCCTGACGGCGCATGAGATGGCGCAGCTCGACGTTCGCCCTCCGCGCCTCCTCCGGGGTCGCCGCCCGCTCATCGCGCAGTCGGTCGATCTCGCCGTGCAGCGCGAGCAGCGCCTTCAGCGCGTCGGTCGGCATTCCCTTGCCGATCCGGAACGGCTCGATGCCGAGGGCTTGGAACGTCTGCCCCTTCATCGCCCGCTCCAGCGCGATCTCCGCGGCGCTGCGCTCGTCGAGGGGCTCGCCCTCGAGCAGCGCGTCGATCGTGACTCCGAGGGCACGGGCGATCGCCTGCAGGGCGGTGAGCTTCGGCTCGCGTTTGCCGGTCTCGATCATCGAGAGCTGGCTGGGCACCCGGTCGACGGCCGAAGCGAGGTCGTCAAGGGTCATCCCGCGCGCCGTGCGCAGCTGGCGGATGCGGCGGCCGATCGTGAGGGCGTCGGTCTCTTCTGCGGTGTCAACGGTGACCATGGCGCCGATTCTGTCACAGAAGAAGAATTTCAGCCAAACTTCACATGCGATTTGGCCAGGCGGATGCAGAAACTTCACCCACAGTGGAACCAAGCCACCCGGCAGTTCCACCGCCGAGAACGACCGAAAGGACTCATCATGACCACTCCCACCGCTGCCGCGTTCACCGCGCCGATCCAGACGGCGCAGCAGGGACCCGCGATCGAGCTCACGGGCCCCACCCGCGATCGCTATGACGAGATCCTCACGCCCGAGGCGGTCGCCTTTCTCACCGAGCTGCACCACCGCTTCACCAACCGACGGCACGACCGTCTCGCCGACCGGATGCGCCGGCGGTTCGAGATCGGCAACGGCCACGACCCGCGCTTCCGCGACGACACCGCGCACATCCGCGAGGACGCCGACTGGCGCGTCGCCGGAGCCGGCCCAGGACTCGAGGACCGTCGCGTCGAGATCACCGGCCCCACCGACCCGAAGATGACCATCAACGCGCTGAACTCCGGGGCGCGGGTCTGGCTGGCCGATCAGGAGGACGCCACCAGCCCCACCTGGAAGAACGTCATCGAGGGGCAGCTGTCGCTGCGCGATGCGATCCGCGGCGAACTCAGCTTCACAAGCCCGGAGGGCAAGGAGTATCGCGTCACCGCCGAGCGCACGCCGACGATCGTGATGCGGCCGCGCGGCTGGCACCTCACCGAGAAGCACATGGAGTTCACCGACCGCGCGGGTCGCCGGATGGCCGCATCGGGCTCGCTGGTCGACTTCGGGCTCTACTTCTTCCACAACGCCCAGGCGCTCATCGACGCCGGCCGCGGGCCGTACTTCTACATCGCCAAGATCGAGTCCAGCGAAGAGGCGAAGCTGTGGGACGACGTGTTCCGCTTCAGCGAGGAGTACATCGGCATCCCGCACGGCACGATCCGCGCGACCGTCCTCATCGAGACCCTGCCCGCCGCATTCGAGATGGACGAGATCCTGTACGAGCTGCGCGACCACTGCGCAGGCCTCAACGCCGGGCGCTGGGACTACATCTTCTCGATCATCAAGAACTATCGCGGCCGCGGTGCGCGCTTCGTGCTGCCGGACCGCAGCGAGGTCACGATGACGGTGCCGTTCATGCGGGCGTACACCGAGCTGCTGGTGAAGACCTGCCACAAGCGCGGGGCCTTCGCCATCGGCGGCATGAGCGCATTCATCCCGAATCGCCGGGATGCCGAGGTCACGGCCCGTGCCGTCGAGAAGGTGTCCGCCGACAAGAGGCGCGAGGCGGGAGACGGCTTCGACGGCACCTGGGTGGCGCACCCCGACCTGATCGCCACCGCGCAGGCGGAGTTCGATGCGGTGCTCGGCGACCGCCCGAACCAGGTCGACCGTCAGCGCGACGACGTGCACGTGACGGCATCCGATCTGCTGGACCTGCACATCGGCCGGCCCATCACCGCTCAGGGAGTGCGCGACAACGTGTCGGTGGCGATCCGCTACCTCGAGGCATGGCTGCGCGGCCTCGGCGCCGTGGCGATCGACAACCTGATGGAGGATGCGGCGACGGCGGAGATCAGCCGCTCGCAGGTGTGGCAGTGGATCCACCAGGATCGCTCCACCGAGGACGGCACGGCGATCACTCCCGAGTACGTCGAGGGCCTGATCACGCAGGTGCTCGCCCAGGCCACCCGCTCGGCAGGAGACCGGTTCGACGACGCGGCCGAGATCTTCCGCGAAGTCGCGCTGAAGGAGGAGTTCCCCTCCTTTCTCACGCTCGGTGCGTACAACCGCTACCTCACCGAGACCGACTGACCGTCCACCACCCACGAAGGGCATGACATGACCCCGTACCAGAACGACATCGACACGCTCCAGACGCTGAAGGATGCGCAGGGCTCCAGCTGGCGCGCCATCAACCCCGAATCCGTCGCCAGGATGCGCGCGCAGAACCGGTTCCGCACCGGACTGGAGATCGCGCAGTACACGGCCGACATCATGCGCCGCGACATGGAGGAGTACGACGCCGACTCGTCGGCGTACACCCAGTCGCTCGGGGTCTGGCACGGTTTCATCGGGCAGCAGAAGCTCATCTCTATCAAGAAGCACCTGAAGTCCACCAGCAAGCGGTACCTCTATCTCTCCGGGTGGATGGTCGCCGCACTCCGTTCCGAGTTCGGCCCGCTGCCGGACCAGTCGATGCACGAGAAGACCGCGGTGCCCGCCCTGATCGAGGAGCTCTACACCTTCCTCCGCCAGGCCGACGCCCGTGAGCTCGACCTGCTCTTCTCCCAGCTCGACGCCGCCCGTGCCGGCGGCGACGAGACCGCTGTCGAGTTCATCCAGTCCCAGATCGACAACTACGAGACGCATGTCGTCCCGATCATCGCCGACATCGACGCGGGCTTCGGCAACCCGGAGGCGACTTACCTCCTCGCCAAGAAGATGATCGAGGCGGGCGCGTGCGCCATCCAGATCGAGAATCAGGTCTCGGATGAGAAGCAGTGCGGCCATCAGGACGGCAAGGTCACCGTGCCGCATGAGGACTTCATCGCGAAGATCAACGCAGTCCGGCACGCGTTTCTCGAGCTCGGCATCGACAACGGCATCATCGTCGCCCGCACCGATTCGCTCGGCGCCGGCCTCACGCAGAAGCTCGCCGTCACGCACGAGCCGGGCGACCTCGGCGACCGGTACAACTCCTTCCTCGACGTCGAAGTGGTCTCGGAGGATGACCTCGGCAACGGCGACGTGGTGATCAAGCGTGACGGCGCGCTGCTGCGCCCGAAGCGCCTGGCCAGCAACCTGTACCAGTTCCGCCCCGGTACCGGTGAGGAGCGCGTCGTGCTCGACTGCATCACGTCGCTGCGCAACGGCGCTGACCTGCTGTGGATCGAGACGGAGAAGCCGCATGTGGAGCAGATCGCGGGCATGGTCGATGCGATCCGCCGTGAAGTCCCGAACGCGAAGCTCGTCTACAACAACAGCCCGTCGTTCAACTGGACGCTGAACTTCCGTCAGCAGGCGTACGACCTGCTCGCGGAAGACGGGACGGATGTCTCGGCATACGACCGCAACGCCCTCATGAGCATCGAGTACGACGACACCGAGCTCGCACGGCTGGCCGACGAGAAGATCCGCACGTTCCAGCGCGACAGCGCAGCCCGCGCGGGGATCTTCCACCATCTCATCACGCTCCCGACCTATCACACGGCTGCGCTGTCGACCGACGATCTCGCCAAGGGGTACTTCGGCGACGAGGGGATGCTCGCCTACGTCAAGGGCGTCCAGCGCCGCGAGATCCGCGGCGGGATCGCCACGGTCAAGCACCAGAACATGGCAGGGTCCGACCTCGGCGACAACCACAAGGAGTACTTCGCTGGCGATGCCGCCCTCAAGGCCGGCGGTCAGCACAACACGATGAACCAGTTCGGCTGACGCCGGCTCTGCGGCGAGCCGGACACCCCGGCGAGGCCGCGCCCGAAGAACCCCTGGCCCCCGGTTGCTGCGAGACCCGCAGCATCCGGGGGCCTCGTCCTGCACCCGCGGCCTGTGGACAACCCGAACGTCACCGGGCGGATCCGAGTACGTTCCCAGGCATGCTCACCTCTGAAACCATCGCTGGTACCGGACCGCGACGCCGCGCCATCGCCCGGACGATCTTCATCGTCTCGGCCGTGGTCATCTTCTCGGCGCTCGTGCTGCTCGTCTCGGAATCACGGCTGATCCCTGGATCCGTGCCGGCGGAGGCGTTCCTCCTCTTCATGATCCCGGCGTACCTGTTCATCTTCGGGTGGTGGTTCTTCGGACTGCTCCTCATCGCGGGGATGCTGTTGCTGATCCGAGTGCCGAAGCCGCTGCCGCTGGCGATCTTCGGGGCGATCGTGCTGGTGTCCGGCGGCATCGTCGGTGCCGACCTCATGCACCTCTACGACCTGGGGTGACGTCCGGCCGCTCCCGGCATCACGTTCACTCGAACGACGCGGCGACAGAATTGCGGTGGTAGTCGAAGACGATGCTGGTACGCGTCGAGGCCACGCTGCTCTGCGCGGAGAGGTGCTCGAGGACGAACTCGCGCATCTGCGACGAGTCGGTGACCGCGATGTGCAGCAGGAAGTCGTCGTCTCCGCCGAGGAAGAACACCTGGATGACCTGCGGCAGTCCGCGCACCCGGTCGGCGAACTCGACGATGCTCTCGCGCCGTCCGCTCGGGCGCAGCGTGACGCCGATGACCGCCTGAAGGCCGGCGCCCAGCATCCGCTCGTCGACACTGGCGTGGAATCCGGTGATCACGCCTCTGTCGAGGAGCGATCGCAGCCGCGCATGAGCGGTCGACGGAGCGACGCCGAGCGTGGCGGCGAGCTCGGCGTTCGTCATTCGGCCGTCGGCCGCGAGCAGGCCGACGATCTGCGCGTCGACCGGGTCGAGGGCCGGCGCTCGCAGAGTATTCGGCCGAGGGGCTTCCGATGGCATCTCCATCCGAATGATTATTCAGGATCTGCGCCTGCTTCGAATAGTCTTCAGCGAATCTTTTCTCGTGCCGATGATTCTGCGATCATTGCCTCACCGCCACCACTATCTGGAGGATCGATGAAGATCGCCGTGCCCACCGAGGTCAAGAACAACGAGAGCCGCGTCGCCCTCACTCCGGCCGGCGCCGATCGCCTCGTCCACGAGGGGCATCGCGTCCTCGTGCAGTCGGGCGCCGGGCTCGGGTCGCGCATCGACGACGACGCCTATCGCGCAGCCGGCGCCGAGATCATCGCGTCCGCCGACGAGGTGTGGGGCGAAGCCGATCTGCTGATCAAGGTCAAGGAGCCGATCGCACAGGAGTACGGCTTCCTCCGCCCCGACCTGACGCTCTTCACCTATCTGCACCTCGCCGCCGACCGGGCGCTGACGACGGCTCTCGTCGACGCGGGCACCACCGCCGTCGCCTATGAGACGGTGCAGCTGCCCGATCGCACCCTGCCGCTGCTCGTGCCGATGAGCGAGATCGCCGGCCGCCTCTCGGTCACGATGGGCTCCTACTCGCTGATGCGCTCAGCCGGCGGGCGCGGTGTCCTCCTCGGCGGCATCGCCGGCACTCCGCGGGCGAAGACCGTCGTGATCGGCGGCGGTGTCGCCGGCGAGCACGCCGCAGCCAACGCGCTCGGCCTCGGTTCGAAGGTCACCGTGATCGACATCTCGCTGCCGCGGCTGCGTGAGCTGGAGCACCGATACGGCGGTGCGATCGAGACGCGCGCTTCCAGCCGCTACGACATCGCCGAGGAGCTCGCGACGGCCGACCTCGTCATCGGTTCCGTCCTGATCCCGGGGGCCGCGGCCCCGAAACTCGTCACCGACGAGATGGTCGCCACGATGAAGTCCGGCTCGGTTCTGGTGGACATCGCGATCGACCAGGGCGGATGCTTCGAGGGCTCACGCCCGACCACGCACGACGACCCCACCTTCGCCGTGCACGATTCGATCTACTACTGCGTCGCGAACATGCCGGGCGCCGTGCCGGAGACGGCGACCCGCGCACTGACCAACGCCACCCTCCCGTACGTCTCGGCGATCGCCGGCAAGGGCTGGGAGCGCGCTGCGGCAGACGACCTCGCCCTGGCCAAGGGCCTCAACACCCAGGACGGGCGCATCACGCTCGCGGCCGTCGCCCAGGCCCACGGCCTCTGACGCGGCATCCGGCGCACAACTCAAGATCACGCGACTCAGCATCTCGGCACGAGACAGAGTTTCCAGCATGAGGCGGCCCCAGCCCGGCGCTGTCTCATGCCGCACACTCTGTCTCAGCGCGTCACCTTGGTTCGCGGGAGCATCCCTGCACGGACTTGCCGAACGCGTAAAGAACAGGCGAACTTGATGTCGTCGGCGACCTCCTGCCAGGCGACGATCCGAGTACGCTCGAAGGCGTGACCGAACGCGCACCTCTCTCTCGCAAGCTGTCCGCCATCGCCGAGTCCGCCACCCTCAAGGTGGATGCCAAGGCCAAGGCCCTCAAGGCCGAGGGCAAGCCGATCATCTCCTACGCGGCGGGCGAGCCGGACTTCGCGACGCCGCAGTTCATCGTGGATGCCGCAGCGACGGCGCTCGCCGACCCTGCGAGCTACCGTTACACCCCTGCTCCGGGGCTGCCAGCGCTGCGCGAGGCGATCGCCGCGAAGACTCTGCGCGACTCGGGGATCGAAGTCTCCCCCAGCCAGGTCATCGTCACCAACGGCGGCAAGCAGTCCGTCTACCAGGCGTTCCAGGCCGTGGTGAACCCGGGCGACGAGGTGCTGCTGCCCGCGCCGTACTGGACCACGTACCCCGAGGCGATCCGTCTCGCCGACGGCGTCCCGGTCGAGGTGTTCGCCGGCGCCGACCAGGACTACAAGGTGACCGTCGAGCAGCTCGAGGCCGCGCGTACCGAGCGCACCACGGTGCTCGTCTTCGTGTCGCCGTCGAACCCGACCGGATCCGTGTACACCGCCGAGGAGACGAAGTCGATCGGCGAGTGGGCCGTCGAGCACGGCATCTGGATCATCTCCGACGAGATCTATCAGAACCTCACCTACGAGGGCATCAAGGCGACCTCGATCGTCGAGGCGGTGCCGGATGCCGCAGGCCAGACGATCCTCGTCAACGGTGTCGCGAAGACCTACGCGATGACCGGCTGGCGCGTGGGCTGGATGGTCGGTCCGGCCGACGCGATCAAGATCGCCGGCAACCTGCAGTCGCACCTGTCCAGCAACGTGAACAACGTCGCCCAGAAGGCCGCGATCGCCGCGCTCAACGGCCCGCAGACCGAGGCCGAGCAGTTCCGCGAGGCGTTCGACCGCCGCCGCCGGCTGATCGTCGCCGAGCTCTCCAAGATCGACGGGATGCGGGTGCCGAACCCGCTCGGCGCGTTCTACGTCTACCCCGACGTGCAGGGTCTGCTCGGCCGCACCTGGGGCGGCGTGACGCCGACGACGTCGCTCGAGCTCGCCGACCTCATCCTCGAGCAGGCCGAGGTCGCCGTCGTTCCGGGCGAGGCGTTCGGGCCGAGTGGCTACATCCGCATGTCGTACGCCCTCGGCGACGACGCACTGCTCGAGGGCGTGCAGCGACTGCAGCGCCTGTTCTCGTAGCATCCGCCCGCCCTGCCGGGCCTCGAGTGCACGGCTTGTTGCCGAGTGCATGGCTTCCGCACCGCGATAAGCCGTGCACTCGGCGAGATCCCGTGCACTCGGCGACGAACCGCCCCGCTCAATCCTCGTATCCGACGAGCCAGCGGATGCCGAAGCGGTCGGTGACCTGTCCGTCGTGCGCACCCCACTGACGTTTCTGCATCGGGTCGAGCGCCGTGCCGCGGTCGGCGAGCGCGGCGAACCAGCGTGTCAGGGTCTCCGGATCCGCCGTTCCCAGCAGCGAGAAGACGGCCCCGACGACGTGCACAGCGTCCTGGTCGGGCCCGGCGTCCGCGGCGAAGAGCTCGACCGGGCCGCGGATCTCGCCGTGCGCGATGGCATCGCCGGGCCCGTCGGTCCGAGCGAACTCCGCGTAAGTGTGCAGGTCGAGTTCGCCGCCGAACACGCCGTGATAGAACGTCAGCGCTTCGGCAGCGGTTCCGGGGAAGAAGAGATAAGGGACGAGTCCGGCCATGCGCAGAGCGTACCGTCGGTCGGCGGGATCGGCCTACAGCTCCACGCCGATCAGCACCGGCTCCGGCTGGAGCACGAGACCGAACTCGGCGTGCACGCGGCTCTGGATGAACCGGGCGAGCTCCGCGACCTCACCCGCGGTCGCGCCGCCTCGGTTGGTCAGCGCGAGAGCATGCTTCGTCGACACGGAGGCACGCGAGCGCGGGAGCTTGAATCCCTTGCCGATGCCAGCCTGCTCGATGAGCCACGCGGCGCTCACCTTCACGTCGGACGCCTCGTGGCGCGGCGTCGGGAGGAGACCGTCGTACGACGCGAGCGGAATGACGGTGACAGCGTCGAGGTCGGGGGCCACCGGCCACTGGGGGCACTCCGGCGGCAGCGCACGAGCGACGGCCTCCGGCACGACCGCGTTCTGGAAGAACGAGCCGACCCCGTGCGTGTCGGGGTCGTGCTCGTCGAGCAGCATCCCCTTCGACGCGCGGGTGGCGAGGATGCGTTCGCGCACCCAGGCGAGGGGCACGGGGGCCTCGTCCTGAAGTCCGAGGGCTCGCCGCAGCTGCTCGCCCCGCACCACGCGCTCGTTCGCGATGTGCAGATCGACCGTCACCGAGAGGATGACCGCTCGGCGCAGCGGCTCGCCGCCGTAGTGGTGCTTGAACACCGAGGTGCGGAATCCGAGCCCGAGGTCGGCTGCGGGCACGACCGAGATCTCGCCGGAGGACTCGTCGATGAGCTCGACCTCGACGAGCGTCTCCTGGATCTCCTGCCCGTACGCCCCGATGTTCTGCACCGGGGCGGCGCCGACGGTGCCCGGGATCCCGGACATCGCCTCCAGTCCGGCGTAGCCCCGATCGACCGCATGGGCGACGAGCGCATCCCAGCTGTGGCCGGCCTGCGCGCGCAGTCGCACGCGTCCCTGGTGCGGTGACGGGAGTTCGTCGATGCCGCGCGTCAGCACACGGATGACGGTGCCCTCGAACGGCTCGTCGCCGACGAAGAGATTCGAACCGCCGCCGAGCACGAACCACTCGTCGCCGCGCGCCCAGGTGTCGCGCAGCGCGTCGACGAGTTCTGCGGTGGTCGTGACCTGCAGCATCCGCTCCGGGGCGGCGCCGGTGCGCAGCGTCGTGAGCTCGGACAGCCGGATCGGGGCGATCTCCACGGGGTTCGAGAGGTCCATATGTCAGACCGCGACGCGCAGCTGCGCCTTGACCAGCACGGTGGCGTCGTTGAAGGTGACCTTCAGATCGATGCGCGCCGACGTCTCGTCGACCGCACCGACGGTGGCGAGCACGTGCACGTCGGCGCCGTCCACGGGATCCACGACGACCGGCTTGGTGAAGCGCACCCCGTAGTCCAGGATGCGGGCACCCGGCTCGAGAGCGGCGAGCACGACCGAGGAGCCGATGCCCATGGTCAGCATGCCGTGCGCGAGCACCCCGGGAAGCCCGACGGATGCCGCGACGTCATCGCGGTAGTGGATCGGGTTGAAGTCGCCGGATGCTCCGGCGTAGCGGACCAGCGACTCCCGGGTGAGGTGCACGGTCCGCTCGGCGACGGTGTCTCCGACCGCGTAGGCCATCATTCCGCCTCTCCTTCGGGGTCGGAGCCGACCAGCAGCACGCTGGTGGCCGTCACGACGTGGGCGCCCTCGGCATCCGTGATCTCCGCGTCGCTGGTGATCAGCGCGTTGCCCGCCATCATGCGGATGCCGGTGACCTTCAGCTGCGCGCTCAGCGCGTCACCCGCGACGATCGGACGCGAGTAGGTGAAGCGCTGTTCGGCATGGATGGTGCGCGCGAGAACGATCCCCGAGTCGGGTTCGGCCAGAAGCTGCTGCAGCGTGTGATCCTGGATCACCATCGCGAAGGTCGGCGGGGCGACGACATCGGCGAAGCCGGCGGCGCGTGCCACCTCGACGTCGGTGTGCTGCGGGGCATCGGCGAAGACGGCGCGCGCGAACTCGCGCACCTTCTCACGTCCGACGAGGTACGGGGGCGTCGGCGGGAACTCCCGGCCGACCAGTTCTGAGTTCACGGGCACCCCTCGATCCTATGCCGACCTGCCTGTCACGCCGCCCTCGCCGACAACGCCGACCCGAGCAGAACGAGCCGCATGCAGCGTTCTGCGGCATCGCGCAGCAGCTCCTCCCCCTGCTCGACGGCCTGCTCGAGTTCCATCGGCACAGTCAGGATCGAGGCGATCGCACCGATGCCGATGTCGTGCACGGCCGGCGCCCCCACGCCCAGAGAGCCGGCGATCCCCAGGACCGGAACGCCCTCGATGCGCGCCCGCATCGCGACCTCCGCGGGGACCTTGCCGCGCGGTGTCTGGAAGTCGATGGCGCCCTCGGCGGTGATGACCAGATCCGCCTTCGCGATGAGGTCATCGAGAGACGTCGGCAGGAGCCAGCTGTCGAGCAGCACCTCGAAGCGCGGTGCGAGCCGGGCACCCAGCACCGCGGCGAGCCCGGCGCCGAGCCCACCGGAGGCGCCGGTTCCGGCGCCGGTGCGCACGTCCATCGCACCCCCGAAAGGAGATTGCGCCTCGAGAAGCCCGGCCCAGGCATCGAGCGCCGTCGACAGCACCTCGACCTGTTCAGGCGTCGCGCCCTTCTGCGGCCCGAACACCCGGGCGACGCCGCGGCGCCCGCACAGCACATTGTGGATGTTGCAGGCGAGCACGATCTCGACGTCGCCGAGCCGCGGGTGCAGTCCTGCGAGATCGAGTTCGACCGCCTCGGCCAGGTGGCGTCCGCCGCGCGCGAGCGGTATCCCGTCGCGGTCGAGGATCCGCGCTCCGAGCGCCTGGAGCGCACCCGCACCGCCGTCGCTCGTGCCCGAGTCGCCGCATCCGATCACGATGCGCTCCGCACCGTCGTCGAGGGCGGCGGCGATCAGCTCGCCGACTCCGTAGGTCGTGGTCTCGCCGGGGTCGCGACGGTCGCGGGGCACGAGGCGCAGTCCGGCGGCCGCAGCCATCTCGACGACCGCGGTTCCGGTCGCCGCGCCCCCGAGCCGAGCCCAGTGCGCGTCGACCGCGTCTCCGGCGGGGCCGGTCACCCGCACCGGCACGACGTCGCCGCCGGTTGCCGCGGCGAGCGCCAGCGCGGTGCCCTCGCCGCCGTCCGGAACGGGGAACTCGTCGACCTGCACGCCCGGGATGACCCGGCGGATGCCGGACGCGATGGCGTGCGCGACGGCTTCTGCGCTCAGGCTCTCCTTGAATCCGCTCGGGGCGACGAGGATGCGCTGCGGGATGTGAATGGACATGTGTTCTCCTTCGATACGGCGTGAGCAGGGGCGGAGTGCCCTTCGGCGGGCACGACGATCAACGGGTACGCGGTGCGGACCCGGGCGAGGTGCGGATGCTCAGCGCATGAGGGGCATTCCCATCGCCGGCCAGATCCAGAACGCGAACACGGCGACCAGGGTGAACATCGCCGGCGCCAGCAGGACGGAGAGACGCCGGAGATCGTTCGGCGCGAACCCGCCGGGCACGACCGCGGGGTCGGCGAACATCGCCACCGGTTTCGCCGAGCTCGGCAGGGTGTGGCAGAAGCCCGCGGCCACCGTCGAGGCGAATGCGGCGGCCATGGGCTCGACGCCGAGACCGGGTGCCAGCGCGATCACCACCGGGATGACGGCGGCCGATCGCGCCGACCGCGACGGGATGAGCAGGTGCGCGGCGATCGAGAGACCGATCACCACGAGAATGAAGGCGACTCCTCCGCCGTCGCCCAGCCCCGCGAGCGGGGCGAGGGCCGACCCGCTCAGCCAGGCCGCCGCACCCGTCTCGGTGAGTGCGGATGCCAGCGCGAGCGTCGCGGCGAGGAAGAGCAGCAGCCCCCACGGCACCTTCGCCACGGCGGCGGGAAGGCGCGTGCATCCGATCACCGGTGAGACAGCGGCGACCGCGCCCAGCAGGGCGACGAGCGCCGGAGAGAGCTGGTGCAGCGGCTCTGTGCTCCAGAGCACGATCACGCCTGCCAGCAGCGCCGCCGCCCGCCATTCATCGGTGCTCAGCGGCCCGGTCACCGATGTCGGCGCGGTGCGCTCGAAATCGGCGAGGCCGATCCGCAGTCGGCCGGCGCGCTCGCGGCGGTCGGTGAAGCGCCACAGGATGATCTCGCAGGCGAGATGCGAGGAGATGACGGCGACGGGCAGGCCGAACCACAGCCAGCTGAGGAAGGTGAACCCTTCACCACCGGCGGCGACGAGAAGCTGGTTCGTGATGATGTGCGCGCCGGCTCCGAGGAGAGACGCCGCAGCCGAAAGCAGGATGACCGTCGGGAAGAGCAGCGCGAGCGCCTTCACCAGCTTGTCCCGGCCCGCGAGTGCGGCCGCCACCGCCGTGAAGACGGGGATGGCGAGCGCCGCGCGCCCGGATGTCGCCGGCACCGCGAACGCCGTGAGGGTGAGGGCGACGGTCGTCAGGTGGAACAGTGCCCGCGGGCTTCGCGCCCCGCGCAGCAGGTGGGCGGCGCCGCGCATCGCGAGGCCCGATGAGGTGACGCCCGCAGCGATCACGAATGCGCCGATGAGCAGCCAGATCGTGGGATCTCCGAGCGAGGCGAAGAACGTGTCGACGGGGAGCACGCCGGCGGCGATGAGGGCGATCGCCGCGAGGAGGGCGACGAGCGTGTCGTCCAGTCGCGTCGCGGTCCACGCCCAGACGGCGAGGAGGAACACCGTCACGGTGATGGCGACCGGGACCGTCAGGCCGCCCCCGGCATCGGTGGCGGGCACGGGCGCCGCGATCGCCGACATCGTCATCGCTGCACCGGCCGCCAGCACAGCGGCGAGCGCGGCGAACGCGACGATGCGACGCATCCGGGTGGGCCGGCCGATCGCGCCGGACGGCCGTGCCGAGCCGCCGCGCCGGCGCTGCGGCCACTCCGGTGTCGCCCGGCTGAGCAGGGGCTTCCCGGCTGGAGGCAGGGTCGCGAAACGCACGCGTGCCGGACGCTCGGCCGGCTCCTCCGGAGCCCTCGGAGTCGTCGGAGCGAGGCCGGTTCGGGAGTCGATCAGAGTGCTCATCGCAGTCGGTATCCCGCCCCGCGCACGGTCTCGATGCGGTCTGCGCCGATCTTGCTCCGCAGCGCCCGCACGTACACGTCCACGACGTTCGAGGCGGGGTCGAAATCCATCCCCCAGACGTGACCGATCAGCTGGTCCCGCGAGAGCACCTGCCCGGCGTTCTCGATGAACACCTCCAGCAGCGCGAACTCGCGTGAGGTGAGCTCGCGCATCTCACCGCCGACCGTCACTCGCCGCGCTCGGACGTCGACGTGCACGTCGCCGTGTGCGAGCACGGGACCGGATGCTCGTCCCTCGCCATCTCCGATGCGCAGCCGCACCCGGGCGAGAAGCTCCGCGAACTGGAACGGTTTGGTGACGTAGTCGTTGGCGCCGCTCTCGAGGCCGCGCACGGTGTCGATCACCGAGTCGCGGGCGGTCAGCACGATCACGGGGGTGGTGACGCCCTCTCCTCGGAGATGCGCGAGGACATCGAAACCGTCCATTCCGCCCAGGCCGATGTCCAGCAGCACCAGATCGAAGGTTCCGCTGCGCGCGAGGATGAGCGCCGTCTCGCCATCGGCCGCCTCCGCGGTGTCGTATCCGGCGGCGCGCAGACCGCGCCGCACGAACGACACGATGTGCGGATCGTCTTCCGCGATGAGGATTGTCCGCATCTCAGTTCCTCTCTGCGATGAGCTCCGACGGCAGTTCGCCGTCGAGCAGGTCCGGCACATCGATCGGCGCCGGGATGTCGATGCCGAAGGTGGCGCCCTCACCCGGGACGCTGTCGACCCAGGCCGATCCGCCATGGCCGTCCGTGATCGCGCGCACGATGGCGAGCCCGAGGCCCGATCCGTGCCGCCCGACGGTGTCGCCACGAGCCGACCCGCGGACGAAACGCTCGAAGATCCGCTCCGCGTCCTCCGCGAGCACCCCTGGGCCGGTGTCCTGCACCCAGAGCCGCAGCGCCCGTTCGGCGCCGTCCCCTTCGAAGCGGGAGCCCATCCGGATGCGGTCGTCGTCATCGGTCACCTGCACGGCGTTGGCCGCGAACTGCAGAACGGCCTGCGTGATGCGCTGCGGATCGAGCCGGACGCTGCCCTCGGCGACCTCCATCAGCTGCCAGCGGCGATCGCCGAGCGCCTGGGCCTTCGCCTCGATGTCGAGCGTGAGAGCCGTCACGTCGCACGAGGCGGCGCGGACGAAGTCGGGCTGCTGGGCACGCGCGAGGACGAGCAGGTCGGTGACGATGCGGCTCATGCGGTCGAGTTCATCGCTGACCAGCCGCAGTGCGGCCTTCCGCTCCTCGGGCTCATCGCTGAGCAGTTCCAGATGCCCGCGAACGATCGTGATCGGGGTGCGCAGCTCGTGACCGGCGTCGTCGACGAACCTCTGCTGCGTGGCATGAGCGGCCTCGAGGCGGTCGAGCATCTGGTTGAACGTCGTCGCGACGGCGGCGATGTCGTCGCTGCCGTCCACCGGAACGCGGGCGGTGAGGTCATGCTCGCCGATGTCGCGGGCCACGCGGTAGACCTCTCGCACCGGCGCGAGGATCTGGCCGGCGACGAGCCACGCGACTCCCGAGCTGAGCAGCAGGCCCAGCAGAGCGGCCCACGCGATCCCGGCGAAGCTCTCGTCGACCTGAGCGCGAGCATCCTGTGTGAACTGCAGGATCAGCAGCGTCCCGCCCGTGTCCCCCGACGTGAACTCCAGCCGCCCCCACCGCGCGGGTCCCGTCTCTCCGGTCTCGACGATTCCGGAAGCCGCGTCTCCGCTGAGGATGCGGTCGACGAGCGCCTCGCCACCGGGGACCTCGGCGGAGCCGCCGTTCGCCGTGTTCGACGCTGTGAGGCCGTTCGCCACCGCGACGATCGACCCGTCGACGATTCCGACGACGACCTCGTCGTGCAGCACCTGCCGCGCCACGTATTCCTGCAGGAGCTGCTCCGGAGTGGAGAGCCCTTCGGCTCCGGCCTTCTCCGAGAACCGGATGAACTCGTCGGCCTCCTGTTCGATCTCGGTGTTCGCCGCCCGCTCCACGCCGGCCACGAAGATGCTGCGGCCGATCATGCCCACCGCGACGAGGGTGACCATCGTGCTGAGGATGATCCACGCGGTGATCCGCCAGCGGGCGGGCATCGAGCGCGCGCGCAGAGTGCGCAGCGGAGTGCCCGGCCGTCCGACGCGGACATCGTCGGAGCCGTCGGGCTCGGCCCGGTCGATCAGCGGATCAGTCATCGTCGCCCTCGTCATCGTCGTCGTCATCGCCGCCGGGAACCGCAGGCGCCGGCGGGGCCGGCGGGGCCGGAGGCGCAGGTGCTGGTTCGACCTGCGGGGCCGGCGCGGGCGGATCCGGAGTGGCCGGTGTCGGTGAGGCCAGCTGCACCGTGACCGGTGCATCCGGAAGCCGCGGAGCTGCGGGCATCTGCGCGTGCGCCACGATGCCCACGGCGAAGGCCACGGGAAGCGCGATCAGAGCGCCCGGGATCAGGATGCGTCGTGCGGAGGTCATACGACCATCCTGCTGGGCGATCATGATGCCCGCATGAGGTGCGGATGAAGATTCCTTCATCCGCGGATCCGTGCAGGTCAGTCCCGCTTGCGCCCGCGGATCGCCTTCATCGCCATCTGGACGGCGATCACGGCGAGATATGCCGCGAACAGCACGTTGCCGAGCGCTGGGTCCACGATCGTCGCCAGCCACGCGCCGAGAGCGGTCGTGGTGCAGGCCGCCACTCCGATGACCGCAGCGGCACGCAGGTCGACGTTGCGGCGCCGGACGTTGCCGACGGTGCCGGAGACTGCGGTCGGGATCATCATCAGCAGCGACGTGCCCTTGGCGACCAGGTCGCTCGTTCCGAAGGCCAGCATGAGCACCGGGACGACGATCACCCCGCCGCCGACGCCGATGAGACCGGCGAGGATGCCGGCGCCGATGCCGACCCCGATGAGCGCGAGCCCGCTCCACCAGCTGAGCGTGAAGGCGGCGTCTCTCGAGGGGATCACCAGGAACAGGCTCGTGATGACCACGACCAGGAACCCGAAGAAGCCCCAGCGAAGCGCCGTCTGCGAGATGCGCGGGAGCAGCCAGGTGCCGATCTGGGCACCCACCACGGCCCCGGCCGCGAGGATGATCGCGGGGACCCAGGCCACCGACCCGGATGCCGCATACGAGATCACTCCGACGGCGGCCGTCGGCACGATGGCTGCGAGCGAGGTGCCGGCCGCGAGGCGCTGATCGAAGTGCAGGAGCAGCACCAGGAGGGGCACGATGACGGTTCCGCCGCCGACTCCGAAGAGTCCGGAGAGGAGACCGGCGAGCAGACCGATGACCACGAAAGCGGCGTAGGCACGAGCCCCGCGACGCGGCGAAGCTGCGGCATCCATCACGTCTCCAGCCTACTCGTGACCGCCCTGCCCTCCTGTCGGGAGGGCAGGGCGGTCACGGACTCAGACCTCCGAATCGGCCTTGATCGGAACGGCGATCGATTCCGTCAGCGCCTGCTCGTACCGACGCTGGCGGCGCCGCAGCCAGAGGCCGCCGACGATGAGCAGCGCGAGCAGCGCATAGGCGACGGCCGCGAACGGCTGGGCCACGAGGGTCGTCACGTCTCCCTGGCTGAGCTGCAGGGCCTTGCGCAGCTGTTCCTCGCCCATCGGACCGAGGATCGTCCCGACGACGAGCGGGGCGACCGGGAACCCGTAGCGCCGCATGAAGTAGCCGAGCACGCCGATGATCAGCAGGATCAGGATGTCCATCACGGAGAAGTTCAGGGCGTAAGCCCCGAACGCGGCGAACATCAGGATGCCGGCATAGAGATACGGCCGCGGGATCTGCAGCAGCTTCACCCACATTCCGACCAGCGGCAGGTTGAGCACGATGAGGATGACGTTGCCGATGTAGAGGCTCGCGATCAGCGCCCACACCAGGGTCGACTGGCTCTGGAAGAGCATCGGTCCCGGCTGCAGCCCGTAGGACTGGAACGCGGTGAGGATGATCGCGGCGGTCGCCGTAGTGGGAAGGCCGAGCGTCAGCAGCGGCACCAGCACTCCGGCTGCGGCGGCGTTGTTCGCCGACTCCGGACCTGCCACGCCCTCGATCGCTCCGTGGCCGAACTCCTCCTTGTGGCGGGAGAGCTTGCGCTCCGTCGCATAGGAGAGGAAGGTCGCGACATCCGCCCCGCCCGCCGGGATCGTGCCGATCGGGAAGCCGATGGCGGTTCCGCGCAGCCAGGGCTTCCACGAGCGACGCCAGTCGTCCCTGGTCATCCGGTTGCTCCGGCCGCGGGTGACGGGGATGACGGAAACGCCGCCGTGACGCAGGCGGGCGGCGATGTACAGCGTCTCTCCCACCGCGAACAGGCCTACCGCGATGAGGACGACGTCGATGCCGTCCGACAGAGGCAGCAGACCCAGCGTGTAGCGCTGCTGACCGGACAGCGTGTCCGTGCCGACGAGACCGAGGAAGAGGCCGACGCCGAGCGACAGCATCCCGCGCGACACCGACGACCCGATGAGCGCACCGACCGTGATGAACGCGATCACGATGAGGGCGACGTAATCCGCGGGTCCGAGGTTGACGGCGAACTGGGCGAGCACCGGTGCCAGCAGGGTGAGTCCGACGGTCGCGAGGGTGCCGGCGACGAACGAGCCGAGGGCGGCCGTGGCGAGCGCCGCAGCGCCCCTCCCCAGTTTCGCCATCTTGTTCCCCTCGATCGCGGTGACGATCGAGGCGGACTCCCCCGGAGTGTTCAGCAGGATGCTGGTGGTCGAACCGCCGTACATGCCGCCGTAGTAGATGCCGGCGAACGTGATCAGTGCGGCAGCCGGGTCCAAGGTGTTCGTCAGCGGCAGCAGCAGTGCCACCGTCATGGCGGGGCCGATGCCCGGGAGCACGCCGACGGCGGTGCCGATCAGCACGCCGAAGAAGGCGAAGGCGAGGTACTGCGGCTGCAACGCGGTCGCGAAGCCCTCGAGGAGCAGAGTCCAGCTGTCCATCAGAACATCCTTCCCAGCCAGCCGAGCGCGGGCCCCCAGGGCAGTGAGAGCCCGAGGAGACCGCCGAACACGATCTGGATGACGAGAGCGAGCCCGGTGCCGATGAGGAGTGCCATCCACCAGCGCTTGGCTCCGAGCGACCAGGCGACGCCGGCGAACAGCAGAGCGGCCGCGGGAACCCAGCCGACCGGCTCGACGAGAAGCAGGTGCGCCACGACGAGACCCGCGATCTTGAGCAGCGTGAGCCAGTCGGTCGGCAGGCTCTGGTCGATGTCCTCACCGTCCTCGGGGACGCCGCGCTGTCCGCGGAGCACCCCGGCGAGCACCGCGACCGCGGAGCCGAGCAGGATGACGGCGACGAAGATCGGGAACACCCGCGGCCCGACGTGCGCGCCGACGGGGACGTGGATCGCGAAGACGCCGACGAGTGCGAAGACGCCGAGAGCGACCATGAGCGCGGCGAACACGAGTTCGCCGATCGGGAGGGTGCCGACGAGCCGTGCGGGCCGGTGTGCACCGGCCCGCACGCTGTCGGGTCCCCTCCCCGGAGACCCGGTGGTCATGTCAGCCGACCAATCCGATGTTCTTCAGCGTCGCGGTGACTTCCTCGATGTTGCTGTCCAGGAAGTCGTCGAACTCCGCACCGGTGAGGAAGGCGTCGGCCCATCCTCGGTCCTCCAGTTCCGCGGTCCACGCCTCGGAGTCGTGCAGCTCGGTGACGATCCGCTCCAGTTCGGCACGGCTGGCGTCGTCGATTCCTCCCGGTGCGATCACTCCGCGCCAGTTGGTGAGCACGACGTCGTAGCCGGCGTCCGTGATCGTCTCCACGTCGGGGAGCTGCTCGACCGGCTCCTCGGAGGAGACGGCGAGCGCCTTCATGGTGTCGGCCTCGATGTGCTGCAGGAACTCCCCGACGCCGGAGATGCCGGCGGCGACCTTTCCGCCGAGGATCAGCGTGGTCGCCTCTCCACCGCCGGAGTTCGGCGTGTAGTTGAGCTTCTCGGCGATCTCCGCCCCGTCGAGTCCTGCCTCTTCGAGCATGAGCCCGGCGAGGATGTGGTCGGCACCGCCGGCCGAACCACCGGTGATGGTGATCGCCTGCCCCTTGTCGACGATGTCCTCGATGAGATCCTCGAGCGTGTCGTACTTCGAGTCGGCGGGGACGACGACGACCAGCGGCTCGTCGGTCAGGCGGGCGATCGGCGTCATGTCCTCGATCCGCACTGCGGACGCGTTCGTCTCGACGGCCCCGACCATGACCAGGCCCATCACCATGAGCGTGTTCGGGTCCTTCTGATTGGCCAGCTGGGCGAGGCCGACGGTGCCGCCGGCTCCTCCGACGTTGGTCACCGGGGCCGAATCGACGATCTTCTCCCCGGTCAGCAGGTCCGACATGGCCCGGCCGGTCTGATCCCAACCTCCGCCGGGGTCTGCGGGTACGACGATGGAGACGTCGGTGAACGACGCGGCCTCGTCGGCGCCTTCTTCGTCAGCGGCGGGTACGGCGCCGCCGGCGCAAGACGTCAGTGCGAGTGCGGTGGCAGTGGCCAGTGCAGCCAGGATGCCGGTGCGTGTCTTCTTCATGCGCTCCTCCTTGAGCGTTCGTGATTGCTGTCCGCAACCGTAGGAGCACGGATGCCGCCCCTCAAGCTTCGGAAACCATTGGTCCCGGTTTCGGAACTATTGGTCGCGGATGGGTCGTGCAGCCCCTCGCGAGCCGCGGAGCGCCGGGGGAGAATGATCACGTGGCTTCGAAGATGACGCTCCGCGTACAGCTGCTCCTGCTCCAGGCGCTGATCGTGTTCCTGGTGACCCTGGCGACCGGCATCGTGGCCGGCGCCTTCCAGGAGAACGCGCTCCGCGAGGCCTACAAGGACCGGATGCAGGCGGTGGCGCAGTCGATCGCCTCGCTTCCGACCGTGATCGACGCCTTCGACGACGAGGACCCGTCACGGGTGATCCAGCCGATCGCCGAGGTCATCCGCGAAGCATCCGATCTCGCCTACGTCGTCGTGGCCAATGCCGACAGCATCCGCTACTCCCACCCGAATCCCGAGCGCATCGGCGAGAAGGTATCGACGGATGCGTCGATTCCACTCTCCGGCGAGATCTACGTCGGCACGCAGACCGGCACGCTCGGCACATCGTGGCGGGTGAAGGTGCCGATCCGTGATGACGGCGGCGAGGTCATCGGCACCGCATCCGTCGGCATCCTGGAGTCGGAGCTGAATGCCGAGTTCCTGAGCAACCTCACCTGGCTGATCTCGGCGATGCTGGCCGCCGCTGTGCTCGGCGTATTCGGCTCGGCGTGGGTGACGTCCGTGATCCGACGGCGGATCTACAGTCTGGAACCGCATCAGATCGCCGCACTCGTGAAGAACCAGGAGACGACGCTGCACCGCCTCAGCGAGGGGGTCATCACCGTCGGCGCCGATGGGCGCATCACCCTCGTCAACGACGCGGCCGCGCTGTTCCTAGGCAGGGATGCGGTGGACATCACCGACGCGGATGCCGAAGATGTGCTCGGGGCGGAGTTGATGTCGGTGCTCCGAGAGGGCGAGTCCGCTGGGCGGCCCGTCATCGTCGGCTCGCACGTGCTCGTCGCGCGCAGCACGGGCGGCGAGGTCGACGGCGAAGGCATCGAGGCCACTCTGCTGCTGCGTGATCACACGGAGCTGCACGACGTCGTCCGCCGCGTCGAGACCGCCGACGCGATCATCGCATTCCGCCAGCGCTTCGGCGTGCCCAAGGGCCTCAGCTCCGAGACGCTCGATCGGGTGGTGGCCGCGCTGACCGCGCGCCCGAATGCGTCGGCCACCGAGATCGGCGACGACCTGCAGATCTCGAGGGTCAGCGCTCGGCGATATCTGGAGCATCTCGCGGGTTCCGGCCGTGCCATCCGGGCACTCGACTACACCACCAAGGGGCGACCGAGCACCCGGTACCGTGCGAACGACGCGGTGGAGGCTCCGCGGTGACGGCACAGCCGCCGGGGGCGAACGAAGAAGCCCGCCACCCCTGAGCGGGGCGGCGGGCTTCTTCGTGAGTGCGATTACTCGGACTTGTCCTTGACGGCGTCCTCGGCAGCAGCCTCAGCCGCTTCGCCCTCGGCCTGCGACTCGGCACCGGCCTCGGCAGCCGGAGCCTCCTCGGCGGGAGCATCCTCGGCCGGAGCCTCCTCGGCGGGGGTTTCCTCGGCCGGCTTCTCAGCGGCCTTCGAAGCAGCAGCCTTCTTGGTCGACTTCGCCTTCGGGGTGACGGGCTCGAGAACGAGCTCGATCACGGCCATCGGAGCGTTGTCGCCCTTGCGGTTGCCGACCTTCGTGATGCGGGTGTAGCCGCCCTCACGGTCGGCGACCAGCGGCGCGATCTCGGCGAAGAGCGTGTGCACGACGCTCTTGTCGCCGATGACCGACAGCACGCGACGGCGTGCGTGCAGGTCGCCGCGCTTGGCGAAGGTGATCAGTCGCTCGGCGAGCGGACGAAGGCGCTTGGCCTTGGTCTCGGTCGTCTTGATCGACTTGTGGGTGTACAGCGCCGCCGCAAGGTTGGCAAGCATCAGGCGCTCGTGTGCGGGGCCGCCTCCGAGGCGGGGACCCTTAGTGGGCTTAGGCATAGTTGACTAACTCCTGGTCAGAATTTCGGGAAGGTCAGAAGGACTCGTCTTCGCTGCCGCCGTAGAAATGGGCGCCGTCGAAACCGGGCACCGAATCCTTGAGCGACAGACCGAGCGAGATGAGCTTGTCGCGCACCTCGTCGACCGACTTCTGGCCGAAGTTGCGGATGTTCATGAGCTGCGTCTCCGAGAGGGCGACGAGCTCGGACACCGTGTTGATGCCTTCACGCTTGAGGCAGTTGTAGGACCGGACCGACAGGTCGAGGTCTTCGATCGGCATGGAGAGCTCACTGGAGCTCACCGCCTCGACCGGCGCCGGGCCGATCTCGATGCCCTCGGCCTCGACGTTCAGCTCGCGAGCGAGACCGAACAGCTCGGTGAGGGTCTTCGCAGCCGAAGCGACCGCGTCACGCGGAAGCATCGACGACTTGGTCTCGACGTCGAGGATGAGCTTGTCGAAGTCGGTGCGCTCACCGGCACGAGTCGCCTCGACCCGGTAGCTGACCTTCAGGACCGGCGAGTAGATCGAGTCGATCGGGATCTGACCGGCCTCGGCGTACTCGTTGCGGTTCTGCGTCGCCGAGACGTAGCCGCGGCCACGCTCGATCGTGAGCTCGAGTTCGAACTTCGCGGTGTCGTTCAGGGTCGCGATGACGAGTTCGGGGTTGTGCACCTCGACACCGGCCGGAGCGGAGATGTCGGCGGCGGTCACCTCTCCTGCACCGGTCTTGCGCAGGTAGGCCGTGATGGGCTCATCGCGCTCGCTCGAGACGACGAGCTGCTTGATGTTGAGGATGATCTCGGTGACATCCTCCTTCACGCCGGGGATGGTGCTGAACTCGTGCAGCACGCCGTCGAGGCGAACGCTGGTGACAGCGGCACCGGGGATCGACGAGAGCAGGCTGCGACGCAGCGAGTTCCCGATCGTGTATCCGAAGCCGGGCTCCAGAGGCTCGATGATGAACCGGCTCCGGTTCTCGACGATCTTTTCCTCGATGAGTGTGGGACGCTGTGCAATAAGCACTCTGTGTTCCTTTCGATCACATGACCGCTATATGACATGTGGTGGGTGAGGTCTTTAGTTGAATCAGTGCCCGCACGCGGGCATGACGAGGGATGCCGAAGCATCCCTCGTCATCTGCCGGATCAGACGCGGCGGCGCTTCGGCGGACGGCAGCCGTTGTGAGCCTGCGGCGTCACGTCCTGGATCGAGCCGACCTCGAGGCCTGCAGCGGTCAGCGAGCGGATCGCGGTCTCGCGGCCGGAGCCCGGACCCTTCACGAAGACGTCGACCTTCTTGACGCCGTGCTCCTGCGCCTGGCGAGCAGCCGACTCGGCGGCCATGCCGGCCGCGTACGGGGTCGACTTGCGCGAGCCCTTGAAGCCCACTCCACCGGACGATGCCCAGCTGATGACAGCGCCGGACGGGTCGGTGATCGAGACGATCGTGTTGTTGAACGTCGACTTGATGTGGGCCTGGCCCAGCGCGATGTTCTTCTTTTCCTTGCGGCGCGGCTTGCGCGCGGCGGCCTTGGGTGCAGCCATGAAAGTGTTCTCCTAGTCCCTGGGGCCGCTGCTTAGCGGGCCTTCTTCTTGCCTGCGACGGTGCGCTTCGGGCCCTTGCGGGTACGGGCGTTGGTCTTGGTGCGCTGACCACGGACCGGGAGACCACGACGGTGGCGGATGCCCTCGTAGGAGCCGATCTCGACCTTGCGGCGGATGTCTGCGGCGACCTCACGGCGCAGGTCACCCTCCACCTTGTAGTTGCCTTCGATGTGATCGCGGAGGGTGATCAGCTGCTCGTCGCTGAGGTCCTTCACGCGGATGCTCTCGTCGATCTCAGTTGCCTTGAGGATCTCGACAGAACGGGTGCGGCCAACGCCGTAGATGTAGGTAAGGGCGATCACCACGCGCTTATCGCGCGGGATGTCAACGCCGGCAAGACGTGCCATGCGACTCTCCTGAGTGTTGTTGAAGGTGTGGAGCAGGATCGGTGCCCGGGCCTTCGCCCCGAGGTGTCCCCCGCGTGCGCGGGTTCTGATCCTGCCAGTTGTGTGTTGAGTTGTATGTCAGATCTGAAAGAGTGATCAGCCCTGGCGCTGTTTGTGGCGCGGGTTGCTCTTGCAGATGACCATGACGCGGCCGTGACGGCGGATCACCTTGCAGTGATCGCAGATGGGCTTGACGCTGGGGTTGACCTTCATGATGCTTCCTGTTCGCTGTCTTCGTACCGACTCCGCTCCGCGGAATCAGGCCGTTACTTCTCGACCGATCAGCGGTAGCGGTAGACGATACGACCACGTGTCAGGTCGTAGGGGCTGAGCTCCACGACCACGCGGTCCTCGGGGATGATGCGGATGTAGTTCTGCCGCATCTTTCCTGAAATCGTTGCAAGGACCTTGTGCCCGTTGGCGAGCTCAACGCGGAACATCGCGTTGGGCAGCGCCTCGGAGATCACGCCCTCGATCTCGATGACACCGTCTTTCTTAGCCATAGCCTCGCTGACGCTTCTGCAGACCGGTCGATCTGCGGTGGGTGATTGGATAGTGGTGCTTCGCCGATTCAGACACGCCGAATCAAGGCGCAAGGCACCAAAGATCCATGGTATCTGACGACGGCGCATCCGGCAAATGCGGATGCCCGGGCGGCCGAAGGGCGGATCCGCGCGGTGCGGACCCGCCCTGTTCGCCGGTGGGATCAGCCCAGGAGCTTCGCGAACTCGGCCGCGATCTCGCTGTTGTCGATCCGGTTGCCGTTGATAGCGACCGTGGGAGTGCCGACCTGGCCGGTCTCCGGGTTGGGAGGGGTCTCCGCGGTGCGGTCTGCGACGAACTTGTCGTAGGTGCGATCGGCGATGCAGTCTGCGGCATCCCCCGCGCCGGCCTGCTCGGCGAACGCAGCCAGCTGGTCGTCCGTGAGACCGGTCGATCCCTCTTCGGGCTGGTTCTCGAAGAGCAGGTTGAAGAAGTCCAGGGTGACCTCCGGCGCCTCCGACGCCACGCAGTACATGGCGTTCGCGGCGCGGGTCGAGTACTCCGTGCTCTGCGAGGCCCGATCGAGAATCGAGATCGGGTGGATGTTGAGGGTGATGTCGTCGCTCTTCGCGGCAGCCTGCAACTGCTGGCCGTATGCATCCTCGAAGTCGCCGCAGATCGGGCACATGAAGTCGACGTACGTGTCGATCTCTTCTTCGCCGGTGCCGAACGAGATCGCGCCGGTCTCCTCGTTGACGATGTCGCTCTTGGGAGCGGCACCCGGAGCGGTGGCCATGTTGTTCAGGAAGACGACGAGCCCGCCGAGTCCGACGAGGACGACGACCACGGCGATCGATATCCAGATGGCGAACCAGTTGGTGTTGTTGCCCTTCGCAGCGGCCATGGTGTTCCGTTTCTCTCGAGGCTCACCCGAAACGGTGAGTCCGACTGAAGTCTCCGGCGCTGAGCGCGCCCCTATGATCCTATTTTGTCCCGCGCGCCTATGCGCCCCTTGTGAACGCCTCAGCCCTCTCACCGCGCCTGAGACAGAGCCTCCAGCATGAGACAGCGTCAGCCCGACTCGGTCTCATGCCGCAGGCTCTGTCTCGCGCTATCCGGTCGTCTTGGGCAGCCACGTCTTCGCGCGCGGGCGACGAGTGAGCGTTGCAAGCATTCCGGACTGCGGCGGACGGACGCGCAGGACTCCGGCTGTGTCCAGCGCTTCGCGGAGCGGGTCGACCTGCCACGCGCCCCGCAGATCCCACCGGGCGAACGGATGCCCCTGCCGACGCAGCCTGTCTTCTCGACGCTTCTCGTCGGCGAGCTTCTGCTTCGCCCCGTCGAGGTCGTTCAGGTCGTACTTGCCCCAGCCGTCAGCTTCGCCGATCGCCCCCGTCGACGGGAAGTGGAAGTCACAGCGGTCCACGTGCCCGTCGTAGGAGAACTCGCGCTGCAGTTCAGGCACCTCGTAGCCGCACCACAGGATGATGGCGCGGCTCACGCTCTCCCCCGGTGACTCCGACCGCCCGTCTGCGTGGTCCCAGACCCAGCGCATCCGGGCGCGCCCGCGCCGGTTCTCGAACTGTTCACCGCGATCGGACAGCTCGGCGACCTGGAGCTTTCCGCCTTGCACCGGCGACGTGACGGCATCCGCCACCGCGAGTGCGTCGGCAGGGTTCATCACCCTGGCGAGATCGACGACGGTGTCTCGCAGGCTGGTGACGCTCGCACCACCGACTCGCTCCACATCCCGGACATCACAGCTGGCGTGCACGATGACATCGCCGTAGCGCTGGGTTGCCCCCGCATCCGGGGCATAAACGTGGATGAGCGCGGTTTCTCCGAACTGCGGGATCCCATGGAAGACACCCGCCGATTCGAGGCAGAACACGGCATCCGGATGCGTCCGTAGGAAGGCGTGCACTCGCACCGCGTACCGCTCCCAGGGTGGGAGTTCGCCGTAGGGACCGCGCTCGACGTAGACACCCTTGCGCAGCCGCATCCATCGCTGGCTATCGACGCTGAAGCCGGCCATCCGCGCTTCTTCACGGGTGTAGACACGAAGCGGAGGGACGACCCGGGCACGATCGGACAGGAGCTGCGGCATGCTTCAGTCTCGGTGCGTTCAAGAGCGCCCAGACGCGGCGTGTACACCACCTGTGCACAGCGCGGCGGAATCGCACGCTGTGCAGAACATGTCCCGCGGCGAACCACGTCGACGACGCAGAGTTTCCGGCATGAGACAGAGCCAGCCCAGCTCTGCCTCATGCTGCAGGCTCTGTTTCGCGCCGGGAGAGCTTGTGCGCCGCGGCGCTACGCCAGCGGCACAGGGGTCACGCCGAACGGCGCCAGCCCGGCGGCTCCCCCGTCAGGCGCCGTCAGCACCCAGACGCCATCCGCGTGCACGGCGACGCTGTGCTCCCAGTGCGAGCCGTCGGTGCCGTCCATGGTCGACACGGTCCAGTCGTCGTCCTCGACGAACGTCATCTCGCCGCCGGCGGTGACCATCGGCTCGATGGCGACCACCAGACCTGGCTTCACGTCGGCGCCGGGATCGGGGGTGCGGTAGTTGAAGACGCTCGGCGCCTCGTGCATCTTGCGCCCGATGCCGTGGCCCACGTACTCGCGGAGGATGCCGTACGGCTCCCCCGACACCGCAGAGGGTCCCTGCGCCTCGATGTAGTCCTGGATGGCCGCGCCGACATCGCCGAGGTACGGCACCGTGGCCATCGCGGCGATGCCTGCCCACATGGACCCCTCGGTGACGCGCGCGAGCTCCTCCCGCTGCGCGACGAGCTCAGGGCGGGACGGATCCGCAATCACGATCGTGATGGCGCTGTCGCCGTTCCAGCCCTGGTACTGAGCCCCGCAGTCGACCGAGACGATGTCGCCCGGCTGCAGCACCCGATCGCCTGGGATGCCGTGCACGACCTGCTCGTTGACCGAGACGCAGATCGTGTGGCGGTAGCCGCGGACCAGCTGGAAGTTCGACTCCGCGCCGCGCGCGATGATGGCCGCGTTCGCAGCCGCATCGAGCTCGAGAGTCGTCACACCCGCACGGACCAGCGGCCGCACGGCATCCAGTGCCGCCGCCGTGATCAGCCCGGGTTCGACCATGGCCCGAAGCTGGGCCGGGGTCTTGTAGATCGACCGACGGAACACGTCAGACCGCGACGCGCAGGCCGCGCGCGTCCAGCGCGGCGACGATGCGCTCGGTGATCTCGTCGAGCGAGCCGACGCCGTCGATGCGGTCGACGATGCCCCGCTCGCTGTACGCCTCGAGGATCGGAGCGGTCTCGCGCTCGTAGATGTCCAGACGGTGCGCGATCGCATCCTCCGTGTCATCCGAGCGTCCCTGCTCGCTCGCCCGCAGACGCAGGCGATCCATGCTCTCGTCACGCGGGACATCGAGCAGGATGACGGCATCGAGGGACTCGTCGCGTCCGCTCAGGAATGCATCGAGATGCGCCACCTGTGCGGTGTTGCGCGGGTAGCCGTCGAGGAGGAAGCCATGTGCGGCATCGTCCTGCGAGAGACGATCGCGGACGATCTCGCTCGTCAGCTCGTCGGGCACGAGATCGCCCTTGTCGAGGATCGCCGTGACCTGCTGGCCGAGAGGCGTTCCCTCCTTGATGTTCGCACGGAAGATGTCGCCGGTGGACACGACCGGGATCCCGTAGGACTCGGCGATGCGCACACCCTGCGTGCCCTTGCCGGAGCCCTGCGGGCCGACGATGAGGAGACGGGCGGATGCTGTCATCGGAGGAGCCCTTCGTAGTGTCGCTGCTGCAGCTGAGCGTCGATCTGCTTGACCGTCTCGAGACCCACACCGACGATGATGAGGATCGACGCGCCACCGAACGGGAAGTTCTGGTTGGCGCCCACCGTGGCCAGCGCCACGAGCGGGATCAGAGCGATGAGGCCCAGGTAGAGCGAACCGGGAAGCGTGATGCGCGTGAGCACGTAGTCCAGGTACTCGGCGGTCGGTCGTCCCGCACGGATGCCGGGGATGAAGCCGCCGTACTTCTTCATGTTGTCGGCGACCTCGACCGGGTTGAACGTGATGGCCACGTAGAAGTAGGTGAAGCCGATGATCAGCAGGAAGTACACGGCCATGTAGAACGGCTGGTCGCCGGTCGCGAAATGCGTCGAGATCCAGGTCACCCAGGCGGGCGGAGCGGAACCGTCCTGCGGAGTGTTGAACTGCGCGACCAGCATCGGGATGTACAGCAGCGAGGAGGCGAAGATCACGGGGATCACGCCGGCCATGTTCACCTTGATCGGGATGTAGGTGTTGGTGCCGCCGTAGGTGCGGCGTCCGACCATACGCTTCGCGTACTGCACCGGGATGCGGCGCTGCGACTGCTCGACGAAGACCACGAGGCCCATCACCACGATGCCGACGGCGAGGACCAGGAGGAAGACTTCGAACCCGCGCGACTCCCAGATGAGCCACATGGCGGACGGGAAGGTCGCCGCGATCGAGGTGAAGATCAGCAGGGACATGCCGTTGCCGATGCCGCGCTCGGTGACGAGCTCGGCGAACCACATGATGAGGCCGGTACCGGCCGTCATCGTCATGATGATGAGCAGCTGCGCCCACCACACGTCGTTGGTGAGCAGGTTCTGGCACGCCGCGATGTCGGTGTTGCCGAAGAGCTGTCCGCTGCGGGCCACGGTGATCAGCGTGGTGGACTGAAGGAGCGCCAGCGCGATCGTGAGGTACCGCGTGTACTGGGTCAGCTTGCCCTGTCCGGCCTGGCCTTCCTTGTGCAGCGCCTCGAAGTGCGGGATGACCACGCGCAGGAGCTGCGTGATGATCGTCGCCGTGATGTACGGCATGACGCCGAGCGCGAAGATCGAGAGCTGCAGCAGCGCGCCACCCGAGAAGAGGTTGACGAGGCCGAGCAGACCGTCGGCGCCGGCGTTCTCGGCAAGGCACTGCTCGACGTTGGGGAAGTGCACGAACGGGGCCGGGACGTTGGAGCCGAATCGGTAGATGGCGATGATCGCCAGCGTGAAACCGATCTTCCGTCGCAAGTCGGGCGTGCGGAAGATCCGCGCGATAGCGCTAAACAAGGGCGTTCCTCCTGAAAGGTTGCCGCCCCTGAGGGGCGGCTGAAAGACCAGGGTAACCCACAAGAGGGGCCGGAGAATTCTCCGGCCCCTCTTGTGCACTGGTTACTTGACGGATCCGCCCGCAGCCACGATCTTCTGCTCGGCAGAACCCGAGACCTTGTCGACCGCGACGGTGAGCTTGACGGCGATGTCGCCGTCTCCGAGAACCTTGACCTTCTCGTTCTTGCGAACAGCACCCTTGGCGACCAGATCGCTGATGGTGACGTCGCCACCCTTGGGGTACAGCTCCGCGAGCTTCTCCAGGTTCACGACCTGGTACTCGACGCGGAACGGGTTCTTGAAGCCGCGCAGCTTCGGGGTGCGCATGTGCAGAGGCATCTGCCCACCCTCGAACCCGACGCGCACGGTGTTACGGGCCTTGGTGCCCTTCGTGCCGCGACCTGCGGTCTTGCCCTTGGAGCCCTCACCGCGACCGACACGGGTCTTCGCGGTGTTGGATCCGGGGACCGGACGCAGGTGGTGCACCTTCAGCACGCCGGGGCGGGATGCCGGAGCATCCTTCTTCGGCGCAGCCTTCTTGGCGGCGGGCTTCTTCGCTGCGGGCTTCTCAGCCGTGGCGCTGGCGGCGGCGGCCTTGGCCGGCGCCTTCTTCGCTGCAGGCTTCTTCTCAGCGGCAGCCTTGGGAGCGGCAGCCTTCTTCGGGGCCTTCTTCTCGGCCTCGACGGCGTCGTTCTTCTCAGCCATTAGTCGATCTCCTCAACCTTGACGAGGTGTGCGACGGTCTTGACGTACCCGCGATTCTGCGCGTCGTCGGGGCGAACGGTGCTGTCACCGATGCGCTTCAGACCGAGGCTGCGCAGCGTGTCACGCTGGTTCTGCTTCTCGCTCACCTTGGACTTGATCTGTGTGACCTTCAGCCGGGCGGCCATCAGGCACCTACCTTCTGTGCGGCGATGGCCTCGGCCTCCGCGCGGACAAGACGCGCCGGGGCGACCTGGTCGAACTCGAGGCCACGACGTGCGGCGACCGCACGGGGCTCCTCGAGCTGCTTCAGGGCCGCGACCGTCGCGTGCACGATGTTGATCGTGTTTGACGAACCGAGCGACTTCGAGAGCACGTCGTGGATACCGGCGCACTCGAGCACGGCGCGAACGGGGCCACCGGCGATAACACCGGTACCGCCCGAGGCGGGGCGCAGGAGCACCACACCGGCTGCGGCCTCACCCTGCACCGGGTGCGGGATGGTGCTGCCGACGCGGGGAACGCGGAAGAAGTTGCGCTTGGCCTCTTCGACACCCTTCGAGATCGCCAGGGGGACCTCTCGGGCCTTGCCGTATCCGACGCCGACCAGACCGTTGCCGTCACCGACGACCACGAGAGCGGTGAAGCTGAACCGGCGACCACCCTTGACGACCTTGGACACGCGGTTGATCGTGACGACGCGCTCCAGGAACTGGTTGTCGCCGCGGTCACGCGAGTTGCGGTCACGGCCACCCTGGTTGCGGTCACGACCGCCGCCACGGCGACCTTCGCGAGCGGGCTCCGCCTGTGTCGTGCCGGCAGCCGTCTCGGAGACGACAGGAGCCGTCTCGGGAGCGGCAGCAGCCGTTTCGGTCACTTCGTTCTCCTTGTTGTCACTCACAGTGCCAGCCCCCCTTCGCGGGCGCCATCGGCGATGGCTGCGACACGACCGGCGTAGCGGTTGCCGCCACGGTCGAAGACCGCTTCGGAGACGCCGGCGGCCTTCGCACGCTCGGCGAGAAGCTCGCCGACCTTGCGGGCCTTGGCGGTCTTGTCGCCCTCGAGGGAGCGCAGGTCGGTCTCGAGCGTCGATGCCGACGCCACGGTGTGACCCTTGCTGTCGTCGACGAGCTGCACGAAGACGTGGCGGGCCGAGCGGTTGACGACGAGGCGCGGACGCACCTCGGTGCCGACGACCTTCTTGCGAAGGCGGGCGTGACGACGCGCGCGGGCGTCAGACTTTGACTTGAGAGCCATGGTTACTTACCACTCTTTCCGGCCTTGCGACGCACGATCTCGCCGGCGTAGCGCACACCCTTGCCCTTGTACGGCTCGGGCTTGCGGATCTTGCGGATGTTCGCAGCTGCCTCGCCGACAGCCTGCTTGTCGATGCCACTCACGGTGACCTTGTTGGTGCCTTCGACCGTGAGGGTGATCCCGGCGGGCGGGTCGATCAGGACCGGGTGCGAGAAGCCGAGAGCGAACTCGACCGAGCTGCCCTTCTGCGCCACGCGGTAACCGGTTCCGACGACCTCGAGGCCCTTGGTGTAGCCCTGGGTCACGCCGATGATGTTGTTGCTGATGAGCGTGCGGGTCAGGCCGTGAAGCGACCGCGACTCGCGCTCGTCGTCGGGACGGGTGACCAGAACCTGGCCCTCCTCGACCGCGACCTCGATGGGGTTGGCCACCGTGAGGGTGAGTTCACCCTTGGGGCCCTTCACCGCGATCTCACGGCCGTCGACCGAAACGGTCACGCCCGCGGGAACCTCGATGGGAAGTCGTCCAATACGCGACATTATGAATTACCACACGTAGGCGAGAACTTCTCCGCCCACGCCCTTCTGCTCTGCCTGACGGTCGGTGAGAAGACCGGAGGAGGTGGACAGGATGGCCACGCCGAGGCCGCCGAGGACCTTGGGGAGCTCCGTCGACTTCGCGTAGACGCGGAGGCCGGGCTTCGACACGCGCTTGATGCCCGCGATCGAACGCTCACGGTTGGGGCCGTACTTCAGCTGGAGGGTCAGGCTCTCGCCGACTCGAGCGTCAGAGGTCTCCCAGCTGGCGATGTATCCCTCCTGGAGGAGGATCGCGGCGATGTGCGTCTTGAGCTTGCTCGACGGCAGGGTCACGGAATCGTGGTGTGCCGAGTTCGCGTTGCGCAGACGGGTCAGCATGTCTGCGACCGGGTCTGTCATTGTCATTGTTGTTTTCCTTTGTTCATGAGGTTCCGACTGCCGTTACGCGACAGCCGGCCTGCGATGAGCACGCAATCTTCAATTGTACGGCCACTTCGACGAGCTCGATGACCGGACGACAGGCTCAGCGACCCGGAGGTCCCTGAGCCTGTCAAAAGAGGCTTACGCCTGCGCGTCCTCGGACTTGAAGGGGAAGCCGATGTGGCGGAGCAGTGCCCGACCCTCGTCATCCGTCTTCGCCGTGGTGACCACGGTGATGTCGAAGCCGCGTACGCGGTCGATCTTGTCCTGATCGATCTCGTGGAACACGCTCTGCTCCTGGAGACCGAAGGTGTAGTTGCCGTTGCCGTCGAACTGCTTGGCCGAGAGGCCACGGAAGTCGCGGATACGGGGAAGCGCCAGCGAGACCAGGCGGTCCAGGAACTCCCACGCGCGGTCACCACGGAGGGTGACGTGCGCGCCGATGGCCTGGCCCTCGCGCAGCTTGAACTGCGCGATGGACTTGCGAGCCTTCGTGACGATCGGCTTCTGGCCGGTGATCTTGGTGAGGTCGTCGACCGCACCATCGATCACCTTGCTGTCGCGGGCTGCCTCACCGACACCGGTGTTGACGACGACCTTGACGAGACCAGGAATCTGCATCACGTTGGTGTAGCCGAACTCTTCCTGCAGCTTCTGCTGGATCTCGGCCTTGTACTTCTGCTTCAGGCGCGGCTGGATCTTGCCAGCCGGCGCGGCAGTGTCGGTGCTCATCAGAGGTCCTTACCTGACTTCTTCGCGAAGCGAACGCGCACGTTGCGCTTCACGCCGTCCTTGACCTGCTCCTCGACCCGGTGGCCGACACGAGTCGGCTTCTTGGTGGAGGGGTCAACGACCGCGACGTTGGAAATGTGGATGGGCGCCTCGACAGTCTCGACGCCGCCCGTCTTGGTGCCGCGCTGCGTCTGACCGACACGAGTGTGCTTGGTGACGTAGTTCACGCCTTCGACGATGACGCGGTTCTGCCCGGACAGGATCTCGAGGACCTTGCCCTGCTTGCCGCGGTCGCCGCCACGCTCGGGCTTGGCGCCCGTGATGACCTGAACCAGGTCACCCTTCTTGATGTTCGCCATGATCAGATAACCTCCGGCGCGAGCGAGACGATCTTCATGAACTTCTTGTCGCGAAGCTCACGACCGACCGGTCCGAAGATACGGGTGCCGCGGGGCTCCCCGTCGTTCTTCAGGATGACGGCGGCGTTCTCGTCGAACTTGATGTAGGACCCGTCGGGACGACGGACCTCCTTCTTGGTGCGGACGATGACCGCCTTGACGACGTCGCCCTTCTTCACGTTGCCACCGGGGATCGCGTCCTTGACGGTGGCGACGATCGTGTCACCGAGGCCCGCGTAGCGGCGGCGCGAGCCACCGAGAACGCGGATGGTGAGCAGTTCCTTGGCGCCGGTGTTGTCGGCGACCTTGAGGCGGGATTCCTGCTGGATCACTTGGCCTTCTCCAGAATCTCGACCAGGCGCCAGTTCTTGGTGGCGCTCAGCGGCCGGGTCTCGTTGATGAGGACGAGGTCGCCGATGCCGGCGGAGTTCGTCTCATCGTGGGCCTTGACCTTCGAGGTGCGGCGGATGACCTTGCCGTACAGCGGGTGCTTCACGCGGTCCTCGACCTCGACGACGATGGTCTTGTCCATCTTGTCGCTGACGACGTAGCCACGGCGGGACTTGCGGTACCCGCGCGCGGTGGCGTCGCGCACGTCGTGAGACGCATGCTCGACGACGGCCTCGGCCTTCTTCGTCGCGGGCTTCTCCGCGACCTTCTTCTCGGTGGCCATCACTCAGCCTCTTCCTTCACGGCGTCGTCGGCGGAGTCCGCCTTCTTCGCCTTCGACTTGGTCGCCTTCTTGGCCGGGACCTCGACGGGAGCGGGCGTCGCACGGATGCCCAGCTCGCGTTCGCGGATCACGGTGTAGAGGCGCGCGATGTCGCGCTTGACGGCGCGGATGCGGCCGTGGCTCTCCAGCTGGCCGGTGGCCGACTGGAAACGGAGGTTGAACAGCTCCTCCTTGGCCTTACGCAGCTCCTCAACGAGGCGCTGGTCTTCGAACGTGTCGAGCTCTGCCGGAGCGAGCTCCTTGGTGCCGATCGCCATTACGCGTCGCCCTCCTCGCGCTTGATGATGCGTGCCTTCAGCGGCAGCTTGTGAATTGCACGGGTGAGGGCCTCGCGTGCGAGTTCCTCGTTGACGCCCGCGACCTCGAAGAGGACGCGACCCGGCTTGACGTTTGCGACCCACCACTCGGGCGAACCCTTACCGGAACCCATGCGGGTTTCGGCCGGCTTCTTGGTGAGCGGACGGTCGGGGTAGATGTTGATCCACACCTTGCCACCACGCTTGATGTGACGGGTCATCGCGATACGAGCGGACTCGATCTGACGGTTCGTCACGTAAGCCGGCGTGAGCGCCTGGATGCCGAAGTCGCCGAAGGAGACCTTCGTGCCACCGGTGGCCTGGCCATCACGCTTGGGGTGATGCTGCTTGCGGTACTTGACCTTGCGGGGAATAAGCATCAGGCAGACGCTCCTTCTGCGACGGGGGCCTCGTTGCGAGGTCCGCGGCGACGGTCGCCACCACGGTCGTCACGACCGCGGGACTTCGGCGCGTTGGCCTGCTCGCGAGCGAGCTCCTTGTTGGTGAGGTCGCCCTTGTAGATCCAGACCTTCACGCCGATACGGCCGAAGGTGGTCTTCGCCTCGTAGAAGCCGTAGTCGATGTTCGCGCGAAGCGTGTGCAGCGGCACACGACCCTCGCGGTAGAACTCCGACCGGCTCATCTCAGCGCCGCCGAGGCGGCCCGAGACCTGGATGCGGATGCCCTTGGCACCGGCGCGCTGGGCGCCCTGCATGCCCTTGCGCATCGCGCGGCGGAACGCCACACGAGCAGAGAGCTGCTCGGCGACACCCTGCGCGACGAGCTGAGCGTCAGCCTCGGGGTTCTTGACCTCGAGGATGTTCAGCTGGATCTGCTTGCCCGAGAGCTTCTCGAGGTCGCCGCGGATGCGCTCGGCCTCGGCGCCACGACGACCGATCACGATGCCCGGACGGGCGGTGTGGATGTCGACGCGGACGCGGTCACGGGTGCGCTCGATCTCGATGTTCGAGACGCCGGCACGGTCGAGCTGCGTCTGCAGCAGACGACGGATCTTGATGTCCTCGGCGACGTAGTCGGCGTAACGCTGACCCTTCTTCGTCGAGTCCGAGAACCAGCGAGACACGTGGTCCGTGGTGATACCGAGACGGAAGCCGTACGGGTTTACCTTCTGTCCCATTACTTGCTCGCCTTCTTGTTGCTGTCGCCTTCGACTGCCTTGGCAGCCTCCGGCGTCGAGAGCACGACCGTGATGTGGCTCGTGCGCTTCTTGATCTGGAAAGCGCGACCCTGTGCACGGGGGCGGAAACGCTTGAGCGTCGCGCCCTCGTCGACGTAGGCATTCGCCACGTACAGGTCCTGCTCGTCGAGGTACTCGCCGTCACGATCCGCCTTGACCTGCGCGTTGGCCATGGCCGACGCGACAAGCTTGTAGATCGGCTCACTGGCGCTCTGAGCTGCGAACTTCAAGATCGCAAGAGCCTCCTGGGCCTGCTTGCCCTTGATGAGCGCGACGACACGACGAGCCTTCTGAGGGGTCACGCGGATGTGTCGCACGCGTGCGATGGACTCCACCATTTCTCTCTCCTCTATCGCCACCGCGTCAGCGGCGGCGGCCCTTCTTGTCGTCCTTCTCGTGGCCGCGGAAGGTGCGGGTGGGCGAGAACTCGCCCAGCTTGTGACCGACCATGGTCTCCGTCACGAACACAGGGATGTGCTTGCGACCGTCGTGAACCGCGATCGTGTGACCCAGCATCGCCGGGATGATCATGGAACGACGTGACCAGGTCTTGATGACGTTCTTCGTACCCGCCTCGTTCTGGACGACAACCTTGCGAAGCAGGTGCTCGTCGACGAAGGGGCCCTTCTTAAGACTGCGTGGCATCTTCTTCTACTCCTACTTGCGCTTCTTGCCGGCGTTACGGCGACGCACGATGTACTTGTCGCTTTCCTTGTTGGCGTGACGGGTACGGCCTTCGGCCTGCCCCCACGGGGTGACCGGGTGACGGCCACCAGAGGTCTTGCCCTCGCCACCACCGTGCGGGTGGTCGACAGGGTTCATCGCAACACCACGGACGGTCGGGCGGACGCCCAGCCAGCGCTTGCGGCCGGCCTTGCCCCAGTTGATGTTCGACTGCTCGGCGTTGCCGACCTCGCCGATGGTCGCGCGGCAGCGCGCATCGACGTTGCGGATCTCGCCCGAGGGCAGACGCAGCTGAGCGTAGGGGCCATCCTTGGCGACGAGACGGACGGATGCACCGGCCGAACGTGCCATCTTCGCGCCGCCACCGGGGCGGAGCTCGATCGCGTGGATGACGGTACCCGTCGGGATGTTCTTCAGCGGGAGGTTGTTGCCCGGCTTGATGTCAGCCCCGGCGCCCGACTCGATGATGTCGCCCTGCTTCAGCTTGTTCGGCGCGATGATGTAGCGCTTCTCGCCGTCGAAGTAGTGCAGCAGTGCGATGCGTGCGGTGCGGTTGGGGTCGTACTCGATGTGAGCGACCTTGGCGTTGACGCCGTCCTTGTCATTGCGACGGAAGTCGATGACACGGTACTGGCGCTTGTGGCCACCACCGATGTGACGGGTCGTGATGCGGCCCTGGTTGTTACGACCACCGGTCTTGGAAAGCGGGCGCAGCAGCGACTTCTCCGGCGTCGATCGAGTGATCTCGGCGAAGTCAGCCACCGACGAGCCGCGACGGCCCGGGGTCGTGGGCTTGTACTTGCGAATAGCCATTATTAGTCCTTATCCCCCGGTCAGCCGACGGCCGTGAAGATGTCGATGGTGCCCGACTTCAGGGACACGATGGCGCGCTTGGTGTCCTTGCGCTTACCGGTGCCGAAGCGGGTGCGGCGGGCCTTGCCGACCCGGTTGATCGTGTTGACCGATGCGACCTTGACGCCGAAGATCTTCTCGATGGCGAGCTTGATCTCGGTCTTCGTAGCGCGCGGGTCGACGAGGAAGGTGTACTTCCCCTCGTCGATGAGTCCGTAGCTCTTCTCAGACACGACCGGCTTCAGGATGATGTCGCGCGGGTCCTTGTTCAGGGCCGTCTGGAGGACAGTTGCCTGCTCGCTCATGCGGAGACCTCCTTGGTTGCACCGGACTTCGAAGCGATGAACGCCTCGAGAGCGGCCTGGGTGAAGACGATGTCGTCGGAGACGAGCACGTCGTAGGCGTTGAGCTGGTCGAACGTCAGCACGTGCAGGTTCGACAGGTTGCGGATGCTCTTCAGCGTCACGTCGTCGTCGCGCTCGATCACGACGAGCACGTTCTTCGACGACACGACGTTCGTGAGGAAGCTCACGGCGGTCTTGGTCGAAGGCGCGCCGTCGATCCCGAAGGACTCGATGACGTGGATGCGGTCACCGCGGAAGCGATCGCTCAGCGCGCCCAGCAGGGCGGCCGCGATCATCTTCTTGGGGGTGCGCTGCGAGTAGTCGCGCGGCTTGGGACCGTGCACGACGCCACCGCCGGTCATGTGCGGCGCGCGGATCGAGCCCTGACGGGCGTTACCCGTGCCCTTCTGCTTGAAGGGCTTGCGGCCGGCACCGGAGACCTCACCGCGACGCTTGGTCGAGTGGGTTCCCTGGCGAGCCGCCGCGAGCTGCGCGACGACGACCTGGTGGATGAGCGGAATGTTCGTCTTGGCGTCGAAGAGCGCTGCGGGCAGCTCGACAGAGCCTGCCTTCTTGCCGTTGGCGCTGAGGACGTCGAGCGCAAGAGTCGAGTCAGCCATGGACTAGGCCCCCTTCACAGCGTTGCGGACGTAGACGATGCGGCCACGAGCACCGGGGACGGCGCCCTTGACGAGCATGAGTCCCTTCTCGATGTCGATGGCGTGCACCGTGAGGTTGAGGACGGTCACGCGCTCGCCACCCATACGGCCGGCCATGCGCATGCCCTTGAAGACGCGGCTCGGAGTCGACGATGCGCCGATGGAGCCGGGCTTGCGGTGGTTGCGGTGCGAACCGTGGGATGCCGAGACGCCCTTGAAGTTGTGGCGCTTCATGACACCCGCGGTGCCCTTGCCCTTGCTCGTGCCCACGACGTCGACCAGCTGGCCGGCCTCGAAGACACCGTCGACCGTGAGCTCCTGACCAAGCGAGTAGTCAGCAGCGTCCGCGGTGCGGATCTCGGTGACGTGGCGGCGCGGCGTGACGCCGGCAGCCTCGAAGTGAGCGGTGAGGGGCTTGTTCACCTTGCGCGGGTCGATCTGGCCGTACGCGATCTGCACGGCGTTGTAGCCGTCCTTCTCGGGCGTACGCAGCTGAGTGACCACGTTCGGGGAAAGCTCGATGACGGTGACGGGAACGAGCTTGCCGCTCTCGTTCCACACCTGGGTCATGCCGAGCTTGGTGCCCAGCATTCCCTTGGAAATCTTTGCGTTGATGTCAGCCATGTCGATCCTCAGAGCTTGATCTCGATGTTGACGTCAGCCGGCAGGTCGAGACGCATCAGCGAGTCGACGGCCTTGGGCGTCGGGTCGACGATGTCGATCAGACGCTTGTGGGTGCGCATCTCGAAGTGCTCACGGCTGTCCTTGTACTTGTGCGGCGACCGGATGACGCACACGACGTTCTTCTCGGTCGGAAGCGGCACTGGGCCGACGACCGTCGCGCCCGCACGGGTCACGGTGTCGACGATCTTGCGCGCCGACGAGTCGATGACCTCGTGGTCATACGACTTCAGGCGAATGCGGATTTTCTGTCCCGCCATTGTCTGTTCACTCTCTATAAAGCGTCTTACCGTCCTGGGCCGGGTGACCCTGGGGCATTGGACGCACGTCGACGCTGTTCGCGCCTCGGCACTGGAACGGCTCTCGCGAGTCGATCTGCTGCACCACTGTTCTGCTGTCAGCCCGCCGATCTCTCGACAAGCGGATCCCGACCCTGCCGCGCACGGCAGAACCTCCGTGAGGAGGTGTCGGGGTTGTCCTGCCACCCGCGGCCTAGATCCCTGCATCCGTCTCCTGAGAGAGGACGCCGCCTATGCACTGCCATGATGGTGATCCGGCGCACGCGAGGCACAGCCGAAATGTCGAACCTGTCTATTCTGCCATGCCTGATTTCACTTGCGCAAACCCGGGCGTGTCGCACTTCTGCAGCGAGTGCTCGAACAGGTCCTCGCGGCACCGATTCCGATGTCTCACCACGGCAGGACGAGGCATCCCCATGCCTCGCCCTGCCTGGGGAGCGTCCGATGCGAGGGGACACATCGAACGCGAGGATCCTGACGCGAAGGGACGTCGAGACCCCCGATCGAGGGCGCGGCGGACAGCCGCGCGGGCACGGGGACGATGCGGCGCCGATCGCGCATGCGTCGTACGATGATCCCCAAATCGTCGTCCCCAGATCGAGCGCGGCGAGCCGCGCGTATACGGATGGCCGAACCCCTTCGACTATCCCTGACCGCAAGAACCCCAGGCGATCAGCCTCATGATAGAGGGCAACGCGACCTCAGCGCGAGTGCCGCGGCGCGATTGTCCCGGATGCAGCAGAACGGCGGCCCATCCCGGAGAGGATGAGCCGCCGTTCGATGTGCGTGGCGCGAGTGCTACTCGGTGCCGACGGCCTTGTCGGCGTTGTCGCGGATCTCGTCGATCTTGTCCGCCGCACCCGGAGCGATCTTCTTCGCGAAATCGGCGACACCATCGAGGACCTTGTCACTGACGTCCTCGGCCTGCTCGCTCTTGACGACCTCTTCGATCTTGTCGCGGTTCTGCTCGAAGAGGTCCTTGCCCTTGTCGACGGCGCCGTTGAACGATTCCTGAATACCCATGTGTCCCCCTATGAGATGTCTGCTCCGCCGAACCCGGCGGCCCTCCCTTATTGTGCATGGGGACACCGCCGAAGGGAACCCCCGACACGCACGACAAAGGGGCCGGACCCGAAGGCCCGACCCCTTTGCGAGGAAGCAGATGCTTACTTGATGATCTTCGTGACCGTACCGGCGCCCACGGTGCGTCCACCCTCACGGATGGCGAAGCCGAGGCCCTCCTCCATGGCGATCGGCTGGATCAGCGCGACCGTCATGTCGGTGGTGTCGCCGGGCATGACCATCTCGGTGCCCTCGGGCAGCGAGATGACGCCGGTGACGTCGGTGGTACGGAAGTAGAACTGCGGGCGGTAGTTCGTGTAGAACGGGTTGTGACGCCCACCCTCATCCTTGGAGAGGATGTACGCGGTGCCCTCGAAGTCGGTGTGCGGCGTGACCGAACCCGGCTTGACGACGACCTGGCCGCGCTCGACATCCTCGCGCTTGAGGCCACGGAGCAGGAGACCGCAGTTCTCGCCGGCCCATGCCTCGTCGAGCTGCTTGTGGAACATCTCGATACCCGTGACCGTGGTCTTCTGGGTGTTGCGGATGCCGACGATCTCGACCTCGGAGTTGATGGCCAGGGTGCCGCGCTCGGCGCGACCCGTGACGACCGTGCCACGACCGGTGATCGTGAAGACGTCCTCGATCGGCATCAGGAACGGCTTGTCCTTGTCGCGGATCGGGTCCGGAACGCTGGCGTCGACGGCGTCCATGAGGTCGAGGATCGACTGGACCCACTTCTCGTCGCCCTCGAGGGCCTTGAGGCCCGAGACGCGGACGACAGGAGCGTTCTCGTCGAAGCCCTGCGATGCGAGCAACTCGGAGACCTCGAGCTCGACGAGCTCCAGGATCTCCTCGTCGTCGACCATGTCGCTCTTGTTCAGCGCGACGAGCAGGTACGGCACGCCGACCTGCTTGGCGAGCAGAACGTGCTCACGGGTCTGGGCCATCGGGCCGTCGGTGGCGGCGACCACGAGGATCGCGCCGTCCATCTGAGCAGCACCGGTGATCATGTTCTTGATGTAGTCGGCGTGACCAGGAGCGTCGACGTGCGCGTAGTGACGCTTCGGGGTCTCGTACTCGACGTGCGAGATGTTGATCGTGATGCCGCGCTGACGCTCTTCGGGAGCGGAGTCGATCGACGCGAAGTCGCGCTGAACGTTGGTCGCAGACGGGAACTTGTCAGCAAGAACCTTCGAGATCGCTGCAGTGAGCGTGGTCTTGCCGTGGTCGACGTGACCGATGGTTCCGATGTTGACGTGCGGCTTGGTGCGCTCGAACTTGGCCTTAGCCACTGGGTCCTCCTCAGGACGTTCGTGTAGAGGATGCCGGGCACTGGATTGTGACCGGTTCTCTACGGGTTTGATTCTCAGTTTAGTAGAGAGGGAATGTGAAGTTGTAGGAGACCTGGGAGCCGGGCGCGAACCCGGCTCCCAGAAGTGTTACTCGCCGTTGGTCTTCTGGACGATCTCGTCGGCCACCGCGCGGGGCACCTCAGCGTAGCTGTGGAACTCCATCGAGTAGACGGCGCGACCCGAGGTCTTCGAGCGCAGGTCGCCGATGTAGCCGAACATCTCGGACAGCGGAACCTGTGCGCGGACGACCTTGACGCCTGCGGCGTCCTCCATCGACTGGATCTGGCCACGACGCGAGTTCAGGTCGCCGATGACGTCGCCCATGTACTCCTCGGGAGTGCGGACCTCGACGGCCATCAGCGGCTCGAGGAGCACGGGGCTGGCGCGGCGAAGAGCTTCCTTGAAGCCCATGGAGCCGGCGATCTTGAACGCCATCTCCGAGGAGTCGACATCGTGTGCCGCACCATCGACGATGGTCGCCTTGACGCCGACGATCGGGTAGCCGGCGAGCACGCCGACGTTCATCGCGTCCTGGAAGCCGGCATCGATCGAGCCGATGTACTCACGAGGGATGCGACCACCGGTGACGGCGTTCACGAACTCGTACGTCTTGTCGGCATCCAGATCGAGAGGCTCGATGTTGAACTGGATCTTCGCGAACTGACCCGATCCACCGGTCTGCTTCTTGTGCGTGTAGTCGTGCTTCTCGACGGCCTTGCGGATCGTCTCGCGGTACGCGACCTGGGGCTTGCCGACGTTGGCCTCGACGTTGAACTCGCGCTTCATGCGATCCACGAGGATGTCGAGGTGCAGCTCGCCCATGCCCTTGATGGTCGTCTGACCGGTCTCGGGGTTGAGTTCGGTGCGGAAAGTCGGGTCCTCTTCAGCGAGCTTCTGGATGGCGACACCCAGCTTCTCCTGGTCGGCCTTCGTCTTCGGCTCGATCGCGACCTCGATCACGGGCTCCGGGAACGTCATCGACTCGAGGACGACGGGCGCTGCCGGGTCGGTCAGGGTGTCACCGGTGGTGGTGTCCTTCAGGCCGATGACCGCATAGATGTTGCCCGCGGTGACCGAGGGAACCGGGATCTCCTTGTTGGCGTGCATCTGGAAGATCTTCCCGATGCGCTCCTTCTTGCCCTTGGTCGAGTTGATGACCGCGGAGCCGGAGTCGAGGTGGCCCGAGTAGACGCGCACATAGGTCAGGCGACCGAAGAACGGGTGCACGGCGACCTTGAACGCCAGCGCTGCGAACGGGTCGTTCGCGTCGGGGTGGCGCTCGATGATCGTGTCGTAGTCCTTGGGGTCGTGCGCCTGGATGGAACCCACGTCGAGCGGGTTCGGCAGGTAGTCGACGACCGCGTCGAGCATCGGCTGGACGCCGCGGTTCTTGAAGGCCGAGCCGCACAGGACCGGGTAGATCTCGGATGCGACCGTCAGCTTGCGGATCGCGCCCTTGATCTCGGCGACGGTGAGCTCTTCGCCTCCGAAGAACTTCTCGAGCAGGACGTCGTCGGTCTCGGCGACGGTCTCGAGGAGCTGCTGCCGGTAGTCGGCCGCCTTCTCCTTGAGGTCCTCGGGGATCTCCTGGATCTCGTAGGAGGCGCCCATGGTGACGTCACCCTTGGAGTCACCGGCCCAGACGAGTGCGCGCATCTCGACGAGGTCGATGACGCCGACGAAGTCGTTCTCAGCGCCGATGGGCAGCTGGATGACGAGCGGCTTCGCGCCGAGGCGGTTGATGATCGTGTCGACCGTGAAGTAGAAGTCGGCGCCGAGCTTGTCCATCTTGTTGACGAAGCAGATGCGCGGGACGTTGTACTTGTCGGCCTGACGCCAGACGGTCTCGGACTGGGGCTCGACGCCCTCCTTGCCGTCGAAGACGGCGACCGCGCCGTCGAGGACGCGGAGCGAGCGCTCCACCTCGACGGTGAAGTCCACGTGACCGGGGGTGTCGATGATGTTGATCTGGTTCTTGTCCCAGTAGCAGGTCACGGCGGCAGACGTGATCGTGATGCCGCGCTCCTTCTCCTGCTCCATCCAGTCGGTGGTCGAGGCGCCGTCGTGCGTCTCGCCGAGCTTGTGGTTGACACCCGTGTAGAACAGGATGCGCTCGGTGGTCGTGGTCTTGCCGGCATCGATGTGAGCCATGATGCCGATGTTGCGGACCTTACTCAGGTCGGTGAGCACCTCTTGTGCCACAGGAGTGTCCTTATCTTGGTGAGCAGTCGTACTGCGAAGAGTGGGGTGTTCGGTGGGCTCGGCGCCGCAGAGGCGCCGCCGAGCCCGCCGAAGGGAGGTTTACCAGCGGTAGTGAGCGAACGCGCGGTTCGACTCGGCCATCTTGTGAGTGTCCTCACGACGCTTGACCGCGGCACCGAGGCCGTTCGAGGCATCGAGGATCTCGTTCTGCAGACGCTCGGTCATCGTCTTCTCACGACGGCCCTTGGCGTAGCTGACGAGCCAGCGCAGTGCGAGGGTGTTCGCACGGTGCGGCTTGACCTCGATCGGCACCTGGTAGGTCGAGCCGCCGACGCGGCGGCTGCGGACCTCGAGGGTCGGGCGCACGTTGTCGAGCGCCTTCTTGAGCGTGGCGACGGCGTCCTGGCCGCCGTTCTTCGCCTCGACGCCGCGGAGGGCGCCGTAGACGATCGACTCGGCCAGCGACTTCTTGCCGTCGACGAGGATCTTGTTCACCAGCGAGGTGACGATCGGAGCGCCGTATACCGGGTCGTTGACGACGGGGCGCTTAGGGGCGGGACCCTTACGAGGCATCTAACTCAACCCTTCTTCGCGCCGTAGCGGGAACGAGCCTGCTTACGGTTCTTGACGGCCTGGGTGTCCAGGGCGCCACGGACGATCTTGTAACGCACACCCGGGAGGTCCTTGACACGACCGCCGCGGACGAGCACCAGGGAGTGCTCCTGCAGGTTGTGTCCCTCGCCGGGGATGTAAGCGGTGACCTCGGCGCCGTTGCGCAGCTTCACGCGGGCGACCTTGCGCATCGCCGAGTTCGGCTTCTTCGGGGTGGTGGTGTAGACGCGGGTGCATACCCCGGCCTGCTGCGGGTTCGACTTCAGGGCGGGCGTCTTGGTCTTGGTGACCTTCGGCGAGCGACCCTTGCGAACCAACTGCTGAATGGTTGGCACGTTCTCTCCTCATAGTGCTGCACGGTGACAGCGTGATGGATTTCACATCATGCCCCACCGGCACGCCGGAATCGGCGGGCTTTTGGTGTGGTGGGTATGCCGTGGAGGCGGACCGGCAAGGTGCCGACGCCCAGCGCGCACACGTCAAGACGTGCACACACTTTCCCAAGTGTAATGGTGCGTAACCTGCCGGTCAAATGGGCGGATGCTGCGCACCCCGGTGGGCCTTGAGCATCCGGCGCAGCAGAAGGAAGGCGCCTCCCTCGCGGGAGACGCCTTCCTCACTGGATCTGCCGGGGATTACTCCGCGGACCGGATCGCTGCGGTCTTCGCGCGCATGCGGGCGAAGATCATCAGCGCACCGGCGGCCGCGATGGCACCGAAGCCGAGCAGGGCACCGGTGAGCGCCGCTCCGGTGTCCATACCGGTGGCGGGCAGGTTGCCACTGCCATCGCCCGAGCCGCCGCCGTTGCCGCCGCCGTTACCGGGGGGAGGCGTGGGAACGACGGTGTCGGCGAGGATCGTCACGTCGACGGTCGTCACGGCACTGGACACGCCATCGACGACCTGGACGGCCTCGATCTTGTGTGCACCGAGCTTGAGCGCGGCGGGAAGGTCGATCGTCCAGACGCCGCCCTTGACCGTGGCGGTTCCGACCTCGACGCCGTCGACGGTCAGAGTGACCTCGGCGCCGTCGATACCGGTTCCGGACACGGCGGTCGGAGCCTTGGAGACCGGCAGCGTGCCGTTCACCGGGCTCGAGATGACCGGTGCGGCAGGGGCGACCGTGAAGTCGACGGAAGCCGCGGGCGAGGTCTTGCCGCTCTTCGACTGGATCGCCGTCACGGTGTACTCACCCACACCCAGGTCGACAGTGATGCTCCAGTTGCCGTCGGTTCCGACGGTCGTCGTGCCCGAGGCGTCGCCGCCGAGGGTGACGGTCGCGCCGGCGACGCCGGTGCCGGTGATCGCGGTGACCGGGGCGGTCGCGGTGGCGCCGTTGGCCGGCGACCCGATGACCGGTGCGACGATCGGCGGGATCGCGACGGTGAAGGCATGGTTCACGGTCTCGGACTCGTTGAAGCCCTGGACGGACTTCAGCGCGACGGTGTAGTCGCCCTCGGCCGCGGGGGCTGCGTAGGACCAGCGGCCATCGCCTCCGACCGCGATCTCGACGGTGGTGCCGTTCTGGACGACCTCGAGGGTCGCGTTCGCCTGAGCCGTGCCGGAGATCGCTGCGCCCGGTGCGACGGTCGCGCCGTTCGCCGGCGCGCTGACGACGGGCTCGGCCAGGTCGAGCATGACCGTGTAGCCGGGGGTCTGCTGGAGCGCATTCACGAGGTCGGTGGAGAAGAGCACGGTGCCCGCGTCGTTGCCGCCTGAGACGACGCCGAGAGCGGTGTTGCCGGAGAAGACAGCACCACCGGAGTCACCCCCGAAGACGGTTCCCGGGTTGCCGGTGCTGAGGAATCCGTACACGAACTGGCCGGAGACGGAAGCCCAGACGCCGATCTCTTCGACGGTGCTGGTTGTCAGGCCGGTCGTGCGACCGCTCTTGGAGATGGTCTGGCCGACCGCAGGAGAACCGACGGCCGTGACGGCCGTCGAGCTGGCGGCGAGGTCACCGCTCGCGTACGACGTCCAGTCGGTGACGGCGGGGATGTTCTCGAGAGCCGCGTTCGCGACCGAGATTCCGGCGATGTCCGTTGCGGCGGGGTCGTTGTTGGGGCCCCCGTAGATCGAGAAGTCAAACGTTCCGACGGGGGCGGCGTCGAGCGCGCTCGGGGTTGCCGGGCCGGGAGGGGTGGTCGGCTTGTCCGGAGCGTTGTCGTCGGCCGGCGTGGTGCGCCAGACCGTGTCACCCGCAACGCCGCAATGACCGGCCGTGAGGATGGCCGGAGAACCGGTGTTGGTCCACGCAGTGAAACCGAACGAGCAGACACCACTCGCGTCATCGTTGAGGTAGCCTGCGCCGCCGACGATCTGGTTCTGGTCCATGGCGATGATCTCGTCGCCCTTTTCCAGCACGACGTTGCCGTAAGCGTCGATCGCGGCCTGCGTCTCGGCGGAGATCACGTCATCGTGGGTCACGATGATCTGGCCGTCGGCCTGACCGACCGACACGAGTGCGTCGTCGCTCTGGAGGAGTCCGAGCGCGAACGAGTCGTACCCGTCACCCTCGACCGGCGCGTTCTGCGTCGTCACGCCCATGGCGGACTGGGCGAACAGTCCTCCGGCGGCGAGCGCGGCGGCGGCGCCGAACGCGGACAGCCGCAACATCTTCTTTCCTGAATTCTTCACTGTGCTCCTTGTCATTTACTGATCTGCTCGGTCAGTGGCAAGTCCCCCCGCGCACGTCCCCGAAAACACACAACCTCAGCCAACCTAGCGGAAGCGAGTAGGTTAGGAACACCGAATTGAGAAAATCGTCGTCACAAGCGGAACGTGCGGTATCCGGAAGGGAAACACCCGGTGTCCGAAGGTTCGCGATGATGCGGCCCGGGTTAGCGCGCCTATGACAAGGAGCACATGATGCACAGGCGACATGCATTCGTCCTGCCGACCGCGGTGCTCGCTCTCGTGCTCGCACTGAGTGGATGCGCGACAGGAACGACCGGCCCAGGCGAAGCGGAAGGAGACATCGTGATCGGCACATGGAGCAGCGCTGAGAAGGGCGAACCCCACCTCACGTTCCAGGAAGATGGCACCTACACCGGCAGCGACGGGTGCAACGGACTTGCCGGCAGCTACTCGCAGACCGATGAGACGATCGTGCTGGAGCCCGGCCTCGCTACCCGCAAGGCGTGCATCGGGGTGGATGCCTGGCTCTTCGGGGCGCACACAGCGTCCCTCTCAGAGGACTCCCTCATCGTGTTCTCGAAGGACGGCACGGAGATCGGCACTCTCACCCGCCAGGGCTGATCCTCAGCGCAGATCCCTGATCCGCGCCGCCATCGAGCTCTCCGTTCCGGTTCGTCGCTCCGCGGTCACGGCGATGATGAGCAGGACGGCGCCGATGACGGCGAGCGTGATCCACCACGGCATCGACTCGATGCCACGACCGATCTGCACCGAGAACACGAACACGTTCTCGATCGGCAGCACGATCAGCCCGATCAGGAACGGCGCAGCCAGCCGTCGGCCCGAGCCGACGAGGATCGCGGCGAGCGCGAGCACCATCACCAGGATCGCCCGCCACGTGAGCGGGTCGGTGAACGTCGACACGATGGAGGCGATCATCATCGTCACGATCCCGGGTGCGAGGAGGGCCCACGACCCGGTCCAGCGCCCCGGCCAGCTGTTCAGCGTCGGGCGCTCCCCCACAGCCGCGGCCTGCGATCCGTCAGCCGCGCGCGTCTCGGCATCCGCTCGCGTGCCACGCATCCCGTGCATGCCCGCGAGCAGCAGGAACGCACCCAGGGGAAGCGAGAACCACTCGACGCGGAGATCACGCGGGCTCCACGCGACGATCGCCGTCGTGAACGCGAGGGCGAACAGGAACCAGACAGGCGGCATCGTGGTGCGTTCGGCCCGCGCGGCGATGACGACGGCGATCAGGTACGCGATCATCAGCGCCCACATCGCCCAGATCGAGAGCCAATCGCGCTCGATCGAGCACCAGGTTCCCGCGGCGAGGGCCAGAGCCGCAGGAGCCTGCAGCCATCGCGTGGTCCGTCGGCGAGAGCGCTCCGGAGCTGCGGACCGGATGCCGCGCCCTGCCGCGGCGAGAGCGAGAGCGCCGACCGCACTGACGCCCAGGCACGCGAGGAACAGCGCCGCACCGTGCAGATCGGCGACATCGCCGCTCCATCCGATCCTGACGCCCAGAATGGACCCGGCGACACCGGCGAGACCGGCCGCTCCGAAGGTCGGCGTGCGGAGCGCCCGGAGACGCCGGAGCCGCGTGGTCCCCGTGGACGCACGCCCGAGGAGCGCAGCGAGTGCGAGCAGCGACCAGGCCGCGGCGAGCAGTCCGGCAGCCCGCCAGGGGACGGTGTCGTCTCCTGTACCGGCGAGGACGAGCGCGGCCAGCAGCGGCGTGATCGCGACGCCCATGCCGGCGGCGTACAGCCCCGTCGCCCGTCGGCCGCGGGCAGTGAGCACGACGGCCACTACGGCCGCGCCGAGCGCCGGCGGGAGCAGGTAGGCCTCGAGAAGATCGACGCCGATCAGGCCCCAGACGCACCAGAGCGCGCCGGTGAAGGAGGCCGACCCGACCCACCAGGCGTAGCGACGACCGGTGAACAGCGCACTGGCGATCGCGCCGACGCCGAGGATCAGCAGCACCAGGAAGGAGGTCCCCAGCCCTGCGGCTTCTCGCACCAGGGCGAGGCCGACCGCGATCGAACCGGTCAGGAGCGCGGATGCCTCGATTGCGATGCGAGCAGCATCCGACGCCTGGCGGCCGATGCCGTGCGTCGCGAGCGCATCACGGATCAGAGTGGTCGAGGGCAGCACGAGTGCGACCAGCACGGCGATGATCGGAAGCGTCACGGGAGAGGCACTGGCGGCGAGGAGCTGCGCGCCGAGGCAGACGATCACGACTGCCAGCGTGGGGACCAACATCGCCGAGGCGGCGGTGCGCACGGCCGCCGTGAGCCCGGGGCGCCGAGTGAGCAGCAGCGAGGCCGCGAGGACGAACATCAGCCCCGTCGACAGCGCGGTCCATCCACTGCGTTCGAAGACGACCTGCACGACGCCCATGCCGAACGGCACCACCGCGACGACCAGCACCGCCTGCCAGGCGCGGGCGCCGATGCGGGGCAGGTAGGTCGCGACGATCGCGACGGCGAGACCTCCGGATGCGGTGAGGCAGAGGAGCGCGATTCCGCCGACGCCGGCCTGCGCGAGCGCGGTCGAGGTGATGATGAGCGCATAGGCGAATCCCCCTCCGACGTGGAGGAAGCGGAGGCCTCGAGCCGACGCGGCACCGATGGCGGTGAGCCCGATGATGCTCGCGACTCCGGCGAGCGGCACGACGGCGGGGTCGCGCCACGCGACCATGACCGAGGCCACGATCGCGAGGTGAGCGCCGACGAGAAGCGGAAGGCGCAGTCCCGCACGCGATGCCGCCAGCGAAGGAACCATACGGAACGCGAGACCGAGGGCCACCGCGAATCCCGCGAGCACTGCGACGGACGCCGGCAGCGGCACGCCTCGCAGGCACCCGAGCGTCAGGATGACGACCACGCCGACGCTGACAGCTGCGGTGTCGGTCGCCCTGACGAAGCGGCGGATCTCGGGGCGCCGGCGCGCGACAACTCCGAACAGCGCGAGTCCGGCGGAGATCGCAGTCAGTCCGATCAGCGGCGCCCAGGCCCACTCGTCGAGCACGGTTCCTGTCGCATCTCCCCCGTCGAAACGAATGAACTCGTACACGGTGCCCGCACCGGTGAGCAGCGAGAGCTGAAGCGGGACGACGCTGATCGCTGCCAGCACGCTGAGCGCGCCGCCGACGACGAAGCCGCGCCGGGTCGCTTTCGGCAGGGGAAGCAGGCCTCCGACAAGCACCAGAGCTCCGGCCGCGGCCACGGAGACGATCGCGATGAACCAGCTGCCGTCCGCGTCGGCCGGCAGGCTCGCGCCGTACGCCCCGACGGTCACGGCGGTCACAGCCGTCGCTCCGGCCGCGAAGCTCCACAGCCACGTCAGCAGGTGCCGTGATGCCAGGAGCGCATGCACGGCGATGAGGGCGAGCACCCCGCTGACTGAGAAGGCGAAGATGGCGGGCTCGACGGAGGGGACGCGGAGCACCAGCACCAGCGCGCTGAGCACCGCCAGGAGTTGCACGAAGACCAGCGTCGTGCGCTCGGCTGCGAGCGGAACGCGAGGGGCGGCGTCACTTCCCCGCACATCGGCAACATCCGCGACGGCCGCAGTCACGCCCTCGGCATCGACATCCGCATCTGCACCGGCATCCGCGTCGGCATCCGCCGCTTCCCCGGCGCCGGCTCGCGGGAACCGCACAGCAAGCCGCGGGAGCACCTCGATGAGCCCGGCGGCTCCGAAGGCGACTCCCAGGTGGCCGAGCGCGGTGATGAGCGGTACGTCGGCGGCGTACCCGAGCATCGCGGGGGTGATCGCCAGCGCGACCAGCGCCGCCCACAGCCAGATCCGGATGCCGGATCGGAGCGCGGCCGCCAGCATCACCCCGGCCACCGCCGCCGTGGTGAGGGCCGCGGTGAGCCACGCGTTCACACCGGGCGCAGCGAGTTGAGTGACGGCGTGCACGTCGAGGCCGGCGAAGACCAGGCCGAGCCCGCCCACCGCCTCGGCGGAGAACTGCAGCCGGCGCCGCGCCAGCAGCCAGGCTCCCCCGAGGAACAGCAGGGTGATGAGGCCCGTGATCACGCCGCGCGTCGCACGATCGGCGAGGTCCGGGTTGAAGTAGGTGAAGACGATCGCCGCCACGGCGAAGAGGCCGGCGCCGGCCGTTGCCAGCACCGACTGCAGCGTCGCACTGTTGCGCGGGGGTGCAGCAGCAGGAGGAGCAGGGAGCACCGATGCCGGCTGCATCTCGGATCCCGGGACGGCGGGCGTCGCGGGTGAAGTCCGCAGCGGCACGCGCGGCACGCGGTGCAGAACCGCTTCCCGTGAGCGGATCTGCGCGGCGGCGACGACGGACGCGCTCCACAGCTCGGCCCCGATCGGACCCGTCAGATCCGCGCCGCATCGGGCGCAGCATCCCCCTGCCAGCCGTCCCTGCACGCACACCGGGCAGGCCTGGTCATCGAGCAGCCGCCGCGCGATGCTCTCTCCCCAGCCGGTCGCCGCCGGCACGGACATCGTCGTCATCGCGCTTCCCCGTCCGCTTCGTCGCCGGGAACCCAGCGCAGGATGTCGCCGGGCTGGCACTCCAGCACCCGGCAGATCGCCTCGAGCGTCGTGAAGCGCACCGCTTTCGCACGCCCGTTCTTGAGCACGGCGACGTTGGCGGGGGTGATGCCGATGGCGTCGGCGAACTCCTGCACGCTCATCTTCCGGCGCGCGAGCTGGACGTCGATGTCGATGACGATGGGCATCAGACGACCTCGGCCAGGTCCTGCTCCAATTCGAGCGCCTTGCGCAGGAGCCCCCGCAGCACGACGACCAGAAGAGCGAGCGCGGCGCTCACGACGATGCCGAGAACGGCGAGCAGGGTGAGCTGGAGAGACACGGCGCGGTTCGCGACGATCACGACGTATGAGGCGGTGATGAGCACGCCGGCGGTGATGAGGGCAGCGAGGATCACGTCGACGAAGCGGAACGCGTCAGGGCTGAAGATCCGTTCAGCCCGCACGAGTGAGAGCAACCGCCAGACGCAGACGAGGGTGACTTCGACCAGCAGCAGGAACACGGCCGCCCCGATGATGCCGGGCACTTCCAGGTGGGCGACGTCGGGATTGCGCAGCGCGGTGATCCGCGCCACTTCGGGGATCACGACGATCTGGCTGGTCAGGAGCAGGAGCAGCATCACGGCGATGAGAGCCTTGAGCAGGAAGGTGACGCGCGGTTGCATGATGTCCCTATCGACGATCGACGTATATCTATCGAAAAACGATAGTGATGGGCGTCGCGTGCCGCCAAGCCGAAACCGCATCTCACAGCCGATGCACGGCTTCGGGCGAAGCGGGCGATCGGCGCTACGGGAGATCCGGGTCGAACGGCGAGTCGAGCGACTCGGTGAGCTCGGCCAGCAGCGCCTCGATCTGCGGTTCTACGTGCTGCGAGACCGCTGCCTGGATGTACAGCCGGTGCCGCAGCAGGATGCCGCAGATCTCGCGCCCCACCATGTTCGCGTACTCGTCGGCGAGGGCGACCTCCTGCCGGAGCGCGGCCTTGGCCTCGTCGCTCAACGGCGGCAGGGGCGGCAGTTCATCCGCGGCCTCGTCCGCCATTCCGGCGATCGTGAACAGGAACGGCGCCCCCGGTACCGGATCGGGGTCGAGCGGCAGCCCGTCGAACTCGGGAGCGAGGTCTTCGGCCGGGCGGTAGCTGCGGGCCCGGTTGCGCTCCGCCTGCTGGTCGAGTTCGTGCTGCAGCATCGGGAGGTTGCGCGCCGTGTAATCGGCGACCGCGTGGTCGACGATGGTCTTGATGCGCGTGGAGAGCCCGTGCTGAACTCCGTGCGGAACGTTCCCGCCGATCCCGGCCGCAGACAGGATGGGCGAGCCGAGACAGCGGCGGCAGGGCGCGACGCGGCCGCGGTGGGTCGCCGGCTCCCAGCGCGGCACCCAGCGCAACCAGGCCTCGACGGCCTGGTCCACCTGCGTCTCCAATGAGCGCTCCACGTCTCCAGGGTACGGCGCGCGGGGCCCCGGCATCCTGATTTCCCGCATCGCGCCGCGGCGCGGTGTACCGACACGACCTGCGGCAGACATCACTCGTCTTCGTCGCGCTCCCACGGCCAGCGGGGATGCTCCGCGCGAGTACGACGCAGGGCGATACCGCCCCAGGCCGCGACCGCCGCGGCGACCAGGATCACCAGGCTCGGTCCGCCTTGCACCAGACCGCCGGTGACGGCTGTGGCGATCACCAGGTCGCCGGTGGACACCAGCACTGCGAACCACACGCCCATCAGGTGCACCAGCGCGGTCACCAGCGCCGTCACCGGCGCGGAGAGGAAGGACGGATGCTGCCGCCTCAGACTGCCGCGGAGTGTCGTCACGAACGCGGCGATGGCGGCGAGCATCCCGACGATCCCCGGCGACTGCCCGAGACCGGGGACCGCGATGACGTCACTGTCGGTGGCCACGCTCATCGCCCCGAGACCGAAGACCGTCAGCGCGAAGAAGCTCACAGCCGCCAGGGTCAGCGCCAGGACAGCCGAAACCCCCGCGGAGTCAGGTCCGCGGGGGTTCGGCGTGATGGTGTTCGTGAGACTACCTCGACAGCGTGGGTCCGGCTTCGAGGGTGCGCTCGTACTCGCGCTGCGCCTCGGCGTTGAGCTCGGTCTTGCGGGCGCCGCTGCGGGCGACCCAGGCGCCGAACCAGATGGTGAGCTCCCGCGCGAACACGAAGGCCGCGATCGCGAGAGGGGCGAGCAACTGCTCGCCGACGAGCTCGTTGCCCTGCGCGGCGGTGAGGGTCCAGAACGGCGCCTCGAACAGCTGGCCCAGGATGTGCCCGGCGTAGGCGATGAGACCGACGAGGATGCCGAGGACCACCCACATTCCCCAGCGTCCGCGGTTGATGATCGCGCCGAGCAGCCAGAAGCCGAGGAAGAAGACGGCGACCGGAACCCAGAAGCCCCACGTCGTCAGCGGCGCAAGGGCCGCCTCGCCGATGTTCTCGCCCGTGACGTCACCGGCGAGTGCGCCGAGCCCGAGCGAGGCGCCGAGGTAGAGGATCGCGAAGCTGAGCGTCGCCAGCAGCCCGATTCCTGCCGCAGTGCCGCGGTTGCCGAGCTCGCGCGGCGGCTCCGGAGCCTGGACGAAGATCGGCTGCTGCAGGACCGGGGAGAGCACCGGCTCCGAGGGGACCACCCGCGTCTCCGCGTCCTTGAGGGGCGCCGTGTAGGCGGCGTCGGCCATCGCCGACTCCTCGTGGACGTGTGCAGCAGGGAACACCCGGGTCTCGGACGCCGTGGCGTCAGCGACGACCGAGGTCTCGGCATCGGCGCGGGATGCGGCGGCGGCTTCCGCAGCCTGAGCGGCGGAGAACGTGCCGGGGTGGTCGCGCTCTGCCTCTTCGAACGCGGCGAGGTCGGGATCGACGCGCGCGTCGGGAGCGGTGTCGGCAGGGGCGTCGGGCACGTCGGCGCGGGCCGCCTCGGCCTCAGCGAGACCGGCGTTCGCGCTGTCGACGACGTCGTTCACGTCGTTCGGCTTCTCGTCCTTGGGAACGTCGGGGTCACTCATGGGGTGCGCCTCTCATGGGAAGTGTGCAGTGCGAGGATATCGCCGCCGACGGACACCCGCACGGAGGCGTGCCGACGTGTCGGGAATCGGCGTGTTTCCGCGGCATCCGACCCGGGAACCCGATCACGGACTGCGGCTCGGAGCCACCGGTCACGGGAAGAAGTCGCGGAGAGCCGCTCCGACGAACTCCACGAGCGCGGGCACGATCGGAAGGGCGAACCAGAGCAGCCCGCCGATCACGGTGGCGCACAGGACGCCGGCCACCCAGCTCACCGCGAGATTGCGACCCGCCACCTGTGCCATGCCCTCAGGGTAAGGCGCAGTTCCCCCGCCACTGATTCCAGCACGCCGGTTCTGACCGAACCGATCGACTTCGCGGGACCGTCCCGAAGGACGACGTTGCAGATGTCGGACGAAGTAGCAGATGTCGGACGATTCTCCGGCTTTTCGTCCGACATCTGTGCATCGGTCCTGCAGGTGGAACGCGGTCGCGCGGGTTCAGCGCTCGCCGCGCCCGCGAAGACGCCAGAGCAGCCAGAGAGCGGATGCCGGGAGGAGGAGAAATGCGAAGAGGAATCCGCTGTTCCACAGGTCGTACGCGGTCGGGACCAGCGGGTTGACGGCCGCGGGCGCGTCGAAAGCGCCTGAGGAGCCGCTGCTGGATCCGGCCCCGAAGCCCGACCCGAACCCCGACAGCAGGGAGATGATCAGGATGGAGACACCCGCGACGAAGAACGGCGCGGCAAAAGCGATGATCTTCTCGCCTCGTCTCCACAGTGGGCTCAGACACACCAGCACGGCGCCGATCACCCAGCCCACGACCGGAACGAGGAAGCCGCCGAATCCGAGCATCAGCGCAGCGATGATTGCGAAGCCGCGACTCTGGGTCATCGGCGTCCGAGGCGCTGCCACAGCGACCGGAGTGTGCCTATCCAGGCCTTCGGCCTGTGCTTCCCTAGCGATCAGCGCCGGGTCGCCGAGCGATGCGATGCGGTCGGCAGTCGCATCCGCATCCAGCCCGTCGAGCTCTTCCAGGATGCCGCGGCGGATGTCGTTCGCGACGCCGTAGGGCACTCCGCGCATCGCCTCGTCCAGACGGGCGAGGAACTCCTCGCACAGTCGCATGGCTTCGGACTGAGTCATGGTCATCCCTCTCCGATGAGCCCGGTGACGGCCCGGGCGAACGGCGCCCACTGCGCGCGGAACTGTGCGAGCTGGGCGGTACCGGCATCCGTCAGCCGGTAGTACTTGCGAACCGGTCCGCTGTCCGACGGCAGATCGAACGTGCTGACCCATCCGTTGTCGCGCAGCCGGGCGAGCAGCGGATAGAGCGTGCCGATGCTGGCGATGAGCCCGGCCCGGGTGAGCGCGTCGGCGAGCTGCCAGCCGTACATCGGCTCACGTGCGAGCAGGCCCAGCACGCAGTACTCGACCACGCCTTTGCGCATCTGCGCACCGACATCCGCTGTCATGCATGACAAGGTAGCATGCGATGCAGGCTACCGACGGGGCGGATGCCCCAGAGACCGCCCTCGCCGAGTCCGCTCAGCCGCCCACCAGGGCCGGCGACGAAGCATCCGGGGCGATCAACTTGGGCTCGCCGCTCCCGTCGGCCGGCACCGACCAGACATCGCCGTCGATCGCGTAGGCGACGGTGCCGTCGTCGAGCCACGCGGCCTGATCGTCGATGCTGCGATCCTCGGCCAGCGGGTCCTCCTCCATCGTCGCCAGATCGAGGACGTGCAGACGCCAGGGGTCCTCGACGCCGTCGCTCACGCGCTTCTTGAACACCAGCCGCGTTCCGTCCGGAGACAGGGACGGGCACTCGACGTTCTCGCGGATGGCCGTCGCCGACCAGGCCTCGACGTCTCCCTCGACGAGATAGGTCTTGCCGCCCGTCGCGACCGTCGCGTAGAACCTGTTGTCGTCGACGAAGGTGACGCCCCAGTAGTTCACGTCGGGCCGGCGCACGCGCGTGCCGTCGATGTACAGCTGCAGCCCTTCGACGGAGTCGACGAGGTAGTTCGTCTCGACGTCGTACAGCCCGGTCCGCGTCGAGAAGTTCGTTCCGGCATAGCTGTCGCCGGTGACGAACAGCGTCCACGCGATCATCCTCCCGGAAGGCGACACGCGCGCGCGGCTCGGCACCCCGTCGAACGTGAAGGTCTCCGCGACCTCGAGTCCGGCGTCGAGGATCTCGACCGTGGCCATCGGCTTCAGCCCGCCCTGCGGCCGGACGCAGACGGCGGCGTCACCGGCCGCGTAGAAACGGAGACAATCCAGTCCGGTTCCGGTGCGCGCCGGCGTGGTCGAACCGTCATCGATGGTGACCTTGCCAGCGCCGTCCTGGAGCACGATGTAGCCGCCTCGGTCGTGCAGGTACAGGCCCGGATCGCTCGCAGGAGCGGCATCGCCGGAAGCATAGGCGCTGTCCGACGGACGCCCGCCGGCCCACACCGTGTATCCGATGCCGAGCGCGGCGAGCGCGACTGCTGCTCCCCCGACGAGCAGCATCCGCTTCTTCAGCGACCGCCCGGCGGGCGCGACGTCGTTCTCGTCCTCGACCTCGTCGGGCGCGACAGCATCCGTCTCGATCGTCATTCGACCTCCTCCTGCGCGAGCGGCTCCGGCCGGATCAGCACGGCCGCGACGATCAGCACGAGGAGCAGCACGACGGCCGCGACCGCGAGCGCAGTCGTCACGCCCCAGAACGTCCAGGCGGCGCCGAACATGACCGCGGCGAAGAGCCGCCCTGTGGCCTGCCCGGTCTGCAGCAGTGCGAGACCGCCGGCGCGGCGCTCATGGGGGATGCCGGGGCCGGCAAGAGCCATCAGAACTCCGTCGGTGGCGGCGTAGAAGATGCCGAGCAGTGCGAGCAGCAGCACGAGCAGAATCGGTCCCTCGATCGGCAGCAGCAGAGTGGAGTACGCGCCGACGAGTGCGAGGTTGCCGAGCAGGAACGGAAGGCGACGCCCGATGCGGTCGGCGAGCCTGCCCATCGGCACCGCGAGCAGGAGGTAGACGAGAGCGCTGCCGAGGGGAAGCAGCGGGAAGAATGCGACGTCGAGCTGCAGCCGCTCCTGCAGGCCGAGGTAGAGGAAACCGTCGCCGATGGTCGCCAGGCCGAGGATCGTCGCGGCGATCAGGAGACGGCGGAACTTCGGCTCCGCCAGGATGCCGACGGTCTCTCGCAGCGTCGGGCGAGGAGCGCCGACCGGCATGGACTTCCGACCGGGCACGAACGCGATGAGCACGATCACGCCGAGCGTCGCGACGCAGAAGCTCACCATGAACACCGCGTCGAAGGCATCCGCCACGAGCCACAGCAGCGCGAACGCCACGAGCGGTCCCATCAGGGCTCCGGCCGTGTCCATCGCGCGATGGACGCCGAAGGCACGCCCCTGGTGCGCGTCGTCGACGGACAGCGAGATCAGCGCGTCGCGTGGAGCCGTGCGGATGCCCTTGCCGATCCGGTCGATGACGAGCGTCGCCGAGAGCGCGGTGGTCGATGCTCCGGAGAGCAGGAGGAAGGGCTTGCAGACGGCGGAGAGCCCATACCCGATGCCGGCCACGAGCTTGTGCTGCGACCAGCGGTCGGCGAGGTGGCCGCCGAGGAGCCGCACGAAGGCGGTGACGCCGTTGTACAGACCGTCGAGGAAGCCGAAGGCGAGCGGGCTCATGCCGAGCCCGACGACGAGGTACAGCGGAAGGACCGCCGTCACCATTTCCGAGGAGAGGTCGGTGAGCAGGCTCACCGCTCCGAGTGCGATCGCGGTGCTGCCGACTCCGGCCGCACGGCGGCCCACCTGAGGGTGGACCGCCGTGCCGCCTTCGTCCTGCCGCGCTTTGCTGCCGGCGAGATACATGTCGTCAGTGGCAGGTGATCGTGTTGCTGTCGAGCACGGTACCGCCGATGTCGACGAACTTGTGCGTCACGGTGGTGTCGGTGAAGTCCAGCTGTGACACCCCGTACGCGGTGTTGATGCGCTTCACGCTGTTGGGCTTGGTGTTGCTGAAGTCGCGCATCTCATGACCGCCGAGACCGCTGACGATCTGCACGGTCCCCGCCGACGACGCCGCACCCGATGCGTTCATCGCGGCGAAGCGCTCGTAGTCGTGGTCGTGCCCGCTGAGCACGATCTCGACATTCGCGTTCGCGAGCATCTTCCAGAAGGGCTGGGCCACCGGCTCGTTGCCGTGACTGCCCGAGCTGAATCCCGGGTGATGCATGTAGGCGGCCACGCACTGCTTGGTGTTCGATGCGAGGTCGGCCGCGAGCCAGTCGCGCTGCGCCTGGTCGTCGACGTTGTTGGAGTCCAGCGCGATGAAGTGCCAGTTGCCGTAGTCGTAGCTGTAGTACATCTTGCCCTGCGGCGTGGCGCGGTTTCCGAAGTAGGCGCGGTACGCCTTCGGGTCGAGGTTGTCGTAGTCGTCGTACGTCTCGTGGTTCCCGGGGACGGGCCAGGTGTTGTTCTTGACCGTGCCCCAGGTCTTGTCGTAGGCGGCCATGAAGTCCTCCATGTGACCGTCGTCGTACTGCATGTCGCCGAGGGTGATGTAGAACGCCGGGTTGATCGCCTTCGCACGATCGAAGGTCTCGAAGTGCTTGCAGTCCGACTGCATGTCGCCGTTGTCGGTCGGCACTCCACGTGTCGTGCAGTCCGGACCGGCGATGTCACCAGCGGCGACAACCGTGAACGACGTACCCGGGTTGGGGTTGCCCCCGCCGGTGCCGGCGACGCCATACGCCTCGAACTCATACAGCGAGTAGCCCCAGGCAGTGCCGCGAGCGGTGCCCTTGATGCGCAGGTACCGCCCGGTGCCGTTCAGGTTCAGGTGCTCATCGGTGCCGCCGTTGCCGGCGGACTCCGTCTTCAGGGTGCTCCAGGTGGTGCCGTCGTTGGAGATGTCGATCGTGTAGTTCTTGGCGTAGGCCGCCTCCCACTTCAGGACGACCTTGTTCACCTTCGCGCCGGTGCCGAGGTCGACGCTGATCCACTGGGGGTCGACGCCTTCGATACTCGCCCAGCGCGTGGTGGCATCGCCGTCGACCGCCTTGGCACCCTCATGACCTGCCGCCTCGACGGAGGAGGTCGTGGTGGTCTTGCTCTTGGAGATCAACACGTCCGCGGGGTTCGGGGTCTGGGTCGGAGTGGGTGTGGGGGTCGGGGTGGGGGTCGTGCCCCCGGCGGTACCGTAGGCCTCGACTTCGAAGAGCGAGTATCCATAAGCGGTGCCACGAGCCGTCCCGAAGATGCGCAGGTAGCGTCCGGTGCCGTTGAGCGCCGCGTGCTCGTCAGTGCCGCCGTTGCCGGCGGCCTCGGTCTTCAGGACCGTCCAGGTCGTGCCGTCGTTGGAGGTCTCGATGCGGTACTTCGAGGCGTAGGCGGCCTCCCACTTCAGGACGACCTTGTCGATCTTCGCTCCGGCGCCGAGGTCGACGCGGACCCACTGGTTGTCGACACCCTCGGTGCTCGCCCAGCGCGTGCTCGCATCGCCGTCGACCGCCTTGGCGGCCTCGTGGCCGGCTGCCTCGACCGTGGATGCCGTCGCCGGCCGGTTCTTCGAGATCAGCGTTCCCGTCGTCGGCGTGCCCGGATCCGTGTACGGGATGTCGGCCGGCCAGTGCGGCGTCACGGTGGCGGGGAGGGAGAAGGACTCTCCGTACACCGCCCAGGTCAGCGGCGTGTTGAGGTTGAAGTTGCCGTTGTTGAGGAACACGCGCTGCGCGGTGTCGATGCGGCTCGTGTCCTCCCAGGCGCCGTCGACGTCTTCCGGGGCGTTCTTCATGGTCGTGCGGCGCTCATCGAGGAACGCCTTCAGGTACGCGGCCTCGGTTCCGCCCGACGCGGGGGTCTTCGCCTTCGCACGCGTCCTGGTGCGCATCGCGTCGAAGCCGGTGTCGCCGCCGTCGCCGTGCATGACGTAGGCGTCGAAGTAGATGAACTGTCCGAGCGGGCCCAGGCCGTCGGCGATGGCCTGGTCGACCGAGACATCGAAGTACATCCGGTTCACCATGTCGCGCTGCGCCTGCTGCCAGCGAGGCTGCTGGGCCTCGGCCTCCCAGTCGGCCACGTATGCAGAGCCGAGCGGGCCGATGTCGTCGGTGCCGTTCACGTCCTCGAGCTCGTCGATCCACTTGGCGAGGTTGTTTCCCGGAACCTTGCTCGTGTAGTACTTCACGAGCTCGAGCATGTCGCCGGTGCCGGACGTGAATCCGACGATCCCTGCGGTGTAGCCGCGGTGGTCGTTGATCGGCTCGATGTAGCCGTACTTGGTCCACCATTCGATGTCCGAGTTCTCGGCGGAGATCATCACCGCCATCGCTACCTCGCGCTTGATGGGGTCGCGAAGGGTGATGGGCGCCGCCTGAGCGGTCGATGCCACCACCCCGGCGAGGGGGATGGCGATGGCCGCAGCCAGCAGCGCGAGCAATGGTCGACGATGACGCATGATTCCTCCGATGGGGGTCGGGCGGACGTTAGGAAACGTCCTTTACGAAGTTATACACCGAGTGCCTGCCCCGCGCAATGGCGAACTCGACACTTCTCTGTGCGTTAACCGCGGCGTAGCTTCGGTAGCATTCGATTCCACCCGACCCAGAATCTCCGAGGACACCGTGCCCACTCCTGCCCCCGGCGCCAGCGCTCCCATCGGCACCGGCGTGGTCCGTGCGATCAACGCCCGTGCTGCACTTCGCCTGCTGCTTGATCACGGTCCGCTGACCCGGCCGGAGATCGCCGCACATCTCGGGGTCTCCAAGCCCACGGCATCCCACCTCCTGGCCCAGCTGCGCGAGATGTCGCTCGTGAAGAGCGACGGCAACCGCGACGGCGCGATCGGAAGGGCAGCGGAGCTGTTCAGTGCAGATGCGCGCATCGCGCACACGGCGGCGCTGGATGTCACCCCCGAGCGGATCGCGGCCGCCGTGGTCGACTTCGCCGGCATGACCGTCGGCGAGTTCGAGCTGCCGACTCCGGCGGAGAAGAGTCCGGATCCGGTGGCCCACGTGCACGCGGCGCTCACCGGCGCCTGCGCGTCCGCCGCGATCGACCTCACCGAGCTCCGCCGGGTCGTCATCGGCATCCAGGGCGCGATCGACCCGACCACGGACCGCCTTCGCTTCGCCGCGCACATCCCCGGATGGCAGCGGGCCGGGCTCGCGAGCGCCATCGAGCAGCGCGTCGGCGCGCCGGTCGCCATCGAGAACGACGTCAACCTGGCTGCGATCGCCGAGAGGACGCGCGGTGCCGCCGAAGGCCTGGACAGCTTCGCCCTGCTGTGGGTGTCGGACGGGATCGGAATGGGCCTGATGCTCGGAGGCCAGATCCATCGCGGGCTGACCGGCGGAGCAGGCGAACTCTCCGACATGCCGGTGCCCGGCGCGCCCACCGTTCAGGAGTCGCCGGAGTACGGCACCAACGGGATGCAGGCTCTCGCCGGCGCTCCCGCTCTCGAGGAGGTGCTGCGCGCGCACGGGTTCTCGGGAGAGACCGTCGCCGACGCGCTGCAGGCCGCCGTCGACTCGGATGCCGAAGGGGCGGCATCCGCCCTCGATGAGATCGCCCGCCGCCTCGCCCTCGGCCTCTCCGCGGTCGTCGCGATCGTCGACCCGGAGCTCCTCGTGCTCGCGGGTTCGCTCGCCGCCGCCGGCTCCGACCGCCTTCGCAGCCTGGTGCAGCATCACCTGTACGCGATCGTCACCGCGCGCCCGCCGGTGCTGCTGACACGAGTCGAAGGCAACCCCGTCCTCACGGGCGCACTCTGGCTCGCCGTGACGGGCGTCCAGGACGAGATCCTGGCCTCCGTCAGCGGCGGCTCCAAGTCACCGGCCCCGGTCGACACCGTCGAGGGCTGAGAGCGTCGGCGCAGACGGCGCGACCACGCCCGGAAGACTCCAGACCGCGAACGCCGGGCCCTCCGCGACGATGTCGACGGAACCGTCGGAGGCCACGGCGAGCGTCGCGTCGCCGAACAGCGCCTGAGCGGCGGCGGCACCCGGAAGGGCGCCCGCTGGGAGCGCAGCGTCCACGCCCTCCCTCGTCGCCAGCACCAGCAGCGACTCGTCGGCCGACTCGCGCACGAACACGACGGCTGCGTCATCGACATGCGCCCAGCGCAGCCCGCCGGTTCCGAGGACCGGGTGCTCGCGCCGGAGACGCACCAGATCACGGTAGAGCGACAGTCGTTCGGCGACCTCTGGGACGGTCTCGGTGCCCCACGGGATCGGCGTGCGGCTCGCCTCACCGTCGACCCCGGTCAGGCCGAACTCATCACCGGCGAACACGACGGGCACGCCCGGCAACGTCATCGAGAGGCCGACCGCGACCGGTACGGTTCCGGGCGCGGCGTTCGTGGCGAACCTGCCGGTGTCGTGCGTGTCCAGCGGTTGCATGTTCGCCTGACGCACCCGCCACGGGATTCCCGCGGTGAACCGGGTGACGGCGTCGACGAAATCGCGCGCGGTGTACCGCGGGATGCCGCCGACGGGGATCCCGAAGAACCAGGGCGCCGTCTCCTCCTCGCCCTGCGCGTTCAGATAGGGCTCGCCGTTCGGTTCGCTCAGCCAGCCCCACAGCGGACGCGTGAAGGACGGGTAGGTCATCGCGCCGTGCCACCCGTCGCCCTGCAGGTCGCTCGCCGCATCGTTCGTCGACTCCCCCAGCAGGATCGCTTCGGGATCGATGCGAAGGATCGTCTCGCGCAGCAGCTGACGGACCTCGGCGTTGAGGTCGATGTCGCCGAGGCGACCGGTCATGTTAGCGACATCGATCCGCCAGCCGTCCGCGTTGAACGGAGGCCGGAGCCACCTCGCGACGATCGAGTCGGCATCGGTGATGAAGCGCGCCCGGAGCTCCTCGGAGGCCCAGTTGAACTTCGGCAGGCTCCTGGCGCCGAGCCAGCATTCGTACTCGGTGTTGTCCTCGTCCGTGAAGTAGTAGAAGTCCTCCTCGGGAGCACCCGGGTGACCGTACGCGGCACGGAACCACTCGTGACGATCGCCGGAGTGGTTGCTGGTGAGGTCTCCGATGACGCGGATGCCGCGCGCGTGCGCCGCCTCCACGAGCCGGATGTACGCCTCATCTCCGCCCAGCATCGGATCGACGGCGTCGAAGCTCGAGGCGTCGTAGCGGTGGTTGGATGCGGCGGGGAAGACCGGCGTGAGGTAGAGCAGATTGACGCCCAGTTCCACCAGATGATCCAGCTTCTCGGTCAGGCCGTCGAGGTCGCCGCCGTAGAACTGGGTCGCCCGCGCCGGCATCACCGGGTCGACGGGGTCGGTCCAGGCGGCCGGCAGGGCCCAGTCCGGGGTCGGCCGCCCATCGGCCAGCGCCGAGCGGGCGAACCGGTCGGGGAACACCTGGTACATGACGGCCTCGTTCAGCCATGCAGGAGGGGCGGGATTGGCGACGAGCGCGAAGTCCTCGGCATCCAGCGTCTCCAGCTTGTGGATGCCGCTCTGGTTCAGCCATTCCAGGCGGCCGTCGACGTGCTCGAGGGCGAAGCGGTAGCCGTGCCGGGGGTTGCGGACCGTGATCCGCGCCTCCCACCAGTCCCAGCCGTCGGCCGTGCCGATGCGCGCGGCGGTCGTCCACTCCGGCTCGTGGTCGGGGTTGGACCGGGTGCGCACGTCGGCGATCGGGCCGTAGCCCGAAGGCACACGCAGGCGCACGGTGACGATGTCTCCGAGACGCGGCGCGTCGTTCGATACGTAGAGCGGGGAACCATCGTGGTGCGGCAGCAGAACAGTCATGAGAGCTCCTCGGGGTCAGGCGGCGCGGTGCAGAGAGCGCCGAGGCAGGCGCGTCCATTCTGCAGGCCGGCCGCCCGTTCCGCAGAATGGCGTCCGGCTCACCGCGCTCGCCGCGCTCAGCCCTTGGTCGCACCGGCGGTGAGTCCGCCGACGATGTACTTCTGCAGAAACAGGAACAGGATCATCACCGGGATCGCCGCCATCACGGCCCCTGCCGAGAACGCCGACCAGTCCGCGTAGCGCGGGTTCGCGACGAGCTTGGTGAGACCCACGACCAGCGTCTGCTGCTCCGGCTCGATCAGGATGACGCTCGCGATCACGTACTCGTTGACCGTTCCGATGAACGAGAGCAAGCCGACGACCGCGAGGATAGGCGCGACCAGACGCAGGATGATCGTGAAGAAGATGCGGGTGTGGCCCGCGCCGTCGATACGGGCCGCCTCGTCGATCTCCTTCGGGATGGTGTTGAAGAAGCCGTACATCAGGTAGGTGTTCACGCCGAGCGCGCCGCCGAGGTAGACCAGGATCAGGCCGGTGTGCGTGTTCAGCCCGATCGCCGGGAACCAGTCGCTCAGCGTGGACATCAGCAGGAAGATCGCGACCACGGCGAGCAACTGCGGGAACATCTGCACGACGACGATCGTGATGAGGCCGACGCGGCGCCCGGTGAAGCGCATGCGCGAGAACGCATACGCCGCGCACGCCCCGATGAACACGGTCGTGGCGCCGGTGACGACAGCGACCAGCAGCGTGTTCATGAACCACAGCCCGTACGGGTTCTGGGGGTCGGAGAGCATGCGCACGTAGCTGTCGATGCCGATGGCGGAGAACAGCTGGTTCGAGCCGGTCAGCGTCCCCTTCGGGTTGAGCGACGCGGAGAGCACGTAGAGCAGCGGGAAGAGCGCGAAGACGCTGACGACGACGGCGACGACGTGGCGCCAGCCGGTGTCGGCGAACCAGGCTCCGAATCCGCGGCGGCGGCGCACGGTGATGTCGGTGCTCATCTCAGTTCAGCTCCTCGAGGGCCTTGGTCTTGCGGAAGCTGACGATCGAGATCGTCGCGACCACGATGAAGATCAGGATGGTGAATGCCGACGCCAGACCGTAGTCGCGCGTCTGCCCGGTGAACGCCACCTTGTAGACCATCGAGATCAGGATGTCGGTGTGGCCGACCGGGATGGACACGTCGCTGAAGCGTGGTCCGCCCTTGGTGAGCATGTAGATCAGGTTGAAGTTGTTGAAGTTGAACGCGAACGACGAGATCAGCAGCGGTGCCACCGTGACCAGCAGCAGCGGGAGCTTGATGCGCCGGAAGATCTGCCACGGATTCGCGCCGTCCATGACGCCGGCCTCGGTGACATCCTCGGGGATGCCCTGCAGCGCCCCCATGCAGACCAGGAACATGTACGGGAAGCCGAGCCACAGGTTCACGATCAGGATCGAGACCTTGGCGAGCACCGGGTCGGTGAGCCAAGGCACCTCCGCTCCCCCGAGCAGCACCTGGTTGATGAAGCCGAAGCTCTCGTTCATCATGCCCGCCCAGACGAGGGCCGACAGGAACGCCGGGAACGCGTAGGGCAGGATCATGATGATCCGGTAGCCGTTGCGGAACTTCATCTTGGTGTTGTTGAACACCAGCGCGAGAAGGAGTCCGAGGAAGAACGTCGAGGCGACGGAGATGATGGCGAAGACGAAAGTCCAGATCGTCACCGAGATGAGCGGCCCGCGGATGTCCGCGTCGGTCACCGCGCGGACGAAGTTGTCGAACCCGACGGTCACCTGCCAGCCCGGCAGCAGCTCGGTGCCGTCATCGGCGGTGAAGGCGCCCTTCCCTATGTCCGTGTACACGGTTCCGGTGCGCGTGTCGGTGACGGCATCCGCCTGGGCGTCGTACTCGAGCGTGGAGATGTAGAGGTAACCGCTCTGGCCGTCGGGCGCGCGCAGCGCGCCGTCGTTCGGGTCATCGCTGAAGGGCACCGCGAGCGTCTCGAGCTCCTCGGAGAGGGTGAACACCGTGGACAGCGGGAGTGTGGTCCAGCCGTCGACGGCGACGGCCTTGCCGCCCTCGAACTCCGCATCCACTTCCTGAAGCGGCTGCTCCGCCGTACCCAGGAGCGCGTCGCCGGAGTCGGGGTCGGTGGCCAGCAGGCCGTAGGTGCCGAACTGCTCGACCACGGTCACGGGGTAGGTCGCCGAGTCCTCGACGCGCTCCTGCGCCGACGCCATCAGCGACGAGATCGCCTGCTCCTTGGTGCCGTTGTGGCCGGTTCCGTAGTTCGTGAAGCCGATGTAACCGGTGTAGACGAGCGTGAACACCTGGAAGAGGAGCAGGAAGATGATGCCCGGCGTGAGGTACTTCGCCGGAACGGCTTTGTGGGAGAAGTAGATGTAGTTGACCACGACCGTCACGACCACGACCAGGCCGAGGACGATCCACTCCTGGTTCGTGAAGAGCACGAATGCCGCGTACAGCGCGACGGCATCGACCACCGCGAGCAGCACGATCTTGAGAAGCAGCCAGACGAGGCGACCCGAGGCCGCTTCGGCGATCTGAGCGGCCTGGCGCTGCCGCCTGGTCGGAGGAGCCGTGGGCTCGGTGGTGTCTGTCATCTCTTCCCCGTCGTGATTCTGCCGGGGCGGACGGCATACGTCCGCCCCGGCAGGGATGGTGCTGGGTGTGTTACTTGATCGCAGCGGTGACGTCGTCGACCAGCTTCTGCCAGGTGACGGTCGGGTCCTCGCCGTTGATGATCGCGGCCTCGGCGATGCCCCAGAACTGCCACACCGAACCCATCGCGGGGATGGCCGGCATCGGGACGGCGTCGGCGCCGACGGCCTGGAAGCCGGCGATGATCGGGTCGGATGCCGCGGAGTCCGCGGCGGCGGTCAGCGCGGGCAGGACGTTGCCGGCCTTGAACAGTTCGAGCTGGACGTCCTCCGTGCCGATGTAGTTGACGAGGAAGTCGTTCGCAGCGACCTTGTTCTTGGACTCGGCGCTGACGAAGAAGCCCTTCACACCGGCGAACGGCGACGCGGTCTCGGCCGTCGGGCTGGGGATCGGGTCGATCGCGACGTTGATGCCGGCGTCGACAGCGGCGCCGACGTTCCACGGACCGGTCAGCCAGAAGGCCGCGGTTCCGTCGAGGAACTGCTGCTTCGCGATCTCGCCGTCGATGTCGGTGTTCAGCGTGCCGGCAGTGCCCTGCGCGGCGAGCCAGCCGGCGAAGGCGAAGCCGCCCTCGCTGCCGAGCTGAAGGTCGGAGGAGTCGTAACTGCCCGAGTCGTCGGTGCCGAAGACCGGAGCGCCGAAGGCGGTCTGGAACGGGTACAGGTGGTAGGGGTTGCCCTCGGCGCCCTGCTCGACGACGAAGGCGCCCTTCGCGATCATGTCGTCGAAGCTCGTGGGGGCGGCCGGCACGAGGTCGGCGTTGCGGAGCACCGCGATGTTCTCGACGGCGTAGGGGAGCATGTAGACGGTGCCGTCGTAGGTGGCGGCCTGCAGCGCGACGGGCAGGTAGTCGGCCGACGAGTCGCCGAGTTCGAGCGGCGCGATGACGCCGTTGGTGGACAGCTCGCCCAGCCAGTCGTGCGCGCCCATGACGACGTCAGGGCCCTTGCCGGTCGGAACCTGCTGGATGAAGTCGTCCTTCATGTCATCGACGCTCTTGCCGACGAGGTCGACCTTGACGCCGGTCTTGTCCTCGTAGGCGTCGGCTGCTCCCTGCAGGGCGTCGACGCGCTCCGCGTCGACCCAGACGGTGAGCTTGCTGGACGCGCCGTCGGCGTTGTCGCCCTCGGTTCCGGTCGAGCAACCAGCCAGCGTCAGAGTCGAAACGATCGCGATCACGCCAGCGGCGACGACGCCCCTCTTGTTCACCTTCATTGGTGTGTGCCTCTCTCAGTGCTGATGGCCTGCAGGACTGCAAGCGCTTACAGTATGCAACGAGATGAAGGTGATTTGCAATGGAGATCAGGGTTGATACCAACCCGTGACCGCAGAGCGATGCCCGAAAGCAGCTGAAAGCGCTTCCATGGGCGCCGGACAACGGGAGTCTCGATACACTTTTCTCATGGCTGACAGCTCCTTTGACATCGTCTCGAAAGTGGATCACCAGGAGGCGGAGAACGCCCTGAACCAGGCCCGCAAAGAGATCGAGCAGCGCTACGACTTCAAGGGCACCGGCGCATCGATCGCGTGGAGCGGCGAATCGATCCTGATCATCGCGAACACCGAGGAACGCGCCAAGGCCGTCCTCGACGTCTTCCAGTCGAAGCTCATCAAGCGCGGGATCTCGCTGAAGAGCCTCGAGTCCGGAGACCCGTTCGCCAGCGGCAAGGAGTTCCGGATCGTCTCGACGATCAAGGACGGCATCTCCTCCGAGAATGCGAAGAAGATCGGCAAGCTCATCCGCGACGAAGGCCCCAAGGGCGTGAAGAGCCAGATCCAGGGCGACGAGCTGCGCGTGCAGTCCAAGAGCCGCGACGACCTGCAGGCCGTGATCTCGCTGCTCAAGGGCGCAGACCTCGACGTCGATCTCCAGTTCATCAACTACCGGTAGACCCTGTCCGTCGACCTGACCTTCGTGCCGCCGTGTCCCCCGAACGACTGACTTCCGCGTAACGAATGCGGCGTGGCCGCGTCTCTTACGTGGGGCGCCCATCCGGGCAGGCCTTGAGGTCGTCCGGAAGGTGTCAGCGTGTCCAGGCGGAGGGACGTCGGCGAGGGACGTGCGGATGCGTCCGTCGACGAGCCGCCGCGCAGATCCCCGTTCCTGGGACCGGCGTGGGACATCCGGATCATCGAGAATGCTGTCGCAGCGGAGGATCCGATCGACGTTCCGTCAGGCGAGGAACGCGACGACGCATGAACACCACCGCGTCACCGCTGCCCCTCGACGCGCGGTCGCGCGTCAGACCCTGGTCTTCCGCATCCGGCTGACGGCGAAGACGAGCGCCGCCACCACGATGATCACCACGAGGATCGCGACGCAGTAGATCGCGACGGTTCCATAGCCGGCGGCAGGGTCGAGGAACGGGTAGGGCACCCATCCGTCGGTCGCTCCGCGGATGAGGATCACGACCAGCCAGACGGCCGGGTAGATCAGCGCGACCCAGAGCTGCTTCCATGGCAGCGGGGCCCGATCGCCGAAGAAGACCCAGTCCACCGCTGCGTAGACCGGGAATGCCACGTGCAGCACCCAGTTCGCCCATTCGAGCGAGATGCCGCCTTCCAGACCGGTCAGCAACGTGTTGTAGACGATGCCGACGACCACGATGTACGTCGTCGCGCATGCACGGGCAAGCACCAGCCCCGGCGTCTGCGAGCGGCCGGCGAGGGTGGCCACGGCGGCGAGCAGCAGCACGACCGCGGTGATGATGTTGCTCTGCATCGTGAAGTACCCGAAGAAGTTGAACGGGTTGATCACGGCGCGGGATGCCGTGTCGAAGAACGTCGCCACGATCGCGGTCACCACCAGCGCGACGACCGCGAGACGCACGATCGCGAAGATGGTCGCGCGGGTGCGGCTCGGCCGGGTTACGGTGTCCGTCGTCGTCATCGGGTTCTCCTGTCGTCCGGTTCCGCCGTGGAACCCATGCGCATCGTATCGAGTCCCCTCGCCCGCGCGGGTCAGCGCCGAGCCGCCGCCCACCCTTTCACCCAACGGTCGAGCCGGCGATACGCGTCTTCCCTGGCCTCGTGCCGGGAGAGGAACACGTCGTGAAGCGCACCGTCGATGCGCTCCACGGTGACGGACGAGCCGAGTCTGAGCGCAGCGCGGGCGATGTCGTCGACGACGAGAACGCTGTCGGCGAAGGTGAGATCTTCGGACCACCGCGTCGGATTCGCGCTGCGCGCCGAGAGCAGCGTGCACACCGGGGCGTCGATCGTGAGACCCGCCGCGACCGCCTTGTGGCCGCTGAGGATCGCGTGCAGCCAGCCGGCATGGACGGCCATCGTCTGCACGGGGCGCCACAGCGGATTCACCTCCATCGGGTCATCCGGATCGGCGACCTCCTGCTGCGCGCGGGTGTAGAAGCCGAGGTCGACCTGCGGCGCGACGTCGAGCGGGCGCAGTCGCGCCTGCAGCTCTACCATCGGGGCGATCGCCGCCCTGGCCGGTGCGATCTGGAACTCCAGCCACGGGCTGTTGAGGATGACGGCATCGACGACGCCCTGATGACGCGACGCCCACAGGCTCAGGATCAGGCCGCCGGTGGAGTGGCCGAACAGCACCAGCCGGCGACCGGATGCCGCGGCATCCGTCCCGCGCCCCATGGCGTCGAGCGCCGCCTCGATGTCCTCGTCGTAGGTGGCGAGATCGGCGACGTAGCCGGGTGTCTGCCCATCGCGCAGGCTCCGGCCGTACTTGCGCAGGTCGAGCGCGAAGAAGCGGGCGCCGCGCGTGGTCCAGAACCGGGCCAGCCGCTTCTGGAAGAAGTAGTCGGACCAGCCGTGCACGTACAGCACATCGACGCCTTCGAGTGCACGCCGCTGCCCCTGCAGCCGCTGCCACCACGTCGCCTCAGCCGGAAGCGCACGCACGAGCGTCGCGACGACCGGTCCTTCGGTGTCATCGTCGAGCTCGAGCGTCCGCTGCTCGAACTCGTCCCCGAGCACATCCGGAATCCAATCGGCCATGCCGTCAGGCTAGCGGCCCTTCGAGACGGACGAGGCTCACTGCGGGGCGGGGCGGCCTTTGCTGAGGTACTCGACGATCTGCGGTGCGATCGCCGTGAGGTCGCGGCTGCCCTCTCCCGCTTCGTACGTGGTCAGGCGGATCCAATCGCTCCCGACGAGGAGGTCGAGGTACGGACGCCCCTTCGGAAGCATGTCGTCGGTTCCGGACATCGCGGCGTCGGCGCCGGGCACGTCCACCGGAGTACGCCCCTCGATGAGGTCGAAGGCCCATGCTCCACCCGGAAGCCCGGTGATCGTGAGATACGGGTCTGCCTCGTAGTCGCCGGCAGCAGAGCTGTAATAGCAGAGCGGCGCCTCGTCGATGACCTCGTAGATGTGCGCGGGCACGCCCCAGCCACCGAACTCGAGTCCGATCTGCAGTTCCGCGTGGATGCCCCAGGCCTGCGACAACTCCTCCGGACGCAGCAGCTGCAGGCAGGTGGTGCCGGCCAACTCGCTCTCCTGCATCTCGACCTCCCGCTGCGACTCGGAGGCGCGCACCGCCAGCCGAAGCGTCGCCGCGTCGACGCGAGCGGTATCAGCCGCAGACAGGGATGCACCGCGGATGCTGCCGCTCACGAGGACGTCGCCCTCCCTCGCCGTGATGTGGCATATCCCGCCGTCGCAGCTGGTGAGGTTGTCCGTGTAGCCGTGTTCGACGAGGCCGTCGACGGCGAGGCGGGCCCCGGGGATGATCGTGATCTCCCAGCCCGCCTCATCACCCCCGTCGGACGAGCAGGCGATCCCGCCGGGGCGCTGGAACATGTACTGCGCCGGTCCGGGGTACCAGCCCGGCGCCCCCCACAGAGAGAGCCTCTCCTGCACCGACGCCTCGGTTTCCCCGACGAGCTCCCTCAACTCCGCCGTGACGTCATCGCAGGTCACGTCGAATGCCGCTTCGGGTTCCACAGCGGGCGCCGGAGTCGGAGTGGCCGACGCGGATGGGGCCGCAGTCTGCGTCGTCTCGGGCTTCGGCTCGGGCGGGGCGGAGCATCCGCTCAGCAGCAGAACGGCCGCCAGGCCGGAGATGAGGACGGGATGCAGTCGCATGCGCTCAGCCTAGGAGCGCCACCGCGCCGACCCGGCGCGCCGGAGACAACGATCCGATGTCGAATCGCGCCTACTCGCCGCGGGAGATCCGCACCATCTCGTCGCGCGGCACGACCTTCACACGCGCACGCGCCTCGGGCGCACCGAGGGCGATCTCGTGCTCGTCGAGGCGGTGCCAGCCCTGCAGGTCGGTCCACTGCACTCCGCGCTCCTCCAGGAGAGCGGGGATCGCCGCCTCGGACGGATCCTCGGGGTGCCACCAGGAGCCCTGGTCGTTGATGATGTGGCGGACGGTCTCCATCGCGTCGGACTTGGTGTGGCCGATGAGCCCGACCGGTCCGCGCTTGATCCAGCCGGTCGCGTAGATGCCGGGCACCCGCTGGTTGGAGTCCTTGGCGAGCACCTGCCCCTCGCGGTTCGGGATGACGCCGTGCTTCTTGTCGAAGGGCACACCCGGAAGCGGGGAGCCGAAGTAACCGATGGCCCGGTACAGCGCCTGGATCGGCACTTCGCGCAGCTCGCCGGTGCCGACGGCCGCACCCTCGTCATCGGGCTGCGTGCGCTCGTAGACGAGCGCGGCGACACGGCCGTCGGCATCCTTGCGGATCTCGACCGGGCGCGCCCAGAAGTGCAGGTGCAGGCGACGGGATGCGGTCCCACCGGCGTTGTTCACCGAGTCGCGCTTGCGCCACGACTGCAGCACGCGGTCGATGACCATGACCTGCTTGTTGCTGGCAACGGCATCCTTCGATGCCTCGTCGTAGTCGAAATCCTCGTCGTAGACGACCATGTCGACGTCGCGCAGCTCACCGAGTTCCCGCAGCTCGAGCGGGGTGAACTTCACCTGAGCAGGTCCCCGGCGGCCGAACACATGCACGTCGGTGACGCGACTCGCCTTGAGTCCCTCGTAGACGTTGGCCGGAACCTCGGTGACGAGCAGGTCCTCGGCGTGCTTGGCCAGCATGCGGGCGACGTCGAGGGCGACGTTGCCGTTGCCGATGACGGCGACCGATTCGGCATCCAGCGGCCACTCGCGCGGCACATCGGGGTGACCGTCGAACCAGCTCACGTAGTCGGCGGCCCCGTACGATGCGACCGCGTCGACACCGGGGATGTCCATCGTGGTGTCGCGGACGGCGCCGGTCGCGAAGATGACGGCGTTGTAGTGCTTCTTGAGGTCGTCCAGCGTGATGTCCGTGCCGAAGCGCACGTTGCCGAAGATGCGGATGTCGCCACGGTCCAGCACGTCGCGGAGGGCGTTGATGATGCCCTTGATCCGCGGGTGGTCGGGGGCGACGCCGTAGCGGACGAGACCGTAGGGCGCGGGAAGCTGCTCGAAGAGGTCGATGGAGACGTCGAACTTGCGCTCGGCCTTGAGCAGGATGTCGGCGGCGTAGATGCCTGCCGGTCCCGCCCCGACGATGGCCAGCCTGAGCTTGGTCATGGGGATCCTTTCGTCAGCAGCGGCGTTCAGCTCGAGCGCTCTGCGAGAGTTTCTGCGAACCGTGTGAGCGCGTCGCGCACCGGTCCCTGAGGCAGCGGATCGAGAGCCGCGACGGCGTCTCGAGTCCAGGTGTGGGCGAGTTCGAGCGTCTTCTGCGTGACCGCGTGGTCACGCAGTTCCGCCAGCGGACCGTCGAGGATCGCGGCATCCGCGCCCTCCGCGATCTGCGCGACGCCGTCGTCGATGCGGGCGGCGAGATCGCCCGCCGCGGCATCCTGCTCGGCCTTCAGCAGCAGATACGGCATCGTCGGCACACCGGCGCGCAGGTCGGTGCCTGGTACCTTGCCGGTGTCCTCAGGCTTCGCCGACAGGTCGATGACGTCGTCGAGGAGCTGGAAGGCGACGCCGATCTTCTCGCCGTAGACGCGCATGGCCTCTTCGAACTCGCTCGGGGCGTTGGAGAAGATCACGCCGGCCTGCGTCGCGGCGGCGATCAGCGAACCGGTCTTGTCGGCGAGCACCTGGATGTAGAAGGCGATCGGGTCGTCGTCGGGCTGCGCCCCGATCGTCTCGTGCATCTGCCCGAGGACGAGGCGTTCGAAGGTGTCGGCCTGCAGGCGGATCGCGCGGTCGCCGTGCCGGGCCATGAGCTGGCTGGCACGGGAGAACAGGATGTCGCCGGTGAGGATGGCGACGCTGTTGCCCCACACGGCGTGCGCAGCGGGCACTCCGCGCCGGCGGTCGGCGCCGTCCATGACGTCGTCGTGATAGAGCGAGCCGAGGTGGGTCATCTCCAGGGCCTTGGCAACGTCGATCACGGCATCGGTGTTGCCGTCGCCGAGCTGAGCGGCCAGCAGGGTGAGCACGGGCCGGACGCGCTTGCCGCCCGCCTCGTAGAGATAGCGGCTGGCGGCATCGGCCAGGGAGTCCGCGACCCGCAGGTCTTCGGTGAGGCCGGCCTCGACGGCATCCAGTCCGGATTCGACGGCTCGCGCGACGCGACGCGCGGCAGGACCCACGAACACGCGGTCGCTGAAGCCGAGACGGCTCGCCAGGCGCGAACCCGGGGCGGCGGGGCTCGAAGTCACGTCTCTCAGCCTACCTGGCCGGGCCGCGGCACGATCACGCGGGCTTCGTGGCCCGGTGCAGCGCCACGATCCCCATCGCGAGGTTGCGGTACGCGACGTTCGTCCAGCCCGCTTCGCGGATCCACGCGGAGAACCTCTTCTGGTCGGGCCACTCGCGGATCGACTCGTTGAGATAGTCGTAGGCCTCGCCGTTGGTGCCCGCGACGCGGGCGACGCGGGGCAGCACCTGGTCGTTGTAGACGCGGTAGGCGCGGCGGAACAGCTTTCCGGGAGGCGTGGAGAACTCGTTGATCACGAGCCGCCCGCCGGGCTTGGTCACGCGGAACAGCTCGGCGAGCGCCTTCTTCGGCTCGTTCACGTTGCGCAGCGCGTAGGACATCGTGACGGCGTCGAACTCGGCGTCGCCGAAGGGAAGGTTCGTCGCGTCGGCCTCGACGAAGGAGAGATTGCGCATGCTGCCGTGACGGCGCTTCGCCTCGGCGAGCATCCCCGGCGAGAAGTCGGCGGCGACCACGTCGGCCCCGCTGCGAGCGAGGGATGCCGACGACGATCCCGTCCCGGCGCCGAGGTCGAGGATGCGCTCCCCCGGCTTCGGCGCGACGGCGCGCGTCGTCGCCGCCCGCCAGAGCGCGTCGTTTCCGAAGGTCATCGCGATATTGGTGCGGTCGTACCCGGCGGCGACCTGGTCGAACATCGCGCTCACGCGGGCGGGGTCCTTGCCGAGGTCGGCACGATTCGACTCGTTCGGGGTCATAGGTCGAGTTTAGGCGTCGGTGTCAGTGCGAGAGCTTCGAGCCGGTCGAGCCAGCGGTCGGGAACGACGTCGTCGAAGGGCGGACGCTGCGCGCGGACGCGCTCCTCGAGGTCGAGCGTGAGCGCCTCGAGCCGGGTCATGACATCGGCCGGGTATCCGTAGCGGATGCTGTGCTCCGCCCACTCGTCGCGGTCATCGACCCAGGTGCCCCGCTGGCCCTGGACGCGGACGACGTCGAGATCCATGTCGATCCCCGTGACGAGCAGCGGGTCCTCAGACCAGCGGATGTCCCAGCCGAGGTCGATGTAGATCCGCATTCCCGTGGGGTGGTCGCGGTTGACGGTGAGCGCGAAGTCGCCGCTCGCCGGCACCAGCGTGACATTCGGTGCTTCAGCGTGGAACTCGGCGCCGGGGCGGGCGCTGTGCCAGCCGGCGGGCTGACCGATCCAGTCGCCCCACTCATCGGAACCGAGGTAGACGCATTCGTGCCGCCAGTGCGGCGACTCGTCCCACTTGCGCCATTGGAAGACCATCTCGGAGCCGGGCTCGGGTCGTGCGTCGCTCATGGTTTCACTCTATGCACCCGGCATCCGATCTCGTCGGTGCCGAATAAACTGGCGAGGTGAACACCACTCACCTGGTCGTCGAGACGCGGGAGATCGATCCGGTCGAGGACCTTCTGGCCTACGCCGATCCGGCGCATCCCCTCGCGTGGCTGCGCCGGGGCGACGGAATCGTCGCCGCGGGCACTGCGGCGCCGCTCGTCATCCGCATCCCGGCCGACTCCGGCGCAGTGCGCACGCAGTTGATCGCCGAGGCGTGGCGGGATGCCGCTGCTTCCGCGCAGGTCGATGATCCCGTCGGCCTGCCCGGGTCCGGTCTCGTGGCGTTCGGCGCGTTCACCTTCGACGAGGATTCCACAGCCGACAGCGTGCTGCTCGTGCCCGCGCTGGTGTTCGGCCGGCACCGCGGGCGCTACTGGCGCACTCGCATCCGCTCGTCCATCGGCGAGTTCTCGACCGACCCCGGCATCCGCACCTACGGTCCGCACTGGGCAGGCACCGTCGGCCCCGGTCTGCAGACTCCGCAGGATTACCAGGATTCGGTGCGGCAGGCCCTCGAACGCATCGCGGAGGGCGAGCTCAGCAAGGTCGTGCTGGCGCGGGATCTCACCGGCTCGATCCCCGCCGGTTCCGACCTGCGCCGCCTGGTGCGGGCCCTCGCGACCGAGTATCCGGATACCTGGACGTTCGCCGTCGACGGCCTCATCGGCGCGAGCCCCGAGACCCTCGTCACCGTGAAGAACCGCACGGTCACCGCCCGCGTGCTCGCGGGCACCATCGGGCGGGGTGCGGATGCGGATGCCGACACCGCCGCCTCGGCGTCCCTCGCCTCCAGCGACAAGGACCTCGACGAGCATCAGTACGCCGTGCAGAGCGTGCTCGCCTCGCTCCGCCCGCACACCCGTGCACTCGCGTCGAGCGAGCAGCCCTTCCTGCTGAAGCTGCCCAACCTGTTCCACCTCGCCACCGATGTGGAGGGGGAGCTGTCGGACGGCGGATCCGCCCTCGATCTCGTCGGCGCCCTGCATCCGACCGCCGCCGTCGCCGGCACCCCGACCCCGGCCGCGATCGAGGCGATCCGGGAGCTCGAGCCCTTCGACCGAGGGCGGTACGCCGGGCCGGTCGGCTGGGTCGACGCTGCGGGCAACGGCGAATGGGCGATCGCGCTGCGCTGCGCCCAGTTCGATACCGGCGACGACGCCGGCGACATCGGGGTCACGGCGTACGCCGGCGCCGGGATCGTCGAGGGCTCGGACCCGGAGACCGAGCTGCTCGAGACCAGGGTGAAGTTCCGCCCTGTCGTCGACGCGCTGGCCTGAGCTTCGAGCCGAGCCCGCTCCGTTCCACACAGGTGGCACCTGCAGTCGCTATCCCGACGCGATTCCGACCAGAGGTGCCACCCGAGCCAGCGCCAGGTCCTTAGAGGTGGCACCTGCTGCCGCTTTCGCCCAGCCACACCGACCACAGGTGCCACCTGAACAGGGGATGACGAGAGGACGCTCGCCGCTCAGCTCGCGATGAGGCGCTTCTTCTCGGCCTCGACGTCGAAGTCGGCCGCGGGCCACTGGGGATCGATGTCCTGCAGCGCGGACAGCAGCAGCTCCTGCACGGCGAGGCGCGCGTACCACTTGTGATTCGCCGGCACGACGAACCACGGCGCAGCATCCGTCGACGTCCGCTCGAAGACCGTCTGATAGGCCGCCATGTACTCCAGCCACCGCATGCGCTCGTCGACGTCGCCCGGGTTGTACTTCCAGTGCTTGTCCGGGCGGTCGAGGCGCTCCATCAGCCGCTCCTTCTGCTCATCCGGCGAGATGTGCAGCATGACCTTGACGACTCGCGTGCCGGATGCCGCCACCCGGTCTTCGAAGTCGTTGATCGCCCCGTACCGTCGCTCGATCTCGTCGTCTGACGCGAGGGCGCGGACGCGGCCGATCAGCACGTCCTCGTAGTGCGAGCGGTCGAAGACGCCGATGAATCCAGCCTCCGGCAGGCGCTTCTCGATGCGCCAGAGGAAGTCGTTCGCGCGTTCCTCGTCGGTCGGCGCCTTGAACGCCGTGAGCAGCACGCCCTGCGGATCCACTCCCCCGACGACGTGCCGGACGATACCGCCCTTGCCCGCGGAGTCCATCGCCTGCAGCACCAGCAGCACCGCATTCGTCGTCGCGCCGACGCGGCTCTCCGCGTACAGCCGCTCCTGCAGGGCATCGAGCTGCTCGACGCGAGTCGCGAGCTCCTTCTTCCCCTGCGTCTTGCCGCCGCCGAAGCCCGGCGTGGTCCCCGGATCGACATCGCCGAGCCGGAACCCCTCGCCCACTCGGAGGATCTCGGAGGGTTCGGCGGTCCAGCTGTGCGCGGTCATGACCTCATCCTGCCCAATCCCGGGCCGATTCGGCACTCCGCGGCGGAAATCGCTCAGCGCGGGAGGGGAACCTCGATGAGCTGGCGGCCGCCGTTCGGAGTGGTCAGCACCTGATCGAGCGCCGTGCGCGTCGTCACGCGCTGATACTCCCAGCCGTAGGCGAGCGCGAGCTGCTCGAGGCGCACGGTGTGCGGTGTGTAGAACGCGCGGTCGAGGTCGGCGCGCGGGGCGGATCCGGCCACCTCGAGCCCGTCGAAGATCGTGCCGCCGCCGTCGTTGCCGACGATGACCTGCAACCGCGGCTCGGCCTCGTCCGGCGGCAGCAGCAGCGCCCCGACGTCATGCAGGAAGGCGAGATCCCCGAGCAGCACCCGGGTGACGCCCGGCGCGCCCTGAGCCTGGCTGGCGAGGGCGATGCCGGTCGCGGTGGCGATCGTGCCGTCGATGCCGGCGAGTCCGCGATTGGCATGCACCGGCACCTTCTTGCCGCCGAGCACCGCATCGGCGACGCGCACGAGGCGGGAAGACCCGAACATCAGGCGGTCGTGCGGCCAGGTCGCGCGCCACACCGCGTCGACGAGGAGCTGTCGGTCGAGGGGCCGGCGCACGGCATCCAGTTCGGCCTTCACCGCGTCGCGACGGGCGGCGAAGTCGGTCGATGCGAGGCCGTTCTGATCGGGCGCTCGTTCGCTGAGATCGACGGATGCGGCGGCCGACGCCTGCAGCCATGCGCCGAGCCAGGTGCGATCCGGCGCTCCGTCCTCGACGGCGACCGACGCGGCCTGACGCGTGCGGTGGTTGAGATTGAGCGCCTCACCCCCGCGGCGGATGGCGATCACGTCGACGTCGGGGCGGGAGAGGAGCCGCGCGACCTCACGGCTGAGGGTCGGATGTCCGAAGACGATCGCCCGCTCGATGCGGTCGCCGAGTTCGTCGGTGTTCAGCAGCTCCCGATAACCGTGGACCACCTGGCGGCCGAACCGCGAGCCGCTGACGATCTCGGCGATCAGCGGCCAGGACCCGGCGTGCGCGATCTCCTCGGCGTCGGCCCCTGCATCCGCGCCGGCGATGACGACGGTGCGCGGGCCCCGCCCGATACGGAGCGGCTCTCCTGCCAGCGGTCGCGGCGCGGCACCCGGCGAGACCTCGATCTCGGGCAGCGAGCCGGAGAGCGGCTCGCGCGAGGGGAGGTTCAGGTGAACGGGCCCGGCGACGCCCGGCAGCCCGTTCTCGACGGGGCCGCCCATCGCGGCGGCGACCGCGACCGCCGCCAGGGCGGACCAGTCTCCATCGCCGGGGACCGGAGCGTCGATCTCGGCACGCGCCCATGGTCCGAAGACTCCGGGCTGGATCGTGGCCTGATTCGCCCCGACGCGACGCAGCTCGGGCGGGCGATCCGCGGTGAGCAGGAGCATCGGAACGCCGGCGTGGAAGGACTCCATCACGGCCGGCAGCAGGTTCGCCACCGCCGTTCCCGACGTGCAGAGCACCGCGGCCGGCACTCCGCTCTCGCGCGCGATGCCCAGCGCGGTGAATCCGGCGACCCGTTCATCGATCCGCACGTGCACCCGCAGCGCGCCCTCACGGGCGAAGTGCGTGGCCGCAAGAGCCAGCGACTGCGACCGCGAGCCGGGTGAGAGCACGAGGTCGCGCACGCCGTGCGCGATCAGGTCCGCGATCAGAGATGCCGCAGCATCCGTCGCGGGCGACGAGGTCACGGGCGCGGTTCCGGCGTCGGACCCTCGTCGGTCTCGTCGTTCAGACGGGCGAGGTCCTCTTCGAGCTGCTGGATGCGGGCGTCCTGCTCGGTCTTGTTGATGCTGCGCAGGAACGCGGGGTCGTCGTCCGGCGGGATGTAGACGATCGCTCCGTTGTCGTTCGCCCGGCGACGGCCGATCACGAACCAGAGGATGCCGCCGATGACCGGGATGAGGATGACGATCGCCAGCCATGCAGCCTTCGACACGCCACGGTGCCGCGTCGCCGGCTGCACTGCGCAGTCGACGACACTGAACACCCAGAACACGGCGGCGAGGACGCCGCCGATGATCAACAGTCTCACCACCCCTTCAGTCTAGGCGTGCGTGCGGCGCCGGGATCGGGCGTTGACAACGCGGGCATGCGCGAGGACGGGCGCGGTCGCGCAGCCCCGTCGGCGACCTACGCTGGGAGGATGACCGTGGAACGTGGCATGATCGGCCCGGTGCAGCTCGCCTGGACTGTCGCCGCGCCGGACTCCGGGGAGACGGTCGCCCGGTTCGGCGAGTCCCAGCGGCTCCGCCACGCGGCGATGGATCCGGCCCGCGCCGCACGGTTCGCCACCGGACGCTCGCTGCTGGCGGAGGTGCTGTCGGCGCTCACACCGATCGACGGCATCCGTCTCTCGAGCACCTGCGAACAGTGCGGCGGGGATCACGGCCGCCCCCACGTGCTCGGCGACCGGTTAGGCGTCAGCGTCAGCTATGCCGGCGACATGGTGGTCGCGGCCGCCGCCCGCCTCGACCGGGTGACGGCGATCGGCGTCGACATCGAGCGGGTGACCTCGTCCGAAGGCGCGACCCTCACCGAGCTCGCCGCGTTGTTCGCTCCGCAGCCGCCGCCGACGCTCCGTGAGTGGACTCTGATCGAGGCCGCTGTGAAGGCCGACGGCCGGGGTCTGCGAGTACCGGTGTCGGAGGTGGGCCTCGACGAGGGGCACCTCGTCCTGCCCGGCGGGTTCGCGGTGCGGATGCCGGGGCGAACCGCCCCGATCGAGGCGGCTCCGGCACCAGGTCCTGCCGGCTTCGCGGTCAGTGTCGCGGTAGTGCCTGCTGCGGATGCACCGCGGTGATCGGTGCAGGCTCCGCGACGAGAGCGGCCGCGGGAAGGGCAGGGAGCGGTGCGCCGTCGACCCAGTCGTGGAACAGGCCGGCGAGCGGCCTGCCGGTCACCTCTTCGGCCAGCGCCAGGAAGTCCGTCGTCGTCACGGTCGCACCGCGGAACCGTGCGGTCCAGTGGCGCAGCGCGTCGAAGAACAGCGCGTCTCCGACGGTGAGCCGCAGGGCGTGCAGCGTCAGAGCGCCGCGCTTGTAGACCCGGTCGTCGAACATCAGGTCGGGACCCGGATCCCCCAGGATCAGATCCTGCGGAAGAACCGCCAGCCGAGCGTGATGAGCGAGCGCCTTGGCATGCGCGGTCGGTCCGCCCGAGCGCTCGGACCAGATCCACTCGGCGTAGCACGCGAATCCCTCGTTGAGCCAGATGTCTCGCCAGCGCGCGAGGCCGACGCCGTTGCCGAACCACTGATGGGCGAGCTCGTGCGCGATGAGTCGTTCGGATCCGCCGGCGCCGTCGATGTGATTGGCGCCGAAGATGCCCATCCCCTGCGCCTCGAGCGGGATCTCCAGATCGTCGGAGGTGACGACGACGGTGTAGTCGGGCAGCGGGTAGGGGCCGAATGACTCCTCGAAGGCGGACATCATCCGCGGAAGGCCGGCGAGGTCGGCGTGCACTCTCGCCGCGAGGGGACGCGGATAGTGCACTTCGCCCTTCGTCGCCCCCAGGGCGAGGGGCTCCGTCGTGTATCTGCCGATCTGGACGGTGACGAGATACGTAGGAGTCGGAGCGTTCCGCTCGAACGTCCACGTCGTCTTGCCCCCGCTGATCGTGCGCGCGGTGAGTCCGCCGGATGCGACCGTGTACGCCGTGTCGGTGGTGACCTTCAGCAGATATGTCGCGCGGTCGGACGGCAGATCGTTGCAGGGGAACCAGGTCGGCGCGCCGGTGGGCTGCGAGGCCACGAGCACGCCATCCTCGAGTTCCTCCCACCCGATCGTCCCCCATCTCGAGCGTCGGGGTCGCGGCGCACCGGCGTACGTGACCGTCGCGGTGAAGTGCGCGCCCGCCGCGAGCGGCAAGGCAAGCGAGATGCGCAGCTTGCGATCGCTCTGGTGGACGGATGCCGGCCGGCGGCCGTCGATGAGCACCTTGCTCGCCCGGATGCCGACGAGATCGAAGGACAACGAGGCCGCCGATGCGATGACGCGCCCGCGTATCACCGCGGTGCCGGCGAGACGGTTCGTGCTCACCTTGTACTCGAGCGCCAGTTCATAGTGCTCGATGTCGAGGTTCGCATCACCGGACTGGGCTGTGTACGGGTCGCCGGTCATGAGTGATCCGCCTGGTACGCGCGCACCTTCACCGCACGCCAGGGGCCGATCGGGTTCCCGCTCCACCTGCTGCCGACCGGTACGGATTCGCCGCGCATGACGAGCGAGGCCGGCCCCACCGTTGCGTTCCCGCCGATGGTCGCCGCGGGCAGGATCACGCTGTGCGGCCCGAGCGTGGCGCCGGCTTCGAGTGTCACGGTGTCGGTGCTCATCACTCGATCATGGAACAGATGCGTCTGAACCACACATCCGCGGTTGACGGTGGAGCCGTCACCGAGGGTGACGAGGTCGGGTTCGGGCAGCCAGTAGCTGTCGGTCCAGACGCCACGGCCGATCTTCGCGCCGAGCGAGCGGAGCCACAGCGCGAGGGCCGGAGTGCCGGCGGCCGCGTTGGCGAACCAGGGCGCGGCGACCATCTCGGTGAAGGTGTCGGCGACCTCGGTGCGCCACACGAAACTCGACCATAGCGGATGCTCACCTGGGCGGATCCGCCCGACGAAGCCCCACTTCGCGATCGTCGAGATGGCGGCGGCGATCGCACCGGCGAGCAGCATGACGAACCCGGAGAGCAGCCCCGCGAACGCGAGCCCCCACGTGTCGATCAGTGCGGCGAGCACGAAGAAGACGGCGAGTCCGAGTCCGCACGTGACGAACACGGCGATGAGGCGGCACAGCTCCCAGAGCGCCCTCGCCACCCGCAGAGAAACATGCGGCTTGTAGGTGCGGCTGAGATCGGAATCGTTCACGACCCGGCGCAGGCGCACGGCCGGAGACCCGAGCCACGACGAGCCCGGTTTCGACTTCTCCGGAGCGACCGACAGCACGGCGACGAGGCCGTCTTTCGGAACACGATGCCCTGGCCCCGCCATGCCGGAGTTTCCGAGGAAGGCGCGCTTGCCGATCCGGGCGTGTGCGAGCCGCATCCATCCGCCCTTGAGCTCGTATGTCGCGACCATCGTGTCGTCGGCGAGGAACGCCCCGTCGTCGATGGTGGTCATCGACGGCAGCAGGAGGACCGTGGATGCCTCGACCTCGCGGCCGACGCGTGCGCCCAGCATCCGGAGCCAGACCGGGGTGAACAGGCTGGCGTAGATCGGGAACAGCAGCGTGCGGGCCGAGTCGAGCAGGCGTTCCACCGTCCAGGCCTGCCAGGCGACGCGCCCGCGAACGGGGTGCACCCCCTCGGTCAGGCCGATCGACAGGAGCCGGGTGAACAGCAGCACGGAGGCGGCGAACGTGACGCCCGTCGCGAGGACAGCCGGGATCAGCCAGAACAGCGCGCCGGGGATCGCCGACGCCAGCGAGTCCGCGCCGCGGATGCCCTGGGCGATGATGAGGGCGCCGACGCCGAAGGCGCCGAAGTGCAGCAGCCCCAGTCCCGCGGAGGAGAGTCCGTACGCCCACAGCCACCGGCGACGCGCCGGAGGACGTTCGGGGGCGAGCGGCTTCGAGGTGCCGCCGACGCGCGCCGCCGGCGAACCTGCCCACCGCTGCCCGGCGCGCACCCTGCCGAAGACGGCCGAACCCGGGGCGATCTCGGCCCCGCGACCGATCCTGGTCCCCGGCGCCAGGGTGCTGCGCGAGCCGATGGTGGCGTTGGCACCGATGCGGATGCCGCCGACGCGCACCGTGTCGCCGTCGATCCAGTAGCCGGTGAGGTCGACCTCGGGCTCGATGGCGGCGCCCTCGGCGACGTCGAGCATCCCGGTCACCGGCGGAAGCGTGTGCAGATCGACGTTGGGGCCGATCTTCGCGCCCAGCGCCCTGGCGTAGTACGACACCCAGGGTGCTCCGGCCAGCCCCACGGGGTCGATCTGGTGGGCGACCTGCTCGGCCAGCCAGAGACGCAGATGCACTCCGCCGCCGCGCGGATAGTCGCCCGGCTCCAGTCCGAAGAGCAGCAGGCGGGCGAGTCCGGCCGATATCGCCATGCGTCCCCACGGCGTGACGAAGAGCAGCAGCCCGGCGGCGATGACCCATTCCGGCGCGGCCGGGAGGAAGTCGAAACCGGGAACGAGCCTCAGAATCCAGCCGGCGGTGAGCAGCCAGGTGATCCAGCGGAGCCCGGCGAGGAGGAAGAGCGGCACGCCGGCGATGCTCTGCACCCACTGCATCACCCGCGGTGTCGGGCGCGCCCGGCTGAAGGACTCGGAAGGGTCGTCGTCGGACGACGCGGCATCGACGGCATCCGCCATCTGCCTGAGGCGCGGCAGATCGTAGACGTCCGCCATCGTGAACTCCGGCGCGCGGGCGCGGATGCGCGAGACGAGCTGCGCGGCCGCCAGCGATCCGCCCCCCAGCTGGAAGAAGTCGGCTTTCTCGTCGGCGGGGCGGATGCCGATCACGGCGACCCACTGCTCTGCAAGCCAGGCGGGGGTGCCGGAAAGGGTCGAGTCCGCGGCATCGGTGTCGATGAGCGGCCACGGCAGCGCCGCCTTGTCGACCTTGCCGGAGGTGCGCACGGGCAGGTCGTCGATGACGGCCAGCAGCGGGATGAGCGGTGCGGGCAGGGTCTCCGCGAGTTCGGCTCGTGCGACCTGCCGGTCGAAGCCGTCGGCGGGGACGACGTAGCCGACCAGCAGCGGCACGCCGCCTTCCGAACGCTGCACGACGACGGTCGCGGCGGACACGGCTGTCAGCGCTTGTAGCGCGGATTCGACCTCGCCGAGTTCGATGCGCCGTCCGCCGACCTTCACCTGATCATCCGCGCGGCCCTGGAAGAGGAGCCCTTCGGTGTCGGCCCGGACGAGGTCACCGGAGCGGTATGCGCGGTCCCAGCCGAGGGAAGGCATCGGCGCGTACTTCTCGGCATCCTTCGCCGGATCCAGATAGCGGGCGAGGCCCACTCCCCCGATGATGAGCTCGCCCACCTCGCCGTCGGCGACCGGCTGATCATCGCCGTCGACCACGGCGAGCGCCCAGCCGTCGAGCGGGAGGCCGATGCGCACGAGACCTGAACCGTCGAGGAGCGCCGCGCATGCGACGACGGTGGCCTCGGTCGGACCGTACGTGTTCCAGACCTCACGGCCCTCGGCGACGAGCCGGGAGACGAGCTCGGGCGGGCATGCCTCGCCGCCGAAGATCAGCAGCCGTACGTTCTCGATCGCGTCCTGCGGCCACAGAGCGGCGAGAGTGGGCACCGTCGAGACGACGGTGATTCCGTGGCCGAGCAGCCAGGGACCGAGGTCCTCCCCGGAGCGGACGAGCGCACGCGGTGCCGGCACCAGGCAGGCGCCGTGCCGCCAGGCGAGCCACATCTCCTCGCAGGAGGCGTCGAAGGCGACGGACAGACCCGCGAGCACACGGTCGCCGGGACCCAGCGGCGATTCCTGCACGAACAGGTTCGCCTCGGCGTCGACGAACGCGGCGGCCGAACGGTGACTGACTGCGACGCCCTTCGGGACCCCGGTCGACCCCGACGTGAAGATGATCCAGGCGTCGTCGTCGAGAGTCGGCGGCGGCACCGTTGCGGTCATGCTCGAGTTCGGGTGCGGGTCGGCGCCGTCGAACAGGCCGGCGGTTGCCGCTCCCGGTTCGTCGGTACTCGGCCGATACTCGCCCCTGCCGGTGATCACACCGCGGACGCGGGCCTCGCCGAAGACCAGATCCGCGCGTTCCTGAGGATCGTCGGCGTCGACCGGAACGTAGGCGGCGCCGGCGGCCATGATGCCGAGGATCGCGAGGTAGAGCTCGCGGTCGCCCGACGGCATCCGCACGCCGACACGGTCACCGCGGCGAACACCCTGCACGCTCAGCCGCGTCGCGGTGCGCCACACGCCGGCAAGCAGCTCGGAGTAGCTGAGTGCACCCGCGGCATCCTCCAGCGCCGAGGCCTCGGGAAACCGCCGCGCGGTCTCCCTCAGCACATCGATCAGCGTGCGCGCCGCCGGTGCTGCATCCGTTCGGTCGAGATACTCCTGCGCCGTCATCGATCAGGCGGAGAGCAGAGCGAGCAGCTGCGCCTTGGTGAGCTTCGAGTAGCCGGTGCGCCCTGCGGCGCGCGCCCGCGTGCGCAGTTCGGCGACGGTGAGGGCGGCGAGATCTGCGGATGCCGGAGATGCCGCTGCGGGCTTCCGGGCCGTTGCCGGCTTGGCGGCCGCGGGCTTGGCTGCCGGCTTGGGCGCTGCCTCAGGTGCTGCTGCCGGCTTGCGAACTGCGGGCTTGCTGGCAGGTGCAGTCTCAGCCGCCTTCTCCGCCTTGACCTCGGTCGGCAGCGGGGCGGCGGCCTTCGCGGTCTTGGCGTCGTTGCTTGCGGACTTCTGTGCCTTGGCCGGTGCTTCGGTCTTGGCCGCATCCTTCGTCTTCGCGGCATCCTTCTTCGACGCGGCCTTCTTCAGCGCGGCGGCCTCGGCGGCGAGCTTGCTCTCGATCTTGTCCGATGCCTTCTCGATGCGGCCGATGGCGGCCACCGCCTTCTTCTCGACCTTGCGGGGCCTGCGCTCCACCTTCTTCTTCGGAGCGTTCGCGACGTCCTTCGCATCGTCGGCGAGAGCGCGCAGCTTCTTCGCGTCCTTCTTGGGGAGGGTCCTGCTCAGTCGCTTCGCGTCCTTCGCGGCATCCGCCGCCGCTGCCAGCGCTGCGTTCGCCGACTTCACGGCCTTCGTCGTCTTCGCCATCGCGATAACCTCTTCACTCATCGGGCACGCCGCAGAGGGTCGCGGCGGATACGGGCGCTAAGGCTACAGGCCGAAGAAGAACGGCAGGGAAACGGAGTCGCGCGGAGTCGGCCGAGTGAGAGGGCGGATACCTCCCGCTCGACGAGGCACCGCGGCACGGCACAGAGGTGCCCTATCGGCCGAACCGCGCCGGGTGCACAATGTCGATATGAGCGAGGGCTCACTCCCGGAAGAACCGCCACCCACGGGCGGGGTGTCCCCCGAGATCGTCGACGGAGATCCATCTCCGTCGACGGAATCGGATGCGGCGCTCGCCCGACGCGCGCAGATACTCGCGACCGAACACTGGGGTCTGCTCGCGGCGCGCAGCACCGCGCAGAGCGAGGTGCTCACCCGCATCACGATCTTCCTCACCCTCGTCTCCGCCGGCCTCGTCACGATCGGGCTCCTCGGCCAGGCGTCGGATTTCCGCGGCTGGTTCGGGGGTGCTTCGATCGCGATCCTGGGGTTCCTCACGGTGATCGGCTTCATGACCCAGACGCGCGTCATGAACGTCTCCGAAGAGGACATGATGTACGTCGTCGCGATGAACAGACTCCGCGGCGCCTATGTCGACCTCGATCCGTACGTCCGCGATGTCTTCCTCGCCTCGACCTACGACGACCTCGACGGCATGAAGCAGACATACTCTTTTCTGCGCCGCCGCGGCGCGAGCATCCTGATCGGCAGCTCGGTCATGCTGCTGATCGTCGTCAACGCATGCGTGATCGGACTCTTCGCCGGATCGGCGATCATCGCAGCGGGTGGTGCGTTCGAGTGGGCGGTCGGTGTCGGGATCGTGGTCGGCCTGCTCTACGGCACCGGGTTCGCGGCCTTCGGCGGATTCGGCTTCCGGTGGGCATGGAGCCACTACACACCACGCCGGGCGACACCGGACGCGAGAACGGCATCGCTACGCTGAACGCATGAGCGAGCCACTGCCCCGCACGCAGAACAGATTCCTGTCCGTCGTGCGGCGGATGCCGGCGACCCTGACCATGGTCGCGTTGATCCTCGCCGTCGGCGTCGCCTGGCAGGGGCTGTGGAGCCCCTTCGAACGCACCGGCCTCTACGACGCGGTCGCCTACGGGCTCCCGAACCTCACCGACGGCAAGTGGTGGACACCACTCACCGGCACGTTCTTCGTGAACCAGCCCTGGGTGTACGTCTTCACGATCACCGGCTTCTGGGGCATGGCCTACCTGGAGTTCCGCCGCGGCTCCCGTGTGGCCCTCGCGTACTACTGGGTCGGGCAGCTCTTAGCGATCCTCGCCACCGCCCTCGTGCTGCTTCTCCTGTCGCAGCTCGAATGGGAGTGGGCACAGGCTCAGGCCGCAGCGCTCGACGTCGGCGCCTCCGGAGGGACGATGGCGTGCATCGCCGCTGCGATCGGCCTGTTCCGGCCGCCATGGCGCGTGCGCGGCTGGCTCATCCTGCTGGGATTCGTGTTCATCGCGATGCTGTTCTGGGGCGCAGTGGCCGATGTCGAGCACCTGCTCGCCGTGCTGCTCATCCTCTTCGTCGACAGGACGCTGCGCATCCGGCGGACCACCGTGCGCGAGCAGCGGCTCATCGCCGTCATGGCGGTGCTGGTGCTCGGCGTGACGCAGATCATCACGATCCTCGTACCCACCGACGGACCGTTCGGCCCGACGGAGCCGGTATCGGGCGGGTTCCTCGACGTGGCGCTCGACACCGTGGTGATCCTCCTGGTCGTGAACGGGCTGCGCCGCGGCCGCCGCTGGTCGTGGGTGCTCGCGATCATCCTCGGCGCCTTCAACGTGCTTCTGGCAGCGCTCGTCCTCGCCGCGATCATCATCACGAGCGAAGCGCAGATCGAGGCCCAGATCGACGGCGAGACCGAGCTCGCGCTCGGAAGCGGGTTCCTGTGGCTGCTGGTGCTCATCTACCTGATCTGGGTGCGTCCGGCGTTCCGCGCTCGACGGTCCTCCACGATCGGGTTGCAACCCTCTCCTGACGTCGACGAGGTCAAGGCGGCGTTGCACGCGCACGGCGGCGGGACGCTGTCGTGGATGTCGACCTGGGAGGGCAACAGCTACGCCCGCACTGAGAACGGCATCGTGGTGTACCAGCGGCGCGGCGGGGTGGCGCTGGCGCTCGCCGATCCCATCGGCCCTGCCGAAACGCGCGAAGCGGCGGTGACCGAGTTCATCCACATGGCCGAGCATGCGGGCCTCGTGCCATGCTTCTTCAGCGCTGATGACGACACTCGCGCCGCGGCGCCGTCGACCTGGCGCAGCATCGTCGTCGCCGACGACACCATCGTCGACCTGCCCGGCCTGGCGTTCACCGGCAAGCAGTGGAACTCGGTGCGTTCCTCCCTCAACCGCGCTGGGCGGGAGGAGATGACCTTCCGGATGACGCACCTCAAGGACGAGACGTGGGGGGTGCGGCAGCAGCTGCGTGCGATCTCGGAAGCGTGGGTCGGCGACAAGGACCTTCCCGAGATGCGCTTCACCCTCGGCACCCTCGATGAAGCTGAGGACCCCGAAGTCCGGCTGGCGATCGCGATCGCGCCGAACGGCGACGTCGACGGATTCCTGTCGTGGCTTCCGGTGTACGGGAGCGACGGGACGGTGCGTGGCTGGACGCTCGACCTCATGCGACGCCGCGACGGCGGATTCGGCCCGGTGATGGAGTTCCTCATCGGCTCGTCGGCGAAGCTGTTCTCCGAGGAGGGTGCGCAGATCATGTCGCTCTCCGGGGCTCCGCTCGCCCACGACTATCCGCCGGATGCCGGCATGATCGCGGCGCTGAGCGACAAGCTCGCCGAGTCTCTCGAGCCGGTGTACGGGTTCGGATCGTTGCACAAGTTCAAGCAGAAGTTCAACCCGCGGTACGAGACGATGTACCTCCTGTTCCGCGACGAAAGCGACCTCACCCGCATCGGCGGAGCTCTGACGCGCGCGTTCCTCCCGGATGCGACGCTGCGTCAGTTCGCCGGGGCCGGCCTCGAGCTGGTGCGCGGGCGGGACTGAATCAGGTGTCGCGCGGCCGCCGACGCAGCTGTTTGACGTCGGTGCGCTGCTGCTTCGCTTTCAGTCGTCGCTCCTTCGAGCCTCGGCTCGGCTTCGTCGGGCGGCGAGGTGGCGCGGGTGGACGCAGGGCCTCCTCCACCAGCGCGGCGAGGCGTGCCCGCGCGGCGTCACGGTTGCGCAGCTGCGCGCGCTGTTCCGAGGCGGCGATGGTGAGCACTCCGTCCACGAGACGGTTGTCGAGCCGCTCGAGCAGCCGCTCCCGTTGAGCAGGCGACAGCACCGCGGAGCCCGCCGCATCCCACACGAGTTCCACCCGCGAATCCGCGGTGTTCACGCCCTGCCCGCCGGGACCCGACGACCGCGAGAATCGCCACGACAGCTCGGACTCGGGGATCGTGATCCCCGCCGAGATCCGCAGTCCGGGACGATGAGCAGCAGGCATGGAACCATCTTGCCCCTGAAGGTTCCGAAGTGGACGCGACGGCGGGAGTCGAACCCGCCACGCCATCAGGTATGAGCTGAAGCCCGGGACCGCCCGGATCGCCGCGATGGCATTGACGTTACCCCGCCGTGACCTGGGTGGCCAGGACCGTTTCCTGGGATAACCCTATGAGTCAGACGATGACACCCAGGTCAGCCGCGGGCGGGCGGGGCGGGGGCGTCGATCGCGCGGAGCATCCGCTCCAGTGCCTCGCGAAGCTCCGCGCGCTCCGGTTCGGGAAGATCCGTCGTGTACTCGACGCCCGCCGGTATCCACAGCAGTGCGTACATCGCTTCACGCCAGTCCGAGCCCCCGACCGGCCACCGGGTGCGCGCCTCCCCCTCGGCGCTGGCGCCCTGCGACCACACGCCGAACCACTCCTGCATCTCGGAGAACGGCAGCTCCATGACGGCATCCGCCTCGACTTTCTGCGGCGACCACGACGAAGCGACCAGCACCCGCTCCTCGATCTCCTTCTCGCTGATGTCGCGCGGCGCGAACAGCACGCGCGTGTGCTCGACGGACTCGATCCGGTCGATGCGGAAGGTACGCCAGTCGTCGCGATCGAGATCCCAGCAGAGCAGGTACCACTTGCGGCCGGCGGGCGCGAGCACGTGCGGTTCCACCCGGCGGATGCTCTCCACCCCGGCCCCGTCGACGTAACGCAGCCGCAGCCTCTCGCTGTCGCGGGCGGCGAGCGCGATCTCCCCGATGATCGCCGGGGAGACGACGGGACTCTCGCCGATGCGCGCCGGCTGCACCGAAGCGGCGAGCGCATTCACCCGCCGCCGGAGTGCCGACGGCAGCACCTGCTCCAGTTTCGCCAGCGCGGCGAGCGTGACCTCAGCACCTCCGACGAGCTGCTGCGTCGCGGCGACGCGGAGGCCGATCGCCATCGTCACCGCTTCGTCATCGGTGAGCAGGAGCGGCGGCACGGCACTCCCCGCCTCGAGGCGGTACCCGCCGGCCGCGCCGGGGGTCGATTCGACGCGATAGCCCAGCTCGCGAAGCCTGTCGACGTCGCGGCGCACGGTGCGTTCGGTGACTCCGAGGCGGCCGGCCAGCTCGGTGCCCGGCCAGTGGCGGTGGGTCTGCAGCAGGTTGAGCAGGGCGAGCGCTCGGGAGGTGGTGTCGGACATGATTCAAGATTCGCAGAGATTGCGGACAGAATCTGTCCTGGTTGCTTTCTATTGTCGCCCCATGGCAAACGAACCCATCATCGAAACCGAAGGCCTGACGAAGGTCTTCACCGTCAAGAAGAAGCCGGTGCAGGCTGTCACCGACGTCTCCTTCACCGCCGTGCGCGGCGAGCTCGTGGCGTTCCTCGGCCCGAACGGCGCAGGCAAGTCCACGAGCCTGCGGATGCTCACGACCCTGATCCCGCCTACCTCGGGAACGGCTCGGGTCGTCGGCCACGACATCCGGACGGATCCGGCCGGAGTGCGGGCCCGGATCGGATACGTCGGCCAGCTCACCAGCGGCAGCTTCTCACAGCGCGTCCGCGATGAACTGCTCAGCCAGGGGGCGTTCTACGGGATGTCGCGGCGCGACAGCATCCGCCGGGCCGACGAGCTGATCGAATCGCTCGACCTCGGCGGCTTCGCGACCCGCAGCGTGCAGCAGCTCAGCGGCGGGCAGAAACGGCGACTGGACATCGCGCTCGGCCTCATGCACGCTCCGCCGCTCATCTTCCTCGACGAGCCGTCCACAGGACTGGATCCGCAGAGCCGGGCGAACCTCTGGGATCACATCCTCGACCTGCGTATCCAGCACGGCACCACCGTCTTCCTCACCACGCACTACCTGGAAGAGGCGGACCGCTATGCCGAACGGGTGATGGTCATGGACAAGGGACGCATCATCGCCGACGACGCCGCTACGGCGCTCAAGGCGACTCTCGCCGGCGACCTGCTCACGTTCGGATTCGCGGATGCTGCGGATGCGACCCGGGCGCGAGCGATCGTCGCCGGGCTCAGCCATGTCGATGTCGCGCTCGATGACGCATCCCTCTCGCTCGCGGTACCGGACGGAGACCGGCTGCTGCCCATCGTGATCCGTGAGCTCCACGCCGCCGGAATCTCCGTGCAGAGCGCGACCGGCGTTCCGCCGACCCTCGACGACGTGTTCCTCGCCCTCACCGGCCGCACGCTCCGCGAGGCGGGCGAAGGCACCGCCGAACCCGAATCCGAATCCGAATCCGCCGACACCGCGACCGCGGCGCCGGCGGCCCAGACCGAGAAGACCGGAGTCCTGTCATGACCATGAACGAAACCCTCGTCCGGCCGAATCTCGCCCGCGACACCCGCAACGTCCTCGTCCGCGAACTCCGGCCAGTGGTCCGCGATCCCTTCACGCTGATCTTCAGCCTGCTGCAGCCGTTGGTCTTCCTCGGCTTGTTCGGTCCCCTGCTCGTCGGGAGCTCCGGCGAGCCGGCGGGCGAGACGCTGGCGTGGTTCGTTCCCGGCGTGCTCGTGATGATCGTGCTGTTCGGCACCGGCGCGACCGGGTCGAACCTGCAGTACGAGATGATGACGGGTTCGCACGAGCGCACCCTGGTGGCCCCGCTCGCACGGTCCTCGCTCCTCGTCGGACGAGCGCTGAAGGAGATCGCACCGATCGTGATCCAGGCGCTCGTGATCGTGCTGATCGCCTGGCCGTTCGGGTTCGCCGTCCACGTCGGCGGACTCCTCATCGGGCTCGCGCTGCTCGCGGTGTTCGGTGTCGGCCTCGGCTCACTGTCCTACGCGCTGGCGCTGGCCACGAAGGATCGCGAATGGCTCTTCTGGGGTGTGCAGCAGTCGCTGATCTTCCCGTTGCTCATCCTCTCCGGCATGCTTCTGCCACTCGACGACGGGCCCGCGTGGATGCGCGCGGTCGCGTCGGTGAACCCGGTGAACTGGATCGTCCAGGCCGAACGAGCGCTGTTCGCCGGCGACCTCGGCAGCAGCGCCGTGCTGTGGGGCGCCGTCTCAGCGGTCGCGGTGGCCGTGGTCGGGCTGATCGTCGGAGTCCGCTCTATCCGCCGCAGCAGCTGAAGACGGCATGCTCCCTCGTCGCGGCGTGCAATCCGCCTGCGGATCGGCGACGATGGGAGCATGCTCTGGCCATTCGGAACGACCTGGCGTCCGATGCGGCAGAAGATCCGAGGCACCGTCGATCTGCGGTGGCTGACCGCACGATCCTGGACGACGAAGTGGTATCCGCAGGGCATCGATCTCGGCACCTGGCGGGGCCGGCGCACGCTGGCCGTCAGCTGGTTCCGCCAGGACCGGATGCGCAGGCACGTCGCATCCCGCATCGCGTTCGTCGACCTGGAGCGCTCGCGCCACCTCGACGTCGCACTCGCGATCGAAGGTGACGACGGAGAGCTGGTCCCAGCGCAGATCCACGCCGGCGGGCTCGCCTGGTTCGGTGATCGCCTGTTCGTCGCGGCGACCGGACAGGGGATCTGGGAGTTCGACCTCGCAGCGCTCCGCCGCGTCCGCGGTCCGATCGCGCGCCGGCTGGCTGGGTCGCGGGGCCGGGGCTGGCGTGCTGTCGCACTCGTCGCGGTGCGCACACGCGTGCACCCTGTGGCGCTGAGGTGCTCCTACCTCGGACGCGTGTTCGATGACGCCGGCGAGCCGCTCCGCCGGGTTCTCATCGGCGAATACCGGGCCGACGAGAACGGCCGGATCGGCGAGTTCGTCGTTCCCGGGGGCCCGGACGACCGGTTCGAGAGGGTTGACCTGTACACTCCGGGCATCGCGAACATGCAGGGCGCGGTCCGCTGGGGTGACCATCATCTCGTCTCCCAGTCCGATGAGCAGCGGGCCGGTGTCCTCTGGAGCGGACATCGTGATTCACTGTCACGCGACCGGATCCCGCTCCCCATCGGCTGCGAGGACCTCGCACTCGATCTGGAGGCGCGACTGCTGTGGTCGCTGGGCGAGCACCCGTGGCGTCGCGTGGTCCGCGGAATCCCCTTCGCTCAGCTCGGATTCGACGCATAGAGACGCGAACGTAGACTGATCGGGTGAAGCTGCCACCCCTCCTCGTCTACACCGTGCTGCGGTTGCTGGCGTTCCTCGTACCGCTCGCGATCTTGTGGTTCTTCTTCCCGATCTTCCGCGAGTTCTGGTGGCTGGCGGCGATCTTCGCCGCTCTCATCGGCACCAGCATCTCCCTGCTCTTCCTGCGCGCGCCGCTGTCCGGGGCCTCGACGGAGCTGCACGAGCGGCGCAGCGCACGCGCGGCGGAGCGACAGCGCGACGAGGATGCCGAGGACGAGGCGACCGGACAGGCCTGACCTCGGTCAGCCCACGAACGCCCAGAAAAGCGCACCGGCGTAGAGCAGCGCCCCCAGCGAGGTCAGCCCCAGGGCGACGACCAGTTCCTGCGCCCTGCGGTAGGTCCAGACGATGAGGATGGCCGGGAGCGCCGCGAGGAGCGCCATCAGCGCCAGCCACGCGATCGGGAAGAGCAGCGCGAGGAAGCTGGAGATCGCGAACGGCACCAGCACGAACACCGTGTACAGCACCTGGGTCGCACGCCGCCCGATGAGCACGCTCAGCGTGCGCTTGCCGACGGCACGATCCTGATCGATGTCGCGGAGGTTGTTGGCGAGCAGCACGGCGCAGGCGAAGAGGCCGGCAGCGATCGCACCGAGCCACGCCTGCTGCGGCAGGTCGAAGATCTGCACCCAGGTCGTGCCGAGGGTCGCGACGAGCCCGAAGAACGCGAAGACGAAGACCTCACCGAGGCCGTAGTAGCCGTAGGGCCGCTTGCCGCCCGTGTAGAACCACGCCGCGGCGATGCACACGGCGCCGACGGCCAGCATCCACCACTGCCCGGTGCGGATGATGATCGCGAGGCCTGCGGCTGCGGCGAGCGCGAAGAAGATCAGCCCGATCACCAGCACGGTTCGCGGCTTGACCCGTCCGGATGCGGTGAGCCGGGCGGGCCCGACGCGCTGCGCGTCGGTGCCGCGGATGCCGTCGCTGTAGTCGTTCGTGAAGTTCACGCCGATCTGCAGCAGCACCGCCACGGCGAGGCAGGCGAGCGCGATGACCCAGTGGAACTCCGGGCCGGTGCTGCGCGCGGCACCGGTTCCGATCAGGACCGGTGCGACGGCGAGCGGAAGTGTGCGCAGCCGGGCGGCACCGATCCAATCGCGGGCCGTGACCGGACCAAGGTCCGCCTCCACGATGGGACGCTTGGCCGGGTTTCCGCTGGTGCGCTTCGGCTTGCGCTTCTGGGCGGTGTTCTTCTTGCGCTGGGAGGATGCTGCCACGCAGGGAATCCTACTGGCAGCATCCTCGCTGGTCCGTGCGCGGGCGACCAGGGAGCCGCGTCGATCCGGCGTGCGACCGTCGTCAGCGCCGGGTGAAGGTCACATGCGTGACGCCGCTCTCGGCGACCTCGCTGCTGATGTCGTAGTCATTCTCGAGCCCGCGCAGATCGTCCCAGATGCGCTGTCCGCGCCCGAGCACGATCGGCACCACCGCGAGGTGGAGACGATCGACGAGGCGTGCCGCGATGAAGGCGCGCGCGACCTCGACGCCGCCGCCGATCCGCACGTCCTTGCCGCCTGCAGCCGCAGTCGCGCTGGCGAGCGCCTCTGCAGGAGTGGCATCGAGGAAGTGGAAGATCGTGCCGCCGAGCATCTCGATGGCGGGCCGCGGTGTGTGGGTGAGCACGAAGACCGGCACATGGAACGGCGGCTCGTCGCCCCACCATCCCCGCCAGTCCGGGTCGTCTGGGTTCGCGTGCAGCCCGAACATCCCGGCTCCCATGATCTCGGCGCCGACGCCCTCGAAGTACGCGCCCGCGTACTTCTCATCGATGCCGGTCGTGCCCGCACCGGACGTATCGCCGAGTACGCGCTCGCGCATCGTCCTGGTCGCGACGTATGCGGCCACCAGGCGCCCCCAGTCGTCGCCGAACGGGTTCTCCGGCGTCTGGTCTGTCGTCGACGCGAATCCGTCGAGGGAGATGTTCAGGTCGATGCGGACTGCCATGTTCGTGCTCCTCTGGTGTGTGCGGGTCAGGGGTTCGGGTTGCTGTCTTTGCCGTCGAGCCAGAGCGTGTCGGACTTGTCGCCGTGCGGACCGCTTCTTCCGACATGCTTGTCGCCGATCTGCGGGCCTTTCGTGATCACGTGCACGAGGGCCATCGCATGTCCCTGACCGAGCGCGTAGTCCTCCTTCAGCCAGGCGACGATCGGCGTCGCCTTCGTGGTCTCGTCGAATCCCTTCGCCGTGGCCAGCTCGATGAACTGGCGCGGGGTGAGCCCGGTCTTGGTCTCGATGTTGTCGAGATATGCCTGGAACGACATTCGTACTCCTGTGTCTCAGTCCTCGTCGAGGAACGTCTGGATGATGGTCGGGGAGGCGTGGATGCCCATGATGCGCAGCGTCCCCTCTCCGATGTTGGTGAAGCAGTGCGGCACGTACGCCGGTCCGGTGGCGGTGTCGCCGGCACCGGCAGTGAACGTCTCCTCGCCGATGGTGATCCGGGTCGCGCCCTCGAGCACGACCCAGGTCTCGGAGTACGGATGCCAGTGCATCCCCGGCCCTTCGCCGGGCTGGTTCTCCACGTAGAAATATGACACGTCGGCGTCATGCTCCGCACCGACGAACTTGCGACTGCGGCCCGTGCCGATGCGGATGTCAGCCTCGGCGACGACCCCCTGGGGAAGTGATGTGCTGTTCATGTCCCCAGTCTCGACAGCGCACGTTGGACGTCCTAGAGTTTCGATGTGGATCGAAACATGGGCCCGATCGAGGGCATCGAGCATCCCGACCACCGCGTCGAATTCCAGCTGAGTCCGGGTGACATCCAGGCCGTCCGCTTCGGCATCTCCCCCGGGCATGAGCTCGCGCACGCCGTGCGAGTCCTGCTTCGTCCCCAGCAGCATCCTCTGCAATGGGGATGGCTGCGCGCGGTGCGCGACCGCCTTCCCCGGGAGAGCTTCGAGCTGCTCGCCGCCGTCATCGGCGACGACGGCTATCTGCCTGACTTCCTCACGGCCGCGCCCCACTGGGACATGACGCCGGAGGCCGAGCTCGCCGCCCTGCGCGCGACGGCGCTCGAGCCGATGCGCGTCGACTTCGGCAAGATGGTGCTGCGCTCGACAGGTGCACGACAGCAGGCGCTGAGAGGCATGCAGCAGCATCCTGCCCGGGCGCGGAGCATGATCGCCGAGGCCTGGTCGGTCGTGTGGGACGCCGCGCTCGCCCCGGTGTGGCCGCAGCTCGAACGCCTGCTGCGTGCCGACATCGCCGTGCGTGCTCGCACCATCGCCGCGTCCGGCCTCTCCGGGATGGCGAACGATCTGCACCCGAAGGTCAGCTGGGGCGACGGCGCCGTGCGCGTCTCGCTGCGCAAACACAGCGAACAGGTCGACTGCCACGGGAGCGGGCTCGTGCTGGTGCCGTCGGTGATGTCGTCGTGGGGATGCATGGTGCTGACCGAACCGCCGGCGCAGCCGACGCTGTTCTATCCCGCCCGCGGTGTCACGGCCGGGTGGGCCCGTGATCAGGTCGAGATCCAGGCGTCGCTGGGAGCGCTGCTCGGACCCGCTCGCGCGGGCATCCTGTTGGGCGCCGGAACCGCGCGCACGACCTCCGAGGTGGCGGACGATGCGGGGATCGCGGCATCCACGGCGTCCCACCACCTGACCGTGCTGCGCAAAGCCGGTCTCATCGGCAGCGCACGCGACGGCGCCCGGATGCTGCATCTGCGCACCCCGCTCGGAGAGGCGATGGTCGGCGCCGTGCTGTGACGCTTACGTCGCCTCGGCCGACACGATGGGCCGGTGCTCGTAGTAGGTCTGCAGCACCACGGTCGTACGGGTTCTGACGTTGGCGGCGAGACGGACGTCGCGAACCAGTTCCTCCAGCGCACGCGGCGAGGCGACGCGCACGAAGAGCATGTAACTGGCGTCGCCCGCGATCGAGTGGCACGCCTCGATCGCCGTGAGGTGCTCGAGCAGCTCGGGCGCGTTGTCGGGTTGAGCAGGATCGAGCGGCGTGATCTCGATGAACGCCGACAGCGGCGTGCCGACGGCTTCGGGATCGAGGATCGCGCGATAGCCGGTGATGACACCCCGGGTCTCGAGGCGGCGCAGGCGCGACTGCACCGCAGACACCGACAGCCCGACGGCGTCCGAGAGCTGCGCCAGCGTGGCGCGTCCGTCCCGCGAGATGGCAGCGAGGATGGCGTGGTCGACAGGATCATCCATGCATGGAAGAATAACTGTAGTTACCGGCAATCGCCGGAATATTTCCTGCATTCAGCGATCGGAGGTCCCGATGTCCCTCACCACCACCCACAGCAACGCTTTCATCGGCGAACCCGAGGTCGTCGAGGACGCTTCCCTCGCCGAAGCATCCGCCGCCTGGATCCAGCTCAAGGACGCGGCGATCGCGATCCGCGAGCTGCAGGTCAAGGACGGCTCGATTCCGGATGCCGAGCACCAAGCCACCGCCCGCGAGCTCGTCGCCGTCATCACCGCGGGCATCCGCGCGCTCGCACCGGCGTTCCCGCACGATGCCGACTACCTGACCGCTTCCGTCGCTGACTTCGACCGCTGGGTCTCCGAGGACTTCGGCGTGCCGGACTTCTACGACTCGCTCGTGGCGTTCCAGCCGCAGCTGCACCGCGTCGACGGCATCCGCCACCTCGTCGTGTTCCCGATGTACACCCAGAACGGCTCCAGCGATCGCCTCGTCGAGGCGCTCATCGTCGAGGCGATCTGGCCGGACTTCATCGCGGAGCTCGAGGCGGGCGACTACGGCAACAAGCTGTTCCTCTCGCTGCGCCTGGTGGACTTCACTCCGGGGTACGACACGAACTCCGCGGTGCTGTTCCCGGAGACCGTCGCCATGCGCGAGATCCCGACCTTCACCTGGGGCGCCATCTTCCAGGACCGTGAGGCCGCCCGCTACCGTCGGGTCACCCGCGCGGCAGCCGAGATCACCAAGCTCGACATGCCGGCCGCTGCTGCCGCGATGCTCGACGACCAGGCGCTCACCGAGCGGGCGTTCGTGATGTGGGACATCATCCACGACCGCACGCACATGCGGGGCGACCTGCCTTTCGACCCGTTCATGATCAAGCAGCGGATGCCCTTCTTCCTGTACTCGCTCGAGGAACTGCGCTGCGACCTGACCGCGTTCAGGGAGTCGGTGAAGATCCAGCGCGCGCTGTCCGCACGCGTTTCGGCCGGCGAGGCGCTCACCGCCGCCGAGCAGGAGTTGCTCGAGCACGCTCCCCTCGCGCAGTACGCGGTGATCTTCGACCGGATCTTCCGGTTTTCGATCACCGGCACCCGGGTGCGCAACTACGACGGTCTGGGCGGCCAGCTGCTGTTCGCCTGGCTGCACCAGCGCGGCGTGCTGCACTGGACCGACACCCGGCTGGCGTTCGACTGGGAGGGCGTGCCGGATGCGGTCGTCGCCCTAGGCGACGCGATCGACGAACTGTACTGGCGCTCGATCGACCGTCCGAAGACGTCGCACTGGCTCGCCGCCTACGACCTGGTCCGCAGCGTCCTCACCCCGCACCCCGCGTCTGTCTGGGCGCGCGGTCTGCCGGACGAGGTGCTCATGGGCGCGCCGAAGGGCTTCACCGACGCGGTGCTGGACGACGAGTTCCCGCTGTCGATGTTCTTCGAGGCGCTCGACAAGAAGATGAAGCCGGTCATCGAATCGACGGTCGGCATCCGCGGCACGGACGATTGACCGATTCGCATGAATGGGCGGGAGTCCTCTCCCGCCCATTCGCGTCCGAGGAGTGCAGATGAGCACCACTGACCGTACGGTACTGCTGGCCGGCGCCACGAGCGCGTCCGGCCTCGCTGTCGCCGCCGCTCTCGTCGACGCAGGCGCACGCGTCATCGCGACCGGCCGATCGGCCGAACGCCTCGAGCCTCTGCGCGCGGCCGGCGCCCACGTCGAGGTCACCGACGCGACGTCGCTGGATGCGATGACCGCGCTGGCCACCCGCATCGGGGCGGTGGACGCCGTCATACCGCTGGTCGGAGGCTGGCGCGGCGGTGGCGGCCTGGCCGGCCAGACGGATGCCGACTTCGAGGCGCTGCTGCCCGCGCTGCAGGCGGTTCGTGCGACGAGTCGCGCCTTCGACGAGGCGCTCCGGGTCTCGGACGCCGGACGCCTCGCGATCGTGTCATCGACCGCTGTCGCGCGTCCGCTGGCCGGCGGTGCCAACTACGCGGCCGTGAAGGCGGCGAGCGAGGCCTGGACCCGTGCAGTCGCACAGGGGTTCGCGAAAGCGGCTCGAGATGCCGGCGAGCCGCTGCGCGCGGCATCCGTGGTGTTCCGCGCCAAGGCGCTGGATCCTGAGGCGCTCGTCCCCGCTGTCCTCGCGCTCTGGGATGCGGATGCCGCTGACCTCAACGATCGCGTGCTGGAACTCGCCTGAGCCAGAAGCACGACCGCGCCCCCTCACGCGCCGTCAGGAAATACCGGTGGGCCTATCTCCGCGGTTCGTTCATCTCCGGCGGAAGGCCTCTCACCGGCGGCGGGGCGTCAGACCGGCGTTGCTCCTCGCCCGCGTCTGCGGCGTCTGATCCGGGCTCCTGCGGGGCGACGCCCGAGCCGGTCGCATCCGTGGCGTCGCCTTCCGCACCCTCGGTTGGAATATCCTGCTCCGGCGCATGCGCATAGAGGTCGGTGAGCTGACGGTAGGAGCGCGTGAGGAAAGCGAGCAGCGCCGCGACCACCATGATCAAGCCGGCGAAGAAGCAGATCAGGGCGATGCCGCGCGCCTCGCCCTCGCCCAGCAGCCAGCCCCACTGCCGCTGACCATCGGCCGTGCGCATGTACGGGATGATGAGGAACTCGGCGATCGGCGCGATCAGGAATGCCGTGATCGGCGCGGCGGCCGCCTCCATCGCCGCAGCGACGCCGAAGACGCGCCCCTGCCGGGCGAACGGCACCACCTTCTGGATGATGGTCTGCTCCGCCGCCTCGACGGGCGGGATCAGGATCATGTACAGCCACATGCCCACGACGTAGAGCGGCCACCACTCTCGGAGCATGAAGATCGAGCCGAGCAGCCCCATCACGATGACCACGAGGAGCAGCGTGCGCATCGGCTTCGGGCCCAGCCCGAACTTCGCCACCAGCCCGCCTCCGATGAGGAAGCCGGTCGAGGCGAACGCCAGCGCGAACCCCCACGTCTGAGCATCGAACAGGGTGAGTCCGTAGGGATCCATCAGCGCCATGTAGACGCCGCCGATGAGGTTGTTGAAGGTGGAGAAGATGATCAGCGCGAACAGTCCGGGCGCGAGGCGGATCGCCGTCACGCTGCCACGGAAGTCGAGAGCGCTGGAAGCATTCGGGTCGGCCTCAGGCGTGCTCTCCGGGATGCGGATGAACAGCAGGTGCGCGAACGTCAGCGCCATCGCCACCACGGCGATCGCGAGCGTCCAGCCCATGCCGAGGAAGCCGATCGACAGTCCCGAGAACACGCTCGTCACCAGGAACGCCAGCCCCTGGACCGTTCCGACGAGCCCATTCGCGTTCGCACGCTTGTCCTCCGCGACGAGCAGCGTGACCGTCGTGGAGAGAGCGATGTTGCGCAGTTGCTCGATCACCCCGCCGAACAGGATGACGGCGGAGAACAGCCAGAACCATGGGCCGCCGAGGTCGAGGAGCGACGACTCGGGCTGCCACAGGTAGAGCGCGCCGGCGACCATGAACGCGACCGCCGAGATCACGCTCGAGATCACCATCACGGTGTGCTTGCGATGCCGATCGACGATGGTCCCGAATGCCATGGCGAAGAACGCCACGAGCAGCATGTAGGCACCGCCGATGATGCCGGTCGCCAGCACGGACTGAGTCTCGATGTACACCCAGAAGGTCAGGGCGAACCAGAGGAAGCTGGTCGTCACGTTGGCGATGAGCGTGTTGACGAGCACGTTCGCGAAGGCCGTCTTGGCGCGCTGACTTCCGGGCCCCGTCATCTCGGCCCCGTTGCGGATCGTGTCCGCTGATCCTGTGGTCTCGGTCACGATTTCGAGATTAGATCGGGGCGCGGACATTCGGTAGGCCCCCCAGCGGTTCCGCACGGATCCACGGGTCCTCGTGCGGCTCCGGACGGGCGGACATCCGCCGGGACATAGGCTTGTCCGGTGAGCATCCAGCATGACCCCGCGATCCGGGGCTTCGCCAGTGACAACTACTCCGGCATCCACCCCGAGGTCCTCGCCGCCATCGCGGCGGCCAACGGCGGCCACCAGGTCGCCTACGGGGAGGACTTCTACACCGCCCGCCTGCAGGAGGTGTTCCGGCAGCACTTCGGCGAGGGCGTCGAGGCCTTCCCGGTCTTCAACGGCACCGGGGCGAATGTGACCGGGCTGCAGTCGATGCTCCCCCGCTGGGGTGCCGTGATCGCCGCATCCACCGCCCACATCAACGTCGACGAGGGCGGCGCGCCCGAGCGGATCGGCGGCTTCAAGCTGCTCACGGTGCCCACCGACGACGGCAAGCTCACCCCCGAGCTCGTCGACCGCGAGGCCTGGGGCTGGGGCGACGAGCACCGCGCGCAGCCGCTCGTGGTGTCGATCACGCAGTCGACCGAACTCGGCACGCTGTACACCGCCGACGAGATCCGCGCGATCGCCGATCATGCGCACGAGCGCGGCATGAAGCTGCACCTCGACGGCGCGCGGCTCTCCAATGCGGCCGCCGCCCTCGACCTGCCGCTGCGCGCCTTCACGAGCGACGTCGGCGTCGACGTGCTCAGCTTCGGCGGCACGAAGAACGGCGCGATGCTGGGCGAGGCGATCGTGGTGCTGAATCCCGAGGCGTCCGACGGCCTCATCTACTCGCGCAAGTTCAACATGCAGCTCTCCTCGAAGATGCGGTTCGTATCTGCGCAGCTGATCGCTCTGCTCGAGGGCGACCTGTGGCTGCGCAATGCCCGCCACGCCAATGCGATGGCTCAGCGCCTGCGCGGCGCCATCGAGGCGGGGATCGCCGACGGGGCGATCAACGGAGTCGCGTTCACACAGCCGACGCAGTCCAACGGCGTCTTCGCCACGCTCCCGGACGGCGTCGCCGACGCCCTGCGCGAGTCGATCCGGTTCTACGACTGGGATGCCGCACGCAACGAGGTGCGCTGGATGTGCGGCTTCGACACGGAGGAGTCCGACGTCGACGCCTTCGTCGCCGAGCTCGCGCGTCTCACCCGCTGATGACCGGCTGGGAGGGCGCGTTCAACCTGCGCGATCTGGGCGGACTTCCGCTGCAGGACGGCGGGATGACGACGGCCGGACGCGTGTACCGCTCGGGGCGTCCGGAGACGCTGACCGACGCCGGCTGGGCCGCACTCCGCGGCGCCGGCGTCTCGACCGTGATCGATCTGCGCAACACGCCGGAGCGGCAGCGCCGTGAGACGGACCCGCAGCTCTCCGACGGCCATTCGACGGGCGTCGACATCGTGCACGCGCCGACCGAGGACCCCGATGACGCGGAGTTCATGCGGGTCTGCGGACCGTGGCTCGATCACCCTCGTTCCTACGCCGACAACGCACGGATGTATCCGGAGAAGCTCGCCGCCGTCTTCACCGCCATCGCCGATGCGCGGGGAGCGGTGCTCGTGCACTGCGCGGGCGGCCGCGACCGCACCGGAATGGTCTCGGCGATGCTGCTGGCCCTGACCGGCGCCGAGCCGGAGGCTATCGCCGACGACTACGCCGCGGCGTTCCGTGAGGCGAGCCGGCGGCACGCGCGCGATCTTCCGGCCCAACCGATTCCCGGACAGGGCGGCTACGTGGAGCCGATGTTCAGCGACGAGGAGATCGAGGAGCGGATCGCCGATCGCGTGGCGGTGCTGCGCGACTGGATCGCCGGACTGGACGTGCGGGAGTACCTGCGAGAAGCCGGAGTGGACGGCATCCGCCTCGACGAACTCGCGCAGCGCCTGCGGGACTGAGCGCTCCTACCGGAGCAGCCCCAGGTTCGCGAGCGCCAGCCGGATCAGGGTGCCGCGGCCACCCTCCATCTCAGCGGACACCGCGTCGGATGCAGCGGCCTCCGGCGGGAACCAGGTGACCTCGAGCGCATCCTGTCGCGGCTCGCAGGTGCCGGTGACGGGCACCACGAAGGCCAGCGACACGGCGTGCTGCCGGTCGTCGTGGTAGGCGCTGACGCCGGGGATCGGGAAGTACTCGGCCACGGTGAACGGCAGCGGCTGCGGCGGGAGCAGGGGGAACGCCATCGGGCCGAGATCGTTCTCGACATGACGGAACAGCGCATCGCGGATGGTCTCGCCGAAGCGGACCCGGCCGGAGACGATCGTCCTCGTCATCTCGCCCATGGGCGTGGAGCGCAGCAGGATGCCGATCTCGGTCACCTGACCTGACCCGTCGGTGCGCACCGGGATGGCCTCGACGTAAAGCATCGGCAGTCGACGACGCGCCTCCTCGAGCTCGACATCGGTCAGCCAGCCGGGGTTGCCGTCGGAGGAACCGGTGGAGCCGTCGCCGAAACCGCCGAGACCGTCGTTCGGTTCCGGGTCGGGATCAGGAGTGCGCACGGACATGACTCATTTCTATCAGCCGCATGGGCTTCCGGATACGGGGCGGCCTGCGACGAATGGACGTGTCGGGTGCCGCTGGCAGGATGGATGCATGACCACTCCCCTCGTCATCGACGAGCACGCGACCCGGTGGGCACCCGAACAGCCCGAGGGGATGCCGCTTCTCGTGCTCCTGCACGGCTATGGTGCCGACGAGAACGACCTGTTCGGCCTGGTGCCCTATCTTCCCGGCGGGATCGCCGTGGCATCCGTCGCCGCTCCGCTCGCCGCACCCTGGCCGATGCTGGGGCGGTCCTGGTATCCGATCGAGGGTCTGAACGGCCGCGACTACCTCGCCGTGTCGGCGGCAGCCGAGGCGCTGCTCGGCTGGCTCGACGCGCATGTGCCGACGACGACCGAGGTCGCCCTCCTCGGGTTCTCGCAGGGTGCGGCGGTGTCACTGCAGGCGCTTCGGCTCGCCCCCGAGCGCTTCGGCGCCGTGGTCGCCCTCAGCGGATACGCGGCGCCCGGCGAGCTGCCCCACGACGACGTGCTGCAAGAACTGCGGCCACCCGTGTTCTGGGGCCGCGGATCGCACGACGACGTCATCCCGGCGTTCCTCGTCGAGCACACGGCGCAATGGCTGCCCGACCACTCCGACCTCTCCGGCCGCATCTACCCCGGGCTCACCCACAGCATCTCGGAACAGGAGCTCACCGATGTGGGCGTCTTCGTGACGAAGTGGCGGGATGCCGCCGCCGAGACCGGCACCAAGAGCTGAAGCGCCTCAGCGCCCCGGCTTCGCTCCCGGCACGTCGGCATCCACCCACACGAGTCGATGATCACTCGACGGGAACGGGTAGCTGCCCGTCAGGCGCGCGAGAGGATCGGTCGCCGTCGGCCAGAACACACCGGAGTCGATGATCCGGATCTGCCGGCTCGGCAGCACGTAGTCCACACGCAGGTTTCCCGGCGGCTCCGAGAAGTCCGCGGTGTCCTCGGCGGGGTCGCCGAGGTGCGCGAGGTTGACCCCGCCCTGCAGCTCTGCCGCCTCGGCAGCGCCGTCACTCGTCGGCACCGACCCGGTGTTCACCTTCGGATGCTGCAACAGCTGATCGATCGCGCCGGCGGTCGAGTCGCCGTCGTTCGGATCGGCGTTCTGGTCGCCCGCGATGACGAACAGGGAGCCGCCCTTCAGCGCGCCGGTGCGGCCGGCATCGTCGACGATGTAGCCGCCGGCCTTGCCTCCCGCGATGTAGTCCGCCCAGAATCGGATCTCGTCGTGGTTGCGCGTGCCGTTGCGGTCCTCCGCGCCGTCGAAGGTCGGGGGCGTGGGATGCGACACGAGGAAGTGCACCGTCTTGTTCTTCGACACCCGGATCGGCACGTCCCAGTGCGACTTGCTCGAGAGCGGGAACTCGGCCAGCTCCTCGGGCGAGTACCAGTCGGCCGGTTCCGGCGTGCTCGGATCGTCGGGAAGGAGAGCACCGGGCATGTCGGCCCAGCGGAAGTTCTGGAAGGTGCGGATCGCGTCTTCGTCGATCGGCAACTTCGAGTAGACGGCCATGCCGTACTGCCCGGGGAACAGCCCGAAGCCCCAGGCGTCGTCTCCGCCGGAGACGACGCCGTTGTTGTTGAGGTCGAACCCGCTGGGCACGCCGGTGTTCACCGGCGCGGTGTAGCGATAGGGGTAATCCGCCGCCTCGGCATCGCCGTGCGGCACCGCGAGATAGTTGTCGTGGAAGAGACGCAGCGCCTCGCCCTCGGCGTCGTAGTCGAACTCGTTGATGAGCAGCACGTCGGGGGCCGCCCGCTGGATGATCTCGGCGACGGCATCCGCCTGCGCGTTCCCCGGCTCCGACAGGTCGCGCACCAGGGCGCCCTCGGTGCCGCGGTTCAGCGAGGCATTGAACGTGGCGAATCTCATGCCGGCCACGCTAGCGGCGGCGGGCCGGGAGTCGGCGAAGGCGGGGGTGGCCGCCGTAACGGATGTCATCAGCAGGACAGCGGCGAGGCCGGCGACGCGGGCGCGACGGTGCGGAATCTTCATGCGGTCACCCTAACGCCGTCCCGTGACGCTGGGGATACCAGATGGTGAACGGATGCCGGATGCCCCGGACACGACGAGAGCGACCGCGACACGCCCGGGGGTTGCGAAGGCCGACACGCCCCGGGTATCGTCATGGAGTCCTGTCCGCCGTGTCTGGAAGTCCTTTGATCTGATCCGTCGCCTCCGCGCTCTTCTTTCCGCGCGCTGACCCGACGATCGCCGACTCACACGGCCGCATCCGCCTTCCGGCGTCGATTCTTCGACGTCGCCGGATGCCCGGCGTCAGCGCACCCCGAACACCCCGGGAGACGCTCCATGTCATCACCAACCACCCACGCACCGGTCACCCTCGACCGCCTCACCTTCACCTGGCCGGACGGCTCGACCGCGCTCGACCATCTCACCGGCTCCTTCGGGACCGGCCGCACCGGGCTCGTCGGGCGCAACGGCTCCGGCAAGTCCACCCTGCTGCGATTGATCGCCGGCGAGCTCGAGCCGACGTCCGGCACGGCCCACGCCACCGGTGATGTCGCGTATCTGCCACAACGGCTGACACTCGACGTCGAACGCCGCGTCGCCGAGCTGCTCGGTGTCGCCGACCAGCTCGACGCGGTCCGCGCGATCACCGCCGGCGACGTCGACCCGGCGCATTTCGACGCGGTCGGAGACGACTGGGACATCGAGGCGCGCGCCGAGGCCTCCCTCGCCGAAGCCGGCCTCGACCCGTCGTTCCTGGACCGCCGGGTCGGAGAGCTCTCCGGGGGCGAAGCCGTGCTCGTCGCCACCGCGGGCATCCGTCTTCGGCGAGCGCCGATCACGCTGCTCGACGAACCGACCAACAACCTCGATCGCGACGCGCGGGCGAAGCTCGCCGCCATGATCCGCTCCTGGAAGGGGACCCTCATCGTCGTCAGTCACGACGTCGCTCTGCTCGAGCTGATGGATGACACCGCCGAGCTGTATGCGCACACACTGAGCGTGTTCGGCGGGCCGTACTCCGAATGGCGGGCATGGCTGGATGCCGAGCAGGGTGCCGCGAAGCAGGCCGAGGTCTCCGCCGCCCGAGCACTCCGCAAGGAGAAGCGGCAGCGGATCGAGGCCGAGACGAAGCTGGCGCACCGAGCCAGAACCGCACGCAAGGCGGAGATCGAGAAGCGGGTGCCGAAGATCGTGGCGCACGGCCGGAAGATGGCTGCCGAGGTCTCAGCCGGAAGGCTGCGGGTCGAGGTCGGAGAGAAGGAGGAGGCGGCCCGCGCGGCCCTCGACCAGGCCGGCCGACGGATCCGCGACGACGACTCGATGAAGATCGAGCTGCCGGATCCGCAGGTGTCACGCAGCCGCCGCATCGCGACTGTCGGCGACGGTGAGCGGTCGTGGGTCATCCAGGGGCCCGAGCGCGTCGCGTTGATCGGGCGGAACGGTGCAGGCAAGACGACCCTGCTGCAGCGACTGGTCGAGAGCGCGGCGGCGGCTGTTCACAACTCAGGAGAAATGGACCGGATCGGGCGCGAACGAGCTGGTTCCGGCGAATCTCGGCCGGATCTCCTGAGTTATGAACCGCGAACGTGGGCGCACTCCCACACCGAGCGGGTCGGCTACCTGCCTCAGCGCATCGATGGCCTCGATGAGAGCCGCTCGGTGATCGAGAACGTCGCCGAGGCGGCACCGCAGGTTCCCGAGAAGGAGCTGCGCAACCGGCTGGCGCGCTTCCTCATCCGCGGCGGCACGGCGGACCGGCCGGTGGCCGGCCTGTCGGGCGGCGAGCGCTTCCGCGTCGCATTGGCACGGGTGCTGCTCGCAGATCCGGCCCCGCACCTCGTGGTGCTGGACGAGCCGACGAACAACCTCGACCTCGACACGGTCGGTCAGCTCGTCGAAACGCTCCGTGCCTATCGCGGCGCCGTGCTCGTGGTCAGCCACGACGATGCGTTCCTGAAGCGACTCGACCTCGACCTCACGCTCGAGATCGACGCGGAGGGGGTGCTCAGCGAGGTGGATTAGGTGAAGAGGCGCTGCCACCAGGGCAGTGTGCCGACCTCGACCACCCGGAGGGTCCCGTCGGGTTGCAGGACCACCATGGTGTTCGGCCGCCAGGCATCGGGGGCGGCGGCGATCACGGCCGTCGTCCCCTCGGGGCCGGTCAGAGCGCGCAGGGCGTCGACCTTCATCTCGACGGTGTCGACGATCCGGCCGGTTTCCGCATCGATGCTGCTCAGCGCCATCAGTTCGGCGTTGACCGACTCCTTGTGCTGCACGAGCAGGAACCCCTGCCCGAGACCGGCGGGCGCCGGCGGCATCTTCCCGTCGGCGCCCATCACGTTCTCGATGAGCGCCTGGATGTCTTCCTCGTCGATGTCGCTGAAATCGCCGTCGAGGAACTGACCGGTATCGAGCATCACGCCGCGTCGGGGGCCGATGTCGGTGACCGGCAGGATCGACATGTCGACGAGCTCGGTCCGGAATACGACCTGCCCTTCGGCGGAGGTGACGGTGAGTGCATCACGCTGGACTGCCTCGGCAACGGACTCCACCTCGTAGGTGGCGCCTTCTCCGGACACGGCGAGTTCGACCTGGTCGACGAGGACCGTGTCGTCGTAGAAGGGCCCGGAGTTCAGCACGTCCTCCCAGCGCCCGGCGACCGCCGCATCGGCGGGAGTCGCCTGCTCCTGTCCGACGGGCAGCTGCATGACCTGCCCGGTTCCGGCGAGGGCGACCACGGCGTTCGCCTCGGCGTCGTATCCGTAGGCGCTGGCGGCGAGCACCGCGTCGGCGCCGAGTCCGGCGATCTCGAGGCCCCGGGAGCGCACGGCGCCGGTCGTGGCATCCAGGATGACGAGGCCGTCGTCGCTGCCGACGTACACGAGTTTCGAGTCGCCGGCGAGCACGACGGCATCGCCCATCAGATCGTCGTTGAGCTGCTGATCCCACAGCTGCTCGCCGTCGGAGGCGCGGATCGCGGTGACCCGCGTCTGGAAGCCCGAGACGAAGAGCCCGGGTCGCGAGGAGTCCTGGTAGACGAGGACCGCGACATCCTCACCGCCGATGTCGACGATCCCCGAGGTCGATGCGATCTCGATGTCCCTGGCCGACGGCGACAGTACGCTCACGGACAGCGCGATCGCGGAGCCGATGATGACGACCAGGACGACAGCCGCGATGACGACCCCGCGGGCCTTGGCGGGCTCCTTGCGCGGCTTCTCGGGCGGCGGCCAGCCGGGCGACTGCACGGATGAGCCGTTGAGGATGTAGCCCGATTGCGTGGCCGGGGTCGTGAGCTTCATGTCGTGCCTCCTGGCCCTCAGTATCACCCAACCTCGCCGCGCATGCTGTGCGTCCGGTCGGCAGTCGGGAGAGGATGGACGCATGAAATCACTCACCCGTCCTCGCGGCGATCGCGTCATCGCAGGCGTCTGCGCCGGCATCGCCCGCCGATTCGACATGAAGCCGTCGACCGTGAGGATCCTCTCCGTGATCCTCGTGCTGTTCGCCGGACTCTCGCTCTGGGCCTACATACTCCTGTGGATCGTGATGCCGAACGAGTAGTCCCCATCCGCAAGAGGCAGCATCCGGTCCGATGTCGGACGCAGGCCGCATGATGGAGTGATGAGCGACGTGCTCGAGCGTTTCACCCCCGCCACGCAGGATTGGTTCCGGGGTGCGTTCGCGGCGCCCACTCCGGCACAGGCGGGCGCCTGGGATGCGATCTCGGCGGGGAAGCACGCCCTGGTCGTCGCACCGACAGGGTCGGGCAAGACGCTCTCGGCCTTCCTCTGGGCGATCGACAGCGTGTTCCGGGAGCGGATGGCGGACGCGGCGCCGCCGGCCAGGGGCGAACCGCGCACCCGCATCCTCTACATCTCTCCGCTGAAGGCGCTCGGCGTCGACGTCGAGCGCAACCTCCGATCGCCGCTCGTCGGCATCGGCCAGTCCGCGCGCCGACTCGGCGTCGCATCACCCGCCGTCACCGTCGGCGTCCGCTCCGGAGACACCACCTCCAGCGATCGGCGCAAACTCGTCTCCGATCCGCCCGACATTCTCATCACGACCCCCGAGTCGCTCTACCTGATGCTCACGAGCCGCGCCGGCGAGACCCTGCGCGGCGTGCACACCGTGATCATCGACGAGGTGCACGCGGTCGCCGCCACGAAGCGCGGAGCGCACCTCGCCGTGAGCCTGGAGCGCCTGGATGCTCTGCGGCGCTCCTACGATCCCGATTCCGCGCCCGCGCAACGCATCGGACTGTCGGCGACCGTCCGGCCGATCGACGAGGTCGCGCGGTTCCTCGGCGGATCTGCTCCAGTCGAGATCGTCGCGCCCCCCGCATCCAAGACCTTCGAGATCGGCGTCGTCGTCCCGATGGACGACATGACCAATCCCCCTCCGCCGCCCGGCGTTCCCGGCGACGCAGCGGATGCCGAGTACACCGAGGTGACCGGTTCGGTGTGGCCGCACGTCGAGGAGGCGATCGTCGACCGCATCCTGCAGAACAACTCCACGATCGTGTTCTCCAACTCCCGGCGGCTGGCCGAGCGCCTCACCGGCCGTCTCAACGAGATCTACTCCGAGCGGATGGGCATCGCCCTTCCCGAAGCCGCCGTACCCGCCGCGATGATGGCGCAGGCCGGCGCCACGGCCGGCGCCGATCCGGTGCTCGCCAAGGCGCACCACGGATCGGTGTCGAAGGAGCAGCGCGCCCTCGTCGAGGAGGAGCTCAAGTCCGGTGTGCTCCGCTGCGTCGTCGCGACGAGCAGCCTCGAGCTGGGCATCGACATGGGCGCCGTCGACCTCGTCATCCAGGTCGAGGCTCCGCCGTCGGCGGCCTCCGGGCTGCAGCGCGTCGGGCGAGCCGGCCACCAGGTCGGCGAGATCAGCCGGGCGGCGATGTTCCCCAAGCACCGCGGCGACGTGCTGCACACGGCGATCGTCACGGAGCGGATGCTGGCGGGCAAGATCGAGGCGATCCAGGTGCCGCGCAACCCGTTGGACATCCTCGCCCAGCAGACGGTGGCCGCCAGCGCGCTCGGCGCGATCAGCGTGGAGGAGTGGTTCGAGACGGTGCGGCGCAGCGCGCCGTTCCAGTCGCTCCCGCGGTCGGCGTACGAGGCGACACTCGACCTGCTCGCCGGCCGCTATCCCTCCGACGAGTTCGCCGAGCTGCGCCCTCGCCTGGTCTGGGACCGGGATGCCGGCACGCTCACCGGGCGCCCGGGGGCGCAGCGGATCGCGGTGACGAGCGGCGGGACGATCCCCGATCGCGGGCTCTTCGGCGTCTTCGTCGCCGGCGAGACGACGGGCGCGCGCGTCGGCGAACTCGACGAGGAGATGGTCTACGAGTCCCGCGTCGGCGACGTCTTCACCCTCGGTACGACGAGCTGGCGGATCGCCGAGATCACCCACGACCGGGTCAACGTCATCCCCGCGTACGGCCAGCCGGGCAAGGTCCCGTTCTGGCACGGCGACGGCATCGGCCGGCCTTATGAGCTCGGCGAGGCACTGGGGAAGTTCTCCCGGGAGGTGTCGGCGGCCACTCCCGAGAAAGCGGCGCAGCGGCTCATCGATGCCGGTCTCGACGAGCAGGCCCGCGCCAACCTGCTCGCGCATCTCGCCGAACAGCGGGAAGCCACGGGCACCCTCCCGACCGACCGCACGCTCACGGTGGAGCGCGGCCGCGATGAGGTCGGCGACTGGCGGGTCATCCTCCATTCCCCATACGGCATGAAGGTGCACGCACCATGGGCGCTCGCCATCAACGCGCGCGTCCGCGAGCGGCTCGGGGTCGAAGGATCGGCGGTGGCCAGCGACGACGGCATCATCGTGCGGATCCCGGATGCCGAGGCCGAGCCACCGGGCGCCGAGCTCTTCGTCTTCGACCCGGACGAGCTCGAGCACCTCGTCACGGAGGAGGTCGGCGGATCCGCCCTCTTCGCCTCCCGGTTCCGCGAGTGCGCCGCGCGCTCGCTGCTGATGCCGCGCACGAATCCGAATCGGCGATCCCCGTTGTGGCAGCAGCGGCAGCGTTCCGCGCAGCTGCTCGAGGTCGCGCGACGGCATCCGACGTTCCCCGTGATCCTGGAGACCCTGCGCGAGGTGCTGCAGGACGTGTACGACCTGCCCTCGCTGCGGAAGCTCGCCACCGCCATCGCCGACCGCAGGGTCAAGCTCGTCGAGACGCAGCCCGCGCAGCCCTCGCCGTACGCGCGCGATCTGCTGTTCGGCTACGTCGGCGCGTTCATGTACGAGGGCGATTCACCGCTGGCTGAACGCCGCGCGGCCGCGCTCTCGGTCGACCCGGCGCTCCTCGGCGAACTGCTCGGGACCGTCGAGCTGAGGGAGCTCCTCGATCCCGATGTCATCGCGCAGTTCGAGCGCGAGGCGCAGCGCCTCGACCCCGAACGGCATGCACGCGGGCTCGAGGGCACGGCAGACCTGCTGCGCCTGCTCGGCCCGCTGGATGCCGCCGAGGTCGCGGCGCGGCTCGACGAGCCGTCCGAGGCGGCCGCCCATCTCGACGCGCTCGTCGTCGCGCGCCGCGCCATCCCGATCAGCGTCGCCGGGGTCGCCAGGATCGCCGCCATCGAAGACGCCGGCCGCCTGCGCGACGCCCTCGGCACAGCCCTGCCCACCGGCATCCCGGTCGCGTTCCTCGAACCCGTGGCCGACCCGCTCGGCGACCTCATCGCCCGGCACGCGCGCACCCACGGTCCGTTCCCGACGGATGCTGTGGCGACCAGGTTCGGCATCGGCTCCGCCGTCGCCCGCCACACGCTGCAACGACTCGAGAACGCGGGGCGGGTGACCAGCGGCTACTTCCTGCCGGAAGCCGCAGGCAGTGCCTCCGACATCGAGTGGTGCGACACAGAGGTGCTGCGCCGGCTGCGCATGCGGTCGCTCGCCGCCATCCGGGGAAGCGTCGAACCCGTGCCCCCCGCGGCATATGCGCGTTTCCTCCCCGAGTGGCAGCACCTCACCCGGCCGCAGGAGGGCATCGACGGCGTGCTCGCCGTGATCGAGCAGCTGGCCGGAGTGCCGATCCCTGCGAGCGCCTGGGAATCGCTGATCCTTCCGACGCGCGTCCGCGACTACACGCCGGCGTTGCTCGACGAGCTCACCGCCAGCGGCGAGGTGATCTGGTCGGGTCACGGCACGCTCCCCGGACGGGACGGCTGGGTCTCGCTGCACCCGGCCGACCTCGCGCCGTTCACGCTGCCCGAGCCGGAGGACGAGATCGCGGCCGAATCGCTGGAGGCGCGGCTGCTCGATGCTCTCAGCGCCGGCGGCGCCTATTTCGCCGCTCAGCTCAAGGAGATGGCGGACGCCGAGAACGAGCAGTCCGTGCTCGAAGCGCTGTGGACGCTGACCTGGGCCGGCCGTGTGACGAACGACACCTTCGCGCCGATCCGGGGGCTTCTCGGCGGTGGATCTCAGGCGCATCGCGTGACCCGCCGCGCCCCGCGCACCCGCGCCTACCGCGGCATGTCGCTGGGACGCTCGACGGCGCGGCCGGCCACTGCAGGCGGCCGCTGGTCGCTGCTGCCCTCGGTGGAGGCGGATGCCGCCCGCCGGGCGACCGTGACCGCCGGCCTCCTCCTCGACCGCTACGGCGTCGTCACCCGCGGCGCCGTGCAGGCCGAAGGCGTGCCCGGCGGCTTCGCGCAGGCCTACCGGGTGCTCGCGGGCTTCGAGGAGGCCGGGCACTGCCGTCGCGGCTACGTGATCGAGAAGCTCGGGGCGGCGCAGTTCGCGGCATCCGCCACGGTCGACCGCTTGCGCACCTTCGCCGGGCTCAGCGATCCCCCGCCGCGGAAGGCGATCACGCTCGCCGCGACGGACCCGGCGAACCCCTATGGTGCGGCCCTCGGCTGGCCCCGCCGCGAAGGCGTCTCGCACCGCCCAGGGCGCAAGGCAGGCGGGCTGGTCGTGCTCGTCGACGGCGAGCTCGTGCTGTACCTCGAACGGGGCGGGCGCACCGTGCTGTCGTTCAGTGACGATCCTGACGTTCTGCAGTCGGCGGCCTCCGAACTGGCCGCGACAGCGAGAGGCCGGCGACTCGACACCCTCACCGTCGAGAAGGTGAACGGCGAGGGCGTCTACGGCACGGTCCTCGCGACGGCGCTGCAGGAGGCCGGTTTCGTGGTCACCCCGCGCGGGTATACGCTGCGCAAAGCGCTGTGACGCCGCCTACGCTGAGAACATGATCCGTGAGTTCGGTGCCGGTGTCCGCACGCTGCTGCGGGGCTTCGGCCTGTGGCGCACCCGGCCCGGCCTCATGGCGCTCGGGCTCATCCCCGCCGTGATCGCCTTCCTGCTCCTCGCCGCCGCGCTCATACCGCTGCTGCTCTCCCTCGGCGGCATCACCGAGTGGATCACCCCCTTTGCGGCAGGATGGACGGAGCCGTGGCGCAGCATTCTGCGCGGCGCCGTCGGGATCATCGTGTTCATCGCCGCGCTGGCACTGGCCGCATCGGTGTTCAGCGCGCTCGCGCTCACGATCGGCGACCCCTTCTACGAGCGGATCTGGCGTGCGGTCGAGACCGACCTCGGCGGTGAGCCACCCGCCGACGGAGGCGGATTCTGGACGGCGCTCGGCGAAGGTCTGCGACTCGTGCTGCTCGGGCTGCTCATCGCCGTTCTCGTGCTGCTGATCGGTCTCATCCCGATCGTCGGCGGAGTACTCGGCGCCGTGGGCGGCGTCGTGTTCACCGGGCGCCTTCTCGCGCGCGAACTCACCGGCCGCGCCTTCGATGCCCGGAATCTGACTCCGCTGGACCGTGCCGCGCTGTTCGCCGGCAGCAGGGCGCGCGTACTCGGTTTCGGTGTCGCGACGCAGTTGTGCTTCCTGATCCCTCTGGGCGCCGTCTTCGCGATGCCCGCGGCGGTCGCAGGGTCCACCATGCTCGCGCGGACCATGCTCGATCGCGCGACGACACTGCCGTCCGGCCCGCGCCCGTCGGCATCCGGCCCTGTCTCCGGCCCGGGGATCCCCTCGACAGGCCCGGCCTGATGCCTGAGGGTGACACCGTCCACCGCACAGCCGGGCGCCTCGACGAGGCGCTGGCCGGGGCGGAGGTCACCCGCTTCGACCTTCGAGTGCCGCGCGCGGCGACCCTCGATCTGCGCGGTCAGCGCGTGCAGGGAGCTGCGGCCCGCGGCAAGCATCTGCTGCTGCGCATCGGCGACCACACGATCCATTCGCACCTGCGCATGGACGGCGCCTGGTTCCTCTACCGACCGGGCGAGAAGTGGCGGCATCCGGCCTTCAAGGTGCGGGCCATCGTCGGCACCTCCGAGCGCGAGGCCGTCGGCGTCGATCTCGCCGAGGTCGAGGTCGTTCCGACGCGTGACGAGGACCGGCTGATCGGCCACCTCGGGCCGGACCCGCTCGCGGACGACTGGGATGCGCAGGAGGCGGCTCGGCGGCTCGGCGCGGATGCCCGCAGCATCCACGTCGCCCTTCTCGATCAACGCAACGTCGCCGGATTCGGCAACGAATACGCCGCGGAACTGCTGTTTCTGCGCGGCGTGCTGCCGACGACGCCGACTCCGGAGGTCGATGTCGCCGCCCTTCTCGACCTCGGCGTCCGCACGATCCGCGCCAATCGCGACCGCCCCGATCGTACCTTCACCGGCGTCAACCGCGCGGGGCGCACGACGTGGGTGTACGGTCGCGCCGGCCGCCCCTGCCGGCGCTGCGGAACCCTCATCCGCAAGGGTGAGCTCGGCGCCGATCCGACCCGCGAGAGGGTCACATTCTGGTGTCCGCAGTGCCAGAGGTGAACCTGGCTTCCTGAGCCCGTCGAAGGACATCCCTCAACGGGAATGAATCCGCACCACCCGTGGTTGTTGATATATCCGGAGAACTCCGGGGCACGGGAGGAATCGTGGGAAAGAACTACGTCGACATCGAGAACGACCAGGGAGCGACGCTGCGTTACCGCAAGCACGCGAATGGCCGGGGTCTCGTCGCGCACGGCGCGAAGGTGCATCCGAGGGCCATGGTCGAAGCGGGCGCATACATCGAACCGGGCGCGCGGGTCGCGGCCGGTGCGAAGGTCGCACGCGGCGCATGGGTGGAACCGGATGCCGTGATCGGCGAAGGCGCTTTCATCGACGCGCACGCGCACATCGGCCAGGGTGCCGCCGTCGGTGACGGCGCGCACATCGGAGTCCGCACCGAGGTCGGCGCCGGCGCGCGCATCGCGCGCGGTGCCAAGATCGGCGATGACGAGACGGTCGCGGCCGGTATGAGGATCGCGACCAACCCCAAGGGGCTCTGGCTCGCGGCCTGAGTGCCGCGGGCGCTACAGCAGCCGGCGCTCCGATGCCCAGGCCGTCAGCTCGTGCCGCGAGGAGAGCTGCAGCTTGCGCAGCACGGCGGAGACGTGCGTCTCGACGGTCTTGATCGAGATGAACAACTCCGCGGCGACCTCCTTGTAGGCGTAGCCGCGGGCGATCAGCCGCATTACCTCCTGCTCGCGCGCCGAGAGGCGGTCGAGCTCGGAGTCGGCGATGGCCGTCTCCCCGGCGACAGCGCCGAACGCGTCGAGCACGAACCCGGCCAGTCGCGGTGAGAACACGGCGTCGCCGTCGGCGACGGCCTGGACCGCGCTGCTCACCTCGATGCCGGATGATCCCTTGGTGATGTAGCCGCGGGCTCCGGCCCTGATGACCCGCACGACGTCGGCTGCGGCGTCCGAGACGCTCAGCGCGAGGAAGCGCGTCGATGTCGGAGCGCAGCCGCGGATCACCGCTTCGCCGCCCGTCTCATCTTGAGACTGCGCCCCTGAGCCCGTCGAAGGGCCGCCCGGAAGATGCACGTCGAGCAGGACCACATCGGGCGCAGTCGCACGGATGACCGCGATCGCCGACGGCACGTCCGCGGCCTCGCCGACGACGTCGACGCTCGAGTCGAGGTCGGCTCGGAGCCCCGAGCGGAAGATCGAATGATCGTCGACGATGACGACGCGGATGCCCTCAGCCACGGTCGCCTCCGGTCGTTTGGATGTGCAGGTGCACTTCTGTTCCGTTCTCGTCGCTGCGCACGGTGCCGGCGCCGCCGGCCCTGCGCATCCTTCCGATGATGGACTCCCGGACCCCGAGACGGTCGCTCGGGACGGCCGCGAGCGCAAATCCCTCACCGCGGTCTCGGATGAAGACGTCGACGCCGGTGCCGTTGCCCTCGATGTACACGGAGATCTCGCCGCCGGCATGCCGGGCCGCGTTGAGCATCGCCTCGCGAGCGGCCGCCGCGAGGTCTCCGCTGGCGCGCTCAGCAGACAGTCCGGCCGACACGACGTCGATGCGCACGGGATAGTCCAGTTCCAGCCCGCCGGCGTAATCGCGCAGATCCGTCGGCAGGTCGCTGTCCGCCGGGGCATCGCCGTCGTACAGCCATGCCCGCAGCTCGCGCTCCTGCGCGCGGGCGAGCCGTGCCGCCTCGCTGGAGGCTCCCGCCCGGTTCTGGATCAGCGCGAGCGTCTGCAACACGGAATCGTGCAGGTGCGCCGCCATCTCACTGCGCTGCTCCTCGCGGATGCGTCGCACGCGTTCACCGGCGAGTTCGCGCCAGCGATGCATCAGCGTCGAGGAGAGCACCGCCAGGAAGCCTGCGAGGGGCAGCATCGTGAGCGCCAGGACCGATCCTCCGGTCGCCCGGGAGAACAGGATCAGGAACAGCACTCCGAGCAGGGTCAAGGCGAGAACCCGGATCACCGTCGTATGCCGGGGCCCGCGCGCCGGATCGGTGCGGTCGATGAGCGTGGCCCAGAGACCCGCTGCGGTCGCGAAGGAAGCGGCCGCCCCGACGGTGAGAAACGCCCCGGGCGCCAGCAGGCCCGACCAGGAGCCCACGGCGACAGACGCGACGAGGACCAGGGCGACCGCCGGTGCCAGGAGCATCCACGCGACCGGTGCCCGCCGGGACGGTGCAGACTCCCCCGCCTGCCACGGCATGAAGGCCCAGCACCACACGTAGAGGAGCACGCCCGCACCGCCGCAGAGCGCGAGCGCGACGAACAGGGCGCGCACGATCCAGGTCGGTGCCCCGAGGTGCCTCGCCATGCCCGCACTGACGCCGGCGACCAGGCACTCTCGATCGCGCACCAGCGGCGGACGCGGCGGCGCCGGCACGCGGCGCGGCTGCGCGGTCTGGGCCGAAGAAGACATGCCGCCATCCAATCACCCGGAGTGCTCCCCCGGCGGACCAGCGTCCGAAGATCAGGGTCGACTCAGGGGAACACCCCATGGTCGCGGCCTGCAGCCGGGCGAGAGGATCGGACCATGACGATTCCGACCGCGCCGCCACCCGCTGCCGACACCACCCCGCCCTCCGCGAAGGCGCTCCGTTCCGACAGGTTCTTCCTCTGGGTCTCCGGACTCGGCGTCGCCCGCTCCGACGGGTGGCTCGGCGGGGTCTGCGCAGGGATTGCGGCGCGGCTGCGCATCGATCCGCTGATCGTCCGCGGCGTGTTCGTCGTCGCGGCGCTGTTCGGGTTGCCGGCGATCTTCCTCTACGCCGTCGGCTGGGCACTGCTGCCGGACGCCGACGGTCGCATCCACACCCGCGACCTGCTGGCGCAGGACTTCCAGCCGACGCAGCTCGGCATCCTCGCCATGGCGATCGTCGGGCTGATCCCGACGGCACCGATCACCGGGTCCCTTTTCGGCGTCTGGTATGCCGACTGGTCGGCGCTGTCGGTCCTCGGCTGGATCGTCGGTCTCGTCCTCGCCGGCTCACTGCTTTTCCTCATCGTGCGCGCCGCACGCCGCACCCCGGGCGCTTTCGCGTCGAGTCCGTCGATGGCTTCCACGGTCTCCGCGGCCCCGGATGCGTCTGCTGCCGTCGACGGTACGGGTACCGTCGACGCCACAGACGCGATCGAGACGGATGCCGGAGCTCTCGCCGACACGGCGGCTCCGGCATCCGCTCTGCTCGAGCCCGCGCCGCTCGCCCCTGCCCCGCTTCCGGCCGGACCGCAGAGTCCCGAGGACGTCGAGGCGTGGCGCCTGCAGCACGCGGCCTGGAAGGAACAGGATCAGGCCTGGCGCCGGCAGCAACAGGATGCCGAGCGCGCCGCCCGCGACCAGGGCCGGCGCGAGCGACAGGCGATCGCGGCGGCCTTTGCCGCAGAGGCCGCAGAACGCCGGCGGATCCGCCGTGCGTCCAACCCCCGCGCGAGCTTCGCGTTCGTCGCGTCGGTCATCGGCCTGGCGCTGGTGGCCGGTGCCGCGACGGGGCTCTGGTCGGGGGGCGACGAGCGCCTCCGGCTGGCCGCGGGACTGCTCTCGGGCGCGCTGGTGCTCGCGGTGGGAATGATCGTCGCCGGGGCGCTCCGCCGCCGCAGCGGCTTCCTCGCCTTCCTCACGGTCCTGGTGCTGCTCGGCGGTGCCACCGCGACGGGCGTCGCCACGCTGCGGCAGTTCACGTTCGGCGATGTCTGGGCGAGCAACGCACATTCTCTGGGACTTCAGCAGCCGTTCGGCACCCTCACCATCACCCTCGACCCGCATGAGAGCGAACCTCCGCTGATGACTGTCGACAAGGGGACCGGCAGCACGCTGATCGCCGTCGCCGAGGGTGTGGAGCTCGACCTCGAGGCGACCGTCGACACCGCCTCTATCGTGTGGAAGCGGGTGGACGCGGAGACCGGAGCGGTGATCGAGGTGGGCACGTGGCAGCCGCGCGACGACGGGGACGGCGATCGGGTCTACGAGGAGACGATCAGCGCGAACGGCGCACCGATCGTGACGAGACAGAAGATGACCATCGATCAGGCCGCGGGTGAGATCTCCATCACGGTCTACGAGAACAAGAACGGCGAAGAATGAGCATCGACACCACGACACCGATCCCGGCAGCGCCCACTCCGGCAGAGTCGGCTCCGACGGAGTCGGCACCGCGCACGCGCTGGGCCGCCATCGTGTGGGGTGCATTCCTCGCCGCGCTGTCGGCGATCGGTCTCTGGCTTCTGACCGACCGGGACCGCAGCGAGGGCGTCGCGGACTGGGCGCTGGGGATGACCCCTGGCACGATCACGGCGACCGTGCTCCTCTGCGTCGGCACCCTGGTACTCGTGGGCGGAGCAGCCGGCCTGATCCGCCACGCGCAGCGGCGCACTTCGCGCTGAGCGGCCCGATACCCTGAAGGCATGGCGAAACAGGGTGGCGCGCGCGGCCGCAGGGCTGCGCCCGCGCGCGGCGGGAAGCGTCCCGTCGGCGCGGGGTCCACGAGGGCGCAGCCCACGAAGCGCCAGCAGAAGCAGGCGAAGGTCGTCTTCGACGCCGCGCCTGAGGCGGAGGAGCCCCGGACATTCCGGCTCGGCGCGGTCCCCGGCGCGACACCCGGCAAGTGGATCGATGCCTGGAAGCAGCGGATGCCGCACGTGCCGCTGGAACTGGTCGCGATCGAGGCGGCGGGGCAGCGCGCGGCGCTCGAGGACCTGGATGCGGCGCTCATCCGTCTGCCGCTCGAGGACGACACACTCCACATCATCACCCTCTACGAAGAGGCCCCGGTCGTCGTCGCCTCGATCGACTCGCATCTGATGGCCGTGGAAGAGCTCTCGCCTGCGGATCTCGCCGGAGAAGTGCTGATCACTCCCGACGACGACGTTCTCGGCCCCCTCGATCTTCCCGGCACGCTCGCCCCGGCCTTCCCGCCGCTGGCGACGACAGAGGAGGCCATCGCCACCGCCGCCTCCGGAACCGGAATCGTCGTGGTGCCGATGTCACTGGCACGGATGCACCACCGCAAGGATGCCGGCCACCGGCCCCTCATCGACGGGCCGACGTCGACCGTCGCGCTGGTCTGGCCGCGAGAGCGCACCACCGCGGATGTCGAGACGTTCGTCGGCATCGTCCGCGGGCGCACCTCGAACTCCTCCCGCTGACCCGCGGCCGCAGCCCCGCGTCAGCCGAACGTTAGAATCTCCTGATGGCCTCGCTTCTCTACGTGTGCGTGCGCCCGGAAACCGGGGCGGCGGATGCCGAGCACGCCTCGTTCCGGCGAGCACTCGGCGTGGACGTCGTCGATCGACTCGATCTGCTCTCCGAGCCGCTGGATCCCGCCCGGCTCGCGCACTACCGGGGCATCGTCGTCGGCGGCTCGCCGTTCAACGTCAGCGATGCGGAGAAGTCCCCCTTGCAGGCCCGTGTCGAAGCCGACCTGGAGCGCATCGCACATCGGGCCGCCACCGGCGATCTCGCCGGCTTCTTCACGTGCTTCAGCATCGGCGTCGTGACCCGGATGCTGGGCGGCGAGGTGACGATCGACACGCCGGAGGCCGCGAGCGCCACCGTCATCCGCACGACTCCCGCGGGAGACGCCGACCCGGTGTTCGGACCCAGCTCCCCCGCGCTGACCGTGTTCACCGCGCACAAGGAGAGTGCAGCATCCGTCCCTCCCGGGGCCGAGCTGCTCGCCACCAACGATGTGTGCCCCGTGCAGGCGTATCGCGTCGGCACCCATCTGTACGCCGCGCAGTTCCACCCCGAGCCGACCCCGCGCGACTTCGCTGATCGGATGACGTTCTACCGCACGACCGGATACTTCGACCCCTCCGAGTTCGACGCGGTGCAGGGGCAGGTGCTCGCGGCATCCGTCACCGAGGGCGCAGCCCTCCTCCGACGGTTCGCCGAGACCTTCGCCTGACCGACACCGCACCACTCAGCCGCGCAGCAGTTCGATCCGCTCCCGCAGGTATGCCTCCAGTGGCATGTAACCACCCGCGGTGCTCCAGCGCACAACCGCAGCCCCGTCGATCATGGCCAGAGGACCGGATGACCCGCCGGCGTCCACCGCCTGGACGTCGATGACGCTCCAGCCGACGTGCACCACCTCGCCCTCGGCGAAGCCCCCGCGCAGTGCTTCCTCCCTGCGCGCCGCTCGGGCGCGAGCAGATTCCGCGGTGTAGCCGCGACGGCCGGGGTCCGCGGCCCGCAGCACCTCGGCCGTCGCCAGCACATGCGTATCGGTGAGCAGCAGCACGCCGAGATGCCAGGCCGCACCGACCGGCACGATGCGCTGCCCGCGCCAGCGCGAGCTGCGCTCTTCGCCCAGCCGCTCCTGCGGCGCGCCGGCGAGCGCGGCCCGTGCTTCGGTCAGCAGATCGGATGCGGTCGTCACAGCTCCCCCTGCGGCCGCACATCGCCTCGCGGCCGTCCGACGACGCGCGCGCGATCCCCCCGGAGGGTCATCGCGACGAGCGGGTAGATGAGCACCGACAGCATCCCGGCTCCCACCAGCGCCGCGGCCGTTCCGCTGTCGAGCATTCCCCGCTCGACGCCGATGGCCGTCACCGCGACGATGATCGGCAGTCCGGTGGCGGCGAGCATCCCGAGAGCCGTACGGTCGCGCTGGCTCATCCCGCGCGGGGCCGACAGCTGTGCCGCCGACCCGCGGATCAGGAGGAGCGCGACCAGGAACAGCGGCAGGAGGCCGAGCGCCGCCGGAGAGGCGAGCAGGGCGGCGAGGTCGAAGTTCACGCCCGTGTACAGGAAGAAGATCGGCACCAGGAAACCGAAGGCGACCGCTTCGACCTTGCTCTCGACCGCCGCCGCGTCATCCCGCGGCGCACGGGACATGATGATGCGCCACACGGCTCCGGCGACGAAGGCGCCGAGGAGCATGTCGAGGTCGAGCAGCACGCTGAGCCCGACCAGCGCGGCGACGAGCAGCAGCACGAACCGCACCCCGAACTGGTCGGAGGTGTGCAAGGTCGCCCGGATGAACGCGTGCAGCCTTCCATGCGGCAGCCGGCGCGCCAGCACGACGGCGAGCGCCGCCAGCACGACGAAGGCGAGCAGGATCGCGGCCGCGACCGGGGTCGTGCGGGCGCTGAGGAAGACGGAGATGGCGATGAGGGGCAGGAACTCGCCGACGGCGCCGATCACGGTGGCCACTCTGCCGAACGGGGTATCGAGCTCTCGGGCGTCGCGCAGGATCGGCATCAGCGTGCCCAGCGCGGTCGAGCTCAGCGCGATCCCGATCACGATCATGCCGTCACCCGGCGCGAGGAGGAACCCGACGCCGACGCCGAGGCCGACGCTGATCACCCAGCCGATCGATGCCCGCATCAGCGGCTTCCCCGACACCGCACGGAAGTCGATCTCGGACCCCGCGACGAAGAAGAGCATCGCCAGACCGAAGTCGCTCAGCTTCTGCAGGATCTCGTGCGGCTGGATCCAGCCGAGCACCGCCGGTCCTGCCAGAATCCCGAGCATCAGCTCGAAGACGATGATCGGAACGCGGAGCACGGGGCGCACTCCCCGCGCCAGCAGAGGTGCCGCGACCGCGAGCAGCGGGATCAGCACCAGTCCGACGTCGCCCGCGTTCACGCTCTCAGGTTAGCGACCCGGCGACCCGGCGATTCGTTCCGATCACCGCATCCACGGCAGAATCGACTGACACGTCCGAGGAGTCCCCATGTCCCAGCCCGATACCGCCCGCCTCCTGATCGCCTGCGACGACCAGCCCGGCATCGTCGCAGCCGTGGCCGGTGTGCTCGCCGAGCACGGGGCGAACATCATCTCCCTCGACCAGCACTCGACGGATGCCGAGGGCGGGCGCTTCTTCCAGCGGACCGTGATCCACCTCGAAGGGCTGTCCGCCGCGCGTCCGGCACTCGAGGCCGACGTCGCGGCCGTCGCCGAGCGCTTCGGCATGGAGTGGTCGCTGCACGACGTCGCACGCCGCAAGCGCGTCGCGATCTTCGTGTCGAAGTACGACCACTGCCTGATGGAGCTGCTCTGGCGCACCCAGCGCGGACAGCTCGACATCGACATCACGATGGTGGTGTCCAATCACCCGGATCTCGCCGAGTCCGTGCGCACCTTCGGGGTGCCGTTCGTGCACATCCCCTCCGGCGACAAGGCGGCGATGGAGGCTCGTCAGCTCGAGCTGCTGCAGGGCAATGTCGACCTGGTGGTGCTGGCCAGGTACATGCAGATACTCACCGACGACTTCATCGAGCGCGTCGGTGCCCCGGTGATCAACATCCATCACTCGTTCCTCCCGGCCTTCATCGGTGCGAACCCGTACGCCAGGGCGAAGGACCGCGGCGTGAAGCTCATCGGCGCGACAGCGCACTATGCGACGGCGGACCTCGACGAGGGACCGATCATCGAGCAGGACGTCACCCGCGTCACCCACTCCGAGTCCGCCGCCGAGCTGCAGAGCCGCGGCGCCGACGTGGAACGCCTGGTGCTGGCCCGTGCGGTGCAGTGGCACGCCGAGGACCGCGTGATCGTGCACGGCCGCTCGACCGTCATCCTCTAGCGCGCCGGCACACCAGCGAGAAGTTCCGCGAAGACTCCGTCCGCCGCACCGGAGCGCGCAAGAGGCGCCGCCTGACCCATCCAGAGCGACTGCAGCTCTCCGAGGTTCTGCTGACCGGCGGCCGTCCGGAAGCGCCCGGTGAGCCAGTTCTGCATCGGGAAGGGCGCGATCGTGCCACTGGCCTCGATCGCGCGCACCACCCGGTTGCGTGCGCCGCGCGCGAGTCGCCCGCTCATCGCCCGAGTGAGCACCGTCTCATCGGCGGCGGTCGAGCCGATCGCCGCACGATGCGCGTCATTCGCCGCCGACTCCGCCGCCGCGAGGAACGCGGTGCCCACCTGCACGCCGGACGCGCCGAGGACGAGCGCGGCGGCCACTCCGCGACGATCGGCGATGCCGCCGGCCGCGATCACGGGAACCGGGACGGCGTCGACGACCTGCGGCACGAGCGCGAAGGTCCCGACGAGCGACTCCTCAGCCGGGCGCAGGAACGAGACGCGGTGACCTCCGGCCTCAGAGCCCGTGGCGACGACCGCATCGACTCCGCCGTCGGCGAGGGCCCTCGCCTCGGCCACAGTGGTGGCGGTGCCGACGACGCGGATGCCGCGACGATGCGCCTCCTCGACGACCTCCGCCGAGGGAACGCCGAACACGAAGCTGAGCACCGCCGGGGCGGCGTCCCAGATCGCATCCAACTGTTCGGCGAGGTCTGGAAGGTAGCTGCTCGGACGCGCCGGCGTCTCGATGCCGACCGCCTCGAAGAACGGCTGGAGCGCCTGCGCGAAGATCGCGTGCTGAGGGTTCGGCTCGACCTCGTCTCCGGTGGGCAGCCAGAGGTTCAGGGCGAACGGCCGTGACGTCGCCGCGCGCAGCTCTGCAGCCGTCGACCGGATGCGGTCGCCGTCGTAGCCGTACAGGCCGTATGAGCCCAGGCCGCCGGCTTCGCTCACGACTGCCGTCAGCGCGACGGAGGAGAGCCCGCCGAACGGGCCGAGGACGATCGGATGCTCGATGCCGAGCAGCGTGCGCAGATCACTCATCCTCCGAGGCTACGCCCGGCTGGGAGGATCGAGGCGCGTGGGGTCGTCCAGCCGCCGGTGGTACTCTCGCACCGAAGGGGGCGCGCACATGGGCGAGTGGTTCGGGCAGATGCTGAGCATCGTCCTCACCGCGCTCGGACTCGTCTCCGCACCCGATGCCGCCGCCCTGGGGCTCGCCATCGCGATCGTCGCCGTCACGGTTCTGACACTCGCCGTGGCGCTCAGCGCGCTTCCCGCCGGTGGCGGCGGGTCGCCGCATCCACGTCGCGCCATCGACATCGGAACCCTCCTCCCGCAGAGCGACCCTGATGCCGCTGGGCATCCGCGTCCTCGTGCGCCGGGAGTCGTGCCCGCCGCGTAGCCCGTCCTTCCTGGCTCGGGAAACGCGGCTTCGGCCGACCCTTCCCCCACGTCACGAACGGACCTTCATGGACCCCTTTGCCTTCCCCCCTCTCGCCGCGCTCCTGAACGCCGCCTACGGCGCGCTCGCCGGCCTCTCCACCGCTCTCGAACCTCTCGCCGGAGCCGCCGCCGCGGCGATGGCGGTCGTTCTCGTCACCCTGCTGGTGCGCGCGCTCCTCATCCCGGTCGGCGTCTCGCAGGCGAAGGCCGAGCAGACCCGCGCCCGTCTCGCCCCTAAGCTGCGCGAACTCCAGCGTCGGTACAAGAAGAACCCGGAGCGTCTTCAGCGCGAGACCATGGCGCTGTACCGGAGTGAGAACACCTCGCCCTTCGCCGGGATGCTGCCCGTGCTCGCCCAGGCGCCGGTGATCGGCATCCTGTACACCCTGTTCCTGCGACCGGACATCGCCGGGCACCCGAATGAGCTGCTCACCCATGATCTGCTCGGCGCTCCGCTGGGCACCAGCTTCGTCTCGGCCGTGCTCGACGGCACGGCGGGCGCAGCGACGCTTCTCGTGTGGGCCGGGCTCCTCGCGCTGATGATCGTCGTCGCCGAGGTCACCCGCCGGGTCTTCCGGCCGGCGCCGCTCGATGATTCGCCGTTGAACTCACCCGGCATGCTGCGGGTGGTGGCGGCGATGCACTACCTGACGGCGGTGTTCGCGGTGCTCGTCCCGCTCGCCGCGGCCGTGTACCTCGCCGTGACCGTCGTCTGGACCCTCGTGCAGCGGATGCTGCTGCGCCGACGGTTCCCGCTGCCGGACGCTGTCAGTCCGGGAGCGGGATCGGTCCGGTGAAAACCGTGGGCGCATCGCCGTCGTCCCGCGCCTCGGCATCCGCGCGGCGGCGCGCCCCGCGCACGCCGACGGTCGTTCCGACACTCGCCGCGACGACCAGAGCGACGGCTCCCAGCCGCAACGGCGTCGCATCCTGTCCGAGCACGAGCCAGCCGGCCAGGATCGCGAAGGCGGGCTCGAGGCTCAGCAGCACCCCGAATACGCGCTGCGGCAGACGGCGGAGCGCGGCGAGCTCGAAGCTGTACGGGATCACCGACGAGAGCACGGCTGTGAGGACCGCGAGCAGGATCAGCTGCCCGTCTCCCACGACGGTGATCGACGCAGGCACGCCGACCGGCAGCAGCAGCACCGCGGCGATGACCAGACCGACGGCCAGACCCGAGGTTCCTGGGATCACCGCTCCCACGCGCGCGCTCATGCGGATGTACATCACCCAGAACCCGGCCGCGATCAGGATGAACAGCACGCCGAGCGGGTCGAGCGGATCTGCGCCGATCATCCCGTCGACGCCGAGCAATGCCATCCCGAGCAGAGCGACACCCACCCACGCGGCATCCGCGAGTCGCCGGGTGAGCACCGCCGCGAGGATGAGAGGGCCGAGGAACTCGATGGCGACGGCGGGGCCGAGCGGGATGCGGTCGATGGCGGCATAGAAGAAGCCGTTCATCCCCGCGAGCGAGAGTCCGAACAGCGCGGCAGCCGTCCACTGCTCACGGGTCCAGCCGCGCGGGCGAGGTCGCACGATGACGACGAGCAGAAGCGCGGCGATGGCGATGCGCAGCGAAGTCACGCCCCAGGCGCCGAGCACCGGGAAGAGCTGGGTCGCGATCGCGGCCCCGAAGGGCAGCGACAGGCACGACCCGATGACGAGCGCGATACCGACGAGAGGACGAGGTGACGCGTTCGACTGCACGCACCCCAGCCTGGGGCATCACGCCGCTTCGGGACAACCTCGGCGACGCCGTATCAGAGGTGCTTGCCTCCGGTCACCGGGAGCACCGCACCCGACACGTACGACGATTCCTCCGATGCGAGGTAGACGTAGGCGCCGGCGAGCTCGGCGGGCTGGCCGGCACGCCCCAGGGGCGTGTCCTGCCCGAACGAGGCGATCTTGTCGGCATCCCACCCCGTGGCCGGAATCAGCGGGGTCCAGATCGGCCCCGGCGCGACGGCGTTCACCCGGATGCCGCGCGGGCCCGCCTCTTCTGCGAGCGCCTTCACGAAGGCGACCTGCGCCGCCTTGGTCATCGCGTAGTCGATGAGCCCAGGGGACGGGTTGCAGGCCTGGATGGATGCCGTGACGATGATGCTCGCTCCCGCCTCCAGATCGGCGTAGGCAGCGCGCGCCGAGAAGAGCAGACCGAACAGGTTCGTCTCGAACACGCGGCGCATGTCCTCGGTGCGGAGCGTCTCGAATCCCTGGATGTCATGCTGGAAGGCGGCGTTGAGAACGAGGACGTCCAGACCGCCGAGCTCCCGGCGCGCCTGGGCGACGGCATCCGTGGCGAAGGACTCCTCGCGCACATCGCCGGCGAGACCCACGCCCTTGCGGCCCGCCTCCCGCACCTGCTCCAGCGTCGCATCCGCGTCGTCCTGCTCCTCGGCCATGTGCACGATCGCGACATCCGCGCCCTCTCGGGCGAAGGCGATCGCGACCGCCCGTCCGATGCCGGAGTCGCCGCCGGTGATCAGCGCACGCCGCCCCTCGAGCCGGCCGTGGCCGACGTAGCTCGATTCGCCGTGGTCGGGCGTCGGACGCGTCTCATCGGTCAGCCCCGGCTGGTCCTGCTGCTGCGGAGGGAAAGGGCCGTCGGTGTGGAGGGTCCGGGGATCGGGGGTGTTGTCTGCCATCGTGATCTCTCCTCGAGTCGTGGATCCGGTCTGTCGAGCATCCGATGCCCGTCCCGAGAACCCCAGGGGGTTGACACGCCTTCGGCTATTCCGGCGTCACACGGCACCAGCGGAAGCCATAGGGGTCCAGATCGATCTCGAACGTGCCGCGCTCGGCGGCGATCGCGGCTGCCGAGCCGAGCAGGTCGAGCAGCTGCTCCCCGCCGATGTCCCGGGTGGAGAGTTCGATCCGCCGCGGGATGTCACTGAAGTTGTGGAGGGCCAGGAATGTGGCCCCTTCCGCGCTCAGAGTGTGCGCGAGGACCGTCGAATCCTCCACGTCCAGAACCGTGAGTGCTCCCCATGCGATCTCCGGAGCTTCCCGGTAGCGCGAGATGAGCGTCTTGATGAAGGAGAGCAGCGAGTCGGGATCGCGCTGCTGATCATGCACGTTGACCCGATCCGGTCCGTATCCGCTTTCGGCGAGCGCGGTCGGGACGCGGGATCGGGAAGCCGTCGAGAATCCGCCGTTCTTCTCCGGTCGCCACTGCATGGGAGGGCGGACCGCCATTCGGTCCCCCCAGCCGGGCACCTCCCCCATGCCGATCTCCTCGCCGTAGAAGAGCGCGGGTGTGCCGGGCAGGGCGAACATGAGGCTGTACGCCATTCGAAGGCGGCGAGGATCCCCTTGCAGCATGGGCGCCAATCGCCGCACGATCCCCCGACCGTAGACGCGCTGCTCCTCGTCCGGTGACAGTGCCTCGAACACTTCCTGGCGCTCGTCCTCGCTCAACTGATCGAGGGTCAGCTCGTCGTGGTTGCGCAGGAACATCGCCCACCCCTGCCGCACGTCGATCACGGGACGGGTGCGCAGGGCTTTGGCGAGCGGCGCGGCGTCGTGCCGGACGAAGGAGAGGAAGCACGCCTGCATCGTCGCGAAATCGAACTGCAGGTCGAGCTCCGTTCCCTTCTTCCCGAAGAAGTCGAGCTGCGCCTTGTGCGGCAGGTTCACCTCGCCCAGCAGCGCCGCCTCCCCGCGCCTGCGCGTCACGAAACGGCGTAGCTCGCGGAGGAAGTCGTGCGGATCTGCCGTCTTCGGTGCGCCCTCGTTCTCGATGAGGAAAGGAACCGCGTCGATCCGGAATCCGTCGACGCCGAGCTCGGTCCAGAATCCGAGGATCCTGGCGATCTCCGCGCGCACCTCGGAGTTGGCGAGATTGAGGTCGGGTTGGTGCCGATAGAAGCTGTGCAGGTAGTACTGCCCGCTCTTCTCGTCCTTCTCCCACACGCTGCTCTCTTCGCCGGGGAACACAGTGGCCTGCTGGACGCGGGGCGGGCTGTCCCGCCACACGTAGTAGTCGCGGTAGCGGGAGGTGCGCGACCGGCGGGCCGACACGAACCAAGGATGCCGGTCCGAGGTGTGGTTCACCACGAGGTCGATGATCACTCGGAGCCCTCGGCCGTGGGCGATGCGCAGCAACTCGACGACGTGCCCGATATCTCCCAGCCGCCGATCCACTCCGTAGAAGTCGGTGATGTCGTAGCCGTCGTCGAGGTCGCGGGTGGGCTGGAAGGGCATCAGCCAGAGGCACGTGACGCCCATGTCGGCCAGGTAGTCGATCCGGGTGGCGATGCCCTCGAGATCGCCGATGCCGTCGCCATCCGAATCCTGGAAGGTCTCGACGTCGAGGCAGTAGATGACAGCGGTGCGCCACCAGAGATCGCTCGTGTCGGCCGGTCTCATATCCGGCTCCGCAGCGCCGGGAGGAGTTCGGTTTCACAGCGACGTAGGAACGCGGCCTGGTCGGTGCCCACATGGTGCAGGTATACCTGGTCGAACCCTTCGGCGGCCCGCGCGATCCGGTCGGCGAGATCTTCGGTCGAATGGGCGATGAGGACAGCCTTCCGCAGCGCCTCCTCCGTCGGGTCGGCGAGCTCCTCGAAATCCTCGGGTTGCTCGACATCCCACATGCGCCCCGGTGGCGCGGTGGCATGCGACCACTGCTCGCCGGCGACCCGGAGGGCCTCCTCGTCGCTCTCTTCGAGACACACGTGCACCTGCAACGCGGTCTCGCCGGTTCCTCGCGCACCGCGGTACGCCGCCCGGACCTCCTGGGTGGCGGCGGCATCCGATCCGACGGTGATCAAGCCGTCGGCCCATTCCGCGACCCACTCGGCCGTCTCCGGGCTCACTGCCGCACCGAGCAGGGGCGGCGGTGACGCCGGCAGACTCCATATCTGCGCGTCATGCACACGGATGCTTCCGTCAAAGCTGATCCGGTCTCCGGTCAGGAGCCGTCGGATGACTGCAACGCAATCACGAAGGCGACCCTCGCGGGCGCTTTTGGTCGGCCACGAGTCGCCGGTGACGTGTTCGTTCAGAGCTTCACCGCTGCCGAGGGCTGCCCAGAACCGGCCGGGGAACATCTCCTCCAATGTGGCCATCGCCTGCGCGGCGATCACCGGGTGGTACCGCTGTCCCGGTGCGGTCACCACCCCGATCGAAAAGTCCGTCCGGGCGAGTGCTGCCCCGAGCCAACTCCACGCGTATCCGGATTCGCCCTGCGCCCGCGTCCACGGAGCGAGGTGATCCGAGCACATCGCCGCGTCGAAGCCGACCGACTCGGCAAGCCGCACAGCGGAGAGGAGCATCCCCGGGGGCAGCTGTTCATGGGAGGCGTGGTATCCGATGACCGTCATGGGGTGCGATCCTGCCGCCGCGCGCACCGCGATGCACGGGGGTTGACAACTCGCGCGCAGGAACGATCCGTGCGACGCGTGCCGCCCCGGTCGCGTTACACAGGTGGTGTGACCGGGAGTTCGGCAGAGCTGGTTGGCGCGTCACCGGCCTCTGCCGGCTCGGGAACGAGGTAGAGACCGCTCGGCGCGTTCGCGGTGAAGGCCAGTGCCTCGATCCAGGCGCGGTTGATCGACGGCTGTCTGCTGCCGAAGTACTTGAAGACCAGGGAGCTGCCGGGCTGGATCCACACGGTGGTGCGGCCACCGCCGACGCTGGCATCCTCACGCCAGCTGAACGGGAACGGCTCACCTCTGCGCAGCTTGGCGGTGATGACGAGCTGCAGATGCGTCAGAGCGCGATCCTCGACCTCGGTCTTCACTCCACCTTCGTAGATGAACTTGCCCATGCAGAAGCCTCCTCGACCGATGACACGCCGATCCGACATCGGGACTGTCGGATCGTATTCCTACTGCGTAGCGTATGGCCTATGGGCATGCTCTACTACGGCGGCACCGCCGACCCCGTCCAGATCGAGGATCGCGCTCTCGCGCATCTGAAGGTCGTCATCGCGACGAAGCTCCGGCGCAACGAGAGCTTCACCCTGTCCTGGAGCCATCCCAGTGGTCATACCCCCGGGCGTTCGACGATCTGGCTGCACCCGTCGATCCCGCTCAGATTCGTCTTCGACGAACCGGAGCCGCCGCCGCTCTCGGCCGAGTTGATCCAGGCGATGGCCAACTCGGCGAACTCCACCGGAGGGATCGCCCTCGTGCCGGAGATCCTGCTCCCCTCGGATGCTCCTGTCTCCGCGCCGTCGTGAAGTCAACCCCCTCGGCCCGGAGATCGGCGGCGTCTAGCGTCGTCATCCAGACCTGCCGAGGAGGCGAGCCATGGACGAGCACCGCGCTGACGAGAACACCATCGACGAGAAGAACGCGCCCGAGGGGAACTCCCCGACCACGACGCACGCGGAATGGGGCGCGGGCAACCCGCACCTGCTGATCACCCGGGACGACGAGCGGACCGAATACGCCCTCGATGCCGATGTCGTGCGCATCGGTTCCGCCGCGGGCAACGAACTGCGACTCTCCGACACGGCGCCCGTGCACGCGACGATCGAGCACGACGACCGCGACGAGTACGTCCTGACGCTGCATGGCGAGGGCGAGATGAACTCGCACCCCGACGCCGCGGCGACGCACGACGGCGAGCGCACCCAGACGCTCCGCACCGGCGCTCGCTTCACAGCGGGGCCGTGGACCTTCGTGTTCGCGCGCGACGAGTACGCCGACCACGGCCGACCGTATGGCGGACGAATCGGTGGCGAGTACTCCGATCAGCGGCTGCAGCCGCCGCGTCCCGACTACCGCGACGACGCTGCTTCGGAGCAGGCCGAGCGTCAGTCGGATTCCACCGACGAGACGTGATGCGGCACGCCGACCGGCTTCGACTCCGCTGAACCGCGCTGACGGAGGTAGATTGAGAACGCCACCATCGTGCCGACGGCGAGGAACTCCGACTGCCAGTTCTGCAATGTCCGATCCCAGAAGTCCGCAGAGCCGACGTACTCGATCCAGCTCAGCAGAGCCGTGCCGTGCATGGAGTTCTCCTCGTTGATGACGACCAGTCCGGCGAGGGACTGAGCCAGCCACGAGAGCACGAAGATCGCGCCCATCACGAGCAGCAGGGAGTTCCCGTAGAGCGCGGTACGCCAGCCGCCGATGCGCGCCCACAGGGGCGAGTCCGACTGCGCGTGTTCTGCGACGAGCTGATCCGCATCATCACCCGGCCCCTCGTCGCCGGGTTTCTTCGACTCCGGTGACCCGCGCTGCACGAACCATACGGTGGCCGCGATGAACAGGAAGAACTGCAGGAATTCGGATTGCCAGTTCTCGGCGACGTCGACGAGGAAATCCGACGACGACAGGAAGTCCCCGAAGCCGATCTCGGGTCGCCCGTGATCTGCGAGCTCCGTGTTGTTGCGGATGAACCCGGCGACCGCCTGACCGGCGAGCGCGAGGACGAAGAGCAGGAGGAAGAACAGGCTCAGCCCGTTGTCCCTGATCGCCTTGCGCATGATCTCACCGCCCCCCGACGGGCGTGACGATCATCACCGCGAGTCCCACGACGATGATCGTCATCCAGCTCCAGAAGACCAGCAGCATCCCCGTCGTCTGTCCCGTGCGCTCCGGCATCGTTCCCTCCCTCGTCAAAAGCGATGCTGTCGACCGCATCCGATCAGTGACAGGGGGTTGACGCACGCACGCTCCGTTGTCAATGCCCCTGCCCCTTCACCACCCGGGTCGTATCGTCGGCCGGATCAGGTAGGCCATCGAAGCATGAGAGGCATTGAGCCAATGACCATCACACGCGACATCATGACGCCGAGTCCCCGTTGCATCGGCGAGAACGACTCCCTGCACATCGCCGCGACCGTCATGTCCGACCTCGATGTCGGCGCCCTCCCCATCTGCGGAGAGGACAGCAAGCTGAAGGGAATGCTGACCGACCGCGACATCGTGGTGCGGGCCATCGCGCTCGGACTCGACCCCGAAACGACTCCGGCCCGCGCACTCGCGCAGGGCAAGCCGGTGACGGTGGACGCGAACGACGACATCGACGTCGCGCTCGAGCGGATGCAGGAGCATCAGATCCGCCGGGTGCCGGTGATCGAAGACCACCTCCTCGTGGGAATCGTGAGCCAGGCCGACATCGCCCGGTCGCTTTCGGCCCAGCAGACCGGGGGGACCGTCGAGAGCATCTCCCAGTGACCGAGGATTCGCCCGGGGAGCACATCGACCGGCTGAGCGAACTCGCCGGCGCGCGCCGGCTGCGCGTCTGCGTCGCCGAGTCTCTCACCTCCGGGCAGCTGGCGAGCGCCGTGGGTGCCGGCGCAGACGCCTCGACCTGGTTCGCCGGAGGGATCGTCGCCTACCTCACCGACGTGAAGGAGCGGGTACTCGGGCTCGCCCCGGGAACGGATCCGTGCTCTGCGGCCTGCGCGGAGCAACTCGCCGCCGGAGCTCGACAGCTCTTCGACGCCGACATCTGCGTGTCGACGACCGGCGTCGGCGGCCCCGGCCCCGAAGGGGGCCATCCGCCGGGAACCGTCTATCTCGGATGGGCCACTCCCGGCGCCGTCGGGCATAGACGGCTCGCGCTGCCAGGAGACCCGCAGAGCGTGCTCGATGCCTGTGTCGCTGCGGCGACACGGCTGCTCGCCTTCCACGTCGAGACGGTCCACCCGGCCGGCCCTCGCCGCACCGGACAGGCTCTCCCGGAGGACGTCAGCGCCCCGGGATGAGGCCGATCCGCAGCGGAGCATCCGGGGCGGATGCCGCGCGCAGCGCATCGTCGATGTCTGCCAGCGGCCGGACATCGCCCACGACCTCGGCGAACGGGTAGGCGCGACCGCGACCGGCGAGGAACGCGACGGCTTCGGCGAGGTCGGTGCCGCTGTAGTCACGCACGCCACTCACGGTGATCAGACGGCGCACGATGCCGTCGGCATCCAGCGCCACGGGTTCCGGACGCGGCGGTCTGCCGGTGAGCACGACCGTGCCACCGAGGTCGACGGCGTCGATCGCCGCGGCGACGGCGTGTCCGGAGGCCTCGATCACCACGTCCGGGACGCGGCCGGAGGATCCTGCTCCGTACCGGGCGGCCAGTTCGCGGCGCGACGGGTCCCGGTCGAAGACCTCGACGGACGCACCGAACTCGGTCGCGATCGCCGCAGCGGACAGCCCGACGAGGCCGGCCCCGTAAATCCGCACGGAAGCTCCCTCGAGGTCACGGTCGCGGCGGGCGCGAGCCACGGCTGCCCAGGCCGTCGCCGTCGCGCCCGATGCCGGGGCGAGCACGACGGCCGGCAGCGACTCCGGCACCCGCACGATGGCCGTACCCTCCCGCAACTGCACGTGCGTGCCGAACGCGCCGGTGAGGTCGCCGTGGGCGCCGATGCGCTCGTGCCCGTACTCGGCGAGGCTGCGGCATTGCTGCGGCATCCCGCGCCGGCACCGTTCGCAGTTCGCGCAGGAGACGGTCGCCGACCACACAACCCGGTCGCCGATGCGCAGCGGTGTGCCGTCGACGGCAGACGCCCCGACGTGGCCCGTGGCGATCACCCGGCCGACGCTCTCGTGCCCCAGCACCAGCGGCGCGGGCGCCGAGCGCAGCCCGAGCACCGTGTCCACATCGGAGTCGCAGATCGTCGACATCTCCACGGCGACCAGCACGTCCGCATCGGCGAGCGCGACGCCGGGTACCGCGATCGTCTCGTGCGGATGCCCCACGCCGAGCCAGACCATCGCGAGCGCTGCGGGGCGCAGGGCGACATCCGTGCGCGGGACGGCCGGCCGCATCAGAGACGTGCCCATGTCAGACGCTCCGTTCCTCCGTGTGTGGCGCTCAGGCGGAGCATGCCGCGCTCGCCGAGGGCGCGCGATGATCCGCCAACAACTCTGGCGGGATTTCGACGGAGGAATACACCTGACAGGGAACTGTTCAACGGCTGTTTGCCGGGAAGTTGCCCAGAGATGAACATTCCGCGAACGGCTCGGCGATGGGCGCTTCCGCGAAGGGGAAGGGGCACTCGCCCAGAAGAGAGTGCGATCGCGAGCGCAATGCTATTCAGAAGCCGAAGATCGCGCTCGCGATCGCAGAAGCGCTGGGGACGCTTCTCGCCAAGGCGCTGGGGGCGCCTCAATTGGGGCACTGTCTACGGTAGTAATAGGCGGTGCCGGCGAGAAGCGCCAAAGGTCGAAACCGTCCTAGACGTCTGGCCAGACTGTGCCCGCGCCCGATGGCGGCCGCACGGTTGCCATGCCGGCCGCACGGTCGCCATGCCGGCGATCAGCCGCTCAGGCGATCGAGAGGCGCGCTGAAACCCGCCACCGGCCGTCGACCGCACCGGCATGGAACTCTCCGCTCGCGCCGAGCACGCGCTCGGCCATCCGGTTCAGTCCGGTGCCGCTGGAGGGCAGGTCGCGCCGCGGCGTCGCCGGCAGGGGGCTGTCGATCGTCAATGTCGCCGATTCGTCGTCGACATCGAGCCGGATTCCGACTTCGCCCGGCCCCGCGTGCTTCAGGATGTTCGTCGCGGACTCGCGCATGATGCGCGCGAAGACGATCTCCGCCGCTCGGGGAATCCGCTCATCCTGCGGGTCGCCTCGGGTGAGCACCGGATGCCCGGCCGATTCGAACTCGTTCCTGGCCTCATCGATCGCCGCCGCGAGGTCTCCGGTCTGCAGCGCAGATGCGCGCGGACCGTCATCGGCGAGTTCGATCACGAAGCGCAGATCGGCCATCGCCTTCCGCGCGGCGACGCGAATGGCCTCCTGGGAGTCTCGGCCGACTCGGGCGTCGTCGAGCATCTGGACGTGCATGGCCACGACGGTGAGGTGATGGGCGATGCTGTCGTGCAGTTCGCCGGCGATCCAGCGTCGCTCGGCGAGCACAGCCTCGCGTTCCTGCTGCGCCTGCTCCACGAGCTGCTGTTCCAGGCGTTGCCCGCGCGCAGAGGCCATCCTCAGCGCGAAGCCGATGGCGCCGGCCACGGTGGCGACGATGAGATAGATCCCGACGTTCACCGGACCGCTCAGGTCACCGTACGCGATGATCGCCGAAGCGATGACGAAGCCGCCGATGTACGACAGGATCAGCGAATTCCACCCGAGACGCATGACGATTCCGGCCGCGACGGCGGCGGCCAGGAGAGCCTGAAGTTCGTTGCCCGTCACGAAGGAGAGGGCGAGCATGAGCCCCAGCGCCGATGTGGCGGCGAGGGGTGACCAGAGATAGAGGGCCAGCACCGATGTGGTCGCGATGCTGAGCACGGATGCGATGACGTCGACACCGGGCGAGAAGATCAGGCCGAGCAGATCGACCGCGACGACCACCACGATGACGACCAGGACGAAGATGCGCTCGAGGGTGCTCAGCGCCTGCCCCCGGCCCAGCCGGAGGATTCCCGGGTCATCCCGCGTCGAAGGGATGGACGCCATAGTTCACTATCTCCTACCGGCCAGGTAATCTAGCGAATGATGCCCAGAATGTAGCAAAGCTGCTGCCAGAAAGTCATGGTCATACACCTCCTCGATTGGTCTTTTGTCGAACAACTGACTTGATCTTCGCGCTGATCGAGGGGCACCACATCGGACTACTCGGCAGTCTTTGTTGGACAAAGGTCTACATCGACACGAGACCCACCCACTACCGCCGTTAGGCTTCCCCCATGCCGGCAATCCGCGTTCTCATCGTCGATGACGATCCCCTGGTCCGTTCCGCACTGTCGCATTTCGTATCGCGTGATCCGGGGATCGAGGTGGTCGGGGAAGCCGAGACCGGACTCGAGGCGATCGCCTTCCTGGAGGGGGACCGCCCGGACGTCGTGATGATGGATGTTCAGATGCCGGAGATGGACGGGATCGAGGCGACCGCAGCGATCACGGAGCGCTGGCCGGACGTCCGCATCCTCGCGGTGACCACGCTCGACGGCAGCGACACCGTCCTCCCGATGCTGAACGCGGGCGCCTCCGGGTACCTGCTGAAGGACTCGAGCGCCGACGACATCGTGCTCGGCGTGCACGAGGTCCACGGGGGCGCCAGCTCGCTCTCGCCGCGGATCGCGTCGATGCTCATCAAGCACGTGCGCGAGGCCGAGCCCGCAGGAGGCCGCGGAGCACGCGCTCTGGAATCACTCACCGAACGCGAGACCGAGGTGCTCGAGCGTCTGGCGCAGGGCATGTCGAACGCCGAGATCGCACGGACGCTCATCGTGTCCGAAGGCACCGTCAAGGCGCATCTCGGCCGCATCATGTCCAAGTGGCAGGTGCGCGACCGGGTGCAGATCCTTGTGGCGGCGGCGCACGCCGGGCTCGTCGACTTCCGCTGACGCGCTGTCGTGCCGGATCAGCCCCAGCGCTGCCGGAGCCACTCCATGCCCGCGAGCGCTTCGCTCAGCTGGAAGTCGCGAAGCGTCGGCATGCTCGGGACCGCGGGGCGTCGCGCCTTGGCGAAGAACCCGCCGGTCAGGGCGGCGAGGAGTGCATCGATGTGCGACCCAACGACGCCGGCGAAGAGCGGATGCGTTCGCAGAAGCTCTTCGGCGTCGACGTCTTCACCGCGCAGGCGTGCGTCGAGGAGATAGCAGAGTCCGTCGAGCCAGCGCGCACCGACGCCGGCCCACGGCCAGTCGATGATCCAGGCTGTCCCGGCGCGGTCGATGAGCACGTTGTCGGTTCGGCAGTCGAGGTGCTGCAGGTGGTCGCCCTCTGCGGCGTCGGCGATCTGCTCGGCCGTGCGGCCGAGGCGATCGAAGTTGTCGATAGCCCAGTCGGGCAGTTCGCCGACGGCACCCGCATCCTGGATCTTCGCCCATCCGGACGCGTCGACGGCCAGTTCGTCAGCAGCGCGTGGCAGGTCGGCGGCCGCCGCTCCGCGCATCTCAGGAAGCGTCGCGAGTGCGTCGAGGACGGCGACGATGTCCGCGCCGTCGAGGGCCTCGCCGGGGTGGCGCCCGTCGATGTCGTCGAGGATCAGTGCCACCCAATCGTCCGAGACGAAGGAGCCCAGCAGTGACGGCACTCTGACGCCGCGCGGCATCACCTTCATGACGCCGAGCTCACGCCGATGGAGATCGTAGGTGCCGGGATGGTGCGGTGTGCGATGCGCGGTCTTGACGAACGCGCGCTCCCCCGCTGCTGTGCTCACCCGGTCTGCGCTACCGGGGGAGAATCCGTTGCTCTGGCTCACGGCACGAGTGACGGGTCCGCCCAGAAGCTCGGCGACCCGTTCGCGCACGTCATCGGGCAGGTCTGCCCAGGCGGTCCGGGTCGTCACGGCGTTCTCCATCGCACAACCGTAACGGCTGTATCCGGGAGTGACTCACCCGCACCATCCGCCCGATTACGATCGAAGCACCCCCTTTCAGGAAGGTCCTTCATGCCCGTCACCCCGGTAGCCCTCGCTCACGCCGACGATCTCGCCGACTTCATCGCCGCGTCTCCGTCGAGCTACCACGCGGCGTCCGAGGTGGCTCGCCGCCTGGAAGATGCCGGATTCGTCCGTCTCGACGAGACCCAGCCGTGGCCATCACAGCCCGGCGGACGCTTCGTGGTCGTGCGCGACGGGGCGGCGATCGCCTGGGTCGTGCCGGCGGATGCCGCTGCCACGACTCCCGTGCAGGTGTTCGGCGCGCACACCGACTCCCCCGGTTTCAAGCTCAAGCCGCAGCCGACCACAGGAACGAAGGGCTGGCTGCAGGCGGCCGTCGAGATCTACGGCGGCCCGCTGCTGAACTCGTGGCTCGACCGTGAACTTCGGCTCGCCGGGCGCCTCGCCCTCGCCGACGGACGGGTCGTGCTGGCGGACACCGGACCGCTGCTGCGCCTGCCGCAGCTGGCGATCCACCTCGACCGCGGCGCGAACAGCGGACTCGAACTCGACAAGCAGCTCCAGACGCAGCCGGTATGGGGCCTCGGCGACCCGACCTCGGCCGACATCCTCGCCGAGCTCGCCGCCTCGGCCGATGTCGATGCCGCCGACATCCGCGGCTACGACGCGGTCGTCGCCGATTCGGCACGTGGCTCCGTGTTCGGCAAGGACGACGCTTTCTTCGCCGCCGGCCGCCTCGACGACCTCGCCTCGGTGCACGCCGGGGTCGTGGCGCTCGCATCGCTCGACCCGGCCGCTGGCGACCCGATTGCCGTCCTCGCCGCCTTCGATCATGAAGAACTCGGCTCCGGATCGCGGTCCGGAGCCGCCGGCCCTTTCCTCGAAGACGTCCTGGAGCGCGTGTACGCGAGCCTCGGCGCGGATCCCTCCCAGCGCCGTCAGGCGTACGCGTCGTCGTGGTGCCTCTCCAGCGACGTCGGGCACTCGGTGCACCCGAACTACGTCGCCAAACACGACCCTGTCGTGCAGCCGGTGCTCGGTTCGGGACCGATCCTGAAGATCAACGCCAACCAGCGCTATGCGACCGATGCCGTCGGCGCCTCAGCCTGGTCGTCGTGGTGCGAGCGCGCCGGCATCGCGTCGCAGGAATTCGTGTCGAACAACACCGTCCCCTGCGGTTCGACGATCGGTCCGATCACCGCGACCCGTCTCGGGCTGCGCACGGTGGACGTCGGCATTCCGATCCTGTCGATGCATTCGGCCCGCGAGCTCGCCGGGGTCGCCGATCTGCATGACCTCACCCGGGTGGCCGAGGCGTTCTTCCGCGGCTGAGCGGGTCGAAACGCTGATTCCGGCCGCAATGCCCTCGGCAGTGCCAGGATGATGGCATGAGCGAGAAGATCGCAGCAGCGCCGGCACTGATCGAGCGCGCCGGCATCGAGATCATCCCCGAGTCCGAGCGGACCGCGAAACCCCGAGACCTGTTCTGGCCGTGGTTCGCGGCGAACGTGTCGGTGTTCGGCATGTCGTACGGGTCGTTCGTGCTCGGCTTCGGCATCTCCTTCTGGCAGGCGACGCTCGTCTCGGTGATCGGCATCGTGGTGTCGTTCCTGCTCTGCGGACTCATCGCGATCGCCGGGAAGCGCGGTTCTGCCCCGACAATGGTGCTCTCGCGCGCCGCCTTCGGCGTGCACGGCCAGAAGGTGCCGGGCATCGTGTCGTGGCTGACGTCGATCGGCTGGGAGACGTTCCTGGCGATCATGGCCGTGCTCGCCACGGCGACGGTGATCACGCAGCTCGGCGGTGACGGTGACAGCGTCGCGCTGAAGATCGTCGCGACGGTGATCGTCGCGGCTCTCATCGTCACGGCATCCGTGCTCGGGTATCACACCATCATGAAGCTGCAGTCGGTGCTCACCTGGGTCACCGGCGTCGTGACGATCCTCTACGTCGTCCTCGCGATCCCCGCCATCGACCTCTCCGCCGTCCTCACGAAGCCCGACGGCGGCATCGGCCAGGTCATCGGCGCTCTCGTCATGGTGATGACCGGATTCGGCCTCGGCTGGATCAACATCGCCGCGGACTGGTCTCGCTACCAGAAGCGCACGGCATCCGACGGCGCGATCGTCGCCTGGAACACGTTCGGCGGATCCATCGCCCCGGTGATCCTGGTCGTCTTCGGCCTGCTGCTCGCCGGTTCCGATGACGACCTGAGCGCCGCGATCGCCGGCGATCCGATCGGCGCCCTGGCGAGCATCCTGCCGATCTGGGTGCTCGTGCCGTTCCTGCTCACGGCGGTGCTCGCCCTCGTCTCCGGTGCGGTGCTCGGCATCTACTCCTCGGGCCTGACGCTGCTGAGCCTCGGTATCCGCATCCCGCGGCCCTCCGCCGCGGCCATCGACGGCGTGATCCTGACGATCGGCACCATCTACGTGGTGTTCTTCGCGACGGACTTCCTCGGCCCGTTCCAGAGCTTCCTGATCACCCTCGGAGTGCCACTCGCATCGTGGGCCGGCATCCTCATCGCCGACATCCTGCGGCGCAAGAAGGACTACGACGACGAAGCGCTGTTCGATGCGAACGGCCGCTACGGCGCCTGGGACGCCGTCTCGATAGTCACGATGATCGTCGCCTCCGTCATCGGCTGGGGGCTCGTGGTCAATCTCTTCGCGGATGCCGCGCCGTGGAACAACTGGCAGGGTTACCTGCTGGTCCTCGTCGGCGGCAGGGAGGGCGAGTGGGCCTACGCGAACCTCGGCGTCTTCTTCGCTCTGGTGCTGTCGTTCCTGGTGACGTGGTTCGCCAGGGCGGGGAAGATCCGGCGTCAGGAGCAGGCGTGACGGATGCCGCTGGCACATCGACGGGCTCCGCACCCTGGCTGGTCGTCATCGACCCGCAGGCGATCTTCGCCTCGGCGGACTCCGCCTGGGGTTCGCCGTTCTTCGCCGACGCGATGCCACGCATCCGTTTCCTCGCGGAGATCTTCGGCGACCGCGTGCTCGTGACCCGGTGGATGCCGACCGCCGACCGCTCCACCTCATGGGGCGCATACTTCTCGGCCTGGCCGTTCGCCGACCAGTCCCCGAGCGACGCTCTGTTCGATCTCGTGCCGGAGGCGCAGAGTCTCAGCACCCATCCCACCCTCGATCTGCCGACCTTCGGCAAGTGGGGGCCCGAACTGGAGGCGATCGTCGGGCGGGGCGCGAACGTGGTCCTCGCCGGCGTCTCCACCGACTGCTGCGTGATCTCCACCGCCCTGGCCGCAGCCGACGCGGGCGCCTTCGTCACCGTCGCCGCCGACGCATGCGCGGGCTCGACCGCCGAGAATCACGCCGCGGCCATCCACGTGATGGGGCTGTATCCGCCGCAGATCACCGTGAGCGACACGGCGGCGATCCTCGCCGCGGCGGCGTCGCTGTCACCGTGAAACGCGATTCCCCGGAATCGCACCGACTCCTGCCAGACTGATGCCAGAAGGGGGGCGCCATGACCGCGCACGCGCACACCGATGAGGCCGATGGCCAGAACACCGATGGCCGCAGGAAGACGCGACGCCCCTGGCACCGCACCAAGGTGACCGTCGGCGTGGTCGCCGCCGTCGTCGCGATCGTGGTCGTGGTCGGCTCGATCACCCCGTGGCCCTCCGCAATGCTGATCCGCTCGGTGTTCGAGAAGGGCGGCGACCAGACCGCCGCCGAGATGGACAAGCACGTTCCCGACACCGAGCTCACCGAGACTCTCGATGTCGCCTACGCCGACGGCGGGGCCGACACCACCATGGATGTCTTCCGACCGGCATCCGCCACCGGCCCCCTCCCGACGATCGTGTGGATCCACGGCGGCGCCTGGGTATCGGGCTCGAAGGAGAACGTCGACCCGTACATGCGCATCCTCGCCGCTGAGGGCTACACGACCATCGCGGTGAACTACACGATCGGACCGGAGGGCGTCTACCCGCTCGCCGTGCACCAGCTCAACGACGCGCTCGGCTACATCGACGAGCACGCCGACGAACTCGGCGTCGACCCCTCGCAGATCGTGCTCGCCGGGGACTCGGCCGGCGCACAGCTGGCCAGTCAGATGGCGACCCTCGTCACGAGCACGGACTACGCCGACATCCTCGGCATCACCCCCAAGATCGACGCCGACCAGGTCGTCGCCACGGTGCTCAACTGCGGCGTCTACGACCTCGCCGCACTGGCCGAGCTCGACGGCATCATCGGCTGGGGATTCAAGACGTCGATGTGGGCGTACTCCGGCACGCGCACCTGGGCGGAGGATTCCACCGGAGCGACGATGTCGACCGTGAACTGGGTCACCGCCGACTTCCCGACGACATACATCTCCGGCGGCAACGGCGACGGGCTCACCTGGTTGCAGTCGATCCCGATGGCCCAGCGGCTCGATGAGCTCGGCGTCGACGTCACCACCCTGTTCTGGCCGGCACCCCATGAACCGGCACTGCCGCACGAATACCAGTTCCACCTGGACATGCCGGACGCCCAGACCTCACTGCAGAAGACACTCGACTTCCTGAGCGCGCACACGAACGGCTGAGCGGCCTACTTCATCGTGTCGAGGATCCCGACGAGGTCGTCGAACGTCGTCATCGGGTTGAGGATCGCGAACCGGGTGTTCGGCCGGCCGCCGTGCGAGCTCGGCACGACGAAGGCGCGCTGCGAATCGAGCAGCTCGTCCGACCACCGGTCGTAGTCGGCACGGTCCCAGTCGTTGCGCTCGAACACGACGACCGAAAGCTGCGGGTCGCGCACCAGCGTGAGTTCGGGGCGGCGGGCGATCTCTGCGGCGATCCGCTGGGTCAGCGCGAGCGTCGAGCTGACCGCATCGCGGTACGCCGCGACGCCGTATGTCGCCAGGGAGAACCACATCGGCAGGCCCCGCGGGCGACGGGTCAGCTGGATCGAGTAGTCCGAGGGGCTGAACTCGGCGGCATCCGTCAGCGTGTCCAGGTACTCGGCGTGCTGGGTGTGCGCACGTCGCCCGCTGTCGGGGTCGCGGTAGATCAGCGCGCAGCAGTCGAAGGGGGCGAACAGCCACTTGTGCGGGTCGACGATCACCGAATCGGCGCGCTCGACGCCGGCGAAGATGTGCCGCGCCTCCGGGGCGAGCATCGCGGTGAGACCGTAGGCGCCGTCGATGTGCAGCCAGAAGTCGAACTCGTCCTTGAGGGCGGCGATGCCGGCGATGTCGTCGACGATTCCGAAGTTCGTCGATCCGCCCGTCGCGACCACGGCGCAGATCTCGTCACCGTGCTCGGCGAGCGCCTCGCGCACGCCTTCGGCCCGCAGCACGCCGTCGGCCCCGGCAGGAACCAGCAGCACATCGGCATCCATGATCTTGGCCGCCGACTTGTTCGAGGAGTGCGCTTCGACGCTGCAGACGATCTTCCAGCGCGCCGGCAGCTGCTTGCCCGCTTCGGCTAGCCGCGCCTTCGCCGACTCCCGGGCGGCGACCAGCGCCGAGAGGTTGCCGATCGTGCCGCCCTGCACGAACACGCCCCCGGCGGTCTCCGGCAGGCCGAACTCGGCGGCGAGCCAGGAGAGCACCTCGTTCTCGGCGTGCACGGCACCCGCACCCTCGAGCCAGCTGCCTCCGTACAGGCCGGATGCCGAGACGACGAGGTCGAACGCCATCGCCGCGATCGTCGGCGCGGTGGGGATGAAGGACAGATAGAGCGGATGACTCGTCGTCAGGCACGCCGGCGCGAGGATGTGCTCGAACACGCTGAGCGCGCGCTGGGCACCGAGACCCGAATCTGTGATGGTCGCGCCGACGAGGCGGTTGAGCTCGGCCTCGGTCTGCGGCTTGTCCAGCGGCACGTCGGAGGCGAGCATCCGGCGCCGCGAGTAGTCGAGCACGGCATCGACGATCGCGGTCGATTCGGGCGAGGCGGCGTGCATGCGCACAGCGTCCATGAGCGGTCCTTAGGGTTCGGCGGGGTGAGCGGGAGGGTCGGCACGGTCGAGCACGGCGGACAGCGCGCGGCGCGCGAGGTCGGCGCGGTCGTGCGGCGCCCACTTCACGAGGGAATGCGCGCTCATGCCGTCGACCATCGCGAGCAGCAGCCAGGCGGCGGACGCGGCATGGACGGCGGGGATGGCGCCGGTGGATGCTGCGCGGGTGAGGGCATTCTCGAGGGCATGCTGCCACAGATCCATCTCGTATCGCACGCGCGCGGCGAGATCGTCATTGCGGGTGCCGAGCGCCCAGGCCTGCACCCAGATCAGCGTGACGTCGTCGCGAGCGGGGTCGAGCAGCGTCTCGACCAGCCTGAGCAGATCGGCGCGCCGGACGGCGCCGGACTCGAATCCGGAAAGCACCTCATCGCGCTCGGCGCCGACGATCGTGCCGAACACCTCTGCCACGAACGCTCCCATGGCCGGGCGGTAGTGGGCGACCAGGGCGGGAGTCACGCCGACGCGAGCGGCGACGGAGCGCACGGTGAGGCTGTCGAGGCCATCGTCGCGGGCCTGCGCGATCGCGCCGTCGAGGATCGCTCGATCGCGTTGCTCCGGAGACATCCGCCGGGGCGTCGCACCTGTTGACGTGGTCTTCATCACCGGCTACCGTAGCAGCTGTTGATCACGTGTTCAATAGAGCGCTGCAGCGAGGAGACCCGATGAACTGGCGCATGCCCGCCGAGACCGCACGCCACGAACGCACCTGGATGGCGTTCCCCGCCGAGGGGATCACTCTCGGCGAGACGGCGTCGGAGCGCGAAGAGGGCTACTCCACATGGACAGCAGTCGCGCACGCCGTCGCCGAGTTCGAGCCGGTCGCCATGCTCGTCGATCCCAGCGAAACGGCGCGTGCCCGGCGCATGCTCAGCGGCAGCATCGAGATCGTGGAAGCGCCGGTCGATGAGTTCTGGATGCGCGACTCCGGCCCCACCTTCGTCGTCGACGAGGGCCGGCTCGGCGCGGTCGACTGGGTGTTCAACGGCTGGGGCGCGCCCGCTTGGGCACAGTGGCACAAGGCCGCACAGCACGCTCGCCTCATCGCGGGCGCAGTCGGTGCGGAACTCGTCAGCTCGGTGCTCGTGAACGAGGGCGGCGGCATCCATGTCGACGGCGAGGGCACCGTGCTGCTCACCGAGACCGTGCAGCTCGACCCACGCCGCAACCCCTATGCCGACAGGCAGCGCGTCGAGGCCGAGATGCTGCGCACGATCGGCGCGACGAAGGCCGTCTGGCTGCCGCGCGGCCTCACCCGCGACTACGACGAGTTCGGCACGAACGGGCACGTCGACATCGTCGCGACGATCACCGCGCCCGGGCACATCCTCCTGCACGACCAGCGGGACCCGGCGCACCCGGACCACGCGGTGACGCGCGAACTCCGCGCGCATCTCGAGCAGCAGACGGATGCCGCCGGCCGCCGATTCGAGATCATCGACCTTCCTGCGCCGACGACGCTGCGCGACGACGAGGGTTTCGTCGACTGGAGCTACGTGAACCACCTCGTCACGAACGACGGCGTCGTGGCATGCGGGTTCGGTGACGAGCAGGCGGATGCGGCGGCGCGGTCGATCCTCGCCGACGCCTACCCGGGCCGCCGCGTGGTGACCGTCGACGCCCGCCCGCTGTTCGACCGCGGCGGCGGCATCCACTGCATCACCCAGCAGCAGCCGGCGCTGGAGAACAGCTGATGTTCGACGTCGTCGAAGCCTCCATCGCCGACCTCCGCCGCGCCCTCGAGACGGGGGCGACGACCGCGGTCGATCTCGTCGACGCCTATCTCGCGCGCATCGCGGTGTTCGATGCCCCGGGCACCGAGACGGCGCTGAACGCCGTGGTCGTCTCCAACCCGGATGCCCGCGCCGAAGCCGCCGCGTCCGATGTCCGTCGCGCCCGCGGCGAGACGCTCGGTCCGCTCGAAGGCATCCCGTACACGGCGAAGGACAGCTACCTGGTGCGCGGGCTCACCGCCGCGGCGGGCAGCCCCGCCTTCCGGGACCTCGTCGCCCAGCACGATGCGTTCACGATCGAACGGCTCCGGGCCGGCGGGGCGATCTGCCTCGGCCTGACGAACATGCCGCCGATGGCGAACGGCGGCATGCAGCGCGGCGTGTACGGCCGCGCGGAGAGCCCGTACAACGCCGATTTCCTGACGGCTCCCTTCGCCTCCGGCTCGTCGAACGGCTCCGGCACGGCGACCGCCGCGAGCTTCGCCGCCTTCGGGCTCGGCGAAGAGACCTGGTCGAGCGGCCGCGGTCCCGCCACGAACAACGCCCTGTGCGCGTATACGCCCTCCCGCGGCGTGATCTCGGTGCGCGGCAATTGGCCGCTCGTGCCGACGATGGATGTCGTCGTGCCGCACACGAGGAACATGGCCGACCTGCTCGAGGTGCTCGACGTGATCGTCGCCGACGACGTCGAGACCCGCGGAGACTTCTGGCGAGTGCAGCCCTGGGTCGCGATTCCGCCGGCATCCTCCCTGCGCCCGGCGTCATACCCGGAGCTGGCCGTGGACGCGGCGAGCGCCCTCGCCGGTACGCGGGTCGGCATCCCGCGGATGTACATCAACGCGGACCCGGATGCCGGCACGGCGGAGAGCCCGGGGATCGGCGGCCCGACCGGCCGGCGCATCGACACGCGCGCCAGCATCATCGCGCAGTGGGAAGCTGCTCGCCGAGATCTCGACGAGGCCGGTGCGACGGTCGTCGAGGTCGACTTCCCCGTGGTCTCGAACTACGAGGGCGACCGGCCGGGCGCCCCGACGATCGCCACCCGCGGTCTCGTCTCGCCCGAGTACCTGAAGCGCGAGATCGTCGACCTTTCGGCCTGGGGCTGGGAGGACTTCCTGCAGGCGAACGGCGACGCCCGACTGCGCACGCTGGCCGACGTCGAGGGAGCCGCGATCTTCCCGCATCCCGAAGGCGCCCTGCCCGACCGCTACACCGGGTTCGACGACGACATCGCCGAGTATCCGGGCTGGGTGCGGGACAACCCCGGCGCCGGTTTCGACGTGATGCCGGAACTCGAGTCCGGTCTGCGCGGGCTGGAGGAGACGCGCCGTGTAGACCTCGAAGCGTGGATGGACGCCCTCGACCTCGACGCCGTCGTGTTCCCGGCCGTGGCCGATGTCGGCCCGGCCGACATGGACGTGAACGCGGCATCCGCCGATCTCGGCTGGCGCAACGGCACCTGGATCGCCAACGGCAACCTCGCGATGCGCCACCTCGGCATCCCCACCGTCACGGTTCCGATGGGACTCATGGCCGACATCGGCATGCCGATCGGCCTCACGTTCGCGGGCCGTGCCTACGACGACGGGAAACTGCTGCGCCTCGCCGCCGGCTTCGAGACGATCGGCACCCCCGGCTCCCGCCGCACGCCGCCACCGCGCACCCCGCGCCTCTGACGGCCGAGAGCGCAGGTCTAGGCTGAGCGCATGGACAACGGAGCGTTCGTCTACGCGATCTTCGCCCTGCCGTTCTGGATGGGCATCATCACTGTCGGAATCGTGCTCCTTCTGCTCATCCCCATCGGTCTCAACGTTGTGCTCCGGATCATGATCGACGGCATCCTCGCCGCGAACCGTCGCCGCAGTGAGCGCGCCTACGTGAGGAAGCATCAGGCCAACATTTCAGATCTGTGACGCCCGCCACATCGGTGATATATTCGGGCCATGAGCACCGAGCAGAACGAGCGCGAACTCGAGACGGGGATCGTCACCGACCTCTCGGGCAAGATGACCTACGGGTCCTACCTCGACCTGGATCGGCTGCTCACCGCGCAGCATCCGGTCTCGAGCCCCGAGCACCACGACGAACTGCTGTTCATCATCCAGCACCAGACGACCGAGCTCTGGCTGAAGCAGCTGCTGCACGAGCTCTCCTCCGCGCGCGAGCTGCTCGCCAGTGACGACCTGCGCGAGGCGCTGAAGCGGGTCGCACGCGTCAAGAAGATCCAGGACGTGATGACCCAGCAGTGGTCGGTGCTCGCCACCCTCACGCCCACCGAGTACGCCCAGTTCCGCGGTGCGCTCGGCAACTCCTCCGGCTTCCAGTCGGTGCAGTACCGGGCCGTCGAGTTCGCCCTGGGCAACAAGAACGAGCGGATGCTGCAGGTCTTCGCCGACCATCCGGCCAACCTCGCCCTGCTCACCGCCGAGTGGGAGAAGCCCACCGTCTACGACGAGTTCCTCCGCTTCGCCGCACGACGTGGACTTCCGATCCCGGCCGAGATCCTCGAGCGCGACGTGCGGCTGCCGTACCGCGAATCCCCCGCCCTCGTGCCCGCGATCCGCGAGATCTACGAGAACCACCAGGAGCACTGGGATCTGTACGAGGCATGCGAAGACCTCGTCGACCTCGAGGACAACTTCCAGTTCTGGCGCTTCCGTCACCTCAAGACGGTGACCAGGACCATCGGCATGAAGGTCGGCACCGGAGGGTCCAGCGGCGCCGGCTTCCTGCAGCGCGCCCTGGAACTGACCTTCTTCCCCGAGCTGTACACCGTGCGCACCTCGATCGGCAGCTGATGCAGGCCGCCACGTTCTTCGACGGCGAAGGATTGCGCGACGGCATCCTCGACGACCGGATGCTGCTGCGCGACGAGCGGCCGCCCGCCGACCTCCCCCGGCTCGACGGCGTCATCGTCGGCGGCTTCACCGACCATCACGTGCACCTGCAACTCGTCGACTCGTCGCTCCTCGCCCACTCCACGCTCGGGCGTGTGATCGACCTCGGCGGGAACCCCAGCGTGCTGCGCGCCCTCGCCGCTGACGCGCGTAGCGGGGCCAAAAGTACATCTGCGCCTTTCCGCGAGGTCGAAAACGCATCGGAATCGCCCTTTTCGGATGCTTTTTCGACCTCGCACGCGGGGGGATCGTGCCGCATCGAGTTCGCGGGGGCGTTCCTGACCGCGTCGGGCGGATACCCATCGGACCGCGACTGGGCGCCGGCCGGGTCGTGGCGTGAGATCGCGACCATCTCGGACGCCGAGGCGGTGATCACCGAGATGGCGGATGCCGGAGCATCCGTCATCAAGGTCGCCTGCAACAGCACAGCCGGCCCCGTCTTCGGCGACGAGACCCTCCGCACGATCGTCGTGCTCGCGGCTGGCCGTGGCCTGCCGGTGGTCGCGCACGCCGAGGGAGATGGCGAGGCGCAGCGCGCGGCACGACTCGGTGTCCGCATGCTCGCGCACGCACCGTTCACTGAACGCCTCACTGACGATGAGATCGCCGCGCAGGCGGCATCCGTCTCCTGGATCTCCACGCTCGCGATCCACGACGGAGCGGACCGTGTACGGGCACTGGACAACGTGCGCCGCTTCCACGCCGCCGGGGGCACCGTGCTCTACGGCACCGACATGGGCAACGGCCCGACGCCCGTCGGCCTGAATCCCGCTGAGGTCGCCGCCCTGCGCGAAGCCGGGATCGACGGCGTCGACCTGCTGCGAGCGCTCGCGCCGCAGGATCCCCTCGATCCGGCATCGACGCTGCTCCGTCTCACGCAGAAGACTCTCGACCCCCTCGACGCCCGACCCCTGAAGGTGTGACATGACCGACCTCCTCGACACGGCTCGCGCGCTCGATGACGCCGATCCACTCGCCGCGCACCTCGACGCCTTCGCAGAAGCGCCGGGAGTCAGCGCCTATCTCGACGGCAACTCGCTGGGGCGGCCGCTCAAGGACATCCCCGAGAAGCTCGCCGCATTCGTGCGCGACGACTGGGGGACGAGGCTCATCCGCTCGTGGGACGAGCAGTGGATGGCGCTCCCCCTCGAGCTCGGCGACCGGATCGGGCGCATCGCGCTCGGCGCCGCGCCCGGCCAGACGGTCGTCGCCGATTCGACCAGCGTGCTCATCTACAAGCTGATGCGCGCCGCGGCCGCCGCGGATGCCGCCCGCACCGAGCTCGTGATCGAGGCGGGCAACTTCCCGACCGACCGCTTCCTCGCGGAAGGCGTCGCCGCCGAGACCGGGATGACCCTGCGCTGGCTCGAGCCCGACCCGGTGCACGGCGTGCGACCGGCCGACGTCGCAGCTGTCGTCTCGGAACGGACGGCGCTGGTCTCGCTCAGCCACGTCGACTACCGCTCGGGAGCCCTCGCCGACATGCCGGCGATCACCGCCGTCGCGCATCAGGCCGGCGCGCTGATGATGTGGGACCTCTGCCACTCGGTCGGCGTCGTCCCGATGCAGCTCGACGCCTGGGGTGTCGACATGGCGGTCGGCTGCACCTACAAGTACCTGAACGGCGGACCGGGCTCCCCTGCGTTCGCCTATCTGCGCCGCGAGCATCAGGGCGTGCTGCAGCAGCCGATCCAGGGCTGGTGGAGCGCGGCCGACATCTTCGCCATGGGGCCGGAGTACGCCCCGGCCGGCGACATCCGCCAGCTGCTCAGCGGCACTCCGCCGGTCACCTCGATGCTCGCGATGCAGGGGATGCTCGATCTCATCGAGGAGTCGACGATCGAGCTGGTCCGGGCGAAGTCGAGGTCGCTCACCGACCTCGCCGTCCGGGCGTACGACGAGACGCTCGCCCCGCTCGGGGTGCGGCTGCTGAGCCCACGGGATGCGGAGTCGCGCGGCGGTCACGTCACGATCGGCCACCCCGACTTCCGCGCGGTGACGCAGCGGCTGTGGGCGGACGGCATCATCCCGGACTTCCGCTTCCCCGATGGGATCCGCCTCGGTCTCTCGCCGCTGAGCACCTCGCACGTCGAGACGGTGACCGGAGTCCTGGCGGTCAGGGACGCCCTGCGCGGGTGATCGGATGCAGAGCTCGCAGGCACCCTCGGAGGGCGTGATCCTCGACGACATCGATGCACGCCCCGGCAGCACCGCCTCGCTGCTGCGCACGTTCATCGGCCTCTACCTGCGCCGCCTCGACGGCTGGATCTCCGCATCCGACCTCGTGCGCTTCGCGGGCCGCCTCGGCATCCCGCCCGCCCAGGCCCGCACCGGGTTCACGCGCCTCAAGCAGAAGGGCCTGCTTCTCGCCGCCCGCGAAGGCGGCATCGGCTATCGGCTCAACCCCGCGGCGATCCCCATGCTCGAGCGCGGCGACCGGCGCATCTTCGACGTGCGGCAGATGGCCATCGGGGATCCGTGGTGCCTGCTGTCGTTCTCGATCCCGGAGACCCGCCGCGACCTGCGGCACCGGCTGCGCCGCCGACTGCAGTGGATCGGCTGCGGCATGGTCTCCCCCGCGCTGTGGATCTGCCCCGGGTACCTGCAGGACGAGGTCGAGGACATCCTGGCCGAGCTCGACGCCCGCGAGTCGGCGACGCTGTTCCGCACGCAGACCCCGCAGGTCGCCGGGTCTCTCGCCACCGCCGTGGCGGGTTGGTGGGATCTCACTGCCCTGCGCGCCGAGCACGAACTGTTCCAGGAGTCTATCGTGGCGCTGCCGGATGCCGTCTCCGAGCCGTTCGCCGCGTACGTGCGTCTCATCGACGCATGGCGGGTGCTGCCCTACCGCGATCCCGGCCTTCCCGCGCAGCTGCTCCCGCCCGACTGGCCGGGCCAGCGCAGCTTCGACGCGCACGCGCGGCTGTCGGCGCAGCTCGCCGCCCCCGCATGGGATTTCGTGCGCGCGACGGTCGGGCTCAGCGCGGACTGACTCCGGGGCATGAGGTGGTCGCCCGCACCACGAGCCTCGTGGGCAGGATCACGTGCAGCTGTTCCAGCGGCGCTCCGGAGAGCAGGGTGAACACCATCTCTGCGGCGACCGCTCCGAGGCGGTTCATCGGCTGCCGGATGGTCGTCAGCGGCACCGCCCTCCGGGACGCCTCGGGGACATCGTCGAAGCCGATCACCGACAGGTCGTCCGGCACCCGCAACCCCAGCTCCTGGGCGACGTCGATGACCGCGATCGCGGAGAGATCATTGGCGGCGAAGACGGCCGTCGGGCGGCTGTCGCCGGCGAGCAGGACCCGAGCCGATTCCCGCGTCGTCTCCAGGTCGTATCGTCCGATGCCGATCAGAGCGGGATCGACGGGGATGCCGGCATCTCCCAGCGCCCGCCGGTAGCCGGCGTCGCGGAGGCCGGCTGAGCGCAGGTCGGGGCGCCCTGCCAGGAAACCGATCCGCCGATGCCCGAGCTCGATCAGATGCCGCGTGGCCGCCAGGGCGCCGCCGAAACTGTCGGACTCCACCGTGGGGAGCCCCGCCCGGCCGGTATGCGGATCGATCGCGACCACCGGGATCTCCGTCGATGCGCTCACGACCGTCGGCGTCACCATGATCGCCGCGTCGATCAGGGTGCCGGACAGCCTGCTCAGCGAGCGTCGCTCCCAGCCCTCGGATGCTCCCTGGCGCGAGCTGTACGCGAGCAGATCGAAGGCGGTTCCGTGCGCCGCGGATCCGACGCCCTTGAGGATCTCGGCGCTGAACGGCTCGAAGTCCGCCAGGAGAACGCCGATCACCCCGGTGCGTCGCGCCCGCATGCTGCTGGCGACCAGGCTGGACTCGTACCCCAGCTCGCGCACCGAGTCGAGGACGCGCCGAACCGTGGCATCCGCGATTCCGTATCGTCCGTTGACCGCTTTGGAGACCGTGGAGACCGAGACTCCCGCCGCTTTGGCGACGTCGTGGATCGTCGTTCGTCCGCTCATGTCTGCACAGCGTAGCGTCGGCTCCCCATCGGACGGAAACTGTTTTCGAAAACGTTTGACGATGTCGGCTGATCCCGCCAAGCTCTCCCACGCCTCCCTGTGACGCTGACCACGACGAGGCCCTCAACGAAGAGAACGGGAATCACATGAAAGCCACCAAGATCCTGCTGGCATCAGCCATCGTGACCGCGGGCGCTCTCGCGCTCGGCGGATGCAGCGCCTCGCCCGGCGAATCCGCCGACGGCGAGGTCACGCTCACGTTCTGGCAGAACTCGACCACCGGCGACGGCCAGAAGTACTGGAAGGACACGATCGCCGCATTCGAGGCGAAGTACCCCGACGTCACCGTCAAGATGCAGTCGATCCAGAACGAGGAGATGGACGGCAAGCTCCAGACCTCGCTCAATTCCAACGAGGGCCCGGACATCTTCATGGCGCGCGGTGGAGGAAAGCTCGCCGATGTGGTGGAAGCCGGTCAGGTGATGGACATCACCGACAAGATCTCGGACGCGACGAAGTCCGCCGTCAGCAGCTCGCTCTCGGCCTTCGAGATCGACGGCAAGAACTACGGTGTGCCCACGGCCGTGCTGCCGTCCGGCATCTTCTATTCCGCCGACCTGTTCGAGGCGGCCGGGGTCACGACGGCGCCCACGACGATCGAGGAGCTGACGGACGTCACCGCCGATCTCCGCACCTCCGGCGTCGCGCCCATCGCCGTCGGAGCGAAGGACGCGTGGCCTGCCGCGCACTGGTACTACAATTTCGCCCTGCGCGCGTGCTCCAAGGACGCGCTCGACGAGGCCGCCTCCACCCGGACGTTCGACGACGAATGCTGGCTGACCGCGGGCGAGAACCTGCAGAAGCTCATCGATGCCGAGCCGTTCAACGACGGGTTCCTCACGACGACCGCGCAGCAGGGTGCCGGCTCCTCGGCAGGCCTGCTCGCCAACCACAAGGCGTCGATGGAGCTCATGGGCGCGTGGGATCCCGGCGTGATCGCCTCGCTGACACCAGATGAGAAGCCCCTCCCGGACCTCTCCTGGTTCCCGTTCCCCGAGGTCGAGGGCGGCGACGGCGAAGCCGGCGCCATGATGGGCGGCGTCGACGGCTTCTCGTGCTGGGTCAACGCGCCGAAGGAGTGCGTGGACTTCCTCGACTTCATCGCCGAGAAGGGCAACCAGGAGGCCTACGCGAAGGCGTTCCAGACGGTGCCTGCTTCCTCCGAGGCTCAGGCCGCCGTCACCGACCCGGTGCTGAAGAACATCCTCGACGCGTACAGCGCGGCACCGTATGTCGTCGTGTGGCTGGACACCCTCTACGGCCAGAGCGTGGGCAACGCGCTGAACGTCGCGGTCGTGAACATGTTCGCCGGCCAGGGCACGGCGCAGGACATCGTCGACGCCGTGAACAGCGCCGCTGCGAAGTCCTGAGCGGAATCGCATGACTACCACTCGCGTGCCACCGCAGGGCGCGGCGATCGCGCCCGGGACACCGGGCCCGGCCGGGGGCGTGCAGACGCAGCCCCCGGC
>NZ_PGGU01000003.1 GCF_002872075.1 Microbacterium aurantiacum | reverse complement strand
GCGGCCATAGCGTGAGGGAAACGCCCGGTTACATTCCGAACCCGGAAGCTAAGCCTCACAGCGCCGATGGTACTGCAGGGGGGACCCTGTGGGAGAGTAGGACACCGCCGGACTTCTTCTGTGAAATGGCCACCCATCGTTGGGTGGCCATTTCGCGTTAACAACAGAATCAACCGTAGAGAGCCACCCGTCGCCGGGTGGCTCTTTGCGTTCACCAGCCGAACTCCGGCACTGTCGAATGCTCACCGCATCAGGCGGGATTCCAGCAGCGCGGCGGTCTCCTTGACGGCGTCGGCCAGTGAGCGTTCCTGGACCTCGTCACCGGCCCAGGTCAGCGCGACGGCGGCCACCGGCCAGCCGGAATGATCGCGTACCGGGGCGCCGACGGAGCGGAGCCCGTCGGCGACCTCGCTGTCCTCGACGGCGAACCCGCGCGCCCGCACCTCGCGGAGCAGCTCTCGCAGCTCGCCGGGTGTCCGGGGTCCGCGGCCGGTGCGGTCCGGGAAGGCGGAGGCGCTGGGGTAGAGCGCCCTGACCTGCTCTCGCGGCAGCGCCGCGAGCATCGCCCTGCCGCTGGCGGTGAGGTGGGCAGGCAGCCGGACCCCCACCTCGGTGACCAGTGCGGGTCGCCGCGGAGCGCGCTCCTCCACGATGTAGAGGACGTCACCACCGCTCATCACGGCAAGGTGCGCGCTCTCTCCGATCCGATCGGACAGCGCCGCGATCAGCGGACGGCCGAGCCGGGCCAGCGGTTGCTGTCTGGCGTACCCGCTGGCGAGTTCGAACGCCGAGGTGCCGAGACCCCACCGGCGCTCTTCGCGCAGGTGCACGACGAAGCCGTGCGCCGACAGGGTCGCCAGCAGGTGGTAGACGGTCGAGCGAGGCAGGTCGAGCTCCCGGGCGATCGCGGACGCGGCCACCGGGGCCGGACGCCCGGCGAGGTAGCGGAGGATGCGAAGCGTGCCGTCGGCCGCGGGGACCCGCGAGGCGTCTGCGATGTCTGGGATCACAGACACAGGATGTCATGAACCGCTGTCGCGGTCGAGTCGTCGGGTGTGGAATCTAACCATGAGTGATCTGCCTTCCGTTCTCATCGGCCACCAGCCGCTGACACCAGCCGACGTCGTCGCCGTCGCCCGTCACGGCGCCCCGGTCGTGATCGCCCCCGACGCCGAGGACCGCGTGGCACGGACGCGCACGGTCATCGACGGCCTCGCCGCCGATCCGCATCCGCACTACGGCGTCTCCACCGGCTTCGGAGCGCTGGCGACGACCTTCATCGCCCCCGAACGACGCCTCCAACTGCAGGCCAGCCTGATCCGCTCCCACGCGGCCGGCACCGGCGCCGAGGTCGAGCGCGAGGTCGTCCGCGGTCTGCAGCTGCTCCGCCTGCAGACCCTCGCATCTGGCCGCACCGGCGTGCGTCCGCTCGTCGTGCAGACGTACGCCGCGATGCTCAATGCGGGCGTGACGCCCGTGGTGCGCGAATACGGATCGCTCGGGTGCTCCGGCGATCTCGCACCGCTCGCGCACATCGCGCTCGCGGCGATGGGGGAGGGCGATGCGCGCAACGCCGAGGGGACGCTGCTTCCGGCATCCGAGGCACTGAAAGCCGCCGGCATCGCGCCGCTCACGCTGGTGGAGAAGGAGGGCCTCGCCCTCATCAACGGCACCGACGGGATGCTCGGGATGCTCGTGCTCGCATTGCACGATCTGGAGACCCTTCTCATCACCGCCGATGTCGCGGCGGCGATGTCCGTGGAGTCGCAGCTCGGCACCGACGCCGTCTTCGCCGCCGACCTGATGGCGCTGCGCCCGCAGTCGGGACAGCAGGAGTCGGCAGCCCACCTGCGCGCGTTCCTCGCGGATTCGCCGATGGTCGCGAGCCACAAGGGACCGGATGACGGCCGCGTCCAGGACGCATACTCGCTGCGCTGTTCTCCGCAGGTACACGGCACGGCACGCGACACGATGTCCCACGCCGCGACCGTCGCCGGCCGTGAGCTGGCGAGCGTCATCGACAACCCCGTCATCACGCTGGACGGGAGGATCGAATCGAACGGGAACTTCCACGGCGCGCCGGTGGCGGCCGTCCTCGACTTCCTCGCGATCTCGATCGCCGACGTCGCGTCGGTGTCCGAGCGCCGCACCGACCGGGCGCTGGACCCCGCGCGCAGTCACGGGCTCCCGCCGTTCCTCGCCGACGAGGTGGGCGTCGACTCCGGTCTCATGATCGCCCAGTACGCCGCGGCCGGCATCGTGTCCGAGCTGAAGCGCCTGGCCGTTCCGGCATCCGTCGACTCCATCCCGTCGTCCGCGATGCAGGAGGATCACGTGTCCATGGGCTGGGCCGCCGCGCGCAAGCTCCGCCGCGCGATCGACGGTCTCGGCCGCGTGCTCGCCATCGAGATCCTCACCGCCGCGCGCGCACTCGACCTGCGCGCCCCCCTCGAGGCGGGGCCGGCCACCGGCGCGGTCCGCGACCTCGTGCGCACCGTCGCCGCCGGCCCCGGCCCCGATCGGTTCCTGTCGCCCGAGATGGAAGCCGTCACCGCACTCGTCCAGTCCGGCGCTGTCGCCCGTACCGCAAAGGAGTACGTGAATGTCTGACACTTCGACAAGCTCAGTGGCCCACCGGAACATCCGCGCCGCGCGCGGCAACGTGCGCACCGCGAAGAGCTGGGGCGCCGAGGCCGCCAAGCGGATGCTCATGAACAACCTCGACCCAGAGGTCGCCGAGCACCCGGAGGACCTCGTCGTCTACGGCGGCACCGGAAAGGCCGCGCGCTCCTGGGAGGCGTACGACGCGATCGTACGCACACTCGACGAGCTGGAGCCCGACGAGACGCTGCTCGTGCAGTCCGGCAAGCCCGTCGGCGTCTTCCGCACGCACGAGTGGGCGCCCCGGGTGCTCATCGCCAACTCCAACCTCGTCGGGGACTGGGCGACCTGGCCCGAGTTCCGCAAGCTCGAGGAGCTGGGACTCATCATGTACGGCCAGATGACGGCAGGGTCGTGGATCTACATCGGCACCCAGGGTATCCTGCAGGGCACCTACGAGACCTTCGCGGCTGTCGCCCGATCGCTCGGAAGGGAGTCGCTGAAGGGCACGCTCACCCTCACCGGCGGCGCAGGGGGCATGGGTGGCGCGCAGCCGCTGGCCGTGACCATGAACGACGGCGCGGTGCTCATCGTCGACGTCGACGAGACCAGGCTCGCCCGCCGTGTCGACCACGGCTATCTCGACGAGTATCACACCGACCTCGACGCCGCGATCGCCCGTGCGGTCGCGGCGAAGGACTCCGGTGAGGCGCTGTCGGTCGGCGTCGTCGGCAACGCGGCCGAGGTGTTCCCCGAGTTGCTGCGTCGTGGTGTGCCGATCGACATCGTCACCGACCAGACCAGCGCCCACGACCCGCTCGCCTACCTGCCGATCGGCATCGAGATCGCGGACTGGAAGCGCGAGGCGGAGCGCGACGCCGAGGAGTTCACCCGCCGTTCGCGGGAGTCGATGGCGGCTCACGTGGCCGCGATGGTGGCATTCCAGGATGCCGGGGCCGCAGTCTTCGACTACGGCAACTCGATCCGTGCCGAGGCGGTGCTGGGCGGCTTCGCGCGCGCCTTCGAGTTCCCCGGCTTCGTGCCGGCCTATATCCGTCCGCAGTTCGAGGAGGGCCGCGGCCCGTTCCGCTGGGCGGCGCTCTCCGGCGACCCGGAGGACATCTACAAGACCGACCGCGCGATCGCCGAGCTCTTCCCCGAGGATGCGGCGCTGCACCGGTGGCTGGAGAAGGCCGGCGAGAAGGTGCACTTCGAGGGCCTGCCGGCCCGTATCTGCTGGCTGGGCTACAAGGAGCGGCACCTCGCCGGTCTCAAGTTCAACGAGATGGTGGCTTCGGGCGAGCTGTCGGCGCCGATCGTGATCGGCCGCGATCACCTCGACTCCGGCTCTGTCGCCTCGCCGTACCGTGAGACCGAGGCGATGAAGGACGGCTCCGACGCGATCGCGGACTGGCCGCTGCTGAACGCGCTGCTGAACACATCGTCCGGGGCCTCCTGGGTGTCGCTGCATCACGGCGGCGGAGTCGGCATCGGCCGCAGCATCCACGCCGGCCAGGTGTCGGTCGCGGACGGCACCGCGCTCGCCGCGGAGAAGCTCGAGAGGGTGCTCACCAACGACCCCGGCACCGGTGTCATGCGCCATGTCGACGCCGGCTATGAGCACGCCCGCGACATCGCCCGCGAACGCGGACTCAAGGTGCCGATGCTGTGATGCGTACTCTGATCACGAACATCGGGGAGCTGACTACCAACGTCCGCGCGGACGGCGACCCCTGCGGGACGCTGCACGACGCGGCCGTTCTCATCGAGGAGGGCCGCATCGCCTGGGTGGGCTCGTCGGCGGAGGCTCCGCCGGTCGCGGAAGTGCTGGACGCCGGCGGGCGTGCGGTGATCCCCGGTTTCGTGGACAGCCACAGTCACCTCGTCTTCGCGGGCGACCGCGCGGTGGAGTTCGAGGCGCGGATGGCCGGGCAGAAGTATGCCGCCGGCGGCATCCGCTCGACCGTCGCCGCGACCCGCGCCGCCTCGGAAGACGCACTGCGGGCACGGCTGCGCGGTTTCCTCGACGAGATGCTCGCTCAGGGTACGACGACCGTCGAGATCAAGAGCGGCTACGGGCTCGACGTCGAGACGGAGGAGCGCCTCGTTCGGCTCGCCGCCGAAGTGACGTCCGAGGTGACGTTCCTTGGTGCGCATGTGGTCCCGGCCGAGTACGCCGATCGCGCGGACGACTACGTCGATCTGGTGACCGGGCCGATGCTGGATGCCTGTGCGCCGCACGCGAAGTGGATCGACGTCTTCTGCGAGACCGGCGCCTTCACGGTCGCGCAGTCGCGACGGGTGCTGGAGGCGGGGATTTCCCGCGGTCTGATGCCCCGCGTGCATGCCAGCCAGCTGGGCGCCGGCGACGGCGTTCGACTCGCGGTCGACCTGGCTGCGGCATCCATCGACCACGGCACCTACCTGACGGATGCAGATGTGAACGCGCTCGCCGGGTCCGACACGGTGCTCACCCTGCTGCCAGGAGTGGAGTTCTCCACCCGCCAGCCCTACCCGGACGCCCGTCGGCTCATCGACGCGGGCGTGACGGTGGCTCTCGCCTGCGACACCAACCCCGGATCCAGCTTCACGAGTTCGATGCCCTTCTGCATCGCCGTCGCGGTGCGGGACATGGGCATGACGCCCGCCGAGGCCGTGTGGGCAGCCACAGCCGGGGGAGCGCGGGCGCTGCACCGCGACGACATCGGCGTCATCGCGCCGGGAATGCGCGCCGATCTGGTGCTGATGGAGGCGCCGACGCGCATCCATCTGGCCTACCGGCCCGGCGTCCCGCTCGTCTCGCGCGTGTGGAAGGACGGCGTCGCGGTCCGCTGAGACACCAGATCCTGCACACGACACCACCTTCCGCGTGAGACACCACGTTGCTCGAGGTGCCTCACGCGGAACGGGTCGGCCCTCAGCGCGTGGCGAGCTCGGCGATGTCCTCGGCGGCAAGCGCCGAGCTCCACACCTTCAGCTCGTCGACGTCACCCGCGAAGGGTGCATCCCACCAGTTCACGCCGAGGCCGAACTCGGCGCCGGATGCCGCGAACACATCCGGGAATCCGGTGCCCTGGAATCTCTCGACGCCGTCGACGTACACCGCGATCGATCCGCCGTCCACGGTGAACGCGACGTGCGACCACTCGTCGAGCGGCAGCGTCGCGCCGGTTCCCGCGTCGTACCACCGGGTGCCCGACCAGACCATCGTCGAACCGCCGACGCCGCTGTGCCCCTGCGGCACGAGGCTCACCCACGAGTCCGGGCTCGCGGCACCGAAGAACGCGGTCGTGAAGGGCGTCAGAGAGTCGGGCCGCAACCACAGGCTGACGGTGTATTCAGAGCCGTGGATCAGTCCGCTCGGCAGCCGCAGCCCGGATGCTCCGTCGAGATGCAGGGCGCTGCCGGTGACGCCGTCCGCCGCGAACGCGGCCGCGCCGCCGGCGGTGTCGAGGCGCGCTCCGGTGGTCGTCGCGCTCGTGTGCTGTCCGGTGGTGTCGGCGAGGTCTTTCTCGAACGACCACGCCCCGGTCAGCACTCCCGGCGTCCGGGCGAGCACCGTCAGGTCGAAAGACACGGTCTGGGTCGCGTCACCGGCGGTGACCGTTGCGGTGAGGGTGACGCGTGCGTCCGCTTCGCCGATCGAAGGCCGCACGACCGTTCCGTCGGCGGCGACGACCGCCGGGTCAGAGCTCTCCCAGGCGATCGTCGTGCCGCTCGTGCCCGCGGTGGGCAGAGTGAGGGCACCGGTGACGGCAGAGGTGTCGCCCAGGTCGAGAGCCGCCACGACCGCGGCGACGGCATCCGCATCCGACAGCGTCGGGACCTTGCGTCCCCACACGCTCACGCCTCGGTCCGAGACCGCCGTGAAACCGGTGGACCAGGTCTCCAGAGCCGGGTCCCACACCGGTATGAACGTTCCGACGTAGGTCTCGCCGTCGATCGTCAGCGTCGCGGCGTTCTGGCCCGTGATCTTCCAGCGGCCCGCTGCGGACCCGGTGATCCTGCCGTTGCCGGCGAGCGTGATGTCGATCGATTCCGCCGCGGTCGCGGTGATGTCCTTGCCCATGTTCACCAGCTGCCAGGCGCCGGCGACGTCGTCGCGGAACACCTTTCGCGCTGTCTCGCCGGCGTAGCGCTGCGGCGAGATCACCGGCCACCCCTCCGCGTTGATCCAGATCTGGTGCACGCGCACCTCGTGGTACTCGCCGCTCTCGGGGAATCGCGCATGGAAGACGAGGAACATGCGGCCGGTCTCCGGGTCCTGATACCAGGAGTTGTGCCCGGGGGACACGTAGCCGATTCCGGCCCCGGTGCCGGCGTCGCCCAGCTCGCGCGTGAACAGGTGACCGCCCATGAGCTTGACGCCATAGGGCTGGATCGAGGCGTCGTCGAAGAGCGGCAGCGACGGATCGGACTTCACGTCGGCCATGTCGTTGCCCTCGGCGTCGAGGTAGGGGCCATCGGGAGAGGTGGAACGCGCGACCCGGACGTCGTAGCCTCCGGAGGCGTCGAGCCCGCCGAAGGACAGGTAGAGGAAGTAGTAGCCGCTCTCGGCGTCGTACTGGATGGTCGGCGCCTCGATGCGGCTGTGGTTGCCGCCGACGAGGTGCTTCCCGTACCCCTGGTCGGGCAGCGGCTCGCCGGTCACGGGATCCAGGCGCAGGATGTGGATGCCGCCTGAGTAGGAACCGTAGGTCAACCACAGGTCCCCCTCGGCGTCGTAGAAGACGTCCGGATCGACGGCGTTCGGGTGGATGCGGGCATCGTAGACCTCGCCGGGATTCTCGGACTCGCCGGACATGCCGGACTTGAGCAGGATGCCCTGGTTCTCGTACGGGCCGTCGACCGTGTCCGAGGTCGCGAGCCCGAGAGCGGAACGGGGGGAGGATCCTTCGCAGGCGTTGTAGTACATGGCGAAGCGGCCGTCCGGCAGCTGGATGACGTCTGACGCCCAGAGCGTGCTGGTGTTCGCCCACTCGAACGTCTCGGCGAGCTCGGCGTAGATGTCGTCGAAGAGCGCGTTGTCGGCGTTCTGAGACAGATCGACGGTGTACTGCTTCCAGTCGATCAGGTCGGTGGTGCGGGCCGAGGCGCCATGCGACCCGAAGGCCCAGATGTCGTCACCGGAAGTGATGATCGACGGGTCGTGCACGGTCACGTCGGAGAACTGCGGCGGCGCAGGATCCGCTGCCGGAGGTTTCGCCCAGGCCGGGGCTGCGGTCAGGCAACCGAGGGCGATGGCCGCAGCGGCTGCCAGGACGAGCGGGGTGCGAGCGGTGCGGGGCATGGTGCTCCTGTTCGGCGTCGGACGGAGTTCAGCGCTCGACTACGAGCACGTCCGCGAATCTACAACGATGTAGAACGCGAGCGCAAGCATCAGTTCGGCTGGCTTCGGGGAACGCCGAGTGATCAGCGTCGGCGGGCCGCGAGTCCGGTGAGCAGCTCGAGCACGCAGAGCGACGCGAGACGGACGGTGCGCGCGTCGTCGGCATCTGCCGTGGCGTCGACCTCCGCGAGATCGGCGCTGACGACACGGGCATCGCTTCCCACCGCTCGGGTGAGCGTGCGCAGCTCCCACGCCTGAAGTCCGCCGGGGACGCTGGCGGGGCAACCGGGGGCGACCGCACGATCGCAGACGTCGACGTCGATGTCCAGGTGCACGCGCGGATCGGCGCCGGCGCCGGCGACCTCGAGCGCTTCGGCCACCACGTCGTCGATGCCGCGCCGGCGCAACTCGTCGAGTGTGATGACACGGATGCCCCAGTCTGCAGCACGCCGCGCGTAGGCGGCGGAGTTGGCGAAATCGGTGATGCCGATCTGCACGACCCGCGTCGGGTCGACGCGGGTCGTGTCCAGAGGCGAGGCAGTGGGTACGTCCTGAATCAGACGGCGCACGGGGGCGCCGTTGGAGACGCCGTCGCGAAGGTCGAAGTGGGCGTCGAACGTGATGAGACCCGTGGCCGAGGCGCCCAGAGCCACCGGGTAGGTGAGCGAGTTGTCCCCGCCGATCGCGATGACCAGCTCTGCGCCGGCGCTCAGCTCGCGGACCCGCGCGATGGTGTCGGCTTCGCCGGCATCTCCGTCGGGTTCCACCACGTCGCCGGCATCCGTGATCCGCAGCACGTCGTTCAGATCCACCAGGGGCGGACCCATCAGCGCCGTCCCGTAGCGCTGCAGAGCCTCGCGCACGGCAGTCGGCGTCGCATGCGCCCCGGTCGGCGACAGCGAGGTGCGCCATACGGGGACGCCGAGGAGCGCGGCATCCGCTGTCCCCTCGAACGCGGGCCAGCCCCCGGCGCGCGGCCAGAGCGGATCGTAGGACAGGGCCATGTCAGACTCCAGGGATCAGGGCGTGAGCGATCGTGAAGATCGCCAGGCCGGCGAGGGCTCCGACGAATGTTCCGTTGAGGCGGATGTACTGAAGGTCGCGGCCGACCATGAGCTCGATCTTCTCCGTCGTCTCGGCCGGGTCCCAGCGCTCCACGGTGTCGGTGATGATCGAGGCGATGTCGTGCCGGTACCGGTCCACGAGGAACACGGCCGCATCGGAGACCCAGGTGTCGACGCGGTGCTGCAGGGCGGCATCGGTCGTCAGGCGCGCGCCGATCTCCTGCAGCGCCTGCGCGGCGCGGCGTCGCAACCCGCTCTCGGGGTCGGCGAGAGCCGTGAGCAGACCGGCCTTCGCGGTGTTCCACGCCTCGGCGGCCAGCGCGCCGACGCGGGGGCTGTCGAACAAAGTGGCCTTGGCGTTCTCCAGCTTCGCCCGGGTCGCGGGGTCGTGCTGCAGATTGTCGGCGAGACGGTTCAGGTAGCCGTCGACGGCGAGGCGGGCCGGATGCTGCGAATCGGCTTGCACCGCATGGACGAAGCGCACGGCCTCGTTGTAGGCGGTGTCGTCGACGAAACGGTGTGCAAGCTTCGGCACCCAGGACGGAAGGCGCCGCGAGATGAGGCCGCTGAAGGCGACGGCGTTGGCGTCGAGCCAGGTCGCGATGCTGTCCACGGCGAGATCCACGGCGCCGTGGTGGGCGTCGGCCTCGACGATCCTCCCGAGCCACGCGCCGGCGGGCGGTCCCCATTCCGGCGACACCAGGTGCTCGCGGGCGAGGTCGGTGATCAGGTCGCGGACGTCGTCGTCGCTGAGCGCGTTCAGCACGGCGGAGGCGACAGCGGCGCCCTCCGATGCCACGCGCTCGGCGTGCGGAGCTTCGCGGAGCCACTCGCCGGCGCGCTGCGCGATGGCGGTGTTCGACAGCTTCGTGCGCACGACGGATGCTTCGAGGAAGTTCGTCTCGACGAACTCGCCGAGGCTGCGCCCGATCTCGTCCTTGCGACTCGGGATGATCGCGGTATGCGGGATCGGCAGGCCCAGCGGCCGGCGGAACAGCGCGGTGACGGCGAACCAGTCCGCGAGGGCGCCGACCATACCGCCTTCGGCGGCGGCCCGCACGTACGCCAGCCAATCGAGGCGCTCCTGGAACGCGAACGCGATCACGAAGACGATCGCCATGAAGATCAGTGCGCCGAGCGCGACCGCCTTCATGCGGCGCAGGGCGCTGAGCCGCACCTGATCGGCGGGGGAGAGCTGCGTCATCGGAGTTCGCGGCATGTGGCCATCCTTTCACGCGGACAGGCGGATGCCTGCGGTGCCGGGCGACCCCTGTCTCGGCACCCGGACATGTCCGTGGCCGGAGTAACCTCGAACCGTGATCGAAGACATCAAGAAGCGTGCTCTGCACCGCACCAGCATCCTCGAGGGTCAGATGCGCGGAGTCGCGCGGATGATCGAGAACGAGGAGTACTGTATGGACATCATCACGCAGTCGCGCGCGATCCAGCGGTCTCTGGAGTCCCTCAACCGCCTGCTGCTGGAGAACCACCTCCGCACGCACGTCACCCACATGTTCGAGCACGGCGGCGAGGAGCGCGACAAGGCGGTGCTCGAACTGCTGAAGGCCTTCGACTTCGACTCGAAGTAGGCCCGGACCCCCGGGTCGGACCCGCTTCGAGTCGAAGCCGGCGACGCCTACTTCGCGTCGAAGACCTCCGTCTCCATGGCGTCGTATCCCTCGGCCTGCGGGTCGCCGTGCGTCCCGCCCGAGAGCGCGTACTCCTCCTCGGGGGAGAGCACCAGCCGGTGCCGGAAGAACAGTCCGAACCCGATCAGGATGATCGCGTAGACGATCGCGATGGCGATGATCGCCGGACCGAAGGTGGGGTTCAGCAGGAAGCCGACGAAGATCAGCGCGGCGATCACCAGCGCGATGACGGCTCCGGGGATTCCCCAGGGGCTGCGGTACGGGCGATCCGCGTTCGGGTACTTCTTGCGCAGGATCATGAACGACACGAGCTGCAGCCCGTAGGCGAGCACGGCTCCCCACACGGCGATGTTCAGCACGATCGCGCCGGCCACCGACCCGGCGCCCTCCGCATCCACCGCGGCGAGCACATCGAGCACGATCAGGGCGACGAAGCCGATCGCGGCGCCGACGACCAGCGCGACCCACGGGGTCTGGCGCTTGCCGGTGAGCGAGAGGAAGCGGGGGTAGTAGCCGGCGCGGGACAGCGAGTACATGTTGCGGCCGTAGGCGAACATGATTCCCTGCAGCGAGGCGAGCAGGCCGATCAGGGCGAATAGCGCGAGCACGGCGGCCATCTGGTCGCCGACGATGGCGCGGAAGCCGTCGAGGAGGGGCTCGCCGGCCACGCCCGTGGCCTCGGCACCGAGGATACCGGTGTTCAGGAACAGCACGAGGAGGCCGGTGACGATGAGCGTACCGCGGGCCCAGAACCCGGCCTTGGGGATGTCGCGCGTGGGGTTGTGCGACTCCTCCGCTGCCAGCGGAAGCTCTTCGATCCCGAGGAAGAACCACATCGCGAAGGGGAGGGCGAACAGGATCGGAAGCACGCCGTGCGGGAGGAAGGCGGTCTGGCCGGGGTCGGGGACGATGTCCCACAGCGATGCCCAGGAGAAGGCGCCGGAGAAGGCGGCCATCGCCGAGAAGACGAGGATGATGCCGATCGAGATCACCGAGACGATGATCGCGAAGCGGAACGAGATCGCGGCTCCGGCCGAGTTCAGGGCGATGAACACGACGTAGAGGATGATGTACCACGCCCATCCCGGGAGCGTGAACCCGAGCAGCTCGGCGGTGATGCCGTTGGCATACGAGGCTGAGAAGTACACGATCACCGCCGTCGTGGCGACGTACTCGATCGTCTCGGCGGCGCCGGTGACCAGGCCGCCCCAGGGTCCCATGGCCGAGCGGGCGAACGAATAGGCGCCGCCGGTGTGCGGCATCGCGGCAGCCATCTCTCCGATCGAGAAGATCATGCCGTAGTACATGAGCACGAGGATGGCGAAGGCGATGAGCATCCCGCCGAAGCCGGCGAAGTCGATGCCGAAGTTCCAGCCGGAGAAGTCGCCGGAGATCACCGCGGCGACGGCGAGGCCCCACAGCCCCCACACTCCGGCGGAGCGCTTCAGCGTCCGCCTCTCGAAGTAGTCGCTGCCGGCGCGCGTATAGGTCGCTCCACCGACCTTCCGGGACCCACTGTTCTGCTCGGACATCCGATCTCCATTCGCACGCAGTCAGGCGCCGGGTGCACCTAGCGCCCGATTGTGGCAGCCAATGGTGGATTCGTCTACCTTTAAACTGAATGGTGTTCTACTCTGAGGGCGGAGCCGGTCGGCTGATCGCTCCGTCGAACGAATGACAGGAGCGTCAGATGTCGGGAAACCTCAGCATCGAGCAGCTGGATGCCGGCATCGCCGCCGGTGAGATCGACACGGTGATCGTGGCTTTCGCCGACGCCCAGGGGCGCCTGGTCGGCAAGCGCGTCTCCGCGCGGCTGTTCCAGGAGGACATCCTGCATCACGGCGCCGAGGCCTGCGACTACCTGCTCTCGGTCGACGTCGACATGAACACCGTCGACGGCTACGCGATGTCGAGCTGGGACCGCGGGTACGGCGACATGGTGCTGCGTCCGGATGCCGAGACGCTCCGGCGCATGCCCTGGCTCCCGGGCACAGCGCTCGTGATGGCCGACCTCGTCTGGCAGAACGGCGAACCTGTCGCGCCGTCGCCGCGAGCGATCCTCGATCGCCAGCGCGACCGCCTGGCCGAACGGGGCTGGACCGCCTTCTCGGGCACCGAGCTCGAGTTCATCGTGTTCGAGAACACCTACCGGGACGCCTGGGCGCGCAAGTACGAGGGCCTGACCCCGGCCACCGACTACAACGTCGACTACAACCTCCTCGCCTCCACCCGCATGGAGCCGCTGCTGCGTGACATCCGCAACGGCATGGACGGCGCCGGCATGTACTGCGAGGGCGTCAAGGGCGAGTGCAACTTCGGCCAGCAGGAGATCGCGTTCCGCTATGCGGAGGTGCGCGAGACCGCCGACCAGCACGCGATCTACAAGAACGGCGCGAAGGAGATCGCCGAGCAGCACGGCCAGGCGCTGACCTTCATGGCGAAGTTCAACGAGCGCGAAGGAAACAGCTGCCACATCCATCTCTCCCTCCGCGAGGACGACGGCACCCCGGTGATGGCGGGCGACGGCGAGCACGGCTTCAGCCCGATCATGGAGCACTGGATCGCAGGCATCCTCGCCACACTGCGCGAGTTCACCCTGCTGTACGCGCCGAACATCAACTCTTACAAGCGCTTCGCGAAGGGCAGCTTCGCGCCGACCGGGGTGGCCTGGGGCATCGACAACCGCACCTGCGCGCTGCGGGTGATCGGGAGCGGATCGGCGCTCCGCGTCGAGAACCGGGTGCCCGGTGGCGACGTGAACCCGTATCTGGGCATCTCGGCGATCATCGCCGGCGGTCTCCACGGCATCGAGAACAAGCTGCCGCTGCCGGAGCGCTTCACCGGCAACGCCTACGAGGCCGGCGTCGATCACCTGCCGACGACGCTGCGCGAGGCCGCGCAGCTCTTCAGCGAATCGACGATCGCGCGCGAGGCGTTCGGCGACGACATGGTGGATCACTACCTGAACCAGGCGCGCATCGAGCTCGAGGCCTATGACGCCGCCGTCACCGACTGGGAGCGTGTCCGTGGCTTCGAACGACTCTGAGATGTCGGCGGACCGCGTTGTCGCGGCGCCGCGCATCGGCGTCAGCACCTATCTCGAACGGGCCCGACAGGGCGTGTGGGATGTGCGCGCGGCGTTCCTGCCTGAGGTGTATTTGAATGCCGTCGCCGGTTCCGGCGGCGTCGCCCTGCTGCTGCCTCCGCAGGCGGAGCAGCACGCCGACATCGCCGTCGCGGGGCTGGACGGACTGATCCTCACCGGCGGTGCCGACGTGCAGCCCGAGCTGTACGGTGCCGAACGCCATCCGCAGACGGATGCTGCGCGCATCGACCGCGACGCATGGGAGCTGGCGCTGTTCCGTGCCGCCGAGCGTCGTCGGCTGCCGGTGCTCGCCATCTGCCGGGGCCTGCAGCTGGTGAACGTGGCGAGGGGTGGCACCCTCGAGCAGCATCTGCCGGATTCCCTGGGCACCGATCGCTACCGGATCGGCGGTGGCGTCTTCGCCGAGAACGAGGTGATCATCGAAGCAGAGACGACGCTCTCGCAGATTCTCGGCGACGACGACTACCCCGTGCACAGCTATCACCATCAGGGCATCGGACGGCTCGGCGACGGTCTCGTCGTCAGCGCGCGATCCGACGACGGTCTGGTACAGGCCGTCGAGGGCGCGGGCGACGGCTATCTCGTCGGTGTGCAATGGCACCCCGAGGAGAACAGCGACGATCGGCGCCTCTTCGAAGATCTCGTCTCACAGGCTCGCGCGTTCGCCGCGCGGCAGAAGGAGGAAGCGCGATGAGCGCGTTCACTGTCATCAACCCGTCGACCGGTGCACCCATCCGCGACATCGCGCGAGCGGATGTCGCGGAGACGGATGCGGCGATCGCACGCGCCATGGCCGCGCAACGCCGTTGGGCGGCTCTCGCTCCGGTCGCGCGCGCCGATGCTCTGCGCTCCTTCGCCCGCGCGGTCGAAGGCGCCGTGGAGGAGCTCGCTCAGCTGGAGGTGCTCAATTCCGGACACCCGATCTCATCGGCGCGGTGGGAGGCGGCGCACGTCGCCCAGGTGCTCAACTACTACTCGGCCGATCCGGAGCGCCTCTCCGGGCGGCAGATCCCGGTCGCAGGCGGACTCGACGTGACGTTCCACGACCCGTACGGCGTCGTGGGGGTCATCGTGCCCTGGAACTTCCCGATGACGATCGCGTCGTGGGCGTTCGCGCCGGCGCTCGCCGCGGGCAACGCGGTCGTGCTGAAGCCCGCCGAGCTCACACCGCTCACGGCGATGCGGCTCGGCGAGCTGGCCGTCGAGGCCGGTGTGCCGGCCGGACTGCTCGAGGTCGTCACCGGATCCGGTTCGATCGTCGGTCAGCGTCTGGTCGAGCACCCCGACGTCCGCAAGGTCGTCTTCACCGGGTCGACCGAGGTCGGGATCGATGTGGCCGCGGGATGCGCCAGGGCGCTGAAGCCGGTCACGCTGGAGCTCGGCGGCAAGAGCGCCAACATCGTCTTCGCCGACGCCGACCTCGAGCGGGCGGTGGCCGCCGTTCCAGGCTCGGTGTTCGACAACGCCGGTCAGGACTGCTGTGCCCGCAGCCGCCTGCTCGTGCAGCGATCGGTATTCGACCGTTTTCTGGAGCTGCTCGAACCGGCTGTGGCGGCCTGGCGGGTCGGCGATCCCGGCAGCGCGGACACCGACATGGGACCGCTCATCTCGGCGAACCACCGCGACACCGTGGCGTCGTTCCTCGACGACGCGAACGTCGCGTTCCGCGGCACGGCGCCCGCCGGTGACGGATTCTGGTTCGCGCCGACGGTGGTGCTGGCCGACCCCGCCGACCGGATCGCACAGCAGGAGGTGTTCGGTCCTGTCGTCGCGGTGATGCCGTTCGAGGACGAGGCCGACGCGATCCGCCTCGCCAACGACACCGCGTACGGTCTGGCGGGTTCGTTGTGGACCGAGAACCTCGGCCGCGCCGTGCGGGTGGCTCGGGGCGTGCAGAGCGGCGTGCTGTCGGTGAACTCGCATTCCTCGGTCCGCTACGCCACCCCGTTCGGCGGCATGAAGGCGTCGGGCCTCGGGCGCGAGCTCGGACCGGATGCCGCGGAGCACTTCACCGAGACCAAGAACGTCTTCTTCGCCACTGACGCATCCTGATCGCTTCCCTCCTCCATCCGACCCTTCAACCGGAGCACACACATGAGCATTGATCTGACCCAGCGACTCAAGGACCGCGTCGCGATCATCACCGGCGGCGCGAGCGGCATCGGCTTCGCCACCGCGAAGCGATTCGCCGCCGAAGGCGCGTTCGTCGTCATCGCCGACGTCGATCCTGCCACCGGCGAGGCGGCCGCCGCCGAGGTGGGCGGAGCGTTCCGCTCCGTCGACGTCGCCGACGAGGCCAAGGTGAACGCGCTGTTCGACGGTGTCGCCGCCGAGTTCGGGCGGATCGACATCGCCTTCAACAACGCGGGCATCTCACCGGCCGACGACGACTCCATCGAGACCACCGAGCTGCCGGCGTGGGACCGGGTGCAGGACGTGAACCTGAAGAGCGTGTACCTGTGCAGCCGGGCTGCCCTTCGCCACATGGTGCCTGCCGGCCGCGGTTCCATCATCAACACGGCCTCGTTCGTCGCGTTGCTGGGGTCGGCGACCTCGCAGATCAGCTACACCGCCTCGAAGGGCGGCGTGCTGGCGATGTCGCGCGAACTCGGCGTGCAGTTCGCCCGCCAGGGCATCCGCGTGAACGCGCTCTGCCCCGGACCGGTCAACACGCCGCTCCTGCAGGAGCTCTTCGCGAAGGACCCGGAGCGGGCGCAGCGCCGTCTCGTGCACGTGCCGATGGGTCGTTTCGCGGAGCCGGAGGAGCTCGCGGCCGCGGTGGCCTTCCTCGCCTCCGACGACTCGTCCTTCATCACCGCCAGCGCCTTCGTCGTGGACGGCGGCATCAGCAACGCCTACGTCACCCCGCTATGAGCGCCGATCCTCCGCAGGGAGTCGAGGGCGACCTCGCCGAGGTGCGCAGGGCGGTGTACCGGCCACTTCGGCGCGGCAACGCTCTGGAGGACACCGTCGCCCGCCTCGTCCAGACCATCCGTCTCGGCGTGGTGGCACCCGGCGACTCGCTGCCGCCGGAGCGCGAGCTGGCGGCATCCTTCGGCGTCAGCCGTGACACCGTGCGCGACGCGATCCGGGAACTGGCCGACACCGGCTACCTGCGTCCGAGGCGGGGCCGCTACGGCGGTACGTTCGTCGCGGATCCGCTCCCGCAGCCGTCCGTCTCCACGGCCGTGACGGCCGCGGAGCTCGACGACGTGCTCGGGCTTCGACGCGTGCTGGAGACGGGAGCCGCGCACGCCGCCGCCAGCAGGACTCTGGATGCGGCGACCAGGGCCGACCTGTGGGGCCGGCACGAGGCCGCGCTGCCCGCGGGCCCGGGGGAGTACCGCCGGCTGGACACCCTGTTCCACCTGGCGATCGCCGAGGCGGCCGGTGTCCCGTCACTGGTCGCGCTCGTCGCCGAGAACCGTGCGGACGTCAATGCGTGGCTCGACACCTTCCCGCTGATGCCACGCAACATCCAGCATTCCGGGGAGCAGCACGAACACATCGTCACGGCGATCCTGGCGGGCCGCCCCGACGCCGCCGAGTCGGCGATGCGGGATCACCTTGCGGGCTCCGAGGCGCTTCTCAGGGGCTTCCTGATCTGACTTCGGCGGCCCGCCGACCACGAAACACCCTGATCCGGTCTCAGAGCACCTCGGATGCCCGGGTGAGAACGCTCCGCAGCAGCTGCTCGATCTCGCGGAACTCGGCGGGACCGACGGTCAGCGGCGGGGCGAGCTGGATCACCGGATCGCCGCGGTCGTCGGCGCGGCAATAGAGGCCTGCCTCGAACAGGGCGGGCGAGAGGAAGCCGCGCAGCAGCCGCTCCGACTCGGCATCGTCGAAGGTCTCCTTGGTGTCCTTGTCCTTCACGAGCTCGATGCCGAAGAAGTAGCCGTCGCCGCGCACATCGCCGACGATGGGGAGATCGAGCAGCTTCTCCAGCTCTGCGCGGAACAGCGGCGAGTTCTCGCGGACGCGCTCGTTGAGTCGCTCCTCGTCGAAGATGGCGAGGTTCTCCAGGGCGACGGCGGCGGAGACGGGATGACCGCCAAAGGTGTAGCCGTGCGGGAACGACACCTGTCCGTGTGAGAACGGTTCGTAGATCCGATCGCTCACGATCGTGGCGCCGATCGGCGAGTAGCCGCTGGTCATGCCTTTCGCGCAGGTGATCATGTCGGGGACGTACCCGTATCCGGTGCAGGCGAAGGTGTGACCGAGGCGCCCGAACGCGCAGATGACCTCGTCGGAGACGAGCAGCACATCGTGCCGGTCGCAGATCTCGCGCACCCGGGCGAAGTAACCGGGAGGGGGAGGGAAGCATCCGCCGGAGTTCTGCACCGGTTCCAGGAAGACGGCGGCGACGGTGTCCGCGCCCTCGAACAGGATCATCTCCTCGATGCGGTCGGCGGCCCAGCGTCCGAACGCCTCCACGTCGTCGGCCGGCGCGCCCATCTCCGCCGCACGGTAGAAGTTCGTGTTCGGCACCCGGAAGCCTCCGGGGGCGACCGGCTCGAACATCGACTTCATCGCCGGGATGCCGGTGATCGCGAGCGCGCCGTGCGGGGTGCCGTGGTACGCCACCGAGCGCGAGATGACCTTGTGCTTGGTGGGTTTGCCCATGAGCTTCCAGTAGTGCTTCGCGAGCTTCAGCGCCGTCTCCACCGCTTCACCGCCGCCGGTGGAGAAGAAGACTCGGTTCAGATCGCCCGGTGCCTCGTCAGCGAGCCGGTCGGCCAGTTCTATCGCAGCGGGATGCGCGTACGACCACAGCGGGAAGAAAGAGAGCTCGGACGCCTGCTGGGCGGCGGCGTGGGCGAGGCGTCGCCGGCCGTGACCCGCGTTCACCACGAAGAGACCGGAGAGTCCGTCGAAGTAGCGCTTGCCCTGGGCATCCCAGATGTGGTGCCCGTCTCCCTTGACGATGATCGGGACGCCGTTCTCGGCCATCGAGGACTGGCGGGTGAAGTGCATCCAGAGATGATCCTTCGCCATCCGCTGCAACTCTGCCTCGGATGCGCGCTGACGTGACGTGGTCATCTGGTCCCCCAGTTGTAGAGCTGCTTCTGCAGCTTCGCGTAGATGAAGGTCTCGGTGGACAGCACGCCGTCGATGGGACGGATGCTGTCGCCGAGCAGGGCGAGCAGATCCTCGTCGTCTTCGCAGACCACCTCGGCGAGCACGTCGAAGGATCCGACGGTCACCACGACGTAGTCGACCGCGGGTATGGCCGCCACGGCCTCGGCGACGAGACGGGCATCGCCGGAGACACGGATCCCGATCATGGCCTGACGGCGGAAGCCCAGCTGCATCGGGTCGGTGACGGCGACGATCTGCATGACGCCCGAGTCCGTCAGCTTCTGCACCCGCTGGCGCACCGCCGCCTCGCTGAGCCCGACCACCCGTCCGATGTCGGAATACGAACGCCGGCCGTCCTCCTGCAGAAGCTCGATGATGGTCTTCGAAAGGTCATCGAGCGGGGATCTCTTCTTCGAGCTCATGGTGCGATCTTCGCACTTCGGCGACGGCTCCTCAATGGAAATCGTCGATTTCAATCGAATCGGCTTATGCATTCAGCCGAATCGAGTCACGAATCCAGAGGTCCCAGCCACGCCGTCGCCATGGTCGCGTGCGCCGATTCCGGGTCGGAGGGATGGAATGCGCCGGCGAGTACATCACGGTAGAGGCGGGAGAGTTCGTTCGAGGAGAAGTACGAGCCGCCGCCGGCGACCAGCATCGCCTCGTCGACGACTCCCTTCGCCATCACGATCGCGCGGTGCTTCACGCCGGAGAGCAGCGAGAACCAGCGGGTTCCGTTGTCGGCCATCTCGTCGACATCGCGGGCGAGGGCGTCGATCTGCGGGGGCAGCGCGTCGTAGGCGAGTCCCATCGAGGCGATCCGCCAGCGGATGTCGGGGTCCTGACTGTACGCGGCTCCGGTCTTCTTCGAGCGGCGCTTCTGGGCGGTCTCGGCGGCGAGTTCCAGCGCGCGTCGCGCGATCCCGGTGTACACCGAGGCCAGGAGGATCTCGAAGACGGCGAAGATGCCGAAGACGATGGGGTCGGGGTTCGGGCCCGGATCGATGCGGCGCACCACATGCTCGGCTCGGGCGACGGCTCCGTTCAGGCGCGTCGTCCTGCTCTGCGTTCCGCGCATCCCGAGCGTGTCCCAGTCATCACCGGTGACGACGGCATCGGTGCGCTCGACGAAGGCGAAGACGAGCTTCGGTGCATCCTCGCTGGTGGTGTCCAGGCCATGCAGGCCGAGCTTCGTCCACACCGGGGCGAGGGAGGTGAAGATCTTCGTGCCCGTGAAGGCATAGCCGCCGTCGGGGAGCGGTGCGGCATCCGTGTCGCTGCCGAACAGCACGAGGTCGTTGCCGCCCTCGCTGATCCCGAAGGCGAAGACCTCACCGGCGACCGCGCCGTCCTGCACGAACTCGAGCCCGGGAACGCCGCGGTCAGCGAAGACCTTGGCGACACCGGTCCACACCAGGTGCATGTTGATGGCGAGCGCGGTGGCGGGGGCCGCCGTCGCCAACCGCTGCTGCAGGATCGCGGCCTCCGCGAGACCGAGACCGGCACCGCCGCGCGAGGCGGGAACGAGGATCGACAGGTATCCGGCGTCGCGCAGTTCGTCGAGATCCTGCTGCGGGAACGTGTTCTCCCTGTCATGGATCGGGGCGCGCTCGCGGATGCGATCGAGCAGAGCGTCGGGGAGGATCGTGGCGGGGTCGAAGGTGCTCATGTCACGGCCTCCAGCAGCTGGCGGATGGATTCGTCGGGCTTGTCGCGGTGCAGCGAGTGACCGGCACCGGCGACGACGGACATCGTGATGCCCGGGTTGCCCGCGAGGACCTCGTCGGCGACGGGGCCGGTGAAGAGACTGTAGACGGCGGGATCGGCGCCGATCACGTGCGTCGGAACCGTCAATCGTGCGACATCGGCCCGCACGTCCCACGGCCTGTTCTGCGCGCTGGTCTGCTCGACCGCCCAGCGACTGGCGCGCAGCACGGCATCCACCTTCAGCTCCTGGTCCTGCGGGTGCCAGTGCGGATGCTCCGACCGCACCGTGTCGACACGGGGGTCGGTGAAGGCGCGCTCCTGGCTCTTGCGGATCACGTTCGCGTCGCGCCCCTCGACCAGGATCGCCGGGTCGATGAGCACGAGTCGTCGTGTCCACTCCGGTGCGGATGCCGCGGCGACGGCGCTCGCGGCTCCGCCGAGCGAGTGCCCGACCACGGCGTCCCAGGGGCCGCCACCGGCAGGGAGGGCGGCGACGAGGTCGGCGGCGTAGGCGGAGACCGTGTAGTCCATCGAGCGAGGGGCATCGCCGTGACCGCGCAGATCCACAGCAGTGGCGTGCCAGCCGGCTACTGCCAGCGCGTCGCCGAGGCGCCACATCAGCGCGCCGGATGAACCGAGGCCATGGACGAGCAGCGCTCGGCGCGGCGATGCGGGCTCGCCCCAGGAGATGCGGGGCAGAGTGAGGGGCGCAGGCATGGTCTCAGCCTAGGACGGCGTGCCGGTCGAGGGCGTGGCTTCAGTCGATCGGCGGCATGTCCGCGGTGATCGTGAGCACCCGCGCCGCGGCGGCGTGACCTGCGGCGAGACGCTCGATCAGCGGGCGATCCTCCAGGGTCGCCGCGAGGAAGCCCGAGGCGAAGGCATCACCAGCGCCCACCGGCTCCACGACGTCGACGCGGGGAGCCGGGACGAAGACGGGATCGGCGTCGCCGTCGAAAGCGGTGGCGCCGACGTCGCCGTCCTTGACGACGAGCAGTCCCGTTCCTGGCAGGTGCGCGCGGATCTCCTCTGCCGTGCGCGTCCCCCAGATCCGCTCCGCCTCGTCGCGTCCCACGAAGCAGATGTCAGCGGCGTCGGCGAGTCGGGCGAGGGTGGCCGCGGCATCCTCCATGCTCCACAGCGGACGGCGGTCGTTGACGTCGAAGGAGACCAGAGCGCCGGCCGAACGTGCGTCGGCGAAGAGCCGGTCGACCATCGCCCGGGAGGACGGGGACAGCGCCGGGGTGATCCCGGTGGTGTGCACGATCCGCACACCGGCGAGCCGCTCGGGGGCGAGGAAGCCGGGTGCCATCGCCGCCGCGGCCGAGCCGCGGCGGTAGTAGTAGACGGACGAGTTCTCGGCGCCGGGGTCCTTGAACATCACGCCCGTGGGAGCATCCGGGTCTCGTTCGACCCACAGCTCGATGCCGCGACGTGCGAGCTCCGACACGATCCGCGACCCGAGCGGGTCATCGCCCAGCCGGGAGGCCCAGGCCGCACGATGGCCGGCGGCGACGATTCCCGCGGTGACGTTCGATTCGGCGCCGGCGAGCCCGATGGTCGCGGTGTCGGCGTCGGCCAGCGCGGCACCGGTGGGCACGATCAGGGCCATCGTCTCGCCGACGCAGACGATCGCCGGCGAGACGGCAGGGGAGGGGATGCTCATGAGGGGGTGACCGCCACAGGTTCGGTGTCTGGATAGGGGCTGGGATCGCGGTGACGCAGGTCGGGGAAGGAACGGACGAAGACGACGGAGACGATCAGGCCCACCGCGGCGAACAGCGCCGCGGCCAGGTAGGCGCCGCGGGCCCCGCCGGTGGCGTCGACGAGGAAGCCCCCGATGGCGGATCCGGCTGCGGCGCCGATGAGCTGCCCGGTTCCGGCCCAGCCGAAGGCCTCAGCCGTCTCGCTGAACTTCACGCTCGCCGTTGTGATCGCGAACAGCACCGCGAGGGCCGGGGCGATGCCGATGCCGGCGAGGATCAGCGTGCCGCCCAGCCAGAAGGCGTCGAGCGAGACCATGGTCAGCGAGAGGCCGATGGTGATGATGACGAAGCGCCGAGCCATCGCCCATGGGCCGATCGGGATGTGCCCGAACGCGAGGCCGCCGGCGAGGCTGCCGACCGAGAACACCGCGAGCACGAGGCCGGCGGCGAGACTGCCGTGATCGAAGGTCGCCACCACGCCGACCTCGACGGCCGCGCACGCCCCGATGAGGAGGAAGCCGATGACCGTCGCGAGCATGACCGGGGGCTTCAGCACGACCTTGCCGAACGCGTTCCGGCTGCGCGGGATGCGGACGCGGCCGACCTCGGGCGACAGGATGAACCAGGCGCCTCCGCCGACGAGGATGATCGCGACGAGCAGCAGCCCCTGCACGGTGCCGACCTGGGTGGAGACGAGCGTGATGACCACCGGCGCGATGATCCAGATGATCTCCTGCAGTGAGGCGTCGAGCGAGAACAGGGGAGTCAGCTGCGACGAGTTGACCAGCTTCGGGTAGATGGTGCGCGCGGCGGACTGGATCGGCGGAGTCGACAGGCCCGCGAGCATGCCGAGCGCCATGTACCCCGGAACGTTCAGCGGAAGCAGGGCGAGCGCGATCACGGCGACGACGCAGACGCTGAGCGTGAGCGTGATGACGCGCCGCATGCCCCAGACGCCCATCCACCGACTGGTCACCGGACCGGCGACGGCCTGCCCGACCGAGGTCGCGGCGAGCACGAGGCCGGCGGCGCCGTAGGAGCCGGTCTGCTGCTCCACATGCAGCAGGATCGCCAGCGACGCCATGCCGTTGGGGAACCGCGCGGTCAGCTGAGCCGCGATCATGCGCGCCACTCCGGGCGTGCGAAGAAGATCCCGATATCCCGCCACCAGACCACGGTACCGGTGACCGGCGGCGACCGTCGAAGTCCGAGCGGATGCGACACGCCGACGACACGCCGGAGGGTCCTTTCCACAGGAAATCGGATGTCGGATGCCCCGCGTATGGTGCCCCCTGTGGATGGATCCGGCGAAGGAGGTTCGGAGCCGCAGAATTCCGCGCTTCGAGACCGTTCCGTGAGCACCTGCGCCTGTGGAAGAAACGGTGGAGAACCTGTGTTGTAACAGGGGAGAGCGGTGGAAAACTACAGGGATGTAACTACTAGCCCTTGTGGTCGCCCCCAATGTCCGTACCCATATGTAGTATTGAACTCCCGGCGGGGGGCCTGCCGGGAAATCAAAGAATCTGAGGGGATGAGATGTCGATCACGGTCTACACCAAGCCGTCCTGCGTCCAGTGCAACGCAACCTACCGCGCGCTGGATGCCAAGGGCATCGAGTACGAGATCCACGACCTGTCGGAGGACCCGACGGCCCTGGAGCAGGTCAAGGCGCTGGGCTACATGCAGGCGCCGGTCGTCGTCACCGACGAGGACCACTGGTCGGGCTTCCGTCCCGACAAGATCGACGCACTCGCCTCCCGCCTGGCGTGACGCACCATGAGCGCCGTCGCGACAGCCGCGCCGCTCCTGGTGTATTTCTCGAGCGTGTCCGGCAACACGGCGCGCTTCGTCGAGAAGCTCGGGCTTCCGGCGACGCGCATCCCGCTCCACCGGCAGGAGGGCGACCTCGTCATCGACGAGCCCTTCGTGCTGGTCACTCCCACCTACGGCGGGGGTGAGGGGCGCGGCGTCGAAAGCGGCGCCGTCCCCAAGCAGGTGATCCGGTTCCTCAACGACGAGCGCAACCGGCGCCACATCCGCGGGGTCATCTCCGCAGGCAACACCAACTTCGGCGAGTCCTTCTGTCTCGCCGGTGACATCATCAGCCGCAAGTGTCAGGTGCCGCACTTGTACCGGCTCGAAATCTTCGGCACGCAGGACGACGTGGATCGCGTGAGCGACGGATTGGAACGACGGTGGAAGCTGGAACTGCAGTGACCGAACAGGCGGCATTCAAGGGCAACCCGGCATTCGAGGGCATGGACTACCACGCGCTCAACGCGATGCTCAATCTGTACGACGCGGACGGCAAGATCCAGTTCGACGCCGACAAGCGTGCCGCGCGCGAGTACTTCCTGCAGCATGTGAACCAGAACACGGTGTTCTTCCACTCGCTCAAGGAGCGACTGGACTACCTCGTGGAGAAGGAGTACTACGAGGGCTCGGTCATCGAGAAGTACTCGTTCGACTTCATCCAGAAGCTCAACGATCTCGCCTACTCGAAGAAGTTCCGTTTCGCGACGTTCCTGGGCGCTTTCAAGTACTACACCAGCTACACGCTGAAGACCTTCGACGGCAAGCGCTACCTGGAGCGGTTCGAGGATCGCGTCGTGATGACCGCTCTCGGTCTGGCCGACGGCGATGAGGAGCTCGCTGTCAACCTGGTCGAGGAGATCATCTCGGGTCGCTTCCAGCCGGCCACTCCGACCTTCCTCAACTCCGGCAAGGCGCAGCGCGGCGAGCTCGTCAGCTGCTTCCTGCTGCGCATCGAGGACAACATGGAGTCGATCGCGCGCGGCATCAACTCCGCTCTGCAGCTGAGCAAGCGCGGCGGCGGCGTGGCGCTGCTGCTCTCGAACATCCGCGAGTCCGGCGCCCCGATCAAGCAGATCGAGAACCAGTCCTCCGGCATCATCCCGGTGATGAAGCTCCTCGAAGACAGCTTCAGCTACGCCAACCAGCTCGGCGCCCGCCAGGGCGCGGGAGCCGTGTACCTCAACGCGCACCACCCCGACATCATGCGCTTCCTCGACACCAAGCGCGAGAACGCCGACGAGAAGATCCGCATCAAGACCCTCTCGCTCGGTGTCGTCGTGCCCGACATCACGTTCGAGCTCGCGAAGAACGACGAGGACATGTACCTGTTCTCGCCGTACGACGTCGAGAAGGTCTACGGCGTGCCCTTCGGCGACATCTCGGTCACCGAGAAGTACCGCGAGATGGTCGACGACGCCCGCATCAAGAAGACCAAGATCAACGCACGCGAGTTCTTCCAGACCGTCGCCGAGATCCAGTTCGAGTCGGGCTACCCGTACATCATGTTCGAGGACACGGTGAACAAGGCCAACCCGATCAAGGGTCGGATCAACATGTCCAACCTCTGCAGCGAGATCCTGCAGGTGAACACGCCGACCACCTACAACGAGGACCTCTCGTACAAGGAGATCGGCAAGGACATCTCCTGCAACCTCGGCTCGATGAACATCGCGCTGTCGATGGATGCCGACGACCTCGGCCAGACCGTCGAGACGGCGATCCGGGCGCTCTCCGCGGTGAGCGACCAGAGCCACATCGGGTCGGTGCGCTCGATCGAGGACGGCAACGACCGCTCGCACGCGATCGGCCTCGGGCAGATGAACCTGCACGGCTACCTCGCTCGTGAGCACGTGTTCTACGGGTCCGAAGAGGGCATCGACTTCACGAACATCTACTTCTACACCGTGCTGTTCCACGCGCTGCGCGCGTCGAACAACCTCGCGATCGAGCGCAAGCAGGCCTTCGACGGCTTCGAGGACTCCACCTACGCGTCGGGGGAGTTCTTCGACAAGTACATCGAGCGCGCCTGGGTTCCCGAGACCGAGAAGGTCAAGGAACTCTTCGCCGGCAAGCACATCCCCACGCAGGAGGACTGGACGCAGCTGAAGGCGTCCATCCAGAAGCACGGCATCTACAACCAGAACCTGCAGGCGGTGCCGCCGACCGGGTCGATCTCGTACATCAACAACTCGACGTCGTCGATCCACCCGATCGCGTCGAAGATCGAGATCCGCAAGGAAGGCAAGCTCGGCCGCGTCTACTACCCGGCGGCGTTCATGACGAACGACAACCTGGAGTACTACCAGGACGCGTACGAGATCGGCTACGAGAAGGTCATCGACACGTACGCCGCCGCCACGCAGCACGTCGACCAGGGGCTGTCCCTGACGCTGTTCTTCAAGGACACCGCCTCGACGCGCGACATCAACAAGGCGCAGATCTACGCATGGCGCAAGGGCATCAAGACGATCTACTACATCCGCCTCCGTCAGATGGCGCTCGAGGGCACGGACATGTCCGAGTGCGTCAGCTGCATGCTCTGATGCTCCAGGGATTCTCGAACAGGAAATGATGATGACCCCTCCCGAAAGACTCAAGCTGGTCGAGCACGTGCAGGCGATCAACTGGAACCGCATCCACGACGACAAGGATGTGGAGGTGTGGAACCGCCTCGTGAACAACTTCTGGTTGCCCGAGAAGATCCCGCTGTCCAACGACATCCAGTCGTGGAACACCCTCACGTCCGACGAGCAGCTGCTCACCATGCGCGTCTTCACCGGACTCACGCTGCTCGACACGGTGCAGGCCACGGTCGGTGCCGTCTCGCTGATCCCCGACGCGATCACCCCGCACGAGGAGGCCGTCTACACGAACATCGCGTTCATGGAGTCGGTGCACGCCAAGAGCTACTCCTCGATCTTCTCGACGCTCGCGTCGACCAAGGAGATCGATGAGGCGTTCCGCTGGTCGGTGGAGAACCCGAACCTTCAGAAGAAGGCTCAGATCGTCATGGACTACTACCAGGGCGACGACCCGCTCAAGCGCAAGGTCGCCTCGACCCTGCTGGAGAGCTTCCTGTTCTACTCGGGCTTCTACCTGCCGATGCACTGGTCGAGCCGCGCCAAGCTCACCAACACCGCCGACCTCATCCGCCTCATCATCCGAGACGAGGCCGTGCACGGGTACTACATCGGCTACAAGTTCCAGAAGGGGCTCGAGCGGGTCGACCAGGCCCGTCGCGACGAGCTGAAGGACTACACCTTCTCGCTGCTGTACGAGCTGTACGACAACGAGGTGCAGTACACGCAGGACCTCTACGACGGCGTCGGGCTGACCGAGGACGTCAAGAAGTTCCTGCACTACAACGCCAACAAGGCGCTGATGAACCTCGGCTACGAGGCGATGTTCCCGTCGTCCGTGACGAACGTGAACCCGGCGATCCTTTCGGCGCTCTCCCCGAACGCCGACGAGAACCACGACTTCTTCAGCGGTTCGGGTTCGTCGTATGTCATCGGCAAGGCCGAGGCCACGGAAGACGACGACTGGGACTTCTGAAAGCCCAGATCATCCATGAATTTTGCCAGGAGGTGAAGATGGGCAGCACTGGACTATCGCTCGAGCGGAGTGAAGCACGAGACACTCGTGCCCACGTTTTGCCCACGCGTCATCGACATGGAGTCGGCGCGACGGCGACGTCGCGCTCCTTGGCAACCCGGCTGAAGGGTCCTCACGCATCTGTGGGGACCCTTCCTCGTTGTCGTGCCGACGTCGGCACGAGCTCACGAGGAGAGGAGGTGAAGGAGTATGACCATGCATATGCCGCAGGGGCCCGATGGGGCCTGGAAGACGGGCCAGCGGGTTCCGTTCGACGGAGACTGGGCCGATCAGTACGGAGTCGTCACGCGCCACGAGCGCGGAGCTACGTTCCCGCCGTGCATCGACCGCAAGGGAGAATGCGCGTACCGCTATCTGGTTGAAGCTGTTGCAGCAGCTTGATCCAGTGAACCTCTAGGAAAGGCACAGGCCCCCGACTTCGGTCGGGGGTCTTTGTCGTTAGCGGTCAGATCCCTTGCGGTCGATCACAACGAGAACAACACTGATCATCCTCCAGGTATGCCCACCTGTGCAACATTGCATGATCGGTGGCGTGTCACGAGACGGCGGCCGCTCGCGCAGCGCTCATTGCCTGCGCCACGGCCTCGAGATCGTCGTCGAACAGGTCGGCGTACACGTCGAGCGTCATCGCCGCGGAGGCGTGTCCGAGCATCCGCTGCACGGCTTTCACGTGGGCGCCAGACGAGACCGCGAGGGATGCTGCAGTGTGGCGGAGGTCGTGCGGCGTGATCACGGGGATCGTCGGGTCCTTCTCTCGTGCGCGTCGCACTGTTCCGACGAACCATCCGCTCGTCGCGTGAGGGTAGGGGGTCGGTGCTGCGCCGTCGCCGAAAACGAAGGCGTCCGGCCCCTTGGCCTCGCAGAGCCTCGCGATCCGGTTCACCAGGTGCGGCGGGATCGGAATCTCCCGAGCGGCGCCTGACTTCGGTGTGCCGATCTCGTAGACGCCCTTCACGATGACGGCGTTGTCCTCGATGCGGATCCGGCGGCGCAGCATGTTGAGGTGCCGGACGCGGATCGCGACAGCCTCACCCCACCGCGGCCCTGAATATGCGAATAGCTCGATGAGTGCGCTCTCACTTTCGTTTCGGGCGCACCCGGAAAGCGTCGCGACTTGGGCGTGTGTCAGATAGCGGGGTGACTTCCTACGCTTCGCGGGGAGTTGCACACCGACGGCCGGGTTACGGGGAATCGAGTGTTCACGCGCAGCGATTGCCAGAACGCCAGATAGCACGAACATGATGCGGCGCACGGTCTGTGCGGACTTCTCATTGCTGAGTTCCGAGACCCAACTCGCAATCTCGGTCCGCTTGATTCCGGCAATCTCACGGCCCCCCCAGCGCGGTTCGACGTGCACACGCCATGCGGTCTCCATCGCGTGCCGGGACGAGGGCTTCAGCGGGGCAAGCCGTTCCGCCTCCCAGGCCTCCTTAAAGGCGGCGAGCGTCTTCCTGCCCTCGGTGGGATCCAAGTACTCGCCCCTGGCTTTCGAGAGCGTCACGGTGGCCAGGAAGAGTTCGGCATCCTTCTTTGTCTTGAACCCGCGTTTATCGGTCTGAGACTTGTCAGGCTTCCGATATCGCACCCTGTATCGGCGCCCTCGAGCCGTGTCGTAGGGCGTGATTGAGCCAGCCATTTCAGCCCACCTCGATGCGGTGAGCGAACTGCCCGGTGCCCATGCGCGGGTCGATGTAGACGGTTCCTTCGGTGCGGAGCAGTGTGCTGCGGTACACGACGACGAGCTCGTCCGGAACGTTCAGGTCGATCGCCATCGCGGTGACGTGGCCGTCGCGGTGGTGCTCTGCTTCGGCGTACGCCTCCGGCGTGATGAGCGTCTGCGCCGCCCAGACATTCGCGGCGGCCTCCTGGCGCTTTCGGATGAGTCCGAAGTCAGTCGGTCGGTGCCCGAGTACGTGATGGGCGATCTCATGGCACATGACCCCGCGGAGGATGCGGCCACGCATCCCCGGCGTGAGTTCGATCTGGTTGTTCCCGGGTGCGTATCCGCTGCGGTGGATGCCGCGATACTCGCGGACGGTCAGGCCGAGATCGGACGCAAGATTCCAGATGTCCATCTGGGTCTCCCTTGGTGAAGTGCGGTCATGCGGATTCGAAATCCGCGTCGTTGCCTTCGGGGAACTCGTTGATCGACTCGTTGGCGACCAGGTCGTAATCATCCTGGCGACGTGCGACATTCTCGGCACGGGTCATCAACTCTGCCCATGGCATGCCGAGGGCGCTGGCGATCACGATGATGTCTCGGATGTTCAGGATGACCCGTTCGCCCGTACGCGGGTTTCCTCCGTCGAGACGGGACGAGACGAACTGCGGGTTCGAACCGATCAGCTTTGCGAGGCCGCGCGAGGAGAGATCCTGACGGCCCATCTCGGCTTTGATCTCGGACACCACGGCGTCGGAGAAGCGCTTGGCGAGTTCTTCATCGTCCATGGGGATCAGTCTGCCGGGTGAATGATTTTTCGTCAAGATGAATGATCAGCTTGACAGCGAATGATTAGTCATTCACGATAGGCCGTATGACTAAGCAGACACCCGAGACTGCAGCCGCACTCAGCGTCGCCGCCGAGATCCGCGCCGAGATGGCGCGCCAGCGGAAGACCGCGAGTGAACTCGCCCTTGTGCTCGGGATTACCCAGCACACCGCGGGGAAGCGGCTCAACGGATCGACCACCTTCAACCTCGTGGAACTCTTTCGGGCCGTCTCCTGGCTCGGCCTCAGCCTCGAAGAGATCGCGCACCGCGCAGAGGCCCCGGAGCAGAAAGCCGCCGCCGAGATGCGTCGGGCGGCGGCATGAGCGCGCGGCAGGGGAATGTCACCCCGCTGAAGCCGCGCGGTAGCGCCTCCGCAGAACCCGCAGTCTGGCTGTCTCCGTCGGAAGTGTGTGAGCGAGTCCCCGGCATGACCGTGACTTTGCTGCAGCGGATGCGCGACGCAGGTAAGGGGCCGCGCTATGCGAAACCGTCGGCAAAGACAGTGGTCTACGCGCGGGCTGACATCGACGCTTACGTGCGCTCGACACTCGTCACTACGAAGGAGCAGTCGTGAGCGCGCTCGAGGTGTTCGACTTCGAGGGCGTCGTGGTCCGCACGGTCGTGATCGACGGCGAACCGTGGTTCGTCGCAGTCGACGTAGCGATGGTGCTCGGGTACTCGGCGACGTCGGCGATGACTCGCACGCTCGATGAGGACGAGAAGGGGGTGCGCAATCTGCACACCCCTGGCGGCGTCCAGGAGTCGACGATCATCAGCGAGGCTGGCCTGTTCTCCGCGATCCTTCGTTCTCGCGTGCCAGGCGTCCGGGCGTTCAAGCGCTGGATCACGCACGAGGTGTTGCCGAGCATTCGCCGATCCGGTGCTTACGTCGTGCCGGAGTCGCGTGAGCAGTTGCTCGCGCGGGCGGTCACCGCGGCGAACGAACTGATCTCGGAAGCGCACCAGCAGATCGAGGTGCTGACGCCGAAGGCTGAGGCGTGGGACGAGTTGGCATCGGCCGAGGGTGACTACGCGGTCGCCGATGCCGCAGCGCTGCTGACCCGCGCCGGAATCTCGACGGGCCGTGACCGGCTCTTCGCGTCCCTCGCCGAGATCCGGTGGATCTATCGAGGTGAAAAGCGCCGGTGGCGGCCGTACGCGTCGACGCTCGACTCCGGATACATGGCGGAGCGTGCGCAGCCGCCGCACCGCGACGCCGACGGCGAGCTCGTGCCGTCACCGCCGCAGGTCCGGATCACCGCGCGCGGCCTCGAGCGGCTCCGAGTGCGCCTCGGCTCCGGCTCCCTGTCTCACTGACCCCACATACGAAAGCAGGGCGCCCGTTGCACCGGGCGCCCCACCAGAAGAGAAAGGCACGTACATGCCTGAAGTTCAGGATACCGACGACATCGCTACGGCGGTGAACGACTTCTTCCCGCCAGTCACCGCGACCACGCACATTCGCGTGACGACCGACACGACGCCCATCGTCCCGCAGCGCCGCAGCATCTGGCCTCTCGCGCCGTGGCGGTGGGTGCTCATCGTCACCGCGATCGGCCTCTCGATCCCGTGCGGCATCGCCGCCGCCGCGCCCGTATGGAACGGCGCCGAACTCTCGATCCTGATCATCCTCGCGATATTCGTCGCCGCCTTCACTCCCGGGAGGGACTCATGACTCCGCAGATCACCGCCGCCCGCCTCGTTGTCCCGGAGGATGCGCCGCGCACCGTTTGGATGCTCGAGCGTGGCGAGGGCGTCACCGCTTCCGAGGCGTGGGCGGTTGCCCGCGCCACGCTGAAGGCCCGCCGCCGCATCGTAGAGGCGAAGATGAACGGCTCCACGTTCCGCGGCAACAAGGCCACGGCCGCCGGCCACGCCCGCGAGGCAGCGCTGCTCGACGAGGCCGCCGAGCGGATGGCGCACCTCACCCCGAACGCCGCGCTCTGGGCCGCGCTCGAGAACGACCTGCACCGCGCCACCCCCGACGGAATCGGGATCGCCCTCGATGGCCTCCTCGTCGTCGTCGAGGTGAAGTCGCACGAGTACGGCTACAAGGGCGACGGCATCCCGATCGAGCACCTCGCGCAGATCCAGTGGCAGATCTACGTGCTCGGCGCCGACTACGGCCTCTACGGCACCGAGACCCGCGACGAGGACGACATGCCGCCCGCCGGCGGTGCGACCTGGATTCCCGTCGAGCGCGACGACGACATGATCGCGTGGCTCATCGAACGCGCTGACGACTTCCTCGCATGGCGCGATGCCGGATGCCCCGACGTCGACCTAATCCCCGACGGCGTCGCCGAGGCGCTCGCCGCCTGGGCGCCGCTGAAGGTCGCACTCGACGCCGCCGTGAAGGCCGAGAAGCCGGCGAAGGAGAAGCTCTCCGCCGCCATCGCCAAGGCGTACCCGCATGCTGCCCGCTTCGGCGCCGTCGGCATGAGCGAGCACGGAGGATTCCAGTCCGTCGTGTCCGAGACGGTCTCGCTCGACGAGATCGCGTGGAAGGACAACGCTCCCGAGGTGCACGCCCGCGCGCAGGAGCTCCGCACCGAGCTCGCCGTGCTCGAGGCCACCGCCAAGAAGTTCTATCCCCAGTCCCGACGCTCGTCGTCGCTGAAGTTCCAGGAGGTCGAGAGTGTCTGAGCTCATCGAGGAGAGGTCGTTCACCGTCGAGGCCGCTCGCGCCGCCGTGCTGGCATCCAACGAGCTCGAGGCGTTCGAGGGTCCGCACTTCCGTGCCGGCCGCGACGGCGCTTGGGACTCTGTGTTCCTCCGTGACGAGGAACACCCGCATCCCGACTTCGCCCGCGTGATCGTCACCCGCCGCGGCCAGGCACCGCGAGAGGTCACCATCGGCTGGGCCGACTACGCCGAGATCATCGCGGGCGCCGACGAGGCCCGCACGGCTTCCGAGCGGGAGTGGGTCGCGACCCGCGGCCGCAAGCCAATGACCATCTTTGGATCGGAGGCCGAACGTCACGGATACCGGGTCGTCTTCGCTGACATCCTCGCACCGCTGCTCGGCGGCAGCGTCCGTCGGGCAGCGACGCCGGCGTCGCAGGCTGCCGAGCCCGGTCGTGACTTCGCCGCCGAGATCAGGGCGGCCGAGACCGTCGAGCAGATAGACGCGATCGACACCGCCATTCGCGCGGTGCGGGGCTTCGCGCCCAACAAGACCGGCACCGATCTGCACCGCCTCTGGAAGGACCGCCGGCGGGAGATCCTCGACGTCGCCTGGGCACCGGAACCTGAGGCAGTAGTCGCCGACTGGCCGGTCGATCACGTCGAGGATGTCGAGCCGGGAGCAGCGCCTCGCGCCGTGCCTCGCGATCACCTCGCGCCGCAAAACCGCGCGGGCCGCCGCGCCGCCGCTCGCAAGAAGGGCGGCCGGCGATGATCGTCGACGAGGAAACCGGGACGGTCGTGACGTCCGCGATCGAGCTCGTGCCGCTGAACCTCGCGGACCTCAACGAGGACGAACTGCTCGGCCTGTTCCCGACGCCGGTGCAGTGCGCCGGCGCGCTGATCATGGCGCGGAAGATGATCGCACGCGCGCCCGCCGTCCTCGCCGAACGGTCGAAGGCAGTGAAGGACGCGAAGCGCGATCTGATCATCGCCCGCGGCTACGCCCGTCAGCGCGCGGCAGGCCGCGATGCCGAGACCCGCCGCCTCGTCGCCGAGAGCGACGCCGAAGTGATCCAGGCGTGGGAGGCGATCGACACAGCGGAGCTCGCTCTCGAGTATGCCCGCGAGCGTCGCAAGTCGCTGAGTGAGGACATCGAGATCCTGCGGTCCCTCAATGCCAACTTCCGAGGAGAGCACCGGTGAACCGCAAGACTCATTACTCGGGAACTCGCAGTGCGGCTTCGCGTCCGTCGACGTACGACGAGTACGCCTGCGACGACGAGTACACGCCGCTATGCCACCCAGTGAGCAGGAGCGGAATCGTTGCGCGAGCGACGGAGCGGAGCCGCCCGTCCTTGCTGGTCGCGTCGCGGAAGGCAAGGTCAAGCATCACGGCGATCGGCTGCGAGCGTCCGTTCAGGAGTAGCTCGAACTCGGTGAGCGTGTCTTGCGTCGCGACCTCAATCTTCCCGCGCTCCGGTCGAGTCATCGGCTGCGCAAACGACGCCGACGTTAGCGCGTGGACGACGGCTCGGATGCTGCCTTCCATAGCGACCTTCGTGCTCAAGCGCTCAGCGCGTCGAGCGGCCCTCGCCTCCCGAATCCACGGCAGGACCGCGCTACTGACGAGGGCGATCACCGCACCCAGAACTACAGCCCATCCACTGTCCATGCCTCGCACTCTATCGGGGGTGAAGTGATGGCTGATCCGACGACGGCGACCCGCACGGGCGTCTACTTCCGTGACGGCTACCAGTGCGCCTCCTGCTGCACGGTCGATGCGCTCACGTTCCAGCACCGCCGCCGCGTCGGCATGGGCGGGTCGAAGAACGTCCCCGCTCCGGTCGACGGGCTCACCCTCTGCGCAACCTGCAACAACGGGTGCGAGCACGCGATGCAGGATCTCGCCCTCGCTCGCGGCTGGAAGGTCCGCGCGTGGGTGACCTCACCCGAGCGAGTGCCGGTGTTCTTCCGGAAGGATCACGCCTGGTTCCGCCTCGAGGGATTGAACAGGATCCGGATCTCCTACGCAGTCGCGATGGAGATGGGATGCGCGGTCTACGGCGACGAGTGGATGCGCTGGCAGAAGCAGGTGGCGCCGTGAGCCTCATCAGTGACGCCTTCGATGCGTGGCGCGAGTGCCGCGCCGAGTACGACGAGACGCTCTACGTCCAGTACATGGCGGCCGAGGAGGCGACCAACGGCGCAATGCTGAACGCCCGCGGCCGCGCGAAGGGGATCGACCCGTTCACCCTGTTCATGGGTAACGAGACCCGCGCCCGCGCGTACGCCTCCGAGGAGCTCGTCGAGCACTGGTCGACGCATCCGCGTGTGACGTTCTCGATGTTCGAGAAGCAGTGGCAGCGCAACCGTGAAGCCGAGCTCATCGGAGAAGCGGCATGAGCGCCGCGCTCGAAACGTTGATCGCTCGGTCCCTCTCCACGGTCGAGGAGAAGACGTGGGCGCCGGATCGTGAGGTCACCCTCGGCGAGCTCCGCATCGTCGACATGATCCACGAAGGCAAGCCGACCTGCCGCCTCTGCGGCCAGATCGTGAACCAGACCGACCAGTTCGGTCTCTGCTCGAAGACCACCGACGCGCACAAGGTGGCGCGCGGCGTCGTCGTGCCCGCGCGGAAGGCGGGACGGCGATGAGCGCGATGCTGACATTCGCGATGACCTACATCGTGTACTGGCCGGAGGCCGGGGTGCTGAAGGTGGGGCGCGCGTGGCGCTTCAACCGGGTGCAGATGATGGTGCGCTCGGGCGGGCACGTCGTCGTGCTCGCGCGCGGCACGGATCGAACGTGGGAGGCCGAGGCGCTGCGCACTCTGCGCCGCTGGTTCCCGCAGGCGTTCAGCAACGAGGCCGAGGCGCGCGACCTGCTGTTCATGGGGCGCGGGTGGACCGAGTGTTTCGAGGTCGACGAGCACCACCTGCAGCTAGCCGTCGATCTGTGCTTCGAAGGATTCGCGAGAGGGAATGACCAAGGTGTCAACGAAGAGCGTGCAACGGAAGATCAGCGCGGAGGATCTGCAGTTCCCGGGATACCTGCGGGCGCCGATGGCCGCGAAGCCGACGGCTCTCGGGCTGTGGCTGCACACGGACGGCCTCGGCCGTCGCGAGATGGTGCCGGAGTTGCTGGCCGCGGCGATCTATCCGGGCGAGGCGGCGACGGATCTCGTGATCGATCATCTGCTGATGCTCGTCGAGTCCGGGTTCCTCGACCTCTATCGGGACGAGTCCGGGGCGGAGTGGATTGCGCTCGCTCGACCGCTGAAGACGGACGCCCGAACCGCCTGGTCGAACTGCCCGCCGCCTCCGGATCGCGAGCCTTCGCGAAGGTTCGCGGCTGTGGGGGGAGCGAGGGAGCGGGCGGGCGAGAGGGTGCGAGCCGAGCAGGCCGAGCGGGGCGGGCAGTGGGCGGCGTGGACGGACGAGCAGGAGCGGGCACCCCGTCAGCCAGCACGACCTCTGTTGCTGGATGCGCCGCCCATCGGTTGCCCCGATCACCCGCACGGTCGATTCAAGGACTGCGGACCCTGCGGCACAGCGCGCCGCCGGCACGATCGCTGGGTCCAGGAGGCCAGATACGGCGAGCAGATGACCGAATTCGAGCAGACACAAGACGACGGAGAGGGGTGGGGCGGTGATCCATTCTGACGCCTTCGCCGGCTTTATCGCACTGACTGCGATGCGGTTCTTGAAGGACCGCGCATTCCGGCTCCGGCTATTGGCCGAGGCCGACGAGACACCACGAGAGACCGCATACAAGATCCGCCGCGAAGCAATGATCGCGGCTCAGAGGAGGACAGCATCATGAGCACCGAAACAGTCCGGGCCACCGTCTATCTGCAGGTGCAGCCGGAATACGCCCACTGGATCGGCGACCACTCCAAGCCGGAATCGGTCCTCAGGGCGAAGGTCGTCCGGTCAACGCAGAAGCGGTCGCAACTTCCCGAGGCGGGGACGGTCGAGGTGAAACTCACCATCGAGCTCCCGAAGGCCGCATTCACCCCGCTCGCTCCCGAGGCGATCGTCGTCATTCCCGAGACCATGACGACCCCGCACCCGATCACGGTCGAAGCCGCCGACGCGAACGAGGAGGCGAACTGATGGCCGGCGAGACAGTAATCACCGTCGTCGGCAATCTGACCGCCGACCCCGAACTCCGGTACACCCAGAACGGCCTCCCGGTGGCGAACTTCACCATCGCCTCGACGCCGCGCAACTTCGACCGTGCCGCGAATGAGTGGAAGGACGGCGACGCGCTGTTCCTCCGGGCGTCGGTCTGGCGCGAGTTCGCCGAACACGTCGCCGGGTCGCTGACGAAGGGCATGCGCGTGATCGCGCAGGGCCGGCTTCGTCAGCGCTCGTATCAGGACCGCGAGGGCAATCAGCGCACCGCGATCGAGCTCGAGGTCGACGAGATCGGTCCGTCGCTGCGCTACGCGACTGCTCAGGTGTCGCGGGCGGCCGCCACAGGCAAGTCGTCGGCAGCATCTGCCCCGGCTCACGAGGAGTGGGCGCCCGAGCCGCAGGCCGGCGACTGGACGGGAAGGTTCGGCGATGACACTCCGTTCTGACCTGATCGACGCGCTCGAGGTCGCGATCACCGACGAGGCTTACGACGGCGGTTTCGGGCCGCAGAGCGAGCAGCAGTACTCCCAGATGGTTCGGAAGATCGCCGAGGTCGCTGCCGAAGTGTTCGAGAAGGCGCACGCTCCGGCCGGCGACGAGCGGGAAGCGATGATCGTGCGCCTCTCCGACGAGCTTGAATACCGGGTCCGCACTGCCGTCGCACTCTCGAAGGGTGGTCGCGGTATCGGGGGGCAGGTGACAGACGGCCGTGCCGCCGTCAGGCACATTGCCGCCGGCCTCTGTCGTTTCGAGGCTTCCGAGCCGCGACGGGTCGAAGAGGCGGCGCTCGGCGCCCCGCTCGTGCCGTGGCAGAAGGACTATCTCGAGAGGATGGGGACGCACGATGTCTGATCGCTACTGCATCCGTGGCTGTGTGGTCCGCGACGAGCACTATGCGGCCTGCGCCCGGCGCCGACCGGACTACACGGGGCAATTCCCGTGCACGGGATGCGTGGCCGTCGAGGCGCGCGACGGCGTGCTGTTGTGCGAGCGTTGCTTCCGCCGCCTTCGCCGGCACCTCGAGGATGCCGCCGACATCGTCGGTCACCTCCGCTCGATCGCTGACCCGACGAAGGCTGCTGTGTTCGATCGCATCCGCGTGCAGTCTTCGGCTATCGAGATCCCGGCACCGGTGGCCGCTGACCTCATCGACGCGTCGAATGACATCACCACGACTCTGAACATGTGGGCGAACCACGTCGCGGGGGAAGACCGGCCTGGTGCTGGCCTCCCGGCCGGGGCGATGGCGGATGCCGCGCACGCGGTGGTGCAGCTCGCCGTCGATGTGATCCTGGATGAGCTCGGCCGCCTGGCGAACGATTTCGATCAGGTCGGAGCGCTCTGCGAGGGCGTGATGGTCGTGCACAAGGATGCCCCGGACGTGTGGACGGTCGCGGATGCCGCGGTCCGTTGGCCGCTCGAGGACGCCCCGCGCTGGGCGCAGGCCGCATGCCCGAAGTGCGACCTGATGTCGGTGCGCGTGCAGCCTGGCAGCAACGGTCGCCCGTCCCGCTACCGCTGCACGACGGAGGGCTGCGACTGGGAGGCAAACTCGAAAGATGACGGCGGCCTGTGGGCGTCCGTGTTCGCTGATCCGACGCCGGCTGAGGTGCGACCGCATGACCCGCGCTGGCTGACCCTCGCGGACGCCGCACGCCTTGTGGAGCGCACCACGGGCACGGTCCGTGGCTGGGTGACGCAGAACCTTCTCGCGCCGCAGCTCGGCCGGTACTGGCAGGACGACGTGCTCGCCGTGGCGGCACAGAAGAGGGGAGAGGCCGCATGAAGATCTGGCTGACGTTGTCGGAGGCCGCGGATGTCGCGGGCCGCACGGAGCGCACGATCCGGAACTGGGTCGACGCCGGCGTGCTGAAGTCGCCCGTCCCGGGCCGATTCCAACGCGATGCGGTTCTCGCCGCCGAGCGCACCATGCGAGGCAGGGTCGGGCGCCCTCGCAAGAACAAGGACGTCGCAAGTCCGTAAGACGACCGTCCTACTTGCCGCTAGGGTGTCGAGTTATCACCGACGTCTAGGAGGAGCGCGTGGAAGATCCAATTGTTGCGGCCACGTGGGGCCTCGTGGTTGTTACGGCGTTGCTGGTTGTTGCGACGATCGTTCCGTTCGTAGGAGAACTGCTCAAGCGCCGCAGTGAGCGGGCAGTGGTGGCCTCTCGGGCCGTGCCCGACATGAACATTCTCCGGAGTCGGCTTGAGGGCGGAGTGGAGCGCTTGGGGGAGAGCGAATCGCTGACGAAGGACCGCCTGACGAGGCAGGCGAGGTCGTGCAATGCGGAGCTCCAGATGCTCGCGCCGATTGTCGAGGTGCGAGACGCCAGCCTGAAGTTCACGAACGAGACATTCCTGGTTCGACATCTACTGACTTTCACCGTCGAGGCCTTGGTTGAAGCTGCCGATCTCGCTGACGCGGCGGACGCGGAGAGCATCCGCAAGCGCGACAAGCGCGTCCGCGACGCACGTCGCGGATATCAAGCAGCACTCTTGTCCCTCGACGCAGCCGAGTCTTTGCTTCCCAAATCACAGCGACTGATCGATGGCGAGCGCTTCTGGGACCGGTTCGCACGCGTTTCAGATGAGCGCGAGAACGCCGCCGCTGAGATCTTGCTTCAAGACGAGAAGATTACGAGAACAGGACGCCGAGCCTCCTCTTGACTTGAGACGGTGACGTGCGAGACGCGTATTAGCCAGAAACTCTTCAAACCCTTCCCACTGATGTGTTAAGCTGTGCTTGCACTTGAACTGTGACTGAAGCCTCGCCGATCCGGCGGGGCTTTCGTCGTTCTAGGCTCCGTCGGCTCAGCCGCCGGGTCTCGCCCCGCCGCCACACGCTCACACCCTCAGCAGAGCGACCGCCGCTGCCATGACCTCCCGCTGCCCGCTCGATCGGGACCGGCGAGCGAGCAGCACCGGGTATGTCGCATGATGCGCACACTTGAGCGGTGATGGGCGGCGGGGCGCAGTCTTCACGGCGTTGTGACGGGCGTCGAAGGGCGGTCGGTCGACTTTGGCCGACCGCCCGACGCTCATCCCTTGCTCGATGGCGGATCCTGCTTCGGGTCAATCGTGTTCTTGTACCGTACTTGTCCGTTCGTGCCGTGCACGCTGATCTCGCCGCCGCTGCCGGACGCCAGCCGGTCGCGCAGAGCGTCGTACGCGCCCTGCTGTGTGTCGTTGCGGACGGTTGCTCGCTGTCCGTCCTGACGTTTGCCGACCCAGCTATCGCCGTCCTTGTAGACGTTGTATTCGTCGCTTCCCATGTTCACCCCCTCTCCTCGTGTGGAGGTCAGGATAACCGCCCGCGGGGACGTTTGGGCGGACGGAGCGGAGCATGATCGTGGCTGCAGGTATTCCGGGGCGGACGACCGCCGCGCATCGGAAGAACCGCACCGAGCTGAAGCAGTTGACCCGTGAGCACAACCTGCCGTGCGCCCTGTGCGGGAACGTGATCGATTGCGATCTCGTGTACACGGATCCGTGGTCGTTCGCGTACGACCACATCAAGTCGATCAAGACGTATCCGGAGCTCGCCGACGACCCATCGAACGGCCAGCCTTCGCACAAGCGCTGCAACGAGAACAAGGGCGCCAACGACGCCCGCCCCGCCCTCGGCGATCCGTCCGAGGTCTGGTGACCGATCAGAGGAGGCATCATGTCCACACGCAACAGCCTGAAGCAGGAAGCGACCGCCGAGCGCCCGGAGTCGCCCGAGGAGTCGACTGCGCCGGCCGAGGCTCACCTCGAGGCGTCCGACGGCTTCCACGTCGTGCAGGACGGCGAGACACTCAACGAGATCGCCGGCGCGTTCGATGTCCCGGTCTCGTACCTGCAGCGACTCAACGCAATCAAGCGGCCCGAGCTCGTCTGGCCTGGGATGCCTCTTCGGGTGCGCTAACCCTCGCGTCTACGGGCGGCCATGATCTATCCAGCGCCATCGCGGATCGGGCTGAGAGGTGATGCGCGACACCGCTCGCCCGATCTCACGCGCGGCCTCCCGGCCAGTCTCGTAGGCGACCCGCTCGAGCATTTGCTGCGCGACTAGATCCGAGTAGAGAGATTCCGCGAGATCGGCCAGCGTCGCGTAGACCTCTGCGAGCAACTCGATCGCAGGCAGGGTCGTATCGATGTAGCTGATCTCGCCGATGCCTCGCACTGGCTCGGAATTCGGTTCGTCTCGCAGGGGCTGCAGCGTCGTCCACTGATCGTGCTCGATTCGGTTCCGGTATTCGGCAACGAGCCCGACCGAGTCCGCAATGTCCGCTTGAGCGTCGGGCGGCAGGATGTCCTCAAGGTCAGCGAGCGTGAACCCACGCAGTCGCTTCCCGAGCGTCTGGTCGGCGCGAACGGGGAACCCGGTTAGATCGACTATTCCTCCGAGCGCGTGATTGAGCTCAGTGGCAGCCTTGGTCACCACGCCTCGGGCTCTGTCTAGCCGCGCCTGTCGAGCAAGACCTGCTGCGTACCACTCGCGTTCCATACGGTCAGCATCTCATCGATGGCGATCGGTTCGTCCGGCAGGGGTAGGGGGGGTCAAATCCCTAGCCGTGGGGGCTCCGCATCGCACCGGGGGTGATCTGTCCCCCTCCGGCCCCGGCTGTCACATGTCACACCCCCGCGGGAGGTGGTTCCCGTGGCTCTCACTCCCGAGGAGAAGCGCAAGCGCGACCGTGAGCGTCAGGCCCGGTATCGCGCGGCAAAGCAGGAGAAGCCGACCCTCACGGCGCTCCCGCAGATCGGCCCGTCCGCCGGCGTCGACGGTGTGACGCCGGGTGTGACAGGAGACGCGCCGCCTGTCACGTCGACCGTCAACGTCGACGCGCTGAACGAGCTCCTCGCCGAGCTCACGATTCCGACCACTCAGAAGCCGCGCGTCGCGCTGCTGAAGACCCTCGCCCGCGACCTCGACACGGTGTCGGCGCTGCCGCAGCGCGCCTCGATCTCGGCGAAGTACGACGAGCAGGTCGACAAGCTGGTCGCCGCCACGAAGCCGAAGGAGCGCAACGAGCTCGACGAGATGCGCCTCAAGTTCTACCAGGGGGAGACCGGTGGCATCGACGACGACCCGGAAGCGCGCAGCCGCCCCTCGCGCCGCAAGAAGGCGTAGCGCGCCTCCGCGGGTGCTCGGTCACGAGTGCCCGCGGGTCTTCACTCCGCCGCGTCGTCCGCTCACACCGCAGACGTCCGCCGGCTATGCGGCGATCCACTTCGCCGAGTGGCTGCACACCAAGCTCGCCGGCACTCAGCACGCCGAGCTCGCGCCGAAGCTGAACCCGTGGCAGCGCTGGCTCCTGATCCACGCGCTCGAGCTCAATCCTGATGGCTCATACCGGTTCAAGACGATCCTGCTGTGGGTCGCCCGCCAGAACGGCAAGACGTTCATCGCGGCGCTACTGATCCTGTTCCGCATGTTCGTCGACGGCGACGCCCAGATCCTCGGCGTCGCGCAGAAGCTCGCCACGGCTAAGAAGACGTGGAAGCACGCGCAGAAGATCATCGACGCGATCCCCGAATTGAAGCAGGAGCGCGCCGGGTTCTCGAACACGAACGGTGAACTCTGGTTCGAGCTCACCGGCGGCCAGCAGTACTGGGTCGACTCGGCCGACAACGGCGGCCGCGGCCTGACGTTCGATCTCGTCTTCGTCGATGAGATCCTCAAGCACAAGACGTTCAAAGCGTGGTCTGCACTGTCGAAGACCACGGCCGCGCGGCGCCGCTCGCAGTTGATCGCCGCCGCGAACGCCGGCGATCTCGAGGCGGTCGTTCAACGGTTCCTGCATAAACAGGCGATGGACGCGATCGAGGCGAACGACGACGGCACGACGATCGGCCTGTTCTGGTGGTCGCCTCCGCCGGGGATGCCGCTGGACACTCCCGAGGCGTGGGCGTACTCCAACCCCTCGATGAACTACAACCTGCCGCAGGAGAACCTCGCCGCCTACTGGGTGTCGGACCCGCGGCCGGTGTTCGAGTCCGAGGTCGCGAACATCTTCGTCGACTCGACGACGGGCGGCCCGTTCCAGCAGGGCATGTGGCAGAAGGGGCTTGACCGGCTGTCGAAGCGCGCCGACGGCGGCGACGTGTACGTCTGCATCGAGGTCTCGCACGATCGCCAGCTTGCGCACATCGGATTCGCGGCCAAGCGCGCCGATGGTTTCATCCACGTCGGCATCATGCAGAGCCTGCCCGGGACCGACTGGATCGTCCCGTGGCTCACCTCGACGGACCGCACGTTCACACCGGCGGGGATCACCTTCCAGACGAACGGCGCCCCGGTGTCCTCGCTGATCGGCGAGTTCGAAGAGGCCGGCCTCGAGGTCACCCCGTGGGGCGGCCCCGACCTCGGCCGCGCGACGGGCCTGCTGCTGGACGGCGTGAACCTGCAGAAGCTTCGGCATCGGCATCAGCCGCTGCTCGAAGTCGCCGCACAGAACGCAGTGCTCAAGAAGCTCGCCGATGCATTCGTCATCGACCGGTCCGCTTCAGCGCACGACGCATCGCCGCTGTCCGCGGTCGCCGGTGCGCTGTGGCTCCTGAAGAACCCGCCCAAGACGCCGGAACCTCAGGTCCGCACACTCAGAAGGAGGAAGCGTGGGTAAGTTCACCGACCGAGTCAAGAGCGCGTGGCGCACTCTGGTCACCCGTTCGCAGTCACGCCTCCCGTCGCTGCGTGGCAGCCGCACCTCTGCCGGCGTCCTGGTGACGCCGGAGCAGTCGCTGCAGGTCATGGCCGTGCTGACGTCGGTGCGCCTGGTCGCCGAGGCCATCAGCGGATTGCCGATCTCGGTCGTCGTCCGCCGTGGTCGTGACCGGGTGCCGCCGTCGCCGAAGTACAAGACGCTCGTCTACCTGCTCACCGTGCAGCCGAATCCGGTGATGGATGCCGCCGAGTTCTGGCGCATCATCGTGACGTGGCTGCTGATCCGCGGTAACTCGTACGTCTACATTCACCGCAACGGCGCCGGCGAGGTCATCGCCCTGTGGCCGGTCCCGCCGACCGACGTGAAGGTGCTGCGCACCGAGACCGGGGAACTCTCCTACCGGCTCAGCCACGACGGTAAGGAGACGTGGCTGCCGGTCGAGGCCGGCTACGTGGCCACGCACCTCGAGATCCTGCACTACCGCTGGTTCGGCACCGGACCCGAGGCGCTCTCTCCGATCGGTGTCGCCCGCCAGCAGGTCGGGATCTCGGTCGCCGCGACCGCCTATGTCGGCGGATTCTTCGAGCGCGACGCGACCCCGGAGACCGTGCTCACCACGTCCGGCAACCTCTCGGATACCCAGTGGAACCGCCTCGTCGACCAGATGGAGGACCGGCACCAGGGATTCGAGAACTCGCATCAGATCGCCGTGTTCGAAGGTGGCGCGAAGCTCGAACGCGTCTCGCTGTCCCCGGCGGACGCGCAGTTCCTGCAGATCTACAAGCTCGCCGAAGGCAAGATCGCATCGATGTACGGCGTCCCGCCGCACAAGATTGGCGACCTCGAGCACGCCACGTTCTCGAACATCGAGCATCTCGGTATCGAGTTCGTGCAGGACGCGTTGCTCCCGCCGATCACCCGCCTGCAGAGCGTCACGCAGCGTCTGTTCGACGACCCGGAGATGCGGCTGAAGTTCGACCCGAAGGGGCGGATGCGTGGCGACACCGCGGCGCAGGCTGCCGCGTATGCCACCGGTCGACAGTGGGGCTACTACTCCGCGAACGACATCCGCGCATTCGAGGATCAACCGCCGATCGACAACGGCGACACGTACCTCGAGCCGACCAACATGGTCCCCGCCGGGGCGCTCCCGCTGCAGCGCGACGGGCTGCCGCCTGTGCACATCGCGCAACTACAACCGACCGCGTTCCGCGCCATCGCGCCGGCACGTCGCACCGCGAGCGATGACGCACCAGCATGGGTGACCAAGCTGGGCGAAGCACTCGCGACGTTCGTCTTCGAACAGAGGACGGCCATCATCGGCGAGCCGTACACCGAGAGCGACCGTGCCGTCTGGGATGAGTTGCTCGCCGAGAAGATCGCGCCCATCATCGGCGCAACTGTCACGGACATCGGAGCTCGCGAAGCCGCAACCCGCGGCGAGGTGTTCATGCCGGCAACCGTCGAGACCTGGATTGCGGCGGCAGCGCTGCACCACGCACGGGAGTTCAACGGTGTCACCTTCGCCGGACTGCTGGCCATCGAACCCGACGACGTGGAGGTCTTCGACATCTTCCGTGACGCCGCCGCCCGCGCTGCCGGCGCGGCGCGACGGATCGTAGACATCGTCGGATCGTTCGCTCGCTTCGAAGGTGCGTCGCAGGCCGGCGCCGCCGAGAAGCGGTGGGTTGACCACGGCGACCAGCACGAGTCGATGCGCGGCGAAGTCGTCGCGATCGGTGAGCCGTTCTCCAACGGCGTCATGTGGCCGCGGGATGTCGCCGGCGGAAACGAAACCCACGGATGCACCTGCGTCCTCGAATTCGAATACAAGGAGTCGCCATGACCCGCACCTTTGAGCGTCGCCTGTTCCCGCTCTCCGACATCCAGATCCGCGCCGCGAGTGACGACGAACAGCGTCTGCACTTCACCGGACGCGCCGTCGTCTATGACCAGCTTTCCGAAGACTTCGGCGGCTGGCAGGAGGTCGTCAAGCCGGGAGCGGCGACGCGCACCCTCGCCGCGAACCCGGACGTCCGGTTCCTCATCAACCACGACGCGAACCTGCTGCTCGGTCGCACGAGCTCGGGAACGCTGCGGCTGACCGAGGACTCCGAGGGTGTCCTCGTCGATGCGGACATGGCGGATGTCACGTACGCCCGAGACCTCGCGATCTCGCTCGAGCGCCGCGACATCACTCAGATGTCGTTCGGGTTCTGGATCGTCTCGGACGGGTGGTCGGGCTCGCTGCACGAGGTGCGCGAATTCGACTTCGACGGTGGCGATGTCTCCGTCGTCACCTACCCGGCGTACACCCAGACATCCGCCGAACTCCGATCGATCGCGAGCGAGCGCATCGCCGCGGCCGCCGGATACCCACTCGAGCGGGCGAAGCATCGCCTGCACGAGATGGAACTGCTGTCCCAGATCTGAACCCCAAGCGTGCCCGTCCGAACGGTGCGGGACACCACCCCAACAAAGGAAGGGAGTGTGGCTATGTCCACCTCTGTCGAGCTCCGCCAGGAGCGTGCTCGCACCGTCGACGCGATGCGAGCGATCACCGAGACCGCCGAGACCGAGAACCGCAACCTGAACGCGGAGGAGCGCCAGTCGTACGACCGCGGCGAGTCCGAGTTCCGCGATCTCTCCGAGCGCATCGAGCGTCAGGAGGCGCAGGAGCGTCGCAACGCCGAGATGGGTGATCCCGTCAACGGCAACACCCGCGAGCCCGGTGCCGGCGGTGCGGAGGCGCGCACCACGGAGCGCCGCTCCGCGTTCCTGCGCTACGTCCGCGGCGCCGCGATGACGCAGGAGCAGCGCGCCCTCGTCGAGAACCCGGCCGGCGAGATCCTCGTTCCCGAGGATCTCGAGGCCGAGATCATGCGCTCGGTCCCCAAGCTGAGCGTGATCCGCGGTCTCGCCAGCGCCCGCCCGACCTCGAGCAACCGCGTTCGTCGCCGCTCGCTCGACGAGGTCGCCACCGGCTGGGGCAAGCTCGAGACGAACGAGCAGAACCTCACCGACTCGATGCCCTCCACCCCCGAGGAGGAGTGGACCTACATCGAGGATCTCTACGGTCTCGCGAAGATCGGTGAAGACGAGTTCGACGACTCGGACGTGAACCTCGAGGCGTTCGTCCGCGACAGCTTCGCCCGGTCCGCCGGCGAAGCGGAGGACACCGCGTTCACCGTCGGCGTCGGCCACACCGTCCACCAGCCGGTCGGCATCTTCTCGACGGCCGGCGGCGTGACGAGCATCGTCTCGGGCGCGACCGACTACTCGAGCACCGCCGCCAACGCGCCGGTGAAGTTCGTCGACGACATGAAGTCGCTGATCTACGCCGTCCCGGCGCAGTTCCGCAAGAACGGCTCCTTCCTCATGTCGTCGGTGAACGAACTGTTCCTGTCGACCATCAAGGACGGCAACGGCCAGTACCTCTGGCAGCCGTCGGTGCAGGCCGGCCGACCGAACACCTTCCTCGGCTACGCCCTCCACAACCAGGAGGACATTGCGTCGATCGCGGCCGACAAGGCCATCGCGGCATTCGGTGACATCCAGGCCGGCTACCGCGTGTACGACCGGCTCGGCATCACGGTGAAGCGTCTCGAGGAGCTCTACTCCGAGGACGGTTTCATCGGCTTCAAGTTCCGGATGCGTGTCGGCGGCGACGTCGTGCGTCCCGAGGCGCTGAAGCTGCTGAAGACGAAGGCTGCCTGACCTCAGGTATCCCCACGGCGGCGGCCGGTACCACCGGCCGCCGCCACCCCCTCACACTTTCAACGACGGGAGCGACCGATGCC
>NZ_PGGU01000035.1 GCF_002872075.1 Microbacterium aurantiacum | reverse complement strand
CTCCCCCTTCCGGACGGAGCGGATGCGGAGATCGCTGCCGCCTTCGCACTGGCGGGGCTCGGCAGGGTCACCGTCTCCGCGTGATCCCCCGGGTGGGGCGGCCACCCGAGGCCGCCCCCCCCCCCTCTCCTTCCGCCCCCGGCGGGCGAGACCCTGCAGTCAACGACGACTCGAAGGACAAGATCATGAACGAACGCACGAAGACGCGTCACGCCTCGACCACACCCGGCACTGGCT
>NZ_PGGU01000034.1 GCF_002872075.1 Microbacterium aurantiacum | reverse complement strand
GGGGGGGGGGGGGGGGGGGGGGGGGGGGGGGGGGGGGGGGGGGGGGGGGGGGGGGGGGGGGGGGGGGGGGGGGGGGGGGGGGGGGGGGGGGGGGGGGGGGGGGGGGGGGGGGGGGGGGAGGGGGGGGGGGGGGGGGGGGGGGGGGGGGGGGGGGGGGGGGGGGGGGGGGGGGGGGGGGGGGGGGGGGGGGGGGGGGGGGGGGGGGGGGGGGGGGGGGGGGGGGGGGGGGGGGGGGGG
>NZ_PGGU01000033.1 GCF_002872075.1 Microbacterium aurantiacum | reverse complement strand
GGGGGGGGGGGGGGGGGGGGGGGGGGGGGGGGGGGGGGGGGGGGGGGGGGGGGGGGGGGGGGGGGGGGGGGGGGGGGGGGGGGGGGGGGGGGGGGGGGGGGGGGGGGGGGGGGGGGGGTGGGGGGGGGGGGGGGGGGGGGGGGGGGGGGGGGGGGGGGGGGGGGGGGGGGGGGGGGGGGGGGGGGGGGGGGGGGGGGGGGGGGGGGGGGGGGGGGGGGGGGGGGGGGGGGGGGGGGG
>NZ_PGGU01000032.1 GCF_002872075.1 Microbacterium aurantiacum | reverse complement strand
GGGGGGGGGGGGGGGGGGGGGGGGGGGGGGGGGGGGGGGGGGGGGGGGGGGGGGGGGGGGGGGGGGGGGGGGGGGGGGGGGGGGGGGGGGGGGGGGGGGGGGGGGGGGGGGGGGGGGGCGGGGGGGGGGGGGGGGGGGGGGGGGGGGGGGGGGGGGGGGGGGGGGGGGGGGGGGGGGGGGGGGGGGGGGGGGGGGGGGGGGGGGGGGGGGGGGGGGGGGGGGGGGGGGGGGGGGGGG
>NZ_PGGU01000031.1 GCF_002872075.1 Microbacterium aurantiacum | reverse complement strand
GCTCCCGAGGCACCCGCCGCCGAGGCGCCCGCCGCGCCGGAAGCCGAAGCCCCTGCCGCGCCTGCCCCGGCAGCGCCCGCTGCTCCGGCTCCTGCCCCCGCAGCCCCTGCTGCAGCCGCACCCGCTCCTGCCGCACCCGCTCCTGCCGCACCCGCGCCTGCTGCACCCGCAGCTCCGAAGCTCACGCTCCCCACGGAGAGCGACAGCCTCTACGTGACTCCGCTCGTGCGCCGCCTGGCCTCTCAGCAGGGCGTCGACCTCGCCTCGGTGACGGGCACCGGCGTCGGTGGCCGCATCCGCAAGGAAGACGTGCTGAAGGCAGCCGAGACGGCATCCGCCGCCCCTGCCGCGGCACCGGCCGCCGCCGCTCCGGCACCTCTCGAGGTCTCGCCGCTGCGCGGAACCACCCAGCCGATGTCGCGCCTGCGCAAGGTCCTGGCCGAGCGCGCCGTGGCCTCGATGCAGCAGACGGCCCAGCTCACCACGGTCGTCGAGGTCGATGTCACCAAGCTCGCGGACTACCGCGACAGCGTGAAGGCGTCCTTCCTGCAGAAGACCGGCGACAAGCTGTCGTTCCTGCCGTTCTTCGCGCTCGCAGCCGCCGAGGCGCTGCAGGCGTTCCCGATCGTCAACGCCACGGTCGACGGCACCGACATCGTGTACCCGGCTTCCGAGAACCTCTCGATCGCCGTCGACACCGAGCGCGGCCTGCTCACGCCGGTGCTGCGGGATGCCGCGACGAAGAACATCGCGCAGATCGCGCACGAGATCGCCGATCTCGCCGCCCGTACCCGCGACAACAAGCTGAAGCCCGACGAGCTCGGCGGCGGCACGTTCACGCTGACCAACACGGGCTCCCGCGGTGCGCTGTTCGACACGCCTGTCGTGTTCCTGCCGCAGTCGGCGATCCTGGGAACCGGCACGGTCGTGAAGCGTCCGGGTCTGGTGAAGGTCGACGGAGCCGATGCCATCGCCATCCGTTCGTACGTGTACCTGGCGCTCTCGTACGACCACCGCATCATCGACGGCTCGGACGCCGCACGTTACCTCGGCGCGGTCAAGGCCCGCCTGGAGGCCGCGGACTTCGCCGCCGCTCTCGGCGCCTGACCCGAGAGCCCCGAGAACAGATCAACCTGGCTGGTCCGCGACGTCATAGACGTCGCGGACC
>NZ_PGGU01000030.1 GCF_002872075.1 Microbacterium aurantiacum | reverse complement strand
GGAAACGCTGCCGTGGTTCAGCCGCCGGCGAGCTGCGTGTCCAGATCCTGGATCGCACGCATCATCCCGAGCAGCGACTCGGACATGTCGTTGATACCATCCACCGCAGTCTTCAGACCCGTGGTCAGCTCGCCATAACCCTCACCGAACTTGCCCGACGCGTGCTGCGTCTTGAAGTCCTCACCCAGAAGGGTGTCGACCTGACCCTTCAGGGTGTCCAACTGCCCCTGAATGTCATCACGAGCCTGCGACAGCGACGACGCCACCTGCTCCATCTCCGCATAAGATGCACCGAAATCAGCCATC
>NZ_PGGU01000002.1 GCF_002872075.1 Microbacterium aurantiacum | reverse complement strand
ACCCCCGGCTGCTGACGTCAGCAGCCGGGGGTCTCGGCGATAAGCGGGGGTCCCGGCGAACCGGGGTGTGCAACTCAGCGCACGAAGCGCACCTCGGTGAGCGTCTCTCCGAGGAACGGCTCGGTGTGCGAAGCACCGTCGAGCTTGAAGCCGTTGCGGGTGTAGAAGCGGTGCGCGCGGGGGTTGTCCTCGGCGACCCAGAGGTACAGCGACTCGTCGTTGGCGACAGCCGACTCGAACAGGCGCTGCCCGATGCCGGTGCCGTGCCAGGCGTCGAGGAGGTAGATGAAATACAGCTCGCGGAATGCGGGAGCATCCTTGTCGCGAGCGGGACCGGAACCGGCGAAGCCGACGATCTCACCGTCGACGAGCGCGGCGCTCATCGTGAAATCCTCGCCTTGCGCGGCCCAGTGCGTCCAGAGCTCCGCCATTCGGCGCGGAGACACCTTCTCGAGGGCGGCCTTGCTGATCAGGTGGTCGTAGGTCTCGTGCCAGCACTGCGCGTGCACGCGACCGAGGGCTTCCGCATCGACATCACGGACCGGACGGACGATGACTTCGGGGTGGGCTTCGGCGCTCATGCCGCGACTCTACGCGCGGCTCCCGTCGAACAGGAAATCGAGCGGATGCCGTTCACGGCACGTTCGCGCAGGATGGAGGGTTCGCACAACGATGTTCGCGAATCGTGCGCCGATGGCTACGATCGATCTTCGTGAACGTGATCTGGCGCACTCTCCTGGTGATCCTCGGTGCCCGTCGCCGCGTGCGACGAGGGCAGCGGCTCGACCCGACTGCGGTGGGCAGCGTCCGTGCGACGACCCTCCCCACCGACATCGACATCCTGCGCCACATGAACAACGGCCGCTACCTGTCGCTGTTCGACCTCGGGCGCTGGGATCTGCTGATCCGCACCGGACTGTTCGACGCGATGAAGGAGCGGGGCTGGTACGCGGTGGTCTCCAGCGAGACGATCACCTTCCGCAAGTCCCTCGAACTGTGGCAGCGCTTCGAGATCCAGTCCCGGTTCATCGGGCACGACGAGAAGGCGCTGTTCATGGAGCATCGTGCGGTCGTCGACGGCGAGATCTACGCCAGGGCGATCGTGCGGGCGCGGATGCTGCGCCGCACCGGCGGCACGGTCAGCAACGAGGAGTTGTTCGCCGCGGTCGGCAGGCCGGAGGGCGTGCCGGAGATCGACGAATGGGTGCACGACTGGGCCGCAGCATCCGCCCTGCCGCCGGTGCGGAAGACGGCCCCGAGCGTCTGGAACTGAATCCGCCCGCCCGGCGCGGTAGTTTAGGCGTGTGTTGGCGATCCTGACGACGACGGGCCGGGTGCTGTGGCGGCACTGGCCGGCGATGCTGGCCTGGTATCTCGCGGGCATCCTCGTGCACTACATCGTGCTGCAGGTCGCGGGATTCATCGGCGCCTACACCGCCACGGTCGGCTTCCTCGTGCTGCCGATCGCGATCCTGGCAAGGCTCATCAGCTACGTCGCCATGTTTCTCGTGCTGCGTGACGGCCTGCGAAACCTGCAGGAGGTCGCACCCCTCCCCGAGTCACCGGCCGAGCGTCGCAGCACCTTTCTCTCGGCGCTGCTCGCCGGCATCCTGCCCTTCTTCGCGGTGTACTGGGCGCAGAAGCTCCTGCGCGACGACGTCATCGCCTACTCCGCGCGTGCGCTCGAGGTGCGCAACGGCATCCAGTGGACAGCCATGGCGAATGGCGGCGCACCCCTGCGCGACGAGGACTCCGTGCAGAACCTGCCGTTCAATGTGTGGACCGTGGCGATCATCGTGCTCGCCTTCGCGGGCCGATGGGCGTGGTCGAAATGGTCCGAGAAACTCGCGGCCTGGCTCTCCCCGGTGGCGGTCTACTTCGAGGTCGTCTGGGTCTTCTTCTCGGTGATCCTGCTCGGCGATCTCTTCGAGTCGATCCGGTCGTGGGTGGACAGCCGTGCCGCGATGGTCTTCCTCGTAGATCTCCGAGAGCAGATCATGGAGGCCGTCGCACCTCTGCGGTGGCTCTGGGAAGGGATCGGCTGGGTGCTGTCCGAGGCGGGACCCGTGCTGCTCGCGCCGCTCGCGTGGCTGACGATCGCGGGAGTGGTCTTCGGCCAGGCGATCGTCGCCGAGAAACTGCGGGTCGAGAACGCGCTGATCTCGCGATTCCGTGATCACGCGAAGGTCATCCCCAACCCTGTGGCCCGTCGGCTGAAGGACCTCGGTGAGGAGCTCGGAGCCAGATTCCGGCCCATCGGGCGCGCGATCCTGCTCATGTGGCGAGCCGGCCCGGTGCTCGTCGCCTCCTACGCGCTCGTCTTCGTGGGTGTGAAGGCGCTGGAGTCGTATCTCGATCTCGGCGTCACCCGGCTCATCGGCCCGCACGAGTTCGAGTTCTGGTCGATCGTGCTTCCCGTGGCCACCCTGGCGCCGTTGCTGCTCACCGAGCCCCTGCGTATCGCGGTCGTGAGCGGGGCGTACGATGCCACGCTGGCACGCCTGCGCCGGAAACAGCAGGATCGCAGCGCGGGCGAGAACATCTCACAGGAAGAAGCGGAGATCCGTTCGGTGGCGGACGCCGCAGGCCTCATGCCGAGGTCGGCGGACGCCGTCGCGGCTGCCGTCGTCTCGGCGCCGGAGCGCGATCTGATCGGAGATCAAGGGTCGATCGGGAACCTCAGGAACGTGCCGCCGACTCCCTGAGGCCAGACATCCACCCAGAACGGGCCCTCCAGGTCCTCCGGCACCACGAACGGGGCGATGATCTCGTAGCTGCCGGTCTCTTCCGACGAGCAGAACTCCGGTTCCTCGGCGTTGTACTCGACGCCGATCTCTGAGCGCATCAGGGTCCACTGCCGTCCGGACGCCTGGTGCGTCAGGGTCGGACGACGGCAGGAGACACCTTCCGCTCCCGAATCGACGGGGATGGCAGCGGCGATCACCTTCGCCCCCTCCGGCACGTCCAACCCGCTCAGGTCATCGATCACACCGCTGCGCACCGGGCCGAAGGTGGCTCCGGCCAGTTCCGCGCTGTCCTTCTCGCCTACGACGACCGGGTCGACGGGACGCGCGTCGAACGCGTAGATCAAGCGCCAGTTCTGCCCACCGATGGCGACCACCGTGGCGGGCAGGAGGATGGCGACCGCGACGAGTGCGACTCGGTTGCGGCGCCACCACGAGGGCGCCTTCGGGGGAGCCTCGGTGGTGACGGCGGGCAGAGGCGGTTCAGGGATCGTCATCGGGCCCAGCCGTTCTCCTGGAGGGTCACCTCGGAGTCGACAGGCAATGCCGCGAGGTCGATCCGCATCTCGATCACGCCGTCGAGCACGGGATTCCCGGTCGCCCCGAGACGTAGCGTCGCGTGCTCGCCCAGGACATCGTCGGGGATCTCGAAAGCCAGGCTTCCGGATCGAGGCACGCCGGTCACCAGGCCCTCGCGGTAGAACGTGGCGCCGCGGTCGGTGGCGCTGAACGTGCGTTCCCCGATGGTCAGGGTTGCGACCCGGAGGCTCGTGCCTTCCTGCTTCACCTGTGCTGCAGCCTCGAGATCGACGACGAGCCAGGTGCCCTCGGCCGACCAGCCCTCGCTGTCGATCACCGTGCGCGCGGCATGCACCTCGGTGACCGTCACGGCGAAGTTCCGTGCGAAGGCCTCTTCTCCGAGTTCTGCGGCAGTGACGAACGGTTCCTGAGCGGACCCCACAGGGAGGGTGATCTTGACCAGTGCCCAGGCGCCAGCCAGCAGCACGACTGTCAGCAACCAGGGCAGGATTACAGTCTTCATCCTGTTCTTCACCATCACGAAGCGGCTGCCTTCTCGACGGTTGCCGTCAGCGTGGCGCCGACGCGGAGATCCTCCCAGAGGTCCTCGCCTCTCAGGACGTTGTCCCCGACGCGATGCGTCGTATCCGGCAGCGTCAGGGACACGACATCGCCGTCGTGGAAGTCGTCCGCGCCGACGCGCCAGGCGAGCAGCAGCCGGGCAGGGACATCAGGCTGCAGCATTCCCGAGCTCTCTCCATCGTCCCGATGGGACAGGGACGGCGTTTCATCCAGGCCGACGATCCGGATGGCGTCGACGGACCCCTGGTTGAGGGGGCTGCTGGTGGCGGACCTCGGCTTCTCGAACGTGTTGACGACGTCCACCGCGACGACCAGCACCTTCTCGCCCTTCTCCTCATCCGGGTAGATCGCGGAGTTTCCCGTTTCGTCCCAGAGTTCGACGTCGACGACGGTGATCTCGAGGCCCGATCCGACGTAGGTGTCGCCGACGGCGACCTCGGGGACCGGATCCGCGGGCGCGGTCGCGAGGCCGCCGAAAGCGGCGGTCGTCGCGAGGAGGACGGCCCCGGCCCCGGTGATCAGCCACGACGTCGGAATCAGGTCGATGGTGCGGCGTGCCCAGCCGAGCACTTTCGCCCGCGCGTCGGCGTTCGTCCGCGCGGCGGTCGCGGCGTCGGCCTGACCCGGCGGCTGAGCCGCTGCCTTGTTCTCCCCCACGGCAACAGCATAGAGCCGGGCGATTCCGGTTGAGGAGGCCAGGAGAGCATCCGGCATCCGCTTTCCTGAAGAACCTCGAATCTTCACGCGTCATACATCCATCGACGGGCGGTGGCCGGCTGCGGCGTCAGTAGTCTGAACCGCAACCCCGGGGGATCCCCCGGGGACCCGTCGATGCGGACGGGCGGAGGAGGTCGCAATGGCAGTCATCGGAATCGTGCGCGAGCCGGCAGGGGAGTCGAGGGTGTCGGCCACCCCGGCGACCGTCGGATCCCTGCGCAAGCTCGGCCATGAGGTCGTCGTGGAGCGAGGGGCGGGCGCCGCGGCGTCGTACCCGGACGACGGGTTCGTCGCGGCCGGCGCCACGATCGTCGATCGGGCGGCTGCGTGGGGGAGCGAGATCGTCCTCGCAATCACGGCGCCGGATGCCGAGGCGATCGGCCTGCTCTCCGACGACGCGACCATCATCGCGCTGCTCTCGCCGGCGCTCCGCCCCGACCTGGTGGAGGCGCTCGCGCAGCGGGGCATCACGGCCCTCGCCCTCGACGCGGTGCCACGCATCTCGCGCGCGCAGTCGATGGATGTGCTGAGCTCGATGGCGAACATCGCCGGCTACCGCGCCGTGGTCGAGGCCGCCCACGAGTTCGGCCGCTTCTTCACCGGGCAGGTCACCGCGGCAGGCAAGGTGCCACCCGCGAAGGTCCTGGTGGCCGGGGCAGGGGTCGCCGGACTCGCGGCGATCGGCGCGGCCAGCAGCCTCGGCGCGATCGTCCGCGCCACCGACCCCCGGCCCGAGGTCGCCGATCAGGTGTCGTCGATCGGCGGCGAATACCTGCCCGTCGACGTGGCCGTCGCCGCATCGACAGACGGCTACGCGAAGGCGACCAGCGAGGACTACGACCGTCGCGCCGCGGAGATCTACACCGAGCAGGCAGCCGACGTCGACATCATCATCACGACCGCTCTCATTCCCGGGCGCCCGGCGCCACGACTGATCACGGCATCCGATGTCGCCCGGATGAAGGCCGGCAGCGTCATCGTCGACATGGCTGCAGGGCAGGGCGGAAACGTCGAGGGGTCTGTCGCCGGTCAGCGGACGGTCACGGACAACGGCGTCATCATCCTCGGATACACGGACCTCGCTTCGCGCCTCGCGACCCAGGCCTCGCAGCTGTACGGCACGAACGTCGCCAATCTCGTCGCCCTGCTGACGCCCGCGAAGGACGGCCGGCTGACGCTCGACTTCGAAGACGTCGTGCAGCGTTCGGTCACCGTCGTCCGCGACGGCGAGGTGACCTGGCCGCCGCCTCCTGTGCAGGTCGCCGCCGCTCCGGCACCCGCCGTGCGCTCCGCCGCTGCCGAGATCGCGACGCCCGCGAAGATGTCCGCCGGGCGCAAGGGGCTGCTCATCGCGCTCGGCGTCGCCGCGCTGTTCGCCGTCAACGCCTTCGCCCCGGCACCCCTGCCGCAGCACTTCACCGTGCTCATGCTGTCGGTCGTCGTCGGGTTCTACGTCATCGGCAAAGTGCACCACGCCCTGCACACCCCGCTGATGTCGGTGACGAACGCGATCTCGGGCGTCATCGTCGTCGGCGCGATGCTGCAGGTGACCTCCGCGAACCCCGTCGTGCAGGCGCTCGCCGCGATCGCGGTGCTGCTCGCCAGCATCAACATCTTCGGAGGCTTCTCGGTCACCCGCCGGATGCTCGCGATGTTCACACTCGGGAGATCAGCACAGGGCGGCCGGAAATGACCGTCGCCGCCCTCGCCGGGGCCGCCTACATCGTCGCCGCCCTCCTCTTCATCCTCAGCCTTGCCGGGCTCTCCAAGCACGAGTCCGCACGATCCGGCGTGATCTACGGGGTCGCCGGGATGGCGATCGCATTGATCGCAACGCTCGCGCTCACGATCACGGATGCCTGGACCACCGGCGCCGTCGTCGGCCTCACGCTGCTGCTCACTGCCCTCGTCATCGGCGCGGCCATCGGCCTGTGGCGAGCCCGGGTCGTCGCGATGACCGGGATGCCCGAGCTCATCGCCCTCCTGCACAGCTTCGTCGGCCTGGCCGCCGTGCTCGTCGGCTGGAACGGACATCTCGCGCACCCGGTGATCGCGCCGCAGCTCGTCGGCATCCACAACGCCGAGGTGTTCATCGGCATCTTCATCGGCGGCGTGACCTTCACCGGCTCGATCGTCGCCTACCTGAAGCTCTCCGCGAAGATGTCGTCCGCGCCGCTCATGCTGCCGGGCAAGAACGCGCTGAACATCGGCGCGCTGATCGCCTTCATCGCACTCACTGTCTGGTTCGTGAACGATCAGCAGCTGTGGCTCCTCATCGCCGTCACCGTCCTGGCATTCGTCCTCGGCTGGCACCTGGTCGCCTCGATCGGCGGCGGCGACATGCCGGTCGTCGTCTCGATGCTGAACAGCTACTCGGGGTGGGCGGCGGCAGCCGCGGGCTTCCTGCTGAACAACGACCTGCTCATCGTCACCGGCGCCCTCGTCGGCTCCTCGGGTGCGTACCTCTCCTATGTCATGTGCAAGGCGATGAACCGCTCCTTCCTCTCGGTGATCGCCGGCGGCTTCGGGATCGTCGCGGCGACATCATCGGATGCCGAGTACGGCGAGCATCGCGAGATCACCGCCGAAGGAGCGGCCGAGCTGCTCGCGAGCGCCACGAGCGTCGTGATCACGCCCGGCTACGGGATGGCCGTCGCGCAGGCGCAGTATCCGGTCGCCGACCTCGTGCGCAGACTCCGCGATCGGGGAGTCGACGTGCGCTTCGGCATCCATCCCGTCGCCGGCCGCCTGCCGGGGCACATGAACGTGCTGCTCGCAGAGGCGAAGGTGCCGTACGACATCGTGCTGAGCATGGACGAGATCAACGACGACTTCGCCGCGACCTCGGTCGTGCTCGTGATCGGGGCGAACGACACCGTGAACCCGGCGGCAGCCGAGGACCCGGGCAGCCCGATCGCCGGGATGCCGGTGCTGCACGTGTGGGATGCCGAGAACGTCATCGTCTTCAAGCGCTCGATGGCCGCCGGTTACGCGGGCGTGCAGAATCCGCTGTTCTTCCGCGAGAACGCGTCGATGCTGTTCGGCGACGCGAAGGATCGGGTGGAGGACATCATCCAGGCTCTCTGACGCGGCTTCCCCCGCGCGGCTGCTGGCGCGGTGCCGACCGCGGGAACAGCGTCAGTCCTAGGGTGGAGAGCATGGCAGAGCCGTCGTCAACTCCTTCGGATGCCGCGGCATCCGTCCCTCTCGCAGAGCAGGCCGTCGAGCTCGCCCGCCGATGGGCGATCGAGGCGGCAGCCGTCGAGGTCGACCCTGCTGCGGAGCGCCTGGCCGGGGTGCTGCAGGACGTCAACGGCCTGCCGTTCACACTCGGCTTCGTCGACGGCGTGATGCGCCCGGAGAGCCTGGGTGCCGCCGCATCTCAGCTGCACCGGATCGCACCGATCGTGCCCGAATTCCTGCCCTGGTACGTACGCGGCGCGGTGCGGTTCGGTGGCGGCGTCGCACAGATCCTGCCGGCACCCGTGGTGCCCATCGCGCGGAAGGTGCTCCGCGAGATGGTCGGGCACCTCGTCGTCGACGCCCGCCCTGCGAAGCTCGGGCCGGCCATCGAGAAGATCCGCGAATCGGGGGCACGGCTCAACCTCAACCTGCTCGGCGAAGCCGTGCTCGGGGAGGCCGAGGCGAAGCGCCGGCTCGACGGCATCCACGAGCTGATCCGCCGCCCAGACGTCGACTACGTCTCGGTCAAGGTCTCCGCGATCATCAGCCGCATCTCGATGTGGGCGTTCGACGAGATCGTCGACGCCGTGGTCGAGCGCCTGCTGCCGTTGTATCTCACGGCGTCCTCGGACGGAACGTTCATCAACCTCGACATGGAGGAGTACCGCGACCTCGACCTCACGATCGCGGTGTTCACCCGCATCCTCGAGGACCCCCGGCTGAACGCACTCGAGTCCGGCATCGTGCTCCAGGCGTATCTGCCCGACGCCCTTCCTGCCCTGCAGGAGCTGACGGCGTGGGCGCGTGACCGCGTCGAGCATGGCGGAGCACCCATCAAGGTGCGCCTGGTGAAGGGGGCGAACCTCGCCATGGAGCGCGTCGAGGCGCGGATGCACGGCTGGACGCAGGCGACCTACGACACCAAGCTCGACACCGACGCCAATTACCTGCGCTGCCTGGACTGGGCCATGAAGCCGGAGAACACCGCGGCGGTGCGGCTGGGGAACGCCGGTCACAACCTCTTCGGCATCGCGTACGCGTGGCTGCTCGCCGGCGAGCGCGGGGTCCGCGACCGGGTCGAGTTCGAGATGCTGCTCGGCATGGCGCAGGGGCAGGTGCAGGCCGTGTCACGCGAGGTCGGCCCGGTACTGCTGTACGTGCCGGTGGTGAACCCCGCCGAGTTCGACGTGGCCATCAGCTACCTGGTGCGCCGCCTCGAGGAGAACGCATCGCCGGCGAACTTCCTCTCCGCCGCGTTCCGGCTGGATCACGACGAGAGCCTGTTCGTGCGGGAGCGGAACCGATTCCTCGACGCGCTGGACCGCTCGACCGACCCGACGCTGCGCACCGGACCGTTGCGCACCCAGAACCGCCTCGCCCCGGTGCACGAGTCGGTGCGCCAGGCACCGGCGATGCCGGCTGAGGAGAAGAACCTCACCCAGGCCGTACTCGGCATCTCCCGCGGATCGGCGGAGGACCCCTTCCTCGAGACGGCGGTGTACTCGGCGCACGAGATCGAGGTCGACGCCGGTGGAGCCCCCGGTTTCGTCAACACGCCCGACAGCGATCCGGCGCTGCCCGCAAGCCGGGACTGGGCGCGCATCGTGCGCGAGCGGATCGCCACGTCGACGGCGGGAGTGCTGACTGTCGAACGGGCGAGGATCTCTGCATCCGACGTCCTCGAGCAGACCGTCGCCCGCGTGCGGGATGCGGCCGGCGCGTGGGGTGCGCGGCCCGCGGTCGAGCGTGCCGAGGTTCTGCTGCGCGCAGCCGCCGCGCTGGAAGGCCGCCGCGGCGAACTGATCGAGGTCGCGGCATCCGAGACCGGCAAGGTGTTCGCCGAGGCCGACGTCGAGGTGAGCGAGGCCGTCGACTTCGCCCGGTACTACGCGGCGAGGGCGCGAGAGCTGGATGCCGTCACCGGCGCCACCTTCGTACCGGCCAGGGTGACCGTGGTGACGCCGCCGTGGAACTTCCCGCTCGCGATTCCCGCAGGCGGAGTGCTCGCCGCGCTCGCGGCTGGTTCCGGCGTCGTGTTCAAGCCGGCCCACCAGGCCCGTCGCTGCGCTGCCGTGCTCGCCGAGGCACTGTGGGAGGCGGGAGTGCCGCGCGACGTGCTCGCGCTCGTCGACCTCTCCGAGCGCGACCTCGGGCGCGAACTCATCGCCCATCCCGACGTCGACCGGGTCATCCTCACCGGCGCGTGGGAGACCGCTGAGCTGTTCCGCTCGTGGCGCCCGGATCTGCCACTCCTGGCCGAGACCAGCGGCAAGAACGCGATGATCATCACCCCGTCGGCCGACCTCGACCTCGCGGTGGCCGACCTCGTGCGCAGCGCGTTCGGGCATGCTGGACAGAAATGCTCCGCGGCGTCGCTGGCGATCCTGGTCGGGCCGGTCGGGCGATCCAAGCGCTTCGCACGGCAGCTCGCGGATGCGACACGCTCGCTGCACATCGGCTGGCCGACGGATCCGCTCGCCGAGGTGGGGCCCGTGATCGAGAAACCCGAGGGCAAGCTCGCCTGGGCGCTCACCGAGCTCGAAGGCGACGAGCAGTGGCTCATCAAGCCGGCACTCGTGCACGACGATCCGAGCGGACGGCTGTGGAGCCCCGGCATCCGCGTCGGGGTGCAGCCCGGCTCCCGCTTCCACCGGGAGGAGTTCTTCGGACCGGTGCTCGGTGTCATGCACGCGCCCACGCTGGCGAGGGCGGTCGAGCTGCAGAACGCCGTCGCCTTCGGACTGACCGCCGGGCTGTACACGCAGAATCCTGATGAGCTCGCCTTCTGGCTCGACCGGGTGCAGGCCGGCAATCTCTACGTGAACCGCGGTATCACCGGCGCCGTCGTGCAGCGCCAGCCGTTCGGCGGCTGGAAGCGTTCCTCGGTCGGGCCGGGCGCCAAGGCCGGCGGGCCGAACTACCTTCTCGGGCTCGGATCGTGGCGCTCGAACGCCGCAGGCGCAGCATCCAGCACCCTGCACCTGCGCGGACTGGACTCGCGCATCACGGCGCTCATCGAGGCGGCGCAGCCGTCACTCGCCTTCGAGCCCTTCGAGTGGTTGCGCCGGGCGGCGCTCTCCGACGCTCTGGCGTGGAATCGCGAATTCGGCCGGGTGCGCGACGTGTCGCACCTCGAGGTGGAGCGGAATCTGCTCCGCTACCGGCCGGTGCCGGTGGCGATCCGGGCGACGGCGGATGGCGCGTGGCAGGAGGTGCTGCGCGTCGTGATCGCCGCGGTGCGCGCCGGCGCAGGGTTCGTGCTGTCCACCCCGGTCGGCCTGCCCGCTCATGTGCGTCATGTGCTCGGCGAACTGCAGGCCGTCGTCTTCATGGAGAGCGACGAGGAGTGGGTCGAGCGCATGCGGCGGCCGGCGTCGGTGGAGGGGGAGGATCTTTCGCAGCCTGGCCCTGACCGGGTGCGCCTGGTCGGCTCGCGGGAGTCCGTCGCGGCGCTGCACCGGATGCTGGCAGTCGGCGTCGAGGGCGACCCCGACCTGGCGGTGTACTCCGGAGAGGTGACCTCTGCCGGCCGGATCGAGCTGCTGCCGTTCGTCCGCGAGCAGTCGATCTCGATCACCGCGCATCGCTACGGCAACCCCGACCCCTGGAGCGCCGCCGTCATCTGAGGCCGGGGTGGGCCGCGACCGTTCAAAGAGCGCAAACGGCTCGATGTTCGCCATTTTTTGAGCCGTTTGCGCTCTTTGAACGAGAGCTGGATGTCGAGGTGTAAAGAATTCTTGACATTGGGCTGCGAGGGGGCGTACTGTCGTGTCAAGAATCTTTTACATCGGAGGCGTCATGGTCTATGAAGAGCGCAACGCGTGGGCGGGACTCGTCGTCGGGGTCGCCTCAATGGCGGTCTACATCTGGCTCGTGCTGCAGCAGGCCGCCGGCGGCCCGCTCACCGAGGTCGATTGGCTGCCCCTGATGCTCTGGACGATCGGCGTGAGCATCGTCGTCATGATCGTGATCAGCATCCTCTCGGGCATCGTCGCCGGCCTGCGCGACGACGGCGGCGTCGGCAAGTCCGACGTCCGCGACCGTGACATCAGTCACATGGGCGGCCGCGTCGAGCAGGCATTCCTCGTGATCGCCGGTCTCGGCGTGATCGCCCTCTGCGGGATCGGTGCTGACGTGTTCTGGATCGCGAACACGATGTACCTGGGATTCGCGGTGTCCAATCTCGTCGGAGGCATCGCACGGGTCATCGCCTACCGTCGTGGACTCGTGTGATGGTCAAGCCGACACTCGTCTCCAACACCATTCGCGTGTTCCGCGAGGATGCCGGAATGACCCAGGCCGAGCTCGCCCGCACGATCGGCGTGACGCGGCAGACGCTCATCGCCATCGAGCAGGGCAGGTACTCGCCCACGCTCGAACTCGCCTTCCAGATCGCCCGCGCCTTCGACGCCGGACTCGACGATCTCTTCCAGTATCCGACGCCTTCCCGTACAGAGGACTGACATGAACGACACGATCCCCGCCACGATGACCGCCTGGCGACGCGACTCCTATGGCCCGGCCGACGGGACGCGTATCGAGAAGATGCCGGTGCCGGCACCCGGCCGCGGTCAGGTGCTGCTGCGCATCAGGGCGACGGCGCTGAACAGCGGCGACGTGCGGCTCATGCTCGGCGACCCCCTCCTCGTCCGGCCGTTCTTCGGCCTCACCCGGCCGAAGAATCCCGTGCGCGGGATGGATGTCGCCGGCACCGTCGTCGCTGTCGGGCCCGGCGTGCTGGGAGCAGAAGTCGGTGAAGACGTGATCGTCGAGCTGCCCGGCGGCGGCGGACTGGCCGGCTACGCCTGCGTCGCGGAGTCGCGCGTGGTCGCGATGGGCCGAGGGCTCGAACCGGAGGCCGCAGCCTGCCTTCCGATCGCTGGAGGCACCGCCTGGCAGGCGCTGGATCTGGCCGGCATCGGCCTGAAGGAACAGGCGACACCGCGGGTGCTCGTCATCGGGGCCTCCGGCGGTGTGGGCACCTTCGCCGTCCAGCTCGCGGCTCTCCGTGGAGCGGAGGTCTGGGCTTCGTGCGGCGATCGCAACGCCCCGCTGGTGGAGGCGCTCGGCGCCGTGCGCACCTTCGACCATCGCACAGACCCGCTGGGCGACCAGCCCGCCGGGCGGTTCGACGCCATCATCGACGTCGCCGGCGGAATCCCGTTGCGGCACCTGCAACGTCTGCTTGCGCCGGAGGGCACGGCGGTGCTGGTGACGGGCGACGGAGGCCGCGTGATGGGACCGATACCCCGGATGCTGAAGGCGGCGCTCCTCTCGATCGGGTCGCGGCGCCGCATCCTCTCCCTCACCACGGTCAACCGGCCCGAGGTGCTGCGCAAGCTGCTCGCGCTCGCCGCCGAGGGCCGCATCGTCCCGGTCATCGAGCGGGAGTACTCCTTCGACGAGGCATCCGCCGCGCTCGCGCACGTCGAGGCGGGGCGCACCGTCGGCAAGGTCGTCGTCCGCGGGGAGTGACGCCCGGGTTCGCAGAGCGCAAACGGCTCGATATCCGGCGGAGATGCAGCCGTTTGCGCTGTCTGACCGTGGAAGGTCCCGCCCTGGCGGCGCACAGCCGACGGATGAGACAATGGAGATCGGCGTGCCCGGGTCGCGTCCTCCTCATCGCCTCAGTGCGTAGCGAGCGAAGAACCGCCGGGCCCCTGGACAGCGTCCGCCGCACCTGTTTCTCAAGGAGCATCATGTCGACGCCCGAGACCACCGTGACGACCGCCCGTACCCGCACGGCGCACCATCGCCGCTACCTGATGTGCAAGCCCGAGCACTTCACCGTGAGCTACACGATCAACCCGTGGATGGAGCCGGCCAAGCCGACCGACACCGCCAAGGCGGTCGCGCAGTGGCAGCAGCTGCACGACCTCTACCTCGAGCTGGGTCACGAGATCGACCTCATCGAGCCGCTCGCGGGCTACCCCGACATGGTCTACACGGCCAACGGCGGGTTCCTCATCGACGGCCGCGCCTACGTGCCGAAGTTCCGTTTCGAGGAGCGCGCGGGCGAGGCCCCGGCCTTCGCCGACTGGTTCCGTGGAGCCGGCTACGACACCGTCATCCCCGAGGAGGTCAACGAGGGCGAGGGCGACTTCCTGCTCGTCGGTGACGTGATCCTCGCCGGTACCGGCTTCCGCTCCACCGGCGACAGCCACCGCGAGGTGGGCGAGGTGTTCGGCCGCGAGGTCGTGTCGCTCAACCTCGTCGACCCGCGCTTCTACCACCTCGACACCGCCCTCACGGTGCTCGACCCGGTGCAGGGCGTCGAGAACGGCGGACCCGAGCGCGCCAACATCGCCTACCTGCCCGGCGCCTTCGACGACGCCAGCCGCGCCATCCTCGAGGAGCGCTTCCCGGAAGCGATCCTCGTCTCGGATGAGGACGGCTCCGTGTTCGGTCTCAACTCCGCCAGCGACGGCTACAACGTCATCATCTCGCCGCGCGCCACAGGATTCGAGGCGCAGCTGCGTGAGCGCGGCTACAACCCGCTCAAGGTCGACCTCTCCGAGCTGCTGCTCGGCGGCGGCGGCATCAAGTGCTGCACCCTCGAGCTGCGCGGTGCAAAATGACGGGGGTTGCTGCCGACACGTCGGTCGAACCGCACGTCGCCGAGAACTACCACCCGCTTCCCGTCACCATCGCTCGCGGTGAGGGCGCCTGGGTGACGGATGTCGAGGGCAAGCGCTACCTCGACCTTCTCGCCGCCTACTCGGCAGTCAACTTCGGGCACCGGCATCCGGCCCTCGTCGCCGCCCTCACCGAGCAGCTCGGGCGGGTCACGCTCACCAGCCGTGCCTTCATGAGCGACCGGCTCGAGCCGTTCGCCGCAGCCCTGGCCGCGCTCTGCGGCAAGGAGCTCGTGCTACCGATGAACACCGGAGCCGAGGCGGTCGAGACCGGCATCAAGGTCGCGCGCGCCTGGGGTTACCGAGTGAAGGGCATCGCGTCCGGCAAGGCCCGCATCATCGTCGCCGCCGGCAATTTCCACGGTCGCACCACGACGATCGTCAGCTTCAGCGACGATGAGCAGGCCCGCGACGACTTCGGCCCGTACACACCCGGCTTCGACCTCGTGCCGTACGGGGATGCGGATGCCATCGCCGGCGCCATCACGGAGGACACCGCTGCGGTGCTGATCGAGCCCATCCAGGGCGAGGGCGGCGTCGTGATCCCGCCGGAGGGCTATCTCCGCCGGATCCGCGAGATCTGCGACGAACGGAACGTGCTGTTCATCGCAGACGAGATCCAGTCCGGACTCGGCCGCGTCGGCGAGACCTTCGCCTGCGACCGCGAGGGTGTCGTGCCCGATCTGTATCTGCTGGGCAAGGCCCTCGGCGGCGGCATCCTCCCGGTCTCCGCCGTCGTCGGCGACCGTGATGTGCTGGGCGTCATCCGGCCGGGTGAGCACGGTTCGACGTTCGGCGGGAATCCGCTGGCTGCCGCCGTCGGCCTGCGCGTCGTCGAGATGCTGGAGTCGGGTGAGTTCCAGGAGCGCGCCCGCGCGCTCGGCGAGCACCTCGCCGCCGCTCTCGAGCCGCTGATCGGCCACGGCATCACCGAGGTGCGGATCGCCGGTCTCTGGGCGGGTGTCGACATCGACCCGGCCCAGGGAACAGGACGGCAGATCGCCGAAAGGCTGCTCGATCGCGGCGTGCTCGTCAAGGACACGCACGGGCAGACGATCCGGATCGCGCCGCCCATCGTCGTCCGCGCCACTGAGCTCGACTGGGCTGTCGAGCAGCTGCGGATCGTGCTCGAGGCGTAGGGGGCACCGCGCCGAGGTTGACGTTCAGGCCGGCGAGTCGTCAGGGTCCAGCGTCTTCAGAGTGTCGCGCTCCGTCGGATTGTCGGCGTCCAGCTGATCCTCGGTGCCCTGATCGCCGCCCAGCGCGGACCTGGAGTCACCGCCCGGCGTCTCTTGGTGGCTTTCGTCATCGAGGCCCTCTTCCGGTGAATATCCGTCCGGGGCGGTGTTGTGCTCGGGTCCGTCGACGCCGGTGGCGCCTTCGGCCGGGTCCTCGGGGTGCGGCGTGCGTTCCATGTTCTCGGTCATGCCGTGAGCGTAGGTCCACGCGGCGCGAGCAGAAGAGGGGATTGACATCCTCAGGATCCTCATCGCGGCGTTCCGGGCGGCTCGTCCTCGCCGTGCTCCGGAACATCCGGGTCGTCGAGTGAGGACAGTTCGTCGGAGGAGACCAGCTCGTCGACGTCGACCGTCGCAGGTCCGGCATCCGATCTGTTCTCCCCGGACAGCAACCACGGAGCGACCCGGTGCGGGTTCGCGGGCGCCACCGGCATCCGGAGTCTCCGCTGGAGGTTGCGCATCCACCGCGGCTGAGCGCCGAGGATCCCGCGCTCGTCGTGCGACTCCACCTCCAGACCGTAGTAGTCGCCGATCCGGTCGATGAGCTGGGCCCGTTCGGCGCGCGCGTAGGCCCGGCGCTCGCGGATGAACGCCAGCATCGTCGCCCAGCAGATGAGCAGCAGCACGACGCTGAACGGCAGGGCGATGGTGATGGCTGCCGTCTGCAGCGCGGTGAGACCGCCGGCCAGGAGCAGAGCGATCGCGAGTGCCGCTGTCACCAGCACGAAGAACGCGCGGATCCAGCGCTTCGGGTTCTGCTGGCCGCCGGTGGCGATCATCCCCATGACGAGCGCGCCGGAATCGGCCGAGGTGATGAAGAAGATCGCGATCAGCAAGAGCGCACCGACGCTCACGATCGTCGTGCCGGGAACATGCTGCAGCAGGGCGAACAGCGCTCCCTGCAGATCGACCTTCCCGTCCGTCGTCAGGGTCCCAGGAGCATCCAGCTCGATCGCCAGCGCTGACCCGCCGAGCACCGAGAACCACAGGATGCCGAGCAGCGTCGGCACCAGGATGACCCCGGCGACGAACTCGCGGACCGTGCGCCCCTTCGAGATGCGGGCGATGAAGATGCCGACGAACGGTGCCCACGAGATCCACCAGCCCCAGTAGAACGAGGTCCACTGCGCCTGCCAGGCCTCACCGGCGTCGCCCTGGAACGCACTGACGTTGAAGGAGAGCCCGACGAAGTTCTGGATGTAGTTCCCGATCGACTGCACGAAATCCCGCAGGAGGAATTCGCTCGGGCCCGCGACCAGCAGATAGATGACCAGCAGCCCGGCCATCATCAAGTTGAGGTTCGACAGCCACTTCATGCCCTTCGTGACGCCCGAGAGCACGGACAGGAGCACGAAGACGGAGATGATCAGGATGATGATCACCTGCGTCGTCTCGTCCGGCTCCGCGATGCCGGCCGACGCGAGACCGGCGCTGATCTGAAGGACGCCCAGACCGAGCGACGTGGCGACACCGAAGAGCGTGCCGACGAGGGCGATGACGTCGATCGCATGACCCCAACCGCCCTCGACGCGCTTCCCGAGCAGCGGCTCGAGGGTCCAGCGGATCGAGATCGGCCGGCGCCGTCGGTGGATCGCATACGCGAGGGCCAGGCCGATCACCACATAGATCGACCAGGCGTGGATGCCCCAGTGCAGGTAGGTCTGGCTGAGGGCCTGCTGCGCGAGCTGTTCGGGGGTGCCGGAGACGCCGGGACGTGGGGTGACGAAGTGCGTCAACGGCTCGGCGACCCCGTAGAAGACCAGGCCGATGCCCATGCCGGCGGCGAACAGGAGCGAGAACCACGACATCACGGAGAACTCGGGCTCGTCGTCGTCGCGGCCCAGCCGGATATCGCCGAACCGGCTGAATCCGAGGAACAGGCTGAACGCCACGAAGACGGCCGCGATGAGCACGTAGTACCAGTTGAAGGCGTTGACGATCGTCGTCTGGACGGTCGAGAACAGCGCCTCGGCGAGTTGCGGCGCCGCGAGGGTGAAGGCCACGAACGCGGCGATGATCGCCGACGCCGGCCAGAACACCCACCGCTGCACGGGCGGAAGCGATCGTCGCGGCGCCTCGGTGTTCGGCGCCGCCGGGGAGGCATCCTGATTCTGGGCGTTGTTCTCCGGTCCGCTCATCCGTCCACGGTATCCGCCGGATAGAGCGTCGTGTCAGGGGGTTGCGGAAGCGGGGGAGAGGAATCCGGCCGGTTCGCTCAGTCCTTGCGCGGCGTCCGGATCGGCGTCGTCTGCGCGGCGGTGTCGCTGAACTCGACCGGGTCGACCTCGTCGACGATGCTCAGAGGGCGCGTCTCATCGAGGGTGAGCAGGAAACGGCTCTCCTCCCGGCGGTGCAGTCGCCCGGACGACAGCACCCACAACGCACCGATCAGGCAGGCGACGAAGCCGGCGGTGCCGCCGAGCATGATCGCCGCTCGGGGGCCGAAGGCATCGGCCACCCAGCCGGCGATCGGGGCGCCGACCGGCGTCGATCCCATGATCACGGCCATGTACAGCGCGAGCACCCGGCCGCGCAGGGCTGCATCGGTGGTGATCTGCACGTAGCCGTTCGCGGTCGTCAGCAGGGTGACGATCATGAACCCGGTGAACATCAGGGTGACCGCGTACGAGGCGTAGGACGGCATGGCGGCCGAGACGAAAGCAGAGACGCCGAATCCTCCGGCCGCTGCGATGACGACCCGCACTCTGGCGCGGTCGCGGCGCGCGGCGAGCAACGCGCCCATCAGCGCGCCGATCGCGAGGATCGAACTGAGCACGCCGTAGCCGTCGGCTCCGCTGCCGAACTCGAGTGCCATCGTCGACGCGAAGATCGGGAAGTTCATGCCGAACGCACCGATGAGGAACACCATCACGAAGACGACGCGCAGATCGCCGCGCCTCCAGACGTAGCGGAATCCCGCCGCCAGGCCGCCTCGGCTGCGGTTCTTTATGCGCGGGGCGAGCAGGTTCGCGCGCATCATCAGGAGAGCGAGCATCATCGCGAGGAAGGTCGCGGCGTTCACGACGAAGACCCAGCCGGAGCCGATCGCGACGATGAGCAGGCCGCCGACGGCCGGGCCGATCATCCGGGCCAGGTTGAACGACGCCGAGTTCAGCGCGACAGCGTTCGACGTCTCTCCGGTGGAGACCATGTCGGAGACGAACGCCTGACGCGCCGGGGCGTCGAAGGCATTGACGACTCCGAATGCGAGCGCGAGACCGAACATCATCGGCAGTGTCATCACGCCGGTGAGCAGGAGCACTCCGGCGGCGACGGCCAGCAGCAGCAGCGCGCTCTGGGTGGCCAGCAGGATGCGGCGGCGTTCGAAGCGGTCAGCGACCCAGCCGGTGAGGCTGACCAGCACCAGGGGAGGGGCGAACTGCAGCGCCATCGTGACGCCCATCGCAGCCGCGTCGTTGTCGGTGAGCTCGGTGAGCACGACCCAGTCCTGGGCCGTGGCCTGCATCCACCCGCCGATGTTGGAGACCAGTGCGCCGGCGAACCAGATCCGGTAGTTGACGTTGGAGAAGGAGCGGAACATCGTGCTCATCGCTCGGCCACCCTTCGCATCAGTGCGCTCGCTTCGCGGAGCGTCGCCAGCTCCGCGTCGGTGAAGTCGACGTCGCCGAGCATGGCGGCGAGCAGCTCGTCACGGCGGCGGATGGTCTCGGCGACGATCTCGATGCCGGCATCCGTGATCTCCACCTGCACGCGCCGGCGGTCCTCCTCATCCGGGATGCGCACGACATAGCCCTGCTCCTCGAGGCCGTTGACCATGCTGCTCATCGAGGGAGCGGTGATGTGCTCGACCAGCGCGAGCGTGGAGATGGTGCGCCGGCCGTGTATCCGCAGGCCGGCGAGCACTGCCAGCTGGGTGTCGCTCATCGAATCGGTGGCGCGGGCTGAGCGCAGGCGTCGCGCGAGCCGGAACGTCGCCATGCGCAGTTCTGTGGCGGTGAGGGAGAGGGATTCGTCAGACGCAGACATTACTTAGACAGTCTATCTAATTCCATCGTGCGCGGGCCGTCCGCCGGTCGCGCCAGAATGGAAGGATGCCGCAGCACATCACCCTGGAAATCGCCGTGCAGGATCCCGCCGGATCGCGTATCGCCCGCGATGTGGGGGCTGCCCGTGTCGAACTGGCTCAGGCGCTCGCCCTCGGAGGCCTCACGCCATCCCCGGCGGCGCTCGAGCTCACGCTCGAAGCCGCCGGAGCCGGCGGCCCAGAGGTCCACGTGCTGATCCGTCCGCGGGCCGGCGGTTTCCACTACGACGCCGACGAACTGGCGATCGCCGAGCGGGACATCCGCTGGGCCGTCGGCGCAGGCGCGGCCGGTGTCGTGATCGGCGCGCTCGACGCAGATGGGCACCTGGACCTCGACGCCATGACACGTCTGCGGGACGCTGCGGGCGGAGCATCCGTCACCCTGCACCGCGCCATCGACGTCACCGCCGACCCGCTCGCGACCTTGGCGGCCGCGCGCGACCTCGGGCTTCGCCGCGTGCTCACCTCGGGTGGGGCATCCGCCGCGATCGACGGCATCGACACGCTCCGCGCACTCGTGGCCGAGGCTGCGGGGCAGATCGAGATCATGGCCGGCAGCGGGGTGGATGCCGCGAACGCGCCGGCCCTCGCGGCCATCGGCGTCGACGCGCTGCACTTCTCCGCGAAGCGGGCGGTCGTCGAAGCGGGCGGCGTGCGGATGGGCTCCGCCTCGGACGGCGTCGGCGGCTATGAGGTCACCGACCGCGATACGGCGCTCGCCGTGGTCGCCGCGCTCGGACGCTGACGCGCCGGCGCTCGCGCCTGGACAGGGCTCCGCTCGACGGCTGTGACGAGCCCGCCTGTACGTGCAGCCCGGTCGGCGAACGCCGCGGCCTCGTGGACAGGAACCGGTTTCTCGACTAGATTCAGAGGGATGAACCTCGTCGACGACGCGAGCACGTATCGCAATCCGATCATTGATGCCGATGTACCGGATCCTGACGCCATCCGCGTCGGGAACCGCTTCTACCTCGTGGCGTCGAGCTTCCATCGCGCGCCCGGGCTGCCGATCTTCGCATCCGACGACCTGGTCGTGTGGGACCGCATCGGGTACGCGCTCGAGCGCAACGAGCCGGCCGCGTGGTTCGCGTTGCCGCGGCATGGGGGCGGCGTGTGGGCGCCGTCGATCCGGCACCACGACGGACGCTTCCACGTGGTGTACCCCGATCCCGATCAGGGCATCTTCGTCGTCTCGGCCGAGGACCCCTCGGGTCCCTGGACGCCGCCGCGCCTGATGCTTCCGGGCCTCGGGATCATCGACCCGTGCCCGCTCTGGGACGACGACGGAAGCACCTACCTCGTGCACGGGTGGGCGCGCTCCCGTTCCGGGCGCAAGAACGTGCTCACGGTGGTGCCGGTCGACGAAGGGCTGACCAGGACGACGGGCCCCGCGGTCGACGTCATCGACGGCGACTCGATCGAGGGCTTCACCACCCTCGAGGGGCCGAAGTTCTACAAGCGCGATGGCGAGTACTGGCTCTTCGCACCGGCCGGCGGGGTCGCCACGGGCTGGCAGACGGTATTCCGGGCCGCGCATCCCCACGGGCCTTACGAGCACCGCATCGTGCTGGCGCAGGGGGACACTGCGGTCAATGGCCCGCACCAGGGCGCCTGGGTCGACGACGGAGTCGGCGGCGACTGGTTCCTGCACTTCCAGGATCGCGGCGTTCATGGGCGCGTGCTGCATCTGCAGCCGATGGCCTGGGACGAGGACGGGTGGCCGGTCATGGGGGTGGACGGATCCGGGCAGCCTGTGCTGGCGCATCCCGCACCGTTCGGAACGCAGCAGGGCGACCGCAGTCTGGCCCGATCCGACGACTTCGCCAACGGGCGGCCGAGCACCGCATGGCAGTGGGAGGCGAACCACGATCCCGACGCGGTCGCCGCTCCGACGATCGACGGGGCGCCCGGGCTGCTGCTGCGCGGTGGGCCGGACGGAGGCAACCTGCGCACTCTGCCGCGCGTGCTCTCGCAGCCGCTGCCCGGGTGGGCGTGCACCGCGAGCATCACCGTCGACCTCGGCGGAGCGCTGCCGGGCGCGCGCGCCGGCCTCGCCGTCCTCGGCCTCGCCTACGCCTGGGCCGGCATCCGGATCACCGCGGCCGGTGCCGAGGCGATCGTGGCGGTGCGGCGACACGACGACCAGCATGAGCATGTGGCGATGACCATCCCGCTGTCCTCTCCCCGTGTCAGCGTTGCGCTCGACGTCGACGACGAGGCGCGCGTGCGCGTCCGGATCACGGCGGATGGCATCGAATCCCGCGTCGACCCCGGCTTCCGGGCCATCGAGGGGCACTGGCTCGGGGCAGCGGTCTCGCTGTTCGCGGCCGGACCGCACGGCTTGGAGGAACCCGTCGCACGGTTCACGGATTTCCGCATCCGGACGGAGACGCGCTGACCATGGCCGGCAAGCGCGCGCGGACCGCGCCCACCCGCGGCACCACGATCACCGACATCGCCAGAGCGGCCGGAGTGTCGAAGGCGACGGTGTCGCGCGTGCTGAACGGCGGCGCCACCGTCAACGAGGAGATGGCGAAGCGGGTGCGCGTCGTGATCGACGAGCTCGGGTACACGCCGAGCCAGACCGCCAGATCGCTCTCCCTCGGCGTGAGCCGCACCGTGGGTGTCGTGGTGCCCGATCTCGGCAACCCGATGTTCCACCAGGTGCTGCACGGATTCAACCGGGCGGCCGCGCGCGACGGATACCGGGTGGTCGTCGCCGACTCGTTCGAGGATCCCGAGAACGAGGCGGAACTCGCTCGGGACCTGCGCGACCGCACGGACGCGGTCGCCCTGTTCGCCCCTCGCATGACGCGCGAGAACCTCCTCGCGCTGCTGCCGCGAGTGGCGCCGGTGACCGTGTTCAACCGCACCACCGGCAAGAACGCCGGCTCGGTGCTCATCGACTACCACGCCGGCGTCATCGAGCTCGCCCGCCATCTCATCGACCTCGGCCATCGCCGTATCGCCTTCCTCGCGGGCCCCTCCGACGCCCGCTCGAACTGGGAGCGCGAACGCGGCCTCGCCGAGGTGCGCGAGGCGGAAGGCGATGTCGAGATCAACGACATCGCCTGCGGGTACTCCTTCGAGGACGGCTATCGCGCTTGGCCGGCCGTGGGCGCCTCCGCCGCGACGGCGGTGATCGCGTACAACGACGTCGTCGCGCTCGGTCTCCTCGGCCGTCTCGCCGAGGAGGGCGTGTCGGTGCCCGGTGACCTCTCGGTGACCGGTTTCGACGACATCCCGTTCGCCCGGTACTCCTCGCCCTCGCTGACGACGATGACCGCGAGCCTCGAGGACATCGGCCGGCAGATCTGGACCGTGCTGCGCGCCGAGATGACCGATTCCCCGATCCGGGACCCACTGACGTTCACGCCGGCGCTGTCGGCCCGAGGGAGCACGAGGATGCTGCCATGACGTTCACGCTGCTGCGCTCACCCGACGGCGCCGTGGAGTATCACGACGGCGTGGGACTGGACCGGATCCTCTCTCCCCGCCCCTATCTGACGGCGACGACGCCCGGCGGCGTTCCGGTGACCGAGGCCTTTCCGGATGACCATCGCCATCACCTCGGGGTGAGCCTCGCTCTTCCCGATGTGGATGGAACCTCGTTCTGGGGTGGCACCACGTACCGGCACGATCAGGGCTCGGTGATGCTCGACAACCACGGCACCCAGCAGGTGCAGGAGCGGGAGTTCGCCCCCGGCGCCGTCACCGAGCGGATCGGCTGGTTCTCTCGGAGCGGCGAGCCGCTGCTGGCGGAGACCCGGGTCATCACGGCCGGGGAGTCTGCGGGAACGTGGCAGGTGCACTGGACATCGGAGCTCGCCGCCGTGCGCGACGAGGTGACGTTCGGCAGCCCCCAGACCAATGGTCGCGGCGGCGCCTTCTACGGCGGCGTGTTCTGGCGCACCCCCTTCCGGCGCGCGCAGGTGCGCACAGCCGGCGGCGACGGAACGGACACGGCCCACGGATCGACGGCGCCGTGGCTCCAGATCACGGGTCCGGAAGCATCCCTGGTCGCGGCGACGAGCACCGGGCTGCCCTGGTTCGTCCGCGCAGACGGATACGTCGGCTTCCTCCCGGCGGTCGCGGTGGCCGAGCGTCGCGTGCTGGCACGTGGAGAGACCCTGCGGCTCGATCTCGCGGTGGCGATCTCCGGCCAGCCGCTCGATGCGCCCGACGACGTCGCCGCGCATCTGATCGACGGCGTGCGGGACGCGGTGTGAGCCTGTCGCTGCGCGAGCTGATCGTGCAGGCGCACGCGGCAGGCCTCACGATCCATTCGCTCGACGTGAGCGTCGAGGGCGAACGCGTCACCAGCCGCGGCGCGGCCCCGTTCGGCCCCGACGTGCCGCACCGGATGTACTCGGTGTCGAAGTCGATCACGGCTCTCGGCATCCTGCTGCTCGCCGACGAGCACCGGGTCGGCCTCTCGGACCCGATCATGACGCACTTCCCGGAGATGGGGGTCGTGCACCCGTGGCTGGCAGCCACCCGGATCGACGACATGCTGGCGATGACCGGCCCGCACCGCCGCACCACCTACGTCGAGGAGCACGGCGACTGGCTGGAATCGTACTTCCGCGTGCCGCCGACCCACCCGCCGGGCACCGTGTTCACCTACGACACGAGTGCCTCCTACGTGCTGGCGGCACTCGTCGAGCGCCTGGCCGGCGTCCCGCTGCTCGAATATCTTCGCCCCCGCCTTCTGGAGCCACTGGGCATCGGCAGGGATGCGCGCTTCCTCACCGGCCCGGAGGGCTACAGTCACGGCGGCTCCGGCCTGGTCGCGCGGCCGTCGGATCTGCTCAGCGTCGCGGAGACGATCGGCGGCGGCGGATGCTTCCGCGGAGCGCGGATCCTTCCCGAGGGCGTGGCGGAACTGCTCATCGAGCGGCGCAGCGACCCCGGCATGCAGACCTGGGGTGCGCCGTTCCGCGCGGGATACGGACGCCAGGTGTGGCTGCCGGCCGACGGTGCGTGGATGATGTTCGGGCTCGGCGGCCAGATCGTCTACGGCGATCCGGCTCGCTCTGTGGCGGCCGTGGCCACCGCTGACACCGGCGCCCTCACCGGCGGCGACCAGCGGTTCGCGGAGCTGCTGCTGCGCGCTCTCGCCGCCGACGAACTGACCGACCCCGGCGCGCTCTCGGCACCGCGGCCGCCGCATGAGCCCGCGCATGCGCGGGCGGTGCGCGGCCGCTGCGCCGCGCTCAGCGGTGAGGACGCGCCGGCTGAGCTGCCCCTCTCGATCGACGCCGACGGCGGCGAGGTGAGCATCCACGGCGAGCGACTGCGCTTCTCCACGACGGAGCCGACCACCGCCACGACGCGGATGGGCGATGCCGTGACGACCGCGGGCTGGACGGCGCCCGGGGTGCTCGAGATCATGGTCAGTGCGGCATCCGACGACATCGCATCCGTGCGCCTGCGTCTGATCGTGACGGAGGGGAACGTGACCGTGCAGTCGCTGGGCTTCGGCCCGGCGATGGATCCGGCGTGGACGTTCGTCGGCAGCTACCGGGCCGCCGGCATCATCCCTTGACCGAGCCGACCAGGGCGCCCTTGACGAAGAAGCGCTGCACGAACGGGTAGACGAGCAGCATCGGCAGGGTGGCGACGAAGATGACGGCCATGCGCACCGACTGCGCCGGCGGCACGATGTCGACGGCCGATTCGCTCGCGTTCATCCCGCTCGCCACGATCACGATCTGTCGCAGCAGCACCTGGATCGGCCACTTCTCGGAGCTGTTGATGTACAGGATCGCGCTCTGATACGTGTTCCAGTAGTAGACGGCGTAGAAGAGCCCGATCGTCGCGATCGACGCGAGAGACAGGGGCAGCACGATGCGCCAGAAGACGCCCATCTCGGAGCAGCCGTCGATGCGGGCGGCCTCCTCGAGGCTCTCCGGAATGCCCTGGAAGAAGCTGCGCATGATGACGAAGTTGAAGGCGTTGATCGCCACCGGGACGATCAGCGACCACAGCGAGTCGATGAGGCCCAGGTTCTTCACGACGATGAACGTCGGGATCATCCCGCCGCTGAAGAGCATCGTGAACAGCACCAGGAAGTTGATCACCCGCCGGCCCTTCAGGTGCTTCTTCGACAGCGCGTAGGCCATGAAGGCGGTCAGGATCAGGCTCAGCACGGTGCCGCCGACCGTGACGATCGTCGACACCCCCAGCGCCCGGAAGATCGTCGGCGTCGACAGGATGTAGCGGTAGGCGTCGAGCGTGAACGTCTCCGGCCACAGGATGAACGGCCGGGTCGCCAGCTCGCCCGGTGTCGCCAGAGAACTGGCCAGCACGTTCACGAAGGGCAGCAGGCACACCAGCGAGAAGGCGATCAGGATCGTCGCGTTGACGATCGCGAAGATGCGCCGGCCCGGCGTGATGTGGCGCCGCTTTCGGTTCTCGCGACGCACCTGGATCGGGATCGTGGCGCTGTCGACGCGCGGGGTGCTGGTCATGTCGAACTCCGTGGTGGGGGTGTGCGCACTGCGAACAGCGCGGCGGCGAGGAAGAGGAAGAAGGCGACCGGGTACAGCACGAACTGCGTGCCGAACAGGCAGGCCAGACCGGCGGCGAGGAACCACCAGCCGGTCGAGCGGCTTCGCGGTGCGTGCACGGCGAAGAAGAACCCGATGGCCGCGAGCAGCGCGACGATCGCGAAGGAGAATCCGAACCAGGCGGCGACGGTGTGCACGATGACGTGCGCCTCGGCATCCGCGATCCGCATGCCCGCATCGCGCAGCCCCGGCAGGATGGATGAGCGCAGCGTCTCGTCGTCGCTGCGCGTGACCACGAATGCGAACCCGCCCTGCAGGACGGCGGATGCGGTCAGACCGATTCCGGCGAGGATCAGTTCGCCCCGACGGCGGAACGGTTCATCGGCGATCTCGACCGGCGATGCCGCGCTCAGGAGAGCCATGCAGGCACGCTCCCCGGATCGGCGAAGCGCACCGTGTCGTCGGCGACCACATCAGGACCGTCCGCGCCGACGATCCGCAGTCCGCTCAGGCGCAGGCCCTCGACGAACTGCGCGTGCACGCCGGCTGCGGCCATCGCCGGCACGCCGTCGGCCATCGCCGGCACGGCGGGAGCGGCATCGGGGGCGAACGAGACGACGACGTCGTCGAGGGTGAGGTCGTCGAGCGGTGCCTCGGGGAGCCCGGACACGAAGGCCGCACAGGCCTGCACGTTCGTCGCGGTGATGTGCGACAGATGGATGCCGCGGAAGCGCGGCGTGCCGTCGCCCACCGGCTGTGGTCTGCGGTCCGAGACGATCGGCAGTTTGCCCTCGGGTCCGCAGAAGTAGAACGGGTTGATGACCAGCGGGCACATCACCCGGTCCATGACGATGTTCGTCACCCGGATGTCGGAGACGGTGCCGCCGCGTCCGCGCCGGGACTTGATCCGGATGCCGCGATCGGTGTCCTGGAAGACGCAGTTCGAGATGACCACGCCGCGCACGCCGCCGCTCATCTCGCTGCCGATCACGACGCCGCCGTGCCCGTGGATCATGGTGCAGTTGGTGATCGCGATGTTCTCGCACGGCACCCGGTCGGCCGAATGCTCACTGCCCGCCTTGATGGCGATGCAGTCGTCGCCGACGTCGATGTGGCAGTCGCTGATGCGCACGTTGCGGCACGACTCGGGGTCGATCCCGTCGGTGTTGGGGGAGTCGGGCGGATTGAGGATGCGGATGCCGGTGATCCGGACGTCGTCGCAGAGCAGCGGATGCACGGTCCAGGCGGGGGAGTCGCGCAGTGTCACGCCCGAGACCTCGACCCGGCGGCATCCGTGGAGTCCGATCAGCGTGGGCCTCGGCAGCGAGAGCGTTCCGCCTCGGAAGGCATCCCACCACCAGGCGCCTCCGCCGTCGATCACACCGCGGCCGGTGATCGCGATGTCGGTCTCGTCCCGCGCGTAGATGCAGGGGGAGTGGACCGTGGTGGCCGCGCCCTCCCAGCGGGCGCCGACAGGCGGGTAGAGGGCGGGGTCGGCGACGAAACGCAGCACCGCTCCGGCCTCCAGGTGAAGTTCCACGCGGGAGCGCAGGCGCAGAGCACCGGTCTCGTGCACGCCGGGCGCGATCGTGACGCGCCCGCCGCCGGAGTCCGCCGCCCGGTCGATGGCGTCCTGGAGGGTGCGCGTCGCGCGTTCCACTCCGCCTCTGCCGGTCAGGAGGTTCATGCTCTGCACCTGCGTCCCGCTCATCTCACTTGGTCTCTTCGTACGAGGCGCTGAGCTCTTCGATGATCGTGTCGAGGCCCTGTCCCTGCAGCTTCTCGATCGCGTCCTCGTAGCCCTTCATGTCGAGCTGACCGACCATGTACTTGTTGTACGCGTCGTTCGCGCCTTGCAGGATCGTCGACCAGCTCTGGTCGAATGCGTCGGAGGAGAGCGGCAGGGTCGGGTCGATCACCGCGAACTCGGCGTTCTCCTCGATCTTCTCGTTGCCCTCATCGACATACGGGCTGCTGCTCTTGAACGTCGTGACGTTGTCGGACGGGCGCGAGGAGTTGTACGGCTGGACCTCCTGCTCCCACTTGGGCTGGTCGGCGATGGTCACGACGCCGTCGGCGTCGACGGTGTAGTGCTCGTCCTCGATGCCGTTGGTCATCAGCGCGAACGCCTCTTCGTCGAGCATCTTGTCGATGAACGCGAGGATGGACTTCAGTTCTGCCTCGTCCTTCACCCTGGTCGTCGAGATCGCGAGCCAGCCGCCGAAGCCGCCGTTGGTGTCGGACAGGATGCGCCGCGGCACGTCGTCGAACGTGATGTCGTTGATCAGCGCCCACTCCATCGGCGTGTTCGGATCGGCACTCGTGGCGAGATTCATGTAGTTCTTCGTCTCGAACAGGCCGGTGACGACGATGCCGCCCTTGCCCTGCGCGATGGCGTCGATCTGGTTCTGCTTCTGCATGGTGACGAACTCGCTGTTCACCGCCCCCTGCTCGTAGAGGCCGCGGTACCACTCCATGGCGTCCTTGAACTCGTCGGTCTGGAACGTCGGGATCACCTCGTCGTCATCCGTGACGACGAAGTTGTTGCCGGCGCCGAAGTAGCCGGCGAGGGACTTGAAGCCCAGCCTGAAGCTCTCCAGCCGGTCGATGAAGCCCGTGGTGTCGTCCTGGCCGTTTCCGTCCGGGTCCTCGGTCGCGAACGCCACGGCGACCTCCCCGAGCTCTTCGATCGTGTGCGGCGTCTCCAGGCCCAGGTTGTCGAGCCAGTCCTGGCGCACCAGCACGCCGTAACGCGCGACCGGCTTCTGGAAGGGCACTCCGTACAGGTGCCCGTCGACGCGAGCCGAGGCGATGGTCTTCTCATCGATCTTCGACAGATTCGGGTAGTCCTTCAGGTACTCCTCGACATCCCAGAACTGTCCCGACTTCAGCGCCTGGCGCACCGAGGTGTTCGTGACGTTGGTCAGCGAGGTGATGTCGGCGAGGGAGTCGGACGCGAGCGCGGCATTGATCTTCTCGTCCTTGGACGCGTCGGGCACCCACTGGAACTCGATATCGGTGCCGGTGTGCTCCTCGAGCGCCGTCTGGATCGGACCGTCGGATTCGGGGGTGGTCGGCGTGTGCAGCATCGCCATCCAGGTGACGCTCTTCGCTGTGGTGGCGGGAGAGTCGCCGCTCGGCTCTTCCCCGCCGCCTGAGCCGCACGCGGTGAGTGCGAGCGATGCGACGGCGACGGAAGCGACGACGATTCCGACTCTGCTGTGATTCCTCATTCTGTGGTTCCTCTCGCAACATGGAGACGGGGCGTCGCGGTGCCGCGCGCCCTGGGGGGTGAAGCAGGGGTGGCCTCCTCGGCCAGCCGGCCGAAGGCGATGCGGGTGACGAAGCCGACGGCCGCGGCCGGGATGCCGACGCCGAACAGCACGAGCACGGGGAATGCGAAGGCGTACAGCACCCACACGGTGCCGGCGACCGTGGCGCTCGCCACGATCGTCCACTGCAGCGAGCCGACGCCGATGAGCAGTGCCGACGTGATCGGTCGCACGATGCCGCGGACGTCGGTCGCCGCCATGACGGGGAACACGTATGCGGTGACGATGCCGACGACGACCAGCGCGATGACATTGGCGAATTGCAGCAGCCAGTCGCCGGCCGAGAAGATGTTGGTCACCGTGATCAGCGTCACGGCCGTGAGGATCCAGCCCATCGCCGCCGCGCGCCAGAACTGGGCGCGGAAGTGGGCGATGAACGCGCGGGTCACCGGCGGCGTCTCGCCGTGGCGGAACCAGCGATCGATGTAGGCCGCCATCGCGTACGAGGCGGGTCCGATGCCGAACACGACGAGGCCGGCGAGCGTGCCGATCAGCCACAGGATGTTGAGATACGCGACCCGGTAGACGTTGCGCAGGAACAGATTGATCCGCATGAAGCCCTCGAAGGAGAACATCAGTACACTCCCTCTTCGCCGACCTTCTTGGCGAGATTGTTGGCCGCGACCACCAGGAGCAGGCCGACCAGGCCCTTGAAGAGTCCGACCGCCGTCGCGTAACTGAGCTGACCGTTCTGGATGCCCGCGGTGTACACGTAGGTGTCGAAGATCTCGCCGACGTCGCGGTTGAGCGAGTTCAGCAGCAGGAACATGTGCTCGAAGCCGAGCTCGAGGAAGTCGCCGATCGACAGGATGAACATCACGACGATGGTCGGGCGGATCGCCGGGAGAGTGATGTGCCAGGTCTGCCGCCAGCGTCCGGCGCCGTCGATCTCGGCGGCTTCATACAGCTGCAGGTCGACGGCGGTCATCGCGGCCAGGTAGATGATCGTTCCCCAGCCGGCGGTTTTCCAGATCTCCTGGATCGTGTAGAGCGGGCGCAGCCAGGCCGGGTCGGTCAGGAACGGGATCTCCGCGAAACCCCAGGCGGCGAGCAGATTGTTGATGCTGCCGCCATCGGTCGTCAGCAGTACGTAGAACAGGGAGACGACGATCACCCAGGACATGAAATGGGGCAGGTAGATCACGGTCTGCACGCTGCGCTGGAACATCTTGGTGCGCACCTCGTTCAGCATGAGCGCCAGGATGATGGGCACCGGGAACGAGAAGATCAGCAGCAGCATCGAGACCACGACCGTGTTGGTCAGCAGCATCAGGAAGGTGTCTTCGGTGAAGAACCGGATGAAGTGCTCGAAGCCGACCCAGGGGCTGTTCCAGATGCCGCGGAACGGCGAGTAGTCCTGGAAGGCGATGACGAGGCCGGCCATGGGCACGTACTTGAAGAGGAGGAAGTACGCGATGCCGGGCAGAGCCATCAGGTACAGCGCCTTCTGGCGCCAGATGCTCTGCCACCAGGGGCGTCGACGCAGCGGCGGCACGACATCAGCGCTGGTCGAGTGGTCGGGCTGCACGTCCGGCGCCGCGGCCAGAACGGTCATGCGCGCGTCCGTATCGTCGCGATCTCGGTCGCCATCGGTGTGCCTCTTCCTGCCCTCAACATCGAGTCCGGGACGGTTTGCTGCAGTGAGAAAACGCTTCCTCCAGTAACCGGTTTCCCGAGAGTAGCACGGGATGCGACCGGCATCAACCGTCGTTTCAGGACGGCGGATTCGCCCCGTCGCTGAAGCCCGACCTCGGCATCCGTAGACTCGTCGACATGGGACGCACAGCCGAATTCACGGATGCTCACGGCATCGCCATCGTCTACGACGTGCACCCCGCACAGGGCACGCCCCGGGGCGTGGTGCAGTTGCTGCACGGAGTCGGCGAGCACGCAGGCCGCTACCCGGCGCTGATCGGCGCCCTCACCGCCGCCGGGTTCGTCGTCTACGCCGACGACCACCGCGGACACGGGCGCACCGGCATCCGTCAGCACGGGGGCCCGGCGAACCTGGGGCGTCTGGGCAAGGGCGGCCTGCACGCGGCGAAGGACGCGATCTGGCAGCTCACGGGCATCATCCGCACCGAGAATCCCGACCTGCCGCTCGTTCTGCTCGGACATTCCTGGGGCTCGTTCCTGGCGCAGATGCTCGTCAACGAGCATCCCGAGGCGTGGGATGCCGTCATCCTCTCCGGCTCAGCCCTGCGCACGCCGACCATGATGAACCCGGCGCCGCTGAACGCGCGCTGGAAGGGAGCGGAGGCCACCGGCTTCGAGTGGCTCTCGCGCGATCCGGCCGTCTGGGCGGCCTTCGATGAGGATCCGCTCACCACGGATGTGCCGCTTCTGAAGCTGTTCGGCCTGGTCGAGGCCGCGAAGCTGTACGGCCGTCCCGCGAAGGACCTCGGCCGCGACTTCCCGATGCTGCTGCTCGTCGGGCGCGACGATCCGGTCGGCGGCCCGCGCAGCGTGCACAAGCTGGCCGCCGAGTACCGCACCCGCAGCGGACTCACCGACGTGACGACGCTGGTCTATCCCGATGCGCGGCACGAGATCTTCAACGATCTGCAGCAGGACGAGGTGCGCGCCGACGTGCTGTCCTGGCTGGACACGCACATCCCCCGTCGGGATTGACCGCCCCCGCCAGACCGCGCCTTAAGCTGGACCGGTGCACGGTGAATACAAGGTCCCTGGTGGAAAGCTCGTCGTCGTCGACCTCGAGGTCGAGAACGGAGCCATCGCCCGGTTCCGCCTCGCCGGCGATTTCTTCCTCGAACCCGACACGGCGCTCGACGACATCAACGCGGCGGTGACGGGGCTGCCGGTGGAGACGGATGCCACGGCGATCGCCGCCGCCGTCCGGCAGGCGCTCCCGGACGGAGCGCAGCTGCTCGGATTCACTCCGGACGCCGTCGGCACCGCGGTGCGCCGCGCCCTGGTCACCGCACCCGGTTGGCGCGACTTCGACTGGGAGATCGTGCACGACCAGGCGGTCTCGCCGCGGATGAACCTCGCCCTCGACGAGGTCCTCACCGCGCGGGTCGGTGAAGGCCGTCGGCGCCCCACCCTGCGGATCTGGGAGTGGGATCAGTCTGCCGTCGTGATCGGCTCGTTCCAGTCGTACCGCAACGAGGTCGACCCCGAGGGCGCAGCCCGGCACGGCTTCGACGTCGTCCGCCGCATCTCCGGCGGCGGCGCGATGATGATGGCCGCGGGGCAGATCATCACCTACTCGCTGTACGTTCCGGCATCGCTCGTGGCGGGCATGACGTTCGCCGATTCCTATGCCTTCCTCGACGACTGGGTGCTGCAGGCGCTGCGCTCGCTCGGCATCGACGCGGTCTATCAGCCGCTCAACGACATCGCGAGCCCCACGGGCAAGATCGGCGGAGCCGCGCAGAAGCGCCTCGCCAACGGCGGCGTGCTGCACCACGCCACCCTCTCGTACGACATCGACGGTCAGACGATGACCGAGGTGCTGCGCATCGGCCGTGAGAAGCTCAGCGACAAGGGCACGACGTCTGCCGCGAAGCGCGTCGACCCGCTGCGCAGTCAGACCGGACTCAGCCGCGCCGAGATCATCGAGCGTTTCAAGGACACCTTCCGTTCGCTGACCGGCGCCGAGGACGGCGCGGTCGCGACCGACGAACTGGCCGATGCCGAGGCTCTGGTGGAGTCGAAGTTCGCCACCGAGGCGTGGCTGCAGCGGGTGCCGTGACGCTTCCGGTTCCCGAGCCCGTCGAAGGGCCGGCGATCGGCGCCGTCTCGATCATCGAGGGCGACAACCTCGCGGCTGCTCGCGGCCTGCCGTCGGCATCGTTCACCCTCGTCTACCTCGACCCCCCGTTCAACACCGGCCGGGCGCAGGAGCGGCAGATCGTCACCGCCCGCCGGGCGTTCACCATTCAGGAAGAAGCCGCCGAACCGGGTGCGGATCGCGATGAAACACCGGTCACCGGGTCGGATGTCCTGAATTCTGAACCGGAACCGGCCGCGAGCGAAGTCCGGCACGGCTTCCACGGTCACGCCTACGAGCGGGTGCGCGGCATGCTGCGCACATACGACGACCGGTTCGACGACTACGGCGCGTTCCTGATGCCGCGGCTCGAGGAGGCGTGGCGGCTGCTCGCGGACGACGGCACGCTCTACCTGCACCTCGACTACCGGGAGGCGCACTACGCGAAGGTGATGCTGGATGCCGTCTTCGGACGCGACTGCTTCCTCAACGAGCTCATCTGGGCCTACGACTACGGTGCCAAGTCGCGGCGGCGCTGGCCGACGAAGCACGACACGATCCTCGTCTACGTCAAGAATCCGCGCGAGTACGTGTTCAACTCCGACGACATCGATCGTGAGCCGTACATGGCGCCGGGCCTTGTCACGGCTGAGAAGGCGGCACGCGGCAAGCTGCCGACCGACGTCTGGTGGCACACGATCGTGCCGACGACCGGCCGCGAGAAGACCGGCTATCCGACGCAGAAGCCGGAGGGCATCCTGCGGCGGATCGTGCGCGCGTCCAGCCGCCCGGGCGACCGGGTGCTCGACCTCTTCGCCGGCAGCGGCACGACAGGAGCGGTCGCATCGGCTCTCGGGCGCGACGCCGTGCTCGTCGACGACAACCCCGAGGCGATCCGGGTGATGCGCGAGCGGATGCCGCACGCCGAGGTGACGGCGCTCGGAGGCTAGCGAGCAGAATCCGGTGCTGCGGGACCGGGCACTGTGAACCTCGTCGTCACATCGTCGAACACGGGGCGGGCCATCAGCGCGATCAGGGCGACGAACGCCCAGAGCGCGAGCAGGAGGACGAGCTCGGACGCGGCCAGCACGATGAAGGCCGAGACGACCAGCAGCGCGAGCACGCCCAGTGAGAATCGCCACTGCGGCAGCAGCTGCGCGAGCGCGATGCGCGCGGCGTCTCGCGTGCGGAAGCGGAACCCCGCGGTGAGGACGAGCATGTGGCCGCTCCACATCACGATGAGCGCAGCGGCGACCAGGAGAAGGGGGCGCACCGCGCCGCCGCCGTCGACGGCATCGAGGTGGACGAGGTTGAACGTCAGGAGCGCCAGGGCGAGGTGCGCCGGCACCGCCCAGATCAAGGTCGTGAGCACGTCGCGCCGGTACGCGCGGAAGAAGTGCCGCCCGGGGGAGAGGTCGGGATGGACAGCCGCTGCTCGGAACGCGGCGACTCCGGCCACGAGCGCGGGCGCGAGCGGGAGGAGGGTCAGGACGAACAGCGGCAGATTCGACGCGTCGCGATCGAGCGTCAGGATCGCGACGATGGCCGGTGCAGAGGCGAGCACGAGCTGCACCTCGAGCACGAGCACGCGATAGACCACGGCGGCGGCACGGGAGAGCGGACCTCGCCCGATCTCGTCGTCGACGTGCGTTCGGTGCTGGATGCTCACTTGCTCTCCTCTGTCAGATGGATGCGGGCCGGATGCGGGGCCGGGCGTACCCGGCCCCGCATCCGCTCATTCCTTGCTGCGTCCGCGCTCGAGCGCGGTGTTGATGGTGTCGATGAGCTGATCGGCGCCGAGGCCTTCGATTTCGGAGACGTATGCGTCCCAGTCGTCTTCGATCGAGCGCTGACCGGTGATGAACCCGGCCGTCGCAGCCTGCACCGCGTCGGAGAGCTGCGTCTGCAGCAGCGAGGTCTGCTCGAGTTCGAGCTCGTTCAGCAACGGCGCGGGAGGCGTCTTCAACTGCTCCTTCGCGGCGAGCTGCCGCTCGGTCCATTCCGCGATGTCCTCGGTCATCATCGAGAGCACCAGGTCTCGGGAAGAGCCGTTCGCGAGGAGGAAGACGCCGTTGCTGTAGCCGTAGTCCGCGTTCAGGAGCTTCGGAGCTCCCGCGTTGATGGAGCTCCAGGCGATGTCCGGGTTGAGAACGCGGGTGCCGTCAGCATCCTTCGTGAAGGTTTCGCCCTCGACCCCCCACTGCGCGAACTCGAGTCCCTCGTCGGAGTAGTAGAGCCAGTCGACGAACTGCAGCAGCGCCTTGAAGTAGGGCTTCTCGGCCGTGTCGCTGCTGAGCATCAGCCCGGATGTGAAGCGCCCGCTTCCGATGTTCGACCCCGCCGGCCCTCCGGGGACGTCGATCAGCCGGATCGGGACGTCGCCCCTGCCCGCGTCGGCGAGCTTGGTGCGGTACTCGGAGAGAGCCTGCGTGTTGCCCGAGATCGCGGCCGAACGCCCGGAGACGAATTTCTGCACGGCCTGGTCGTCGCTCTGCGTGACCTCCGGGTCGAGCACACCGGTCTCGACGAGTTCGGCGGCCGCCGAGACGACCTCCCTGTACTCGTCGGAGGTTCCGGTGAAGACGTACTTCTCGGCATCCCGGTCGTACCACGTGTTGGAGTAGCCCCATCCGGCGGCGGTGCCGTAGTTGGGTCCCATCACCGAGAGAAGGGACCCCAGGGTCGTGGCATCCGTCCAGCGGTCCGACATGGCGTAGTCGAGGTCGGGGTTCGCCGCCTGGACCTTCTCGAGCTGCTCGAGGAACTCGTCCCAGGTCGCCGGGTCCTCCGTGATGCCCGCCTTCTCCCAGAGATCCTCGCGGATCACGACGGAGTACTGCATGTCGGGCACCTCGCGCAGACCGGGCAGGTGGTAGATCTTGCCGTCGTCCTGGCGACGCGTCTCGAGGTCGGCCGTGAGCTCCCACTCGTCGATCTTCTGCCTGAAGTTCGGCATGTAGTCGAAGTAGTCCGACACCGGCAGGATGGATCCGCCCGAGACGAACTGCGCCTCGGTGCCCGCGTAGCTCACCGAGACGATGTCGGTCGCCTCGCCACTGCCGATGAGCAGGGACTTCTTCTGATCGAAGTCGGCCATCGGGATGTCGGTGCGCGAGAAGGTGACGTTGTGGTCCTGCTCGAGGTGCTCGAAGATCGACCAGTCGTCCTGGACGGGATAGTTCGGGTGGTCGCGGTACATGAGTGAGAACTCGACGGGCTCGGTCGCCTTGAACGTGTCGCCGACGTCATAGTCCTCCATCGCACCGACGGACTGCGCCTCACCGATGGTCACGCCGCCGTCCTCGGCGGCCGCCTCCTCGCTCGGCGGACCGGAGCATGCAGCCAGGGCGAGGGCGAAGACGGCGATGCCTGCCACGCCCGCGATCCGGTTGTGGGTGATTGTCATGGTTCTCTCCTTCGGGAACAACGTTGTTTCGATGGTGGGGTTCGATGAGTGCGGGCATCAGCCCTTGACCGACCCGAGCATGACGCCCGAGACGAAGTAGCGCTGGATGAACGGATACAGGCAGATGATCGGCAGGACGCTGAGCAGCATCGTCACCGCCTGGATGTTGGAGGCGATCTGGACGGCTTCACCGCCCCCGGTGATCTCCTGCGTCCCGGTGGCGGCGGCGATGAGGTTGCGCAGGTAGATCGTGACTGGGAAGAGCGACTTGTCGTCCATGAACAGGAAGGCGCTGAACCATGAGTTCCACAGGCCGACCGCGTAGAACAGGGTCATCGTGGCGAGCACCGCTTTCGACAGCGGCAGGACGATCCGCAGGAAGATCCCGTACGTCGACAGGCCGTCGATCGCCGCCGCCTCTTCGAGTTCGGTGGGGAAGTTCTCGAAGAAGGATTTCATGACGAGCAGATTGAACACGCTGAGCGCCCCGGGCACCACCACAGCCCAGAGGCTGTTCCGCCAGTCGAGGTAGTTGGCGATCAGGATGTAGTTCGGGATGAGCCCGCCGCCGAAGAACATGGTGAACACCGCGATGCCGACGAAGAACGAGCGCCCCTTCAGATGGGGTTTGCTGAGCGCGTACGCGTAGGTGGTCGTGATCGCCATGGCGATGATCGTGCCGATCACCGTGTAGAGGAACGTGTTGCCGTAGTTGGTCCAGAACAGGCCGTCGCCCAGTACGGCGCGGAACGTGTCGATGTTGAATCCCCGGGGGATCAGGTTCACCTCCCCGGCGGCGATGTATCCCTCCGACGAGAACGCCTTCGCGATGAGGTTGACGAAGGGGTAGAGCGTGGCGGCGCAGATCAGGACGAGACAGATCGCGTTGACGACGCGGAAGGAGCGGTAGCCGAGAGACTCGCGGATGACGCCCGTCTCCTTGCGGACGTGCACGATATCGGGCTTGTGCGGGAGGGCTTCGGTCACCATAGCGAGGTTCCAACCAGTCGACGGGAGATGAGGTTCGCGAACAGCACGAGTACGAGACCGATGAGCGCCTCGAAGAGTCCGATGGCGGTTCCGTAGGAGAACTGGGCGGACTGGATGCCGACGCGGTAGAGGTAGGTCGAGATGACATCGGCTGTCGAGTAGATGAGCGGGTTCTGCAGCAGCAGCACCTTCTCGAATCCGACCGACATGAAGGAGCCGATGTTCAGGATGAGCAGGACCATCATGGTCGGGCGGATGCCGGGGAGCGTGATGTGCCAGGTCTGCTGCCAGCGGTTGGCGCCATCGATGCGCGAGGCCTCGTAGAGCTGATCGTCGATCGTCGTGAGCGCCGCCAGGTAGAGGATCGTGCCCCAGCCCACGGTCTGCCACGCCTCGGAGGACACATAGATCGTGCGGAACCACTCCGGTCGCTGCATGAAGGGCACCGGGTCGGCGCCGAGAGCCTCGACCGCCTGATTGATCGTCCCGTTGAGCGAGGTCAGCTGCAGCACGAGTCCTGCGACGATGACGATCGACATGAAGTGCGGCAGATACGAGATCGTCTGAACGAGGCGCTTGAACCTGCGTGAGCGCAGCTCGTTGAGCATCAGGGCCAGGATGATCGGCAGCGGGAAGCAGATCAGGAGGGTGAATCCGCCGAGGATCACCGTGTTCCAGAACACGGTCCAGAACTGCTGGTTCGTGATGAAGGCTTCGAAGTAGTAGAACCCCACCCACTCGTCGCCGAAGATCGATCCCCCTGGGCGGAACCGCCGGAAGGCGATGATGTTCCCGAGCATCGGGATGTAACGGAAGATCAGCAGGAACAGGATCGGCACCAGCAGGAACGTGTAGATCCGCCAATCCCTGGCCAGCGCGCGACGCCAGCTCTGTGTGGCACGCGGGGTCCGATCGCGGCGGAACAGGCGCCGCGGCGGGCGAGCGGTCGTGATCAGCCGTGTCTCACTGGACGGCTGAGCGGAGCCTCTGATGGACAGAGGTGCTTCGACGGTTTCAGGCAATTCAGCTCCACCTCCTTGTGGATCTCGAGAGAGTGATCTGCGCGTGCGCGCAGTCGTCGTCTAGGGCGAGAGAACCTCCGCCGCGGCCTGAGCCTGCAGGCTCAGCTCCGCAGCCTTGAAGGCGTGCGCCTGGGTCATCGCGGTTTCCGTGCGGTCGATGCAGTCGCGGATGAGTTGTCCGAAGTAGGGGAAGCCCGTCATCCCGTTCGAGTTGAACCGGTACTGGTCCTCCTGGTTCACCAGCAGGACCTGCCCGCCGCCGTTGTCGGTGCCGATGTCGATGTACTTGCGCAGCTCGATGTATCCCTCGGTGCCGAGGATGATCGTGCGCCCGTCGCCGAACACGCCGAGCCCGTCGGGGGTGAACCAGTCGACGCGCACGTACCCGGATGCACCGTTGTCGAGGATGACGTGGGCGTCGCCGAAGTCCTGCAGACCGGGGGTGTCGGGGTGGGCGTAGTTCGCGACGGCCGAGCTGGCGACACGCCCGTCCGTCGCGCCGGTGTAGTGGAGGATCTGGTCGAAGTTGTGGCTTCCGATGTCGCAGAGGATGCCGCCGTACTGCGCAGGGTCGAAGAACCATGCCGGGCGCCCCTTGCCCACTCGGTGCGGTCCGAATGAGGCGACCTGCAGCACCCGGCCGATCGCGCCCCGCCGGATGAGCTGATCGGCCAGCACCGCCGACTCCGTGTGCAGGCGCTCGCCGTAGTAGACGGCGTACTTCCTGCCGGTGCGCGCCGTCGCCTCGCGCGCCGCCTCGAGCTGCGCGAAGGTCGTCAGCGGCGCCTTGTCGACGAAGGCGTCCTTGCCGGCTTCGATCGCCCGCAATGCGACGGGTGCTCGCTCGGATGCGATCGCGGCGGTGGCGACGAGGTGCACGGCCGGATCTTCGAGGATCTCCTGTTCCGAGGACGCGATGCGTGCGCTCGGGTACCGCTCCGCGAACGCGGTGGCCTTCGCCGCATCCTGATCGAAGACCCAGGTGACGCCGGCGCCGGCTCCGAGAAGTCCGTCGGTCATGCCATAGATGTGCGCGTGGTCGAGACCGACCGCGGCGAAGCAGAACTCATCCGGTGCGACCACGGCCTCTGGAAGCGCGTCGAACGTGAAAGGGTGGTTCATGGTGCATTCTCCTGATCGGTCACGTCGTAGGTGCGCAGGCGACCGCACATGCCGAAGCCGCGTTCGCCGGCGGACGGCAGCGCCTGCCGGAGCCTCGCCTCGCCGAGGTGGCTGAGATCTCCGCCGGCGATGGCGTCGGCGAGCTCCAGCGACCGCTCGGCCTGCGCGAGCGGTCGCTCGCGGATGAGGTCTGCCCAGCCGGCCGCGCGATCACGGACGAGGGCTCCGGCGGCGATGTGGAAGGTCTCGAGGGGGCGGCGTTCGCCCGCGAGCACCGCGTCGCGAAGTGCCTCGAACCCGGCAACCGCAAGGTCTCGGCGCCGCGATGCCCGCGCCGCGCGCCCCTCGAGATCGCCTATGGAGATCGCTTCCGCATAGGCGGCGGCGTCCGAGACGATTTCGGCAGGGAAGGTCATGACCGCATCGCCCGCTTCGGGGAGCCCGGCATTGCTCATGAGCACGACGACCTTGAGATCGCCCCTGTTCACGGCGCGGTGGATCGTGCCCGGTGTGAACCACACCACGGAACCGGGCACGAGAGGGGTCTCGCGGAACCCTGCGCCGTCGATGGTCTGGAGCGCGCCCGTGCCGGACACCACGACGTAGGCCTCGGTCGAGACGAGGTGCATGTGCGGTGTGCCCCCGCAGATGCCGTCCGGGGCCGCGTCCTGATAGACGTCGAGGTGCGACAGCGAGGTGCCGCCGGGGAAGGTTGACGCGCTCATGCCACGACCTCGACGAGCGGTCGTCGCATCTCGTTGAGGCGCGGCGCATGGGCGACGAGGTGACCGGCGCGATAGTAGTGGTCATCCGCCCTCAGCGGGAGCGAGACGAGTTCATGCTCGATGCCGGCCTTGTAGATCGCGGTGACGACCTCGATCGCGTTCCGGCCGTCTCGACCGTCAGCGATCGGTGCTCGGCCATCGATGATGGCGGAGAGCAGATCGCCGATCTGCCCCTGGTGTCCGTGATGCACGAGCGGTTCCCTGGTGGCGGCGAGTGCCTCGATGGCGGCGACGAGTTCGGGGTCACCGCCCTTGGCGGGGAAGCCGCCTTCGTCGGCGCGTTCCGCCTTCACGCTCCACGGCTGCGAGACGCGTGCACGTGCGCCCTGGATGACGATCTGCTGCTCCTCGCCGTGGTGCACGACAGAGCTGGTCAGCTGCGCGAGGCCGCGCTCGTAACGGAGCACCGCGACCGAGAGGTCTTCCACCTCGCTGTTGTCGTGCTGCGCGTTGGCGAGCATGGCGGTGATCTCGGTGGGCGTGCCCAGCAGCCAGAGGAGCAGATCGATGTGATGGATGGCGTGGTTGAGCGTGCAACCGCCGCCCTCCTTCTCCCAGGTGCCGCGCCACCACAGGTCGTAGTACGCCGAGCCGCGCCACCAGGCCGAGTCGACGCGCACGTGCGAGATGCTGCCGAGCAGGCCGGAGTCGACCACGGCCTTCAACGTCGCGAGGTCGTCGCGGAAGCGATTCTGCGCCACGACGGAGAGCAGCTTCCCCGAGCGCTGCTGCGCGGCGAGCATCGCATCGCATTCCTCGAGCGAGGGCGCCATCGGCTTCTCGACGAGCACGTGGATGCCGGCCTCGAGGGCGGCGATCGCGAGGGCGGCGTGCGTGGACGGCGGTGTCGCGATGCTCACGAGGTCCAGGCGTGCGTCGGCGATCATCCGGAGCGGGTCGTCGTAGCCGATGGCGGCGGAGAGGCCGGAGTCCTGGGCCTTCTGCGCCGCCTTGCCGGGGACGACGTCGGCGAGAGCCACGATCTCGCACTGGCCGGAGAAGGCCAGATACCCGTTGATGTGGGCGTCGGCGATCCCGCCGGTTCCGATGATTCCGATTCTGAGCATTGCTTCCTCGCATCTGCTAATACGTAGTACTAAGACGTAGTAGGTACTATCGACGGAACGGGCTCCGTCCGTCAAGCGTTTTCTGAAGTTTCGAAAAGTCAGTGAGAAGAAATGGATCAACGTCCGACCAGCCGAGATGTCGCACGGCTCGCGGGTGTGTCGCAGTCGACGGTCTCGTTCGTGTACACCGGTCGTGACGGCATCTCGGATGCGACTCGCGAGCGCGTGCTGAGTGCGGCGGCCACGCTGAACTACCGTCCCAACCTCGCTGCGCGCGCCATGCGCACCCGCCGGACCGGGCGGCTGGCCGTCGTGATCCCGGTGGGTGCGCTGAGCCCGTTCTCACTTCTGCGGGGTGCGACCTCCGCCGCCGAGAAGGCAGGGTTCGTCGTCGAGGTCGTGAGTCTTCCCGACGACCCGGTGGAGCGTGCGTCGCGCCTCGCCGAGCTGATCGACGGTCGTCAGTACGAGGGCTTCCTCTCGTTCACACCGCTTCCGGCTCCGCCGGCGGACGGCGACGGTGCGCCGGTCGTGCTGTCGGTGTCGGAGTTCGACGACATGATGCACGTGACGGGTGAGCTCACGGATGCGCAGCCGATCGTCGAGCTGATGGAAAGACTCGCGGAGCTCGGCCATCGGCGCTTCCTGCATGTCACCGGTCCTCTCGATTTCCCGGCCGCGGTGGCGCGCCGTGATGCCTACGTCGCCACCGTCGAGCGGCTCGGTCTCGAGTCCCTCGGCGTGATCGAGGGCGACTGGAGCGGCCGCGCGGGCCTGGACGCCGTGGATTCGCTGCCGGACGGCGCTCTGCCTCTCGCGCTGATCGCCCCCAACGACTACGTCGCCGCCGGCGCCATCCGGGCCGCCACGCTGCGCGGCTGGTCTGTTCCCGGTGACCTGAGCGTGACGGGGTGGGACGACGTCGGCATGAGCGCGCTCCTGGTTCCGTCGCTGACGAGTGTCGTGCAGGATCGTGAGCGTCTCGGTGACTATTCGATGCGCCGTCTGATCGCCGCTCTTCGGAAAGAGACGCCGCCCGAGCGGCCGACGGACTTCCACAGGGTCGTCTGGCGCGAGTCGATCGGCGCGCCGCGCACGCGATGACCGCGGGCGCTCGGCGGCTGCGATGCCTCGAGTCGCAGGAATCGTCAGAGCAGCGCGAGCGTGCTGTCGTACGCGGTCTCGCTGATCTCGGGCCCGGAGCCGCCGAACACGCGCGACGTTCCCGGCTGAGTGCGCCAGGCCGGCCAGCCCGGATCGGCATCGCTCACGAACGCGACCGCGGCGGAGTGCATCTCGTCGGCGAGGCTCTGCGGCGGTGCGTCCCCGGCGAGGTCGTGCACCCGCTCGAGGTCGAGACCGTCGAACCAGAACGGCACGTCGAGGCAGTGACACGCCCAGCCTTTCGCCGGCGACACCCAGGAGAAGCGGTACGCCCAGGTCGGCGCCTCGGTCGACGCCCTGGCCTCCGCGGCACCGGGAACGACGACCCGGAAGATGTGGTCGCTGACGTAACGGCCGGCCACAGCCGCGGTACCCTTCGCTCGCTGTTCCGCATTGGCCTCGAGGTATGCGTGACGGACCTCGCGGTCGCGGAGGAAGGGGCGCAGCAGTAGTCCCGGCGGGATCAGCCGCAGCTTCGACTCCTCGGCCTCGGCGACCATCGTGAACTCGTCGTCGGCCGCGCCGAGGAGCAGCGGCTTGTCGCCGCCGATTCCCGAACGCAGCGATTCGAGCGTCGGAACGCGCACCAGGTCGCCGTCGACCATCGGCCCCCAGGGGGAACCCTGCTCGATGAGGTCGGTGAGGAGGCCGATGCCGCGTTTGGCGCTCTCGGCCTTGCGCTGCAGCGCGTGGATGCGCTCCTCAGGCACCGTACGGAGTTCCTCGAGGGTGGGCGCGACGCCGGTCAGCGCCGCGAGGCGCTCGGCGCGCTGGCGGGCGATGTCCACCGGAACGTCGGCGAGGGCGGCAGAGACGGCGAACGCCGAGCGGAACAGGTGCTGCGCCGTCGGCATCCCGAGCAGTGTGAGCACCGCCCCGCCGCCCGCGGACTGCCCGCCGACTGTGACGCGGTCCGGGTCGCCGCCGAAAGCCGCGATGTTCTGACGCACCCATTCGAGCGCGGCGAGCCAGTCGCGCACGCCGCGGTTGTGCGGTGCGCCGTCGATCCAGCCGAAGCCGTCGAACCCCAGCCGGTACGAGATCGTCACCGTCACGACACCATCGCGGTTGAACGCCCGGCCGTCGTACCACGGGCTCGCCGGGGATCCCGCGGTATAGCCGCCGCCGTGGATCCAGACCAGCACGGGGAGCGAGCCTTCGGCGTCCGGCGTGAACACGTTGACGTTGAGCGTGCCGTCTCCCGGGATCGCCGGTTCCGGAATGAGCGTGCCGCCCGGATCATGCCGGAGCGCCGTCGCGCCGTACCCCGTCGCATCGCGCACGTCTGTCCACGGCTCGGGCGGCACCGGTGCGGCGAACCGCAGCTCTCCCACGGGCGGCTGTGCGAACGGAATGCCGAGGAACGCCGCCGACGGCCGGTCGAGCTCCTCGCGCCAGAATCCGCGGACCGGGCCGGCGGAGGTCTGCACGATCGGGGCGTCAATCACCATGCGCTTCAGGGTATCGGGGTGAGGAGGCGCCGGAATGCTCCGCCGGCCCTGCGCCCGCACCTCTCGGGTGGCACTCGTGGTCGGTGTGTGGTGGTGATTCCGACCGGAGGTGCCACCTCGAGGCGTGCGGGGTTGGTTCGGGTGGTGCCTATGGTCGGTCTGGGCAGGCCAGAACGGCAGGAGGTGCCACCCGAGCGGATGCTGCACTCGTTCTGCACGAGCTCACCATCTGAGGAGTTGTGTACAGACGCTGGAAGACGGCAATCGGTGGGTGTCGGGATGTCGCACACTCGGTGGATGACTCGACGACCACGTCCTTTGCCGACCGAGCTCGGGGCGATGTTCACCCCGACGCAGGCCCGTGCCGCCGGCGTCACCGCTCGACGCCTGCGGGCACGAGACCTCGAGCATCCGTACCGCGGGTTGATGGTCGTTCGGCCGGAGAGACCCCTTGAGGAGGAGCAATCCGACGCCGACGCGACTCCATTCGCCCGCGACCGAGCGCAGCGGAAGGCATTGCTGCGGCGCGCTCGCGAGTATCGACCGCTCATGGTCTCGCATGCGTTCTTCGTCGGGCGCACCGCCGGCGTGCTGCACGGGCTGCCGCTCGACCCGCCTGAGGAACTGGAGGTCGGTGTGTGCGCCCCGCATCGCGCCCCACGGCGGCGGGGTATCCGGGGCCGCAAAGTCGCTCCAGGGCTGGTGTCGATCCGGGAGATCGACGGGCTGCGAGTCGCGAGTCCGGCATCGACCTGGGCGATGCTCGCTTCGGAGCTCTCCGTTCGAGAACTGGTCGTGGTCGGCGATGCCATCGTGCACGTTCCCCGTGATTCGTGGGGACGTCCGCAGTCGACGGCGGCGCTCGGCACGACGGCGCAGCTGCACGCAGCGGTCGATGCCGGACGCAGGCCGGGGCTGCACAGACTTCGAGAAGCCATCACATCGATTCGCGTCGGGAGTGCGTCGCCCTTGGAGACCGAGTATCGGCTGGATGCTGAAACGGCGGGCCTCCCCGAACCCGAACTCGACGTGCAGATCCGCGAATCGAGCGGACGTCTTCTCGGCATCACCGAGATCGTCTATCGAGATCTTCGGGTTCTGGTCGAGATCGAGGGCGATCATCACCGCACGTCGAAGACTCAGTGGAACCGCGACATCGAGAAGTATGCCGCGTACATCGCCGACGGCTGGGAGCTCGTGCGGCTCACGTCATCGCACATCCGCGGGCCGAATCCGCGTGCGACGGAGATGGTTCGCGCAGCGCTGATGCGCCATGGCTGGCGTCCCTGAGCGGACGTTCCTCTCCGTCGCGCGGTGGGGTCGGAGCGCACCTTGCTTGGCAGTTCTGAGCTTGGGCTCTGGGCTGAGGTGGCACCTCGTGACGGAATCCGCGCCCTATTCCGGCCGTAGGCGCCACTCGAAGCCCGTGACTTCGAGTTGGAGTGGCACCTGTTGTCGGAAAGCGCGTCTCTTACCGGCAACAGGTGCCACCCGAAGAGGGTTGGAGGTACTCCCGGAGGATCACCGAGTCAGGGCTCGGACCAACCCCGGCGCTCAGCCCACGTGCCCGTCCGCGACGGTCAGCGCCTCGTCGAGCACACTCAGCCCGCGGACCAGATCCTCCTCGGAGATCACGAGTGGCGGCGCGACGTGCATCCGGTTGAAGTGGGTGAAGGGCCAGACGCCACCCCGCTTCGCCGCCGCCGCGAACTCGGCCATCGGCGCAGCATCCGCGCCGCTGGCGTTGAACGGCACCAGTGGCTCGCGGGTCTCCTGGTCGCGCACGAGCTCGACGGCCCAGAACAGGCCGCGTCCTCGAACGTCTCCGACCGAAGGGTGCTTCTCCAGCCAGCCCTCCAGGGTCGGCTCGACGACACGGGCTCCGAGGTCCCGCACCCGCTCCAGGATGCCGTCGCGTTCGAACACCTCGAACGTCGCGACACCTGCGGCGCAGGCGAGCGGATGCCCCGAGTAGGTGAGCCCGCCCGGGAACGGCGTCCGGTCGAAGTGCGCTGCGACCTCGGAAGAGATCACGACGCCGCCGAGCGGCACGTATCCCGAGTTCACGCCCTTCGCGAAGGTGATCAGATCGGGACGAGCATCGAACGCGTCGATGCCGAACCACTCACCGAGGCGCCCGAAGCCGACCATGACCTCATCGGCGATGTACAGGATGCCGTGGCGATCGCACAGCTCGCGGACACCCTGCAGGTAGCCGGGCGGCGGCACCAGCACGCCGTTCGTGCCGACGACGGTCTCGATGATGATCGCCGCGATGGTGCCCGGGCCCTCCAGCAGGATCGTCTGCTCGAGGTGCTCCAGGGCGCGCTGCGACTCCTCCTCGATCGTCGAGGAGTGGAACGCCGAGCGGTACAGGTACGGGCCGAAGAAGCGCACGGTCGCGATGTCGCTCGGGTCGTTGGCCCAGCGCCGTGGGTCGCCGGTCATCGAGATCGCCGTCGACGTCGACCCGTGGTAGCTGCGGTACATCGACAGCACCTTGCGGCGGCCGGTGACCTGGCGTGCCATCCGCACGGCGTACTCGTTCGCCTCGGCGCCGCCGTTCGTGAAGAACACCTTCTCGAGGCCCTCGGGGGCCACCTCGGCGATGCGGCGGGCGAGCTCCCCGCGCACGTCGTTGGCGAGAGCAGGCTGGATCGTCGCGAGACGGCCGGCCTGCAGCTGGATCGCGGAGACCAGATCGGGATGCTGATGCCCGAGGTTCAGGTTCACCAGCTGGCTGGAGAAGTCGAGGTAGACATTGCCGGCGTAGTCCCAGAAGGTCGAACCCTCGCCGCCGGCGACGGGCAGGGGATCGATGAGCGCCTGCGCGCTCCAGGAGTGGAAGACGTGGCCGCGGTCGTCCGCGCGCACCTGCGCCTCGGCATCCGGGGCGGGGAGAGCGTGAGCGGTGCCCTGCCGGTCGGTGAAGTTCATGGGTGACTCCTCTGGAATCGGATGCTGCGTCAGTGGTTGCTCGGGAAGCCCAGGTCGACCTGAGCGGGCGTGTGGTCGGGCCAGCGTGTGGTGACGACCTTCGACCGCGTGTAGAAGTGGACCGACTCGGGGCCGTAGATGTGCGAGTCGCCGAACAGCGAGTCCTTCCAGCCGCCGAACGAGAACGCCCCGACCGGGACCGGGATCGGCACGTTCACGCCGACCATCCCGACCTCGATGTCGAACTCGAACTGACGGGCGGTGCCACCGTCGCGGGTGAAGATCGCGGTGCCGTTGCCGTAGGCGTTGGCGTTGATCAGCTCGACGGCATCCGCATAGGTCTCGACGCGCACGACCGACAGCACCGGTCCGAAGATCTCGTCCTCGTAGACCTTCATTCCGGGCTTGACGTCGTCGAGCAGGCTGACGCCGATGAAGAACCCGTCTGCGGCGAACGACTTCCGGGTGCCGTCGACGACGACCGTCGCCCCCTCGGCGGCGGCGCCGGTGACATAGGAGGCCACCTTGTCGCGGTGTTCGCGGGTGATCAGCGGGCCCATCTCGCTGGACGGGTCGGTGCCGGGACCGATCTGCAGCGTGGCGATGCGGTCGCGGATACCGGCGACGAGGTCGTCGGCGATGTCTCCGACGGCGACGAGCACCGAGACGGCCATGCAGCGCTCGCCGGCCGAACCGTAAGCGGCGGAGATCGCTGCGGCGGTCGCCGATTCGATGTCGGCATCCGGCATCACGACCATGTGATTCTTCGCGCCGCCGAGTGCCTGCACGCGCTTGCCGTTCGCCGAGGCGCGCTGGTAGATCGAGCGGGCGATCGGGGTCGAGCCGACAAAGCTGATCGCGGCGACGTCGGGGGAGTCGAGCAGCGCGTCGACCGCGACCTTGTCGCCGTGCACGACGTTCAGGACGCCGGCGGGGAGTCCCGCCTCCAGGAACGCCTTCGCCAGCCAGACCGCCGCCGACGGGTCCTTCTCGCTGGGCTTGAGCACGACGGTGTTGCCGCAGGCGATCGCCGACGCGACCATCCACAGTGGCACCATCACCGGGAAGTTGAAGGGCGTGATCGCCGCGACCACGCCGACGGGCTGCTTGACCGAGTGCACGTCGACGCCGCGCGACACCTGCTCGGCGCGCTCGCCCTTGAGCAGGTGCACGAGGCCGGCGGCGAACTCGACGTTCTCGATGCCGCGGGAGACCTCGCCGACGGCATCGGAGAGCACCTTGCCGTGTTCGTCGGTGACGATCGCGGCGAGCTCGCCGGTGCGATCCGCGAGGATCTGGCGCAGTCGGAAGAAGACATCGGCGCGCTTGATGAGGCTCGACGAGCGCCACCCGGGGAGAGCGGCCTTCGCGGCGGCGACGGCGGTCTCGGCCTCCGCCGCCGAGGCGAAAGCGACGTGTCGCTGCACGGCGCCCGTGGCCGGATTGAAGATGTCGCCGGTGCGCGCGGCCTCGGCGGTCTCTTGGCCGTCGATGAGGTGGAGGACAGTGCTCACGGAGGGGCTCCCGATATGAAGTGCAGTGATCGAACGTTCTGACCGGCGAGGTGATCTCGCTTGCTTTCCATGTTTTCAGAGGGCAGGATCGATGGGAGGCGGCAGAGCGTCGCGAACTTCGGCAGATTCCGGACAGAGTGTATGAAGCTTCACGCAGAGCAGCTCGCCGGATTGCCGGACGTCGCCGAGGTGCTGTCGATGCACGCGGTGCAGACGGGATTTCCCGACGTCCTCACCGACCCGGCCAGCCTGGAGGCGACTCTCCGCTGGGTCCACGTCTCGGACAGCCCCCGTGTCGCCGCGTTGCTCGACGGCGGGGAGCTGCTCCTCTCGACCGGTGCCGGCTGGCCGGGAGATGCCGAGGGTCTGTCCGTCCTGGCATCCGAACTCGCGGACGCCGGCGTCGCCGGGGTCGTGCTCGAGCTCGGCACCCGATTCGCCGTGGCTCCTCCCGCTTTCGTCGAGGCGTGCCGCCGGGAGCGCGTCGCCCTCATCAGCCTCGAACGGGAGGTGAAGTTCGTCGCGGTCACCGAGGCCGTGCACAGGCGCATCATCGCCGGGCAGCTCGACGCGCTGCAGCGTCGGCAGCAGCTGCATGAGCTGTTCACCGCACTGAGCCTGCGCGGCGCGCCCGCCGACGTCATCGTGCGCGAGACCGCTCGCGCGCTCGGCACCGGCGTCGTGCTGGAGAACCTCGCCCACGAGGTCGTCGCCGCCGGCTCCCGTGACGATGCGGGCCTTCTGGACGGCTGGGGGGCGCGTTCGCGGCGGATCGCCGACGGGCACGAGCAGGGCTGGAACGTGGTCCCGGTCGAGGGCCGGGGCATCCGGTGGGGGAGTCTGCTCGCAGCCCCCGGACCTTCCCATCCGGCAGGGCGCACGACTGTGCTGGAACAGGCGGCGACCGCGCTCGCACTGGCACGGCTCGCGGACGGCGAGGGGGCCTGGGAGCTGCTCTCGCAGCGCCGGCTGCTCGCGTCGCTGGTCGAGCAGCAGTACACGACGACGGCGGATGCGCAGGCACGGCTGGAGGCGAGCGGCTTCCCGGTGCGCAGGCGGCGACTTCAGGCGTTGGCGGCGGATGCGGTGTCACCGGACGTGTCCGACGCCGCGCTCGCCGCCGTCCGCGATGCCGTGCCCGGTGCCGGCTCGATCGGCGCCGCCATCGATGGCGTCATCGTCGTGCTGCTGTCATTCCCCGCCGGTGAGTCGCTGGGCGATGCTGCGGCTCGGCGCATCGCCGGTGGCATCGGACGGGGACTTGCCATCGGCGCCGCATCCGATTCCGTCGCAGAGCTGCTGGACTCCCTTCCTGCCGTCCGCGCCCTCGCGCCGGGGCTTGCGGACGGCGGCTTCCGGCGCGTGGACGACCGCCCGCTCACGCGCCTGGTGAGCGCCCTGCAGGGTGACCACCGGCTGCAGGAGCACAGCGAGCGGATGCTCGGACCGCTGATCCGGCACGACCAGGACTCCGGCGGGGATCTGCTCTTCGTGCTCGGCGCGCTCGTGCAGCACCCCGGCAACCGCACGGCCGCAGCAGCAGCATCCCACCTCTCCCGCTCGGTGTTCTATCAGCGGCTGACGCTCATCGGCGATCTGCTGGACGCCGACCTCGACGACGGTGAGATGCTCGCCGCCCTGCATCTCGCGCTCTCGGCGTACACGGCCGCATCGCGCTGAAGGGGCGCGCACGGATGTCTCACCCGCGCCCGCCCGTTCGGGTGGCGCCTGTGGTCGGAATCTGGGTGCCAGAGCGACCAGAGGTGCCACCCGAAGGAAGCGTGCACGCGCTCAGGTGGCACCTGCAGTCGGAATATGGGCGCCAGAGCGACCGGAGGTGCCACCTGAAGGACAGATGCGGATGCAGGAAGAGCGACTCAGGCGACGTACACCTTGCGCAGGGTCTCGGTGACCCTCCACACGGTGCGCATCCCCTCGGCGAGGCGCACCACGGAGCCGGGGCCGACCTCGAGATCGGGGAGCGCAGGATCCTCGAACGCGATCCGCGCGCGCCCTGACAGCACGACGAACACCTCGTCGACCTCGGTGTCGGATGCCGTGCCCGGCGACATCTCCCAGATGCCGACCTCGGTGCGGCCGACGCGGGCGAGCGGGTGGAGGGCCGTCGTCGGTTCACCGGACAGCACCGAATCGGCGGGCAGGGGTTCATGCGCGAGCGCGAGAGCTGTGGCGTCCACCCCGGTCCCCGCCGCGATCCCGGTCATGAGTCGAAGCCCATGCCGACGGCGTCGAGCGCCTTGAGGAACAGGTTGCGCCGGCCTCCGTTGTGATCCGCCTGGTTCATGGCGGCCCGCACCAGGTTGATTCCGACGGACGCGGCCGGCTCGGGCGGGAACGGGATCGGCCTCTCCCGCACCATCCGCAGCTCGGTGCGCTCCGTGGCGACGCCCGACAGCTTGTCGAGCATGACGTCGGCGGCGAAGCGCGCGGCACCGACGCCGAGCCCGGTGAATCCGGTCGCGTAAGCGACCCGCCCCCGGCGCGCTGTTCCGAAGAACGCGCAGAAGCGGCTGGAGGAGTCGATCGCCCCCGCCCAGCGGTGCGTGAAGCGCAGGCCCTCCAGCTGCGGGAAGGTCGTGAAGAAGTGCTCGGCGAGGCGGCGATGGCTCGGCATCCGGTTCTCGTACTCCGGGCGCACCTTGCCGCCGAAGTGGTAGATCGCGTCGTATCCGCCGAACAGGATGCGGTTGTCCGCAGAGAGCCGGTAGTAGTGGAACTGATTCGCGCTGTCGGCGAGGCCCTGCCGGTTCGACCATCCGATGTCGGCCAGTTGCGACGCGGTGAGCGGCTCGGTCATCAGCACGTAGTCGTAGACCGGAACGGTCATCAGGCGGTTGCGGGTCAGGAGCGAGGGGAAGACGTTCGTGCCCAGCGCGACCGCCTCGGCCGTGACCCGTCCGCCGTCGGTCTGCAGCGCGATCGGGCCGGCACCGTCTCCGTCGACACCGCGCACGCGCGAGTGCTCGTAGATCTCGACGCCGAGCTCGGTCGCCACGCGGGCGAGCTCGAGGCCCAGCTTGGCCGGGTGCACCAGGGCGCAGCCGTCGCGATCCCATGCTCCGGCGAGGTACGTGTCGGAGTTCACCTCCGCTCGCACGGCGTCCTGATCGAGGAAGCCCTCCTCTTCGCGGAGCCACTCCACCTGATGCGGTTCGACGGCCACCGCGAGCTGCCCGGTGCGCTCGAAGTCGGCGTCGATGCCGTAGCGCCGCACGGTGTCGCCGATGCCGTCGAGGTTCTCCGCGCCCAGCTCCTCGAGCCGGTCGATCTCCTTCGGCCAGCGGTTCACGCCGTTCTCGTGACCGTGCGTGAGGCTCGCCTCGCAGAACCCGCCGTTGCGCCCGGATGCCGCCCACGCGACGCGCGAAGCCTCCAGCAGCACGACGCGACGGCCGGGATCGCGTTCCTTGGCCCGGATGGCGGTCCACAGTCCGGCGTAGCCCCCGCCGACGATCGCGAGGTCGGCGCGGACGTCGCCCGCGATGCGTGGGTACTCCGTGCGTCGCACGTCGTCGAGCCAGAAGACGGCGAACGAGGTGCTCTGCAGCGCGTGGTCGACGACGGATGCCGCGGGCCGGCGGCGCTCGAAGACAGTGGTTCCCATCAGCGCGTCCCCCAGTTGTAGAGGTCCTTGTAGAGACCCGCGTAGAGCAGGCTCTCGGTGTGCGTGACGCCGGGGATGGTGCGGATGCGCGTCGCGATGAGGTCGATCAGATGCTCGTCGCTCTCGCAGACGGCCTCGACCAGGATGTCGAAGGTGCCCAGGGTGACCACGACATACGCGAGCTCTGTGATCTGGGTGAGCTCCTCGGCGATGGTGCGCGGATCGCCGGAGACGCGGATGCCGATCATCGACATGCGGTGGAATCCGAGTTGCATCGGGTCGGTGACGGCGACGATCTGGATGGTCCCCGCCTCCGTCATGCGCTGCACGCGCTGCCGGGCAGCGGCTTCGCTGAGGCCGACCGCGCGGCCGATCTCGGCGTAGGGGCGGCGGCCGTCCTCCTGGAGGAGCTCGATGATCTTCTTCGAGACATCGTCGAGTGCGGGCTGCTTCCGTGTGGCGCTCATCCGTCGATATTGACACGGAGACGTGCTCGATGCAACTGATTCAGTCGTGTAGATCCATTTCGACTATCGAAATAGTGGGCCTCTGGATAGGATGGCCGCCATGCGCACACAGTCTTCCCTGCAGAACTTCATCGGCGGTCGGTACGTCCCCGTGCACGGAGGCGGCACGATACCGCTCATCGATCCCGCAACGGAGGAGGTCTACGGCTCGCTCCCGGTCTCGGACCGCCGCGATGTCGACGCGGCGTACGCGGCAGCATCCGCCGCCTTCCCGCTGTGGCGCGAGACAACCCCGGCAGACCGTCAGCTCGCGCTTTTCCGGATCGCCGATGAGATGCAGGACCGCGCGGAGGAGTTCGCCGACCTCGAATCGCAGGACACCGGTAAGCCGCGCGCGACGCTGGTGGCGGACGAGATCATGCAGTCCGTCGACCAGCTGCGGTTCTTCGCGGGTGCCGCGCGCAGCCTCGAGGGGCGCTCGGCCGGGGAGTACCTCGCCGGGCACACCTCGTTCGTGCGCCGCGAGCCGATCGGCGTGATCGGCCAGGTCACGCCCTGGAACTACCCCCTGAACATGGCGGTCTGGAAGATCGCACCGGCGCTCGCCGCGGGCAACGCCGTCGTGCTGAAGCCGGCGGAGACGACGCCGCAGTCGACCCTGCTGCTCGCCGAGATCGTGGCGAAGCACACGCCGGCCGGAACGCTGAACGTCGTGCTCGGCGATCGCGACACCGGTGTGGCCCTCGTGGAGCATCCGACGCCGCAGATGGTGGCGATCACCGGTTCCGTGCGGGCCGGCATGGCCGTCGCGCGATCGGCGGCGAACGATGTCAAACGGGTGCACCTGGAGCTCGGCGGCAAGGCGCCGGCGATCGTGTTCGCGGACGCCTCCATCGAGAAGGCGGTGGAGGGGATCATCACCGGGGCGTTCTTCAACGCCGGGCAGGACTGCACGGCGGCGACGCGGGTTCTCGTGCATGCGTCGAAGCACGACGAGCTCGTCGCGGCCCTGGTCGAGCGGGCGAGGACGGGTGCGCGCGCCGGCGGTCCGCACGAGGCGGGCGTGCTCTACGGTCCGCTCAGCAGCGCGGCCCAGCTCGACCAGGTCTCGGGCTTCATCGAACGGCTTCCCGCGCACGCGAAGATCGAGATCGGTGGCCGGCGGCAGGGTGAGCGCGGTTACTTCTTCGAGGCGACCATCGTGACGGGCGTTCGCCAGGACGACGAGGTCGTGCAGGGAGAGGTCTTCGGTCCGGTGCTCACCGTGCAGTCCTTCGAGACCGATGAGGAAGCGCTGGAGCTCGCGAACGGCGTCGACTTCGCGCTCGCGTCGTCGGTGTGGACCGCCGACCATGGGCGGGCGATGCGGTTCTCCCGTGACCTCGACTTCGGCTGCGTCTGGATCAACACGCACATCCCGTTCGTGTCGGACATGCCGCACGGCGGCTTCAAGCACTCCGGCTACGGCAAGGATCTCTCCCAGTACGGCTTCGACGACTACACGCGCGTCAAGCACGTGATGAGCGCGCTCGGCTGATGCCGAAGATGTCGCCGGAGAAGTCGCCGGACGCGTCGCCGGACGAAAGTCCGGCAGCACACGACGAAGGTCGAGTATCGGCGGTGGAGTCGCGGCAATAGAGTGACGCTGTCGTAAGCGTGCGCTGGGGAAGTGGCCGATCTACGGGAATGGCACTCCTTCAATGAACGCCTACGAAAGAGGACTCGTGCGCACACCCGTCAAAGCCGCCGTTGTCGTTGCAACCACGGCTTTTCTCATTCCCGTCTTCTCCTCACCCGCCATCGCCGCCGACGAGATCCCGGTGCTGCTGGGAACGAACACGTCGGCGGCCGCCGCCGGTGACGTCCTCACCGATCTGGCCGTCGCCGGCGGGCAGGTCTACTCCAGTTACGGCGACTACGACGCCAACACCGGGCCGGTCGATCTCAACTCCCTCAGCGTCACCACGGGAGCGCTGACGAAGCAGCTGACCGTGAACGGCGAGGAGCTGAAGGCGCTGCGTGTCATCGACGGAAAGGTCTACGCCGCCGACGTCGACCCGAAGGCGCCCTGGACGGCTCCTGTCGGATACGCCACGAACGCCGGCGGATCCTGGACCTACAATGCCGCCACCCCCTTCCAGCACGTCTTCGACATCGCCAGGAGCGGCAGCGAGATCTTCCTCGCCGGCAGCGTCGTCAACCCGGATCCCGCGCTCTACGGGCCGACGCCGGATCTCGCCGCGATCAAGAAGAGCTCCGATGGCGGGAAGACCTGGACGATCACCAAGGCGAGGGCGTCGGCCGGCGGGTCCAGTGCCTACGACCGCTATTACTGGATGGCGGCGGTCGGCGGGAAGGTCGCGGCGATCGCAGAAGTCCGTGATGCGGCCGGGAATGCCAACCGACTGCTCGATGTGTACAGCGGCGGCCGATGGACCTCGATCGATCTGGGGCGCTTGTTCTCTCTCGCACAGCGCCACGAGCCGACCAAGTACGAGGTCCTCGGTACGAAGATCATCCTGTCCGACAGCAACAGCACCGGATACATCGACCTGAACGCCAAGGGGAAGACGGGCGGAGTGCAGATGTCCAACCTGCCCGCATCCTTCGCCTCGCGGGACATCACCGTGCACAACGGGGTCGCGTACTCGGTCGGGAACTGGTTCTCCGGCACGGGGATCGACATGACGAAGAACGTCGTGTTCGCGACGAGGGACGGCGTGAACTGGACGCAGGTGGCGACACCGGCCGTCATCCCGGCGACGACCTACTGGGACCACGGTGGCGGGGAGATGATCCCGAACTACGGCGAGTACACGTCGATCGCCGTGGACGGGGCGACGATGTATCTCGGTGGAGATGACGCCAAGGTGTACAGGATCAGCGCTCCCGCGGTGCCGTGACGAGCACCTTCACGCGGCGGTGCTCGGCGAGGGTGAGGCCGGGGCGTTCCTCGATCTTCGTCACGCCGTCGGCCACCCAGCCCTGGCGGCCGTAGAACGAATCCGCCCGTTCGTTGCCGTCGAGCACCCATAAGTACGCGCGGGAGTGACCGGCATTCGCGATTCGCTCTTCTGCGGCGGCGAGGAGCGCCTGCCCGACGCCCGTCGACCAGGCGGCGGGGTCTGCGTAGATTCCGTAGATCTCGCCGTCGGCGCTGCCGTCTTCGTCTCGACCCGACCCGAATGACGTCCAGCCGACGACGGTCCCGTCGCGCACGGCGACCAGCAGGGCGAGTGTCGTCGGCAGGGGCTCGACGACGAATCCGCGCCAGGCCTCAGCGCGGTCGGCGATCGACAGCCCGTCGAGGATCTTCTGATCGATGAGTCCGCGATACGCGGCCTGCCAAGAGCGCACGTGCACGCCCGCGACCTCCTCGGCGTCGTCTATGAGGGCCTCGCGGACCACCAGCTGCGTCATCCGTCCACGATAAGGCGAGCTTTTGATTAACCGCTTGACCAGGCGCAATACTTCGCGTTAGCATCTGCGTAACCGATTAACCAATGAAGTGATGGGACGCGAATGAGCCAGCGAGGGTTCTACCGGCCGACGGACGGATGGGTGGGGGATGTGATCCCCTGGCAGGAGGACGGTGTGTTCCACCTCTTCTACCTGCATGAGACGCGGCGCACCCCCAAAGAGGGCATGCCGTGGCATCGGGTGACGACGGAGAACCTCGTGGACTTCGCCGAGATCGGCGAAGCGATCGAGTCCGGCGGGCCCGGAGCATCCGACTTCAACATCTACACCGGCAGCATCGTGCTCGATGACGACGGCACCCACCATGCGTTCTACACCGCTCAGAATCCTGCAGAGCGAGGCGCGGACGGGCTGCCCCTGCAGCTGGTCGCCCATGCGACGAGCCGTGACGGCATGCGCTCCTGGGAGCGCCGGCCGGCGGACACCTTCGGCGCCACGGCCGGATATGAGACAGCCGACTGGCGAGATCCCTTCGTCTTCTGGGACGAGGGCGACCACCTCTGGCGGATGCTGATCACCGCCCGGCACACGCAGGGGCCAGCACGTCGACGCGGAGTGATCGCGCAGTGCGTCTCGAGGGACCTCGAGTCCTGGGAGCCTGCGGAGCCGTTCTGGGATCCGCGCCGCTACATCGCCCACGAATGCCCCGAAGTCTTCTCCTGGGGCGACTGGTGGTACCTCGTCTCGTCCGAGTTCAGCGACTCGTTCACGACGCGCTACCGAATGGCGCGGAGCCTCAGGGGTCCGTGGATCGTCCCCGAGCACGACACTCTCGACGGCCGCGCCTTCTATGCGGCGAAGTCGGCGGCCCGGGGCGACCGCCGCCTCTTCTTCGGCTGGATCGCGTCGCGGGAGGGCGCACGTGATGACGGGGCCTGGCAGTGGGCCGGCACCCTGTCCGTGCTCGAAGCCGAGCAGCGCGACGACGGCACGCTGGCCTTCCACCCGCCCCGTGAGCTGCGCGAGACGTTCACCGGTCAGGGCGACGTGCTTCCCGCGGGGACGTCACTGCGTGCCCCGGACGGATACGCGGATGTCCTCACCGCGACGAACACGGCGGATTCCTTCCGCCTCGTCGTGCGGTTCGACATCGCGGAGGGCACGCGTGAATGCGGCGTGCTGCTGCGTGCGAGTGCGGACGGCGACACCGGATACGCCCTGCGGCTGGAGCCTCAGCGGGGGCGCCTCGTGCTCGACAGGTGGCCGCGTCCGTCCACCGGAGGCGAGCAATGGCAGATCTCCGGCGATGTTCCGTTCGCCATCGAGCTGGAGCGGCCGGTGGACCTCGCCCCCGGCGAACACGAGCTCGAGGTGATCGTCGACGGCGATCTCTGCGTCGCGACCGTCGACGACTCCACGGTGCTCAGCACGCGACTGTACGACCACCGCGTCGGCCGCGTCGGGGCATTCGTGGGCGAAGGCGAGGTCACTCTCACCCAGTTCACCGTGCTCACCCGTGACGCTCGGGACCACCCGGAGCCGATGAGGAGCGATCTCATCGCGGCGACGGCCTGACGTCGAACCCCCGCCCCGCACCGACCACTACCCGCACCGACCACCACCCGCATGACGAATCAAAGGAGATCGACCATGATCCGACCTGTACGCAGGATGGCGTTGTTCGCCGTCGCCGTCGCCGCCGCCCTCGCCCTCTCGGGCTGCGCCGGTGCCTCCGCCGGCACCGAACCCACCGACATCGATCCTGAGGGAGAGGTGGTCCCCCGTGAGATCTCGTGGCTGCTGTCACGGCCGGCAGACGGCGGCGTGATCACCACGATGGAGCAGATCGCCGAGGAGTACGCGCAGGAGCACCCTGGCTTCTCGCTCAACCTGATCACGACGCCGGACCGCCCGTCGTACATCCAGAAGTACGAGACGCTCGCTGCCGCCAACAAGCTGCCCGAACTGTTCGACACCGACGCGACGCCCTTCGCGCAGAAGCTCGCCGGTCAGGGACGGATGGTCGACGTCGAACTGCTGCTGGACGATCTCGGGCTCGCGGACGAATACCGAGAGGCCGCGCTCAACTACCAGCGCTTCGACGACGGGTCGCTGTACATGGTGCCCTTCGAGTTCCAGCTGGAGTTCTTCTGGTACAACACCGCGCTGTTCGACCAGGCCGGCGTCGCCGTCCCCGCCACGCTCGATGACTTCCCGCAGATGTGCAAGGATCTGCGCGCTGCCGGGATCACCCCGATCGCCCTGGACGGGGCGGACCAGTGGCCGCTGGAGCGCTACATGGCCTACTACCCGTTCCGGCTGGCCGGCCCCGACTACGTGCAGGATCTGAAGAACGGCGACGCCTCGTTCGCCGACCCCGCCGGACGGGCGGCCGCGGAATGGCTGTATTCGCTCGGACAGGCAGGATGCTTCGCGGAGGGCTTCTCGTCCACGGGCTACGCGGATGCTCAGGCGCTCTTCACCTCCGGCAAGGCGGCCGTCTACAACATCGGCACCTGGGAACTCGGCAACCTCGCGACGGATGCCCTCGACCCGGCGGTGCGCGACTCGGTGGACTACTTCACGCTGCCGACCGTCGACGGAGCCGTCACCGCGGACAACGAATACGTCACGCCGTCCGGTATCGGCATGGCCGTGAACGCGAGGACCTATGACCCCCTCGTCCGCGACTTCCTGGCGTTCGCGCTCGAGCGTTACCCCGAGCTCTACGCATCCACCGGAGCGCTGTCTCCGACGGCGGGCGCGGCGACGACCATCCCGGACAACGCCACGGAGCTGTACTCGCGTGCCGTCGACCAGACGAACGATGTCGGCTCGGCGATCGCGATGCCGTGGGACACCCAGCTGGACCCGGCGACGAACACGCGGCTGCAGCAGGAGCTGACGCTGCTCGTGCAGGGTGAGATCACGCCGGACGACTTCATCGAGACCATGGACAAGGCTCTCGCGGAGAACAGCGATGGCTGAGATCGCACAGGCCGAGGTGGGTGCGGTGCGTCCGCGCCCACCCCGGCGGCCGATGTCGACGTCAATGCTGCCACGACGCTCGGCGCTGTCCGTCGCGGTGTTCCTCATTCCGCCGCTGTTGCTCTACGGCGTCGCCGTGCTGCTGCCCATCGTGCAGTCCCTCGTGCTCAGCTTCTTCCGCTGGGACGGGATCACCGACATGGTCTTCGTCGGCATCGACAACTACATCAAGATGCTCAGCCGTGACGACGTGTTCTGGACCGCCTTCGGCAACGCGCTCGGCTACCTCGCCATCTGCCTGGTCCTGCAGCTCGGCGGAGCACTCATCGTCGCCGGCCTGCTCACGGCGCTGCCGAAGGCGCGCGAGCTCGTCAAGACGCTGTACCTGCTGCCCGCCGTCATCTCCACCGTCGCCATCGCCTTCCTGTTCCAGCGGGTGTACTCGCTGGATCCCGCAGGCCTCATCAATCAGGGCCTCGCGTGGATCGGTCTCGAAGGGCTGCAGACCGCGTGGCTGTCGGACGTGCAGACCGTGCTCGCCGCCGTGTCGATCCCCGAAGGCTGGCGATTCACCGGTCTCTACATGCTGATCATCTATGCCGCGCTCATCGCCGTGCCTCGTGAACTCGAAGAGGCCGCCCGCCTCGACGGCGCGTCGTGGTGGCAGGTGTTCTGGCGCATCCGCTTCCGGTACATCCGGCCGGTCTGGATCACGACCACGATCATGGCGACGACCTTCGCCCTGCGCGGGTTCGACATCCCGTACCTGCTCACCGGAGGCGGTCCGGGTCAGGCGTCCGAACTGCTGACCACGTACATGTACAAGACGGCCTTCGTGCACACGGACTACGGCTACGCCAGCGCGATCTCGGTGTTCATCGTCGTCGAGTGCCTCGTCGCCGTCGGCCTCATCCTGCTCCTGCTTCGTCGAAGGGACGACTCGTGACCGCCTCCGTCCTCACCGCGCCGGCTGTATCGGTGCCACCGCCCGCCTCGCGCCCCCGGCGTCGACGCCGTCGCTCCACACGGCTCCCGGTGCAGCGGACGCTGCTGACCGTGACGATCGCGCTGATCGTGGTGGTTCAGGTCTATCCGCTGGCCTGGCTGTTCATCACGAGCTTCCGCACAGCGGCGGACTTCGCGGGCGGGAACCCGTTCGCGCTGCCGTCTGAGTTCACGCTCGAGAACTACGAGCGGGCTTTCGCAACCGGCAACCTCTGGCTCAGCATCCTGAACAGCCTGATCGTCACCCTGGGTTCGAGCGTTCTCATCGTCGTCGCGGGGATGATGGCCGCCTTCGCGTTGCAGGTGCTCGGCTTCCGGTTCAGCAACGCCGTGCGGGCGCTCTTCCTCCTCGGCATCATCGTGCCGGTGCAGATCGCGCTGGTGCCTCTCTTCATCGACTACTCCCAAGTGGGACTGCTGGACACGCATCTGTCGATGATCATTCCGCTCGCGGCGTTCGCGCTGCCCATGGCCGTGTACCTGTTCTCCTCGTTCTATGAGTACATCCCGAGGGAGACCTACGAGGCGGCATCGCTCGACGGCGCAGGTCCGTACCGGATCTTCGGCCGGATCACATTCCCGCTGTCGGTGAACACCATCATCACGGTGGTCCTCGTCAACAGCATCTTCATCTGGAACGACTTCATCTTCGCGAACACGTTCGTGCTCTCCGATGGCCTCAAGACCATCCCGCTCGGTCTGCAGAACTACATTGGGGCGATGGGCAACACCGACTGGACGGCGACTTTCGCCGCGGTGTGCGTCACGGTGACGCCGCTGCTGCTGGTGTTCCTCCTGCTGAACAAGGCCATGATCTACGGACTCGAGAGCGGAGCGACAAAGGGATGAGCACCTCAGCACGCGGTTCCCACACGCCCAGCGTCACGATGCGAGATGTCGCCGAAGTCGCCGGTGTCTCCGTGGCGACGGTCTCGCATGTCGTCAACGACAAGCCCGGCGCGCGGATCGGCGAGGATGCCCGCCGCAGAGTGCAGGAGGCGGTCGCGTCGCTCGGCTATCGTCCGAATGCCCTCGCGAAGACCCTCTCGCAGGGGACATCCCGGTTCATCGGACTCGTGGCCGACCAGATCGCCACGACGCCGTTCGCCGGTCAGATCATCCACGGTGCCCAGGACGAGGCGTGGAAGCACGGCTACGTGCTCCTGGTCGCCAACACGGACGGCAACGACGAGGCCGAGGCCGAGGCGATCGCGATGATGCTCGAGCACCAGGTGCACGGCGTCCTCTATTCGACCTGGTACCACCGGGAGGTCGTCGTGCCGGAAGCGCTGCACGCGACGGACACCGTGCTCGTCGGATGCTTCGCCGCCGAGGGCGGACTGCCTGCCGTCGTCCCCGACGAGGAGCAGGGCGGCCGCACCGCGACAGAGGAACTGCTCGCCGCCGGGCATCGCCGTATCGCCTTCATCAACACGACCACACCGTCGCCCGCGCAGACCGGCCGCCTGGCCGGATACCGGTCCGCGCTCGAGGGAGCGGGAGTCGAGTTCGACGATGCGCTGGTGTTCCCGGCGTCGCCGGAGCAGGGGGGCGGGTACGCCACGACGCCGCGAATCGTGGCGTCCGGTGCGACAGCCGTGTTCTGCCACAACGACCGGGTGGCGATGGGCCTCTATGACGGCCTCCGCGAACAGGGACTGCGTATCCCGGAGGATGTCGCCGTGATCGGCTTCGACAACCAGGACGTCATCGCTGCTCATCTGCGCCCGCCGCTGTCGACCGTGGCGCTGCCGCACTACGAGCTCGGTGCGGCCGGGGTGCGCATCCTTCTCGGAATCGACGCCGACACCGGATCGGAGCCACGGCTCATCGTCTGCCCGCCGATCCTCCGGCAGTCGGTCTGACGGGACCGCACCCCCACTTCTTCCCCCTCCCGCCCATCGATGATGTTCACCGTGCCGGGCGCATCGTCGCGCCCGGACGACTTGAGAGGAATGCAATGAAGCAACCCATCTCCCGCCGCAGCATGCTGCAGGGCGCCAGTATCGGAGCGCTGACGTTGTTCTTCGGCAACGCAGCCCCTGCCGCCGGCCACGCTCAGGCGGCTACGCAGATCTCGTCGCCGAACGCCGGTTCGCTGCGCGCGATCTACCACATGACGCCTCCGTCAGGGTGGCTCTGCGATCCGCAGCGTCCCGTCACGACGAACGGCGCCTATCAGCTGTACTACCTGCAGTCCGGTCAGAACAACGGCCCAGGAGGCTGGGATCACGCGACCACTGCCGACGGAGTCTCGTTCACGCATCACGGGACGGTCATGCCGCTGCAACCGGACTTCCCGGTGTGGTCCGGCTCGGCTGTCGTCGACGTGGACGACACGGCGGGATTCGGCGTCGGAGCCGTCATCGCCCTCGCGACGCAACCGACCGACGGAATCCGCAAGTACCAGGAGCAGTACCTCTACTGGTCGACGGACGGCGGCTTCACCTTCACGGCGCTCGCCGACCCAGTCATCGTGAACGCCGATGGGCGCACGGCATCCACACCGGCCGAGGTAGAGAACGCCGAGTGGTTCCGAGACCCGAAGATCCATTGGGATGCGGCCCGCGCGGAGTGGGTCTGCGTCATCGGACGGGCTCGATACGCATCGTTCTACACCTCGGGGAACCTGCGCGATTGGCAGTGGACATCGAACTTCGACTATCCGAACCACGCCCTCGGCGGAATCGAATGCCCGGATCTCTTCGAGATGAACGCCGACGACGGCACGCGGCGCTGGATCTTCGCGGCGAGCATGGACGCGTACGGCGTGGGCCTTCCGATGACCTACGCCTATTGGACAGGTTCCTGGAACGGCACGCAGTTCACCGCAGACGATCTCACCCCGCAGTGGCTCGACTGGGGATGGGACTGGTACGCCGCCGTCACCTGGCCGAAGGCCGGCGCGCCGGATGACAGGCGCCTGGCGATCGCGTGGATGAACAACTGGAAGTACGCCGCGCGCGACGTGCCCACCGACGCCTCGGATGGGTACAACGGGCAGAACTCCATCGTGCGCGAGTTGCGCCTCGTCCACGAAGGAGGCCGGCACGTCCTGCTCAGCAGCCCGGTCGAGGCACTGTCGGGGTATGCCACGGCGACGACATCGCTGCCGGATCGCACGGTCGACGGCGGTGCGGTGCTGCCGTGGAGCGGGCGGGCATACGAACTGGAGCTGGATATCGCCTGGAATGACGCGACGAATGTCGGAGTGTCGGTCGGCCGGTCCGCGGATGGAAGCCGGCACACCAATATCGGCAAATACGGCGATGAACTCTACGTGGATCGAGGGCCGTCTGACCTCGCAGGATTCGTGCTCAGCCCGTACGCGCGGGCCGCGGCGCCGATCGACGCGAACGCACGTTCGGTGCACTTGCGCATCTTCGTGGACACGCAGAGCGTCGAAGTGTTCGTCAACGCCGGTCACACCGTGCTTTCACAGCAGGTGCACTTCGCCGAGGGCGACGTGGGGATCTCGTTCTACTCGGACGGCGGCCCGGCGACCTTCTCCGGGATCACGATCCGGGAGTTCGGCAGCCCGATCTGACCACATGCCCGGCGGCGACGGCTTCCCGATGCTGCGCCGCCGGGGTCGGCCCGGCGCCGGACTCCGCGATCACAGGTCGGCGTGGCGCCGGGCCTCCCAGCCGGTGCGCACCATCTCGTCGACCGAGTAGCGCATGGTCCAGTCCAGGTCGCGCGCGGCGAGCTCGCCGGTGGCCACGATGCGGTCGGGGTCGCCGGCGCGGCGGGGGCCGACCTCGGGTGTGAAGTCGATGCCGGTGACGCGGGCCACTGCATCCATGATCTGCTTCACGCTCAGCCCGTCACCCGACCCGAGGTTGTACGCGGCCTCGATCGGTTCGCCCGCGGCGAGCCGCTGGGCCGCCGCGACATGCGCCGCAGCGATGTCGCCGACGTGCACGTAGTCGCGCACGTTCGTGCCGTCTTCGGTGGCGTAGTCGTCGCCGTTGATCCGCGGTGTCTTCCCGGCCAAGAGCGCCTCGAACACGATCGGGAAGAGGTTGTGCGGGCTCACGTCGTAGACGGCCGGATCGGCGGACCCGACCACGTTGAAGTAGCGCAGGGAGGTGTGGCGCAGCGGACGGTCGGAGCCGGCGGTCGCGATCGCCTGATCGCGCAGCAGCCACTCGCCGATGAGCTTGGACTCCCCGTAGGGGCTCGCTGGCTTCTTCTCCGTCTCCTCGACGACGAGGGAGACGTCGGGGGTCCCGAAGACGGCCGCGGACGACGAGAAGACGATGTTCGCCACGCCCGCCGCCTCCATCGCCTCGAGGATCACCCGGGTGCCCTCGACGTTCTGCGCGTACGTGTGCAGCGGGCGCTGCACGGAGACGCCGGCGTACTTGAAACCCGCGACGTGGATGACGCCCTCGGCCGCGTGGTCGCGGAGCGTCTTCTCGACGATCTCGCCGTCGAGGATGCTGCCCTGCACGAAAGGCACGCCCTCCGGGATGAACGAGGCGACGCCACTGGACAGGTCGTCGAGGACCACGGGGGTGAGTCCGGCATCCGCGAGTGCGCGCACGACGTGCGCTCCGATGTAGCCGGCGCCGCCGGTGACGATCCAGGACATGTGTTCCTCTCCTTGCGCGGGCGCGCGATGCTCATTCTCCCAGTTGTGCTCCTGGGATCTTCTTCCTGAGGCTCAGGCGTCGCGGTGCGCGCCGGCAGAAGGCGTCACCGTGAACAGGTGCGGTTCGGTGAAACCGGATGCCGCGAACGCGGCGCGCACCGCATCGGCCACGTCCGCCACCGCATCCTGTTCGACGAGGGCGATGGCGGCGCCGCCGAACCCGCCGCCGGTCATCCGTGCGCCGATTGCTCCGGCGGCCAGCGCCGAGGCGACCGCCGTGTCGAGCTCGGGGACCGAGATCTCGAAGTCGTCCCGCATCGATGCGTGCGAGGCGACGAGGAGGTCGCCGATCGCCCGCGCGCCGTGCTCGCGGAGCATCCGCACCGTGTCGAGCACGCGCTGGTTCTCGGTGACGATGTGCCGCACACGACGGAACGTCACGTCGTCCATCAGGGTGGCCGCGCGGTCGAGGTCGGCGACCGAGACGTCTCGCAGGCTCGGTACGCCCATGATCGCGGCTCCGCGCTCGCACGCCGCGCGGCGGTCGCGGTAGCCGCCCGTCGAATGGGCGTGCTGCACGCGGGTGTCCATCACGAGAATGGCCAGTCCCGCCTGGGCGACGCCCACCGGTACGAGATTCGCCTCCAGCGATCGGCAGTCGAGGAAGATCGCCGCATCCGGTTCGCCGAGCATCGACGCCATCTGGTCCATGATCCCGGTGGGCGCGCCGACGGCCTCGTTCTCGGCGCGGCGGCCGATCCGGGCCAGCGCCGCACGGTCGAGGCCGGTGTTCCAGAGGTCGTTGAGGGCCGACGCCGTCGCGCCCTCGATCGCGGCGGAGGACGAGAGTCCTGCTCCGACCGGGACATCCGAGGCGATCGCGATGTCGATGCCGCTGAACCCGTTCCCCGAGCCCGTCGAACGGGTCGCCTGCTGTAGCGCCCATGCCACACCGAGCGGGTAGGCGGCCCACTCCGGGACCGCGGGTTCGCTGCCGGTCGCTGTCGGGAAGAGACGATCCAGCTCGTCGAGTCCGACCTCGATCTGCTCATCGGTGAAGGTCGAGGCCACACGGATGCGGGCGTCGTCACGAAGACCGACCGCCGCGACCGTCCGATGCGGGATCGCGAACGGGAGGACGAACCCCTCGTTGTAGTCGGTGTGCTCGCCGATGAGGTTCACGCGCCCCGGCGCGGACCACAGGCCCGCCGGAGCGTGGCCGGTGAGCGCGGTGAGGAGCGAACGCGCGGCCTCCTGCGAAGCGGTCTCCTGGGGAACCGGAAGGCTCATGCGGTCACCTCGTCGATGCTCGCGATGGCCTCGCGAAGACGCGCCGCGGACTGCTCGGGCGGGATCTCAGCGGTCCACGCCCACATCGCCGCCTCCGATCCGGCGAGGAACTTCAGCTTGTCGGCGGCCCGGCGGGGGCTGGTCAGCTGCAGGTGCAGCCGCACGGTCTCGCGCCCGACGTGCACAGGGGCCTGATGCCACGCGGCGATGTACGGGGTAGGCGAGCCGTAGAGGGCGTCCACGCCGCGCAGCAGGCGCAGGTACAGGGGGGCGAGTTCGTCGCGCTCGGCGTCCGTCGTCTCGGCGAAGTCCGGCACGTGCCGGTGCGGCATCAGATGCACCTCGAGAGGCCAGCGTGCGGCGAAGGGCACGAACGCGGTCCAGTGCTCACCGCGGAACACGACCCGCTCGGAGGCCTGTTCGAACTCGAGGAGGTGCTGGAAGAGGCCCGGGGCGGTGCGGTCGATGCTGTCGAGCAGACGGGTCGTGCGCGGGGTCACATACGGGTAGGCGTAGATCTGGCCGTGCGGATGCGGCAGGGTGACGCCGATCGCCTCGCCACGGTTCTCGAACGGGAAGACCTGCTCTACGCCGGGCAGCTGCGACAGCGCGGCCGTGCGATCGGCCCACGCCTCGATCACGGTGCGGGCGCGGGTGACGGACTGGGTGCCGAACGACCCGGTGTGCTCGGGGCTGAAGCAGACCACTTCGCAGCGTCCGACCGAGGTCCGGGTGCGGCCCAGCCCGAGCGCACCGAGGTCGTCGAGGCCGCGCGGCGCATCCTTCGCGGCCGGGGCCTCGCCGAGCGCCTCCGCCAGTGCGGGACCGAAGGCGGGGGAGCGGTTCTCGAACACGGCGACGTCGTAGCGCGACGGCACCTCGGACGGATTGGTCGGCGTCTGCGGGGCCAGCGGGTCGGCGTCGGCGCTCGGCATCATCACCCGGTTCTGCCGGTTCGCAGCCACCGTGATCCAGTCGCCGGTGAGCACATCGAGACGCATCGTGGCGGTGTCGCCGCGCGGATCGAGCGAGCGCGTGTCGACCGCGCGGTCGGCGCCGAGCGTCGTGCCGGGGTCGTCGTAGTAGATCAGATCGCGGCCGTCGGCGAGCCGGGTGGCACGCTTGGTGACGCCGGCACCGAGCTGCTCTGTCCACAACTCCGGAGAGATTTCCATGTTCACGTCAACATGGTACGTCGGCGACGGTGATAACGTCAACATTCAGGAGTTGTGGACGGGGGAAGCGCATGACCGGTGATGATCTCAGCTTCGGACCGGGCCCGGGTGCCGGTCGGACACCGCGTTCCGGCCGCAGCTCCGGCCGGGTGTCGATGGCGACGGTCGCTGCGCGGGCGCGAGTCTCCGGGCAGACGGTCTCCCGTGTCGTGAACGGCAGCCCCCGCGTCGACCCCGGCACGCGGGAGCGCGTCGAGCGGGCCATGGCCGAGCTCGGCTACCGGCCGCATCGCGCCGCACGGGCGCTGCGCACCGGCCGCTCGCAGACCATCGGGCTGGTGGTCACCACCCTCGCCACGGTCGGCAACTCGCGGATGCTGCAGGCTACAGCGGAAGCGGCCGGGGAACGTGGCTATGCCCTCACCGTCATCACGGCCGGCGTCACCGTGGCGGATGCCTTCGAGCGGCTCGCCGAGCAGGAGGTTGACGGCGCGATCGTGCTCAACGAGGCCTCCGCACTCGTGCCTGCCGCCCAGCGCCCGGCCGGACTTCGGCTGGTCGTCGTCGACGCGCTGACCGATGACGGCTTCCGCTCCGTGCACAGCGACCATGCGGGCGGCGCGGCCACCGCCACGGCGCACCTGCTCGGGCTCGGGCACAGCGCTGTGCACCATCTCGCAGGCCCCGCCGACTCCTTCGCCGCCGCCGAACGCGAGCGCGGCTGGCGTGAGACGCTCAGGGCCGCCGGCATCCGTCCTCCCGCTGTGGTCCGCGGAGACTGGAGTGCCGAGTCGGGCTACGCGGCCGGCACCGCGCTGGGCGCGGCATCCGCTGTCTTCTGCGCCAACGATCAGATGGCACTGGGCCTGCTGCGTGCGCTCGCCGAGAGCGGTCGGCGCGTGCCGGAGGATGTCAGCGTGATCGGCTTCGACGACGTGCCGGATGCCGCGAACTACCGCCCGCCGCTGACCACGATCCGTCAGGACTTCACAGCGCTCGCGCAGCGCGCGGTCGAGGCGCTCGTCGCGGATATCGAGGGGGCTGACGCGGCACCGGGCCCATTGGTCGTGCCGACGGCGTTGATCGAGCGCGCGAGCGCCGGCTGACGTCGCCCTTGCGGGTGGTGCCCTCCGGCCGTGATCAGGGGATCACGATTCAGCGCGCGGGCGCCGTGGATTCGCGCGCGTGCAGAGTCGGACTCAGGGTCACCCGGTGCACGGGACGCGAGGGGTCGGCGAGGCGCCGGGCGAGCAGATCGACCGCTGCAGCGCCGACCGCACCGCGCGGAGGGCTGATCGCGGTGAGCGCCGGGGTGAACAGCTGGGCGACCTCGTCGTCGTAGGCGATGACGGACAGGTCCTCCGGCACGGCGAGCCCCCGGTTGAGGGCGATGTCGATGAACGCCATCGCCGCGGGGTCCGGGTGGACGAGCAGTCCGGTCACGCCCTTCTCGAGCGCGGTGTCGATGGCGGTGTTCACGGCCGAGGTGAAGCCGGGGACGTTGCGATCAGGGATCAGGCTCTCGAAGTGGGCGTCTGGGCCCAGCTCGAGCTCCTCGCACGCGGCGGCCCATCCCCTGACGACCTTGCGGCCGGTGGGGGAGTCGCGCGACACGATGAGACCGAGCCGCCGGTGTCCGAGTTCAGCGAGGTGCCTGGCGGCGAGCACGGCGCCGAAGGCATGGTCGGTCGTGACGCTCTCGACGGGCTCTCGCCCCGGGAGCACGACCGCATCGCGCTCGACGAACACGCTCGGGATGTCAGACGACGCGAGCCACTGCACCACATCCTGCGCGTGGGCGGCGTCGGGGTTCGGAGCCACGATCAAGCCCCGGATGTCATCCGACGCCACGAGGCGCTCCAGGACGGGTCGCTCGTCCTGGAGCTCGTACGACGCGCCGCGGAGCACCAGGCGCAGACCGCGACGCTGCGCCTCGGCCTCCATTCCGCGGAACACGCCTGGCCAGTAGTACGCGAGCGAGGGGACCAGAACAGCGATCGCTCCGCCGGTGGCGGGCTGCGCGGCATCGACGGGCGCCGCAGCGGCCACGGGAACGGCACCGCCGTGGACCCGCTCGAGGTGGCCTTCCTCCTCGAGTTGCTGGAGATCCCGGCGGAGGGTGACCGGGGCGACGCCGAGTTCCTCGGTGAGCTGCGAGACCCGCACGATCCCGTCGCGCACCAGGGCGGCGAGGATGTGCGCATGGCGCGCCGGCGCCAAGGGGGCGTGCTGCTGATCGGTCATGGACTCAGCATAGCTGATCGAAAATGATCGAATGTGGATTATTCACGGGTTGTCTTGATCGAAACAGAATGATAATCTCCAAACGATCGCGACCGAAGGCTCTGGTCGCGGCATCCCGGAGCAGCATTCAAAGGAGAAGTCCGTGGCGTTCGAGCGCACCAGCGAAGCGGCGAAAGAGCACCGTAGCGAAGTGACGGAGGAGCATCGCGCCGATGCGGAATGGACCCGCGCCGATCTGCTCGCGTACGCCGACGGTCTGCTCGCCGCCGTCCGCCCCTGGGCCTCCGAGAACGGCGCCCGCATCACGCTCCCCGGGGCCTCCGGCGGCTACGGCGTCGACGTCGACGGGCTCGAGGGCTTCGTGCGCACCTTCCTGCTCGCCGGCTTCCGCATCGCCGGTGCCCGCGGTGAAGGAGTCGAGGATCTCATCGACTTCTATTCGCGCGGCATCGTCGCGGGTGTCGACCCCGAGAGCACCGATCGCTGGGTGCGCCCCGACGAGCATGGCCAGGCCAAAGTCGAAGCCGCCTCGATCGCGCTCATCCTCGACATGACCCGGCCGTGGATCTGGGATCGCCTCGATGCGATCACCCGCGAGCGCGTGATCGACTACCTCTCGCCGATCGTGGGCGATGAGACCTATCCGGCCAACAACTGGCTGTGGTTCCGGGTGGTCGTCGAGACCTTCCTGCGCTCGGTGGGAGGCCCGTGGTCGCAGGCCGACATCGACGACGACCTGGCCCGCCATGACTCCTTCCTCCGCGAGGGCGGCTGGATCTCCGACGGAGACGAGCGCGCCTACGATCACTACGTCGGCTGGGCGTTGCATCTCTATCCCGTGCTGTGGGCGCGGATGCAGGGCGCAACCGAGCTCGCGAACGGCCGCACAGCCGGCGACATCGCGCGTCTCGACGCCTTCCTGCAGGACGCGATCGCGATGGTCGGCGCCGACGGCTCCCCCCTCATCCAAGGGCGTAGCCTCGTCTACCGCTTCGCTGCTGCCGCCCCCTACTGGGCCGGCGTGATCGCGGAGGTGCCGTCGGTTCCGGCCGGGCAGCTGCGCCGCGCGGCATCCGGCATCGTCCGCCATTTCGCCGCCAACGGCGCGCCGAACGCCGACGGGTTGCTCGACCTCGGCTGGCACGGCGAATGGCGTCGCCTCGCGCAGAACTACTCGGGCACCGGGTCACCCTACTGGGCGGCCAAGGGGCTGCTCGGCATCGCCCTGCCGGAAGATCACCCCGTGTGGTCCGCGCCGTCCGTGCCCCTGCCCGTCGAGACCGCCGATACGCTGCGCGTCGCCGTCGCTCCGGCCTGGATCATCTCCGCCACCGTCGACGACGGCATCGTGCGCGTCGTCAACCACGGCGCCGACCACGCGCACCCCGGAGACCTCGTCGGGGATTCACCGCTGTACGCCCGCCTCGGCTACTCCACGGTCACGAGCCCGCTGCTGAACGGCGACGCCTGGGCCGAGCCGCTCGAGCAGTCAGCCGCCCTCCTGCACGCCGACGGGCGGGCGAGTCATCGCGCCGGCATGCGCACGCTCGGCGTCCGTCTGGACGGAGATGTCGCGATCGCGGGATCCACGGCGACCGCGCACTGGATAGCCCCGGCCGCAACCCAGACCCGGCACGGTTCCGGCATCGTCGGTGACGTGGAGATCGCCGGCACCGTCACCACCTGGTCGATCGTGCGGGGAGCGTGGGAGGTGCGCCTCGTGCGCGTCGACACCGTGGAAGCGGATGCCGCGCCCGCCGCGCTGCGCATCGGCGGCTGGGCGATCGCGGCGGATGCCACAGACGACGCCGTATCGGACGACGGTGCGACGGCCGCCGCCCGCGGCCGCTGCAGCACGATCGTCGCGCTCACCTCCGGCGGCACGCCCGCGGTCGAGACCCGCCAGGATGCGAGCCCGCTCGGCGATGCGGCATCGGTTCCGGTCATCACCCACCCGGTCGCGATGGGCGAGTGGATCGTGACAGCCGTGCACCTGTCCGATCGCGCCCCGGCATCCGCCCCCTCCGTCCGGATCGACGGCGACATCGCCGTCACCTGGCCCGACTCCACCGTCACCGAACACCGGCTCGCCTGAGCCGGAGACCCCGTCCCGTCCCTGGGCATCCGCAATTGCAAAGGAGCAGTACCTCATGAACCGCAAGATCCTCGCCGCCGGCAGCATCGCCGCAGTCGCGACCCTGGCCCTCGCCGGTTGTTCCGGCACACCCGACGCCGCGGAGAGCGCCGACCCCGACGCCCCGATCACCCTGACGCTGTCCGGGTGGAGCATCGACACCACGCCCGAGTTCCAGACGCTCGCCGACGCGTTCACGAAGGAGCACCCGAACGTCACGATCGAGCTCAAGGAGTACGACGCCGCCGAGTACAACACGCTCGTCACCGCCGACCTCGCCGCCGGTTCCGGCCCCGACATCATCACGCAGAAGGAGGTCAAGTACGTCACCACCTTCCAGGAGGGCGGCCAGCTGCTCGACGTCTCCGATGTGAAGCTCCCCGATGGCATCAGCGGCGCCGAGTCCTACGAGGTCGACGGTGCTGCGTACGCCGTGCCCTACCGCCAGGACTCCTGGGTGCTCTTCTACGACAAGGACCTCTTCGACGCCGCAGGGGTCGAACACCCCGACGGCTCCTGGACCTGGGACGACTACGCCGACGCCGCCGAGGCGCTGACCACCGACACCGTCAAGGGCGCGTACCTGCACCGCTGGCAGTCCACCGTGCAGGGCTTCGCGAACGCGCAGACCGGCACCAGCGTCCTCGACGGCGACTACGGCAACCTGAAGGACTACTACGACAACACGCTGGCGCTGCAGGCTGCCGGCGACCAGGTCGACTTCAACACCTCCACCGCCAACCAGCTCACCTACCAGGGCGAGTTCGGCACCCAGAAAGCGGCGATGATGCTGATGGGCACCTGGTACACGGCCACCCTGATCGCCCAGCAGGCCTCGGGCGACGCCAACGACTTCGAGTGGGGCATCGCCCCTGCGCCGCAGCTCGACGACAAGACCGCCGGCACCGACAACACCCCGGTGACCTTCGGAGACCCGACCGGCTTCGGCATCAACGCGAACATCGACTCTGCGAAGGCCGATGCGGCCAAGCAGTTCCTCGAGTTCGCCGCGTCCGAGGAGGGCGCTCAGGCGCTCGCCGCGATCGGCATCACCCCGGCTCTGACGAACGACGCCGTCGTGGAGAGCTACTTCTCGGTCGAGGGCGCTCCGACCGATGACCTGTCGAAGTTCGCCTGGTCGACCCACGAGGTGCTCCCCGAAAACCCGACGTCCAGCAAGACGGCGACGATCCAGGGCATCCTCGCCGACCTGCACACTGCCGTCATGTCCGGCTCGGCGTCGATCGACGACGCGATCAAGACAGCCGAAGACCGCGTGAAGAACGAGGTCGGCTGACCCTGTCGGGGGCCGGCCGCCGGTCGGCCCTCGACATCGCGCCCCCGCGCCGCATCCACCGCCGCCTCATCCAGGAGACGAAAGACATGACCACCACCGAGGCCCCGCCCCGCGGCACGGCCCCACGGCCGGCGAAGAATCCGAAGCCGCCGAAGCTGCCGAAGCGCCGCTCGGCGCTGCGCCGCCGCAACGCCCTGATCGGCTGGAGCTTCATCCTGCCGAACTTCATCGGATTCGGGTTCCTCACCCTGCTCCCGGTGCTGATCCTCTTCTACATGGCGTTCACGAACTGGAACGTCTTCGGCAAGGCCGACTGGGTGGGGTTGACGAACTTCCAGCGCCTGATGGGCGACGGCAGCTTCCACATCGCGTTCTGGAACACCATCTACTACTCGGTGATGCACATCCCGCTGACGATGGTCGTCGCGCTGGGACTCGCTCTCCTGCTGAACAACAAGCTCCGCGGCGTCGCCTTCTTCCGCACCGCGGCCTTCTTCCCCTACATCACCTCGATCGTCGCGATCGCGGTCGTCTGGAACCTGCTCTTCAGCCCCGACTACGGGCCCGTCAACGAGGTCCTTCGCGCGATCGGGATCTCCGAGCCCCCCGGCTGGCTCACCTCCTCGGAGTGGGCGATGCCCGCCGTCGTCATCGTCAGCACCTGGCGCGACATGGGCTATTACATGATCCTGTTCCTCGCCGGTCTCCAGACCGTGCCGCGTGAACTGCACGAGGCCGCGCGCGTCGACGGCGCGAGCGTCTGGCAGCGCTTCGTCAACGTGACGCTGCCGTGCCTGCGGCCGACGATGTTCTTCGTCACCGTGATGCTCACGATCAACTCCTTCAAGGTCTTCGACCTGATCCTCGTGATGACCGACGGCGGGCCCGGCCAGTCGACGCTCGTCCTGTCGCAGTTCATCTACAAGAAGGGCTTCGAGGAGTCGCAGTTCGGCTACGCGTCAGCCGCGGCCGTGGCGCTGTTCTTCCTCTGCATCCTCGTCACCGTCGGCCAGTTCCTCTGGAACAAGAAGCGGAGCGCATGATGACCGAGACCCAGGTCCTCGTCACCGGAGGCACGCTGCGCAAGCTCAGCGGCCCCGCCCCGGCAGCCCGCGTGCGCGCCGGCCGCACCGCCGGCCGCATCGTCGGCTACATCGCCCTGATCATCGCCGCGATCGGCCTGCTGGCCCCGTTCGCCTGGATGGTGATGAGCTCGCTGAAGAACGCCAACGAGGTGTTCTCGGTGCCCGTGGTCTGGGTGCCGGAGATCTTCGTGTGGCAGAACTACGTCGACATCTGGACGAAGTCGGACATGCTCGTCTGGATCCGCAACACACTGTTCCTGGCCGTCAGCGTGACGTTCCTGCAGGTGCTCACGGGATCGTTCGCCGCCTACGGCTTCGCGCGCATGCGCTTCGCCGGGCGGGACATCCTGTTCCTCGCCTACATCGGCACGATCGCGGTTCCGTGGCAGTCGTACATGATCCCGCAGTTCATCCTGCTGTCGAACCTCAAGGTGTCGAACACGCTGTGGGCGATCATCCTGCTGCAGGCGTTCGGCGCCTTCGGGGTGTTCCTGATGAAGCAGTACTACGAGACGATCCCCGAGGAGCTGAGCGAGGCCGCGCGCCTGGACGGGCTCAGCGAGTACGGCATCTGGCGCCGCATCATGCTGCCGCTGTCGATCCCGGCGATCGCGAGCCTCACGCTGCTCACCTTCGTGAACACGTGGAACGACTATCTGGGGCCGCTGATCTATCTGCGCAATCCCGACCTGTGGACGATCCAGCTCGGACTCAAGAGCTTCGTCTCGAACCTCTTCGACACGAACTACGCGCTGCTGTTCGCCGGCCTGACGATCTCGGTCCTGCCCATCGCGATCATCTTCCTGCTCGGCCAGAAGTACTTCGTCGAGGGCATCGCCACGAGCGGGATGAAGGGCTGATCGATGAAGCGGATCTCGCACGACGCCTGGGCGACCATCCTCGGCGTCGTCTATCTCGGCCTGATGTCGAACTTCCTCGTCCTCCTCGCGGCCGCACCCCTCGTGGTGCTGCTGATGACCACCGACCCGATGCTGTCCTGGCCGATGCTGGCTCTCGCGGCGCCCGTGGCGGCTCCGGCTCTCACGGGCGCGTTCACGGCGTTCCGCGAGTTCGGGCGCGGCGAGCCGCAGGTGGTGCGGTCGTTCTTCCGAGGCTGGAAGACGACCTGGCGCAAGGGGATGCTGATCGGGGCAGCCGCCGCGGCATCCGTCGTCGTCCTGCTCGTCGACGTGCGTGCGGTGGCTGCACTGCCGGCGTCCGTCGTCGTGGTCCCGGTGCTGGTCCTGCTCACCGCGATCGCCGTCGCGACCGCGCTCGTCGCGCTCGTCGCACTCGCCGAGGCGCCGCAGGCACGCCTGCGCGACATCCTCAAGGCGGCGCTCTACCTGAGCGTGCGGCGCTGGTATCTGAGCGTGCTGTCGTTCGCGGTGCTGGGCGTGCAGTTCGCCCTGTTCACCACGATGCCGGCGATCGCGATCGGCCTGACCTGCGCACCGGCCCTGTACGTCGCGTGGGCGAACAGCCGCTACACGCTGCGCCCGGTTCTCGACCTCGAAGAGGTGCGGGCGTGAGGGTGCGCACCGCGATGAGTCCCGAGGTGTTCGACCTGCTCTTCGACTCCGCTCGCCTGCAGCGGCTGCAGGCGCTGACCTCGTCTTCGCCTCTCGCGATCGACCACGGCGACCTCGCGGACACCGAGATCCTGCTGACCTCCTGGGGGGCGCCGCGGCTCGACGCCGAGATGCTCGACCGCATGCCCCGGCTGCGTGCTGTCGTGCACGCCGCCGGCAGCGTGCAGGGCCTCGTCTCCGACGCGCTGTGGAGGCGCGAGATCATCGTGACCTCCGCGGCCGACGCCAACGCGGTCCCGGTCGCCGAGTACACCTTCGCGACGATCATCCTCGCGTTCAAGCGCGCCTTCCTGCACATGCGCACCCCCTCGGCCATCCTCGGCTGGGGCGATCTGGTCGGCTCGCTGAAGTACGGCAGCGTCGGCAGGACGGTGGGTATCGTCGGATTCTCGCGGATCGGTCGCCGGGTGGTGCGGATGCTCGGCCAGCTCGACGATGTTCGCATCCTCGTCGCCGACCCGTTCGTCGCGCCGGAGGTCGTCGCAGCGGCGGGGGCGGAGCTCGTCTCTCTCGGGTCATTGCTCGGACAGGTCGATGTGCTGTCGTTGCATGCCCCGGCGCTGCCGGAGACGCACCACATGATCGGCGGTACCGAGCTCGCCGCCCTGCGCGACGGCGCCACCGTGATCAACACGGCGCGCGGCTGGATCCTCGATCACGACGCGCTGCTGCGGGAGTGCGCCTCCGGGCGGCTGGACGCCGTCCTCGACGTGACGGAGCCTGACCCGCTGCCGGCCGACTCGCCGCTGCGCGAACTGCCGAACGTGGCGCTGACCCCGCATATCGCCGGATCGATGGGCACCGAGGCGCGCCGGCTCGCGGACTCGGCCCTCGATGACATCGAGACGCTGCTCCGCGGGGGGATCCTGTCGCAGGTGATCACCCGGCGGGACATGGAACTCAGCGCGTAGGTCGACATGGACGGACAGGATGAGGGTGATGCCGGGCTGATCGAACGCGGAGCGCTGCTGCACATCTGGCAGTCGTCGCAGGGCGATGCCATCCCGCATCTCGTGCCCAGCTCTTCCGACCGCGCCGCCTGGCAGTCCATCGATCAGGAGGCGCGGGATCTCATCCTGGCGGCGGCCGACGCCGCGCACGGTGAGACCTGGATCGTGCCCCGGCTCTCGCAGTGGTCGGACTTCGCGCGGACCGGGGATCGCCGAGGCTACGAGTCGGTCGACTTCGCGCACAAGCGGCGTATTCGACTGGCGGTCCTCGCCGCCGCGATCGACCCGTCGCCTGCACGTGTGATCGAGGCGGCCGACGGGCTGTGGACCCTCTGCGAGCAGTCGACCTGGTGCTGGCCCGCGCACGATGACGCATTCTCTCGGGGGCTGCTCACCACCGACGTCGACCGCCCGTTCCTCGATCTGGGGGCGGGGGAGTGCGCGGCGCTCGCCGGGTGGGCGGCTCTCATTCTGGGCGACGCCCTCGACGTCGAAGTGCCCGGAGTGATGCCGCGACTGCGCGCTGAGGTCGAACGCCGCATCCTGACACCGCTGATGCAGCGCCGTGACTGGTGGTGGGAGAACCGCGAGATCAACAACTGGCTGGCATGGATCGTCGGCAACGTCATCCCCGCGGCCGTCGCGTTCAGCGAAGGGGAGCGTCAAGAGCGGCTGCTCGAGAGATGCGTCGACGGCCTCGACCGCTACCTGTCGCATCTCCCCGCCGACGGTGGCATCGACGAGGGCTTCGCGTACTGGTGGCAGGGTGCCGGTCGGGCATTCGACGGCCTCGTGCTGCTCGATACGCTCTCCGGCGGCCGGATCGGGTCGGAGGCGGTCGGCGGAGCGCTGTCCGGGCTGCGCGAGCTCGCCCGGTTCCCCGAGCGGATGCTGCTCGGCGATGACTGGGTCGCCAGCTACTCCGACGCGGAGGCGCGGATCGGGGCGGACGTGCCCTGGTTCTCGCTGTTCCGTGCGGCGCAGTTCTGCGGGCTCGAGGAAACCGCGGCGTTCGCGGCCGGCCGGAGGGTGGCGGGCCGCACCCTCGGGCTGCAGGCCGATACGGTCGGCGGGATCGGCCGCATGATCGGCGAGTCGTTCGATGCCCGGTGGCGCGCGACTCCGCCCCGCGGAGCGCCTTACCCGCGGCAAGCGGAGTTCGCCTCGATCGCCGTCGGCATCCGGCGGGAGCGCGAGGGCGACTCCACCGGGCTGACCGTCATCGTGAAGGCGGGGCACAACGCCGAGAGTCACAACCACAACGACCTCGGATCGGTGTCCGTGGCGGTCGACGGGGTGCCGCTGCTCGCCGACCTCGGCCGCGGGGTGTACACCGCGACCACCTTCTCCGAGCAGCGGTACTCGCTGTGGCATCTGAGCAGCGAGTGGCACAGCCTCCCGCATCCTCACGGGCTCGAGCAGCTGCCGGGCCGGGAGTGGGAGGCGCCGCTGCAGCCCCTCGATGAAGGCTGGTCGATCGACCTGAGCGGGGCGTACCCCTGGCCGGACGGAGCGGACCGCGAGTGGACGAGGCTGGTCCGACTCAGTGACGGCGAAGTGCTCGTTCGCGACGAGGGAGCCGCCGTCGGCGCGGAGGGCACCCGCATCGCCATCGTGTGCGCCGGCGTGCCCGAGCGGGTGGGCGACCGCATCCTCGTCCCCGGGCGGCACGGCTCCCGCCCCCTGATGCTGGTCCACGACCCGGCGGAGGTCGTGATCGAGACGCGCGCGACCGGCGACCCCTATCTCCAGGATTCCTGGGGGGACGAAGTGTCGCGGATCCTGTTCGCTCCGCGCCGCGGCGTCGATTCCTGGGAGCTGCGCGGAAGGATCTGACTCAGATCGAGTCGCGCACGATCGAGATTCGGCTACCGAGCGACGACGGTCGTCTCGAAGCTGTACATGTCGGGGCGGTAGCAATGGTGACCGACCTCGACGGCGCGTCCGCTGTTGTCGAAGGCGATGCGCTGCATCGTGAGCACGGGTCCGCCGCGATCGATGTCCAGAAGTTCGCTCTCGTCGCCGTGCGTTCGGCGGGCGCCGATCTTCTGCTTCGCCACGCTGATCGCCACCCCGCGGCCTCGGAGGATCTGATAGAGGCCCCGCGCCTCGAGCTGGGCGGGCGTGATGTCGGCGAAGTCCACGGGAAGAGTGTTCTCCAGGATCGCGACCGGTGTGGTGCCGGTGAATCGCAGGCGTCTCAGGTACAGGATGTCGGCGCCGACAGCGATGCCGAGGGCTTGGGCGACCTCGTCGGTGGCTGGGCGCACTTCGAGATCGAGGACTCGAGTCGCCGGCTCCTGCCTGGCGTTCTGCAGGTCTTCGTACAGGCTGGTCAATTCGACCTGGCGAGTGACCTGCCCCTGGACCACCTGAGTACCCACCCCCCGGCGGCGGACGAGCAGTCCCTTGTCCACCAGCTCCTGGATTGCGCGCCGGATCGTCGGCCGCGAGAGCCCGAGCCGCTCCGCGATCGCGATCTCGTTCTCGAGGCGGGAACCGGGAGGGATCTCTCCGGAGCGGATCGCCGCTTCGAGGCGACTGGACACCTGGAAATAGAGAGGCACGGGTCCCGAGCGGTCGATATCGGCCGCGAGATCTTCCGGCCACACTGTTTCTCCGGCGCTCATTGGTCCACTCCGCTCGCGTTCATGACGGCGAAACCGTCGAATGTCCCGACAATATAGCTTTTCGTCTCCTCTGCGCATGCGTCCCGAGGAAGTCCTGTCCAGGCCGCACCGTATGAGCTATTGTTAGAACATGAATTCCGGCATCCCCTCTCGGGTGCCCGTGCGCGACGAGCACGAGGCATCCGACACGCGCATGGACGTGTTGGCCTTCGGACGTCTCGGGGTCGACCTCTATCCGCTGCAGTCCGGCGTGGGCCTGGAGGATGTGGAGACGTTCGGGAAATCCCTCGGCGGCAGTGCCGCCAACGTCACGGTCGCTGCGGCCAAGTACGGCCATGCAGCTGCACTGATCTCCCGCGTCGGCGACGACCCGTTCGGTCGCTACCTCATCGCGGAGCTGGGCCGGCTCGGCGTGGACGCTCGTTTCGTCGGGGTCGACTCGAGCCTGAAGACCCCCCTGACCTTCTGCGAGATCTTCCCGCCCGACAACTTCCCGCTGTACTTCTATCGCGAACCGCTGGCCCCCGACCTGAACGTCGGCCCGGCCGACCTCGACGGCGATGCCATCCGCTCCGCGGGAGTCTTCTGGCTCACCGTCACCGGATTCAGCAAGGAGCCGAGTCGCGCCGCCCACTTCGATGCTCTCCGGATTCGCGACCGTGCGGAGTTCACCGTCCTGGACCTGGACTACCGCCCGATGTTCTGGGAGCGTCGCGAGGATGCGACCGCTCAGATCGAGAAGGCGCTGGAGTACGTCACCGTCGCCGTGGGCAACCAGGAGGAGTGCGAAGTGGCCGTCGGGGAGAGCGAACCGCTCCGCGCCGCCGACGCGCTGCTGGAGCGCGGCGTGCAGCTGGCGATCATCAAGCAGGGTCCGCGCGGGGTGCTGGCGCGCACACGCGACGAACTCGTCGAGGTGCCCGCGCATCTGGTCGATGTCGTCAACGGCCTCGGCTCGGGCGACGCCTTCGGCGGCGCGCTGTGCAACGGCCTCCTGCGGGGATGGGATCTGGAGGCCACGCTGCGCTACGCGAATGCCGCCGGCGCCATCGTGGCATCGCGCCGGGAGTGCTCGACCGCCATGCCGACCGGCGCTGAGGTCGAAGAGGTCCTGGAGGGATGATGGAAACGATCGACGGCGCCATCGATCTGCCGCGCCTGCGCGAGGGACGCGCGACTCACCCGGAGGCGATCGCTCAGGCCTTCGCGACCCGGCGCCGCAGGCCGCTCCTGCGGGGAGACGGCCGGCTGTTCATCATCGCCGCCGACCATCCTGCGCGCGGCTCGCTGGGCATCGGAAGCGATGCCCTCGCGATGGCGAACCGCAACGAGCTTCTCGCCCGGCTCGCGGTGGCGCTGCGTCATCCCGGAGTCGACGGCGTGCTCGGCACCCCCGACATCCTCGATGACCTCGCCCTGCTGGGGCTGCTGGATGACAAGATCGTCGTCGGTTCGATGAACCGGGGTGGTCTGCGTGGCGCGACGTTCGAGATGGACGATCGTTTCACCGCGTATGACGTGCCGTCGATGATGTCCAGCGGGATCGACTTCGCCAAGACGCTCATGCGGATCGACCTGGGCGACCCGGCCACCGCGACGACCATGGAGGCGACCGCGGCGGCGATCACGGCCGCGGCCAACGCGCGGCTGCCGATCATGGTGGAGCCGTTCCTCAGTCGCCGTGACGGCGGCCGGGTCGTCAACGACCTGAGCGCGGATGCGGTCATCCACTCCATCGCGATCGCTTCCGGTCTCGGGGCGAGCAGCGCGTACACCTGGATGAAGCTTCCGGTCGTCGACGAGATGGAGCGCGTCATGGAGGCGACGACGTTGCCGACTCTGCTTCTGGGAGGCGACAACGGAGCCACCCTCGACGAGACCTACGCCAGCTGGGTGCACGCCCTCGCTCTTCCCGGAGTGCGCGGGCTCACCGTCGGTCGCACGCTCCTCTACCCGCCAGACGGCGATGTCGCCGCCGCCGTCGACATCGCCGCCCGACTGGTCCACGCGGCCCATTGATCCGCCCTCGAAGGGAAGCACACATGCCAACGAGTACAGCACCGGCTGCATCGGGAACCGTCCCCGCCATCCCGCACTGGATCGATGGGGGTGAGCATCCGTCGCAGAGCGGGCGCACCGCCCCGGTGTTCAATCCCGCCACCGGCGCTGTCACGGCCGAGGTGGCCCTGGCCGACGAGAGCGAGATCGCCGCCGCGATCGCCTCCGCATCCCGGGGGTTTGCCGTCTGGAGCGGATACTCCGTCGCGAAACGCCAGACCGTGCTCTTCGCATTCCGTGAACTGCTCAACGCCCGCAAGGGCGAACTGGCCGAGATCATCACCGCCGAGCACGGCAAGGTGCTCTCCGACGCCATGGGCGAGATCCTGCGCGGTCAGGAGGTCGTCGAGCTGGCGACCGGATTCCCGCATCTGCTCAAGGGCGCGTACACCGAGAACGCGTCCACCGGGGTCGATGTCTATTCCCTGAAGCAGCCGCTGGGCGTCGTGGGAATCATCAGCCCGTTCAACTTCCCCGCCATGGTGCCGATGTGGTTCTTCCCGATCGCGATCGCGGCAGGGAACGCCGTGGTGCTCAAACCCAGCGAACGAGACCCGTCCGCGTCGCTGTGGCTCGCGAAGCTGTGGAAGGAGGCCGGACTCCCCGACGGCGTCTTCACGGTGCTGCAGGGCGACAAGCTCGCCGTCGACGGTCTGCTGTCCAGTCCCGAGGTGCAGTCGATCTCGTTCGTCGGTTCGACCCCGATCGCCCAGTACATCTACGAGACGGCATCGCGGAACGGCAAACGCGTGCAGGCGCTGGGCGGCGCGAAGAATCACATGCTCGTGCTCCCGGACGCCGATCTGGATCTCGTCGCCGACCAGGCGATCAACGCCGGCTACGGAGCGGCGGGAGAGCGCTGCATGGCGATCTCGGTCGTCCTGGCGGTCGAGCCGGTCGCCGACGCGCTGATCGAGAAGATCGTCGAGCGCATCTCGAGGTTGCGCGTGGGCAACGGCGCCGGTGACGCGGACGGCGAGCCCGACATGGGACCGCTGATCACCGGCATCCATCGAGACAAGGTGTCATCCTACGTCGACATCGCCGAAGCAGACGGGGCGAAGATCGTCGTCGACGGACGAGGTGCACTCGTCGACGGTCACGAGGACGGGTTCTGGTTCGGACCGACCCTCATCGACGACATCCCGACGTCGTCCAGGGCCTACCAGGAGGAGATCTTCGGTCCCGTCCTGTCGATCGTCCGGGTCGCGACGTTCCAGGAGGGCATCGACCTCATCAATGCCGGCACCTTCGGCAACGGCACCGCGATCTTCACCAACGACGGTGGCGCCGCACGGCGGTTCCAGAACGAAGTGCAGGTCGGCATGATCGGCATCAACGTGCCGATCCCCGTTCCCGTCGCCTACCACTCCTTCGGAGGCTGGAAGCAGTCCCTGTTCGGCGACGCGAAGGCGTACGGCGCGCACGGATTCGACTTCTTCACTCGCGAGAAGGCCATCACATCGCGGTGGCTCGACCCTGCGCTCCACGGCGGCATCGACCTCGGCTTCCCGCAGAACTCATGACCGGCATCGAATCCCGCCGCTGGTTCCATCCCCGGGGCTCCCTGGCCCGACCGGGATGGGAGAGCGTCGTCGATGCGACCGTTCCCGGGTGGGCGCACACCGGTCTGCGTGTGGCCGAACTCTCCGACGGCGACGAGATCGTCTGCGAAGAACCCGGCACCGAGCGTGTGGTCGTTCCGCTCAGCGGAGCGTTCGCGGTCGTGCACACCGAGGAGGGCCGGGTGACCGAGACGCACCTGGCCGGGCGTGCATCGGTGTTCGACGGACCCACCGATGTGCTCTACCTCTCCGCCGCGGCCGGCGCACGCATCACGGGTCGGGGCCGCGTCGCCGTGGCCGAATCGCCGACGACCGACCTGCGCCCGACGCGGCACATTCCCGCATCCGAGATCCCGATCGAGTTGCGCGGTGCCGGTTCCTCCAGCCGACAGGTGCACAACTTCGGCACGCCCCAGGCGCTGGATGCCGCGCGGCTGATCGTCTGCGAGGTGATCACCCCTGCCCAGAACTGGTCGTCGTACCCGCCGCACAAGCATGACGAGCACGTGCCGGGAGCGGAGTCGCGCCTGGAGGAGATCTACTACTTCGAGTCGGCGCCGGTCGCCGGATCACCGGCATCCCCGGATGCCGCGTTCGGACTGTTCAGCGCGTACGCCTCCCCGGCGGGGGACATCGAGATCGACGCCCAGGTGCGCAGTGGCGACATCGCACTCGTGCCGTACGGTTATCACGGCCCGGCCGCCGCGGCACCAGGCTACGACCTGTATTACCTCAACGTCATGGCAGGACCGGATCCCGACCGGAGCTGGCTGATCTCTGACGACCCCGCCCATGCGTGGGTGCGAGACACCTGGGAGCGGACCCCGGTCGATCCCCGGCTCCCCTACGGCGACACGACGGAAGGACCCCGACGATGACCGCGACGAAGCGGATGACCGTCAGCCAGGCGCTCATCGAGTTCCTGGCGAACCAGTGGACCGTCGACGGCGAGATCCGCGAGCGCACGATTCCCGGTGTCTTCGGGATCTTCGGTCACGGCAACGTCGCCGGCGTCGGACAGGCACTGGCGCAGCTGCATGCACGGGAGCCCGGTCTCATGCCATACCACCAGGCCCGCAACGAGCAGGCGATGGTGCATCAGGCCGTCGGCTACGCGCGGATGCACCGACGTCGGGCGACCTTCGCCGCTGCCGCCTCGGTCGGACCGGGTGCCACGAACATGCTGACCGGGGCAGCGCTCGCCACCACCAACCGGCTTCCGGCGCTGCTGCTGCCCAGCGACACCTTCGCCACACGCGTCGCCGACCCTGTCCTGCAGCAGCTCGAGCAGCCCTGGGACACCGGGCTGACGGTGAACGACGCGTTCCGGCCGGTGTCGCGGTACTTCGACCGGGTGCAGCGCCCCGAACAGCTGTTCTCCATCGCGCTCGCCGCGATGAGGGTGCTCACCGACCCCGCCGAGACCGGCGCGGTGACGATCGCCCTGCCAGAGGACGTGCAGGCCGAAGCGCTCGATGTGCCCGTCGAGTTCCTCCAGGAGCGCGAGTGGCGCATCCGTCGCCCGCTGCCCGAGCGGGCCGCCCTCGCAGACGCGCTCCAGGCGATCCGCAGTGCGCAGCGGCCGTTCATCGTCGCCGGTGGCGGCGTGCTCTACTCCGGCGCCGAAGACGCGCTGCGTGCGTTCGTCGAGCTCACCGGCATCCCCGTCGGCACGACGCAGGCCGGCGGCGGTGCGCTCCGGTGGGACCACCCGCAATACGCCGGGGCGGTCGGCGCGACCGGCACCACGGCCGCCAACCGGCTCGCGGCCGACGCCGATCTCATCATCGGCATCGGCACGCGCTACAGCGACTTCACCACCGCATCGCGGTCGGCGTTCCAGCACCCGGCCGTCCGGTTCGTCAACATCAACGTCGCTGCGTTCGACGCCGTCAAGCACGGCACCCGCGTTCCCGTCGTCGCCGATGCGCGCGAGACGCTCGTCGCCCTGACCGACGCGCTCGCGGGATCGGCAGTGCCGCAGGAGTACCAGGAGCGCGTCGCGGCGGAGAACGCCCGGTGGGATGCCGCGGTGGATGCGGCCTTCGCGCCGTCAGGGCGGGACCGCCCCGGCCAACCCGAGATCATCGGGGCCGTGCAGGAGATGACGGCGCCGGAGGACGTGATCGTCCAGGCTGCCGGATCGCTGCCGGGCGATCTGCACAAGCTGTGGCGTGTGCGCGACGCGCTCGGCTACCACGTCGAGTACGCCTTCTCCACGATGGGTTACGAGATCGCCGGCGCATTGGGCGCGAAGCGCGGACTCCTCGCTGCCGGTGATGACCGGGACGTCATCGCGATGGTGGGTGACGGGTCGTACCTCATGCTCAGCTCCGAACTGGCCACCGCAGTCGCCGAGCGGATCAAGATCATCGTGATCATCATCCAGAACCACGGCTACGCCTCGATCGGGCGTCTTTCGGAGACCGTCGGCTCGGAGCGATTCGGCACCCAGTACCGGATGTACGACACGGCCGCCGGCGACTTTCAGGGACCCGAGCGCCTGCCGATCGACCTGGCGGCCAACGCCCGCAGCTACGGTGTCGACGTGATCGAGATCGCTCCGGGCCCTGATGCCGTCGACGCGCTGCGACGGGCCATGGCGGCGGCGAAGGAATCCGACACGGCGACGGTCATCCACATCGAGAGCGATCCGGGCATCTCCGCGCCGGACGGGCACGGATGGTGGGATGTGCCGGTGCCGGAGGTCGCGACGCTGGAATCCACTCGCACGGCGCGCGCGCAGTACGAGCGCGAGCGCACCGCACAGCGCCCGCTGCTCGGGGAGGGGAACTGATGGATATCACCGTCGCCGGCGCTCCCGTGAGCTTCGGGGTGTTCGAACTGACGCCGGAAGGGGCGGCCACCGTCTCCGCGGACGAGATGATCGACGTGCTCGTCGATGCCGACTACGCCGGCATCGACCTCGGCCCGATCGGCTTCCTCGGCGAAGAGGAGCAGGTGCGGCGCCGTCTGGACCGCGCCGGGCTGCACCTCGCCGGCGGCTGGGTGCAGTTGCCGTTGTCCGACGATGAGGCATTCGCGGCGGCCGTGCCGGCGCTGCGGCGCGCACTGCGCACCTTCAGTGCCGCGGCGGAGACGGGACCCGCCCGACTGCCTCTGCCGACGCTCGCCGACGACGGCTCTGCGAGGCGGCAATCGGCCCCCGGGCGCGGTGCCGAGGTCGATCCCCTGCCGGATGCGGCCTGGGACAGGCTCATCGCCAACACGGAGCGTGCTGCGGCGATCGTGCGCGAGGCGGGCCTCGAGCCGACGTTCCACCACCATGCCGGTACCTTCGTCGAATCGCCGGAGGAGATCGACCGGTTCCTCTCCCTGGTCGACGTCGATCTGACGCTGGACACCGGTCATCTGTTCATCGCCGGCGGTGATCCGCTGGACGCGGTCGCGCGCTGGGGCGATCGCATCAACCATCTGCACCTCAAGGACGTCGACCTCGCGGTGCTCCACCGCGTGCTCTCCGCCGGCGGCGGGATGAGGGAGGTGTGGTCGTCCGGATGCTTCGTCGCGTTCGGGCGTGGCGATGTCGACCTCGCCGGCGTGATGACCGCGATGGCCGAGCGCGACTTCGACGGCTGGGTCGTCGTCGAACAGGACGTCCTGAACCGACCCGACATCTCCATCGACGACTTCCGCATGGCGCGTGCCCAAGACCAGCGCATCAACCGCGAGGCGCTGCGCCCCTGGGCGTGAGCCCCGAGACCCGAGGACTTTCCGTGAACACTCAGCCCCTTCGCTTCGGCCTGATCGGCACCGGACGCATCGGACAGGTGCATGCGGCGAACGTCGCCGCATCCCCGGACGCCGCTCTCAGCTGGGTCGCCGACCCCTTCGTCACGGGCGCGCAACGCGTCGCCGAGGCATTCGGCGGTCGTGCGACGGACTCCGCCGACGAGATCTTCGCGTCAGGCGAGGTCGACGCGGTGATCATCGCATCACCCACGCCGACGCACATCGACCTCATCGCCACCGCCGTCCGGGCGGGCGTTCCGGTGCTCTGCGAGAAGCCGATCGACCTCGACATCGCTCGCGTCGATGCCCTGCGGCCGCTCGTCGCCCAGGCCGGGGTCCCGGTCGCACTCGGATTCAACCGGCGCTTCGACCCGGCGTTCGCCGAGGTGCACCGCCGCGTCGGCGCCGGTGAGATCGGGGCCCTCGAGCAGCTGACGATCATCAGCCGCGACCCCGCTGCGCCGCCCGCGGACTACATCGCGGTCTCCGGCGGGATCTTCCGCGACATGACGATCCACGACTTCGACATGGCCCGGTTCTTCGTGCCGGATCTGGTCGAGGTCTTCGCCACCGGGGCGGCGGCTTTCGACCCGGGCGCGCGCGAGCACGGCGACGTCGACACCGCGGTCACGGTGCTGCGCGCAGCATCCGGCGCCGTCGTCTCGATCACGAACTCCCGCCACAGCGCGAGTGGCTATGACCAGCGTCTGGAGGCATTCGGCGCGGCGGGATCGCTGCAGGTCGCCAACGCCGGCACCAGCCTCGTGAGCCTGTCCACCGCGCAGTCCGTCGAGGCACGCCCGCCGTACCAGGACTTCTTCCTCGAGCGCTATGCGGCTTCATACGTGCTCGAGCTGGCCGAGTTCATCAGGGCCGCGCGGGGTGAGGCGTCGACGAGTCCGACATTCGAGGACGGCCGTGCAGCGCTCATCCTCGCCGATGCCGCGCGCAGGTCGCTGGATGATCGCGCCGCTGTCACCGTCGACCTGAGCTGAGCCCGCGCGCCCCGGTCGGGCGCGGTCGTCGCGGAGGTCAGGAGACGGTGCGGATCGTGACGACGGTGCGCCCCGGGGTTCGGCCCGAGAGGTATACCCGGGGGCCGGCCATCGCATCGGTGCCCCCGAGGTAGGTGTAGTCCTCGCCCGGAGCGTAACCGCCGCGGCCGCCGTGCACCGGGGCGGCGGCGAACTCGATCGCGGCATCACCGATGCGGTATCGACCGGGTCCGGCGCCGAACTGCAGGATGCCGTCAGGCCGGTACTCCACGCCCTCGAAGGCGCCGCCATCGCGAAAGGCGAGTTCGAGGGACCAGGCGCATTCCGGGCCATCGGTGTCGATCATCAGGTCGACACCGTCGGGCTGCGGAATGATGTCGACGCGCGTGCGAAGCGACACGACGTCGATCGGACGTCGCGGAAAGGACATCGCCGCAGCGAAACGTCCTTCATCACTGATCTCGTACCGCCCCTCGGGCTGTCGATCGGCGCGGGGGAGCGGCTGATAGTAGCCCGGGGTCAGCTCCTCACGCAGGATGAAACCCTCGGGCGTCTCCTCGATGCCATCGGCGCGGAACGGTCCGAGGCCGAAGAAGTCCCGCGACAACCTCACGGAATCCAGGACGACGCGACCGGCGGACATCCGCAGGAAGGTGGGATTGTTGGCGAGCCCGGAGCGGATGCGGCCGAAGGTCGCGTAGTCCGATCCGCCGTACACGGTGAGCGTGCGTGCATCCGACGCGTCGATCGCCAGTCCGGAGCCGACCCAGCGCGTGCGTCCGACGGTCACCGCCGTCTCGGCATCGGGCAGCGGAGTGGCCAGCGCCGGATGCAGCAGCAGGTCGGTCAGAGCGGTCTGCGGCTCGGCGACCTCCCGGCTCAGGGCGAGGCCCGCGGCGGCGGCGAAGTCCGCGCGCCCCCGCTCGATCGCGAAACGCCGATAGTGCAGGGCGTAGGGAGCGAGAGGGAACCGCAGTTCCTTCTGGTCCTGACGTCGCGACTGCACCGTCTCGACCGAGCCATCAGCATGGATGAGCCCGAGGGTGGCGGCGAGGTTCTGCTCGACGATGTCGCGCAGTTCCGGCTTGTCCAGGACATCGGCGATCGCCAGCAGCGAGGGGTTGGTCACGAAGGCGGCGTAGTTCGGACTGCGCTCGGAGTAGAGGCCGTCCGCGTCGATGTCGATGCCCTCGTCCAGCCAGTGCTCGACGCGTTCGATGATCTTCGGATCCGGCCGGAACCGATACAACCGGGTGAGGGCGGCGGCGAGTTCCCACCGGTGGTTGGGCGTGTGGACGCCCCCGCCGAGCATCGCGGGGATCGCGCGTTCGGCGATGCCGGCGAGGATACCGGTCACCTCGGCGAGCTCCGGCCGAATGCCTGCCTGACGCAGGAGTTCGAGCACATCGCCGAGATCGTTGATCGTGAACCCGGAGTCCGGAGGGGACTGCGCGTTGTCCCCTCCGAGGAACAACCCGGACGGGCTCTGCAGCGCCTGCAACGCACGGGAGTACGCCTCGGCGGAGGCGAGGGCGGCCGCGGAACCCTCGTGGGTCGACGTCGGTGCGAGGTACACGGCGACCAGCAGCTTCACGCGGCGCATCGACTCGCGATGGGGTCCCAGCGGTGCGTCCTCGAGCGGGGGGACGTCGCCGTTCAGGAGGCGGGTGGCCGCGGCATCCGCGGCGCTGACGACCGTGCGGACGAAGTCGTCATCGACGGCGTTCATACACGGGTCCCTTCCAGGAGCGGCGTCATCCGCAGAGTCAGCACCTCGAAGGGGCGCAGCTCGACCGGGATCGTTCGGGGATCCTGGGCGCGGAACGCATCCAGCCGGGTGCCCGTCGTCTCGACGAGATCGCAGACGCGCGCGTCGGCGACATCGATGTTCAGATGCAGCGCGGTGGTGGCGCGCGAGCCGCGTTGCTCATAGAGGCGGACGATCAGGTCTCCGCTGCGGTCAGCGGCGAGCTTGACGGCGGAGATGACGACAGACGCGCCGGGGTCCGTGCGCACGAGCGGTGCGGGAGCGACGGCCCCCGTCACGGTGCGCAGCGGCGTGCCCACGATCGCCCCCCAGCGGGCAGCGTCACCGGTGGTCGCTGCGGGGGCGAGCACCGATACGAACTCGTGCACGCCTTGGTCGGCATCCGGGTCGGGGAACGTCGGCGCCCGCAGCAGCGACTGCCGAACGACGGTCACCACGCGCCCGTCGACGCTCTCGCGGGTCACATCGTGCCCGTAGAGACCGTCGTTGACGATCGCGACACCGAATCCGGGCTCTCCGACGTGCACCCAGCGGTGCGCGCAGACCTCGTAGCGGGCTTCGTCCCAGGAGGTGTTCGTGTGCACGGGGCGGCGGACATGACCGAACTGCGTCTCGTACGAGGCATCCGGCGCGTGCACGTCGAGCGGGAACGCCAGTTTGAGCAGCCGGTGTCTCTCGTGCCAGTCGACACGCGTGCGGATGCGGACGCCGCCGCCCTGGGGGTCGATGCCGATCCACTGTTCGATGCGGCTGGTGCCGAACTCGCGCACCACGTGGGCTTCGCCCTCTCCGGTGAGCGAGACGGTGCCCGCGTCGAGATCCTCGACCGACAGCCGGTACGACCTGTCGAGCTCCCACGCATCCCATTTCGCCGGCGCATCGACGTGGATCTGCAGGAGGTTCGCGCGCATGCCATGGGGGATGAGCTCCCGCCGCGCGGTGCGGTCCACCACGCTGTGCAGCGTGCCGTCCGCGCCCACGACGACCGTCAGCGCATCGGAGGAGAATCTGATGGACCCGTCATCGAGCGCCGTACCGACGACCGGAGCGGCGGCATCCGCCTCACCGCCACCGAGCGCGTCGATCCCCGACGAGGCGAAGGGGGCCGCGTTCATCGCGATCGGACGGTCCCCGACGCCGACGAGCCGGCGCAGCGCCTCTTCGACGATGCCTTCGAGGCGCGCGGTGGTGCGCGCGTGCGATTCCTCGGCTTCGCGATGCACCCAGGCGATCGCGCTCCCGGGCAGGATGTCGTGGAACTGCAGGAGGAGAACCTCGCGCCAGAGAGCATCCAGCTCTTCATGCGGGTAGTCGGCACCGCGAATGAGTGTCGCCATGGAGCACCACAGCTCGGCCTCGACGAGCAGCCATTCGTTGCGGCGATTGCCGCGCTTCGTCCGTGACTGCGACGTGTAGATGCCGCGGTGGAACTCCAGGTACATCTCACCGGACCACACCGGCGGTGACCGGTACTCCTGTTCGGCGTCGACGAAGAACTCCCGAGGCGTGCCGACGCGCACGCGGGGAGACCCCTCGAGGTCGGCCTGCAGCCGCAGGTCGGCCATCATCTCCCGGGTGGGGCCGCCGCCGCCGTCGCCGAAGCCGAACGGCATCAGCGAAGTGCTCGCACCGTCGTGGTCGGCGAAATTGCGCACGCTGCGAGCGAGTTCGGTGGGGCGAAGATCGCCGCTGTAGGTGTTGTTCGGCGGGAAGTGGGTGAAGATGCGACTTCCATCCAGTCCCTCCCACTGGAACGAGTGGTGCGGCATCGTGTCGGCGTCGTTCCAGCACATCTTCTGAGTGAAGAACCAGCGCAGGCCAGCGCCGCGCAGAAGCTGCGGAAGGGAGGCGGGGAACCCGAACGAGTCGGGCAGCCAGCCCACGTCGCTGCGTGCACCGAACTCCTCCTCGAACAGGCGGGTGCCGTACAGGAGCTGCCGGGCGATCGACTCGCCGGAGGGCATGTTCACGTCGGATTCGACCCACATGTTGCCCACCGGGATGAACCGGCCGCCGGCGACGTGCTCCTTCACCCTCGCGAACAGACGCGGATCGTTGTCACGCACCCAGGCGAAATGCTGAGCCGATGAGCTGACGAACACCGCCTCGGGATCGCGGTCGAGCAGGTCGACGACGTTGGCGTACGTCCGGGTGATCTTGCGCACGGTCTCGCGGCTCGGCCACAGCCACGCCGAGTCGATGTGCGCGTGTCCGGTCGCGACGATGCGGTGCGCCGAGGCAGCGGCGGGGGAGTCGAGCAGAGGGCGCAGGAACTCGCTGGCGGTGGCGGCATCGCGTTCCGGTGCGTCCGGGTCGATGAGATACAGGGCTCGTTCGACGCCGTCGAGGATGCGGGCACGGCGTGGATCGCTGTCGACGAGTTCCCGGGCCAGCCCGCACAGCACGGTGATCTCGCGTTGGAGCTGCTCGACGGCGTGATCGATGAGGCGCACCTCGAACGCGCCGAGGCGATACATCGGGGCCGCGCCCGCCGTGGCCGGGTCGCCCAGCGCGGTCGGCGCGAAGGCCGTCCCGCTCTTGAAATCGTCGCCGCCGGAGAGGTCGGGATTCGAGGCGCCTTCCACGTACAGGCGGAAGGACTCGCCGGGCGTCTGCGTGAGGGGGACGTGGTGATTGCGCGGCTCGAGGCCCTTCACCGCAACGCCGTCCGCGGTGCGCACCAGGCCTTCGCACTGGAATCCGGGTTTGGCCTGGTTGAAGCCCAGGTCGAGCGACAGCTCGATCCGCCCGGTGCGGCCGGCCCACGCGGACGGCACTTCACCCTCGACCGTGAACCACGTCGTACCCCAGGCTCGCCCCCACGCGTCACCGGCGGCGATCGCGGTGAACGTCGCCTCCGCGGCCCGGGCGAACGAGGCGGGTTCGCCCGGGCGACCGGGGGTGCCGGGAACCTCCCATGCGCTCACTCGGACCGGCCGGCGGTCTGCGACGACGCCGGCGGCGAGATACTCCTGGACGAACCGATCGGCGCGTTCCAGGACGAGTCGTGGGTGGGACAGCATCAGTCCTTGAGTCCGGTGTTGATGTTCGACGAGGTGATGTAACGCTGGAACACAAGGTACAGAGCGATCAGGGGGAGCATCGACAGCACGGACGCCGCGAGCAGGACGGTCCAGTCGATGTTCTCCGCGCCGACGAGTGCGCGCAGTGCGATCTGCAGCGTGAACTTCTCCGGGTCGCCGAGGATGATGAGCGGGAAGATGTAGTCGTTCCAGCGCCACTGGAACGAAACGATCGCCAGCGTCAGCATGATCGGCCGGGCGAGGGGGAGCATGATGCGGAAGAAGATCCCGTACTCGCTCGCGCCGTCGATCCGGGCCGCCTGCATCAGCTCGTCGGGGATCGTGACGAAGAACTGCCGGAACATGAACACGCCGGTCGGGGTGATGATCGACGGGATGATCACGCCCCACAGCGAGTTGTACAGCCCCAGGTCCCGCACCACGATGAACATCGGGTTCAGGATGACTTCGCCGGGGAGCATCGTCATCGACAGGATGCAGAGGCCGAGCACGCTCAGCCAGGGGTTCTTGTACTTCGCCAGCGCATAGCCGGTCGTGGCGCACAGAGCCACGGTCAGGACGGTGGTCACCGTTGCGACGATCGTGGTGTTCAGCAGGTATTGCGCGAAGTCGATGCGCTCCAGCGCGGCCGCGTAGCCATCGAGCGTCCATTCCCGGGGGAGGAAGGAGAGCGGATAGGTGAAGAGCTCACCGCCCGGCTTGAAGGAGGACAGCAGGAACCACAGCAGGGGGAACAGCATGAGGATCGCGAGCGCCCAGAGCAGCGTGGTCGGGAGCAGCGTGCGCTTGAATCGTGCTCGTCGGCGCCGTTCGGCTTGACGGCGGTCGAGGTGACGGCCCTTCTTGTCCGTCGGGACGGTGATCGTGTAGGTGCTCACCATGACTCGGTGCTCCTTCGGCTGATGCGGAGCTGGACGATCGCGATGATCATGAGGATCACCAGCAGGACCATGGATGCCGCGCTGGCGTAGCCGATCTCCGACTGCTTGAAGCCCGTCTCGTAGATGTACTGCACGATGAGGCGGTTCTGCGTGCCCGGGCCGCCGCTGTTGAGCGCCTGGATCATCGCGAACTCCTTCATGCTGCCGAGCGTGGACAGCAGGATCACGAGCACGGAGGTGGGCGCGATGGAGGGGAGGGTGATGTGGCGGAAGCGCTGCCAGCCGTTGGCCCCGTCGAGTTCCGCCGCCTCGTAGTAGGACTTCGGCACGTTGTTGAGTGCGGCGACGAAGAGCAGCATGTTGAAGGCCGCCCCGCCCCACGACGAGGCGAGGATGACGACCAGGAGGGAGAGATCGGCGTTGGACGACCAGGGGATGCGCTCGCCGCCCAGCGCTCCGATGATGAAGTTGACGAAGCCGAAGTTCTCTCCGAACATCCACCGCCAGATCACACCGGCGACGATGGGGGAGACGAGCCACGGCAGGAAGAAGATGATGCGCGCGGCCGTCTTGCCTCGCGAGAACGCCGCGTTGATCGCCACGGCCATGCCGAGCGACAGGGCGTAGCCCATCGGGACGGCGAAGACGGTGTAGACGAGGGTCCGCCCGAGCGCGCCGTAGAAGGTCGGATCCTGCATGAGCGCGACGTAGTTGTCGAGGCCGACGAAAGTCGCCTCGCCCCACCCGCGGTAGTCGGTGAGGGAGTACGACAGCCCCAGCACGCCGGGCCAGAAGAAGAACAGGCCGAACAGGGCCGCGGTCCCGATGGTGAACAGGAACGGCGCCATGCGGTAGCGGCCGAACGGACGCCGCCGCTTCTCGGGCGCGGGTGCCCCCGCCGCGCGAGCGGGGGCACCCGTTGTCGTTGTCATAGTCATGCGATCGTGTCCGGTCCGATCAGTCCGAGAGCATCGCGGTCGTCGCCGCGTCGATGTTCTCGACCGTCTGCTCGAGCGTCTGCTCGCCGTTGAGGTACTTCACCGTCTCATCCTTCAGCGGCTCGGAGTCCAGCGACTTGCCCTCGTAGCCGAAGCGGACGCCGTCGGTGGTCTGGACCGCCGAGATGGCGGGCGATGCCGCGATCTCCGCGTTGTAGAGGTCGAACGCGTACGCGTCGTCGCCGTAGGTGACTTCGAGTCCGTCGATGGAGGGCAGGCAGCCGGAGAGCTCGCAGTAGGCGCGGTAGTTCTCCTCGGTGTACATCCACTTGACGAAGTCGAGGGTCTCCTTCTCGACGCCGGTTCCGTCGAACGCGACGATCCAGGACGCGGCTCCGTAGTTGGTGGCGCGCACGGACTCCTGCGGCAGCGGCACCGACAGCCATTCGAAATCGGTGATGTTCGCCTGGAAGTCCGCGATCTGCCAGACCCCGGACATGTAACCGGCCACACGACCGCTCTTGAAGGTCGCGCTCGGGTCGTCACCGGCACCCCACACCGATGCCGGCATGAAGCCGGAGTCGTGCATGCCCTTGAAGTACTCGAGCGCCTCGGCGCCCTTCTTGTCGAGCGCCCACGTTCCGTCGGACTGCTCGGTGACACCCTCGCTGCCAAACTCGTACAGGAGCGCGCGCAGGCGATGGGCCGAGGCGTCCATGACGGCGCCGTACTCGGCATCCGTCGCGTCGACGACCTGCGTCGCCTTCGTGACGTACTCGTCCCATGTCCACGACTCGTCGAGAGACGTGGGGTAGGTGACGCCCGCCTGGTCCCACAGCGACTTGTTGATGAACATTCCCACGGCGGTGAGCGTCGTGGGAATCGCCTTCACCTTGTCGTCTGTGGGGTCGGCGACGCTCAGCGGCTCGATGATGCCCGCCTCGTCGAAGATATCGGTGAGGTCGAGCAGGCGCTCGGTCCATGCCGGGTCTGTCGCCGGCGCTGCCGCCAGGGCGGGGAGGTCGTTGGCCTGCGCGGCGGTGCGCAGTCGGGTTCGCACGTCGGAGTTGGGCACCTCGACGACGTTGACGCGCACGCCCGTCTCTTCGAAGTACTTGTCCGCGAGCATGGCGTAGCCGCCGCCCTGGTTGGCGTCACCGGATTGCACGAGCTCGAGGACGACCTCGCCGTCGGCGTTCGAACCGCCGCCGCCGGAACAGCCCGCCAGGGCGAGGGCGCCGATCGTCGCACCGGCGAGGATGACAGCGTGGATCTTGCGGGAACTCTTCATGGTTTCTCCTTATTGCGCTCGCCAGCGAGCAGACCACCTGATGCTGTCGGGATGCCAGCATCGCAATTGTCGGCATGTCATGACAATGTTAAGAACATACGCCAGCCGGTGCGGGGAGTCCAGCAGATTTTCCACGTCCGCTCAGAATCGGGCCCGGCGCAGCACGGCTCCACGAGAGAGGGAGACATTTCGGTGGACATCGCAACCACGCTTCCCGGACGGGGCGCAGTCGTGCCGCGCGCCCGCCTCCGCACCGACCGCCCCGCGCAGTCGCTCGACGGCCGCTGGAGGTTCCGCGTGTCGCCGTCGTTGCGCGGTGCGCCCGACGACGGGTGGCAGCGGAGTGCGGTCGCGGAATGGGGCGACATCGAGGTGCCGGGGCACTGGAATCTGCAGGGATACGGCCTTCCCGCGTACTCGAACGTGCAGATGCCGTTCCCCGTCGATCCGCCTCATCCTCCGGATGCGAATCCGATCGGCGACTACCGGGTCGATTTCGATGCCGACCCCGGGGTATGGGATGCTCCGCGCCGGTTGCTGCGCTTCGACGGCATCGAGTCAGCTGCCGAGATCTGGCTGAACGGGGTGTCGCTCGGCACGACGCGTGGCAGCCGCCTCACTCACGAGTTCGACGTCACGGACACGCTCGTCGAGTCCGGGAACCGACTCGCGGTGCGGGTTGCGCAGTTCAGCGATGCCACATATCTCGAGAACCAGGACATGTGGTGGCTACCGGGGATCTTCCGCAGCGTCACGGTGCACGGCGAACCCGTCGGGGCTGTTCGCGACGTCTTCGTCCAGGCGGATTTCGACCCCGAGACCGGCGCCGGCACGGTGCAGATCGACGTCGATGCGACTGCTTCTGCGCATCTCATCATCCCGGAACTCGACATCGACGTCGCGGCGAGCGGCACGATCCACGTGGGGAGCGTCGAGCCGTGGTCGGCGGAGCACCCCCGCCTGTATGACGCGCAGGTGCGGACGGCGGCGGAGTCGGTGACGCTGCGCATCGGGTTCCGTCGCGTCGAGGTGCGTGATGCGCAGCTGATGGTCAATGGCGCCCCGATCATGCTGCGCGGGGTGAACCGGCATGAGCATCGTGCGCGGCACGGCCGGGTCCACGACGCAGACGTCGTGCGCGAAGAGCTGCTCCTGATGAAACGCCATCACATCAACGCGGTGCGCACATCGCACTACCCGCCGCATCCCGACGTCCTCGATCTGTTCGACGAGCTGGGCTTCTGGGTCATCGACGAGTGCGATCTGGAGACCCACGGCTTCGAGCACGTGCAGTGGCGGGGAAACCCGAGTGCGGACCCGCGCTGGCGGGAGGCGTTCGTCGATCGGATGCAGCGCACCGTGCACCGGGACAAGAACCATCCGAGCGTCATCATGTGGTCGTTGGGCAACGAGTCGCACACCGGCGCCAACCTCGAGGCGATGGCGCGCTGGGCCAAAGGCTACGATCCGAGCCGTCTCATCCACTATGAAGGCGATCACGCCAGCACGTATGTCGACATCTACTCGCGGATGTACGCCTCGCACGATGAGGTCCGCGCGATCGCCGAGGAGCAGCCGGCGGGGGAGGACGAGCACCGGCGTTCCCTGCCCTTCATCCTCTGCGAGTTCGCGCACGCTATGGGCACCGGCCCCGGTGGGATGCAGGAGTACTGGGACCTCTTCGAGGCCCATCCGCGCCTCGCCGGCGGGTTCGTCTGGGAATGGATCGAGCAGGGCATCGAGGTCGACGGTCCGGATGGCAGCGCACGCATCCTCTACGGTGGGGACTTCGGCGAAGACGTGCACGACGGGAACTTCGTCATCGACGGGCTCGTCGACGTGCACCGGCGACCACGGCCGGGGCTGCTGCACTATGCCGCAGTGATCGCACCCGTCTCGATCGAGGTCGACGCCGACCGCTCGGCCGCGACGATCGGCAATCGCTATGACACGCTCGGTCTGGCGGGGGTCGCGCTGCAGTGGTCGCGCACCGTCGACGGCGAGGTCGTCGCCGCCGGAGACCTGATCGCACCGGTCTGCGGTCCGCGAGAACGGGTCATGGTGGCTCTTCCGGAAGAGGCGCGCGCTGAGGGTCGCGCGTCGCAGGCCGATGTGCTGACGGTCGAGGCGGTCACGATCGAGGACAGCACGTGGGCGGCGGCCGGGCATCTGCTCGGCAGCGGGCAGCAGGTGGAGCTCGCCGCTGTCGACGTGCCTCCGCCTTTCGAGGCGGTGGTGACCGACGCGGAGGTGGGTGCCGCCGAGATCGACCCTGTGACCGGACGGGTGCAGGCGCTTGCCGGATTGCGCATCTCCGGGCCGGATGTCGGCGTGTGGCGTGCGCCCACCGACAACGATCGCGACGTGGGTGACGACGAGCCCGACCTTCCGTCCTACGCGCAGCGGTGGCGGGCCGCGGGAATGGACCGCACGGTGACGAGACTTCTCGGCATCCAGCCCGACGGTGGCACCCTGGTCGTCCGTTCCCGCACCGGCGTGCCGATCCTCGACTGCGCACTGGAGGCCCGGATGCGATGGACGCCGCTCTCGGAGACCGCAGTGCGGCTGGATGTCGAGCTGACGCCGAGCGGGCCGTGGCCGACCGAGTGGGCCCGGCTGGGCCTCGACCTCGAGCTGGAGGGGAATCCGCAGGGCGTGGACCTCGTCGGGGAAGGGCCGATGCCGTCCTACCCCGACCTGCGTTCGGCCGCTCGGTTCGGGTGGTGGCGGCTGGACGCGGACGATCTCACGATCGACCACGTGCGCCCGCAGGAGAGCGGATCGCGCATGGGTGTGCGGGAGGCGGTCATCCGTGCACGCGACGGTGCGGTGCGCATCCGCACCCTGGGCGCATCGTTCGCGCTCACGGTGTCACGGCACAGCAGGCGCGCGCTGGACGGGACCCCGCACAATTGGGAGCTGCCCGACGAGGCGCGCACCTTCGTCTCGATCGATCTGGCTCAGAGCGGTGTGGGCACGGCCACCTGCGGCCCGGGGGTGCTGCCGCAGCACCGCCTCTCGCCGCGCGCGGCGGCCGTGTCCCTCGTGCTCGAACGGCTCTGATCGCACCACGGTGAGCGGTCATCGCGACGATGACCGCTCACCGCCTCGCCGACTACTGGACGTCGACCCAGTAGCTGTGCGTGTTCAGCTGGCCGTTGCCGGTGAAGACCTCAGTGCCAGCCTGGACGCTGGTGAGGTACTTGTTGCTGCTGAGCCACCCTCGGTTCACGAGATTGCCGGTGAAGTCGCGCAGATTGAAGTTCACCGAGGTGGTGTTCGACGTGCGGACGAATGAGAAGACGTTCCATCCGGTGCCGTTGCCCGCGTCGATCCAGCCGCGGTACAGGTCCCAGTTCCCGCCGCCGATGTTGACGTTCGCCTGGAGTGTGCCGGCGGGGCCCGCCCCACCCGACTTGTACGGCCAGATCATGATCTCGTCGCTGGGACCGCTCGATGCCCCGGGGTTCGACTCGTTGTGCAGCCAGAGGTCGTAGGCGACGTTCATCGTGCCCGAGCCGGTGACCTCGTAGCTCCAGGTGGTCGGGATGCTGCGGTTCGCGCTCAGCCGGACCGGGAGCTCGGTGCCCGGACGCTGCCACCCCCAGTGCCAGCCGAGGATGATGCTCGAGTAGCTCTTCACCGAGTTGGACTGCCCGCTCCACTGCCAGTTGGTGCCCCAACCGGCCGTGTCGCCGGACTGCCAGTTGTCCCATACGCACTGCCATCCGGAGCCGGACCCGTTCCCCCAGAGGTTGTTGACGACGTAGTACTTGCCCATCGCGATGTTGCCGCCGCTCGCGCAGGTGCTGGCGGCCTGAGCGGGCGCAGCAGAACCCACGACCGGGACCACGGCGAGGCACAGCGCGGCGACGGTGCCGGTGATCCTGTGTCGGATCGATGCGTTTCGACTCTGAGGCATCTCTGTCCTTTCAATCACGTTTCGCCGAGCCGCCATTGGCCCGACGAGATCCGCTGAGATAGCGGTGAAGCCCATGATGGGGGCGGACTTTCCGGAAAGTCCAGGGTTTGACCGATATTCGTCGAAGCGCTTCCGCGCATACGGGACAACGGTTCTTCTCAAGTGCGAGCGCAGGGGCGCTCCATCCGGTACTTGCGGAACGCGCCGTCCGGTGTCAGGATGAACGCAACTGGAAAGCGCTTACCCGATTTTCGAGGATGAGCCGAGCAGAAGGAATGACAGTGTCAGACACGACCACCCTGGACGCACCCGCCACAGAGCTCTCCCACGCGAAGGTGCGCGAGATCGGGATCATCATGAACGGCGTCTCCGGACGCATGGGCTACCGGCAGCACCTGGTGCGCTCGATCCTCGCGATCCGTGATCAGGGCGGCATCGAGCTCTCCGACGGCACCCGCGTCACGGTGAAGCCCATCCTCGTCGGCCGCAATGAGCAGAAGCTGGCCGAACTCGCCGCGCTTCACGGCATCGAGGATTACACGACCGACCTCGACGCGGCGCTGGCCGACCCGAAATGGGAGATCTACGCCGACTTCCTGGTGACGAAGGCACGCGCATCCGCCATTCGCAAGGCGATCGCCGCAGGCAAGGCGATCTACACCGAGAAGCCGACCGCCGAGTCTCTCGAGGAGGCGCTCGAGCTGGCCCGCCTCGCTCAGGAGGCCGGCGTCAAGACCGGCGTCGTGCACGACAAGCTCTACCTGCCCGGGCTGCAGAAGCTCAAGCGCCTCATCGACTCGGGCTTCTTCGGGCGCATCCTCTCGGTGCGCGGCGAGTTCGGCTACTGGGTGTTCGAGGGCGACTGGCAGCCGGCGCAGCGCCCGAGCTGGAACTACCGCGCAGAAGACGGCGGCGGCATCATCTCGGACATGTTCCCGCACTGGAACTACGTGCTGGAGAACCTGTTCGGCGAGGTGAAGAGCGTCTATGCCCAGGCGGCGATCCACATCCCCGAGCGCTGGGACGAGAACGGCGACAAGTACACCGCCACCGCCGAAGACGCCGCTTACGGGATCTTCGAGCTCGAGGGCGGTATCGTCGCCGAGATCAACTCGAGCTGGACCGTCCGGGTGAACCGCGACGAGCTGGTCGAGTTCCAGGTCGACGGCACCCATGGCTCGGCGGTCGTCGGCCTGTTCGGCGCGAAGATCCAGCCGCGCAACGCCACCCCGAAGCCGGTCTGGAACCCCGACCTCGAAGACACCCGCGACTACGACGCCGACTGGCAGAACGTGCCGACGAACGACGTCTTCCTCAATGGGTTCCGTCAGCAGTGGGAGGAGTACCTGGAGTCCTACGTGCTCGGCACCGACTACCCCTTCGACCTGCTCGCGGGCGCCAAGGGCGTGCAGTTCGCCGAGGCCGGTCTCATCTCCAGTGCCGAAGGACGCAAGGTCGCCATCGAGAAGCTCTCGCTCTGATGGCAGCGCTGACGCTTCTCGCCGCGGACGGTTCTCTGTCGGATGCCGCCCTCAACGATGCGGGCGCCTACGGGCGTCCGTCGGCGCCCCTGCAGAGCCGGGTCGCCTACGCCGCCGCGCACGTCGTGCCACGCGTCTCCGCCGACAACACGCCGGGGCAGCCCGCCGACATCGACTGGGACGCCACGCTCGCGTTTCGCCGCAACGTGTACTCCTGGGGTCTCGGGGTCGCCGACGCGATGGACACCGCGCAGCGCAACATGGGGCTGGATGCCGAGGCCACTCGCGAGCTGATCTCCCGCAGCGCCGAGGTGGCGCGCGAGGAGGGGGGCTCGGTCGTGGTCGGCGTGAACACCGACCACGTCCTCGACTCCCGCATCCCGCTCGATCAGGTGATCGACGCCTACAAGGAGCAGCTGCACTTCACCGAGGAGCAGGGGGCGGGTCCCGTCCTGATGGCCTCCCGCCATCTCGCCCGGGTCGCTCAGGATGCCGCGGACTACCGCCGTGTGTACCGCGAGGTGCTCTCGTCAGCAACGGTCCCCGTGGTGCTGCACTGGCTGGGCACGGCGTTCGACCCGGAGCTCGCCGGATACTTCGGAGCAGACGACTGGCAGACGGCATCCGCGGTGCTGCTCGACATCATCGGCGAGAACCCGGACAAGGTCGCCGGTGTGAAGATGAGCCTCCTGAACGCCGAGTCCGAGATCTCGGTGCGGGCGCAGCTGCCGGACGGCGTGCGCATGTTCACCGGCGACGACTTCAACTACGTGTCGTTGATCGGCGGCGATACGGTCGGGCAGGGAGACAACCACTCCGACGCTCTCCTGGGTGCGTTCGCGGCGATCACCCCGGTGGCCTCGGCGGCGATCCAGGCGCTCGATGCGGGTGATCCGGCGCGCTACCTGGAGATCCTCGGGCCGACGGAGGAGCTCAGTCGTCAGGTGTTCGCGGCGCCCACGTTCTACTACAAGACCGGTGTCGCGTTCCTCTCCTGGCTGAACGGGCACCAGCCGGCGTTCCAGATGGTCGGCGGCCTGCACTCGGCGCGCAGCCTGCCGCACCTGAGCCGCATCGTCGAGCTGGCGAACGCCTCGCTCGCCCTCGAGGATCCCGAGCTCGCGCTCGAGCGCTGGCACGGGATGCTGCGCCTGAACGGAGTCGAGGCATGACCGCTGTCGACCCCCGCCTGTCCATCAACCAGGCCACCATCAAGTACGCCGACTTGGCGACGGCGTTGCAGGTCACGGCCGGGGCCGGCGTGCAGTCGATCGGACTCTGGCGCGAGCCGGTGAACGAGGTCGGCCTCGACATCGCCGCCCGGATGCTGTCGGATTCCGGTCTGCGATTCTCCACGCACTGCCGCGGTGGGTTCTTCACGCTGCCGCACGGACCGGAACGGGATGCTGCGCTCGAAGACAACCGCCAGGCGATCGAGGAGACCGCGACGCTCGCCGCAGCGGGGGCCGAAGGCTCCACAGCAGTGCTCGTGCTCGTCGCGGGCGGGCTACCGGCCGGGTCACGGGATCTCGTCGGCGCACGTGAGCGCGTGCGCGACGCGATCGGCGCGCTCGCACCGGATGCGAAGGCGGCCGGGGTGACGCTCGCGATCGAGCCGCTGCATCCGATGTACGCGTCCGACCGCGCCGTCGTCTCGACGCTCGGTCAGGCGCTCGACATCGCCGCCGACTTCGACGCCGATGTGGTCGGCGCCGCCGTCGACACCTTCCACGTCTGGTGGGACCCGCAGGTGCTCGAACAGATCGCCCGAGCCGGCCGCGAGGGGCGCATCGCCACCTACCAGGTGTGCGACTGGAAGACGCCGCTGGCCGCGGACGTGCTGCTGTCCCGGCACTACATGGGCGACGGCGTCATCGACTTCGGTGCGCTCACGCGCGCCGTGATCGAGACGGGCTACGACCGCGACATCGAGGTGGAGATCTTCAACGCCGACATCTGGGCGGATGCTCCGGCCGATGTCGTCCGTCGCACCGCCGAGGCCTTCGGTGCCGCGGTCTCCCCGCACCTGCCCTGACAGGATGGATCCATGACCACGATCAGGCCGGGGCTGTGCTCTGTGACGTTCCGCGAGCTCAGCCCCGAGCGGATCGTCATGCTGGCCGCTGATGCCGGACTCGAGGTCATCGAGTGGGGCGGCGACGTGCACGTGCCGCCGGGAGACACCGTGCGGGCGGCGCAGGTCGCGCGTGCGACGGCGGATGCCGGGCTCGCGGTCTGCTCGTACGGCTCCTACTTCCGAGCGGGCGCCGGGGAGGAGCTCACGCCGATCCTCGACAGCGCGGAGGCTCTCGGCGCCGACCGGGTGCGGGTCTGGGCCGGGTCCGTCGGCTCCGCGGAGGCGACCGTCGAGGATCTCGCCGGCACGGTCGACAGGCTCCGGTCGGCAGTGTCCGAGGCCTCCGCGCGGGGGATCGGCTTGGCGCTCGAGTTCCACTCCGGCACCCTCGCCGACACAGCGCCGACGACCCTGCAGCTGCTGGCAGACGTCAGCAGCCCCGCGCTCACCACCTATTGGCAGCCGACCGTCGCCGCGCCCGATGACGTCGCGCTCGCTGAGTACCGCGCGATCGCCGCGCACACGAGCGCCGTGCACGTCTTCTCGTGGTGGCCGGCGAAGGAGCGGCTGCCGTTGCGTGCGCGGGACGAACTGTGGAGCCGCTTCTTCGCGGCAGCATCCGCCGCCGAGCGCCCTCCCCGCGACGCCTTGCTCGAGTTCATCCCCGACGCCGATCCCGATCTCCTCGCCGCCGAAGCGGCGACCCTGCGCGGGTACCTGGTCTGAGCGGCCTGCGCGTCTTCTTCGCGCCTTCTCCGCCGCGCCCTCGGCGTGCCCGGCTGTCATCGTTCGGAGTGTTCGGGGTGCAGTTGATTTTCTCCATTGAATGGCAACCGTTTGCCAGATACTCTGGTGCGGCACGCTACTGAATGGTAAGAACGCTTACTAACGACGTGGCGTACGCACCGTCGTGGAGCAGTTCCCGCCGAGTAGGAGACACCGATGTCGCACGCTCACCGTCCCGTCCGTCGAACCTTGGCCGCGCTCGCCGCTGTCATTGTGGCGATCCCGCTGGGCCTTGCGGTGCAGTCGGCCACAGCTCCGGCATCCGCTGCCGAACCCGGCATCACGGACGGCCTCGATCTCGGTGCCGGCAACCGCCGCGCACCCATCCCCGGACTCTACGACTGGAGCAAGGCCGGCTATCGGGGCGGGGCGTCGCTTCCCTACACCGCCGCACTCGCACCTCGCGCCGCGTGCGACATCACGGCCGCGGAGATGACCGCTGCGCACGGCGTGACGGCGGGCGACGGCGTCGACGACACGGCCGGAATCCAGGCCGCGATCGACGCGATCCGCACCGGCTGCTCGCCGACGGCCGGCTTCGACGACCTCAGCCGCATCACGCTTCCGGCCGGCCGGCTCGACGTCACCGGCGAACTGCACGTCGACGCCGACTACCTCGTCATCCGCGGTGCCGGATCTGCGGCAGCCGGTGGGACGACTCTGGTCTACAAGCCCGACGTCAACACGCGTTACGACGCCGTCACCCCCGATGGATCCGAATGGGACAAAGACGGGATGGACTACGGGCAGGGAAGCGGCGGTTGGCTCTGGCCCGGGCGCGGGCTGTTCCGCGTGCAGTCCCGCGGTGTGAACGCGGCGTACGCCACGGATTACGCCGCGGCCCCGGCGAATCGCAAGGATCTCTTCGAGGGCACCGTCAACGCGCACTGGAAGGTCGGGATCGCGTTGCGCGCCAAGACCGGCGATGCCGGGTACTCGGCTCGGGCCGGCGACACCGTCGTGCACCTGGCGACGAACGGCGCGATGACGAACCTCGCCGTCGGCGCGATCGTGAACATCAGGGTCGCGAACTCCGTCGCGTTCTATGCGGAGCAGAAGGCGCTGCCGACGACGCATCCGCTGCAGAACCTGCACATGCGTCAGCAGATCTTCCGCATCGTCGCCAGCAACTCCGCTGACCGCACGATCACGCTCGACAAGCCGCTGGAGTACGACGTGCCGGTGAACTCCACATCGGACGGATCTGCGGCCATCGACGGAAAGGTCTATGCGTCGAAGGCTTCGCCGATCCTCGACCCCGTCGTCGGAGTCGGCATCGAGTCGATCGCCTTCACCCAGGAGATCGCGGGACTCACGCCGGCCGTCGCCGCGCACAACTACGGAAACCTCGCCCCGGATCAGGCCATGCACGGCATCGTGTTCAAGTGGGCCGTCGACTCCTGGGTGCGCGGGGTCCGGGCCGAGATGACCGGCTCCCACCCGATCGTCACCGAAGAGGCCAAGAACCTGCAGATCGTCGACAACCAGCTCGACGGCGCCTGGAACAAGGGCAAAGGCGGCAACGGTTACTTCAGAGGATCCCGCGTCTGGGACTCGGTGTACGCGGGGAACACGTCCCGCAACCTGCGTCACTTCACGTTCCAGTGGTCGGCGTCCGGCAACGTCGTGATCGGCAACGACTTCGATTCCGACCTGAACCTGCACGGCGGTTGGGAGCGCAACAACCTGTTCGAACTGAACAAGGTGACGGTTCCCTACGCGCACCGCTCGGGCAACTGCAGTTCCCACTGCGGCGAGGAGGGCGGCGGCGGCCCGGACGACTCGAACTGGTACCCCGTCTGGTGGGGCGCCGGACAGAAGGCGGTGAAGTGGTCGGGGTCCTCCGGTCCGCGCAACGTCTTCTTCAACAACGACATGAGCAAGCAGCTCGGAAGCGACTCGGCCGCCTTCACGCCGTACCTGGCGGATCGGCACCGCATCCTTCAATTCGGATGGAGCGGCACCGGCTGGAAGCACCTCGATGCCGGCGGAACGGCCATCCCCGACTGGGCGTCTCGCGAGACTCTCGACTACGGCGAGGGACACGGCGTGCACGACGACCTGACAGACGCCGCGGAGTCCCTCTTCCTGAAGTCCGTCACGGGCGGCGGTGGTGGCACTCCGACTCCCACGCCGACTCCCAACCCCACGGAGACGCTGATCTCGCAGGGGAAGCCGGCCACGGCATCCTCCGCGGAGACCTCCGGGTTCCCCGCAGCCCACGCTGTCGACGGATCCATGACGACGCGATGGGCGAGCACCGAGGGGATCGACCCGCAGTGGATCACCGTCGACCTCGGGACCGGCGCCGCAGTCTCGAAAGTCGTCCTGAAATGGGAGGCCGCCTACGCATCGAAGTACCGCGTGGAGATGTCGGCCGACGGCTCGACGTGGACGCCGTTGAAGACGGAGACCGCGGGCAACGGCGGCACCGACGAGTTCACCGGCCTGGCCGGCAGCGGCCGGTACCTGCGCGTGTTCGGCACGGCGCGCGGCACCGCGTACGGCTACTCGCTGTGGGAGCTGCAGATCTACGGCACCGCGGGAACGCCGGGAGGCCCCGTCGATCCGGGCCCCGGTGCAGGTGACTTCGTCGATGTCGACACGGCGGCCGAGTTCAGCGCCGCTCTCACTGCGGCCGAACCAGGGCAGACGATCCGGCTCGCAGCCGGCACTTATCGGGGGAGCTTCGTCGCGACGGACTCCGGCACGGCGGCGAAGCCGATCACCCTCACGGGGCCGCGCAGCGCGATCATCATCAACGACGGCTCCTCCGGGGCCCTGTCCGGGTGTCCGCAGCCGACCTCCGGCTGGAACTCGGGCTACGGGCTCTGGCTGTTCGGGGCGTCGCACTGGAACGTGACGGGCCTCACCGTCGCGGAGTCGAAGAAGGGCATCGTGCTCGACACGGCCACCCACGTCACCATCGACGGAGTGCTCGTGAGGGACATCGCAGAGGAGGGCGTGCACTTCCGTCGGTCCTCGGCTGACGGAACCATCCGGAATTCGGAGATCACCCGCGTCGGTTTGGTCAAGCCGGGCTACGGCGAGGGCGTCTACCTCGGCTCCGCGAACTCGAACTTCGATTGCTACGGCGACTCCAGCGGACGAGATCGTTCCGACCGGGTGCAGGTGCTCGACAACACCTTCGGTCCTGGCATCGCCGCCGAGCACATCGACATCAAGGAGGGTACCGAGGGAGGCGTCGTCCGCGGCAACACCTTCGACGGCAAGGGCATCTCCGGTGAGAACTCGGCCGACTCCTGGATCGACGTGAAGGGCAACGGATACCTGATCGAGAACAACACCGGCACCTTCTCCTCGCCGGGCGTCTTCGCCAACGGCTACGAGACGCACAACCCGCTCACCGGGTACGGATGCGGGAACATCTGGCGCTCCAACACCTCGAACCTCGGCGGCGTCGGCAAGTACGCCGTCTTCATCTCGTCCACGTCGAAGTGCTCGAGCAACCCGAACAAGGTCTACGCGTCAAACACCGTCGCGAACGCCGTCACGGGACTCACGAACGTCGCGGTCACACCGTGACGATGCGAGTCCCGTGCGCCACCCCTCGGTCCTGACCTCCTCGAAGGACCACCGTCAATGAAGATCGGAACAGGAATGACAACCACTCAACGAGTCCTCGCCGTGCTGGCGACGGCATGCCTGCTCGCTGCGGGCGGCACCGCCGCACACGCGAGCGCCCCGGCATCCGTCCCGGCGACGGCGTTCGGCCAGGCCGGCCCGCTCAGCGCGACCGAGGTCGGTCCGCTCGCCGAGACCCTCATCTCGCAGGGGCGGCCCGCGACGGCTTCCTCGGTCGAGACGGCCTCCTTCCCGGCGAGCAACGCCGTCGACGGATCGGCCACCACGCGATGGGCGAGCCTCGAAGGCGTCGACCCGCAGTGGATCACGGTCGATCTGGGCGCAGGCGCGACGGTCTCGCGCGTGCTCCTGAACTGGGAAGCCGCCTACGCCAGCAAGTACAAGGTGCAGATCTCGGTCGACGGCACGACCTGGACCACGCTCAAGGACGAGACGGCCGGCAACGGCGGCACCGACGACATCACGGGCCTCAGCGGCACCGGCCGCTACCTGCGCGTCCACGGCACCGCACGTGGCACGACCTACGGTTACTCCCTGTACGAGCTGCAGGTCTTCGGCAGCACCGGCGGCGGCACGCCGACCCCGACCCCGACTCCGACGCCGACAACCCCGACCGATGAGACGGTGGTGACCTCGATCTCACAGCTGCAGAGCGCGATCAACAGCTCCGATCCCGGTGACACGATCGTGCTGAAAAACGGCAGCTACAGCGTCTCCACCGCGGTGAGCCTCGGATCCAGCGCCTCCGGAAGCTCGTCCGCGCCGGTGACCATCAAGGCCGAGACCGTCGGCGGTGTGACGCTCACGGGCGCGTCGAGCTTCACCTTCTCGAGCGTCCACGACATCATCATCCAGGGCTTCACGTTCACGCAGTCGACGACGATCGACGTGGGTTCCAGCAGCAAGGCGGTGGACTTCGTCCGCAACGAGTTCGCCTTCTCCGACGCGGCGGAGCACAACCTGATCGTCCGCTCGGACGACTCGGAGATCGCGTACAACTGGTTCCACGGCAAGGACTCGCTCGGCGTCTACCTCGGCATCGAGGGCCCCGGCAGCGACACCGTCGCCAAGAACTCCCACATCCACCACAACTACTTCTCCGACCACAACTTCACCGGCACCAACGGCGGCGAGTCGATCCGGCTCGGCACCAGCCCGAAGGCGCTATCCAGCGGCGGCGCGATCGTGGAGTACAACCTGTTCGAGAACGCCAATGGCGACCCCGAGGCGATCTCGGTCAAGTCCAGCGGGCACACCATCCGCTACAACACGATCCGTGACAGCAAGGGCGGCATCGTGCTGCGCCACGGCAACAACAACAAGGTGCTGTCGAACTACATCACGGGTGGCAACAACGGCATCCGGATCTACGGCAACGACCACGTCATCATGAACAACTACGTTGCCGACCTCACCGAGGTGACCGGGTCCAACGGCGCCGGGATCACCGTCGGGTCGGGCACGCTGCGCGATCACTTCGTGGGCGAGAGCAGCGAATCGCGGAAGAAGTACGACGCCCCCGACCGCGTCCGGATCGGCCTGAACACGCTGGTGAACAACGCCAGCGGCATCGTCGGCGAGACGCAGCGCACGGTCGTGCCGCTGAACGTGACGATCGTGGACAACATCATCCAGGGTTCGGCGGGCGTGCTCGCCGACGTGCCGCTCATGCAGGACTTCTACTGGCGCGGCAACATCCTGTGGGGTTCGGCCGCCAACGGGAACATCCCGACCGTGGGCTACACGCGGGTGAACCCGCAGCTCGCCCAGGACTCGGCCGGCGTGTGGAAGATCGGCTCGTCGAGCCCGGCGGTGAACGCGGCGTTCATGACCGACCACGGCACCTGGGTCACCGACGACATCGAGGGGCGCCAGCGCTCCGGCACCTACGACGTCGGTGCGCATGAGGTCACCAGCAACGCTGCGACTCGCGCCCCGCTGACCACGCCGAACGTGGGGCCTGCCGCCCCGTAGTCGGGGTAGAGAGATGGAAAAGGCCGGTGAAGATCACTCTTCACCGGCCTTCTCCATCCCTGTGGGCGCGGATGCCGCGCTGTCAGGGCTGCGGGATGCGGAAGGTGTCGTAGGGGATGCGGCGGACCAGATCGTCGGCGATGTCGGCGGCATCGGCCTCGGTGAGCCGGTGGGTGGCCACGAGGGAGGCGAGGTACGAAGCATCCGCTCTGCGTGCCATGTCGTGCCGCGCCGGGATCGAGCAGAACGCCCTGGTGTCGTCGATGAACCCGGAGGTCTTCGCGAAACCGGCGCTGTCGGTGATCGAACGGCGGTAGCGCTCCATCGCATCGGGGGTGTCCAAGAACCACCAGGGAGCCCCGACGTACACGCTGGGGTAGAAACCGGCGAGGGGCGCGAGCTCCCGCGAGAATGCCGTCTCATCGACGGTGAACAGCACGAGACGCAGCTGCGTGTCGGTGCCGAAGTCGTTCAGCGCCCGCCGCAGCGGCTCGGTGTAGGTGGTCGGCAGCGGCAGGTCGTGGCCGGTGTCGGCGCCGTGGCGTTCGAGCGTGGGTTCGTGGTGGTTGCGGTGCACGCCGGGATGCAGCTGCATCACCATGCCGTCCTCGGCCGACATCTCGATGAGGCGGTAGAGGATGTCGCGCCGATAGGCCGTGCCCTCGGCGACAGTCGCTGTGCCGCGCAGGCCCGCGGCGTGGATGCGCTCGGCCTCGCGGTGGCCGAGGGGGAGTGCCCAGGCATCCGCCACTCCGGTGTCGGTGGCCGTGCCGCCCGCGGCGCGGAAGTACGCGCGTCGTGCGCGCAGTGCGGCGAGCAGGCCCGCGTGGGTGTCGCACGCGATGTCGGATGCCGCCGCGAGCCGGTCGAGCGCCTCGGCCCAGCCCGACGCGGCCGGGTCCATGATGCGGTCGGCCCGGAACGTCGGCAGGACCCGGCCGGCGAATGTCGGGTCTTCAGCGAGAACGCGGTGCGCGGCAAGGTCGTCGGCGGGGTCATCCGTGGTGGCGAGCACGTCGACGCCGAAGCGCTCGAACAGCGCGCGCGGCCGGTATCCGTCGTCCGTCAGCCGTTCGGCGATCTCGTCGTACACGCGGTCCGCCGTGCCGGGGGTCAGCCGGGTGGTGACCCCGAACACCTCGCCGAGCTGATACTCCAGCCAGTACTGCACGGGGGTGGCGCGGAACAGATGCCAGTTCGCGGCGAGCACGCGCCATGCCCCGCGGGGGTCGACGGGCGGAGCTCCCGCCGGCGCCTGCACCTGGCCGAGCGGCACGCCGGCGCCATGCAGCACCCGGGTGACGTAGTGATCGCCGGTGATCAGCAGATCGGTCGGCGAGGCGAACGGGGCGTTCTCGGCCAGCATCGAGGCCGGGACGTGACCGTGGGGCGAGCAGATGGGGGCGTCGCTGACTCGGAGATAGAGATCCCGGGCGATGTCACGGGTGACCGGATCGCTGGGAAAGAGGCGGTCCGGGTGCATCATCGTGGTCGGCATTGTGTCCTTCGGGGGTCGTGCGTGGCAGCGGAGCGGCCGCCGCCACGCACGACGCTACCGGTCATCCAGCGCGATGGCAACCGTTTGCCATAGAATGTCGGAAAGACGACATCGCAGTCGGCGGAACACGAGGAGACGGCATGGCGCAGAGCCAACCAGGCAACGACGGACACACCATCGCCCACCTGGGCGTCGGTGCGTTCCACCGCGCGCACCAGGCCTGGTACACGCATCTGGCTTCCGGTCGCGACGATCCATGGCGCATCGTCGCCTTCACCGGTCGATCGGCCGAGCAGGCGCACATCCTGCAGGCGCGCCAGGGGGCGTACACGCTGATCACCCGCGGCGCCGACGGCGACGCCTTCACCCAGGTCGCCAGCATCCGCTCCGCTCACGACGGCGCCGACCGTGCGCGATGGGAGTCCGTGATCTCCGATCCGCAGACGCGGATCCTCACGCTGACCGTCACCGAGGCCGGGTACCGGCTGGGAGCGGACGGCCTGCTCGACACCGCCGCGCCCGCCGTCGACGCCGACCTCCGCCACGCCCTGCGCTCCCCGGAGGCCCCGATCGCGACCGCCCCGGTGCGCCTCGCTCTCGGTCTCGCCGCACGCCGCGCCGCCGCCGCGCCGCCGCTCACGGTCATCAGCTGCGACAACGTCAGCGGCAACGGCGAGATCACGCGATCGGTCGTACTCGCAGCTGCCGCGGTTCTCGACCCTGGCCTGCCGGCCTGGATCGATGAGAACGTCGCGTTCCTCTCCTCGATGGTCGACCGCATCACGCCGCGCACCACGGCCGACGACGTCGCCGAGGTCGAGCGCGCGACCGGCATCCGCGACGAAGGAACCGTCGTCGCCGAGCCCTTCTCCGAGTGGGTGATCGAAGACGGCTTCGCCGGGCCACGACCCGCGTGGGAGCGCGTGGGAGCGCGGCTGACCGTCGACCTCGCCCCCTACGAGGAGCGCAAGCTGCGCATCCTGAACGGCGCGCATTCGCTCCTCGCCTACCACGGGCTGCGCCATGGATTCGATGATGTGGCCGGCGCCTTCGCCGACCCGCACCTGCGCTTCCTCGTCGAGGACTACTGGGCGGTCGCTGCGGCGAGCTGCGTCCTGCCGGCCGGCGACCTCGACGAGGCGATCGACGCGACCCGCCGGCGCTTCGCCAACCCGCGGATCCGTCATCAGCTGGCGCAGATCGCGCTCGACGGCGCGCACAAACTGCCGCATCGCATCGTGCCGGTGCTCGAGCACGCGGTGCGATCGGGGGCGGCGCCCGAGGTGCCGGCATCCGTCATCGCCGCCTGGTGCCTGCGCGGTGATCATTCCGCCGATGACGCCGCGGCGCTCCTCTCCGGGGTCGACGACGCATCCGCCGCGGAGACGATGCTCGCGGTGATCGGGCGCGAACTCCGTAGGCTGGAGGACGATCCCGCCGGCGCCGCCCGACGCGCCGGTGCAGTGAGGAGCTGAGCATGGCCGACGATGGACCCATCGACGCCGAGATGCGGGCGGAACGAGCGTCGGACGCCCCTGCGGAGAGCGTGACGATCTACGACGTCGCCAAGCTCGCCGGTGTGAACCCCTCCACGGTCTCCCGTGCGCTGAACCGGCCCGGCCGGGTGAACGCGGTCACCGAGCGGCGGATCCGCGCGGCCGCCGAGTCGCTGAACTACCACGTGAACCCGATGGCCCGCGCGCTGCCGACGGGGCGCACATCGATCATCGGCCTGGTCGTCTCCGACATCACCAACCCGGTGTTCTTCGACGTCATCCGCGGCGCTGAGGCGGCCGCGACCCGGGCTGGATACACCCTGGTCCTCACCGAGTCCGAGGAATCGGAGGAACGCGAGTACGAACGCGCCCTGCAGATGCTGCGGATGGTCGACGGCCTGCTGCTCGCGACGCCACGTATGTCGGACGACCAGATCCGCGCGCTGGCTCGGCAGAAGCCGGTCGCCGTGGTGAACCGCCTGGTCGAGGACGTGCTCTCCGTGGTGCCGGATGTGCAGCACGGGATCGCCGAGGCCGTCCGGCATCTGCGCAGTCTCGGACACAGCAGGATCGCATACGTGCCCGGCCCTGCACTGTCGTGGATGGCTCGACACCGAGGTGAGCTGCTCGCTCAGCGCTGCGAGTGGGCGCACATCGAGCTTCTGCAACTGCCCCCGGTCGCGCCCACCGTCGTCGGCGGGCGCAACGCGGCCATGGCCGTCAGGGACAGCGGAGCGACGGCGGTCATCGCCTACAACGACCTCATCGCGATCGGGCTGATGCAGGAGCTCGTCGAGACCGGCATCCGCATCCCGGCCGACATCAGCGTGCTCGGCTTCGACGACATCTTCGGCGCCGACTTCACCTCGCCGCCGCTCACCACAGTCAAGTCGCCGCTGCGCGAAGAGGGCGATCATGCCATGGCGGCGCTGCTCAGCCGTGTGACCGAGGGGACGATTCCCACCGTCGGTTTCGACCTGGCGACCAGTCTCGTCGTGCGTGGTTCGACGGGGACCGCCGCGGGCTGAACGGGGTCGTCGGGGGTCGCTCCGTCCCGCTGAGCGAACCGACGGTACCTCACGCAACAGCGGCCGACCAGCGCTCAGGAATGTCCACGACTCAAGCGCCGGCCGGCCGCCGAATGGGCCGCCGAGGCGACCGCATCGAGGCCGGGATCATCCGCCGAAGGGGATGATCCCGGCCTCGAAGTCCGTCAGGGGGCGAGGGGCCCCACATCCGCCGGAGTCAGAGGAGCGCGCTTCACGGCCGCCGCACCCGGCTCATGGGCGCCGACGTCCGCCGCACCGATGCGCTTGCGCCCGTCGATGTCGTCACGCACCTGACCGGAGTGGTCCTGCGTCGCCGCGTCCACGGCAGGGCTCGATGCGCTGATCCGCCAGACGTCGGCGGAATCCCGCTCGAGCTGCGGGTCGACGCGGGTGAATCCGGTGACCGGCAGGTCTCCGTCGGCGGCGGCGCCCCAGAGGATGTTGCCCGCCCACGTGAAGCCCTGCGAGACCGGCACCTTGGCGAGGGTCCCGACGTCGCCCTGGATGATGTTGTCGACGATCACGCAGTCGTTCGGCTCGATCGGCCGGTGCGTCTCTCCGGAGATGCCCCCCGTGTTGCCGATGAAGTTGTTCAGGGCGATGCGCACCCGATCGGCCGCATCGTTCTTGTTGCGCGAGTTGGCGGGCTCACCCTCGTAGTGATCGCGCAGCGTGCCGGCGCCGAGTACGAGCGCGGTGTCCGCGGTCTCGCCGACGTAGTTGTTGACGATCACGTGGTCGTTTCCGTAGATGCGGATGCCGCGCAGGCCCCGGATGATGTGGTTGGACTCCACGCGGGTGCGGTTGCCGTGGCGGAGCACGATGCCGCCGCCGCTGTCGCGGATCGTATTGAACCGCACGGTGTTGTCGCTCGACTTCACGGAGATGGCCTCTGGATCGCCGTTCGTGCGCTCGAACAGGTTGTACTCGACGATCGCGTGCGCGCTGCTGAGCGCGCGGGGGCTGACGCCGAGGCGGATCGGCTCGCCGCCGTTGTCGCCGGCGAAACTGTGATCCGAGAAGTAGTTGTGGTGGATGTGCACGTTCTCGGCCATCTCGGTGGACCCGGCGCCTTCGACGCCGAGGAAGATGCCGAGCGTCGACTTGCTGTGGAAATGGTTGTACTCCACGACCGTGTTGTCGGCGCGGACCATCACGCAGTGCATGCCCTCGATGTCGGCGAGCACGAACTCGTTGCGGCTGAGGGTGATGGCCGTGCAGCTCGCCGGTATCTCGAACGTCGTCGACTGCGTGAACACGAAGCCCTGGAGCACCAGGTCGTGCGTGGCGTCGAAGGCGAAGCTCGCGGTGCCCGTGAGAGTGACGCCGCCGATGGTCGCGGCCATGATCGTGAGCGGCTTGTTCCAGCGGCCGCCCGCACCGGCGAGGCTGATCGGGGCGCCGTCGGGCACCGCGTAGGTGCCGTCGGCGACGATGATCGTGCCGCCGTTGGTCATGACGGTGATGGCCGCGCGCAGCTCGTCCAGTGTCGAGACGTGCAGGTACGGCCCGCGGCCGGGAAGCATCGGGGCGATGCGGGAGGCTGCGGATGCCGAGGCCGGGCCGAAGACGGATGCTCCCGCCTGCTGCGGGATCGCGATCGCTGCCGCACCGGCGACAGCGGACAGGATGAACGTACGACGCTTCATGTTTCCTCCTCGTTGAGGTGGGCCCTTCGACGAGCTCAGGGACCGGGGGTTGGGGTCGGGGACCCGGGGTGGGTCGGGTGGGGGAGAGGTGCGGGTCAGGGGGTCTCGGTGAGGAACAGTTCGATCACGGGGACGGGGGTGTCGGGGCGCTGCACCGGGAGCTGGAGCGTGAGCGTGCCGTCGGGCAGCCCGCCCATCAGGGTGTTCTGCGCCTGGCGGCTCGGGTCGATGTGCAGCGGGACGAGTTCCGAGGCATCCGACATCAGCTGCGCATAGCCGACCTTGCCGGCCAGACCCGGCAGATGCAGGTGCTTGAACGGCCAGGAGAAGAGGTGCACGTAGAGGCGGTCGCCGCGCAGCGTGTAGCGGGCGTCGTTCGGCGCCTGCCACGGAGCCGCGCCGGCACCGCGGATCGATCGAGCATGGTCGTCCATCCATGCGGCGATCTCATCGAACGTCCGCTGCGCCGTGCGGTCGATCCGGCCGCGGCCGTCGGGACCGACGTTCAGCAGCAGGTTCCCGTTCTTCGCCACGCCGTCGACGAGCAGCTTGATCAGCGATTCCGAGCTCTTCACGTCGAGGTTGTCGCGGTCGTAGCCCCAGCTGCCGTTGAGCGTCTGACACGCCTCCCAGGCAACCGGTTCGCCGTCGCGCTCCATCGGCTTCAGGGGCTGGTACTGCTCCGGGGTGACGATGTCGCCCGGGATGCCGAGGCGGTCGTTCACGATGCAACCGGGCTGCAGCGCCCTGACCAGGGCGAGCAGGTTCTCGGCGTCCCAGTCGGCGGCGCCCTTTCCGCCCCAGTAGTCGGGGCGGTGCGTGTAGGAGAAGTCGAAGAAGAGGTAGTCGATCTGGCCGTAGCCGGTGAGAAGCTCGCGCACCTGGCCGTGCAGGTAGCGCTGGTAGTCGCGGATGTCGCGGTCGGCGGCGGCCGACTTGAACTCCTCGTCATCGCGTTGCGGGTGGGTGCCGTCGACGGGGAAGCCCTCGTGGTGCCAGTCGATGAGCGAGTAGTAGATGCCCACCCGCAGGCCCTCGGCGCGACACGCCTCGACGAACTCGGCGACCGCATCCTTGCCGTATGGCGTGTTCATGACCGTGTAGTCGGTGAGCTTCGAGTCCCACAGGCAGAAGCCGTCGTGGTGCTTCGCCGTGAGGACGACGTAGCCGGCACCCGCGTCCTTCGCGGTTCGAGCCCACGCGCGGGGGTCGTAGCGGTCGGGGTCGAAGTGATCGAAGTACGGCTGGTACTGCGCATCCGTCAGGTGCTCGCGGTTCTTCACCCACTCGTGGCGGGCGGCGAGGGAGTAGAGCCCCCAGTGCACGAACATGCCGAGGCGGGCGTCGGTGAACCACTCGAGGTCGGCGGATGACGTCATGACGAGACTCCTGGAAGGGTCGGTTCGGGTTCGACGAGCGCACTGCGCAGCGCGCTCAGTTCCTGCGTGGAGAGACCGTGGGCGATCAGGTAGCCGGCGGCCGAGCCCCACTCGGCGTCGAGGTTCGCGAGGGTCTCGCGCATCACCTCGGCGGGGGATTCGGTGGCGAGCATCCAGGCGTGGCTGGACTGCGGATACTTCTTCGCCAGCCGCTCCGAGGTCGCCTTGCGGTGTTCCGCCGGAATGAGGTCGCCGGTCGACGCGTAGTCGGCGACGACGGCCTCGCGATCAGCGCCGACGGCGGCGAGGGCGAGGGCGATCGTGACGCCCGTGCGATCCTTGCCCGCCGTGCAGTGCACGAGGGTCGGCTCGCCCTCGGCGATGATGCGCACCGCATCCACCAGCCGGTTCGAGCCTCCGCTGAGCAGGTGCGCGTAGATCTCGCCGAGGCTGTAGTCCTCGAGGAAGAACGAGCGGGCCGAGCCGAGGTAGAGAGGCAGGCGGGTGATCTCGACGCCGGTGAGCGGCGTGGCGTCTGCGGCCACTTCGTCATCGGCGCGCAAGTCGACGATGCGGCGCACGCGGGCACGGACCGCATCCGCGCCCTGCGCACCGAGCCCGGCGAGGTGACCCGAGCGGAACAGTCGCCCGGTTCGGATCACCCCGCCGTCCGCGGGAATGCCGCCGACGTCGCGGAACCCGGTCACGCCGTCGATCTCGGGAACCGTCATCGGCTCAGGGCCCGTCGTGGTCATCGTGCGAACTCCCGATCAGCCTTTGAGCGCACCGGACGTGAGTCCGCGAGCGAAGGACCGCTGGAACAGCAGGAACACGATCACCGAGGGGGCGAGCGCCAGCAGTGATGCCGCCATGACGACGCCGGGCGTCACCTCCGGCTCGATGCGCAGGGTGCGCAGCGCCAGCGGCAGCGTGTAGGTGTCGCTCGAGGTCGAGACGAGCAGCGGCAGCAGGTACTGATCCCAGATCATCGTGAATCCGAAGACCCCGATGACGCCGATCGCCGGCTTGCACAGCGGCACGATGATCTGCGCGAACACGCGCAGCTCGCTGGCACCGTCGATGCGCGCGGCCTCTTCGAGCTCGAGGGGCACGTCCTTCATGAACTCGGTCATCACCAGGATCGAGAACGCCCACGCGCCGATCGGCACGATCATGCCGGCGAGCGTGCCCATCAGGTTGATGTGCAGGAAGGGGATGTCAGCCAGCAGGATCGACAGCGGCAGCGCCAGGATCTCATCGGGCAGCATCATCGTCGCGAGGATCGCGACCAGCGCCAGCGCGGAGAAGCGGAACTTCTTGCGGGCGAGGGCGTAACCGGCGAGGACCGAGACGACCACCTGCAGGAGGAGCCCGAAGCCGACCACGAAGAACGAGTTCATGAGGTAGCCGAGCACGCCGAAGTCGAACGCGACGGAGAAGTTCTCCAGCGTCGGCCGGTTCGGGATGATGCTGAGCTCTGTCGGGTCGGTCACCTCGCTGAAGGCGCCGGAGAGCAGCGCGACCAGGGGGCCGGCGAACAGTGTGACGACGACCGCGTACAGCAGCACCTTCACGCCGATCCCGACGATGGTGCGGCTCTCGGTGAGTCCGAGGGCGGTATCCGTTCCGGCGGTCATGCGTCCTTCTTCCTGCGCATCATCAGCTGCACCGCGAGGGTCAGCACCAGCGTCGCGAGGAACAGCAGCACGGCTCCGGCGGAACCGACACCGAGCTTCTGCTGTTCCAGGCCGAGCTTGTAGAGGAGGGTCATCACGACCTCGGTGGCGCCATTCGGGCCGCCGTTGGTCATGAGGTAGACCTCGGTGAACACCCGGAAGCCGCGGATGGCGGCGAGGATGAACAGGATCGAGAACACCGGGCGGAGCCCCGGAAGCGTGACGTGCAGGATGCGCTGCCAGCGGTTCGCACCGTCGACGGTCGCCGCCTCGTAGAGTCCGCGGTCGATGCCGGCGAGCCCTGCGAGGATGATCATCATGTCGTAGGGGCCGCCGCGCCAGATGCCCATCAGCATGATCGACCACATCGCCGAGTCCGGGCTGTTGATGTACTCGCTGGGGGCGAGGCCGACGATCCCGATGATGGAGTTCAGGAACCCGTTGTCGGTCGGGTGGTACATGATCCGCCACAGCTCGGCGATGACGGCCATAGGGACGACCACCGGCAGGAAGGCCGCTGAGCGGATGAAGGAGAGCTTGCGGGTCTGGCCCTCGAGGAGGAGCGCCAACAGGAACCCGAGCACCAGGCATCCGAGCGTCTGGCCGAACGCCAGGACGAGGGTGTTGATCGTCGCGTCGCGGAAGGCCGGGTCGGAGAGGATCGTCTCGTAGTTCTTCAGCCCGACGAACTCGTTGCCGAGGTAGGGGCGCACGTTCTCGACCGACATGCCGATGGCCTGGACCATGGGGATGTAGCGGAAGACGAGGAACAGCAGCAGGGCGGGCATGAGGAAGGCCCACGGGACCCACCACTGTCCCTGTACGCGATGGCGGCCGCGCCGCCGGGCGGGCGGCGGGGACACGCTGGTCCCCGCCGCCGACTTCGGAGCGTCTGCCGTGTTCACGGCGTCGGCTGTGTGGATCGTCACTGCTTGAGGATTCCCTGCGTCAGGAGCTCGGCCGTCAGCTTGCCGTCGAGCTTGGTGAGTTCTTCTTCGACGTCGAGGGAGCAGTCCGCGAGCAGGGCGTTGATGGTGTCAGCGCTCATCTGGCGTACCGGCGTCCAGCTCGGGATGGTCGGAGCGTAGTGGCCGCTCTCCTTGTAGGCGGTCGCGAAGGTCTCCCAGCGGGGGTCGTCGCGGACCTGGCCGACATCGACCTTCTCGTTGACCGGCAGCTGGATGGCGAAGGCATCCGTGCCCTCCATGCCGTAGGCCTGCGACTCCTCGCCGACGTACCAGTCGGCGAACGCCGTCTGGCCCTCCTCGTTCTCGGACCCGGCCATCAGGTAGACCGTGCCGCCCTCGGCGAGCACCGAGGCGTCCTTCGGGCCCTCGGGTGCCGGGACCACGGTGTACTTGTCGGCTCCGAGCACCTTGTCGAAGCGCGGCATCATGTAGGGGCCGGTCACGTACATGCCGGCAACACCCGACTCGAAGGCCTCGTTCGTCGGCGGGGTGTCCATGCTCGGGGCGCCCGGCTGGATGACGCCGGCGGTGCACTGCAGGTCGCGGAACCATGTGGTGGCCCCGATCGCCTCGTCGGAGGTCATCGACGGCAGCCACTCGTCGCCGGAGCCGGTGATGAAGTCGCCGCCCGCGGCCCAGAGGAAGTTCGAGAAGTACCACGACGCGTAGCCGCGCTTGGTCGAGCCGGGAACCGCGAGCCCGTAGGTGTCGGCCTGGCCGTTGCCGTCCGGGTCGTTCTTCGTGAACGCCTCGGCGACCGCGAGCAGCTCGTCCCAGTCGGTCGGTGCCTCAAGGCCCAGGTTCGCCAGCCAGTCGCTGCGGATCATGAGGGCGTTGGCCTGAGCCGAGTAGGGGATGCCGTAGGTCTTGCCGTCGATGGCCTTGCCGGCCTCGAGCGCCTGCTCGGTCATGTTCTTCGAGTTCTTGATGTCCTTGAGGTCGATCTCGCGGAGGATGCCCTGAGACTGCATGGTGCCGAGCTGGCTGACGTCGTTGAGGACGATGTCGGGCAGGTCCTTCTGGCCGGCACGCTGGGCGAGCTTGATCTCGAAGTCGTCGAAGATCGCGGTGACCTCGGCCTTGTAGCCCGTTGCCTCCATGAACGCCTCGACCTGGCGGATCGTCGCGGCCTCGCTCGGGCTCCCCGGGGTGGTGCGGGTCCAGACTTCCAGGACGGCTTCTTCGTCCTGCGTGACACCGGAACTGCCGCCTTCGGGAGCGGCTCCGCTGGAGCAGCCGGCGAGCGCAAGCGTGACGACGCCCAGGACTGCGGCTGCTTTCATCTTTGTGTGCATGGTTTCTCCAGGGTTTTGGCAAACGCTTGCCACTTTGCAAGTCGTCGTTTGCGAATCTAACCTAGGGATGCGAACACTGTCAATCATTGATCGGATGTTTCGCTTTCAATCGTGATGAAGTCGGGAGACGAAGTGGTCGACAGGGATGAGAAGCTCCGAGTGCGCCTGGTGATGGAGGAGCGGCGACGGGCAGACGTCTATCCCGCCGACGTGCTCGCCGAGATCGACCGTATCGCGGACCTGGAGCGGCCATTCCTCACGGCGCAGGAACTCGCCGCCGACCCCGATGCCCTGCGCGACACCGACGTGCTCCTCACCGGCTGGGGCGCTCCCGTCATCGACGCCGGTCTGCTCGCTGGTGCGCCGCGACTGCAGGCGGTGATGCACGGGGCGGGATCGGTCAAGCACCTGGTCACCGACGACTTCTGGGCGCGCGGGCTCCCGATCGTCTCCGCTGCCGCCGCGAATGCCGAGCCGGTGGCGGAGATGACTGCGGCGCAGATCGTCCTGGCATCGCGCGGCGTTCCGGCATCACGCCGCCGGTATCGCTCTGAGCGTTCGCTCACTGCGGTCGGCGCCGCATCCGGCACGCGCGGAAGCGTCGTCGGTCTGGTCGCCCTGGGTGAGATCGGGCGCCGGGTCGCCGAGCGTCTGCGGGGCACCGGGCTGACGCTGCTGGCGGCGGATCCGTTCGCGGATGCCGGCGCCGCGGCCGAGCTGGGCGTGTCCCTCGTCTCCCTGGAGGAGCTTTTCGATCGGGCGGATGTGGTGAGCCTGCACGCGCCGCTGCTCCCGGCGACGGAGGGGATGATCGGTGCGGCTCTTCTCGAACGGATGCCGGAGGGCGCCACGATCATCAACACGGCTCGCGGGGGCCTGATCGCCGAGGACGATCTCATCGCGGTGCTCCGTCGGCGGACCGACCTCACAGCGTTGCTCGACGTCACCGCGCACGAGCCCCCGGCCCCGGATTCCCCGCTCTGGGAGCTGGAGAACGTCGAGCTGACGCCCCATGTCGCGGGTTCCATGGGTGCCGACCGCGGCGCCATGGGTCAGCTGGTCGCCGAGGAGCTCGGGCGCCTGGCGGCGGGCCTGCCGCTGCAGCATGCGGTCGAGCGGCGAGCCCTCGAGCGCATGGCCTGATCGGGCCCGGGGAGCACCGAGGCTGTGTCATCGGTCCGGCAACCGATTGCCACGATGGAGAGAGGCAGCAGATCCGGTCGCCTACGCCGCTATGCTCGGGTCATGGAAACGTCAGGGTCGACATCGGAAAGCCCATTCCGTGGCCGCCAGGCGCGGTCAGGCCGGCACAGTGCTCCGACGCTGGAGGATGTCGCCCGTGTCGCCGGAGTGTCGCTGGCCACCGCATCCCGCGTGCTGAACGGCTCCGAGCGCAAGGTCGCCGAGTCGTTCCGCGAGCGGGTCGAGCAGGCTGCCGCAGAACTCGGATATACGGCGAACGTGTCCGCCCAGGCGACCGCCCGCGGCACGTCTCCGGTCATCGCCCTCCTCGTGGCGGACATCGCCGACCCGTACTTCGGTCTGATCGCATCGGGAGTCGCCCGTGGTGCCGATGAGCACGGTCTCGTGGTGACCATCGCGATCACCGAACGTGATCCGGTGCGGGAGAAGCGGATCGTACGGGCGCTGCGCGGACAGCGACCACAGGGGCTGATCCTCGCGGCGTCGCGAACGCACGAGCCGATGGAGCAGGAGATCCGGCAGGAGCTGGCGGAGTTCGCACGGTTCGGCGGCCAGGTCGTCTCCCTCGGTGCGGGGGCCACGGGGGAGCGCAGCGTCGAGATCGACAACGTCGCCGGTGCCGAGGCGCTCGGTCGGCGGATGGCCGAGCTCGGTTACCGCTCGGCGGTCGTGCTGGCCGCGGCTGCGGGAGTGGACACCTCCGACGCGCGACTCGACGGCTTCCGTCGCGGGTTCGGCACCGGTGGCGGCGCGGTCGAGCGCGTGTACCGCAGCGGATTCCGGCGGGAGTCGGGGACGGATGCCATGGCTGACGCTCTCGCCGACGGCATCGACCGCGGCACGCTCGTCTTCGCGATCAGCGATGTCGTAGCGATCGGCGCGATGACCGCCATCCGCGACGCCGGCCGCGAGATCGGCACGGACATCGCGGTGTGCGGCTTCGACGATGTGCCGTCGAGCCTCGACGTCACCCCGCCGCTCACCACCGTGCACGTGCCGCTGACCGACGTCGGCTATCAGGCCTTCCGGGCGACGATCGATGCCGACTGGAAGCAGGGACCGCTGCCGCTCGACGTCATCGTGCGCGAGAGCACACCGGTCCGCGGCGGGGCGGCACGATGACCCGCGTCGTTCTGGCGCCGGACAGCTTCAAGGGCACCATCACCGCTGCGGATGCGGCGGCGGCGCTCGCCGAGGGATGGGCTTCCGTCGAGCCCTCGACCACGTTCGTGCACCGGCCGATGGCCGATGGCGGCGAGGGCACGGTTGTTGCCTTCGCAGCGGCGGTGCCGGGGGCCGTGCGGATGCCGGTCGTCGTCGACGGTCCGGCCGGTTCGCCTGTCTCGACCCACTGGCTGCTGCTGCCGCCGACCCCGGAGGCGCCGCAGGGCACCGCCGTCATCGACCTCGCGTCGACCTCGGGCATCGAGCTGTTGGATGAGCTGCGGCCGTGGGATGCCGACACGACCGGATTCGGGCAGGCCGTCGTCGCCGCGCTCGACCACGGGGTCTCGCGTCTCGTCGTCGGCATCGGCTCGAGCGCGTCGACGGATGGCGGCACCGGTCTGCTCACCGCTCTCGGGGCACGGTTCCTCGATGCCCAGAGTTCCCCGGTCGCGCCCGGTGCGCGGGGGCTCGCTCGGATCGCCGCGGTCGACCTCAGCGGGCTCCGGCCGGCTCCGGAGGTGCGGGTGCTCACCGACGTCACCAACCCGCTGACCGGGCCGCGCGGAGCCGCCGCCGTCTTCGGCCCGCAGAAGGGCCTCGGCCCGGACGATATCGCCACCGTCGACGCCGGCCTGGAACAGCTCGCCGTGCTGCTCGACCTCGACCCGTCGTATCCCGGTTCGGGAGCCGCCGGCGGCACCGGTGCGGCGCTCGTCGCCTGGGGCGCGACGCTGGCCCCTGGCGCGGTCGAGGTCGCACAGCTCATCGGCATGGCTGACGCCGTGGCCGATGCCGACATCGTCATCACCGGAGAAGGCTCCTACGACGGGCAGTCCGGCGATGGCAAGGTGCCCTCGTACGTCGCCGGACTGGCGGCGGACGCCGGTGCGATCGCCATGCTCGCCGCCGGGCGGATCACCCCGGATGCCGACACGACGCTGTTCGCGGCATCCGCATCCCTCACCGACCTCGCGGGATCATCCGAAGGCGCCCTCGCTGAGCCAGCGCGTTGGCTGCGCGAAGCCGGCGCCGCGCTCGCGCGGGTCGCGGCGTCGCGCGCCTCGGCGTCCTGAGCCGAGCATCCCTCGCCTTCGGGGATGGTTTCGGCTGGTTCCGGCCCGCTGGGACCAGCGAAACCCATCCCCGAACCGCGGTCAGGTGGCGCGGGGCGATGAGCGTCAGCCGCCGAGGGCAGCGGACACGACGGCGCGGGCTTCCTCCTGCACCTCGGCGAGGTGCTCAGGGCCGAGCAGGCTCTCGGCGTAGAGCTTGTACACGTCTTCGGTGCCGGACGGGCGGGCGGCGAACCACGCGTGCTCGGTCTGCACCTTGAGGCCGCCGATCGCCGCGCCGTTACCGGGGGCGTGCGACAGCTTCGCGGTGATCGGCTCGCCGGCGAGGGTCGTGGCCGACACCGCCTCCGGTGCGAGCTTCCCGAGGGTCGCCTTCTGCTCCGGGGTCGCGGCCGCGTCGACGCGCTGGTAGGCGGATGCTCCGAACGCCTGCTCCAGCTCGGAGTAACGCTCGGACGGGGTCTTCCCCGTGACCGCGATGATCTCGGCGGCGAGCAGGCAGAGCAGGATGCCGTCCTTGTCGGTCGACCAGACCGATCCGTCGTGGCGCAGGAACGAGGCTCCGGCCGACTCCTCGCCGCCGAACGCCACGGAGCCGTCGAGCAGACCGGGCACGAACCACTTGAACCCCACCGGCACCTCGAGCAGCCGTCGGCCGAGCGACTCCGCAACGCGATCGATGATCATCGACGAGACCAGCGTCTTCCCGATCGCGGCATCCCGTGGCCACTGCGAACGGTGCGAGAACAGGTAGTCGATCGCGACGGCCAGGTAGTGGTTCGGGTTCATCAGCCCGGCATCCGGGGTGACGATGCCGTGTCTGTCTGCGTCGGCGTCGTTGCCGGTGAGCACGTCGTAGTCGCCCTTCTTGGCGACGAGAGACGCCATCGCCGAGGGCGACGACGGGTCCATCCGGATCTTCTCGTCCCAGTCCAGCGTCATGAAACGCCAGGTGGGGTCGACTTCGGGGTTCACCACGGTGAGATCGAGGTCGTGCACTTCGGCGATCAGCGCCCAGTATTCGACCGATGCGCCGCCGAGCGGATCCGCGCCGATGCGGACGCCGGCGCGGCGGATCGCGTCGACGTCGATGATCGAGGCGAGGTCGCGCACGTAGACGTCGCGGAAGTCGTACTCCCCGATCCGCTCGGCGTCGATGTCGGCGTAGCGCGTGCGCTTCACTCCTTCGAGGCCGGCCATGATCAGGGCGTTCGCGCGGTCGGCGATCCAGCCGGTGGCATCGGTATCGGCCGGGCCGCCGTGCGGGGGGTTGTACTTGAAACCGCCGTCGCGCGGCGGGTTGTGCGAAGGGGTGACCACGATGCCGTCGGCCTGCCCGGTCGTCGTGGTGTCGGTGCGCTGGTTATGGGTGAGGATCGCGTGGCTGAGCGCCGGCGTCGGCACGTAGGAGTCCCGCGAGTCGACGCGCACATCGACGCCGTTCGCGACCAGCACCTCGATCGCGCTGCGCTCCGCCGGCAGAGACAGGGCGTGGGTGTCGCGGCCGAGGAAGAGCGGGCCGGTGATGCCCTGGCTCGTGCGGTAGTCGACGATGGCCTGGGTCGTGGCGAGGATGTGGTTCTCGTTGAAGCTGCCCGACAGCGAGGAGCCGCGATGGCCGCTGGTGCCGAACGCGACCCGTTCGGCGGCGACTTCGGGGTTCGGGATGCGGTCGTAATAGGCGGCGATCAGTTCGTCGACATCGATGAGGTCAGTTTCCTCCGCGGGGAGGCCGGCACGGCTCGTCATGCACACAGTCTGCCCTCTGTGCGGCGGGAGCGCATCCGCGATCGGACCTGATTACGGACGGCGCGCCGAGGGCTAAGGTGAAACGCGTGACTGAACGCCGCACCTACAGCTACCTCGGCCCTGCCGGAACGTTCACCGAGGCGGCACTCGAGCAGGTCGCCGAGGCTCGTGGCCAGGATTGGCGCCCCGTGCACAACGCGGGCGAGGCCTTCGCCGATGTGCTGGAGGGACGCAGCCACGCGGCGATGATCGCGATCGAGAACTCCATCGAGGGCGGTGTCTCGACCACGCAGGATGCGCTGGCGACGCTGCCCGGGCTGCGGATCATCGGCGAGTATCTGGTGAAGGTGAACTTCGTGCTCGTGGCTCCGCGGGGGACGACGCTGGACGACGTGCAGGTCATCGCCGCGCATCCTGTCGCCTACGCGCAGTGCCACGGATGGCTCGGCGAGCACCTCCCCGCCCACTCGCACGTACCGGCGGCGAGCAATGTCGCCTCCGCCATCGGGATGCTCGACGGCTCGTTGCCGGTGCAGGCGGCGATCGCCCCTCCGGGAATCGTGCGGCACTACGACGTCGATGTGCTGGCATCCGAGATCGGCGACAACGCGCAGGCCGTCACCCGCTTCGTGCTCGTCACCCGGGTCTCTCCGCCGCCGGAGCCGACCGGTGCGGACAAGACCTCGATGATCGTCGAGTTGCCGCACGACCACCCCGGCGCTCTGCTCGAACTGCTCGAGCAGTTCTCCACCCGGGGCATCAACCTGTCGCTGATCGAGTCGCGTCCGATCGGCGACGAACTCGGACGGTACCGCTTCGTCCTCGACGCCGACGGCCACATCGAGCACGAGCGGATGGCGGATGCCGTGCTCGGCATCCGCCGGTTCAGCCCCCGCGTCGTCTTCCTCGGCTCGTATCCGCGTGCCGACCGGCAGATCGTGCAGTACCCGGAGCGCTACGCCGACGAGGTCTTCGTCGAGGCCCGGGACTGGCTGCGCGGCATCCTGAGCGGCGAGCCGGAGGCGTAGGTGGGCTGGGTCGTCGCCGGGTGCGGCGGCGCGCGCAGCGCGCGCGGGATGCGTAACGTCGGTCTGTGCTGGTCTGCACCGACGTTTTCCATCCCGCGCATCGTGTGCGAGCGTGGCGAGCAAGGCATGGGATGCGTAACGTCGGTCTGTGCTGGTCTGGGCCGACGTTTTCCATCCCGCGCGCCGCGGTGGGCCTCACTGCGCCACCCACCCGTCGCGAAGGGCGGGTCAGTGGCTGCGGGCCGCGATCGCGCGGCGGATGCGGGAGATCAGCGCCGCTGCGCCGGCACCGAGGTCGTACTGCGTCAGGCGGATGACTATCCAGCCGCGGTCCTCCAGGTCTCGTTGGCGTCGGATGTCTGCTCGCCACTGGTCCTTGCCTGTGCGATGTCCGTCGCCCTCGTACTCGATCGCGATCTTGAGGTCGGGATACGCGAGGTCCACTCGCGCGAGCAGCCACTGCCCTTCGCGCACCTCGTGCTGGACGACTGGCTCAGGTAGTCCGGCGTGGATCAGCATCAGGCGCGTCTCGGTCTCTTTCGGTGACTCCACGCGGTCACGGGCCAGGGGAAATGCGCTCCGGATCGTGCGGTGCCCGGAGAATGCGCCCCATTCCGCCAGCCTTGCTTCTATATCGCTGAGCGTGATGCGGGGTCGACCGCCTACGGGCAGAAGTCCCGGATAGTTGTCGGCAGTCGTGACGATGGCGTCGATCATGATCACCGCTTGGTCAACCGTGAGATCCTTCGCGCAGGTGAGAATCGCGGCGATCGGGTCCACGACGCGAGCGTCGCCGACCGTGTACGTCGTCGCTCGGTGTGTGACTAGGCGGCGTCCGCGCACGCCTTTCGTCTTCGGCGGGGTCGCCCCACGCGGCACCGCGATCTCCAGGAACTCCGATAGCCGCCATTGCTCGTGATGCGGTATCCCCCAGATCCGCACTGCTGTGCGGCCGACGTACCGCTGATTCGACCGCAATCGTGCTCCGTAACAAGCGACGATCTCTGCAAAGGTCTCGGGTTTCGATGTCGCGCGGACTCCCCGAAACGGACGCTCCAGATCGGGGGTATCGCGGCGCCATCGGCCGACGCCGACGGCGGCAGCATCCGGGAGTCCGAATGCCTGTCCCAGTTGCGGAGGGAGGTCGATTCTGTGACGCATGCGTCACAGAATCATGGATATCCGATTTCAGGCGTGTTTGTCATTCGGCAACTTCCCACGGTTTGTGCAGAAGTCGCAGTAGTGGGAAACGGTGCAGAGCGACTCGTGTCCGCGGGGCGACGCCGTCCCGCACGCTCGGGATGTCTAACGTCGGTGGCAAGGGCCTCGGGGCCGACGTTTTCCATCCCGATCGAGGGGCAGCGGGTGTGTCGCGCGTCGCCGGGATGCTTAACGTCGGTGGGAGCACCCGGGAAGCGACGTTTTCCATCCCGAGCGGCCGGCGCAGAGGCGGAGCACCCGGGCGACGACGGAAGGGGATGCGCCGCCAACCCTCAGATCGCGGCGGCGATGAGCTCCAGCGTCTGGGCGCGGCCCGAGGGCTCGGCGAGCGGCTCCGCGTCGAAGGCGCCGGCCACCGGTGACAGCATGACCTCGTCGACGCCGAATCGCTCGGCGAAGGAGCGGATCTCGGCGGCGACCGACTCTCCGGTGCCGACGAACCAGCGCGATCGCGCGGCCTGCACGACCTGGTCGGTGGCGGCATCCGTCTCTGCAGCGACTGCCCGCTCGACGGTCTCGAGCGCCGTGAGCGGCTTGTTGAGACGCAGGCGCGACATCATCCGCAGCTGAGGGAGGGCACGGGCCTCGGCCTCCTCGGACGTGGGTGCGGCGACCGCGTTCACGGTGAGGAAGGTGCGCGGCTGCGCGAGGGCCTCGGAAGGCTGGAATCCGGAGCGATACAGGTCGAGTGCCCGCTCCAGCCCTTCGCCGGAGAAGTGGTTCGCGAACACGTACGGCAACCCCTGCGCGGCGGCGAGCTGAGCCGAGTAGTCGCTGGATCCGAGCAGCCACACCTCGGGTACGCCGGTCGCGGCGGGTGTCGCGTGCACCGAGTACTCGCCGCCCGAGGTGAAACGCACGGTCGCGCCCTCGTCGGAGAGCAGCAACGAGATGTCCTGCACGTGGCGCGGGAACTGCTCGACGTCGCTGGTGGTACCGGCGGTGCGCAGCAGCTGCGTGATCACCGGGTCGCTTCCGGGTGCGCGGCCGAGTCCGAGGTCGATCCGGCCCGGGGCGATCGCCTCGAGTGCGGCGAACTGCTCGGCCACGATGAGCGGCGCGTGGTTGGGGAGCATGACCCCGCCCGAACCCAGGCGGATGCGGCGGGTGCGACCGGATGCCGCCGCGATCAGCACCGGCGGAGAAGTCGATGCGACCGCCGGCATGTTGTGATGCTCGGCGAACCAGTACCGGCGGTAGCCGAGCTGATCCGCCCGCTCGGCCAGGGCCAGCGATGCGGCCACCGCCTGTGCGCTGGTCTGTCCGGTGCGTACCGGAACGAGGTCAAGGACGGAGAGGGCGGTGGCAGTCATCCTCCACTCCAACCCCGCTGGGTGGCCGCGCATTCCCGTGCGGGCGGAGGGAACTCCTCGCTAGGTGCTCGCCAGCGGGCGCCCGAACAGCGCATCGGCGAGCGAAGCGCGGGCGAGGAAATAGCGGATGTGCCAGCGCGCGCCGAAGTTCTGATCGGGGAGGTCTTCCAGAAGCGCACGGTCGCTCGGAGACAGGCCGTCGCGCACGGCTTCGCGAAGCAGGTCGTCCTTGGTCGCGGGGTACTCCATGTCCGCCAGGAAGACGTCCAGGGATGCGGGAATGGTCATGATGTTCTCCTCTCTGAGGATCTCGGGGCCGATGGGATCTCGGGGGTGAGCAGCGGGGGCCGGCATTGCGGCCCCCGCTGCGCGAACAGAGTCAGGCGTCGATGGCCTGGCGCTGCTCGCCCGACTCGACCGCGATCTTCCGCGGCTTGGCGCGCTCGCTGACCGGGATGACGACCGAGAGCACGCCGCTCTCGTACGACGCGCTGATCTTGTCGGCATCCACTCCGTCGCCGAGCATGAACTGGCGCAGGAACATCCCGGCACCCCGCTCGCGCGCGAGCCAGCGGACGCCTTCGCGGGTGTCCGCGGTGCGCTGCGCCCGGATCGAGAGCTGCGCTCCGTCGACATCCACGTCGATCGATCCGGGGTCCACACCCGGCATGTCGGCGTGAAGGATGTACCGATCCCCGTCGCGGTACAGGTCGACGGGCATCAGCCGCGGTGCTCGAACGGAGTCCAGCACGCTTGCCGCGAAACGGTCCAGCTGGCTGAACGGGTCGAAGGACAGTGACATGAGTGATCTCCTTTCGTGTCGCCCACCTGTGGGCTATGTGAATGAGCTACAGATTATCTGCAACTCGTGGTATAGATTTTTTATAGAACAACTTCAGATCCAACGCAACCCGAGGTAAGGAAACTCTCAGAATGGCCGAACACGATCCCCGGCTCCCGGTCTACGGGATCGCCGTCGCGGCTCAATTGAGCGGGGTGCCCGAGGCGAGTCTGCGGCTGTTCGAGGCCAAAGGGCTTCTCACACCTTCCCGCAGCGAGGGCGGCACCCGGCGCTACAGCGAAGAAGACATCGGGCGGCTCCGCCGCGTGACGGATCTGCGTGACGAAGGCGTCAACATCGCCGGCATCCGCCGTGTGCTCGACCTCGAGGACGAGAATGCCGGCCTGCGCGACGAACTGGCCGACGGGCGCTCCTGAGAGATTCTCGCGACCACAGGCTTGACCCGTTCCCCTCGCGGGGGTACTCCGGAGGAGAGCATGGAGGCGGCGATGGAGCGATTCGCAGATCGACAGCAGGCGGGGCGGATGCTCGCGGAGCGCCTGGCGGAGCATCCGCTCACCGAGCCCGTGGTGCTCGGATTGCCGCGGGGTGGTGTCCCGGTCGCCGCGGAGATCGCACAGGCGCTCGCTGCGCCGCTGGACGTACTCGTGGTCCGCAAGCTCGGCTTTCCCGGACACGAGGAGTTCGCGATGGGCGCGGTCGGCGAAGGCGGGGCGAGGGTGCTGGATCAGCGGGTGGCCGCCGGGGTCTCCCGTCGCGACCTCGATCGGATCGAGGCCAAGGAGGCGGCAGAGGTCGAGCAGCGCGTCGCGCGGTTCCGCGAAGGGAGGCCAGCCGTCGATCTGCGGGGGCGCACTGCTGTCATCGTCGACGACGGCGTCGCGACCGGAGCGACGGCACGTGCAGCCTGCGCGATCGCGCGGGCGCGAGACGCCGCCGCCATCGTTCTCGCCGTGCCGGTCGCGGCGCCCGACTCGCTCGCCGGACTCGCGGATGCGGCCGATGAGATCGTGTGCCTGCACGCGCCGGCGGGCTTCATGGCCGTGGGCATGCACTACGTGGATTTCCGTCAGATCGAGGACGCCGAGGTCGTCCGGCTGCTGCACGGGCAGTGACGTTTCCGGGCGTCTTCGGACGCGCCGCTACGCTTCGAGCATGGATGCCGGGGTCTTCTTCGTTCTCACGGGTGCACTCATCGTCGCCGCCATCGCGCGCTGGCGCGGATGGCCGGCGCCGCTTCTCGTCACGGTCGTCGCGCTCGCCGTGTCGTTCGTGCCGTTCGTGCCGAACCTCGAGATCGACGGGCATCTGCTGCTGACCCTCGTGCTGCCGCCGCTGCTCTACTCGGCCGCGCTCGACGTCTCGTTCATCAGCTTCGCGCGCAGCCTGCCGCAGATCCGCCGGCTGGGCGTCGGACTGGTGCTGGTGACGACGCTGGTGGTCGGACTCGTCGCCTGGTGGATACTCCCGTCGCTGACCCTGCCCGGTGCTCTGCTGCTCGGGGCGATCGTCGCGCCACCCGATGCGGTCTCCGCCGCCGCGATCGGCCGCAAACTCGGGCTGCCGAGACGCGTGATGACCGTGCTGTCCGGGGAGAGTCTCATCAACGATGCGACCTCGCTGACGCTGTACCGGGTCTTCGCGTCGATCGTGCTCGGCGCCACCGTCAGCGTCGGGGAGGGCATCGGCCAGTTCGCCGTCGCCGTGGTCTTCGGCGTCGTCATCGGACTGGTCTTCGGCGTCGTCATCCACCAGCTGCGTCTGCGGATCGCGGACCCCGTCGTCATCGGCACCTTCGGGCTGCTCGTGCCGTTCGGTGCCTACGCGATCGCCGAGCACGTCGGCGGCTCCGGTGTGCTCGCAGTCGTCGCGATGGGCCTGTTCGTCGGGTTCAACTCGCCGAGCACCAGCTACACGACCAGGCAGCAGGAGGCGCCGTTGTGGCTCTCCGCCGACTTCCTGTTGGAGAGTTTCGTGTTCGCCTACATCGGATTGCAGTTCCCGCGGGTGATCAGCGACCTCGGTGACGAATCGGTCGTGCATGTGATGCTGCTGTCCGGGGCGGTACTGCTCGTCGTCCTGCTGGTGCGCCCGGCCTTCATCTATCCGGCGGATGCGTGGGGCCGGTTCTGGCAGCGGGTGCGGCTCCGCCGTTTCGACCGACGCATGCAGTCCGGTCGGATCCAGGCGCGGCTGGATCGCGGGAAGCACCCGCGGAAGCCGCAGATGAGTGCGGAGCAACTGCGAGGGCGAATGATCGCACCCGCGCTGACCTGGAAGGACAACGCCGTCATCTCGTGGGCCGGGATGCGCGGTGTCGTCACCCTCGCGACGGCCCTCGCAGCCGCGGATCTGGCCGGCCTCGACCGAGGCGCGGGTCACGCGATCGTCGTCGTCGCGTATGTGGTCACTCTCGGCACGCTGCTGCTGCAGGGGCTGACGCTGCCGTGGCTCATACGCATGCTGGGGGTTGTGGCCGATTCGGAACACGAGGAGGATCGCCGTCAGCTGGCGGCGGTGCGCGCACGCAGTAAAGAAGCGGGTCGGGAATACCTCGATCAGCGCCGTTCCGAGTGGGTCGCGGAGCACGGCCCGGGCAGTGCCGCGAGGTTCGACGCCTTCGAGGCGCGGTTGCTGAAGATGGAGACCGACGCGGATCGCGCGCAGACGAGCACGGACGGCGCGGAAACCGCTCATCCGACCTACGCCGAGCTCGAAGAGCTGTCGCGAGGGTGGCTGCAGGTGCGGCGAGAGGTGCTGCGGCAGGAGCGCGACGCGGGGAAGTTGAACGAGGAGGTCATGCGCGAGCTGATCGCGGCGATGGATGCCGAAGAGCTCGCCCTCGACACCCGCGGGGCGCTGCGGCTGCCGGGGAGGGCGTAGGCGGGGGCATCCGCCTCCACAACTCCGGAGATCCGCGGGGCTGCACGGGCGGCACCCGTGTGATCACGTGAGGTCGGATGCCGGTCGAGGGGGAATCTCCGGAGTTGTAGAGCAGCGGTCGGCGGGACCGGTGTTCGCAACTCCTCAAGAACGCCGGGCCCGGTGCTGTCCGACCGCGGAATCCCGCGACCGTTCGGCAGCGACGAGCCGGCTTCTGAGGAGTTGTGAACACCCGGACGCGGAGAGCGCCCCGTCCCGAAGGGGACGAGGCGCTCTCGCAGGAACTGCGCGGTGGGTCAGCGTGCGCCGACCGGCTCCGGGTCCTTGTCGGTGACGGCATCCGTCTTCGGCGCGTCGCCGGAGCCGTCCGCGTCGCCGGAGTCGTCCGCGAAGGGAAGGCCCTCGCGCGGCGCGTTGTAGAGCTCCTCGTCGAGGATGCCCTCGCGCTTGGCGACGATCGTCGGGATGAGCGCCTGACCTGCGACGTTGACCGCAGTGCGGCCCATGTCGAGGATCGGGTCGATCGCGAGCAGCAGTCCGACGCCCTCGAGCGGCAGGCCGAGCGTCGACAGCGTGAGCGTGAGCATCACGGTCGCGCCGGTGGTGCCGGCCGTCGCCGCCGAGCCGACGACCGAGACGAGGACGATCAGCAGGTACTGCACAATGTTCAGCTCGATGCCGAAGAACTGGGCGACGAAGATCGCGGCGATGGCCGGGTAGATCGCGGCGCACCCGTCCATCTTCGTGGTGGCGCCGAACGGCACGGCGAACGACGCGTAGGAGCGGGGCACGCCGAGGTTGCGCTCGGTGACACGCTCGGTGAGGGGAAGGGTGCCGATCGAGGAGCGGCTGACGAAGGCGAGCTGCACGGCGGGCCAGACGCCCGAGAAGTACTGCTTGATCGAGAGGCCGTGCGCCTTCACGATCGCCGGGTAGACCACGAACAGGACCAGCGCGAGGCCGATGTAGATCGCGGCGGCGAACCAGGCGAGCGAGGTGAGCTTGTCCCAGCCGTACTCGACCACAGCCGCGCCGATGAGGCCGAAGGTGCCGAGCGGGGCGATGCGGATGATCCACCACAGCACACGCTGGATGACCTTCAGAAGCGACTCGGTGAAGACGAGGAACGGCTCGGCCTTCTTGCCGGCCTTGAGTGCGGCGATGCCCACCACGGTCGCGACGACGATGACCTGCAGGATGTTGAAGCCGACGCTCGACGCGACGGCACCCGCCTCGGGGTCGAAGGAGCTGTTCACGGTGAGGCCGAGGAAGTTCTGCGGGATGAGTCCGAGCAGGAAGTTCCACCAGGTGCCGACCGTGTACGGGTCACCGGGTTCGAGGCCGGCGCCGGCGCGGGACCCCGGCTGGATGACCAGGCCGAGCGCGATGCCGATGGTGACGGCGATGAACGCGGTGATCGCGAACCACAGCAGAGTCTGCCCCGCGAGGCGAGCGGCGTTCTGCACCCGGCGCAGGTTCGAGATGCTGGCGACGATCGCTGTGAAGATGAGCGGGACCACAGCGGCGCGCAGCAGCGTCACGTAGGAGCCGCCGATCGTGTCGAGGGTGGCGGAGAGCCCGTTCGGAGCGTCAGCCGTGGCGCCGAGCTGGCGGGCCAGAAGGCCGGCGGCGATGCCGAGGACGAGGGCGGCGAGGATCTGGAAGCCGAACGAGGTCAGCAGCTTCCGGACGGGTCCGCGGGTGTCTGGCGCTTTTTGGGCGCGGGCTGTGGTGCTCATGGGACTCCAAGTCGTTGCGCGCCGGGTGCGCGCCATGGGAGTCAACGCTATGAGCGCTCATTCATTCCGGGGGCCGAAATGACGAAGGATGACGGATGCTGCGAGCATCCGTCATCCTTCGGGGAGGAGCGGCAGAGGGTCACTCGGCCGCGCACTCCTGGATGTTGTCCTTGATGAGCTGCGTGGTGAGGTCGCGCTCTTCGACGTTCTTCTGCTTGTCTTCGCCGTTCGCGATGTAGTTGAGCGTCTCGTCGCTGAGCTTGGAGTCGACGAGGACGTCGGCCAGGCAGGCGGCGACGTCTTCGGTCACCACATCCTCCTGGCCCTGCTCTTCGAAGACCTTGTAGATGCCGTCGGCGACCTTGTCGACCGAGGGACGCGCCGGTCCGGCACAGGCGGCGAGGGAGAACGCCACCGCCGCGATCGGCAGGGCGAGGAGGAGGCGCGTGCGCAGGTTCCGGTCGATGTCCATGCGCTCAGGGTATCGGCTCGCGGGTCGATGGACACCGTTGCAGGATGGGGAGGATTGCCCATGCTCATCGGGCGTTCTTCTGCCACGATGGCCTCATGTTCATGGTGACGACGAATGACATCCCCGGCTACCGGATCACCCAGGTCCTCGGCGAGGTGATGGGGCTGACGGTGCGCTCCACCGACTTCGGCCAGAGCTTCACCGGTGCGTTCCGTTCGCTCGGCGGCGGAGAGATCCCCGAATACACGCAGGTGATGTACGAGAGCCGCCAGGAAGTGATGGCACGCATGTGGGGCGAAGCGCAGCAGCGCGGCGCGAACGCCATCATCGCGATGCGCTTCGACACCGGCTCGATCGGCAACTTCAGCGAGGTGTGCGCGTATGGGACGGCCGTCGTGGTGGAGCCGGTCGGGGTGGCGGCGGCGCCGGCAGCCTGAGGCGAGATCACCGCTCGGCGAGCACCAGCAGTTCCCCGACCTCGCACCCGAGCGCATCGCAGATCGCACGCAGCGTGGAGTAGCGGACCGCCCGAGCGCGATCGTTCTTCAGGACGGACAGATTCACGATGCTCACACCGACCCGAGCGCTCAGTTCGGTCAGCGTCATCCCGCGTTCGGCGAGCAGCTCATCGAGCCGGCAGTGGATGCCGGTGTCCTCCTCATCCTGACCCGCCGGGCTCATACGAGCCCCTCCGTCTCGCGCTGCAACCGGATGCCGCGGCGGAACACGATGACCAGCACGCCGACCGCGATCGCGGCGACGAAGAAGGGCAGCGCCCGCATGAGCAGGGAGGTCTGACCCTCGAACTCATCGCCCAGTGCGGCGAAGACGCCGTTGAGTCCCATGTTCTGGAACCACATCTGGCCCAGTCCGGCGGCGAGCAGGCTGATCGAGGCGCCGAACGTCAGCCGCAGATTGACGGCGTCGAACACGATGCCCCGGGCGAGGCGACGGCACAGCATCACGCCCAATGCGGCGACGGCGATCAGTCCGAGCACTTCGACGATGATGGCCACAACGAGGCACACCACGCTGATCGTGCTCACGCCATCGACGACGAGAGTGGCCGAATCGATCGTCGCCGTCGCACCGGATCCGACATCTGCAGTGATCTCCTGAGTTCCCACGGGGGCCTTCACGGTGATCGCGCCCGGAGCGGCGAACAGGTCGCTGATCCGGCTGATACCGCTGTAGACCAGAAATCCGATGGCGAGAGCGCCGACGATGATCCCGGTGATCAGATCGTTCTGATCGGCCTTCGCCTGTGTCTTCGGGTCCTTGGACATGTCAGACCAGCCCTTCCGTTTCTCGCCGCAGGCGGTCGCCGACGACGAAGACCGTGCCGATGATCGCGAGGGCGAAGGCGGCGAGCAGGAAGGGGAAGGGCTCCACCGTGAGCACGGCTGTGTCGAAGGAGTCGTCGGTGACCTGAGCGATGGCGGTGTTCGCGAGCACGTTGTCGAAGAACCGGGCCGCCGCCGAGCCGACCAGGCCGAGGATCCCGCCGCCCATGACGAGAGCAGTGTTGGTGCGGCTGAACACCACGCCACGGAGGAGGCTACGGCTGAGTGCGATCAGACTGACGACCACGCCGGTGATGGTGAGAGCGAACGCGATCTGCCCGAGGATGCCGAAGACGACGCCTGTCGGCATGAGGCCGGTGACGGTGACCACCCCGCGATCCACCAGGACAGCGAGCGTCTCCTCTCCCGACGTCGCCTGCGCAGGAGCCTCGATGAACTCGGCGAGCACCTGCACGGGTCCGCCTGATGTGAGCTCGACGATCCGCACGACAGCCATACAGACGGATGTCACGGCGATCCCGACTCCCATGATGGCGAACAGGGCGAGCGCGACGATGTCGCCGGTGCTCAGTACCCGTTGCTGAACCTTCATGATCACTCCTTATCGAATATCGTTGTTATCGACTTCCGTTAAGGTAACGACAATCGATATGCGAGTCAAGGGGGCAATGCGTTTCGTCTCGCTTCACTCGCTCAATGACCGGCAAGACGGCGCCGACTCGACGACCGCGAACGCGCTATGCCGACGGCGAACATGGGCATACCGGCATCCGCCGCTGGTTACTCTCGATGTACAAGCGCTACACGCGTCTTCGCCCCGTGCGAATAAGGAGTCACAGCATGTTCGAGAGATTCACGGACCGAGCCCGTCGAGTGGTCGTCCTCGCCCAAGAAGAGGCGAAGATGCTCAACCACAACTACATCGGCACCGAGCACATCCTGCTCGGCCTCATCCACGAGGGCGAGGGTGTCGCAGCCAAGGCTCTCGAAAGCCTCGGCATCTCCCTCGATGCCGTGCGCGAGCAGGTGCAGGACATCATCGGCCAGGGCCAGCAGCAGCCCACCGGTCACATCCCCTTCACCCCCCGCGCCAAGAAGGTGCTCGAGCTGAGCCTCCGCGAGGCCCTCCAGCTCGGCCACAACTACATCGGCACGGAGCACATCCTCCTCGGCCTCATCCGCGAGGGCGAGGGCGTCGCCGCTCAGGTGCTCGTCAAGCTCGGCGCCGACCTGAACAAGGTGCGCCAGCAGGTCATCCAGCTGCTGTCGGGCGCCCCCGGCCGCGAGCCGGCCAGCGTCGGCGCGACCACCGGCGACCAGCAGCAGGGCCCCCAGGGCGGATCCGCGGTGCTCGACCAGTTCGGCCGCAACCTCACCCAGGCCGCGCGCGACAACAAGCTCGACCCGGTGATCGGGCGCGAGAAGGAGATCGAGCGGGTCATGCAGATCCTCTCCCGCCGCTCCAAGAACAACCCCGTCCTGATCGGCGAGCCCGGCGTCGGCAAGACCGCCGTCGTCGAGGGCCTCGCCCAGGCGATCGTCAAGGGCGATGTGCCCGAGACGCTGAAGGACAAGCAGGTCTACTCGCTCGACCTCGGCTCGCTCATCGCCGGTTCCCGTTACCGCGGTGACTTCGAGGAGCGCCTGAAGAAGGTCACCAAGGAGATCCGCACCCGCGGCGACATCATCGTCTTCATCGACGAGATCCACACCCTCGTGGGTGCGGGTGCCGCTGAAGGTGCGATCGATGCGGCCAGCATCCTGAAGCCGCTCCTCGCCCGCGGTGAGCTGCAGACGATCGGTGCGACCACCCTCGACGAGTACCGCAAGCACTTCGAGAAGGATGCTGCGCTCGAGCGCCGCTTCCAGTCGATCCAGGTCGCCGAGCCGAGCCTCGCGCACACGATCAACATCCTCAAGGGCCTGCGCGACCGTTACGAGGCGCACCACAAGGTGCAGATCACCGATGGTGCGATCGTCGCGGCATCCAACCTCGCCGACCGTTACGTTAGCGACCGCTTCCTCCCGGACAAGGCGATCGACCTGATCGACGAGGCCGGCGCCCGCCTGCGCCTGTCGATCCTGTCCAGCCCTCCCGAGCTGCGCGAGTTCGACGAGAAGATCGCCGCCGTGCGCGAGCAGAAGGAAGTCGCCTCCGAGGAGCAGGACTTCGAGAAGGCGGCCTCGCTCCGCGACGAGGAGAAGAGCCTCCTCGCCGAGCGCCTGCGCCTCGAGAAGCAGTGGCGCTCCGGCGACGTCGCGACCGCGGCGGTCGTCGACGAGGGCCTGATCGCCGAGGTGCTCGCACAGGCCACCGGCATCCCGGTGTTCAAGCTCACCGAGGAGGAGTCCAGCCGACTCGTCTTCATGGAGAAGGCACTGCACCAGCGCGTCATCGGCCAGGAGGAGGCGATCGCCGCCCTCTCCAAGACGATCCGTCGTCAGCGTGCAGGCCTGAAGGACCCGAAGCGTCCCTCCGGCTCGTTCATCTTCGCCGGCCCCACCGGCGTCGGAAAGACCGAGCTGGCCAAGGCGCTCGCCGAGTTCCTCTTCGACGACGAGGCAGCGCTCATCTCGCTCGACATGAGCGAGTTCGGCGAGAAGCACACCGTCTCGCGTCTGTTCGGTGCCCCTCCCGGGTTCGTCGGATTCGAAGAGGGCGGTCAGCTCACAGAGAAGGTGCGCCGCAAGCCGTTCAGCGTCGTGCTCTTCGACGAGATCGAGAAGGCCCACCCGGACATCTTCAACTCCCTGCTGCAGATCCTCGAAGAGGGTCGCCTCACCGATGGCCAGGGCCGGGTGATCGACTTCAAGAACACCGTGATCATCATGACCACCAACCTCGGTGCGCGTGACATCGCCGGTGGACCGGTCGGCTTCCAGCTCGAGGGCAGCAGCTCGACGACGTACGAGCGGATGAAGGGCAAGGTCAACGAGGAGCTCAAGCGCAACTTCAAGCCCGAGTTCCTGAACCGCGTCGACGACATCATCGTGTTCCCGCAGCTGTCGAAGGAGGAGCTGGTGCAGATCGTCGATCTGTTCACCAAGCGCCTCGGCGAGCGGCTGCTCGACCGCGACATGACGATCGAGCTGTCGCAGTCGGCCAAGGAGCGTCTCATCGAGATCGGGTTCGACCCGGCCCTCGGTGCTCGCCCTCTGCGTCGCGCGATGCAGCACGAGGTCGAGGACCGTCTGTCGGAGAAGATCCTGCACGGCGAGCTCAACGCCGGCGACCACGTCAAGGTCGACTCGAAGGACGGCGAGTTCCTCTTCGAGCACGGTCCGCGCGGCGAGCGGGTCGCGGTCGGCGTGAACACCGGCGGCGCGATCGCCGGCACTCCCGACCTGGCAGTCGCCAGCGGGGAGTAACACCTCACGAACGAAGGGGCGGATGCTGCGGCATCCGCCCCTTCGTCGTTCCGGGCGTCCGAAGCGGGCACTGCCTGCATCGATGTCCCAGCCTCGGCGTTCTAGGCTGGGGTCGTGAGCGAGATCATCGTACGGCCGGCGCGGAGCGCGGACATCGTCCCGATCCGGAACCTGCTTCAGCCGCTCGTCGAGCAGCGCATCCTCCTCGGCAAGGATCTCGCGATCCTCTACGGCGCCGTGCAGGAGTTCGTGGTCGCCGAAGCAGACGGCGAGCTGATCGGATGCGGTGCACTGCACGTGATCTGGGAAGACCTCGGCGAGGTGCGCACGCTGCTCGTGCGCGACGACTGGCTGCATCACGGCGTCGGGCGCGCCATCGTCGACCGCCTCGAAGAGAACGCCGTGACCCTCGGACTGTCGCGTCTGTTCTGCCTGACCTTCGAGGTCGAGTTCTTCAGCCGCCGCGGGTTCTCCCCGATCGGGGAGCAGGTCGTCGACCCGGACGTCTACTCGCAACTGCTGCGCAGCGGCGACGCCGGCGTCGAGGAGTTCCTCGATCTCGCGCACGTGAAGCCGAACACGCTCGGCAACACGCGGATGCTCAAACAGCTGAACTAGCCTGGACGCATGCCCCGTTCGTCTGCAGCCGTCTATCGCCGGCGACGCCTCGTGGCGGTCGTCGGGCTGCTCGTCCTGCTCACGGCGATCGGGGTCGGCGTGTGGCTCTTCATCGCGCAGCCGTGGGCGGGTGCCGAGACTTCGCCGCGCCCCACCTCGTCCTCCACGACGAGCGACTCGCCGACGACTGCACCGACCGCCGGTGAGACCCCCGTTGCCGAACCGACGGCCGACGAGACTCCCGGGATCGAGCCCTGCAAGGCGACGGACGTCACCGTGGCGGCAGTGACCGATGCCGAGGTCTACCCGGCGGGCGTGCTGCCGAAGCTCTCGATCTCGCTGACCAACAACGGCAAGGCCGACTGCACTCTCGACGTCGGATCGACGATGCAGGTGTTCACCGTCTCCAGCGGCGCGGACGTCTGGTGGCGCTCGACCGACTGCCAGGAGAACCCGAGCAGCATGATCGCCACCCTCGCGGCGGGCACCACGGTCACCAGCAAGGAGCCGGTCGCCTGGGACCGCACCCGATCCAGCGTCGAGACGTGCGCGGAGGAGAACCGTCCCCGGGCACCCGGCGGCGGTGCTTCGTACCACGTCGGCGTGTCGATCGGCGGCTTCGAGAGCCAGGGGACGCAGCAGATCATTCTCGAATGAGAATCGTCTGATCGACGCGACTGAGGGTCCGTGGTGGCCCAAAGCGGGCGTCCTTTGGGATACCATGGAGGTGCTCTCGGGTATTCGCGGCGCAAGCCATCCCCAGTGGCGTCGGCTACAGCGTCCCCAGCGCTTCGACATCTGCCGCGCGAGAGTTTCGGGCCCTCTCGAGTACTCCAGTCCCCACTGGAGAACTCGAGAGGGCCATCTTCGATTTAGGCTGGACGCATGGCAGCGAAGAAGGCGAAGACCTCGAAGAGACCCGCTCCCGAGGAGTTCCGATCCGAGGCGCTGGCCGCGGCACTGGAGAAGCAGGACATCGCCGCGGTCGCGCTGGCGCTCCGCCACGGCACGACTGTCGTGCCCCTCATCAAGCCCGGTGCTCGGGACAATCCGCTCGACAGCGGCGAGGTCTGGACGTACCGCAATCCGGAGAGCGGCGACCTCGCTCTGCTGCTGTTCAGCGACGCGAAGAACAAGCCCGCGAACCTGCCTCCCGGGGTCGGCATCTACGACGCCGACTGGCTGCGGAAGTTCCTGGCCGCGCATCCGATCACGACGGTCTTCCTCGACATCGCCGGACCCCATCCGATGCAGGCCGCTCCCGACGAGCTGCTGAAGGCACTCGACGCCTGACTCAGAACGGCGGGATCTCGCCATCCGGGCGACGGCTCGTGTTGCGCGCCCGCACGTCGTCGAGCGCCGCGCGGAGCGTCTTCGAGCGATCGTCGACGACCTGTTCGTAGCCCAGCCGGGCCGCTTCGGACCGTCGTTGGGCCGCCTGTGTCACCGGTCGGATCTCTCCGGCCAGGCTCAGTTCGCCGACCGCGGCGACCGTGCGCGGCACGGAGTTCAGCTGCACGGAGCCGGCGACGGCGACCGCGATCGCGAGATCGGCGGCCGGCTCGGTGAATCGCACGCCGCCCACCGTCGACACGTAGACGTCGAGCATGCTCGTCTTGATGCCGGCTCGCTTCTCGAGGATCGCGAGCACCATCGCCACCCGCGACGCGTCGAGACCGTGCACCACTCGGCGCGGATTCGGTGCGGTGGACGGGATGGTGAGCGCCTGCACCTCCACCGGCAGCGCCCGCTTGCCCTCCAGGGCGATCGCGACGCAGGTGCCCGGCTCGGTCGCGCCCTGCGAGAGGAACAGCCCGGACGGGTCGGGGACCTCGGCGATGCCTCCGCCCGTCATCTCGAAGCATCCGACCTCATCGGTGGGACCGAACCGGTTCTTCAGCGCCCGGATGAAGCGCAGCGACGTCTGCCGGTCGCCCTCGAAGTGGCAGACGACGTCGACCAGGTGCTCGAGCACGCGTGGCCCGGCCACCTGGCCGTCTTTCGTGACGTGGCCGACGATGATGATCGGCAGGCTGCGCTCCTTCGCCACCCGGATGAGCGTGGCGGCCACCTCGCGGACCTGGCTGGGCTGGCCGGCGGCGCCCTCGGACAGGGAGGAGGACACCGTCTGCACGGAGTCGACGATCACGAGCTGAGGCCGCACCTCGTCGATGTGCCCCAGGATCGTGGCGAGGTCGGTCTCGCTCGCGAGATACAGCTCGTCGTGGAGGGCGCCCGTGCGCTCGGCCCGCAGCCGCACCTGGGCGGGAGATTCCTCGGCGCTCGCGTACAGCACCCGCCGGCCGGCGCGGGCGGACTGGGCGGCGACCTCGAGCAGCAGCGTCGACTTGCCGACACCGGGCTCGCCGCTGAGGAGGATCGCCGCACCGGGGACGATTCCGCCCCCGAGCACGCGGTCGAACTCGCCGACGCCGCTCGTGCGCCGCGGGGCGTCTTCGGTGGTGATCTGCGTGATCGGTCTGGCCGCACGATCCGCATGCGGGGCGAGGGGTGTCATCCGGCGGAGGATGCCGGTCGGTGCGGCTTGCTCGGAGACCGTGCCCCACTGCTGGCATTCGCCGCAGCGGCCCACCCACTTCGCCGTCGTCCAGCCGCATTCCGTGCAGACGAAGGCGGGGGGAGCGGGTTTGCGGGTGGCCATGCAGCCAGGCTATCGGCCGCATCCGACATGCCTATCGGCCAGGGGGACTTTCGGCCCGTTCCGGCCACGCGGGCGGGGCACAATGGAGGCGAGAGGCCGAGAGAAGGAGTCGCGCATGGAATGGCTTGACCCGCTGGTCCTTTCCCGATGGCAGTTCGGTCTGACCACCGTCTATCACTACCTCTTCGTACCGCTCACGATCGGAATGGTCTCGGTCGCCGCGATATTCCAGACCGTCTGGGTACGCACCGGCAAGGTCGAGTACCTGCACCTCACCCGCTTCTTCGGCAAGATCTTCCTCATCAACTTCGCCATGGGCGTGGTCACCGGCATCGTGCAGGAGTTCCAGTTCGGCATGAACTGGTCGGACTACTCCCGCTTCGTCGGCGACGTCTTCGGCGCGCCGCTGGCCTTCGAGGGCCTCCTGGCCTTCTTCTTCGAGGCGACCTTCATCGGCCTGTGGATCTTCGGCTGGGACAAGCTGCCGCAGAAACTGCACCTGGTGACGATCTGGTGCGTCGCCGTCGGCAGCATCCTCTCCGCGTACTTCATCATCGCCGCGAACGCCTTCATGCAGAACCCGGTCGGTTACGAGTACAACCCCACGACGAACCGCGCCGAGCTCGTCGACATCGGCGCCCTCCTCACGAACCCGGTCGCGCTCGCCGCATTCCCGCACACGATCTTCGGCGCGTTCATGTTCGCCGCCGGCGTCGTGATCTCGGTCTCGGCCTGGCACCTCGCCCGAGGGCAGCACTACGACACCATGCGCATCTCGCTGAAGTTCGGGCTGTGGGCGATGATCATCTCGACCGCCGGCGTCGTGCTCACCGGTGATCAGCTGGGACTCGCGATGTACGCGGCGCAGCCCATGAAGATGGCTGCTGCCGAGGCGACGTTCAACACGGTCTGCGGTTTCGACGCGTCGTTCAGCCTGTTCACACTCGGAACGCCGGACGGCAGCTCCGAGCTGTTCTCGATCCGGGTTCCCTACCTGCTGTCGCTGCTGTCCACGCACTCCTTCGACGAGTGCGTGCACGGCATCAACGATCTCAACGCCGAGTACACCGAGACCTTCGCCGGCACCGGACTCACCGAGTTCGCTCCCGTGCTGTGGATCACGTACTGGGCGTTCCGCTGGATGATCGGCCTCGGTATGGCGGCCGCGCTCGTCGCCGTCGTCGGCCTCTGGATCACGCGTCGCAGCGCCAAGCGCCAGCCCGCACCCTGGATGTGGAAGCTCGCGATCTGGTCGTTCCCGCTCGCGCTCGCCGCGAACATCATGGGCTGGGTCTTCACCGAGATGGGCCGTCAGCCCTGGATCGTGTTCGGACTGATGACCACCCAGGACGGCGTCTCGCCCGGGGTGAGCGGCCTCGAGGTGCTCATCTCGCTGATCGCCTTCACCGCGATCTACGCCGCGCTCGCCGTGGTCGAGATCCGCCTCATCGTGAGGGCCGCGCAGAAGGGGCCCGACACCGCCGAGCAACCCCACGACGAGACGGCTCAGCTGCCGTCGGTCGTGTACTGAGAGGAACCACCATGGACCTCGCCACCCACTGGTTCTGGATCGTCGCCTTCCTGTTCGTCGGGTACTTCGTGCTCGACGGGTTCGACTTCGGCGTCGGCATGTCGCTGCCGTTCCTCGGCAGGGACGACGTGTCGCGCCGCCAGGTCATCAACACCATCGGCCCGATCTGGGACCTCAACGAGACCTGGGTCATCGTCGCGGGCGCGTGCCTGTTCGCGTCGTTCCCCGAGTGGTACGCCACGCTGTTCAGCGGCTTCTACCTGCCGCTGCTGATCATCCTGCTCGCCCTGATCCTGCGCGGCGTCTCCTTCGAGTACCGGCATCAGCGTGAGGATGCCGCGTGGAAGGCGCGCTTCGATCGGATGATCGTGATCGGCTCGGCCGTGCCCGCGTTCCTGTGGGGAGTCGCCTTCGGCAACATCGTGCAGGGCGTCGCGCTGGATGCCGATCACACCTACGTGGGCGGATTCTTCGGGCTGCTGAACCCGTATGCGCTGCTGGTCGGCGTGACGACGCTGCTGCTGTTCTTCCTGCACGGGGTGTGCTTCGTGGCGCTGAAGACCGACGGCCGGGTCCATGAAGACGCACGGAAGCTCATCGCGCGTGCCGCGCTCCCCACCGTGCTCGCCGCTGCCGGAACGGTCGTCTGGACGATCGCGCTCGCCGCGCAGCGCGAGGCGCCGCTGCTGTGGCTGGTGGTCGCGGCGGGCGCTCTGGCCGCGGTGAGCCTGCTGAGCCTGGTCATGCTGTCGCTTCGCGGCCGGGACGGGCGGGCGTTCTTCGTCGGCGTCCTCACGGTGCTGCTCGCGGTCGTGATGCTGTTCGCCGCGCTCTTCCCGTTCGTGATGCCGTCGACGATCGACCCGGCCGTGAACAGCCTCACCATCGCGAACGCCTCGAGCACGCCGTACACGCTGCAGATCATGAGCTGGACGGCACTGGTCGCCCTGCCCCTCGTGCTCGCGTACCAGGCCTGGACGTACTGGATCTTCCGCAAGCGCGTCACCCGCCGCTCGATCGAAGCGGCTCCGGCGCACGCATGAAACCCATCGACCCGCGGCTGCTGCGGTACGCCGCGGCGGCGCGCGGGTTCGTCGCGGCATCCGCGGTGATCGGCGTGGTGCAGACCGGCGTGACGGTCGCGTTCGCATGGCTGCTGACGGATGCCGTCACCGGCGCGCTCGCCGGGCGTGACGTCTCGGCATCCCTCCTCTGGCTGCTGGTCGCAGCGGGATCCCGCGGTGCGCTGATCGCCCTCTCGGATGCCGTCGGCACCCGCGCTGCCGCGCGCACCGGCGCCCAGCTGCGCGCGGCGCTCATCCGCGCCGTCGGCCGGCTGGGTCCCGGCTGGCTCGCGCAGCGGAATCAGGCCGGTCTCGCGGTGACCGCCGGACACGGACTTGAGGCGCTCGACGCCTACTTCGCGCGGTACATCCCGCAGCTCGTGCTGACCGTCATCGCGACGCCGGTGCTGCTCGCGGTGATGTGGTGGAACGACTGGCCCAGCGGTCTGACGGCGCTGATCACGCTTCCGCTGATCCCGCTGTTCCTGATCCTCATCGGCATGGCGACCCGCACCGTGCAGCGGCGGCAGTGGCAGACGCTGCAGCGGCTCGCGGTGCGCTTCGCCGACACCGTGCAGGGGCTCGCGACGCTGCGGCTGTTCGGCAGGGAGCGGCGGGCCGCCGAAGGGATCCGGGCCACGGCCGACGAGTACCGGCGAGAGACGATGACGGTGCTGCGGTTCTCGTTCCTCTCCGGCTTCGCGATGGAGCTTCTGGCCTCGCTGGCCGTCGCCCTCATCGCCGTCTCGGTCGGGTTCCGGCTGCTGTCGGGCGATCTCACCCTCGAGGTCGGGCTGTTCGTGCTGCTGCTCGCCCCGGAGGCGTTCCTGCCCATCCGGCAGGTCGGGGTGCAGTTCCACGCCGCCGCCGAGGGGGTGGCCGCCACCGAGGACGTCTTCGAGGTGCTGGACGCCGCAGCGCTTCCTGTTCACAACTCCTCAGAAAGACGCGTGGGTGCCCGCATACCGACCGGATCGGGTGGGATCGGCGCTGATCCTGAGGAGTTGTGGACGGGCGGAGGCGAACTCGTCGTCTCCGGCCTGCGTATCCGTGACCTGCCACCGGTGACGTTCACGGCGCGGCCCGGCACGATCACGGTGATCGAGGGACCGAGCGGCTCGGGCAAGTCGAGTCTGCTCGCCGCCCTCCGTGGGGCCGTGGACTTCGACGGTGAGGCGGCGTTCGCCGATATGGACATCCGGACGCTGGTGCCGGCCGACTGGCTGGCCTGGGCCGGGCAGGCACCGGGGCTCATCCGCGGCACGATCGCCGAGAACGTCGCGCTCGGCGCTGCCGCACCGGATGCCGGCGGCATCCGCGTCGCCCTCGACGACGCCGGCGCGGCGGAACTCGATCCCGCGCTGGAACTCGGCGTGCAGGGTGGCGGGCTGTCCGGAGGGCAGGCACAGCGGGTGGCGGTGGCACGGGCTTTATACCGGCACGCCGCCGACCCTCGGAGGGTGCTGGCGCTCGATGAGCCGTCCAGCGCGTTGGACGCCGACACGGAAGCACGGCTCTGGCGTGCACTGCGGATGCGGGCGGATGCCGGTGCCACGATCCTGCTCGTCTCGCATCGCCGTACTGCGCGGGAGATCGCCGATCAGGTCGTCGCGCTGGGGGTGAGCGCATGACCGTTCAGAGAGACGCTCGAGTACGCGACATCCTCCGCCGTGCACAGCCTCCGCTCGCACGCTTCCTCCCTGGACTGCTCTGGGGTGTGCTGTCGGCCACAGCCGCGGTGAGTCTGCTCGCGGTGAGCGGCTGGCTGATCGTCAGCGCCTCGATCGTCGATTCGCTCGTGCCGTTGTCGATCGCGGTCGTCGGGGTACGGTTCTTCGCGGTCTCCCGTGCCGTGACCCGATACCTCGAGCGCCTCAGTGGACACGACGCGGCGCTGCGCCAGCTGGCCGTCACCCGCTCCGACATGGTGCACCGGCTGATCCCGCTGTCGCCGGCCGGCCTCGGCCGGACCGACCGTGGGCGGGTGCTCTCGGCTCTCGTCGACGACGTCGAGAATCTGCAGAACCTGCCACTGCGCGTGGTGCAGCCTCTGGCGGCGGCCGGTGTCGTCGCCGTCGGAGCGGTGGTGTTCGTCACGGTCGTGTCTCCTTCTGCCGGGCTCGCCCTCGCCGTATGCCTGCTCGTCGCCGCTGGTGCGGCGGTCGGCCTCGGCTGGATGCTCGGATCACGGGCCGAGACGCGGGTCTCACTGCGGAGGGCAGAACTGTCGGCGGCGCTGGTGGACTACTTCGGCAGCCTGGACGTGTTGATCGCCTACGGAGCCGAGGGTGCAGCGCGGGAACGGGTGCAGGCGGCGGACGTGGCGCTGCGGAGTTCGGTGACTCGTGCATCCCTCGCCCAGGCGATCGCTGCCGGCGTCGTGTCGGCGATGGCGGGCGCCGGATCCGTGTGGGCGCTCGCTGCGGCATCCTCCGGGTTGCGGACTGGAGCGATCGACGGGCCATGGCTCGCCGTGGTCGTGCTGGTACCCATGGTGGTCTTCGAGGTGTTCGGCGCCGTGCCGATCGCGGCGGCGTCGTGGAGAAGCGTCCGGGCGAGCGCTCGGCGTGTGGTCGATGTGCTCCCGGAGCGGATGCCGGATGAGCTGCGCAGCGACGACGGCGTCGACGCGGATGGTCTCGAGGGGAGCATCCGGCTGCGGAACGTGCGCGCGACGTGGCCGGGCGGAGCCGAGGGCCTGCGCGGCGTCGACCTCGATCTGCGGCCGGGGGAGCGGGTGCTCGTCTCGGGCGCGAGCGGCGCCGGGAAGAGCACGCTCGCGGCAGCGCTGGTCGGGTTCCTCCGGATCGAGGGTGAGTATTCCCTCGGCGGCAGGGACGCCGCCACGCTCTCCGGTCCCACGCTGCGCAGCGTCGTCGGGCTGTGCGAGCAGCGCCCGCAGCTGTTCGACGAGGACATCAGGCAGAACCTGCTCTTCGCCAGGGACACGGCCTCCGACGACGAGCTGCGCACCGTGCTCGACCGGGTGGGGCTCGGTGACTGGGTGCGGGAGCGCGGCGGACTCGACGCGCGCGTCGGCGACCGCGGAGCGCTGGTCTCCGGCGGCCAGGCGCAGCGCATCGCTCTCGCCAGGGTGCTGCTGCGCGGGTTCCCCGTACTCGTGCTCGACGAGCCGACCGCGGGCGTCGACCCCGCGGCATCCGACGCGCTGCTGCGCGACCTGCTGGAGGCGGCAGGCGAGCAGTCCGTGCTGCTGATCTCGCATGTCGCCCCTCCGGCGGGCACCGTCGATCGCGTCGTGCGGATCGAGGGCGGGCTCACCGTCTGAGCTGACCGAGGGGTGCTCCTCGTGCGACGTGCCCCGTGGATGCCCGAAGGCATCCACGGGGCACGCATGTGCTGCAGGGTGTTCGGCGCCTTACTCGGCGACCGGGATGGACTGCGATTCGAGGGTCTTGATCGTGGCGGTCTGGCCCTTGTCCAGAGCATCCAGGAGCGTGCCCTGACCGCTGACGGCCGCCTTGAACCCGTCCGAGACGTCGGCGTACGTCTGCGTCATGGTCGGGCCCCACGTGAAGTCGGGGGAGACCGACGTTGCGGCGTCGGCGAAGACGTCGTAGATCTTCTGGCCACCGTAGAACTCGACGCCCTCCGAGAACGCGGGCAGCTTCAGGCCGGCCGTGGTCGCGGGGTAGAGGTTCGCGGCATCAGCGAGGGCGGTGAGCGCCTCATCGGACGTGTTCAGCCAGAGCGCGAACTTCGTCGCCTCGTGGATGTGCTCGCTGCCCTTCAGTACGGCGATCGACGATCCGCCCCAGTTGCCCGCCGCGCTTTCGCCGGCCGTCCACTGCGGCAGCGGAGCTACGGCCCAGTTGCCCGCGGTGTCCGGTGCGCCGCTGGAGATGGAGTTCGCACCCCACACCGCCGAATTCCACGTCCAGACCTGGCTGGAGTTGTAGGCGTTGTTCCACTCGTCCGTCCAGGCCGGGTAGGTGGAGACGAGGTCCTCGTCGATGAGCTCCTGCCAGTAGTCGGCGACCTTCGCGCTGTCGTCGCCGGTCAGTGAGACCGTCCATGCCGAGCCGTCGTTGGCGAACCAGTCGCCACCCGCCTGCCAGACGAAGCCGGCGAACTGGTTGATGTCGGACTGCGAGAAGTTGGTGATGTATCCGCCGGCGGCACGGACCTTCTTCGCGGCCTCCTTGTACTCGTCCCACGTGGTCGGCACGGCGATGCCGTTCTGCTCGAACAGGTCGGTGCGGTAGAAGAGGCCCATGGGGCCGGTGTCCTGCGGGACGCCGTAGACGGCGGACTCAGTCCCGAGGGTCACCTGACCCCAGGCCCAGTCGACGAACTGGTCCTCGGCGGCAACGACGTCTGCGCACGCGCTGAGGTCTTCGACGCCGTCCTGCACCACGAAGTTCGGCAGCGCGTCGTACTCGATCTGACCGAGATCCGAGGCGTTGCCCGCTGCGATCTGGTTGAAGAAGTTCTGATACGTGCCGCTGTTGCCGTTCGGCCCGGTCTGGACCTTCACCTGGATGTCGGGGTTCGCGTCGTTCCAGATGCTGACGACGTCTTCGATCCCGGGGATCCAGGAGGTGAACTCCAGTGTGACGTCGCCGTCGGACGGCTCGCATACGGCCGTCTCCGCGGACTCCGGGGTGCCACCGGCAGCGCAGCCGGTGAGCAGGAGGGTGGCGGTCAACGCGACAGCCAGGGCCTTCTTCGATGTGTGCTGCATGTCGGTCCTTTCTTGGTGTGAGCCGTGCGGGTCATTCCGGACGGCACCGGTGCCGCGGGGGTCGTTCCCCGCGACGGTCGGGCTATTTCAGAGCACCGGCGCCGAGGCCGTTGCGCCAGAACCTCTGCAGGAGCAGGAAGGTGATGATCAGCGGGATCACGGACAGCAGGGCTCCGATGAGGACGAGGCCGCGCAGTTCCGGAAGCTGATTGAGCTGGTTGTTCCACCCGTACAGGCCGTAGACGACGGGGAAGAACTCCTCGCTGCGCAGCATGATCATCGGCAGGAAGAAGTTGTTCCAGATGGCGACGAACTGGAAGAGGAACATCGTCACCAGCGCCGGGGTCATCAGGCGGATGCTCACGGTGAAGAACGTCCGGATCTCGCCGGCGCCGTCGAGCCGGCTCGCCTCGAGGAGCTCGTCGGGGACGGCGCCGGCGGCGAAGATCCGCGCGAGGTACACGCCGAACGGACTGACGATCGACGGGAGCAGAACCGCCCAGATCGTGTTGGTGAGCTGGATCTCGCTGAACAGCAGGAACAGCGGGAGCGCGAGCGCGGTCGCCGGGACCAGCACGCCACCGAGGACCACGTTGAAGAGGAGTTCGCGACCGGGGAAGCGGTACTTGGCCAGGGCGTAACCCGCCATCGCGGCGAGGATCGTGGCTATGGCGCCGCCGACTCCGGCGTAGAGCAGAGAGTTGCCGAGCCACCGCAGGTAGATGCCGTCGCGGTACGCGAACAGGGACCCGATGTTCTCGAACAGCCGGAAGTCGCTGAACAGCAGCGGGTTCGTGGTGAGGATGTCGCCGGTGTCCTTGCTGGAGGCGACCAACAGCCACCACAGCGGGAGGAGGAAGTAGACAGTGAACACCGCCATGATGAGCATCGCGGTGCCCCGCGAGACGACGGGTTCGCGGATGGCCTGGGGCGAGGTGCGGGTCGCCGCTGCGGTGCTCATGCGATCTCCTTCCGCTGGGTGAACCGCATGAACCCGAACGAGAGGACGAACGTGATCAGTGCGAGAACGACCGAGAACGCGGCCGCGAGGTGGGTGTTGGGAATGGACGCCGCCGCGTAGACCGCCATGTTCGGCGTGAATGTGCTCGTCACAGCCGAGCTGAATGAGCGGAACACCTGGGGCTCGGCGAGGAGCTGCAGCGTGCCGATGATCGAGAAGATCGCGGTCATCGTGATCGCGGGGCGCACGAGGGGGATCTTGATCGCCCAGGCGATGCGGAACTGCCCCGCGCCGTCGAGGCGCGCCGCCTCGTAGAGCTCGCTGGGGATCGACAGCAACGACGAGTAGATGATGAGCATGTTGTAGCCGACGAACACCCAGGTCACGACGTTGGCGATCGACCACAGCACGAGATCGGCTCCGAGGAAGTCGATCTGCTGGGTGACGGCGCTGAAGGGGGAGAGGTTCGGGGAGAACAACGAGCCCCACATGATCGCGGCGATGACGCCGGGCACCGCGTACGGCACGAAGAAGGCGAGGCGGAAGAAGCGCTTGCCGCGCAGCAGCGGCGAATCCAGCAGCAGGGCGAACAGCAGCGCGAGGCCGAGCATGACCGGCACCTGCACGACGCCGAAGAGCAGCATCCGTCCCATCGACGCCCAGAACGCCTCGTTCTGGAAGACGAGGGCGTACTGGCTCAGGCCGCCGAAGACGAGCTCCGCCTTGCCGAACGTGCCGTCGCGCTGCACGACGAGCGTCGACTGGATCATCGCGAAGATGATCGGGACGACGTAGAACAGCGCGAAGAGCACGCCGAACGGGATCAGGAAGAACGCGATCGCTCCCTTGTGGGAGACACGGGTTCTACGCGGTGAGGTGATGGTCGTCATCGGATCTCCTCGATGATGCGGACGGCGCCGGCCGGCAGCGATGCGGAACCGGACACGGTCTGTCCGGTGATGAGATCGCGGCCGTTCGCCGGGACGGCGGCATCGATGCTCGTGTGGTTGATCGCGATGACGTAACTGTGCGTCTCGCCGTCCCGCCGGACGACTTCGAGACCCTCGTGGCCCGGACCGCGGACGGCGCCGGCCTCGGCGGCGATCCGGGCGACGAGGTCGCGGTAGGGCTCGGGGTCGAGGTGCGTGCTGACGTACCAGGCGGCGCCGTCGCCGGACGCGCGGCGGGTCAGGGCGGGCATGCCCGCGGCCGGTCCGTCGACGTAGTGGTCGATGATCTCGGCATCCGCCACCGTCATCCGCTCCGACCAGGTGCGGGCCTGCGCACCGGAGCCGAGCGTCACCTGCTGGGCCGGCAGCAGCGGCGCGAACTCCTCGACGCGCACTCCGAGCAGATCCCGGAAGGCCCCGGGGTAGCCGCCGAGCCGCACCCGGTCATCCGCATCGACGATGCCGCTGGAGAACGTGACGAGAACGGTGCCGCCGGCGGCGGCGAAGTCGCTCAGCACGGAGGCCGCGCGGTCGTCGATGAGGTGCAGGGCAGGAACGATCACGAAGCGGTAGGCGGAGAGATCGGCGCCGGGGGCGACGATGTCGCAGGTGAGGCCGGCGTCGGATGCCGCGCGATGCGCGCTGTGCACCTCGTCGAGATAGCCGAGGCCCTCGCTGGGGCGGCCTTCGCCCTCGATCGCCCACCAGCTCTCCCAGCTGAACAGCAAGGCGGTGTCCGCGCGCACGCGGGTACCGCGCAGGGGGTCGAGCAGCCGGAGGAACTCGCCGAGCTCCACGACCTCGCGCCAGGCAGCACTGTCGGTGCCCGCGTGCGGAACCAGCGCGGAGTGGAACTTCTCGGAGCCCTGTGCCGATGCGCGCCACTGGAAGAAGCAGATGCCGTCCGCGCCGCGGGCGATGTGCGATGCGACATTGCGCAGCAGCTGGCCGGGTTGCTTGGCCAGGTTGTACGGCTGCCAGTTCACGGCGCCGGTCGAGGTCTCCATCAGCAGCCAGGGGTCGCCCTGCGCGAGCCCGCGGGTGAGGTCGGCGGCGAAGGACAGCTCGCGACGTGGCTCATCGAGGCGGTTGTCGAGGTAGTGGTCGTTGGCGATCAGATCCATGTCCCCGGCCCAGGACCAGTAGTCCAGGTTCCTGATGTGCGCGGTGACCATGAAGTTCGTCGTGAGGGGAGCGGCGGAGCGCTCGCGGATGATGCGCGCCTCCGCGCGGTACAGGCCGAGCTGCTCATCGGAGCTGAAGCGGTGGAAATCGAGAACGTGCGAAGGGTTGCGCAGCGACAGCGTCTGGCGCGGGGGCAGGATCTCGGCCCACGCTCCGTAGCGCTGGCTCCAGAAGGTCGTTCCCCATGCCGCGTTGAGCGCGTCGATCGTCTCGTAGCGGTCCTGCAGCCAGGTGCGGAAGGCGCGGCCGCTCTCGTCGCAGTAGCAGAGCGCGTTGTGGCAGCCGAGCTCGTTCGAGACGTGCCAGAGGGCGACGGCGGGGTGGTCGCCGTAGCGATCGGCGACGCGGGTGACCAGTTCACGCGCATAGTCGCGGAACACCGGAGAGCTGGGGCAGAACGCCTGGCGTCCGCCGGGGTAGCGGGTGGTGCCGTCTTCTGCCACGGGCAGGATCTCGGGGTGCGCGGTGCTCAGCCACGGGGGAGGGGACGCGGTGCCGGTCCCGAGGTTGAGGCGGATCCCCGCGCCGTGCAGAAGCTCGATGACCTCGTCGAGCGCGGAGAAGTCCCAGACCCCGGAGGCGGGGTTGATCGACGACCAGCCGAAGATGTTGATGGCAACCAGGCCGACGCCCGCTTCGCGCATCAGGCGCACGTCCTCACGCCAGACGTCGCGGTCCCACTGCTCAGGGTTGTAGTCGCATCCGAAGGCGAGGCCGTCGTCGCTCAGAGTCGTGAGCAGATGGGTGGTGCGGGACTCGGCCATCCGGCTGGCGCTCCTTTGCGAGAAAACTGGGCACGTGCACACATCGGCGGCCACGTGTGCGGCGACCAAAATGTGTGCACGTGCACATATTGCCAAAGAGTGGCGACCTCGTCAAGCAGGCTGCATCGCTAGGCTGTGAAGAATGGCTCCTCAGGCACCCCGAACACAGCGCAGCACCGTCCATGACGTGGCGCGGGTGGCAGGTGTGTCCCGAGGCACGATCAGCCGTGTTCTCAACGGCGGTTACGTGTCGGATCGCGCCCGGGAGGCGATCGAGGCCGCCATCGAAGAGGTCGGGTACGTGCCGAACACCGCGGCGCGCAACCTCGTGCGCCAGCGCACCCAGGTCATCGGGTTCATCGTGCACGAACCGCACGCGCTGTTCCTCGAAGATCCGAACATCGGCGCCATCATGCTCGGCGCGAACACCGCGCTGTCGGAGGCCGACTACCAGATGGTCTGCGTCGTGGTCGACTCCAGTCGCGATACCGATCGCGTCTCGCGCTACCTGAGCGGCGGGTTCGTCGACGGCGTCGTGATCGTCTCCGCGCGAGAGCATGACCCGATCGCCGCCGTCGTCGAGAAACTCGGGATGCCGGCCGCCTTCGTCGGGCACCCCTCCGACGTGACGGGAACCTGGGTCGGCATCGACAACAGGGGCGCGGCGCGCGCGATCACGCAGCGGCTGCGCGAGACCGGACGCCGGCGGATCGGGATGATCGCCGCAGCACTGGACCGAGACTCCGGCAGCGATCGGCTCGCCGGCTTCACGGAGGCGATGGGCGATGCGTTCGATCCGACGCTCGTCGAGGAGATCCCGTTGTACTCCTTCTCGGACGGTGTCACCGGCATGACCCGGCTGCTGGAGCGGGCACCGGACATCGACGGGCTCTTCGGGGCGTCGGATGCCGTCGCCGCCGGCGCGGTGGCCGCGTTGCAGGCCGCCGGGAAGCGCGTGCCCGAAGACATCGGGGTCGTCGGCTTCGATGATTCGACGTGGGCGCAGCGGACGATCCCGAACCTCTCCACGGTCCACCAGCCGGCGGAGGGCCTGGGCATGGCCGCGGCGTCGGCAGTGCTTGCGCAGATCGCCGGGGAGCAGGATGCCGGGCAGGGCATCATCCTCGATGCGCCCGTCGTCTGGCGCGCATCGGCCTGAGCGTTGCGCGCTGCCTGAGCATCCACCGAAGAGAGATGCGTCCATCGGAGGGCGCACGTAGCGTGGAACCATGAGCCGGACAGATGAAGCGGGTCTGCTTGTGAACGCCTCGCCGGTGCGTGTCTTCCGAGCGCTCACCGATCCGGAAGCTCTCGTGGAGTGGCTGCCTCCCGAAGGCATGACTGCGCGCTTCGAGCGCTTCGACGCGCGGCCAGGGGGCGGCTACCGGATGGTGCTGACCTACTCGGATGCCACGGGCTCGCCAGGCAAGAGCAGCATCGACGAGGATGTCGTCGAGGGCAGATTCGTCGAGCTGACGCCCGGCGTGCGCGTGGTGCAGGAGATCGAGTTCGAGGCCGATGATCCGTCGTTCGCCGGAGTCATGCGGATGACCTGGGAGGTCATCGCGCGAGGCTCGGGCGCCCAGGTCGTGTTCCGTGCGGAGGACGTACCGGACGGCATCTCCTCGAAGGATCACATCGACGGGATGACGTCGTCGCTGCGCAACCTCGCCGCGCTCGTCGAGCGCTGAGTCAGTACAGCGACGTCGGCGGCTCCATCACGATGCCCTGAGCCTCGAACGCCTGGCGACGCTCCTCGATGCGGCGGTGCAGTTCGACCTGGGCATCCTCGATCGTCTGCGGATCCAGTTCGACCATGGGCGGATGCGCCTCTCCGTGGTTCGCCGAGATGTAGGCGTCGAGCTCGGGTCCCGAGGTCCATGAGGTGATCAGCGCGTAGCGGGGAGCGGTACCGTGATGCCAGACGGCGTGCCAGAAGCGCTGGGTGTCGACGATGATCCGGGATCCGGCGGGGAGCGCGAACCGCACCTCGGTGGCGGGATCGAAGCGATCCTCGCGGAGGATGAGCAGCGAGTCCGGGTCGTCGGTGAGGTTGAAGAATCCACGCACCACCCACCCGGTGCCCTCGTCGTTGAGGCGGTTGTTGTCGTCCTGATGCAGGTTGTAGATCGCGTCGGCGTAGTCGTTCGGCTGCAACTCGATCACGCGGCAGCGGCCGATGTTCGCGCCGGGTTCTTGCGCGCGCTGCATCAGGATCGGCGCCCGCTCCGCCTGTTCCGTGACCCACACGCCATCCTTGTCGGTGCGGGGCGGGGTGTGGTTCCAGAAGCCGTTGCAGTCGATGTCGCCGGCGTAGCTGGTGAGCGGCGCGAAGCGGGTGATCCCGGAGGATCGCCAGCCGATGTACTCCAGGTCGAGCCACTCGGCGGGGTCCGCCGCCTGGTCGTGGTCGTCGAGGACGACGTAGCCGGTCTCGGCCAGTGCTTCGGATGTGATGAAGCTCATGCTGTGCCTCCCGGCTGTCTCGTCTTCGAGCCTAGCCCGGCCGTTGCGGCGCGATCAGATCCCGATTCGCGCGCCGGCGCGCTCTCGCGTAAACTATCCCGCGGTGACGTGTCCGAGCGGCCGAAGGTGCAACTCTCGAAAAGTTGTGTAGGGTAACCCCCTACCGTGGGTTCAAATCCCACCGTCACCGCCACTCAGAAGCCCCGCCATCCCTGTGATTACTGGGATGGCGGGGCTTCTTCTTTGCGGAGAGCGGCTCCTCTCAGCCGGTCACGTACGACAGCGCGTCGACGCGGAGCACATCGCCTGACGCCTTCACGATGCGGATCGTGTGCTCGCCTTTGGGCAGGCCATCGCTGGAGAAGAGCACCTGCTGCGTGAGTCGATCTTCGGCGTGCAGGTCGATCGTGTCGACCAGCACATCGTCGATGTAGACCTCGGCCGAACCCTGATCGGGGCCGAGCGCTCCGGTGATGGCGACCTTGGGCCCGGCGAACGTCAGCGAGACAGAGGCTCCATCTGCGCTCGCCCAGTGCACGTCGTCGCGCAGATCTCCTCGGAAACGGAACTCGATCGCGGAGTCGCCGTCGGGGAGCGCGGCCAGCAGGTCCGCTGCGACCGTCACTTCGCGGCCGTCCACCACGTAGTCCGCGCCGGCCTCCAGCGCTGCGCCGTCACGGAACACCCCGACGAGTTCGCCGGGATCCCTCAGCAGCGCGACGACGGCGTCGCTCGGTACTGCGCGATCGAACGCCACGTGGTCGATGTCGAGCACGCCCTCCTGGACGACGTCGAGCTTGTCGAGGAGCATGAACTGGCCCGATTTCTTCACGACGCGGAGGGTGTGGCTTCCGTTCGGAAGATCACGCACGCTGTAGACCACCTGTTGCACGCCACGGCCCTCGGCCTGGAAGGTGTCGACCGTGTCGACGAGCACGCCGTCGAGGTAGACCTCCGCCTCGCCCTGGGAGGAGTGCGTCTCGGTCACCCAGTCGATGCCGGTGCCGACGAACGAATACTCGAACGCGGAGCCGTCCGCCTCGCTGTACTGAACGTCGTCCTGGTAATCGCCCATGCCGCGACCGGCACTCCGGCTCCACGTACCGCTGTAGACGATGCCGGGCCCATCGTTGTTGACACTCACCACGTTCGAGGCGCCGGTCTCCGGAGCCTCGCCGCCCTGCGAAGAGTCGAAGACCGAAACGGTGAGCGCCTGTGATCGTGCGGGGACCTCCTTGCCGCCGTTGCGGCTCCACTCGCCGTCGTAGTGGAGTCGTGAGTCGTCGTCGTTCAGTGTGATCGTGCTCTTCTTCGTCGGGCTGAACGTGAACAGACGCGTGCCGTGGATCGGCACGTCCTCGGCGACGAACTCCCCGGTCGCACTGCCGAGGTTCTTCTTGCGCCACAGATCGCGGACCTTCGCAGAGCCGTCGATGCCGATGTCGGCAAGCGGGATCGTGATGTCGGCGTCGGTGCGGCCGAGATTGAACACGGCCACTGTCACCGAGCCGTCGGGGTTGACTGCGTACCAGGTCTGGCGTGACGTCGCCGTCGACACCGGATGCGCCGGTCGCCCGGCCTGGTTCACCGCGATGACCTCATCGTTGGTCAGCAGCTCCAGACCGTAGTCATCGAGGTTCGTCATGTCGTTGCCGACGTACATGGGCGCAGCAGACACGGCCCAGAACGTGGTCGCCGTCCGCCGCTCATCTTTGGTCAGGCCGTCCATCGCGCCATTGCCGACGTTGAGCGAGTCGAAGTCGTTCCATCCTGAGGGTCCGGCATGACGCCACCATTCGGCGGCTTTGGGGAACAGGCGGGCGATGTTCTCCCAGGTCGTCAGCGCCTCCTTCTCGCAGTAGCACTCCACGTCCCAGTCGATGCGCCACCCGTTCGCATGCTCCTTCCAATAATCGGCGTAGCGGATGTCGAGGGCCCACGAGAGCTCGAACCAGATGTTGTTGCGCTCGAGCGCCTGCGACCAGGCCGCGACGTCGTCGCGAGCGTCCAGCGAGAGGTCGCCGACACCGGACCCCGGTGTGACGCTGTCGAACTTGAGGAAGTCGATTCCCCATTCACCGAGCATGTCGGCGATCGAGTCGATGTACGCCTGGCCGCAGGGGGTCGAGAAGTCTATGCGGTGCCCGATACCCCAGTAGTCGGCCTGCTGGAGGGGTCGCTTGACCACATCTCCGGTGGTGCATTCCGGGGCGCCGGCGATCGGCAGCTCCGCCTCGTACACTTCGGCAGAGATGCCGGGGATGAAGTACAGCCCCACCTTCTGGCCGTTGCCGTGCACGTGGTCGATCACAGCCTGCAGGCCATCCGGATAGAGCGTCTCGCTCGGCACCGGGCGGCCGTGCTCGTCGACGCCGCCGTTCCAGCCGGCATCGATGTTGATGTACTCGTAGCCGTAGTCCTGCAGCTTCTCGTGCATGGCGTCGGACTGAGCGACGATCTGCTCGGCGCTGATCCATGCCTGCCCATCACCGGCGTAGACCTGCATGCTGTAGCTGCTCCAGCCCATGTACGGACGCGACCCCAGCGGCTCGTCGTCATCGGTGACGGCGGTAGCAGCGGCGGAAGCCCCAGTGGCGGCGGGCGCGGAGGGCGTCTCAGCGGCCTGCGCCGACGCCGTTCCGATGCCGAATGCCAGGGCGGCGGCGGCCAGGGCGGCCGGCCATCGCAGCCTCGCTGTCGGACGGTCGTAGTGGATCATGTGTCTTCCTCTCATGGTGGTTCGACGATGAACCCCGTGCGCCTTCGCACGGCCCCCAGAAGGTTCGGCGGGCGGCCGATTCGTCCCCGCGAACCGGCTGTCAATTACTTGACACCGGTAATTAATCACGAATAGGCTGGCACCGCAAGCAGTTCTCCAGGTCGATCGGGAAGTCACCCGATTCGATGACTGGCCGTCATCTCGTCAAGGAAGACCATGTCGCGTCCCACTCCCGAGACCCTTCCCCGCCCTGCAGGAACGCTGCGGCTGGCATGGCGATCGCCCGCATCGCAGTGGAATGAGGCCACCCCGCTGGGCAACGGACGCATCGGCGCCATGCTCTTCGGCGGTGCGTCGGGGCGGTACGCCTTGAACGACGCGACGGTGTGGTCGGGGTCGCCGGACGGGCCGGCCGTCGCGCTCCGCGAGGTCCTCGCCGCCGGTGCGGGGCCCGAGCGCCTCGCGAAGGTCCGGGAAGCGCTGGACGAGGGCCGCACTCGCGACGCCGAAGTGCTGCTCATGGCCTTCGAGGGCCGGTACTCGCAGGAGTTCCTTCCACTCGCCGAACTCCACGTGCGCATCGAGGATGCGGTGGCGATCGACCCTGCCCGCGTGCTCGACCTCGATGAGGCCGTCGTCACCGAAGATCTCTCGGTCCCCGGTGGCACGGTTCGCCGGCGGTCCTGGATCTCGGCACCGGCCCGCGCCCTGATCGTCGAGATCACGGGGGATTCCGCGTTCACCGCCTCCGTCGCCCTGGGCACCCAGCTGCACGACGCGGGCTCCGGCTTCCTGGAGAACCGGGATGCGATGACACTCGACATCGTCGCGCCGATCGACGGCGCGCCGCTGCACGAGACCGCGGTGGAGTCGCCGCTGACGTACGCGGACGAAGACTCCGAGGTGTTCGACGCCTTCGCGGCCGTCGCCCTCTCATGGAGCACCGATGGGTTCGCGGAGCGCACGCCGGACGGCGTCACGTTCCGCGGAGGTCGTCGGCTGCTGATCGCCCTCTCCACATCGTCCCGCGCCGCGTCGTGGTGGGCCGGCGAGGACGGAGAGGGGCGGATCGCCTCACGCGAGGCGATCCGGAACCACGCCAGGGAACAGGCGGATGCTGCGGTCAGCCGTGGTGCCTCAGCCCTGTTCGAGGAGCACGCGGCGGATCGTCGACGCGCGACTCCGGCGAGGTTCGCGATCGGCGGCCGGCGGGAAGGCGTGTGGGACGTCGACCGAGACATCCTGCACGGGCCCGACCTGCAGCTGAAGGCGACCGTTATCGCCGAGTTCGGCGCCTACCTGCTCGCCTCGTGCTCGCGGAGCGGCGGGCCGGCGGCGAACCTGCAGGGCATCTGGAACGACGAGCTGCGCCCGGCTTGGTCGTCCAACTACACGATCAACATCAACACCGAGATGAATTACTGGGCAGCTCCCGTGCTCGGCATGGACGATGCGTTCGAACCGCTCGTCGGCATGGTGGCGAAGCTCGCCCGGAACGGCGCCGAGGTCGCCCGTGACCTGTACGGCGCCCGCGGCTGGGTTGCGCATCACAACTCGGATCTGTGGGGCTGGGCTCTCCCGGTAGGCGGTGGTCACGGCGCCCCGAGCTGGGCGATCTGGATGATGGGCGGGGTATGGCTCACGCACAACCTGTGGGATTCGTATGCCTTCGGCGGCGATCGCGAGCTGCTGCGAACTCGCATCTGGCCGCTGCTGCGCGGGGCCGCGGAGTTCGGTCTCGACTGGCTGGTGCCGGACGACGAAGGCCGACTGCGCACTTCGCCTTCGACCTCACCGGAGAACTCCTTCGTCGCCGCCGATGGCGAGGGCACCGCGATCGGGCTCACCTCGGCATCCGATCTCCTGCTCCTGCAGAGCCTCTTCGAGCGCGCACGGACGGCGATCGAGGTGCTGCAGCTCGACGAGCGCGCACTCCTGGCCGAGATCGACGAGGCGCTCGCCCGTCTCGCTCCCGTCATCATCCGCGCCGACGGTCGCATCGGCGAATGGTCAGCCGATGTCGTCGAGGTCGAACCGCTGCACCGGCACATGACGCCGCTCGTCGGCATCCATCCGCTCGACGTGACGACCCGCGAGCGGACACCCGAGCTCTTTGAGGCCGGGATCCGCCTGCTCGACGCCCGTGGTCCCGGCGCGATGGGCTGGTCATGGGCGTGGAAGGTGGCCTTGCGCGCGCGGATGGGCGACGGCGAGACCGCGGCATCGCTGTTGGATGAGGCGCTCACAGCCTTCGACGGCGATGCCATGCGGCACGGGCCGGTCGACGGCTCGGAATGGGGTGGGCTGCTGCCGAACCTCTTCAGCACGCATCCTCCGTTCCAGATCGACGCGAACCTCGGCTTCCCCGCATCCATCGCCGAGATGCTGCTGCAGAGCCATGAGGGAATCCTGCGTCTGCTGCCCGCGCTGCCCTCGGCCTGGCGTGAGGGAGACGTTCAGGGACTCAGGGCCCGAACCGGCATCGAAGTCGACCTCGCGTGGAGCGACGGGCGACTGCGCGAGGCGCGGCTGCGGAACCGGCTCGATGAGGATCGGGCCGTGGTGGTCGAGTACGACGGACGTCGCGTCTCGCTCACCGTGCCCGCAGGGGCCGTCGTGCACGCGCCTGTGGGCGGCCTCGCCGATGCGCTCGTGGGCGGTGTCCCGGATGCACGGTGAGGTCGCGGTGGCCGGCATGCCGACCACCCAGACGGAGCCGAGCGACTTCGACGCCTTCTGGGCCGAGACGCTCGCCGCGACCCGCAGCTTCCCACTCGACGTCACCGTCGAGCAGCGCGAGACGCGCCTCACCGTCATCGATGTCTTCGAGATCACGTTCCGGGGATTCGACGGCACGCGCATCCGCGCCTGGCTCCGGATGCCGCGCGGGGCGGCGGCCCCCTTGCCAGGGCTCGTCCAGTTCTTCGGATACGGGAACGGGCGAGGGCACGCGCTCCGCGACCTGCGCTGGGCCGCGGCCGGATACGCCCACCTCGTGGTGGACGCGCGCGGTCAGGGTCACGGCGACACCGACGACGATCACCCGGAGGGCGGCCCCTCAGCCGGTGGCTTCCTCACCAGGGGCCTGCGGTCGCCGCGGGAGTACTACTACCGACGGGTCTACGCCGACGCGGTGCGTGCGGTCGAGGCGCTGCGATCGCTGGACGCCGTCGACTCCGCCCGTGTCGGTGCGGTCGGCGCGAGCCAGGGCGGCGGCATCGCGCTCGCGATCGCGGGACTCGTACCGGATCTCGCCGTGGCGATCATCCAGGCCCCGTTCCTCTGCGAACTGAACCGCGCCGCCGACCTCAGCACGGAGGAGCCGTATGCGCTCCTCACGCAGTACTTCGCCGATCGTCGCCTCGACACGGCGGCCGCGCTCGACACCCTTCGCTACTTCGACGGGGTCAACCATGCCAAGCGCGCGAACGCTCCCGCGCTCCTGAGCACCGGTCTGCGCGACGGCATCACGCCTCCGGCATCCGTCCTGCCCGCCTTCACCGCCTACGCCGGCGAGAAGCGCACGGTGCTCTGGCCGTACAACGGCCATGAGGCGGGCGGTGACCTCGACGAGGAGAATGCCCTAGAGTTCGCGGCAGAGCGCCTGGCGCCGGCGACCTCGATGTCCGCGCGGCAGGCCCGAGGATTCGCTAGCGTAGCCGATAACGACTGAGGACTTCGATGGACCACGACACTGCCGCACGCACCTCCCTGATCCGCTCCGCCTCGGACGCCGGGTCGAAGGTGTTCGCGACGATCCTCACACGCAGCCCGATCAGCCGCATCGACATCGCGAGGCACACCGGGCTCTCGCAGGCCGCGGTCACGAAGGCCGTCTCGCCGCTCGTCGCCGCCGGCCTCGTGGATGCACCGCCGGCCGCGCATCGCGACGGCAATCCCGGACGCCCCGTCGCACCGGTCTCGATCGTGCCCGAAGCGATGATCATGCTCGGCGTGAAGGTGAACGTCGACGAGATCATCGCGGTCGCGACAGATCTCGGCACCGCGATCATCGCCGTCGAGCGGCGGCTTCTCCCCGACCACGGTCCCGATGCGACGCTCGAGGCCATCGTCGATGTCGTCGGTGTGCTCGAGGCCGCCCTCGGCGATCGCGCCACCGCGATCGCCGGTCTCGGGGTGGCCGTCTCCGGCGACGTCGACACGCAGACGGGTGTCGTGCGGGAATCGGCGATCATGGGCTGGCGCGATGAGCCGTTCGGAGCACGACTGCAGGAGCGCCTCGGTCGGCCGGTGACCCTCGAGAACGATGTGCACGCCCTCACGGTCGGCGAGCACTGGTTCGGCGTCGGCCTCGGCACGGCCTCGTTCGCGATCGTCACGATCGGCCGCGGTATCGGCAGCGGACTGCACCTCAACGGCCAGGTCGTCAGCGGCGCCTACGGAGTGGCCGGAGAGATCGGTCACCTGCCCCTCGCCGATCCGCAGCGGATCTGCCCCTGCGGACGACAGGGATGCGTCGAGGCGGTCGCGTCGACTGCCGCGATCGAGGCCGCCGTGTCAGCCGTTCACGGTCGCGCGATCACGATCGACGAAGCCGTGCGCCTCGCGCACAGCGGCGACCGTGCCGCCGAAGCGGCGTTCCAGGAGGCATCGACCATCATCGGCACGGCGATCGCGACGCTGGTGAACCTCACGGGACCGGAGCTGGTCATCATCGGCGGCGAAGGCGTGTCGAACTTCGACCTCTATGACGCGACGCTGCGCAGCGCCTTCGAGGCGCACGTCTTCGGTGCGGCCGCGCGCTGCCGGATCGTCGTCCGTCCGCACACGTTCGAGGACTGGGCGCGCGGTGCTGCCGCCGCTGCGATCCAGTCCCTCGTGCTCTGACGCGCGGCTGCCTGGGGGCATTCGACGGCAGGCAGAACTGCCCGGCGGAGGATTCCGCCGGGCAGTTCTGTCACCTGTCGTGATCAGAGTGCGTCGTAGAGCTCCTGCTGCAGCTCCAGGTAGCGCTCGACGCCGAGGCCGTTCAGGTCGTCGATGTACACCTGCCACGTCGCGTCGTCATCGATGTCGCGCTGACCGGTGACGAACTCCGCCTGCGCCTGCGTGATGTAGGTCGCGATGTTCGTCTGCAGCTCGGCGATCTCGGCAGAGGTGTCCGGGTTCGGCCACAGCTTCTCATCAGGGAACAGCAGGCTCTCATCCGGGGCGAAGGGCTCGTACAGCTTCGTCGCCTCGAGCAGGCGGCGCTCGTAGCCGGCCGGGGAGTAGACGTCCTCCGGTACGACCTGCGAGTTGCGGTACTCCAGCGAATCCCAGTACTGGCCCATGGAGCGCCACGACGCGTTCGAGGTCTCGTCGTAGGTGAGTGGCTTGAAGCTCGGCTCCAGCTCGGGGTCGAGCGCCACGTCTCCCTCCTCTGCGGGTACCCAGGCCTCGCCCTCCGGCCCCATGGCGCCCAGCCGGTCGCCCTCGTCCGTCACCAGATAGTCGATGAGCTGGATGGCCTTGATGCGCTCCTCCTCGGTCGACTTGTTCGTGAGGGCGAACATGCCGAGCGGACTCACCGGCGACCGGTAGGTGGCGAACTGCGTTCCGTCCGGGCCCTGGACCGGTGCGACCGCGTCATAGTGCTTGTCGCGGCCGTCCGGGGAGTCCGCCGTGACGATCTCATAGGGGTGCAGCACGGCGGCGGCGCCCAGGATCTCGGCATCTGCGTTGTCGCCGAGGGCGCGCAGCGCGTTGCCGTTCTGCGTGAAGGACGCCGTGTCGATCAGCCCTTCTTCGGCGAGCGATGCGATGTACTGCAGGCCTGCGCGCCAGCCATCGGAGGTCGCGGACAGGGTGACCTCGCCGTCGTCCATCACCATGGGCGGCGGACTCGAGGGGCTGCCGTAGGGGGCGTACGCGAACGCGTTCATGAAGTAGTTGATCACGGGTTCGGACGCCGAGGCGCTGAGGGCGACCTCGTCGGCCTTGCCGTTGCCGTTGGGGTCGTTGTTCTTGAATGCCCGTAGCACCTCACGGAGCTCCTCCGTGGTCGTCGGCTGCTCCAGGCCGAGCTTGTCGAGCCACGTGGTGTTCATCCAGAGCTTGGAGGGGTAGCTGCAGTGGTAGCACTCCGTCCACTGGGTGATCGCGTAGATGTGCCCGTCGGGGGCGGTGACCGACTGCTTCCAGTCCGGCTTCTCCTCGAAGCGTTCCTTGAGGTTGGGTGCGTACTCGTCGATCAGGTCCTCGAGCGGGACGAGGACGCCCTGCTGTCCGTATTTGAGCACCTCGCTGCGCGAGAAGGCGTCGACCCACGGCACGAGGAAGTACGCGTCGGGATAGTCGCCGCTCGCGAGCGAGACCTGCCGCTTCTCGCCTGCGACGCTGCCGTCGTAGGTCGTGGTCTGCCAGTCGAAGTCGATGTCGAACTTCTTCTCGACCAGCTGGGTGAACGCGTTGTCCTTGAGCGAACCGTTCTCGCCCTGCGGACCGAACGCGACGAGCTGAGCGTTGTCGTCACTCGGCGAGGTGCAGGCGGCCATCGCCGCTGTCGCCAGGGCCAGCACGCCTACGGCGGCCACCCCTCGGATGATGCTGTGTCTCATTGCCGGAATCTCCTTTGCCCGGTTAAAGGGTGATGTGGTGGGTCTGTGCGGGGTCAGCCCTTGACGGCGCCGACCATGATTCCCTTGTTGAAGTACTTCGCGACGAACGGGTACGCCACGAGCATCGGGATGGTCGCGATCACGACCGTCGAGTAGCGGAGCAGATCAGCCAGTTCGCGCCGTCGCAGCTGCTCGGCGACGTCGCCGCCGCCGCCGGAGTCGTTCAGGATGAGCAGGCCGCGCAGCACGAGCTGCAGCGGCTGCAGGTCGGCGTCTCGAAGATAGAGAAGGGCATCGAAGTAGGAGTTCCACTGCATGATCGCGTACATCAGGGCGACGACGGCGATCAGCGGCTTCGCGAGCGGCAGCACGACGGTCCAGAGGATGCGCAGTTCGCTCGCGCCGTCGAGTTGAGCGGCCTCGTAGACCTCGTCGGGCACCGCCGAGCGGAAGTAGACGATCGCGATGATGACCTGCCAGACGCCGATGGCGTTCGGCAGCAGCATCGACCACCGTGTGTCGAGGAGGCCCAGGGATTGGACGACGAGGTACATCGGGATGACTCCGCCGCTGAACAGCATGGTGAAGACGACGCCGCCGGTGATGATCTTGCGTCCGAACAGCTGCGTGCGCGACAGCGGGTAGGCGATCGCGACCGTGCCGATGACGCTGATGGCGGTTCCTGCGACGGTGTAGAAGATGGAGTTGCCGAATCCGCGGAGGATGGCCGGGTTGCCGAGCGCCTCCTCGTAGCCGCGGAACGTGAGGTCGACGGGCCAGAACAGCACGCGGCCCGATGAGACGGCCTGCGGGCTGGACAGGGAGCTGGCGACGATGTTGAGCAGCGGCAGCAGCACGACAAGTAGGAAGACCGAGAGGAGGATGTACGCCGCGACGATGAAGACGCGGTCGGCCCTGGTCTCCTTGACCTTCACGCCGCGCGCGAGCGGGTCGCGCCGGCGCCGCTCCTTCTTGTTCTTCGCGACGACGATCTCCTCGGTGAGGAGTGCCTCGGTGTTGATCGTGGTCACCACAGTCCGTTCCCCGTCACTCGCTTGGACACGCCGTTGACCACGAGTAGGAGCACGAGGCTGATGACGGCGTTGAAGAGCCCGATGGTCGCTCCCAGACTGAAGTTCGCATTCAGGATGCCGGTCTTGTAGACGTACGTCGGGATGATCTCGGAGGTGGACAGGTTCAGGGCGTTCTGCAGGAGGAACGCCTTCTCGAACCCGATCGCCATGATGTTGCCGACGCCGAGGATCAGGATGATCGTCGCGGTCGGCAGCAGCGCGGGGATGTCGACGTTCCAGATCTTCTGCAGGCGGCTCGCTCCGTCGATCTTGGCCGCCTCGTAGAGCGACGTGTCGACCGAGGCGAGGGCGGCGAGATAGATGACCGCCGAGTAGCCGGTGGTGGTCCAGATGTCGGTCGCGACATAGATGTGCCGGAAGAAGTCGGCATCGGCCAGGAGATCCACCTGCCCCGCGCCGAAGAAGCTCAGGGTGCGGCCGAGGAGTCCGACTCTCGGTGACAACAGCAGGATCGTCATCGACACCACCACGACAGTGGAGATGAAGTACGGCGCGTAGGTGACGAGCTGCACCGTGCGCGTGAAGAAGCGCAGACGCACCTCGTTGAGGGCCAGCGCGAGGATGATCGGCAGGGGAAAGCTCGCGATCAGAGTGTAGGCGGCGAGCAGGAAGGTGTTGCCGACCAGGCGCGGGAAGACCGGGTTGCGGAAGAGGTTGGCGAAGTTGTCGAAGCCGACCCAGGGGCTGCCCCACACTCCGTCGATCGGGTTGTAGTTCTTGAACGCGATCACCGCGTTCGCCATCGGGATGTAGCGGAATACGAGGAACCAGATGATCGGCAGGAGCAGCAGCAGGTAGAGCTGCCAGTAGCGGCGCAGGCTCCGGACGAGACGGGAGCTTCGCCGGGGAGCATCCGACGGCGCATTCGCCGTCGCGGCGGGGATGTCATGCTCGACACTGAGCGTCATGTCTGCCTTCTCCAGGTGGGATTACTTTACACCGTAATATAACTCTCGCGCGGGCGGAGCGCAACCCATCGGAGCACGTGTCAGGCTTCGACGGCCTGCAGGTGCAGCAGCATCGCCTGGCTGGGGTTGAGCGCCGGCAACGGCAGTCCCTGCGCCAGGACCGCACCCGTGCAGATCAGAGGCTCTGCGGACTGGAGCCACGCCGGATCCTCGACCTGGTGGCGGCTCGCGACGCCGACATCCTCGCGCACCGTCACGCGGTACATCGTGCGAAGGTCGAGTCCGGGGATCGGGACGCGCGGGGTGTGAGCGACGCCACTCGTCTCGGTACGGACCCAGGCGAACAGTGCTTCACGGCGATCCGGGGAGACGACGCCGTGCAGCAGCGCGCCGTCGTCGACGGCGTCGCCGCGAACCGTGACGCCCGAGTGGATCAAGCCGCGCACCTCTTTGTACAGCGCTGCCCACGCGGCGATGCCGCGGCGCTCATCGGTCGTCGCGGCATCGATGTCCCACTCGACGCCGGCATGCCCGAAGAGTGCGGTGATCGCACGGAACGAGAACGAGGCGCGGCGGTGCGTGGTGTGCGAATCGCTTGCGCCGATGTGGGAGCCGATCAGCTCGGGAGGCAGCAGGGTCTGCGTCCACCGCTGAATGCTCTGCCGCTCGACGGGATCGTTGCAGTCCGAGGCCCACACTCGGTCGGTGCGCGCGAGGATGCCGAGATCGACGCGGCCGCCCCCGCTCGCACACGACTCGATCTCCAGCAGCGGATGGCGGCGGCGGAGCTCGTCGAGCACGCGGTACACCCCCTGCGTATGTGCACGCACGCGCCGGTCGCCTCGCGTGCCCAGCGCCGCGTGCAGGTCGCGGTTGTGGTCCCATTTGACGAAGTCGACGGCGGCCTCGGTGATCACGGAGTCCAGACGTTCCAGGACGTACGCGGCGACCTCCTCGCGCGAGAAGTCCAGCACGAACTGATGCCGCGACTCCAATATCCGCGACTCGCCCAGAAGCCAGTCCGGGTGCGCCCGGGCCAGGTCTGAATCCGGATTCACCATCTCCGGTTCGAACCACAGGCCGAACTGCATGCCCAGGCCGTGCACGGCGTCCGACAGGGGGCGGAGCCCGCCGGGCCAGACGTCGACGTCGACGAACCAGTCGCCGAGGCCGGCATGGTCGTCGCGGCGTGCGCGGAACCAGCCGTCGTCCAGGACGAAGCGCTCGATGCCCAGCTCGGCGGCGGACTCGGCCAGAGCCGACAGCGTCGCGAGATCGTGGTCGAAGTACACCGCCTCCCACGTGTTGAGAAGCAGCGGACGAGGCGAGCGGGGGTGACCTGGCCGCGAGCGGATGGATGCATGCAGCCGCGCTGTCACGCCGTCGATCCCTTCGTCACTCCAGGCGAACAGGGCATCGGGGGAGCGATACGTCTCTCCGGGCTGCAGGCGCACTTCGCCCGCCTCGACGAGCTCGCCGCCGCCGAGCACCGACCGGTGCACGGCGGCACCCTCCGGCAGTCGCTCAAGGATGGTCTCCTGGTTGCCGCTCCACGCGAGGTGCGTCGCCCAGATCTCGCCGGAGCGAAAGCGGAAGCCCGTGGTTCCCGCCATGGTGAGCATGGCCGCGTCATGGCCCGGCCGGCCGCGTCGGGAGGACCGCAGCCAGGTCCCGTCGTGGATCGTCGAACGCTGCGGAAGGCGCTCGTTCGTCCATCGCCCGGTGAAGTCGAGAACCTCCTCGGCGCGGGCCGGTAGCGGAAGGACGATGCGGGCGGCGCGGATGTCGATCGGATGCTCGGCGCCGGCGTTGCGGATCTCGATCGCGGCATGGAGGATGCCGGCGTCGTCCAACCGGTAGGAGAACACGGCCTCGGAGAGCGATGCTGCGTCGCGCAGCGTGAAGCGAGCCTCCGACTCGTCGGCGTCGGAGGCGATCAGCGTGAAGCCGTCGATGACGGCATCCGCGGCGTCGGCCTCGATGGCCGGGGTTCCGGACCAGCCATGTGCACGACCGGCCGCGATCGAGAACGACCGCGGGATGTCGATCGAGCTGTTCATCACGGCCGGAGCCGATGTGGCGACCATTCCTGCCGCATCGACGTCGAACAGGGCGCGGCCCCAGTGCACGATCGCCGGAACCCCGAACCCGTCGGCTGCGAACAGGACGCTCACACCGCCACGACGGAGGTGGGCGAGCAGGGGCGTCCTGAGCGGGTCGACGCGGGGGACACTGTTACTTGACGTCATGAAGTAATCATCCGGGTTACGCGGACGCACCGCAACCCGGAGGCGTCAGCCGTCGACCGGATCCTCGGGCTGAGGAGCGAGTATCGGACCGAGGCGCCGATACGAGTTCTCGATGTGCGTGCGCATGGCCGCCGCAGCGGCATCCGGGTCCCGACGGCTGAGGGCATCGAGGATCAGCTCGTGCTCGCTCACCGTGTCGTCCTCGAAGTCGTGCCGGAAGTTCAGCCGGTACAGGTGCATGTGCGAGCGCAGGCGAATGATCGCCTCGGCGAGAAGGGGGCTGAGTGCGCGGTCGGCGATCAGGTGGTGGAACCGGAGATCTTCCTCGATGAACCGCCGGTAGTCCTGGAAGTGCTCGTCGTCGCCGGGGGAGGATGCCGTGCGCATGCGCCCCACCGAATCGGCGAGCTCAGCGGCGGTGGCCTCGTCGAGGTTCGCCGATGCCCGGCGCGCCGCCTCGGGTTCGAGGAGTTCGCGCATGTCGTACAGGTCGCGCAGGCCAGCGGCATCGAGCAGCGGAGCCGCCACGTATCCCTTGAGCGCCCGCTTCGCGACCAGCCCTTCGGATTCCAGGCGGGTGAGCGCCTCGCGCACGGGCGTGGGCGAAACGTCGAGATCGCGCGCGACCGCGTCGATGTTCACGCGTGCGCCCGGCTCGATCACCCGGTCCATGAGGAGCCCGAGGACGGCGTCGTACACATCGTCGACGAGGGCCCGCCGCGCCGGCAGCGTCCGGGGGCCGGGGGCCGCATCGTCGCTGAACATGGGTCTCATCGTACGGGCTGCCCGCCACGCACACCGGCTCGGCGCATGTTGATCGGCGAAGCGCCGATCAACCCGCGGTCGCGCAGCTCGCCCCAGAGCGCCGGTGCGACCGGCCGGCTCATGAGGGCGCTGTTGCGGGCCAGCTGCTCCGCGCTCGCCCCTCCCATCACGACCGCGGCCACAGCGGGGTGGGTGAGCGGGAACTGCACGGCGAGTTCCGGCAACGAGCTGCCGTGGCGCCGGGCGACTGCGGCGATCGCGCTCGCCCGCTCGACGACGGCGCGGCCCGCGGGGCCGTAGTCGAACGTGTCGCCCGCGCTCGGCGTATCGGTCGCAAGGATGCCCGAGTTGAAGATCGCCGCCGCGATCACCGACACCTCGCGTTCGAGGGCGAGCGGGAGCAGGTCGTCGGCGGCGGACCGATCGAGCAGCGTCCAGCGCCCCGCGACCATCATGACGTCGGAGTCGGTCTCAGTGATGAAGCGCGAGAGCATCGCGCTCTGATTCATCCCCGCCCCGAACGATGTGATGACGCCCTGGTATCGCAGCTCGCTCAGGGCGGGGAAGGCGCCGTCCAGTGCCTCGCGCTCATGGTGGTCGGGGTCGTGCACCAGCACCAGGTCGATGCGGTCCAGGCCGAGCCGGTCGAGCGAGTCTTCGATCGACCTCATCACCCCGTCGCGGGAGTAGTCGCGCACGCGCCGATGCGCGGCGGGCACGTCGAAGAGGTTCTCGATGTCTGTACGGCCGGAGGCGTCTTGCGGCACGAGCAGCCGTCCGACCTTGGTGGAGAGCACATACTCTGCCCGAGGCAGAGTGCGCAGGCTCTCGCCCAGACGGCGTTCCGCCAAGCCCAGGCCGTAGTGCGGTGCGACGTCGAAGTAGCGGACCCCGCCGGCCCAGGCGGCAGGAACGATCTCCGGCCATGCGTCGTCGGACAGCGCCTGGTACAGGTTGCCGAGCGACGCGGCCCCGTATCCGATGGGAGGAGCGGTCAGGCCGCCGCGGCCGATGCGCACCGGTGCCGGCCGGCTCATCCGACGATCAGCCGGCCGAGGGCCGCGTCATCCCAGGCGATGCCGAGACCGGTGGTCGACGGTGCCCAGCCCCGTCCATCCGCGATGCGCAGCTCGCCTGTCGTCACCGCGCGCAGTTGCGGGATGTGCTCGAGGTAGAGCGCGTTGGGGACGGCGCAGACGAGTGACACGTGCAGCTCCATGAGGAAGTGCGGCGCGACGGGGGCGTTGAACGCCTCGGCGAGGTGCGCGATCTTCAGCCAGGGCGTGATGCCCCCCACCCTCGCGACGTCCGGTTGCACGATCGACGCGCCCCCGCGCTGCAGATGCTCGCGGAAGTGTCCGAGGGAGTACATGCTCTCGCCGACGGCGATCGGAACCGATGTCGAACGGGCGAGCTGGCGGTGCCCCTCGATGTCCTCCGCGGGAAGCGGCTCCTCGAACCAGAAGACGTCGACCTGCTCGAACAGCCGCGCACGACGAACTGCCTCCGAGACCGTGAACGACTGATTCGCGTCGACCATGAGGTCCATGCCGGCGCCCACGGCCTCGCGAACGGCGCGCAGTCGTTCGAGGTCCTGATGGCCGCGCGGCATCCCCACCTTGATCTTGACCCCGCCCATGCCGCGATTCTGTGCGTCGACCGCGTGCGCGACGAGTTCGTCCGTGCCGAAATGCAGCCAGCCGCCCTCGGTGTCATACATCGGGACCGAGGCGGATGCCCCGCCGGCGGCGACCCAGAGCGGGAGGCCCGCCCTACGGGTCTTCGCGTCCCACACGGCGGTGTCGACGGCGGCGAGCGCAAGCGCCGTGATCGGTCCTACCGTTGTCGCCCGGGTGACGCCGAACAGCGCGAGCCAGACCGCCTCCGGGCGCTCGACCTCGAGACCGAGAAGGGCCGGCAGCAGTGTCTCGCGGAGCAGACTCAGCACGGCCCCGCCGCCTGTGCCGATCGTGTAGCTGTAGCCGACGCCCTCGGCGCCGTCCGCAGTGCGCAGCCGCACGAAGATGGTCTCCTGCTTGACGAAGGTCTGCAGGGCATCGGTGCGCTCGGTCTCGACCGGCAGGTCGCACAGCTGCGCCTCGACATGCACGATGCGGCTGCCCGCGGTGATGTCGGCCGTGGCGCGGGCTGTGGCTTCGAGGATGCTCGAGCCGGCGTTCTGCGATGCGTTCATCATCGTCCTCCGAGTCCGCCCAGGGTGACCCCTTTGATGAGCTGCCGTTGCAGCAGCAGCACGAGGACCAACGAGGGGATGACGGCGAGCGTCGAGCCCGCCATGAGCAGGGACCATTGCGTCCCGAACTGGCCGGTGAACATTCCGAGCCCGAGGGGCACGGTGGCCATGTCCTGCGTGTTGATGATGATCAGCGGCCAGAGATACGAGTTCCAGTAGCCGATGAAGGAGAAGACCGCGAGCACACTCAGCGGTGCGACCAGCTGCGGCAGCAGCACGGACCACAGCGTGCGGATCCGCGAGGCCCCGTCGATCAGGGCGGCCTCCTCGTACTCGATCGGGATCGTCAGGAAGAACTGGCGCATGAGGAACGTCCCGAACGCCGTGAAGGCGAACGGGATGATGAGCGCCCCGTAGCTGTCGTTCCATCCCCAGCTGTTGACCATGATGAAGAGCGGCACCACCAGCACCTCCTGCGGCAGCACCAGCGTGAGCACGAACAGCAGGAACAGCTTGTCGCGGAACCGGAACCGCAGCCGCGAGAAGGCGTAGGCCGACATCACGGCGACGACGACCGAGAGCGCGGCGCCGCCGATCGCGACGAACAACCCGTTCAGGATGAAGCGCCCGAAGGGGACGACCGTCCAGGCCTCGACGAAGTTCGCCCAGCGGATCTCCGAGCCGAAGATCTGCGGTGTCGCGGTGAAGACCTCGTCCTCGGGCTTGAGAGCCGTGAGGAACATCCAGATGAAGGGGAACGCGAAGATCAGCGCGACGATCGCGATCGCAGCGGTGTTGAGCCATTCCTTGACGGATGCCCGCCTCTGGTGTGCACGCCGGGGCAGTGTCCTGGTGTCACTCATAGTTCACCCACTTCCTCTGGCCGACGAACTGCAGTGCCGTGATGAGCATCACGACGAGGAACAGGATCCACGCCAGCGCGGATGCGTAGCCGAGCCGGTCGAAGACGAAACCGTTGCGGTACAGGTACAGCACGAACGTGTTGGTGCTCTCGCCGGGCCCGCCCTGCGTGAGGAAGAGAGGCTGCACGAAGACCTGGAAGGCGCCGATCATCGTCATGGTCGAGCAGAAGAAGAGCGACGGCGAGAGCAGCGGGAGGATGATGTACCGCAGGCGCTGCCACGCGCTGGTCCCGTCGATCCGCGACGCCTCCAGCAGTTCCCTCGGGATCGCGCTGAGCCCGGCCGACAACACGATGACGTTGTAGCCGAACGACTGCCAGACCGACATGGCGATCACCGAGGGCAGGGCCCATGCCGAGTCGGAGAGCCAGTTCGGTCCGTCGATTCCGACCGTCGCGAGCGTCGAGTTGACGAGACCGTCCTGCGAGAGCAGCAGACGCCAGACGAGGGCGTTGGCGACCATGGGCGTGATCACGGGGAGGAAGAAGATGACCCGCCAGGCGCCGGCGCCCTTCATGCGCGTGTTGAGCCAGAGTGAGATCACGAGCGCCACGAACAGGTTGAGCGCTGTGTAGACGATCGCGAAGATGACCGTGTTCCCGAGCACCGTGTAGAACGTGGGGTCGCGGAAGAGCTTGACGTAGTTGTCGAAGCCGATGAAGGCGGGGCTGCCGAACAGCTTCCAGTCGAAGAGGCTGATGAAGGCCGATCCGAACAGCGGGGTGAGGATGAAGACGACGAAACCGATCATCCCGGGGGCGAGGAACGCGACAGCCACCCAGCCGTGGCCCCGGCGGCGAGGCAGCCGCGGAGCCCGCCGAGCGGGGGCGCCGCTCGGCGGCCCCGCCCCGCGGAGGGTCGCGGAG
>NZ_PGGU01000029.1:242787-310583 GCF_002872075.1 Microbacterium aurantiacum | reverse complement strand
CGCGGAGAGCGCCGACCGGGTCGGCTACGCCCTGATGCTGGTGCTCGAGCAGCTGACACCCGATGAGCGCCTCGCCTACGTGCTGCATGACGTGTTCGGCCTGTCGTTCGACGAGGTCGCGCCGATCGTGGACCGGACGACGCCCGCCGCGCGCAAGCTCGCCAGCCGGGCACGGGACCGCGTGCGCGGGGCTGCCCCCGGCGACCCCCAGCAGGCGGCGACCCGCGAACAACGGCGAGCCGTCGTGGATGCGTTCCTCGCGGCCGCGCGCACCGGAGACTTCGCCGGGCTGCTGGCGGTGCTGCACCCCGATGTGGAGTTCCGCGTCGATCAGGGCGCTGACGGCATCCGCATCGTCCGCGGCGCGGAGAGCGTGGCCTCGAGCGCCGCCGCCTACCACCGCTACGCGGCGGGCTTCGACTTCGAGATCGTCGAACTCGCGACCGGATTCGCCGTGGTCGCGATCTCCGACGGCGTCCCCGAATCCCTCCTCCTGTTCACCTCGGAGGGAGACCGCATCGTGGCCATGGAGACCCGCCTGATCCGCTGACGCAGCGCCGGCCGAGGAGGACAGCCACTACTCGACGAGCTTGCCCGCGGTGTCGACGTCGCGCATGAGCTCGGCGATCTCCGCCGGCACCGGCGGGATCGGCTCGCGGGTCACGCCATCGCGCGGCGACCACACGAGGTTCACCTGCAGCGCGGGATCCGTCTCGGGATAGTCGCTGCGGTTGTGGCATCCGCGGGTCTCCCGCCGCTCGAGAGCGGCCTCGAGAGTGGCACGGGCGGCGAGCGCCGAGGCCTTCAGGTCGAAGGCGTGCGCAAGGTCCTGGAAACCGGCGATATCGGGATGGATGCCGATGTCGGCCATCCGCACCTCGATCGCATCCAGCTCGGCGAGGCCTGCCAGCAGCCCCTCTTCCGAACGCACCACCCCGGCGTACGACGTCATGGTGTTGCGGATCGCCCGCTGCAGCGCACGGACGTTCTCGCGGCCGTCCGCGGCGAGCAGGCCGGAGATCTCGGCGCGGGCGACGTCGACGGCGGCGGAAGACCGCTGCTGTGCATCCCGGTCCGCCGCGAACTCGACCGCCGCCTGGCCCACGATCCGTCCGTACACGAGCAGCTCGATGAGCGAGTTGCCGCCCAGGCGATTCGCCCCGTGCAGTCCGCTCGACGCCTCGCCAATCGCGTACAGGCCCTCGACATCGGTCTGGTGGTCCTCCGGGCGCACCCACACCCCGCCCATCGAGTAGTGCGCGGTCGGCGCGATCTCGATCGGATCGGTGGTGATGTCGAGCATCTGCAGTTCGAGCATCGTCTGATAGACGCGCGGCAGCCTCGACATGATCGTCTCGCGCGGCAGGTGCGAGACGTCGAGCCAGACGCCGCCGTTCTCCGTGCCCCGCCCCTCGGCGATCTCGGTGTACGCGGCGAGCGCGACGCGGTCGCGGGTCGACAGCTCCATCCGCTCAGGGTCGTACTTCTCCATGAAACGCTCGCCGAGCGCGTTGCGCAGGATGCCGCCCTCCCCGCGCGCGGCCTCGGAGATCAGGGTCCCCGCCGCGTTCTCGGGCTCGATGATCCCGGACGGATGGAACTGCACCAGCTCCGGGTCGCGCAGCCGCGCCCCCGCGTCGACGGCGAGGCGGAACGAGTCGCCGGTGTTCTCGTCGCGGCGAGAGGAGGTGCGGCGCCAGATGCGGTTGTGGCCACCGGCCGCGAGGATCACGGAATCCGCGTGGATCAGGTAGCGGGTGCCGTCGCTCTGATCGAAGCCGTAGGCGCCGAAGACGACGTTGTCGCGAACCAGCAGGCGCGTGATGTACACGTGGTCGAGGATCGGCACGTGCAGCTGTTCGGCCCGGCGCACCAGCGAACGCTGGATCTCGAGTCCGGTGTAGTCGCCGGCGAACGCGGTGCGGCGGAACGTGTGCGCGCCGAAGAAGCGCTGCGAGATGCGTCCGTCGTCTTCGCGAGCGAAGTCCATGCCGTAGCGCTCCAGGTCGCGGATGCCGCGCTCGGCCCCCTGCGCGACGATCTCGACGGTGTGCGGGTTGGCGAGGAGGTAGCTCTCCTTGATCGTGTCGGCCGCGTGCTGCTGCCAGCTGTCGCCCTCGTCCATGGTGCCGAGCGCGGCGTTGATGCCGCCGGCGGCGAGCGCGGTGTGCGCATCCTGTCGTGGGCGTTTCCCGACCGCGAGCACATCGACGCCCCGCTCGGCGACCTCGATCGCCGCGCGCAGGCCGGAGCCGCCCGTTCCGATGACGAGGACGGTGGTGGAGATCTGTCGTTCGCGAGTGCTCATGTCTTCCACGCTAGGAACGAGCGCCCGATAACTCCAATGCATACTTCTGCTTGATTCGATACCCTTCACACATGAACCTGGAGCAACTGCGCGGATTCGTGGAGGTCGCACGACTCGGGCATTTCACGCGCGCCTCCGAGCACCTGCACCTCGCCCAGCCGTCGCTGAGCCGTCAGATCTCGACGCTCGAACGTGAACTCGGCGCGGAGCTCTTCCATCGCGCGCGCGGGCACATCTCGCTCACTGCGGCCGGCGAGGTGCTGATGCCGCGCGCGCAGCGGATGCTCGCGGAGGCCGACTCGATCCGCGAGGAGATGGGCGAACTCCGAGGCCTGCGTCGTGGGCGTGTGCGCCTCGGCGCCACGCCCACGCTCTGCATCAGCCTCGTCCCGGAGGCCGTGAGCGCCTTCCACGAGACGCATCCGGGCATCGAGCTGCACCTCGCCGAGGCCGGCTCCCGGTCGCTCGTCGAGCAGCTCACCGTCGGGGCCGTCGACATGGCGCTCATCACAGCATCCGACGACCCGCCCGTCGCCGGAGTGAGCCTGACCCGGATGCCGCTGCTGTCGGAGGAGCTGGTCGTCGTCTCGTCCGCCGCGCGATCGCCGTTCTCGTCGGAATCGACGATCACGCTGGAACAACTCGCCGAACTGCCGTTGATCGCCTTCGACGAGAGCTACGACTTGCGCGCGACGACGGACGCCGCGTTCCGCGCGGCCGGCCTCGCGCCGACGCCGGTTCTGGAAGGTGCGGAGATGGACGCGGTGCTCCGCTTCGTCGAGCGCGGTCTGGGCGTCGCGGTCGTCCCCGCGATGGTGCTGCTGGACCGCCCGGAGCTGCGTTCCGTGCGGCTGTCGGACCCGCGGATGACACGGACGATCATCCTCGCCCATCGCAGCGACGTCACGCCGACCACCGCGGGCGCGGCGATGCGACGCGTCATCGTGGCGACTGCCGCAGAGGTCGCGCGTCGCGATCCGGCGACGACGAGCCTGGTCGACTGACGTCGACCGGAGACGAAGAAATCCCCGCCACTTCCGTGACGGGGATTCTCAGCTGATGTGCGCCCGAAGGGACTCGAACCCCTAACCTTCTGATCCGTAGTCAGATGCTCTATCCATTGAGCTACGGGCGCTCCTGCCCGCTCAGCGGGCCGACGATAAGCCTACAACAGTCGCGCCACGATTGCGAAACGGGGGTCAGGCCTCCTGCTCGGCCGCCTTCTGCTTCTTCTTGAGCTTGCGGCGGGCGCGCTGCTGCGATGACAACGCCTGCAGGTCGACGAGCCGGAGCGCCTGCATCCGCGCCTCCCGCATCGTGTCGTAGTCGGGGTCCTGATCGGGCCGCATCCCCTCGACGCGCAGGCGCCGATCGAGGTTGTGACGCACGTCGGCCCAGGCTCCCTCGCGCGCCTCCTCCACGATGACGCGGAGCGCCTCGGGGTTCTCCATCGTCTCGCGGAGCTTGGTCGCGACGCCGTGGGACTGCTTCGCTCGACGCTTCAGATTGCGCACGTCGCGATCACGGTAGTCGTGCGTACCCGAAGAATCGGAGTGCCGACCGCGGGCGCGCTTGCGCAGCTCGGTCAGCATCTTCTCCGCCTGCTCCGACTCCTCCGCCATCGCACGCAGCGCTTCGCGGGCGTCGGCGATGTACTCGTCGATGTCGAAGACGCCGCCCTCGGCGATCGTGCCGACGAGGATGTGGTTCTTCACCACGAGGCGCGCGGCAGCGGTCGCGATCGCGACACCTTCAGCGATGGCATCCGCTGTTCGTCCCACCGCAACCTCCTCTCCACGAGCGTACCGGTATCGCTTGCGCGGAGCGTCGGCCAGAATGGATCCGATCGGGGTCCGGTCGCCCACGCCGATGCGCGGGCGACGTCCTCGGGATCGCGCCTGAGGAGGACGGATGCAGCCGCTCGAATTCGCCGGCAGCACCACGGTCGTCACCGGCGCAGCGAGCGGTATGGGAGCCGCCGTCGCGCGCCTGCTCGCCGCGGAGGGCGCGCATCTCGCGCTGATCGACCACAACGCCGATGCGCTGACCGCGGTCGCCGCCGAGCTGACGGGAACGACCGTGACGACGCACGTCGTCGACCTGCGTGACGACCGGGCGGTGTTCGCAGTGGCCGCCGAGATCGCCGCCGTGCACGGGCAGGTGAACGCGCTGATCACCTGCGCAGGGTCGTCGATGCTCGGCACCCTCGACCAGCTCACGATGGAGGAGATGCGCTGGCTGGTCGATGTGAACCTGTGGGGAACGGTCTCGATCACGAAGGCGCTGCTTCCCCTGCTGCGCGCGGCACCGGCGGCGCACATCACGCACCTCGCCAGCGTCTACGCCCTCGCTGCTCCTGCCGGCCGCATCCCGTACGCGATGAGCAAGTTCGCCGTCCGCGGCTTCTCCGAAGCGCTGCGGCACGAACTCGAAGGCACCTCGGTCTCGGTCGGCGCCGTCTACCCGGCAGGGGTGCGCACCGGGATCATCCTGCACGGCCGCTACGCCGCGGCGATCGATCCGGCCATCGCCGCGCGGGCGGCGGCGGCTCAGGCCGCGATGTATCACACGGAACCCGCGGATGCCGCGGCCCTGATCGTACGCGCGACGAGGCGGCGCCGCGTGCGGACGATGATCGGCCGCGAGGCGCGTCTCATCGATCTGCTCGTGCGACTCGCCCCGACCATGTACTGGGCGGCGATGCGGCGCCCGTTGCGCGCGGCGACCGATACGACCACTCCCTGAACGGACGGATCAGCCGGCGCTCGCGATCCCGGCCGGTGCGGTCACGCCGGGTCCGGTCAGGGCAGCGGAGCCGCCGGGCCGGCGAGCGTCGCGGGACTCGTGCGCAGACGGTGCTCGGCGGCTTCCTGCCCCTCCAGGAGGTGCCGCCGGACGAGCCGCCGCACGGCATCAGCATCCCGCGCGGCCATGGCGTCGAAGATCGACCGATGTTCGGCCGCCATCCTCAGCAGGTCGTCGTGCTGACCGAACAGCCAGCGCAGACGCGTGACGAAGGCGCGGATGAGCTCGTCGATCATCTCGTTGCCGGCGAGTTCAGTGGCGACCTGGTGGAACTGCGTGGCCGCCGTTCGAGCGGCATCCACGTCGTCCTCGCGGGCAGCGGTCTCCTCCCGCTCGAGCGTCGCCCGCAGGCGTTCGATCCCGGCCTCGTCGTGCCGTTCGGTCGCGAAGACGAAGATCAGCGTCTCGACCGCCTCGCGGATCTCGCTGAGATCACGCAGATCACGCAGAGTGAACTCGCGCACCACCGCCCAACTGCGCGGTTTCACGAGGACGATCCCCTCCGCGACCAGCGCGCGGATCGCCTCCCGGACGGGCAGGCGTGAGACGTCGAGTTCGGCGGCGATGTCGCGCTCGATGAGCTTTTCCCCCGGCAGCCGCCGACCCTGCACGATGTCATCCCGCAGGATCCGCGCCACACGCGCAGACTCCAGTTCGCCGACCGCCCCCAGCCTCGTCATGTCTGGATTCTCCCATCCTTTCGGGGTTCTTCGAGCAGTTCGACATTCTCGGGCATTCCGCGTCGCGCGCATCCCTCGACGCCGAAGGGGCGAGATGCCGCAGCATCCCGCCCCTGTGCCGGGCGCCCGAACGCGTCAGGGCAGGCGATTCGCGAGCGCCAGATTCCTCGTCAGCTCCTCGGCGTTCTGACGGACGACGTAGGCAGGACGATCGCGCTCCACGCGCCACGATTCACTCAGCGGACCGACGTTCACGGTGTCGAAGCCGATCTCGTCGTAGAAGCGCTCGACGAACGCCGCCGCGTCGTCATGGTCGCTCGCCGTGGCCAGAGCACGGCGGTTCGGCTCCCCTGCCGGGGCGCCCGTCGTCGCGATGTCCGATGCGTAGATGTGGTTGAACGCCTTGGCCACCTTCGAGGTGGGCAGATGCCGCTGGACCAGCTCCGACGTGGTGGTCTCGCCCTTGTCCAGAGCGTCGATGCGGCCGTCGCGCTCGAAGTAGTAGTTGTTCGTGTCGAGCACGATCTTGCCCGCCAGCGGCTCGACCGGGACCTGATCGATCGCGTGCAGCGGCACGGTCACGACGACCACGTCGCCCACCGCTCCCGCCTCCGCCGCGGTCGCAGCCCTCGCCTTCGGGCCGAGTTCCGCGACGAGGTCGCCGAGGGTCTCCGGACCGCGCGAGTTCGCGATGACCACGTCGTATCCGGAGGCGACGGCCACGCGTGCGACCTGTGCTCCGATGTGTCCTGCGCCGATGATTCCAAGAGTTGTCATGTCCGGCCCAACGCCGGCGGCATCACGGTATTCCCGTGGATGACGCCGCATGTCGGGAGCGCCGGTTCACAGTTCCAGGAGGTGGTGCTCCTCGACTCGCCGGTATCCGAGCTGCTCGTAGAGCGAGACGGCGCCCCCGTTGAACCCGAACACGTGCAGCCCGATCGACCCGGCGCCGAGCCTTGCCGCTTCTCGTTCAGCCGCGTGCATGAGCTCGCGTCCGTACCCCTTGCGCCGCTGGTCGGCGGCCACCTCGATGTCGAGGACGAACGCGTGACGACGACCGTCCCTCCGGCGCATGCCGATCCACAGGATGCCGACCTCGGCGCCGTCGACAGACGCGGTGAACAGCTCCTGGCCGGGCGTGTCCAGCCCGTGCGGAAGCTCGTCGAGGAACTGCCGGTGCGACTCCTCCACCGCTTCCCCCATCGTGTACCGTCCCGCATCGACGAGATCCTGGGCGAACGCCGCCTCCGACTCCACGGCGTACCGCGGGTAACGCTCCGGGGTCATCGGCACCACGTCGACATGCGCGGCGACCTCCCGGTCCGGAAGCGGCTCGAGCAGCATCTGGATCGACGAGACCTCGAAGCCCCTCCCCTCGACGAACCGATGCCCCTCGGCATCCTGAGGGAAGAGGGCCATGCTCACCTTGCTTACCCCGCGCTCTCGCGCCGTCGCCAGGACCGCGGCGAAGAGAGCGTCGTGCTGCGCGTCGGTGGGCGTGACGGCGAAAGCGAGGTCGACGACGAACAGCTTGGGGCTGCTCAGCCCGAGCCAGACCGTGCCGATCTCACCGTCCACGTCGTCGACGATGCGCAGGATGCGTGAGGTCGCGGTGTCCAACCCGTCGGGAAGCAGGTCGGTGAAGTAGGCATCGGCCTGGTCGACCGCATCCTGCCCCGGCCGCATCCCCGATTCCTGCCGCAGCCGGATGAGCCGAGCCCTGGTGGCCTCCAGCCAGGCGTCGTAGCGATCGGCGGGCAGCGGCAGCAGCGTCAGAGGCATGCGTCCATCCTCCTCTGCCGTCGCTCCCGACGGATCAGCCCAGCTTGTGCAGCGCGTCCTCTGCGGCGACCCAGGCGAGCATTGCGCACTTCACTCGGGCGACGTACTTGGACACCCCGCCGAGAGCCGCGGCGTCGCCGAGCAGCTCCTCATCGGGCTCGATCTTCCCGCGGGAGCGCATGGCCTCTCGGAACGCGGCGATGCGCACTTCCACCTCGTCGACCGTCAGTCCTTCGGCCAATTCCGCGAACAGCGAGGCGGATGCCTGCGAGATGGCGCATCCGTGGCCCTCCCACGCGATCGCCTCGATGGTGCCGTCCGCCCCACGGTGCACCTGCAGAGTGACCTCGTCCCCGCAGGTCGGGTTCACCTGGTGCGACTGCGCTGCGACCGCATCGCGCAGGCCGAAGCCGTACGGCGTGCGGGAGTGGTCGAGGATGAGTTCCTGGTACAGGTTCTGCAGGTCGCTCATGCGCCCCTCCGGAAGAACTGGATCGCCGCGGCGACGCCATCGATCACGGCATCCACCTCGGACTGCGTCGTGTAGAGGTAGGTGCTCGCCCTCGTGGAGGAGGTGACACCGAGCCGGCGGTGCAGCGGCTGGGCGCAGTGATGCCCGACGCGCACCGCGATGCCGAGATCGTCGAGGAACTGGCCGACATCGTGGGAGTGGATGCCGGCGACATCGAAGCTGGCGAGCCCGACCCGTGGCAGGTCGATGCCGGCGCCGAGCACGCGAACGCCCTCGATCGCGCTCAGCCCGTCGACGAGCTGACGGCCGAAGGCGGCCTCGTGCGCAGCGATCCGCGGCATCCCGACCGCCGTGAGGTAGTCGGCGGCGGCGGCGAGCGCGATCGCCTGCGACACTCGCTGCGTGCCGGCTTCGAAGCGCTGCGGCGGCGGCAGGTACTCGGCGGCCGTCGTCGTGACGGTGGTGATCATCGACCCGCCGGTGAGGAACGGCGGCATGGCCTCGAGGAGTTCGCGCCGACCGTAGAGAGCGCCGATCCCGGTGGGGCCGAGCATCTTGTGGCCGGAGAGCACGGCGAAGTCGACGTCGAGCTCCTTGACGTCGAGCGGGAGATGCGGGGCCGACTGGCAGGCGTCGAGCAGCACGAGCGAGCCGACCTCGCGCGCCATGGCGATCAGCTGGGCCACGGGGTTGATCACGCCGAGCACGTTCGAGACGTGGGTGACGGCGACGATCCGGGTGCGGGCGTTGATGATGGCGGCCGCGTCGTCGAGTCGCAGGGCGCCGTCGTCGTCGACCGGAATGACCCGCAGCGTCGCACCGGTGCGGGCGGCGAGCTCCTGCCACGGGATGAGGTTCGCGTGGTGCTCCATCTCGGTGGCGACGATCTCGTCGCCTTCCCGGAGCCGGAGCCGGTCGGCTTCGGCGCCGCCGCGGCCGGCGGAGGCGTTGGAGAGCGAGTAGGCGACGAGGTTGATCGCCTCGGTGGCGTTCGAGGTCCAGACGATCTCGTCGTCATCGGCGCCGATGAAACGAGCGAGCGTGCTGCGGGCGTCTTCGAACAGCTCCGTCGCCTCGGCGGCGAGGGTGTGCGCTCCGCGATGCACAGCCGAGTTCATCGTCGATGCGAACTCGCGCTCGGCATCCAGCACCGCCAGCGGGCGCTGCGATGTCGCGCCGGAATCGAGATAGGAGAGCGGATGCCCGTTCACCTGCGTCTGCAGGATCGGGAAGTCCTCGCGGATGCGCAGCACTTCCGCCTCGCTCAGGGGGGTGGCGAGATTCGTGACGACGGGAGCGCTCATCGTTCCAGTTTCCCACCTGCGGCTGTGTATGGGGTCGGGAAGCCCGACCGGCACCACCCGCACCGCTCCTCATCCCGGGACGACGGCCTCCGCCACCGCGATCCTCTCGACCCGCACCGCGCCCCCTCGCCCTTCGATGGCGAGCGCCGTGCCGCGCTGCGGGGGCAGGAGATCGGTGAGCACGCGGGTGCCGCCGTCGGCGAAGATCTCGATCGACGCGCGGTCCAGCCAGATGACGAGCTCGAGGAGCTCAGCGCCGGAGACCGGCATGACTTCGACGCTCGGAAAGCTCTCGTGCACCTGATCGCCACCGGCCCGGCGATCCAGGCTGATGTGCCCCTCCTGGCGATCGTAGGCCAGGACGATGCCGTCGCCGCCTGCGGGGTCGCATCGCAGATGGAGGGCGAACCCCGCCGCATCCCGAGTGTCCACGCGCAGCGTCATCCGCCCGGCTTCGGGCAGCCGCTCCATCAGCGTGACCCGCTCGTCGACGGATGCCGCCTCGATCGCGACCTCGTCCTCGAGCGGAGCGGCGACCGGCTGCTGCCGGAGCCGCAGCCGCCCGTCGTGGCGTACGAGGGAGAGCCGCCGAGGGAGCGTCATCATTCCGCGCTGGAGGAGTCCGTCTCCGGCAGGGAGTTCGCGCGCGTAATCCCAGTTCGACATCCACGCGATCATCGTCCGCTCCTCGCGGGCCAGGCCGTCGAAGGTGACACCGGCGTAGCAATCCCGCCCGAAGTCGAGCCAGTCCACGGCCTCTCCGGTCGCCTCGGTATCCGCGCTGAAAGTCACGCCGTCGAAACGGCCGATGACGTACTGGGTGCCTGAGCCGCCCGCGACGCCGCCGGGGCTGAGGCTGATGATCAGCACCCAGCGCACGTCTGACGGGTCGCCGTCGACCGCGAGCGGGAACAGGTCCGGGCATTCCCAAACGCCGTCGACGGCCCGCTCCGGTCCGAAGCTCGACAGGAACGTCCAGCGCGTGAGGTCATCGGAGCGATACAGCAGCACCTGCCGGTGGACCGCCTCGACGGCGACCATCACCCAGTAGCTGCCGGCCGGCCCGTCGTAACGGAACACCTTCGGGTCGCGGAACTCCCCGGTGCCGCGATCGAGCACCGGGTTGCCCGCGTACTTCGTCCAGGTCATGCCATCGTCGATGCTGTAGGCGAGCGACTGCGCCTGTCGGCTCGGGTTCCTCGATGCCTGGGTGTAAAGCGCGACCAGCGCCGGCGCGTCGGCCGAGCCGAAACCCGACGTGTTGCCGTGATCGATGACGGCGGATCCGGAGAAGATCTCCCCGGCCTCATCGTCGCGGATCGCGATCGGATGGTGCTCCCAGTGGGTGAGATCGGTGCTGGACGCGTGCCCCCAGCTGATGTGGTCGTGGATCGTCCCCTCCGGATTGCACTGGTAGTACAAGTGGTACCTGCCGCGGTGGAAGACGAGCCCGTTCGGGTCGTTCATCCAGTTCCGCTCCGGGGTGAAATGCAGGACGGGTCGGGGCGCGTCGGCGTCGGTCACTTACGGCTTCCTTCAGGTGGTCGGGGTCGAGGTCGGATTCAGGATTTGCGGCTACTTGCCGGCACCCGCGGTGAGGCCTTCGCGCAGCGGCTTCTGCCCGAAGATGAACACGAGCAGCGCAGGGATCATCGAGATGATGACGCCGGCGAGCACCGTCGCCACGCTTCCGGTGCCGAGGTTGCCCTGCAGCGTGACGAGGCCCAGAGGCAGCGTGAAGTTCTGATCGCTGATCGTCATGATCAAGGGACGGAAGAACTCGTTCCAGTGGTAGTTGAACGCGAGGATGCCGACGATGGCCAGGCCCGGTGTCGCGAGCGGCAGATAGACGCCGAAGAACACCCGCCAGGGTCCGGCGCCGTCGATCTCGGCCGCCTCGGCGAGCTCGGGCGGCAGGCTCAGGAAGTACTGCCTCATGAGGAACGTGCCGAACGCCGTCGGCAGCGCCGGCACGATCAGCGCCAGCAGGGTGTCGGCGAGGCCCATGCCTCTCACGAGCATGAACACCGGCACGATCGTCACCTGCATCGGCACCATCATCGTGGCGAGGATCAGCATGAACAGGATCTTCTTGCTGCGGAACTCGAATCGCGCGAAGACGTATCCCGCCATCGCCGCGCTGAGCATCTGCCCGACCACGATCAGCAGCGTCACCAGGGCGCTGTTCCAGGTGTAGAGCCACACCGGAATGCGCGCGAAGACGTCGGCGAACGCGCCGAGGCCGAACTCGACGGCGCCGGTGTCGACGTTCTGCGGCGACATCGCAGTGATGAGGGTCCACACGACCGGGGCCAGTGTGAGGAACGCGGCGACGATGAGCAGCGCGTACTTGCCGAACGAACCCAGTCCGCGCAGCGGGGAGGTCTTCTGGACCGCTTGGATAGTCATGTCAGTTCCTCACCCGTAGAAGACGAAACGCTTGCTGAGCTGGAACTGCACTGCGGTCACCAGCATGATCAGGATGGTCAGCACGATGCCGATCGCCGAGGCGAGACCGAACTCGAGCTGCTGGAAGGCGGATTCGTAGATGACCATCACCGCGGTGCGGGTCTCATCTCCGGGTCCGCCTCGCGTGAGGACGTAGGGCTGATCGAAGATCTGCAGGGCGCCGATGATCGCCATCACGCTCGCGACCAGCATCGTCGGACTGATCAAGGGGATGGTGATCTGGCGGAACTGCCGCCATCCGGTCGCGCCGTCGATCGAGGATGCCTCGTAGACCTCCTTCGGAATGGCGGCGACGCCGCCGATGAAGAGCAGGAAGGTGAAGCCGAAGTTCTGCCACACGTAGACCAGCAGTACGACGACCTTCGCGCCGAAGCCGGTGGTGAGCCAGCCGAGCTTGGCGACGCCGAACCAGCCGAGCACCTGGTTCACCAGGCCGAACTCCTGATTGAACAGGTACGCCATCACCAGGGAGACGGATGCTGCCGACAGGATCAGCGGGAAGAACAGCGCCGATCGGAAGAACGTGCGCAGCCAGTTCGGCATCTTCGACTGCACCAGCACCGCCAGGCCGAGCGCGACGGCCAGCTGCAGGATCACCGCCACGATCACGAAGCCGATCGTGTTCAGGAACGACACCCGCACGGTCGGATTGGCGGCGAGCTGCACGAAGTTATCGACCCCGACGAACTCGGGAGCGGTGATGATGTCCCAGCGGAAGAACGCCAGCACGATGGAGCCGATGATGGGGATGAACGTGAAGATTCCGAGCCCGATCACAGTCGGGGCGAGGAACACCCAGATCAGCAGGCGGTTGCCGCGCTTCTTCTCCGGAGCGGGCTTCACACCCGGAGGGACGATGTTGGCGCGGGTCGAGAGCGTCGTGGTGGACATCATCGTCCCTTCAGGGCGAGTTCGAGGTCGCGCTGCATGGTCTCGAGTCCGCGGCGGACGCCACCGGGGCCGTTGGTGATGGTCGTGACGACGTTCTTGATCAGCGCGGACTCGACGGCCGCCTGCTGCGGAGGTGCGGGCATCGGCCCGGTGTCGGGGAACTTGTCGAGGGTGTCGTAGAACACCTGCCAGTGCTTCGGCCCCATGCCGGCGCCGTACAGCTCGTCGTTGATCGAGCGACGCGGGATCGACGAATCCGGGCGCGGATGGGCGATGCGGATGCCCTCGTCGGAGATGCAGTACTTCAGCCACTCCCAGGCCTCGTCCTTGCGGGGCGAGGTCTCCATGATCGCGTAGCCGCCGGCACCGAACTGATGCCGCTGGCTGCGCATCTTCGGGAAGAAGCTCACGTCGTACTCGTCGCCGGCGACGCCGGCGTCGTTCAGGCCCTGGACCCAGAATCCGCCGGCCGGCGTCATCCCGACCTTGCCGGTGGAGAACAGCGAGACGAGCTCATTGCCGCCGCCCTGCGCCGGGTTGGCCGCGATGCCCTCGCCGACCATCTGCTGCAGCACCTCGAAGCTCTCGATCGTGCGCTCGTTGAGAGCGTCGGCGTTCTGCCACAGGGGTCCGCCACCGCGCGGCTTCTCGTTCGGATAGAACCTGTTCCAGAGCCAGTCCCCGCCGGGTGCCTTCTCCTCCGTGAGGAAGCTGGTGTCGTTCACGTACAGCCAGGGCACCACTCCGCCCCAGAGGCGGTTGTTCCAGAAGTACGGCAGGAAGTTGCCATCGGCCGACTTCTTCATCGCACGCGACACCTGGAAGAAGTCGTCGACCGTCCAGTCGTCGCGCGGACGCTCCAGCCCCGCCCGCTCGAGCGCTCCGGTGTTGTAGAAGATGTTCGGAGCGTTGAAGTTGTCGGGCAGCTGGAAGAGATTGCCCTTGTACATGAACGCCTCGACGAGTGCGGGATGCACGTCGTCGAAGTACTCCTTCAGTTCATCGCCGTCGCGCTGCACGTACTCGTCGATGGGGTGCGCCATCCGCGAGGCGAACAACTGGGTTCCCTCGGTGGCGACCGTGACGACATCCGGCGGCGTCCCCGCCGCGACCATGGTGAGGATCTTGGCGAAGTAGTTGCTCCAGTCCTGACCCTGGATCGCCACGATGCGCACGGCGATTCCCGGATGCTTCCGCTGGAACCCTTCGACGAGCGCCTGCCGGGCCGCGGCATCCTGCGCCGTGCCGAAGAGCGCGACGGTCAGGGCGTCATCTCCTCTGCCGGGGATGTCGCCGCCGGTGAGGCGGGGCCATGAGACGGCGGTGCCGATGGCGCCGAGGCCGAGCAGGGCGATCATCGCCCTGCGACTGAGTTCAACCACGTTGTCGTTCCCTGCTCGTAGGTTTCCGCCCGAGCCGTCGACTGCGACGAACTCAGGTGCTGAATTGATTCAGCAAAAAGGAAAGTAGCACTCGATCCGACCCGATGGCAAGAGATGTGCTGAAATGGTTCAGCAGATGTCGGGAGGCAGATGATGGACAAGCCGATGGCGCGACGCATCACACTCGCCGACGTCGCCCGGCATTCCGGCATGTCGAAGGCGGCCGTGAGCATGATCCTCAACGACAAGCCGGGCACCCGCCTGTCCGAGGATGCGGCTGAACGCGTGCGGGCCGCCGCCGCCGAACTCGGCTACCGCCCCAACCCCGCCGCGCAGAGCCTGCGGCTCGGGAAGACCCGGGCGATCGGGTTCATCTCCGACCAGGTGACCATCACCCGCTACGCCTCCGGGATGATCAGCGGCGTCCTCGCCGCCGCCAAGGAGTTCGGCCATTCCGTGCTGATCGCCGAAGCCGGAGAGGCCGGCCAGGCGGGCATCGCCGACGCGTTCGAGTCGATGATCGACCGGCGGGTCGACGGAGTGCTCGTCGGCCTCCTCGGGGCGCGACTGATCGACCTGCCCGAGACGACCGTGCCGGTAGTCGTCGTGAACGGGAAGACCACCGCAGACCACCCCAGCGTCCTCCCCGACGAGCGCACGGCCGGGCTGACGGTCGTACGGCGGCTCACCACGGCGGGGCACCGCCGGATCGGACTGATCGGCGACGTCCTCCATATCTTCGGCAATCCGCGCGAGAGCGTGACGATTGATCTGCGTTTCGCCGGGATGGAAGAGGCCTTCGCCGAGGCGGGAATCGTCCCGGTGCGCGTGGCCGTGCCGGATTGGCTTCCGCAGATCGGCTACGCCGAGACGCATCGGATGCTGGATGCCCATCCCGACCTCACCGCGATCCTGGCCTGCAACGACAACGTCGCCTTCGGGGTCTATCAGGCACTGGCCGAGCGCGGAGCACGCGTGCCGCGCGACATCTCGGTGATCTCCTACGACGACGAGGAGCTCGCCGGCTACCAGCGCCCGGGACTCACCACCGCACGGCTGCCCTACGAGGAGATGGCTCGACGCGGCGTGCGGATGCTGCTCGGCGACAGCGAGCCGGCGCACGAGCTGGTGCCGATGCCGCTCATCGAACGGGAATCGGTCGGTCCGATCGCCGACGTGAAATGATCAGGACCGGCGCCGCCAGCGACTGATCCCTACGGCGACGAGGACGCCGCCCGCACTCAGGAGCAGGACAGGCGACTCGAACGAGAGCACGGCGGATGCACCGACGACGGCGGCGAGCAGGACGCCGTCCAGGGCCCAGGCCATCCGAACGGCCGCTCCGAGGTCTCCCATCGGCGTCGGGATCGGGGTGAGGAGCTCGGGCGGGAGAGGACCCTTCAACGTGTTACTGACCCGCGCGACGAGCATGAGCATCCCGAGAACGACGGAGCCGAGGAGCGGTGCGACGACGCCGCTGCCGGTGGCGAAGGCGACGACGGTCACCACCGCGAGCGACACGATGAGGATCAGGGCGAGCGGGAAGAGGGAGTGGTTCGCGATGAGACGTTCATCGCTGATCCCATAGAGCGGCAAGTCCGCCGCAACGCCCGCCGCGTGCCGGATGCCGTCCGTGAGCGGCCCCAGTGCCGCGAACACGATCAGACCGGCGAACGCTCCCACAACTTCTCTCGGCACACCCGGCATGAATGCGAGCGCGACAAGTGCTCCGGCGACTCCCAGGGCGAGGATGCCGGCGATGAGGCGTCCAGGGGTGCGGAGTGCGCCGAGCGCATCGCGGACCAGGAACGTCCAGGCCAGTCGCCTGAGCGGCCGCACCGCCCGAGAGCGGCGCCCTCTGTGCGGGCGCCCTCGATAGAGGCCCACGGCCATGCTGAAGTCCATGCCCGCTGCGTGGATCGTGGCGGACTCCCATCGTGCGGCCTGCTCCGCCAGAGCGCTCGAGTCCAGGCGATTCAGCATCGACGGAGCCGCAACGGCGAGGAGCGCCGCCACTGCGGTCAGGGCGGTCAGCGGTGCCGGAGTGGCGGGCGTGCCACCGGGGTAGGCCAGACCGGCCCATCCCCAGGGTGTGAATGCCTGCGCGACGGGAACGAATGCGCTGAGCGCACCGAGCACGAGGAAGCCGAGTCCGACCGGCACCGCAAGCCGCGGGAAGGCCTGTCCCGCGAGCCAGGTCAGCGTCGTGATGACGCCGACGACCGCGGCGATCGCCGTGAACACGCTCGCGCTGAGAAGATCGGTCAGTCCATGGCTCAACAGCGCACCGCCGACAAGGCCGGCGGTGACCGTCGTGAGCGAGATCACGAACAAGCCGGCACGCAGCAGCGGCCCCCGGAACGCATCCGATCGCTGCAGGTCACCCGTGGTGAACACATGGGTCAGGAACGGCGGCCGCAGGGCAGGGCCGCGGTCACGCCCGATGAGGATGCCGAGCGCCCACAGGAGCGCGACGAGGAAGGTCGCCGCCGCCGGCGCGGCCGGCGAGGAGAGGACGGCGACCGATTCAACGCTGGACATGTTCAGCCACACCGCGCGGGCGAGCGGAACAACGGTGACGAGGGCGACCATGATCACCATGTAGACGAGGAATCCGCGATCACCGTCGGCTCGGATGCTCCGGGCACGCCAGATCGCGATCGCGGTCGCGGTCCGGGTGCTCATGCCGCCGCATCCAGCCGGAGAGTGCGATCGGCCAAGCCGTCCGCGAGTGCGGAACTGTGCGTCGCGACGATCAGCGTCGCACCGGCGTCGCGTCTCGCGGCCAGCACGCGCATCACCGTCTCGACGTGCTCCGGATCCAACCGCTGCTCCGGTTCGTCGAGGATCAGAACCTCGAACGGCCGGGCCAGCACCAGAGCGAGGCCGAACAGCTGCGTCTGCCCCGACGACAGCTCATGCGGAAATCGTCGCCCCAGAGCGTCGAGCCCCAGCTCTGCGAGCGTCGCGTGCGCAAGCGCGGAAGCCGCGGTCCCGTCATCGACCCAGGTCGTCGCGACCAGCAGGACGTGCTCGAACACGGTGAGGTCGGATGCCATCGGCGGCAGGCCGATCATCGCAGCCACCCGACGTCGGAACTGCGGATCTCGTGCGCGCACGGTCTTGCCGCCGATCCGCACCGTTCCATTCGTAGGCGTCCGGACACCCGCGAGCACCCGCAGCAGCGTCGATTTTCCGGACCCATTGCGACCGCGCACCACAACCGATTCGCCCCGAGACGCTTTGACGGATGTGGGAGCGAGCAGTGTCACGTCGCCCGCGACGACGCCGACGCCATCCACCTCGATCATGCGTCCAGTCTTGCAGTTCCCCGCGGTTCGCCGCTGGTTGGCTCGCTCCGCTAAAGCTCGACGGGCGGAGCAGGCTCCGACTCGGCGACCTCGGGGTGGCGTGCGAGATTCACGATCGCGGCGATGAGGCCGCCCCAGACCGTGACCATGGCGATGATCATCATGACGATCGCTGTCGTGGTCATGCGCGTGCTCCCTTCTCGGACGGTACCTGCGCGTCGATCGTCCCTGTTTCCGGATCCGCGTCGTAGCTCTCGTCGACCAGGAACTCGTCGTACTCCGGGTCGTCCTTCGCGTGCGAACGGCCGCTCCACGGGAGGACCGACACCACGAGCGCGAGGATCACCAGCGAGATGACCATCCCCCAGCCGAAGATCGCGAGGAACCATGCCGGATAGTCGCCGTACGGGGCCGAGGTCTTCGCGATGATCTCGCTGACGAGCAGGTAGCCGAGCACGATCGGACCGAGGACGCCGACGCAGATCTTCCAGATGGGACCGACGCCGAAGCTCGAGCGGCGGTTGAGGTGCTCCTGCAGAGCCGGCAGCTTGTGCAGCATCCAGGCCACCACGATGACGGCGACGAGCGCGACCGCCATGATGCCGAAGGCGTTGACGAAGGCGTCGGCGGTGTCGAGCACCGACAGTGCTGTCGTCGTCGAGAACAGCGCCATCGAGACGAGCGCGAGCGGGACCGACACCACGAGAGTGGTGCGGATGCGACCCCAGCCGAGCTTGTCCTGCAGGGCGGCGACGATCACCTCGAGGATCGAGATGAGCGAGGTGACACCGGCGAACACCAGGGCTCCGAAGAACAGCACTCCGATGATCGAGCCGCCGGCGGCGTTGGAGACGATCGTGGGGAAGGCGATGAACGCGAGTCCGATGCCGGACGATGCGACGCCGGCGACCTCGGTGCCCTGCGCCTGGGCCATGAAGCCGAGGGCCGCGAACACTCCGATGCCGGCGAGGATCTCGAAGCCCGAGTTGGCGAACGCGACGACGAGACCCGAGCCGGTGAGGTCGGTCTTGCGCTTCAGGTACGAGGAGTACGTCACCATGATCCCGAAGGCGACGGAGAGCGAGAAGAAGATGTGGCCGTACGCCGATGCCCACACGGCCGGGTCGGCGAGAGCCTCCCAGTTCGGCTTGAAGAAGGCATTGAGGCCGTCCATCGCCCCGGGGAGGAACAGCGACTGCACGACGAGGATCGCGAACATCACCGTGAGCAATGGCATCAGGATCATGTTCGCCCTGCCGATGCCGCGCTTGACACCCAGCGCCATGATCCCGATGACGACGAGCCAGACGATGATCAGCGGGACGCCGACCTGCGGCACGAACTCGGTGGAGACGCCGACTGCGGCGACATCCGCCGACTTCAGGAAGTCGACGAAGAAGAAGTCGTTCTCGTTGCCCGGCCCCCAGGTGAGCTGCGCCGAGAACCAGGTGTACATCGCCGCCCACGCGATGATGACGGCGTAGTACACCGAGATGACGACGCAGATCAGCACCTGCCACCACCCCAGCGGCTCCGCGGCGCGGTGGATGCGCCGGAAGGCGAGCGGGGCCGATCCGCGGAAGCGGTGGCCGATCGCGTAGTCGAAGAACAGCAACGGGATGCCGGCGGTCAGCAGCGCGCACAGATAGGGGATGAGGAACGCCCCGCCCCCTCCTTCATACGCGACGTAGGGGAAGCGCCAGATGTTCCCGAGGCCGACGGCGGAGCCGATCGCAGAGAGGATGAACACGTTCCTGGAGCCGAAGGCCTCCCGCTTGGGTGCCTGCGTCGTTGCGTTCGCCATGTCCGCGACCCTACCGGAGTACGCGGCCCCCATCGGGGAAGCAGGCGGACGCCGCCCGATACCGTCGTGCCCCTCGGTCTTCGCCCGCCCGCGGTACACCAGTCTGCTCAGATCACGCCTGCATGCCGAGAAGCCGGTTTCTCGGCATGCAGGTGTGATTTTGAGCAGACGAGTGTCCCGAGGGGCGCCTCACGATTCGGCAGCGACGCTGCGAAACCCCCGCAGGCGCAGGCTGTTCCCGACCACGAAGACGCTGGAGAACGCCATGGCCGCACCGGCGAGCATCGGGTTGAGCATCCCGAGCGCGGCGATCGGGATCGCTGCGACGTTGTACGCGAAGGCCCAGAAGAGGTTCGTCTTGATCGTCGAGAGGGTGCGGCGCGACAGGCGGATCGCGTCGACCGCGCTTCGCAGATCACCGCGGACGAGCGTGATGTCGGATGCCTCGATCGCGACGTCCGTTCCGGTGCCCATGGCCAGCCCGAGGTCTGCCTGCGCGAGGGCAGGGGCGTCGTTGACGCCGTCGCCGACCATCGCGACGACCTTGCCCTCCTGCTGGAGTCTGCGGATTACCGCGACCTTGTCCTTCGGCAGGACCTCGGCGTGCACCTGCTCGATTCCGACCTCGGCGGCGATCCGGCGGGCGACGGCCTCGTTGTCGCCCGTGAGGAGGACCGGGGTGAGGCCGAGCTGCTTGAGCTGGGCGATCGCCTCGGCACTGGTCGGCTTCACCGTGTCGGCCACGACGAGGATGCCGCGGGCCTTTCCGTCCCAGCCGATCGCGACGACGGTCTTGCCCTCGCTTTCGGCGTCCGCCTTCGCCTCCGCGACTTCGCGGCTGAGGTGCTGCGACCAGTCGGCCAGCAGCGACTCGCGGCCGACGACGACGGCGATCCCGTCGACGATGCCCTGCACGCCCTTGCCCTCGATGTTCGCGAAGTCCTCGGGAGCGGGCAGCGCGCCGACCTCCTGAGTCGCACCCTTGGCTATCGCCTGCGCGATCGGATGCTCGGAAGCGTCCTCGAGCGCACCGGCGAAGCGGAGAAGTTCTGCGCGGTCGACGCCGGGCTCGGCGAAGACGTCGACGAGAGTCATCCGTCCGCTGGTGACGGTGCCGGTCTTGTCCAGCACCACGGTGTCGACCAGGCGGGTCGACTCCAGCACCTCAGGACCCTTGATCAGGATGCCGAGCTGGGCGCCCCGCCCCGTCCCGACGAGCAGAGCCGTCGGCGTCGCCAGGCCGAGGGCGCACGGGCAGGCGATCACGAGCACGGCGACTGCGGCCGTGAACGCGGCCGTCACCGGGAACCCGGCGCCCAGCCAGGCACCGAGGGCGGCCACGGCGATCGCGATCACGATCGGAACGAACACTCCGGAGACGCGGTCGGCGAGGCGCTGCACCTCGGCCTTGCCGGTCTGCGCCTCCTCGACGAGCCGGGCCATCTGCGCCAGCTGCGTATCGGCGCCGACTCTGGTGGCGCGCACGACCAGGCGACCGCCGGCGTTCACGGTGGCTCCGGCGACGGCATCCCCCTCGCGGACTTCGACGGGCACCGACTCTCCGGTGAGCATCGACGCGTCGACCGCGGATGTGCCCGAGACGACGACGCCGTCTGTCGCGATCTTCTCCCCCGGCCGCACGATGAACTCGTCGCCCACCGCGAGATCCGCCGTCGGGATCTTCACCTCGGCCCCGTCTCGCAACACCGAGACCTCCTTGGCGCCGAGTTCCAGCAGGGCCCGCAGCGCCGCACCCGCCTGCTTCTTCGACCGCTTCTCGAAGTAGCGGCCGGCCAGGATGAACATCGTCACCCCTGCGCCGACCTCGAGGTAGATGTTGGCGGCGCCGTCGGAGGGGGCGATCGTGAACTCGAACGGATGCGTCATCCCCGCGGTTCCGGCGGTGCCGAAGAACAGGGCGTACAGCGACCAGAGGAATGCCGCGGACGTTCCCATCGAGATGAGGGTGTCCATCGTCGCCGCGCCGTGCTTGAGGTTCATCCATGCTGCGCGATGGAACGGCCATGCCGCCCAGATGATGACGGGAGCGGCGAGCGCGAGAGACGCCCATTGCCAGTAGGTGAACTGGAGCGCGGGAATCATCGCCATCGCGATCACGGGCACGGTCAGCACGATCGAGCCGATCAGCCGCTGGCGCAGTGACGTCAGCTCGGGGTCGTCTGCGTGGCCCTCGGCTGCCTTCGCGACCTCGGTCCTGGGGAATGCGGCGGTGTAGCCGGTCTTCTCGACCTCCGCGATCAGCAGGGCGGGGTCGTATCCCTCCGGAACTGTCACCTTCGCCTTCTCCGTGGCGTAGTTCACGCTCGCCTGCACGCCGTCGAGCTTGTTCAGCTTCTTCTCGATGCGCATCGCGCAGGAGGCGCAGGTCATACCGCCGATCTCCAGCTCCATGCCCGGTCCTCTCACCGGCGCTGCCGATGTGCTCATCGTCATTCCTCTCTCTCCGCGTCTTGTCCTCGTGGGATCAGTGCGAATCGTCGTGCGTGCTGGAATCCTCGGCATGCGGTGCTTGCGTCGCCTCGACGACGAACCGGGCGCTGTGCTCCGCGCCGTCCACCTGGAAATCGAGGTACAGCAGGTACCTTCCGGCCGTCGGGGCTTCGGCCACGAACCCGATCTCGGGTCCCGATGTCTCTCCTGGTTGGGGATCGTCGCCCTCGGCGTGCACGTGCAGGTAGGCGAGGTCGCCCTCCCGCAGCGCGACGAGATGCCCGAACGCGCCCAGGTACGGCTGCAGGGTCGTCACCGGCGCACCGTCGCGCGAGACCGTGATCTCGAGCTCGCTCGCCGATCCGGCCGCGAGGTCGCCCTCCAGCGACACCCTGTATCCGTCGACCTCGTCGGTCTTCGTCAGCGCGGGATGCGCCGGGGCGAACGTCCCTGCGACCTCGACGGTGCGCGTGAGCGTGACCCCGGGGGCACCCTTCTCATCCGGAGTGAAGTCCGCGTAGACGCGGTAGGTCCCGGCATCCGTCCAGGTCCAGGGAAGCGACCACGTGCCCGTGCCCTCATCGAGTTCGGGATGCACATGGCGGAACAGCTCCCCGTCGGAACGCACCACCATGAGGTGCAGCTCCTTGTCGTGCGCCGTGGCGTACGACGTCACCGGTGCGCCGTCCTCGTCGAGGATGCGGAAGCTCAACGTGCCGGATTCGCCGACCGCCGCCGGCGCGTCGACGGGCGCGAGCGTGAATCCGCCGGCGCTCAGGGACAGGCCCTTCAGAGCATCCGCCGTCGCGTGTGCCGCCGACCCGTGCGTCGAGGCTCCTGCTTCTTCCGTGTGACCGTTCATCTCTTCCTTCTCGACCCATGTCGCAGCCTTGTCGCCGGGGACGACCGCGCCTGCGACGGCGAAGGCCGCACCGAATGCGACCACCAATCCTGCCCCGTAGAGCGCGAGCCGTCCGCCGGCGTTCATCAGACGCGGACGGCCGAGTAGCCGGCCTCTTCGACAGCGGCCAGAACCTGGGCGTCGTCGGCCGGCCCCGTGACGACGAGACGACCCGTCTTCGCGCTCACCTGGATGCCTTCGACGCCCGCGATCTGCTCGACCTCTTCGCGAACCGACATCTCGCAGTGTCCGCAGGTCATGCCGGTCACCTGGTACTCGTTCGTGGTCATGATGTTCCTCTCGTCTGGGACTTCCTGTCCATACTGATGTCAACCATATACCCCCTAGGGGTATTCCCGAAGGCATCGAATCTTCCACTCTCGGTGTTCCACGTAATGTTCCGGCTCGAAGTGCGTCTCTTATGCGAAGGGGTCATGTCGGCCCTTTCATGCGTGCGCTCGACGACGATGCGCCCGCAACTGGGGAAGACATGGGGAATCACATGGAAACGAACGATCAGCAGCCGAAGTCGCAGCCGAGCGAAGGGATCTCTCGTCGCTCGATCGCGAAGGGGATCGCCTGGACGGCACCCGCCATCGCTTTGGCCGTCGCGACGCCGCTTGCCGCCGCCTCGACCAACGGCCCGGGCTGCGGCTGCCTCACCACCGGCTCGCTCGGCGCGTTCAGCGCCCAATCGCTCACGGTGCTCAACCTCGGCACCGTCACAGGCAGCATCGTCTTCAACCTCAACAGCGGTGGCTGCGACGTCGGCTTCTTCAAGCCCGCGTACACCGTCCTCGGGGTCGGCGGAACGATCTCCTTCAGCGATGGCACCTCGAGCAACTACACGATCGGCGCCACCACCGGCGTCGGGACCATCGGACAGATCAGCGCCTTCACCTCCACCTTCTCGGTGCTGGGCCAGGTGAACATGCCGAACGACCTCATCCCGCCGTACACGCCCAAGATCCCGACCAAGCTCTGCATGACCTTCACGGCGATCTTCATCCCGCTCCTCCCGATCCCTCAGGTCGAGTGCACCTACAGCCTCTGCTTCGACATCACGAACCCGTCGAGCATCGGCTCCGTGATCGGCGGCACCGGAACGGTGAACTGGACCGACCTCACCCCGAGCAACCCGGTCCTCACGGCCCTGTAGGCCGGCTCGGATGCACAGCCATGGAGCAGTCATGAGCACCAGGCGGCCCTCGGGAGCGCGTCGCCGGTGGAGGCATCGGCGCATGAACCGCTACTACCGCAGCAGCAATCCGGCGGTGGAGCGGATGAAGGTGATCGGCACCACCCTCTTCGTGGTGGGCGGCACCGCATTCCTCGTGTGGGTGTTCGTCTTCTACCGGTGACGAACGATGGCCCGGGGCTTCACGCCCCGGGCCGTCGTCGTCAGCCGATATGCCGCCCCGTCAGAGCGCTCCGGCCCGCACGTGGTCGATGACCCAGGTGCCGACCGGCTTCAGTGTGGAACCGGTCCACGGTCCGTTCGTGTCGCAGGTGCCGACCTTGAACGCGGCGCCGCTGAGCGGGTCGTCCGAGAAGTTCCACTTCACCCAGCTGATGTCCTTCTCGGCCATGAGGTCGAGGTATCGCTCCGCCATCGGAAGGTCGAGCGCTCCACCGCCGGTGTACTCCTCCGCTCCCCACTCCGTGACGAACGTGGGCAGCACGTCGGACGTGTTGTCGAGTGCGGTGAGGTACTCGTCGCGGTGCGAGGTCGCGTAGAAGTGGAACACGTACATGATGTTCGTCGCGTTCACCGGGTTGGCGATGATCGGCGCGGGGCCGTGGTCTCCGGACACCCCGAAGGATGACCAGTCGGGCGTGCCGACGAGAATGACCGCGTCGGGGTCGATCGCGCGGATCACCGGGATGATCTTCTCGGCGTAGCTCTTGATCGTGCTCCAGGAGACGCCGCTCGGCTCGTTGGCGATCTCGTAGAGAACCGTGCCCTTGCCGCCGTGGCGCGTAGCGATCGCTGTGAAGAACTTCTTGGCGTTCTCGAGGTTGACGTTGGGGTCGCCCTTTTCGAGGATGTGCCAGTCGGCGATCGAGTACATGCCGCGGTCGTGGGTCTTCTGGATCAGGTCACCGGCGAGGTTCGTGAAGTAGGTGGGGTTGCTGACGTACCCGTCGTCTTCCACATACGTCGACAGGCGCACGACATCCGCACCCCACGGCCCGGCCAGGGCGTCGAACGCGGAGTCTGTCATGCAGTCGCGGTGCCACTGCAGTCCGTGCGTGCTCATGCCTCGCAGCTGCACGGGGACGCCGTCCTCGTTGCAGAGTTTGAGACCGCACACCTGCAGCGTGCCGGCCTTCTCGACCGGCGTGCCGGTGGCGGGGCCACCCGAACCGGCGGTGCCGTAGACCTTGAGCTCCCACAGCGAATAGCCCCACGCCGTGCCGCGGACGGTGTTGTAGATGCGCAGGTAGCGTCCGGTGCCCGAGCCGGTCCAGCTGTCAGTGCCGCCGTTGCCCGCAGTCTCGGTCTTGAGTGTGGCCCAGGTGGTGCCATCCGCGGAGAGCTGGATCTTGTACCCCTTGGCGTAAGCCGCCTCCCAGTTGAGGTCAACCTTCGACACTGTGGCGCCGGCGCCCAAGTCCACCGTGATCCACTGCGGAGCGGAGCCTTCCTCACTCGCCCAGCGCGTTGCGGAGTTGCCGTCGACGGCCTTGCCCGGCGTGAACGTCGAGTCCTCGATCGAGGATGCGGTGGCGGGCCTCCCCTGCGAGATCAGCGTGTCGGCCAGCGTGCCGACCGGGTCGGCCGCAGCCGCCGTCGGCATGATCATCGCGGCTGTCACGAGCACCGCGGCGAGCCCGGCGAGCCCGGTCCTCATCATGGCTTTCCTCATCGGTCATCCTTTCGTGGGAGCACGTCGTCGTGCACCCGTGTCGGTATGGCGGAGCATCCTCATTAGGAAATGTTCTTTATGAATGCCTTGCGATGAGAGTGTATCCACAGCCGGACGGCGCGACCAGTCCTCGAGTGAGAAAGGCTCAGAAGGCAGAAGATCGAGACGAATGCCGTCAGGCAGCGCGCTCGGCCGCGATCACGAGATCGCGTGCCGTGGCGATCGCCTGCCCGGCCCTCGCAGGATCGACGCGCACCAGCGCGAACGCCGCGATCACCAGACCCGCGCACGCTTCCGCGATCCGCTCGCGCTCGGCCGCAGAGGCATCGCCCAGATGGGCGTCGATGCCGGCCGCGATCGCCGTGCCCATCCCGGCGCGGTAGTCCGCGATGATCCCCGCGACGGCGGGATCGTGCCCGATCGACGCGGATGCGGCATTGACGAGCAGGCAGCCGCTCGTCGACGGCAGGGACTCGGCACTCAGGAGCGCTGTGCGCAACCCGTCGAAGTAGTCCAGGATCGCGCCGGGAGCCACCGGCTCCACGATCAGCGGATGCAGCCGCGGCCGGATCACCTCGGTGAGATAACTCTGGACTGCGGCGTCGAACAGGCCTCGCTTCGAGCCGAAGGAGTTATAGATGCTGGAGCGGCTCAGCCCGGTCGCGCGCTCCAGATCAGGAAGCGAAGCGGCGTCGTAGCCATGCATCCAGAACACCGAGCGCGCGGCGCGCACGACCTCGTCGGTGTCGAACACCTGCACTCTGCCCACCCGTCCTCCAATTTTGCGTACCGTTCAGTCCAGTATATATTGGACCGAACGATTCAATAACTGAAGGCGGGGCTGGAGTCAGCCCGGAACGGAACGATCATGATCCTCGCAGGACTGGCACTCACGGGCATCGCGGCACTCATCCACGTGTTCATCTTCTATCTCGAGTCGATCGCCTGGACGTCCGATCGCGCCCGCGCCACATTCGGCACCACCGCGGAGGAAGCCGAGACGACGAAGAGCCTCGCCCTGAACCAGGGCTTCTACAACCTGTTCCTCGCCATTGCGGTGATCGGCGGCATGATCGCCTTCGCCGTCGGCCAGCCGGTCATCGGCGCGACCATGGTCTTCGTCGGCGCGGGCTCGATGGTGGCCGCCAGCATCGTCCTGATCATCTCGAGCCCCGACAAGGCCGGCGCCGCCCTCAAGCAGGGCGTCATCCCTGCTCTCGGCGTCATCGCGCTGGCGATCGGTCTCGCTCTCTGACGCTCATCGACGGCTGAGCGGGGCGCGGTGACGGCGCACCGCATCGTAGTTGCCGCACTTCGCTGAGCAGTAGGCCCGCCGCCCGTTCCGGCTCGTGTCGACGAAGGCGACCGCACACCCGCCGCGCTGACAGAGGCCGAGCCGTGCCCCCTCGGACTCCACCGCGAACAGCGCGAGTCCGCCGGCCGTGACGGCGCGGACGCGTGCCACGACGTCCTGCGCATCGGATGCGAAGTGCAGATGCGGGCGGAGTCCGTCATGGGTCGTCAGATACGGGAGCGCCGTGCCGGACGCGAGGAGCTCGTTGATCTCCTCGCACCGCCGGCCGACGCCTTCGGCACGGAACACCGAAGCCAGCCGGTCGGCCCATTGGCCGAGCAGTTCGGCGGAGCCCGTATCGAGATCTCCTCGGCGGATCTGGTGCGCGGCCAGGATCTCCGCTGCACCCTCCGCGCTCCACCCCTTCCCCCGCAGGGTCACGAGATCCGCGGCGAGCAGAGGGCCGGTCATGTTGTCATGGTTGAACTGCACTGACCCATTGCATCACGGTTGAGGTATGGATGTCATCACCGACGGGATCGCGCCGATCATTCTGCTCCTCAGGGGCGGTCTCCTCTTACGGCGACGGTTCCTCACCGACGAACGGTTCTGGGCTGGCCTGTCATGGATGAGCTATTGGGTGTTCACGCCGGCCCTCTTCATCACGTCGATCGGCGAGGCCGATCTCGGGATCGTGGCACCGGGTCCGCTCTTCGCGAGCGTGGCGGTCCCGATCCTTCTCGTGGCCGCACTGGCATTCGGGGTCGCGCGACTCACGCGCGCGAACGGGCCGCAGCTCACCTCTCTCATGCAGGGGTCGATCCGGATCAACACGTACATCGGGCTCGTCTTCGCATCCGCGCTGGACGGCCAGGCCGGCGTCGCGACGTTCGCCCTCGCCAGCGCGATCGTCGTGCCCCTCGTGAATCTGGTCTGCGTCACGACGCTCTCCATCCACGGCGCGGCCGACGCCACCCGCCCGCCCTCCTCGCTCTGGCGCGACCTGGCGACGAACCCGCTCATCCTGGCGTGCGCGGTCGGCCTGATGATCAACGTGACGGGCATCCGCATACCCGGATTCCTGCACACATCGCTCGAGATGGTGGCGTCGCCCGCTCTCGTCGCCGGCACTCTCATCGCCGGCGCGGCTCTCCGCTTCGCCTTCCGCCTTCGCGACCTTCTCGACATCGGCATCGCCTCGGTGCTGAAGCTCGGCCTGCTGCCCCTCGCCGCCATGTCGTTCGCCATCGCCGTCGGGACGACCGAGCCGACACTGACCAGCATCGTTCTCATCACAGCCGTTCCCACAGCGCCGAGCGCGTACATCCTGGCGGCGCGGATGGGCGGTGACACCCGGCTCATGGCCGCGATCACCGGCGCCCAGACCGTCCTCTCCATTGCCACGATCCCGCTCATGCTCCTGCTCTCGGATGCGCTGTCGCGGTGACCCGTCGTCGATGCCCTCCCAACGAGGATGCGGATTGGCGTGAACTCATCGGTAGCGTGCATGCGTGCCAATGGTGATCCAGCGACTCAGGAGCGATGCTGGATAACAACATCCGCTCCTTTCCACCAGGAGGACTCGTGTCCGCTCCCCGCCGCGCTCTCATCGTCATCGACCCCCAACAGGAGTACTTCACCGGCCTGCTGCCCATTCAGTACCCGCCCCGCGACGAGTCGATCCGACGGATCGCGGATGCCGTCGACGCCGCAGAACGCGCAGGCATCCCGGTCGTCATGGTGCAGCACGATGCGGGAGATGCCGCGCCGGTGTTCAACCCGACGAAGCAGGAGTTCCGGCTGCATGCATCACTCGAGGAGCGCGACGCGAGCGCATGGAAGAAGCTCGTCAAGGAATACAGCTCGATCTTCCCCGGCACCGGCCTGCACGAGTGGCTGTCGGGGAACGACATCGACACGATCACCCTGGCGGGCTACATGACGAACAACTGCGTCATCGCTTCGGCCGCCGACGCCGAGACCCGTGGCATCACCGTCGAGGTGCTCTCCGACGCGACCGGCGCGATCGACATCGCGAACGACGCAGGATCGGCCGACGCAAGGACGGTGCACACGACACTGATGGCGCTGCTGCACTCGAACTGGGCCGCCGTCGCTCCGACCGCCGCCTGGGTCGCCGCCCTCGAGTCGGGAACCGCACTCTCGAAGGGGAACCTGCCCGAATCCGCCGCCGCGGGTGCCGCAACCCACTCCTGACCCCGCCCACCCGGCTCAGCAGAGATCAGGCGCTGTGGAGATCAGGAGCGCGCGTCGAACCGGCGGCGGTAGCCCGACGGCGTGCTCCCGAACGCTGCGGCGAAATTCTGCCGCATGGTGACGGGGTTGCCGAAGCCGCACGATGCGGCGATCTGGTCGACCGACAGATCGGTGGTCTCCAAGAGGCGCCGTGCTTCGTCGAGGCGACGCGATCGCACCCAGGCGGCGGGCGTCGTTCCGGTCGAGTCGCGGAAGGCGCGGACGAAGGTTCGGCGACTCATGTGCGCCGCGTGCGCGAGTCTTTCGATGGAGAGGTCCTCCGCAAGGTTTCGCAGTGCCCATGCGGACGCCGCTCCGATCGGGTCGTCGGCCGAGCGCTGTGCCACGGGTCGCTCGATGTACTGCGCCTGCCCGCCCTCGCGATGCGGGGCCACGACGAGACTCCGCGCCACCTGGTTCGCTGCTTCCGCTCCCAGCCGCGTGCGCACGATGTGCAGGCATGCGTCGATGCCCGAGGCCGTACCCGCGGAGGTCATCACATCTCCGTGGTCCAGGTAGAGCACGCGGGAATCCACGGCGACTCCCGGATGCCGGATCGCCAGCCCCTCTGCGGCGCGCCAGTGCGTCACGGCGCTGCGCCCCTCGAGCAATCCGAGGTCGGCGACCGCGATCGCGCCGAGGCAGAGCCCGGCGATGGCCGCTTCCCGGTCGTGAGCGCGGAGAAGAGCGCGGCGGAGCCCAGGGCGGAGCTCTCTGCCGTCGTCGACCCAGGAGGGCAGCACGATCAGATCGGCGTCATCGGTGGCGGAGAGGCCCTGCACTCGCCCGAGGGTGTAGCCCTCAGCGGTGCGCACCGATCCGGCCCGGTCGGAGAAGAGGACCGTCTCCCAGTCGGCCAGACCCTGCCTGGTGACCTCGTCGAAGACCATCTGCGGCACCGACAGGTGAAACAGCGTCACACCTTCGAAAGCGTGGATCGCGATCTTCATGTGGTCGCCTTTCGGATTGGCCTGAATCCATCGTATGGGCACTAGCGTGCCAATCGAGGCGCGTCTATGGAGAGCCAGCAGGACGGGCACGATCCGAGTCGAGTGGCAATCTCCGCTCGAATCGCGCCCGGCGTGCCGCTCAGACCGCCATCGCTCGCAACCACTCCTCGACGCTGCGCACCCGTGTCCCCAGCAACGCCTGGGCGGAACGCGCTTCGGGGATCTCCTCGCCCGTCTGCGTGTCGCGGTGGGCGTACGACGCCACGATGGGGGCGGTCGAGTCGCTGCCGAAGAGAGGCTCGATCATCTCCCCCATCGTCTGAGGTGAGATCGCCTCGTACGTGACTTCATGGCCGAAGTAGCCGGCGAATCCGGCAGCGAGGTCCGCACCCACCAGCCCCGGCAGCGCACCCACCGAAACGATGCCGGTGGTGGCCCTCGAGGTGAGCAGACGAACGACGACATCGGCGACATCGAGGTGCGAGCTCCATGATGTCACGTAGTCGTCGCGAAGCGGATAGGGCAGCGTCCCCTCGCGTGCGGCGGCGAGCATCGGCGGGAGAAGGAGATTCTCGAGATACAGACGCGGCTCGACGATCGCGTAGGAGACGCCCGATGCGGCGATCTCGCGCGCGAGCACGTTCGGAGCATCCTCGCCATCCGCCGCTGGGTCGATCGAGTACCCGCTGGTGGAGAAGACGACGCGCGCGGGCTGTGCGCGACGGATTGCCTCGCCGATCGCGAGCGCGTAGCGGCGCTGGTCGTCGGGACTGCCGATCGGCAGATGGACGAAGACGCCTTCTGCTCCTTCGTAGGCCGCGACGAGAGAGTCGACGGAGCCGACATCGATCGAGACGGCATCGACATCAGTGAGCTTGGAGGTGTCGCGCACCGCGGCGCGGGCGGGGAGTCCTGCGGAGAGGAGAGCGGACAGTACGGGGGCACCCTGGGCGCCGGTGGCGCCGTGAACGATATAGGTCATGACTCCATTAGTGCATATGATGCATCGGTTACGTCAAATGCACTAATGAAGGTAATCTGAAGCCATGAAGTTCGACCATTGCGCCTTGGAGGAGTGCGGCGTCGCCCGTTTCCTCAGTCTGCTCGACGGCCCGTGGGCGACTCTGATCGTCCGAGAGCTCCTCAAGAAGCCGCACCGATTCAACGAACTCCTCACGGCCCTCCCTGGAATCAGCGCCCACACCCTCTCCAGCCGTCTCCGCAAATTCGAGGCACATGAGCTCGTCACGCGCACCGCGTACGCCGAGATCCCGCCCCGCGTCGTCTACGAACTGACTCCGGTGGGGATGGAACTCCGCCCCGTCCTCGATGCCATGAACGCCTGGGCGATGACCGTGCCGCCCCGGCTCTTCGGGCTCGACGATCCAAAGGAGTCCGCGGTCACCGGCTGACCCGTCTTGCGGTGACGCCGTCTCAGCTGAACGGGCAACGACTCGGCGCATCGGCCGAGCGCACGCGGCCTCCGGAGCGCGGCATCGTGGGCAGCCGGCGGCGGTTCACCCCGAGACCGGAGCCCAGGATGCGCAGCCGCGGATCACTCAGCACGGCGACACCGGCGGAGAGGCCCGCCACCGCGAGCTTCTCTCCCGGACAGCGATGGCCGGTCGCCACGTCACCTCCGCCGTGGGGGATGAAGGCCGGGAGCGCTTCGAAGTCTTCGACGTCGGAGAATCTCTCGGGTGCGAAGCGCTTCGGGTTCGCCCAGAAGTGCTCGTCGGTGTTCGTGCCGAGGATGTCGAGCACCACGCGACCTCCCGCGGCGACGTGCTGACCGTCGATCTCGACGTCGGCGATCGTGCGACCGGGGAGCATCGGCACGAAGGGCGCGGTGCGGCGTATCTCCTGTGCGAACATCGTCGCGAGCTCGCCGCCGACGAGCCGCCCGTTCGCCGCAGTCTCGGCCGCGATGCGTTCCCGCCATTCGGGTCGGTCGTGGAGTTCCTTCGCCGCGAACGCGACGAAGCGTGCGACCGCGACCATCGGGCGGATGCTGTTCTGCAGCTCGACCCCGGCGAGGCGAGCGGGCAGCAGCTCTCCCGCCTGATCGCGATGATGTGCCCAGACTTCCAGCGCTGTGCCGGGCTCGGTTCGCAGCGCCCCGGCACGCGCCGCCTCGATGAGGCCGGCGGAGTGGCAATCGGACCACACCCGGTTGAGGACCGCGAGGGCGTAGGCGGGCGAGTACGGCGCGCCGAACCCATCGACGATCTGCGCGAGCCTCTCCGACCAGCGTGTCTTCGCGGCGGGGGTTCCGGGCAACCCTGCCCACGCCATCACCGCGCGACCAAGAGCGCCCGTCGCCGCCTCGTACGCGCTGCGAGTGCCGCCGTCGAGCCATGCGTTCCGCTCCGACTCCCACTCGCGCTCCAGCCACGGCGTCAATCGCTCGACCTGCGCGTCCTCATAGGCGCTGTCGACGAAGGCGGCCTTGCGGTGATGGTGCGCATCTCCGTCGAGACTGTGCACCGAGCCGTGTCCGAAGAGCGTCTCCTGCACGAGGGCGGGCATCGCCCCGTGCCGGGCGATGCGCGTCTCGTCGTAGAACAGGCTGACGCCCTCCACGCCGCGAACGAAAGCGGCATCGTGCCCGAGCAGACGCATCGGCGCCGACCGGGCACCGCGCTCGACCCGTTGCCAGATGCGCTTCCCGAAGCCGTAGCCGCGAGTCAGGACCGAGGGGGCGTCATCGTGGACGAGCGCGTTGAGAGAGCGTGCCGCTGCCGAGATGTTCGTCATTGCCATGGGGCGACGATCCCAGCCCCGGGGAAGGGCCGCCAGGGGGGAGCGTCCGTGGGGAGTCTGTGCTAGGGACGCCGGCGATCAGTTCCGAGCGTCGGCGCTCTTGCGCCATAGACGCCGGAGCGCGGAGGGCAAGACCGCAATCTAGTCCAGCATCGACCGCTCCCCGTGGTCCTCCAGCGACGAGAAACCCTCCTCCGGGAGGATCTCCGGGGGATTCACCAGCTGCTCAGTCCGGGCCCGCATGTACTCGATCGCCGAGTCGTTCTCCGGCTCTTTCATGTCGCTCGAGGAGCTCTCCATCACCATCACAGTGCTCGGGTTCAGCAGGAACGTGGCTTCGACGCTGTTACCGTGGCCGTCCACGGCGTTCAATGTCACCGTGTCAGACCGACCCGCATTGCCGAGGAGGCTCGCGTACTCCATGAGCGACTCCGCCGCCTCGTCACCGAGGAAATGAGCCTTCTCACCGTAGGTCACATGCTTCATGCTTCGAGCCTGCGTGAGACGTCATCGAGGCCCCAGGGGGTTGACACCGTGCTGTCCGACTGGGGTGAACGCCCTCCGTCCGCGGCAGCCGGTTCCGCTAGCGCTGACGGCGCCGGCCGTCAAGTCCCGTGTGCGGCGGACTCGGAGACTGCATGGTGACGGAAAGCAGCCGCCACGATGCCGCACAGGAGCCACCATGACTCGACAGACCCCGGCCACGCCCACGATCGTCGCGACTGAACTCGCCTCGCCCTCCGAGGCGGCGACCACATGAGCACGCCTGTCCTGCCCGGTGCAGGAGAGCAGGTGGGTCCGCGCAGGATGCCGACAGGGGGCGCGACCGCGACCCGCCTCATCGGCGTCGAGGAGGAGCTTCTCCTCGTCAGCTCCGAGACGATGCTCCCGGTGCCGTCGTCGACCGACGTGCTCAGCGCCCACGCGGCCGGAGGACAGACGGCCGAGAAGATCGTGCTCGAGACGGAGGTCAAGCTCGAGCAGATCGAGGTGGTCAGTGCGCCGCTCGCGACGTACCAGGAACTCCTCGACGCCATCAGGAGCGGACGTCGCACGGCTGACGACGCAGCCGTGGTGATGGGAGCGCGCGCGGTCGCACTCGCCACGGCTCCCGTGCTGTGCGAGTCGCATATCGTGTCCAGCCCCCGATACGACCGGATGTCCGAGCGGTTCGCGCTGACGATGGCGGAGCAGCTGACGTGCGGTTTTCATGTGCACGTGTCGATCGGCTCACCCGAAGAAGGAGTGGCGGTGCTCGACCGGATCCGGATCTGGCTGCCGCTGCTGCTCGCACTCAGCGCGAACTCGCCCTTCTGGCGCGGGGTCGATTCCGGATACGCGAGCTACCGATACCAGGCATGGGGACGATGGCCGAGCGCCGGCCCCTACGACCGATTCGGCTCCGCCGAGGCCTACTCCGCCACGATCCGCCAGATGCTCGAGACCGGCGTCTCACTCGACCCCGGCATGATCTACTTCGACGCCCGGCTCTCCACCCATGCGCCGACAGTCGAGATCCGCATCGCCGACATCTGCCTGGAGGCGGAGGATGCGGCGACCCTCGCCGTGATCGCGCGGGCGCTGGTCGGCACGGCGGCTGCGGAATGGCGCGCCGGTGTTCCGGCGCCGGATGTCGCGACGAGCCTGCTGCGTCTGGCCTCCTGGCGGGCGAGCAGGTTCGGCATGAGCGAGAAGCTCCTCGATCCGCCGTCCGGAGCCCCCCGGCCCGCCGCCGAATGCGCACGAGCGCTTCTCGCCCATATCGACGACCACTTCGTGAGCCGCCAAGAGACTGCTCTCGCCCACCGCGGCGTGCGAAAGATCACGGCGCGCGGCAACGGCGCGGTGCGGCAGCGGGCAGTCATGGCGGAGCGCAGCAGCTGGACCGAGATGGTGGCCGATGCCATCGTGCGCACGCACGCACAGTCGTCGGTTGAGCGCAGGGAGAACGAGCGGTGGTCAGGGGGACGCGCTGGCTGACGCTATTCTCAAGCCATGGGATCAATTCTTTACGGCGGCACGATCGACCCCATCCACATCGAAGATCGTGCTCTCGCACACCTGAAGATCGTCATCGCCACGAAGTTGCGGCGCAACGAGAGCTTCACACTTTCCTGGCGTCACCCGGACGACGAACCGTCTGGGCGCTCGATGATCTGGCTGCACCCATCGATCCCGTTGCGCTTCACATTCGACGAGCCGGAGCCTCCGGAGCTGAATCGGCGGTGGATCGAAGAACTGATGCACTCGGCGAACTCCACGGGCGGCATCTCGCTCGTCGACGAAGTGATCGACACCCCCGAGTCGTAGACCGGCTCGGCACGTTCGAGCCCGTTCTGGTCACATGGATTCCCTGAGCATCTGCGCGTAGCCCTCCCGGAAGGAGGGAAAACGCAGCCTGCCGACGAGATCCATCAGCAGACCTCCGTCGAGCACGGTCCCTCCGCCGGCCTCCGGTTGGACACGTGGCGGTGGTTCGACCTCCAGGCGATCAGCGATGAAGGTCACGACCTCGCCCAGCAGTGCCGGCTCCGCGTCGACCGCGTGGATGAGCGCCGGCGGATCTTCCGCCTCGAGCATCGCGTGGAGGAGCCCGACGAGATCGTCCTCGTGGATCCGATTCGTCCGTCGTGAATAGTCGACAGGAGTGTGCTCTCGCACGCGGCGGATCAGCGAGTCCCGTCCGGGTCCGTAGATGCCTGCCGGTCTGACCGTGACGGCGCCGAACAGTTCGGCGGCCAAGGCTTCACCCTTCAGGAGCGCACGCGCGCGAGGCCCCATCGGAGCCGCCGCATCCGACTCCGTGAGAGGAACGGCGCCCGCGCGACCCTCGAGCACTCGTGTCGACGAGACGAAGACGACGCGCGATGGACGTGAGGGCAGAGCCTCGGCCAGGTTGGTCAGCGCCGACGAGTAGATGTCGCCCTCGTCTCGCGCATCCACATCCGGCGGTAGCGTGATCACGACCGATTCGCAAGCGGGGAGAGCCCGTCTCCCGGCCAACCGGATGTCGTCTGTGATCGCCGAGAACCCGGCCGGCAGCGCCGCACTGGTACGGCGCATCGCGACCACCTCCACGCCATCGGCGACGAGGCGCCTGCCGAGTTCGGTCCCGAGTTTTCCGCATCCCACGAGCAGCGTCCTGCCCGGAGACCTTCGCCCCCGGGCCCGATCCCGCCGTTGCGCATTCATGTGCTCGCCGCGGTCGGTCGGACGAGGTGGTCGATGAGCCGCCGGAACCCGTCGGGATCGATCTGGCGACGGGCGAGCACGGGGACGATGATCGCCCCGAGGATGGCCATTCCGAGCTGATCGACCGGAGTGTCCTCGGCGAGCTGGCCCTGCTCGACGGCGCTTGCGAACCGGTGCGAGAGCTTCTGATCGGCCCCGAGCGCCGCCGCGAGACGGTCGCCCACAGCGCCGTCCTCAGCCGCCGCCGCGACGAGCGATCGCAGCAGAGCCCCACCCGCCGGATCGGCGACGATCGCGATGATCGTCTCGAGCCAGACGCTCAGATCGCGTCGGAGGTCGCCGGTGTCGGGGAGGTCGATCTCGACCGGGATGAGCCGGCCTTCGATCATGCAGTCGGCGATCAATGCACCGCGCGAGCGCCACCACCGGTAGATGGTCTGCTTGCCGACGCCGGCTTCTTTCGCGATGCCTTCCATCGTCAGGTTGTCGTAGCCCTGCTGAGTGAGCAGGCGGGCCGTCGCGTCGAGGATGGACTCGCGCGCCGCTGCGCTGCGGACCGGCCCGTTCCGATGTTCGCTCATGATCCACAGCTTATCCTCAGACTCTAGACGAGACGTGCCGTATCGTCTATGTCACCCTCCTCTGCTCCCTCCGAACGGAAGTCCTCCCGTGGCAACTCTGCTCTCTCGCTTGGCCTTGTTCTCAGCTCGACGCGCCTGGGCGGTGATCATCGCGTGGGTCGTGATCCTCGGAGTCTCCATCGGAGCGTTCCTCGCGGCATCCGCTCCCCTCACCAACAGCTTCGACATCCCGGGCACGGCCTCCGGCGCGGTCACCGATCAACTGGCCGAGAAGCTTCCTGACACCGCCGGCGGCACCGGAACGATCGTCTACCGCACCGATGACGGCTCCGCTCTCACCACGGAGCAGCGGAAGCAGATCTCCGATCTCACCGCGTCGGCCGCCGACCTCGACGGCGTCGCTGCCGTCGTCGACCCCTTCGATGCGCAGCAAACGCTCGCCGACCAGACGAAGAAGCTCTCCGATGGGCGTGCCCAGCTCGCCTCAGGCACGGCACAGCTCGCGTCCGGCCAGGAGCAGCTCGATGCCGGCCGGGCGCAGCTCGATGCCGCGCAGCAGCAACTCGACTCGGCTCGCGAACAGGCCGTTGCCGCCGGTGCTTCGATGGACCAGATCGCAGCGATCGACGCCCAGCAGGCGCAGCTCGACGCACAGACCGCAGCCCTGCAGCAGCAGCAGGACACGCTCGACTCTTCGCGCGCCGAACTCGAGTCCGGGGCCAAGCCTCTCGATCTCGGTGAGGAACTGCTCGGCTTCACCGAGGGGATCAGCGTCGTCTCCGAAGACGGCTCGACCGCGATCGTGAACATCTCCTTCACCCAGCCGCGTCTCGAACTGAGCACGGAGGTCAAACAGGGCGTCATCGATCACTTCGAGAAGAAACCCGTCGACGGCACCGACGTCTCCTTCGCCACCGACCTCGCGCAGGGCGCTCCCCAGCTCTTCGGCGTCGGAGAGGCTCTCGGTCTCGTCTTCGCCGCGATCGTCCTCGTCGTCCTGCTCGGCTCTCTCGTCGCCGCGTCGCTCCCGATCGTCACCGCGCTGGTCGGCGTGGGCGTCGGGGTCACGGCCTCACTCGCGTTCTCGGGGGTCATCAGCATGGCGTCCCCCACGCCGGTCCTCGGGCTCATGCTCGGGCTCGCGGTCGGCATCGACTACGCGCTGTTCATCATCAACCGGCATCGCAAGCAACTGCTCGCAGGCGTCGAGGTACGCGAGTCGATCGCCCTCGCCAACGGCACCGCCGGCACCGCGGTCGTCTTCGCCGGTTCGACCGTCATCGTCGCGCTGCTCGCCCTGAACGTCACCGGCATCCCCTTCCTCGGGCTCATGGGGACCGTCGGTGCGGTCTGCGTCGCGGTCGCCGTCCTCATCGCGATCACTCTCGCCCCCGCCATGCTGGCGCTGCTGGGCGAACGGCTGCTCCGCCGCAAGGCTCGAGCGAGCATCGGTCGCCAGCGTGCCGTGAAGCCTGCCCGGCCGATGTCGACCGTGCGCGCGGTCGTGACGGTCGCCGTTTCGATCATCGCTCTGCTGATCATCGCCCTCCCCGCCCTGTCGATGCGGCTCGGACTGCCCGACGGCGCCAGCGAACCGGAAGGCTCCACTTCCGCCCGGACATTCGAGATCGTCGCTGACGAATTCGGCGCCGGCGCGAACGGTCCACTCCTCGTCAGCGCGTCCGTCCCCGGCGGCGTCTCGGATGACGACCTCCTCGCCACCCAGGTCGACATCGCCCGGACACTCGCCGCTCAGGACGACGTCGTCGCCGTCGCCCCCATCGCCAGCTCCGATGACGGTACGCTCCTCGCGTTCCAGGTGCTCCCGAAAGAGGGACCGAACAGCATCTCGACGGCCCAGCTCGTCCAGGATCTTCGCGCGTTGCCGCCCGTCGACGGTGACATCACCCTCGGTGTGGCCGGTCAGGCCGCCACGAACATCGACATCTCCGACGGGCTCAGCGCGGTGCTGCCCCTGTACCTCACCGTCGTCGTCGGGCTGTCCCTGCTCATCATGATCGTCGTCTTCCGCTCGATCCTGGTGCCGATCATCGCCACGGCCGGATTCATCCTGTCGCTCTTCGCCACCTACGGGCTGGTCACCGCCGTGTTCCAGTTCGGGTGGGGCGCCGACCTCATCGGCCTGCACTCGGTCGGTCCGATCCTCAGCTTCCTTCCGGTCATCCTCGTCGGCATCCTGTTCGGACTCGCGATGGACTACCAGCTGTTCCTCACCTCGGGGATGCGAGAGGCGTACGCGCACGGAGCGAGCGCCCGCCTCGCCGTCGCGCAGGGGTTCCAGTCCGGGAAGTCGGTCGTCATCGCCGCGGCCCTCATCATGATCGCGGTCTTCGGCGGGTTCATCTTCTCGGAGTCCACCATCATCCGCTCGATCGGATTCGGCCTGGCGTTCGGCGTGCTCCTCGACGCCTTCGTCGTGCGGATGCTGCTCATGCCCGCGTTGATGCATCTGCTCGGCCGTGCGGCCTGGTGGCTGCCCCGTAAGCTCGACCGCATCCTGCCCGACGTCGACATCGAGGGCGCCTCGCTCGAGCGCACGTGAGCCCCACAGAGCGCGCGGTCTCCTCACTGCCAAGATGAGGACATGGCGAACTCTCCGAGCGGCGACTCCGTGACAGGTCGCCTGATCCGTGTTCTCGAGACCTTCACACCGACCCGAACGGTGCAGACGGCCGCCGAGATCGGCCGCCGAGCAGATCTGCCGCCGTCGTCCGCCCATCGGATCGTCGGCGAACTCGTCGCCGCCGGATTGCTCGAACGCGACGAGACGAACGGCGTGCGCGTGGGGATGCGGCTCTGGGAGCTCGCCACCCGATCATCGCGGGCCCTTCGACTGAGACAGGTCGCGCTTCCCCCGATGGAGCGGGTGCAGGCCCGCATCCGCGAGCACACGCAGCTCGCCATCCTGGAACAGGACGAGGCCCTTTTCCTGGAGCGCCTCAGCGCCCCGCACTCCGGGTCGAACGTGACGCGCATCGCCGGCCGGCTGCCGCTGCACGCCTGCTCCTCCGGACTCGTCCTGCTGGCGCATGCCGACCGCGAAACGCGCGACCGGGCGCTCGCCCGCCCCTTGCAGCGCCTGACGATCAGCACGATCGTGGACACTGCGGTCCTCCACCGAAAGCTCGACCAGATCCGGCTCGCCGGCTATGCGGACGCTCCGGGATACATCGAGGAGATCTCCACGGGGCTCGCCGTCCCGATCCGCGACATGACCGGGGAGGTCATCGCCGCCCTGTCCGTGGTGCTTCCGCGCGAGGCGGCCACGGAACCGGCCCTGGCCGAGTTGTTCACCGCGGCGAGGGAGATCGACCGGGCGCTCGCGGAAAGAGCATGAAGCGGGAGGATGATTCCCATTGAACGAGATAGCGTGATCAGGATGCCACGTTCGTCTCCATACTGAATCGGGCCGAAGAGCCCGACGTCAGAGGAGACGACATGCCCGACACCATCCGCACCCGGGTCGCCATCATCGGCGCAGGACCGGCAGGTCTCCTTCTCTCCCACCTGCTGGCGGCGTCGGGCATCGAGAGCGTCGTCATCGACGCCCGCACGCGCGAATCGATCGAGTCGACGATCCGCGCCGGCATCCTCGAGCAGGGCACGGTCGAACTGCTCGAGTCGTCCGGCGCCTCCTCACGCGTGCGCATCGACGGCAACCGTCACGAGGGGATCGAACTGCGCTTCGCAGGAGAGGGGCACCGCATCGACTTCGCCGCGCAGATCGGCCGCGCTGTCTGGCTGTACCCGCAGCACGAAGTGCTGAAGGATCTCATCGCCGCGCGTCTGGCCGAGGGGCAGGATCTGCGCTTCGGTGCGAGGGCCGAGCGGATCGAGGATGCCGACACGGACCGCCCTCGCGTCGTCTGCGTCGACGCCGATGGCGCGCCATTCGAGATCGAGGCGGATTTCGTGGTCGGCGCCGACGGTTCTCGCGGCGTGGCCCGCGCCGCCGTCACCGGCTCACGAGCGGGCGGCTATTCCCGCGAGTATCCGTTCGCGTGGTTCGGCATCCTCTGCGAAGCGCCTCCGAGCTCCCAGGAGCTGATCTACTCCAACTCCCCCGATGGATTCGCATTGATCAGCCAGCGCAGCGACATCGTGCAACGCATGTACTTCCAGTGCGACCGGGAGGACGACACCGCGGCATACACGGAGGAGCAGCTCTGGGAGGAGCTCCAGCGACGGGTCCCCGGCACAACTCTCAAGGAGGGGCCGATCTTCCAGCGCGACATCCTGAGGTTCCGCAGCTTCGTCGCGCACCGGCTCCTCGACAACCGCGTGGCCCTCATCGGAGATGCCGCACACACCGTGCCGCCCACCGGCGCGAAGGGCATGAATCTCGCCGTGGCCGACGTCGTGATTCTCGAGCGCGCGCTTCGAGCGCTCCTGCAGGAGAACGATTCCCGCCTCATCGAGGCGTTCCCGGATGCGGCGCTGAAGCGCATCTGGAAGGCGCAGCACTTCTCCTGGTGGATGACGAATATGCTGCACCTGACCCCGGAGACGAGCGAGTTCGACCGGATGCGTCAACTGGGCGAGCTGCGCACGGTCGTGGAGTCGGATGCCGGGCGCACCTACCTGGCTGAGGCGTACACGGGCTGGCCGCTCGCCGGCCTCTGAGCGCGGCCGCTTCTTCGCCGGCCGACCGACTTCACCGGGTGGGTGCGCCGCTGAAACTGTGCGCCGCCTTGATCGGCAGGGCGGCCTCTGAAGCGAAGAACTCCAGGACGACGGCGGATGCGGCGGGGTCGGTCGATGTCACCGCGACGCCTCCGGAGAAGACCGTGTCGATCGCACAGTCCGGCGGGAGCACTCCGAGGATCCGCACGCCTGCCTGCCCGACCATCTCGCTGAGCTGCTGGAATCCGACATCGACCTCGCCGTCGGCCACCAGGCGTGCGACCGGCATCCCCGGGCGCGCCTGGATGAGACGATCTCGCACCTCGTCGGCCATGCCCCATTGCTCGATCCGGCGGAGCAGCTCGGTGCCGCTCGGGCCGGTGGAGTATCCGATGCGTCCGGCGTCCCGCAGAGCGGCTCGCACGCCGGATGCATCGTCGGATGCGGGGCCTGGCGGCGGGGTCGCCTGCCTCGAGAGCGGAGCACGAACTGCGACCGCCGTCTGCGACAGGACCAGCGGGGTCACCGAGGACGGCACCACATGTCCGCTGCCGGCGAGCTCTGACAGGGCGCCGGATGCGAGGACGACGAGGTCGAGCTGCTCGCCCGCCGCCACGCGGCGCGCGGCGTCGATTCCACCCACCGACTCGATCTCGACGCGCGGGAGACCGGCAGTGGTGGCCGCGGCGGTGGCGAGGTCGGCGAGGAGCGCCCTGGTCGCCATCGAGGAGATGCCTTTCATGCCGTGCGCAGCATCGTCAGGGCATCCTCATCGGACGGCCGAACGCGTGGCTCAGCGACCTGCAGCCGAGCCCGACGCACGGCAGCTTCACGAGAGCTGGTCCTCCAGCTGACCGAGCACGCGGTAGCAGTCGATGACCTGCCGGATGGATGAGTTCGGCTCACGGCCTTCGCGGATCGCCGAGACGAACTCGCGGTCCTGCAACTCGATGCCGTTCATGCTGACGGCGACGTGCGACACGTCGAGCTGCTCCTCCGCTCCGTTGAAGAGATCGTCGTACCGGGCGACGTACGTCGCGGTGTCGCCGATGTAGCGGAAGAACGTTCCGAAGGGGCCCTCGTTGTTGAAGGAGAGCGAGAGCGTGCAGAGAGCTCCGGTCTCGCTCTTGAGCTGCACCGACATGTCCATGGCGATGCCGAGCTCCGGGTGGATCGGTCCTCGAATGGCGTTCGCCTGCACGATGCGGCCCGCCTGATACGCGAAAAGGTCGACGGTGTGCGCGGCATGATGCCAGAGCAGGTGGTCTGTCCAGGAACGCGGCTCGCCCTTCGCGTTCGTATTGCTCCGCCGGAAGAAGTACGTCTGCACGTCCATCTGCTGCACGGCGAACTCGCCTGCCGCGATGCGCTCGTGCACGAGCTGATGCGAGGGGTTGAACCGCCGGGTGTGGCCGACCATGGCCACGCGGTTCGAGGCCTCGGCGGCCGCCAGCGTCGCCTCGGCATCCGCCAGCGAATCGGCCACCGGAATCTCGACCTGCACGTGCTTGCCCGCCGCGAGCACCGCTTGTGTCTGCGCAGCGTGCAGACCGGTCGGCGTCGCGAGGATCACGGCGTCGACGTCGTCGCGCTCGAGAACGGCATCGAGGCCGACGACGGCGGTCGAGACGCCGTACTTCTCGGCGACCTCGCGCGTCGGTCCCGGCCTGGTCCCGCTGACCACGGTCACCTGGGCATCCGGGATGTTGGCGAGTGCATCCAGGTGCTTCATCCCGAAGGCGCCGGCGGCACCGACGACTGCTACTCGGACCATGTCGTTCGTCATCGTTCTCTCCTCGGTGACCGCATCAGGCGGACGGGTTGGTCAGGACCAGATGTCCGACTGCGGTGTTCGACGCCGGCACGTGATAGAACCGGTGATTCACCTCCGGGCTCCCGCCGCCGAACTGGTCATCCATCGCACCGCGGGCGATGAGCCAGTCGACGAGCTCGATCCCCTCGGATCCGGCTTCGTCGACGTACTCCATGTGATCCCACTCGGTCAGCCCCAGCGGATCGGCGATGAGATGGTCGAGGAAGGCGTTGTCCCACTCCTCGTTGATGAGGCCGGCGCGCGGCCCCTGCAACTGGTGGCTCATGCCGCCGGTGCCCCAGATCTGCACGTTGAGCGGCTCGCCGTCCCACTTGTCGAGCGCGCGCCGCAGCGCGCGACCGAGCTCGTAGCAGCGACGACCGGACGGCACCGGGTACTGCACCACGTTCACCGCGAGCGGGATGACCCGCACCGGCCACTCCTCGACATCGCCGTAGACGAGCGACAGCGGCACGGTGAGGCCGTGGTCGACGACCATCTCGTTGACGAGGGTGAGGTCGAAGTCGTCCTGGATCACGGACTGCGCAATGTGGGCCGCGAACTCGGGGTACCCCTTGACGTCGGGGACCGGCCGCGGGCCGTAGCCCTCGTCGGCCACTGGGTAGTGCGCACCCGTGCCGAGCACGAACGTCGGAATGATCGACGAGTCGAAGGCGGTGGCGTGGTCGTTGTACACGAGGATCACGACATCCGGCCTGTTGTCCTTCGCCCATGCCCGCGTCCAGTCATAACCGGAGAAGACCTTCCTCCAGTACGGCTCCTCCGTCTTTCCCAAGTCCATCGCGGCGCCGATCGCCGGCACGTGCGAGGTGAAGAGGGCGGAGGTGTACTTCGCCGGAGCATCCGGCCGGATCGTCTCGGACTTCTGCGCCGGAACAGGTGGTGTCCACCCGTCGAGGTCCTTGAGGCGATTGCCCTCGGGGCGGCGTCCGCCCCCGACCATCATGTCGCGGTAGGCGGCCTCCGACATCCCCGTCATGGAGCCTGCCATCTGCTGGAAGCTGAGACCGTGCGTCGCACCGATCTTGCTGAGGAAGTAGATGTTGCCGCCCTCGGCGATGCACGTGTTCAGATCGAAATCGAGGACGGCCTGACGCTGCACGGGAGTGAGCGGCCACTCGTCGAGGTACGCCTCGCGATCGGCGAGATAGCGCTCACGATTCTCCGGCTTCATCAGGGACATCGAGAACTGGTTGAGGTGATAGCCCTTGCGGGCCTGGTCGGCGTCGAAGATGGTCGTGCCGGGAACGCTCTTGTACGGCTTATCGAGTGCCATGTCATACTCCTTCTGGCCAGTAGAGACGGCGGGGATTGTCCACGAGCAGCTTCTGCTGCAGGTCAGGGGTGACCGCGATCTGCGGAATGTAGTCGACCAGCAGGCCGTCATCGGGCATGTGGTCCTTGAGGTTCGGATGCGGCCAGTCGGTCCCCCACAGCACGCGGTCGGGGAACTCCTCGACCACGCGACGTGCGAACGGCACGACATCCGCGTAGGCGTGCTGTTCACCGTCGAGTGCGCTCGGGCCGGTGACGCTCAATCGCTCCGGGCAGGTGACCTTTGTCCACACGTTCGGATTCTCGCGCAGGAAGCGGAGGAAGAGCGCGAACTCGGGTCCGTCGGGATCCTTCGTGACGTCGGGTCGGCCCATGTGATCGACCACCAGATCGACCGGGATGCCGGAGAAGAAGTCGTAGAGCTCGGGGAGGTCATCGGCTTCGAAGTAGACCACCACATGCCATCCGAACGGGGCGATCTTCGCCACGATCTCGTCCAGCGCATCGGTGGGCACGCGGTCGACGAGACGCCTGACGAAGTTGAAGCGCACTCCGCGCACACCGGCATCATGCAGCTCGGCGAGCTGCTCTTCGGTCGCGTCCCGACGCACCGTCGCCACACCCCGCGCCCGCCCCTCGCTGCGCTGCAGGGCATCGACGAGGGCGCTGTTGTCGGCGCCGTGGCAGGTCGCCTGCACGATGATGTTGCGATCGAAGCCGAGGTGGTCCCGTAGCGCGAACAACTGCTCCGCCGATGCATCGCACGGCGTGTACTTGCGCTGCGGTGAATAGGGGAACTGCCCGCCCGGACCGAACACGTGGCAGTGCGCATCGACGGCCCCGTCTGGCAGCCGGAACGTCGGCGTGCTCGGTCCGTCGAACCAGTCCAGCCAGCCCGGCGACTTCTCGAAGCGGCCGGTTGTCTCACCGTGTGCCATGTCAGTCCTCCAGGTACTCGAGTCCGGCGGCGGCGAGCGGTTCACGCATGCCGTAGAGGTCGAGTCCCAGTACGCCCGCCCGGAACTTCTCCCGCTTGGACTCCTCGTTGTCTTCGCGGGTCCGGCAGGCATCCGCCACGGCAGCGACGAGCCGACGCGGGACGACGACGACCCCGTCGACGTCGGCGACGACGACATCGCCGGGGGTGACGAGCGCATTCGCGGCGACGACCGGGATGTTCACGGAACCGAGGGTCGCCTTGACCGTGCCCTTGGAGTTGATCGCGCGGGAGAAGACCGGGAAGTCCATCTTCTCCAGGTCGGCGACGTCCCGGACGCCACCGTCGATCACGAGGCCCCCGCATCCGCGTGCCGTCAGGGACGTGGCGAGGAGCTCGCCGAAGAAGCCATCCTCGCTCTCCGTGGTGCAGCCGGCCACGATCACATCGCCGGGCTGCACCTGCTCGGCGGCGACGTGGAACATCCAGTTGTCGCCGGGCTGCAGCAGCACGGTGACCGCGGGGCCGCACAGCTTCGCCCCGCTGTAGGCCGGCCGGATGTAGGGCCGCATCAGGCCGACCCGTCCCATCGCCTCGTGGATGGTCGCCACTCCGAACTGCGAGAGTCGGGCGACGTCGCCCGGATCCGGGCGCTCGATACGGGTGCGGACGATGCCGAGGTCGTTCAGGCGCATCATGTCCTTCTCTCAGAGTCCACGGGCGGTCAGGGCGCGATCGAGACGCGGATAGGCGCGTCGGGCATTGCCCTCGAAGATCTGCCGGCGCTGGGCGTCGTCCAGGTTCGAAGTGGCGTCGACGTACCTCTTGGTGTCGTCGAAGTGGTGGCCGGTGCGCGGATCGATGTCGCGGACGGCGCCGATCATCTCGCTCGCGAACAGGATGTTGTCGGTCGGGATGACGTCGGTCAGCAGGTCGATGCCCGCCTGGTGATAGACGCAGGTGTCGAAGAACACGTTGCCGAGCAGGTGATCCTCGAGTTCAGGTTTTCCGAGCGCCATCGCGAGACCGCGGAATCGGCCCCAGTGATAGGGCACGGCGCCGCCGCCGTGCGGGATGACGAGTTTCAGGTCGGGGAAGTCCGCGAACAGGTCGCCCTTCAGCAACTGCATGAACGCGGTCGTGTCGGCACCCAGGTAGTGATCGCCCGTGGTGTGGAAGACATCGGGCCGGCAGGTCGTGCTGACGTGCACCATGGCGGGGATCTCGTACTCGACGAGCTTCTCGTACACCGGATACCACGAGCGGTCGGTCAGCGCCGGGGCCGTCCATCGTCCGCCTGACGGATCCGGGTTGAGGTTGACGGCGACGGCGCCGAGCTCTTCGACGGCGCGGGTCAGCTCCGCGACCGCCGTCGATGGATGCTCCCCCGGCGACTGCGGCAGCATCGCACCCATCATGAAACGGTCGGGGAAGAGCCCGGCGACGCGCGCACACAGGTCGTTGCAGATCCGCGCCCAGGTCGCACTGACATCCAGATCCCCGATGTGGTGGGCCATGAAGGAGGCGCGGGGGCTGAACACAGTCAGGTCACTGGCGCGCTCATCCATGAGTTTGAGCTGATTCGCAGAGATGGTCTCGCGGATCTCGTCGTCGCCGATCCGCAGGGCAGCCGGGTCGGGGGCGGCTCCCTCGCCCTTCGTGAAGGCGATCTGCAAGTCCCGCCAGGCACCGAGCTGGGCCGGTGCAGTCGTGTAGTGGCCGTGGATGTCGATGATCAACGCGTGTCGTCCTTGTCACTGAATCGCGGCGGGTGATGCCGCTCTGACTTTACGATCGATGCTGTATATAGTCGAATAGATACGCCTGGCCTTAGATATAGAGGGGATCGATGGGTGTCCTTCGCAGACCTGAACCAGATCCGCACGTTCGTCACGCTCTACGAGCTGCGGAGCGTGACGGCCGCTGCAGAACGCCTGCACGTCACCCAGCCCACCGTGAGTTACACGCTGCGGAGGCTCCGCCAGAACTTCGGTGACGACCTCTTCCGCCGCGAGGGGAACGACATGGTTCCGACGCCGAAGGCGACGCAGTTGTTCGGCCCGCTCCACGAAGCCCTCGCGCAGATCGACGCGACCGTCAGCGACCCTGGGGTCTTCGAGCCGTCCGGGTTCGAGGGAGAACTCGCCCTGGGCCTCACCTCCATCGGAGAGCAGACATTCCTCCCGCCGATCATGGCGGCGCTGTCGCGCGCCTCCTCGCGACCGCACCTGCAGGTCGAGAGGCTCGACGCCGATCAGGTGGAGGACGGGCTCATCCGCGGGTCGATCGACCTGGCGATGACCGTCTCCCTCATCGGATCTCCGCGGCTATGGCGCGCGCGGGTGAGGGCGGTGGAGTACGTGGCGCTCTCGTCCGGAGCCCACCCGCTGCCGGCGACCTCGGCGACCATGTTCGCGGAACGGCACTTCATTCGCGTGTCGGCGCGCGGCGGTCATGTCTTCCCTCTGCACGCACTCACCGAGCACGGGCTGTTGCCGCAGGTGGCGCTCACCGTGGAGGAGTACGCGACGGTGCCCGCCGTGTTGCAGGCGACGGACTTGGTGGTGCTCCTGCCCCGACACGTCGCCGAAGTGTTCTGCGGATGGTTCCCCGACCTGGTGATCGCCGAGCTGCCCTGGTCGGGGCAGAGCACTCCGGTGTCGCTGTACACGCGGCGGGAGGCCAGCCTGTCTCCTGCACAGCGCTGGTTCCGCTCTCTGGTGCTCGGCGCCGTCGTGCCCGTTGAACCCTCGTCCGGCGAACTCTAAGGGCTCTTCTTGTTCCAGCTCGCCTTGCCGGGGGCGAGGGGGCTGCGCACCTGGATCGACCAGGAGGAGTGCGGATGGATCGAGAGGATCGCCCGCTCCCACCACTCCCTGGCCTCGCCCGACAGGTGCGGCAGCACGGCATCCTTGTCCACATCGTCCTCGGGGCGCGGGCGCAGCGCCTTCCAGACCAACTGGATCTCGGGAGCACCCGTGGGGACGCCGTCGATATCGTGCACCGCTCGCGTCCACGGCACCTGCAACCGGGGATCTCGCTTGTACACCCAGGCCGTCTCCGTGCCGTCCTCGACGTTCAGCTGCACCACCCACGCTTCTCGGACGTCGTCACGGACGTACACGGGGTGAACTTCGGCATCCTGCGGGATCTCGCTGAGGCGCACCATGCCGCGGTCCGTCGATGTCCATGCGCTGATCCCGCCGGGGAGACTCACGATCAGCGGAGCCAGCCCGGACCGAAGGACGCTCACGTCCACGTTGGTTCGGGAACGGATGCTGCTGCCGATCCAGTGATCGAGCGCCGCACCGCCGGAGAGCCACCATCGCGCAGGCGTCCCGTCGAGCAGCTCAGCGATGCCGGGAGGGGTGAGCGGTTCCCAGAGACCGGTGGGCGTCGTCGGAGAGGACATGGTCAGAGGCTACTGGGAAAGCCACACGCCGGAGCAGTTCGGCGAGCCGGGCGTGCTCGCTGTCATCGAGGAAGGCGTGGACCGCATGCTCCGATGCGCGCACGGCGTCCTGCGCGGCAGCGAACACGTCCCGGCCCGCATCGGTCACCACCACGACTTTGGCGCGGCGGTCCGACTGGTCGGGGCGTCTCGCGACCAGCCCGGTGCGCTCGAGGTCGTCGACGAGTGCGACGACCTGACTGGGATCGAGCCGGAGGAACTCGGCGAGTTCGCGTTGTGTCGGTCGGGCGCCATCGGCCGCGGCGAGCGCGAGCACGGAATACGACCGGACACGCAGGCCGTGCGGCGAGAGAGCCGCGTTGCCCGCCGCGAGCGAGAGAGCGTTGGCACGCGCCAGCAGGAAGCTGAGGTCGTCGCCGAGCGCGGATGCGATCAGCCGCTCATTCGATCCGGTCTCGTCTGCCATGGCCTGAGGATAGCAAACCGTGCTGGGATTCAATCATTGACACTTTCAACGATTTTGTGATCTGATCGTCCATGAACGAAGGAGTCACCATGTCACTCGAAGGCAAAGTAGCCATCGTCACCGGGTCCGGACGGGGTCTGGGTCTCGCCTACGCGCAGGAACTCGCACGCCAGGGCGCTTCCGTCGTCGTGAACGACGTCGATGCCGAGACGGCGGCGTCCGCTGTCGCGACCATCACCGATGCCGGCGGCCGAGCGGTCTCCGTCGTCGCCCCGGTCGGTCCCACGGCGACCGCCGAACAGCTCGTCCGCACGGCGATCGAGGCCTTCGGTCGGCTCGACATCCTCGTCACCAACGCCGGCGTCCTGCGCGACACGGTGCTGTGGAAGATGAGCGACGATGACTTCGACACGGTGATCAACGTGCATCTGCGCGGCACATTCACCACGGTGCGCGCGGCCGCTGTGCACATGCGCGAGGCCGGCGAGGGCGGAAGGATCATCTGTATCGGCTCCCCCACCGGCCAGCGCGGCAACTTCGGTCAGACGAACTACGCCGCCGCTAAGGCGGGAATCGTCGGCATGGTCCGCACCTGGGCGCTGGAGCTGAAGCGGGCGGGAATCACGGCGAACGCGGTCATCCCCGTCGCTGCGACCGCGATGACCGCGACAGTGCCGTACTTCGCAGCGGCCGTCGAGGCCGATACCGCCGGTGAGGTCATGCCGGAGTTCTTCCGCCACGATCTGGGGTTCGGGACGTCGGGCGATGTCGCAGGCCTCATCGCCTTCCTCGGATCGGATGCTGCCGCGGGCATCACCGGTCAGGCACTCGGCGTCGGCGGAGACCGCCTGCAGTTGTGGTCGCACCCGGAGGCCGCCGTTACGGCGTACCGGCCCGGCGGCTGGACTTATGACGCCCTCCAGGAGTCGTTCGAGCGCGAGTTCAACTCGGCACTTCAGTCGGTCGGGGAGACCTTCCCTCCTCTGCCTGAGGACCTGCAGCGGCCAACGGCATCCTGAGCAGATGACCCGCTACGAAGCCGCCATCGACGTCGATGCCCTCACGGCAATCGACGTGCACGTGCACATCGAGGTCGACGGGCACGGACACGCCTCTCTGCCCGACGATCTCGCGGCGGCTGCGGCGGAGTATTTCAGCGCAGACGCGCCCCGCCCTGACCTCGACGGCATCGCCGCTTATTATCGCGAGCGGAAGATGGCGGCCGTGGTGTTCACCGTCGATGCGACGACGCAGCTCGGGCATCCTGCGATCTCGAGCGAGGAGATCGCTGAGGGCGCGGCACGCCACAACGACGTCCTGATCCCGTTCGGGTCCGTCGACCCCCGGCAAGGCGCAGCGGCGGTGGAACGCGCGCATCGCCTGATCGATGAGAACGGGGTCAGGGGATTCAAGTTCCACCCGACGGTGCAGGGGTTCGATCCGAGTGACGAGACCCACTACCCGCTGTACGCCGCTCTGGAACAGGCCGGCCTCGTCGCCCTGTTCCACACCGGCCAGACCGGCATCGGAGCGGGCATGCGCGGCGGACGAGGACTGCGTCTGGCGCTGTCGAACCCGATGCTCCTCGACGGAGTCGCCGCCGATTTCCCCGACCTGCAGATCATCATGGCCCACCCCTCGGTGCCGTGGCAGGACGAGGCCATCTCAGTCGCGACGCACAAGCACAACACCTGGATCGATCTCTCCGGCTGGAGCCCGAAGTACTTCCCGCCGCAGCTCGTGCGCAACGCCAACTCGCTGCTGAAGAAGCGCGTCCTCTTCGGCTCCGACTTCCCTCTGCTGACCCCGGATCGCTGGTTGCGGGATGTCGAGCTCACCGATCTGAAGCCGGACGTCCTGCCCGGCATCCTCAAGGACAACGCCGCCCGCCTCCTGGGCCTCACCTGATCCTCGCCCCGAGAACGCACCCTGAGAAGGAGTAACACATGACCACGATCGCCGCCTACACCGATGCGGCCGGCCTTGCCGGAACGGACCTCGGGTTCACCGAATGGATCGAAGTCACCCAGGACCGGGTGAACCTCTTCGCCGACGCGACGGATGATCACCAGTGGATCCACGTCGACCCCGAGCGCGCAGTGAACGGTCCGTTCGGAGCACCCATTGCCCACGGGTTCCTCTCGCTGTCGCTCGCGGTGAAGTTCTGGTCGGAGTTGTTCGACCTCGACGGCGTCACCACCAAGGTCAACTACGGCCTCGACAAGGTGCGCTTCGTCTCTCCTGTCAAGGTCGGCTCACAGGTGCGGATGAACGCCGTGATCACCGAGGTCACCGAGGTCCCCGGCGGATACCAGTTCGCGGTCGATCAGACGATCGAGATCCAGGGCGCACCCAAGCCGGCGCTCGTCGCCCGCGGGATCTATCGCTTCTACGCGTAGACTCACCGGCTGCCGAGACACTCAAGGGAGAGCTCTCATGCACAACCGCGGACTGGGCGGATGGATGGCCAAGCGACGGATGAAGTCGCCCGACAAGACCGCCCTCATCTTCGACGACGCCTCGATCAGCTATCGCTCGCTGGCCGACGACGCCGACCGCATGGCCGCGGTACTCTTCGACCGCGGTGTGCAGAAGGGCGACCGCGTGGCCTTCCTCGGTGAGAACTGCCCCGAGTTCCTCGTCACCCTGTTCGGCAGCGCCATCCTCGGCGCTGTCTTCGTGCCGGTGAACACCCGGCTCGCACCGCCGGAGATCGCCCATGTCCTGAGCGACTCCGGGGCGCGGGTACTGGTGCACGACCCTTCTGCCTCGAAGACCGTGGAGTCGCTCGAGCTCGGCGTCGACCACCTGCTGCAGACCGGCGCGGATGGCCTGGGCGCTCTCCTCTCGGAGACACAGGCAGGTCATGTGGACCTCGACGTCGCCCTGGAGGACCCAGCCGTGATCATGTACACGTCGGGCACGACGGGACGCGCGAAGGGTGCGGTGCTCACTCACGGCAACCTCACCTGGATGGCGATGAACTGCGTCATCGACTACGACGTCGTCTCCACCGACGTCGCCCTCATGATCTCTCCGCTGTTCCACGCCGCGTCACTGGGAATGGGTGCTCTTCCCGCCATCCTGAAGGGCGCGACGATCGTGCTGGAGAAGGGCTTCGACCCCGAGCGCGCCCTGCGGCTGATCGCTGAGCATCGCGTCACGATGCTCAGCGGCGTTCCGACGACGTACCAGCTGCTCGCAGATCACGACCTGTGGTCCGCCACCGATCTGTCGACGTTGCGCAAGCTCACGTGCGGAGGGTCGCCCGTCCCGACCCGCATCATGAACGCGTACGAGGAGCGCGGGTTGTCGTTCTCGCAGGGCTACGGGATGACGGAGGCGTCTCCGGGAGCCACCTCGCTCTCACCCGCGATGTCCCGTACCAAGCAGGGCAGCGTCGGACTCGGGCACTTCTTCACGGACGTGCGCATCGTCGACGCGAACGGCGCCGTCGCCGCGCGCGGCACGGTGGGCGAGATCGAGGTCATGGGTCCGAACGTCTTCGCCGGTTATCACAACCTGCCGGAGGCTACGACTGCGGCCTTCTCGGACGACGGCTGGTTGCGTTCCGGCGACATGGGGTATCTGGACGACGACGGCTACCTGTTCATCTCTGATCGCCTCAAGGACATGATCATCTCCGGCGGAGAGAACATCTACCCCGCGGAGCCCGAGAACCTGATCAACGACATCGATGGTGTCACCGCGGTCGCAGTCATCGGAGTGCTCGACGACCGATGGGGCGAAGTACCCTGGGCGATCCTCACCGTCAGCGACGGTGCCACCGTGACCCTCGAGGATGTTCGAGCGCAGTTGGATGGCAAGCTCGCCCGGTACAAGATCCCGAAGAACGTCATCGTCGTCGACGAGCTGCCGCGCACGGCATCCGGCAAGATCCGAAAGACCGAGCTGCGTACGCGCTACGCGCGTTGACGAACTGTGCACGCGACGTCTCCGTTCAGTCCCGACGCGGTTCCACCCTCAGCAGGGCCACGACACCATCTCGACCTCCGGCCACGCGCGATGTCGCCGTCGAAAGGATCACTGTTCCCGGCGGCAGCCGCTCCGCAGCCACGCACACCTGGCCGCCGAGCACGACGACAGCTTCGGTCCCCGTTCCCGTCAGGCCGGAGCCCCGGTGGATCTCCCAGCGCATTCGCCCGCTCGACCGACGCGACATGAAGTTCACCACCATGACACGACCGCCGCCGGTGTCGGCGACGACGCGGTCCTCGCCACGGAATTCGCGTCCGGTGTGGCACGGGATGGCCCGGAGCTCGCCGTCGATCTCGAGCGTCACTCCCTCAGGGCTGAGCGGAATGAGAACCCGATCAGCTCCGAGAAAGGAAGAGAACGGCATGCGCCCTTGGATTTCGGCGAGGCTGATGCGCCACGACGAGCGCGCAGCCATCACTCGCGTGACTCCCAGGCCGTTGGCCCAGGGTTCGGGTTCGATCGCGTCGGGTCGGATGATGTCGTCGTCGGTGCGAGCGGGACGAAGCATGGCGTTCGCTCAGCTGATCGCCGTCGGTCCGGTCTCGCCCGTGCGGACGCGGATGACTCGGAGGACGTCGGTCACCCAGATCTTTCCGTCGCCGATCGCTCCGGTGCGCGCCGCCTCCTGGATGGCTTCGAGGGCGGCCTCGAGCACCTCGTCATTGACGACCGTCTCGATATAGATCTTCGGCAGGAAGTCGACCTTGATGCGCTGAGAGCGATAGACCTCGACTTTCCCGGTCTGGGTACCGTGTCCCTTGGCGTCGAGGATCGTCATTCCGGCGACGCCGACTTCCGCGAGAGCGGTCTTGACGGGTTCCAGAGCGCTGGGCTGGACGACCGCGGTGATGAGCTTCATGATGGTGTCCTTTCTCGGGGAGCGAGCGCTCAGGAGCGCACGTCGTCCAGGTCGTAGGCCGTCTCGGCGTGGAGCACGGTGTCGAGGCCGGTGACCTCAGTGCCGTCGTCGACACGCAGGCCGACCGTGACCTTCAACAGCCAAGAGATGAGCGCAGTGACGACGAAGGTGTAGACGAATACGGCGACGATCGCGAGCGCCTGTGTGCCAAGCAGACCCCAGTCCCCGCCGAAGAAGATGCCCGTCGCCCCTGCCGGCGACGACGGGTCGGCGAGGAAGCCGATCGCCAGAGTGCCGAAGATGCCGGGGAACATATGGATCGCGACGGCATCGAGCGCATCGTCGTATCCGAGCCTCTCCTTCAAGCTCAGTGCCGCGAAAGCGACGATGCCGGCAAGGAAGCCGATGATGATCGCTCCGACCGGCGAGACCGAGTTGGCGGCCGGGGTGATACCGACGAGGCCGCCGAGCACGCCCGAGATCGCACCCAGCGACGTCGCCGCCTTGCGGAGGACCCGCTCCACGACAACCCAGCCGAGAAGACCGGCGCAGGCTGCGATGAGCGTGTTCGTCACAGCGACGCCGGCGCTCTCGTTGATACCGCCGGACGATCCGCCGTTGAAGCCGTACCAGCCGACGAGCAGCAGCCCGCCGCCGCCGATTGCAATCGGCAGATTGCCGGGGCGTCCGACGTGCGGGAAATCGCGACGCTTGCCGAGGAAGAAGGCGAGCACGAGAGCTGCGACACCCGCGTTCATGTGCACCGCTGTGCCGCCGGCGAAGTCGATCGCGTGGAGGTTGTTCGCGATCCATCCTCCGATCGTCGAACCGTCGGCTGAGTCGAACGCGAAGACCCAGTGGGCCACCGGGAAGTAGACGAGCGTCGCCCACAGGCCGCTGAAGATCAGCCAGGTCGAGAACTTCATGCGCCCCTCGACCGCACCGCCGATGATGCCGACGGTCAGGCCCGCGAAGATCAACTGGAACACGGCAATGAGGATGGCAGGCACGGCACCTGCTGGCGTGTCGGCGCCCAGCAGCGACTGCATCCCGAACAGCCCCGTCGGGTCCCCGATGAGCCCTGCGCTTCCGACGGAGTCGCCGAGGGTCAGACCGAAGCCGTACAGGACCCAGAGCACGGCCGTCACGGCGAAGCCGCTGAACACGATCATCATCGTATTCAGGATGTTCTTGGTGCGTGACAGGCCGCCGTAATACAGCGCGAGTCCTGGCAGCATGAGGGTGACGGCGACGGTAGCGGTCAGCATCCATCCGGTGTTCCCCTGCGAGGTGATGTCCATGTCGATCTCCTTTCGTCGTGCGTTCGTGTCTTGGATGGCGGGTGCGGTCAGCGCGTGAGGAGGTCTTGCAGAACCTGCGCAAGAGCCTCCACTCCCGCGGTGACATCGTCGGATTCGGCGGTCTCCGCGGGAGTGTGCGACGCTCCGGTGGGGTTGCGGACGAAGAGCATCGCGGTGGGGATGACATCGGCGAGCACCCCGGCGTCATGGCCGGCTCCGGTATCGAGAACGGGAGCACCGGGTAGCACAGCCTGCAGCCGATCACGCAGCGCCGCATCGAACTGCACGGTCGGCGAGAACGACTGCTCGGTCACGCTGACGCGGCACCCCTCTGCATCCGCTGCTGTCTCGGTCATCGTCGTCACGGCGTCGACGATGCGGCGCACCGCGTTGTCGTTGCGATGTCGCACATCCATCCAGAGGTCGACCGAGGAGGCGATCACGTTGGTTCCCCCGGGCGTGACCTTCACCCGCCCGACGGTTCCGCGGGCATCGTCGACTGACAGAGTCTGTTGGCGGAGGCATCGGATGGTCTCAGCGGCGACGACCACGGGATCCTGCCTGTCGGCCATTCTCGTGGCACCGGCGTGGTCGCCTCGTCCTTCGATCCGCACGTGCCACCGACCGTGCGCGATGATCGCGCCTGCGAGCGCGACAGGCTGCTCGAGGTCGACGAGCCCGCGTCCCTGTTCGACATGCAGTTCGACGAATGCCGCGATGTCCGCGAGACGAGCGGGGTCAGGACCGATGAGCGCGGGATCGAGTCCGACAGCCGAGGAAGCCTCAGCGAACGAGTGCCCCGAATCGTCGACCAACGCGCGAATGTGATCCGGCTCCACCGCACCGGCGAGCAATCGGGAGCCCAAGCAGGCGATGCCGAACCGCGATCCCTCCTCTTCGGGGAACACGGCGACGGCCAGCGGACGCACCGGCGCCACGCCGCGGTCCCGAAGCAGATCGACTGCCGCGAGAGCACTCGCGACGCCGAGAGGGCCGTCGAAGTTGCCTCCGCCGGGGACGGAGTCGAGGTGCGAACCGGTGACGATCACGCCACGCCGCCGCTCGGCGTCCCGTGCGCCTCCCACCTCCCACCAAGCCCAGATGATGCCGTTGCCGTCGGTCTCCAACGTCAGCCCGCGCTCTTCGGCGCGAGCCGTGAACCATGCCCGCAGTTCCATTTCGGCGGACGAGAAGACCGGACGCGAGTAGCCGCCGCGCTCCGCATCCACGCCGATGCCGAGAATCTCGGCCAGGAGGGCATTCGCGTCGGCATGAGTCGTCGAACCCACGTCACACCCCCGCGAATCGCTGGCCGGCCGCGCGGAACCTATCGGATGCGCGCTGCGAACCGGATACCAGGTCGAGAACGAGCTCACCGAGAAGAGGAGCGAACTTCGCTCCCTGTCCAGAGCATGGCGAGAGGATCGTTATGCCTTCGACGCGGTCGATGATCATGTCGTCGCTCGGCACGTTCGTGAACAGGCACGTGGATTCTGCATAGGGAGTCGTCAGGAGCCCGGGGGTGAAGCGTTCGACGAAGTCGACGACGCGTCCGCGGTTCGCAGGATCGATCTGGCCATTTTGATCGCGCGCGGACGGGATTACGCGCCCGCCGTTGTATTCGGCGACCTTCTGGCCGCGGAACTGCGCATCGCGTCCGCCGGGCAGGCTATAGGTCTGGATGTCTTCGCCCTTGTAGATGAACGTCGGCCACGAGGCGGCAGCCCCCAGAGGCGTGACTCCGCAGTCCCTGGCGTCGCGGTACAGGAAGTGGAACGCGTTCTCCTGCCGGACCTCGAACTGCGGCAGCGCATCCACGAATCCGCCGGGCAGGTCGAGCCCGCCGAGCAGGGCCGGCAGCCAGCCGCCGGCGGCGACGATCACCTGTTCGGCATGCACCGTGTCGCCATTGTCCGAGGTGACCAGGTAGCCGGACTCCGCATGGCGCACCGATGCGGCCTCCCAGCCCAGGCGCACTTCGGCGCCCGCGGCTCGGGCGAGGCCCACCATCGTCTCGACGGCGAGCTCGGCGTCGATGATGCCGGCTGAAGGGTGCCACAGCACGTCACTGTCGAAGTTCAGCTGCGACCATCGCGCCTTGGCGTCTCCGGCTGTGAGGAGCTCGTGTTCGATGTCGTTCATCTCGAGGGCGTGGGCGAGTCCGCGTGGGTCGCGCACGATGCCGCAGTCCAAGGCCCCGCTCGGGGTGATCAAAAGAACACCGCTCGCCGTTTCGAGCTCTGCCCAGCCGTGCTGCGCCTGCACGACCAGATCGACGTAGAACGGGTCGTGGTAGGCGTAGCGGAAGATGCGCGCGGACCCATGCGAGCTGCCGAGGTGGGATGCCGGCACATCGCGCTCGAGCAGGATCACCTCGGCGCCGGACTGGGCCAGCCGCCATGCGGCGGAGGCTCCGCTCAGACCGGCACCGATGATGGCATAGCTCGCGGTCTCGGCGACCGCGTCGGTGTCTCTCTCTCCCACGGGTCAGACCAGTTCCGGCGCGTCCCAGAGGTTCAGCTTCGTGCCGATCCCCTGAGCGACGGCGTTCTCGTAGACGGTCTTCGCCCAGGCGACGTCCTCCACGCCCATGCCACCGACGCTGAACAGCACCGGCTGGTCGTCGAACTCACGCCCCGGCACGGTGCCCTCGAACACGTCGCCGATGTTCACGACGCGCGACTCGTCGAGTTCGCCCGCTTCGATGAGGTCCTGCCAGTAGAGACCGATCATGCCGAACGCCGTCTCGTGCGACGGGGCAGGATACTCCTCGGCCCACGCCTCGTAGATCTTCTTGGCGTCGGCGATGAGTCGCGCTTTGCCCGAGAGCGTGTACTCCTTGTCCATGCGCAGGTTCGCCGGCAGGCTCAGGAACGCACCCGGCTTGATCCAATCCCCATCGATGTAGGGGTAGTTCTCCGAGCCGACGAGTCCCGTCACAGCCTCGGAGACGATGTCGGATTCCCGCACGGCGTCCTCGACGGTCTCGGCGATCTCGATCGTCGTGAACTGCGGATAGTGCTCGCGCACGTATTCGGCGAACGCCTCCGACGTCGAGCGACGTCTGCCGTTGATGCGGATCGTGTCGAGCGTCGGCCGCGCCGTCGTCATGGCGTGCAGCGCGCTCTTGTTCATCGCACCGGGACCGATGATGCCCAGGGACTTCGCGTTCACCGGCGCCAACTTCTTCGCGGCCGCACCGGGAACGGCGGCCGTTCGGTAGGCGCTCTCGAGGTTGCCGGACATGATCGCATAAGGAGCGCCGGTCTCCTTGTCATTCAGGACGATCAGGTGGATGGATCGAGGAAGGCCCTTCTCGCGATTTTCGATGTTCGAGCCGTACCATTTGACCCCGGCGGTGTCGAAGCGCCCCCCGAGGTACCCAGGCATGGCCATGAAGCGGCGATCGGCAGCATCGAGCGGCATACCCGGGAAGGGCGAGCTCGCAGGGAATCCGATCTGCGCGCCGTGCGAGTTCGCCGAGCTGCCGGCCATCCGGTAGTCGCCCTGCGCGACGAGGATGAGCACCTCCTCCATCACCTCCATGCAGCGGGCCATGTCCTTCATCCCGGCCGCTATCACCTCGGGCTCGCTGAGGTAGAGCATGTCGATGCGGGTGGGGGCAACGCTGTCAGCAGTCATGTCGAGTCCTTCAGGTCGGGTGCTTCATGACCAGAGAACAGCTGTTGACAACCCCAGGTCAAATACTATTTCCGCGCCGCATTGATAGCATTTCGCTCGCAATCCCCCGGAAACAACGCGGTAATACGAAACCCGTATCGTTCCCGCCATGGAACTCCGTCAGCTGCGCTACTTCATGGCCGTGGCCGATGAACTCCACTTCGGCCGAGCAGCGCAGAAGCTCCACATGTCGCAGCCGCCGCTCAGTGTTCAGATCGGACGCCTCGAGCGCGAGGTCGGCACCTCTCTCTTCGACCGCAGCACACGGCGCGTACAGCTCACGCCGGCCGGACGTCACCTGCAGGAGCGGGCCCGCAGGATCCTCGACGAGGTCGACACCGTGCGCGCCGACATGCGCGACTACGTGGAAGGGCTCGCGGGCCAGCTCAGCGTGGGATTCGTCAGCTCGGCGAACTACACCGTACTTCCCGACGTCGTCCAGCTGTTCCGGTCGAGAAGCGCGAAGATCGCCCTCACGCTCGTTCCTCTCACCTCAGGCGAACAACTGGAGCGCGTGCGGGACGGGACGTTGGACATCGGCATCGTACGCGACGAGGATCCCGCGGCCGACCATGCTTCGTCGATCCCTCTCACAGCGGAGGTGGTGTTCGAGGAACGCCTCGTCGCCTGTCTGCCGATCGGTCATCCGCTCGCGCAGCGCACCGAGGTGACCGTCGACGAGATCGTCGAGGTGCCGATGATCTCCTACCCTCGTTCCCTCATGCCCGGCTTCGTCGACCGCGTCACGGATGCCCTCTCCACCGCCCCTCACCCCATGAACGTGGTCGAGGAGGTCGTGCACCAGGAGACCGCGCTGGGGTTCGTCGCCGCAGGCGTCGGCGCGAGCATCCTGCCCGAGTCCGTCCGTCAGCTCATTCCGGCATCCATCGCCGTCGTCCCCCTCGCCGGCGCTCCGAAGACGCGTCTACTCGCCGTTCGGCAGACGAGAGCGACCGGTGACGCACGCGGAACCGCATTCATCGAGTGCCTTCGCGAGGCGGCCGCGTCGTCAGGCGTACTCAACGGTTAGCAGAGTTCGAACCACTCGCCAGGGCCGCAAGCTTCCACAGAGCAGCAACAGACGAGTCGACTGCTCGCGATTGATGGCGCCGCTCACGAACTGCAATACGAGCCCGTCGAGTGCCGCGAAGACGGCGCGCGCAAGTGCGTGCTCACGTGCAGGTCCTTCTCTTCGCTGAGGGCCATCGTCGCAGACCACGCGAGGGCGGCAGAGGCCAGCTATGACAGCGACCCGAAATGGTGGGCACCCGGCTGTCCGGGCACTCTGCACCGATCAACGCAACAACCCTGGTATCCGACCTCGAGTATGCATCTCGCTCGGCACTGGGCAGGCTCGACCTCACTTGATGAAGCACTGTCCGGAAAGTGTGCTGACGCCCAACCCGCAGGTCGCGGCGTCGACTAACTGAGCTCCAACGAGATCTCCGCGTGGCCGCCGGACGGCAGGCAGACCCGCGAGACGCACACGCAGATTCTCGAGCTCGCGTCCCGCTGGCGCTCGCTGTAGAACACGTCGCGGTGGTCGATCACCCCTTCGAGCCCGATCACGCGCGCTTCGCACAGCCCGCACTCGCCTTTCCGGCAATCGAACAGCGCATCCGCGCCGGCGGCCTCGAGCGCTTCCAGAAGCGTCGAGGAGGGCGGGACGACCGTCTGCAGCCCCAGCGCCGGCACTCGGACGGTGAAGCGCTCCGGGGCGAACCAGCCGCTGTTGCCGAAGGTCTCGAACCGCAGGCGAGACGGAGAATGTCCGCGCTCCACCCATGCTCGACGGACCGCATCCATCAGCCGGATGGGCCCGCACATGTACAGCTCACTGTCGGGATGGACGCCGTCCACGAGCGCAGCGACGTCCAACGATGTGCCCTCCTCGCGCACGTGCACCTGCAACCGGTCGCCGTGAGCCGCTTCCAGGTCCGTCAGGTACGCCATGTGCTCGCGCGCACGCCCGCAGTACACGATCCGGTACTCGGCGCCCGCTGCAGAGAGCGCCGCCGCCATTCCCAGGATCGCCGTGATTCCGACCCCGCCGGCGAGAAGAGTATAGGAGGGGGCGCCGAGGCGCAGCGGGAAGTCCTGCAGAGGCTGCGTCACGTCGATGACGTCCCCCGCCCTCAGGGCGTGCATCACCTTCGCACCGCCCCGCGATACCTCCGAGTCGAAGACACTGATGGCGAGCGCTGTCCCCGCCGGGTCGCTGTCGACGCTCGAGTACGACCGCGTGACGAGCTCCGCACCGACCCGCAGACGCACATCTACATGCGACCCGGGCGGGGCGGGGACCGGATGCTGCGGACGGATCACTATCCGTTTGATGGCGGGGGTCAGCTCGGTGCCACTGAGAACCGTCGCCTGCTGCCAGACGATGGAATGCGAACTCGCCACGGTCAGTGCCCAGCCGCGGCAGGTACGGGCATCCTGCCTTCGTCCTCCAGCATCCGCTCCAGGAGCCGTCGCACCCACATTCCGCCGGCGTCGATGTTGAGGCTGTAGAACTCATAGTCGGGGTTCGCGTCGATGGCGGCCTGCTGCGCCTGCAGCATCACCTCGTCCTCGTTGAAGACGCCGTGCACGCCGTTGCGCAGCTGCGTCGTGATGAGCTGGCTGTCCAGTCGGTAGTTGCGCTGGAACGACCAGAAGTAGTGGCTGGTGCGGTCGGTCTCCGGCGTGATGGTGTTCATCACGTACCCGTTCACGCCGGCGCTGCGGTCGCCTTCCGGTGCACCCGTGCCGGTGGCGGCCACGCCGACGTCCAGGCAGATCGTCGACGGCGCTTCGAAGTGGATGATCTGCCAGCGATCGACCCTCCCCGAGAATCCGGGGAACTTGTCGCGCATGTTCTTGAGCCAGAACGGCGGGGCCTCGATGTCGATCATCCATCGCTCGACGGTGACCGTGGTGTCGGTGTGGCTGGTCACGAATTCCGACTCGCTGAGAGCGTCCTGCCCGATGCTCGAAGTGTGCACGAACTCCTCGTGCGTGAGGTCCATGAGGTTGTCGACCACGAGCTGGTAGTTGCACTCCGCGTGGATCAGCTCACCGTCGCCGGTCCACTCCGGCGACGTCATCTGATGCATGTCGGGGATCGTCGACGGATCTGCCAGCGTCGCATCTCCCACCCAGACCCACAGATACCGGTAGCGGTCGACGATGGGGAAGGAGGCGACGGTGGCACTCGGGTTGATCGTCTCCTGGGCGGGCATCGCGGTGCACCGCCCTGCGGGGTTGTAGCGGATGCCGTGGTACGGGCACTGCAGATCATCGCCGATGACCTTGCCCATCGAGAGAGGTGCGAGCCGGTGCCAGCATGCGTCGGCGAGAGCGACGGGCGTGCCGTCCTCCGTGCGGTACATGGCGAGCGGCCGACCGGCGACCGTGCGTGCGAGCGGCTTTCTGGTGACCTCGTGGTCCCAGGCGGCGACGTACCAGGCATTGCGCGGGTAGTCGAAGATCTTCGCCGTCGTGGTCTCGGTCATCGCCACTCCCTCGTGTCGGAAATTTACCTATGTAGATAGGTATCTGCATCGTACGATCGAAGTGTCGCCAACGCAAGGGATCACCGCGTCCTGATACGTTCCTGGACATGACGAGAGAGGTTCGATGTCCCTGAGATACGCGCTGCTGGCCCTCCTGCGGGTCGGCCCGCTGTCGGGCTACGAACTGCAGAAGTTGTTCTCGGAGTCCGTCGGGCACGTCTGGCACGCGCCGGACTCGCAGATCTACCCCGAGCTTCGGCGCATGGAGACGGCCGGGTTGATCCGCGGAGAAGAGCAGACCCGCGGCGAGCGCGGTCGGCGCCGCATCTACCACGCGACCGAAGACGGCGCCGAGGCCTTCTTCGAGTGGATCAACGAGCCGATGGAGTACTCACGCGTGCGCGACCCCGCACACCTGCGGGCGGCGTATCTCGAATCGGCCGAGCCCGAGGCGGCACGAGAGTTTCTCGCCGACCACGCACGCCAGCACACGGAGCTGCTCGACCGCTGGCAGAGCGAGATCGATCGCATCCTTTCGGGCGAGCATCCGATGCTCCAGCGCCGGCTCCTCGCCATCCCCGAATCGGAGCGCGAGCGCGCGATCGCCTTCAAAGTGTTCGCCTACGAGGGTCTGGTGGAGCGCGCGAAGGCCGAGATCCGCTGGGCCAAACGCGGCCTGCGACTTCTCGGCGACCTGAACCCATAGCGCCGCACACAACATCGTGGTTCGAGAGCCGCAGAAGCGTGCCTCGGATCCGGCGACGACTACGCGTCGCCTGTCGGGCAACCGAGCTCAGCCGCGACCGACCGAATGGCTCCGACCGCGATGGCGTGAGTCGTGATGCGGTCTGCCACGATCTGCAAGCCGTAGCCATCCTCGAGAGCCACGAGGGTCTTGGCCACGAGGTCGGCATCAAGATTCGGCCTGAAGACTCCCGCCTGCACTCCTGCGTCGATGATTCCTCGGTAGGTGACGAGCTGACGGCGATCGAGTTCCTGCACCAGCTCCTCGTGCAGTTCGGAGTTCCCTGCGAGCACGTCGAGTTCGAACAGCAGACGCATCAGCGCGTCGTCCGGTCCAGAAGGCAAGCCCGTCGTGATGGCGACGGCGAGTTTCCGCCGAGGGTCCGGTTCTTGGGCCACGGTCGCGTCGCGCTGGTCGCAGAAACGGGCGACACCGGCAGCGTGGGCTTCGAGAAGCAGAGCGTCGAGGTCGTCGTAGTAGTAAAGGACCGCGCCGCGCGTCAGCCCGGCCTCTTTGGCGACATCTGTCAGCGAAAGCGCACGCAGGCCACGTTCGAGGCCGGCAGTGTACGTCGCTTCGATGAGCGCCGTGCGCCGGGCGCCTTGATTCTTCTTTCGTGCCACCAGTTGACAGTACCGGCGTCACATGTCATCCTCCTAAGGATTCTTTGACGTTCGAGTCAAAGAATCGACGCCCTCCCCTTTCAGACAGGCAGATCAAGCCATGACGAACTCTCCACCCACGCTCACCACCGACGGCACCGGCGCATCGCAGAAGGGCCTCGCGCGCTCGCTGGGCGTCGGCGGCAACGTGATGCTCACGCTCTCTTCCATCTCCCCCGCCGCCAGCGTATTCATCCTGGGAGGAGCAGCACTGGGGGCGTACGGCACCGGCGTGTTCTGGGGTTTCCTCATCGGAGGTGTCATCAGCCTGCTCGTCGCTCTGTGCTATGCCGAACTCGGCTCCCGTCATCCGATCGCCGGCGGTGATTACGCCCTGGTCAGCCGGACGCTGGGACCCGCCTCCGGGTGCGCGGTGTTCTTCTTGGGGCTCGTGGGACTGCCCTTATCCCAGGCGGTCTTCGCGCTGGGCGTCGCCGACTACCTCGGGGTGACGATCGCCGGGATGGACCCCGTCGTCACCGCCCTCGGCGTGACCCTCATCGCCACCGTCGTGTCGTGCCTGAACATTCGCACGAACGCCTGGGTCACCGGTACTTTCCTCGTCGTCGAGATCGCTGCGCTGGTGCTCCTGACCGGCCTGGGTGCCATCCACATCGAACGCCCCGTGACCGATCTCCTCAACCCGCAGGCGCTGGATTCGAGTGGCGCTCTGGCACCCATCGGCATCGCCGGTCTGGTGCTCGTCATCACCCAGGGCGTCTTCGCTCAGTTCGGCTACGGCGGCGCGGTGTATTTCTCCGAGGAGACGAAGAACCCGCGGCGCAATGTGGCTCGGGCGGTGCTCCTCTCGGCTGTCATCACCGTCGTCGTCGAGGTGGTGCCGCTCGTCTTCGTCATGCTGGGCGCCGATTCCCTGGAGGGACTCGTCGGCGCCGAGCTGCCGGTGCAGGCTTTCCTCGAGCAGCGGGCAGGTCACGCTCTCTCGGTGTTCGTGCTGCTGTCGATGGCGCTGGCGATCCTCAACGCGAACATCGCCCTCAGCCTCCAGGCCGGACGGCTGCTCTTCGCCGCCGCCCGCGACAAGGCGCTGCCCGCCGTACTGGCCAAGCCCCTCTCCCGCGTCTCCGGGGCGGCGCACATGCCGCGCGTCGCGACGATCGTGATGGGCGTGCTCTCCGGCCTCTGCTGCCTCATCCCCATGACCGTGCTGCTCAATGCGACCGGGTCCACGGTGGTGACCGGATTCGCCTTCATCGCCATCGCCGCCATCGTCGTGCGCCGCCAAGGGGGCGTCCCGGCCTCGGAACTGTTCCGGATGCCGTTCTGGCCGGCGCCGGCGCTCGTGGCGCTCGTCGTGATCGCCAGCGTGATCGGCATCAGCGTTCTCAATCCCGAACAGTGGGTGAGCGTGAGCATCGCCGGCGGAGTCGTGGTGGCGGGGTACGTCTATTACTTCGGATACCTTCGCCCACGCAAGGGAACCGCGTTCCTCATGCTGGAGGCTTGGGACGACGAGCAGTGAACTCGATTCGAGTGAGGGAGCGGGACCGCACGCGGTCCCGCTCTCTGTCACACGAATCCGTCTGCGGCGGTGAGTGCGGGCCACGTCACCGGACAGTGGCCGGCGACCAGCCGCGCACCCTCGGCTGCGGCGAGTCCCGTGAGTCGATCGTGGGACTCCCGCACCAACGGGGCGTCTGCCGGCAGGGCGTGCGTCCCCACGACCTGATCATGATCGATTCCCGCCTGCAGGTCGATCGCGTCCATGGCGAAGAGCCAGGTTCCCGACTCGGCCATCCGGACTCGGTAGGACATGTGCCCCGGCGTGTGCCCGGGTGTGGATACGGCGTCCACGCCGGGGGCGATCACACCATCGCCGTCCAGGATGCGCCATGTCAGCGCCGGGTGCTCGTAGTCCTCCCGCAGGTACGCGTCCTCTCGGCCGGCCGTCGTGATCGCGAAGTCGAGCTCACGCCGCTGGATGCAGACCTCGACGCCGGCCTCGGCCAGATGCCGGAGACCGCCGGAGTGATCGAAGTGCAGGTGCGAGACCGCTGCCACGGCGATATCGGAGGGAGCGAGGCCATGGGCGGCGAGCGCGTCCAGCAGCGGGTCGCCGTCGGTGAGGAACTCGGGGAGGCCGGCCGGAGCGTACAGATCACGGTCGGGGTTCGGGCCACGGAAGCGTCGGGCGTCCGTTCCGGTGTCGAGCAGAACCCAGCCGATCGTGGTCTTCACGAGGATGGCGCATACGGGTTCACGCAGGACCCGGTCGGATCCGCCCTCCATCGAGATCCATTCCGGTATCTGATCCCACGCCAGCGTCAAGCAGATCAGCTGCTGACACGTCTCGGCGGACAGCGGGGCCTCGCGCGTGCTGGAGCTCATGGTCATCATCCTCTTCTCGGGCGGTTGGAGCGGGTCATCGCTGGGCATCCGGTCACTCCCATGCTCGGCTCAGGACATCGATGAGCCGCGCCAGGGTCTCGCGGATCGCGGTCGACTGCGTACGGGGCAGTGCGTCTCTGGTCAGGTTGTCGACTTCGAGCCCCGCGATCGTGGCCATGATCAGCCGCGCGTCGGTCGACGGCTCGGAAGAGCCGAGACGGCCGAGGACGTTGGCCAGCTGCGCATGCAGGGCCTGCTGCCAGGCGGTGGAGGCCCGAGCGATCTCCGGCCGCCTGCTGGCCTCGACGAGGAACTCGTATTCAGCGACCAGTGCGTTCTCGTCGTTCGCGAGCCCATCGATGACGAAATCCGCCAGACGTCCCGCGAGATCAGCCGCGGAACCCGCATCGCCGATCAAGGCGATCGTCTGCACCACCCGCTGCAGTTCGCGGTGGGCGTGCGCGTCGAAGGCCTCGCCGATCAGTTGCTTCTTGTTGACGAAGTAGTAGCTCAATGCGCCCAGCGGCAGGCCCGCCTCGGCGGCGAGAGATCGCATCGACAGAGCTGCGAGTCCGTCTCTGCCGATCACCGTCAGGGCCGACTCGAGAATCCTGCCCTTGCGTTCTGCACCCTTCTTGCTGGGCGGTTCCGTCACTCCTGGCAATGGGTCCCTCTTCCATTCGGTCGATCAGGACGATCGTACAACAATATGCGGCATCGATTTCGTCAGTCTCGTAAGAAACACGGAGTCTAGGATAGCAATATTGTACGATCGTTCCAATCTATCCTCGATATCTTGGAGGCCACCGTGGCTCAGACACGACAGCGCACCGCCATCGTCACCGGAGCCGGCAGCGAGCACGGCATCGGATTCGCCGCAGCCCGCGCGCTCGCGGCCGCGGGGATGCGCACCGTCATCACCTCGACGACCGACCGCATCTTCGACCGCGTGGAGACCCTGCGCCGCGGCGGCTTCGAGGCTGCCGGAGTCGTCGCCGATCTCACGCAGCAGGCGGGAGTCGATGCCGTCGTCGCCGCAGCACACGACGCGTTCGGCGGCGTCGACGTGCTCGTCAACAACGCCGGGATGACGTCGATGTCAGACCCCGACGACCCCGGCTCCATCGACGATCTCACGCTCGAGCAGTGGCACGCATCGATCGAACGCAACCTCACGACGTCGTTCCTCATGATCCGCGCGGTGATCCCCGGCATGCGCGAAGCGCAGTACGGTCGGATCGTCAACGTCGCGTCGGTCTCCGGACCGGTGCAGGCTTACGCCGGCGACGTCGCGTACCACGCCGCCAAAGCGGGCGTCGTGGGCATGACCCGGGCGACTGCCATCGACACCGCGGCGGCGGGCATCACGGTCAACGCCGTCGCTCCAGGATGGATCGAGACGGCATCCGCCTCCGACCACGAGCGGGCGATGGGCCAGGCGACGCCGGTCGGACGTTCCGGGACGGCTGACGAGGTGGCGCACGCCATCGTCTTCCTCGCCGGCGAGGGCGCGTCCTACATCACCGGCCAGCTCATCACCGTGGACGGAGCGAATTCCATCAACGAAGAACGCGGGGCCTGAGGCGTTCGCCGGCTCCGAGCCGGGTGCGGATCTGTCACGACCCGCACCCGGCTCGGTCGTTCAGCCGTTCGCGTTCGCCAGGAC
>NZ_PGGU01000029.1:9434-242703 GCF_002872075.1 Microbacterium aurantiacum | reverse complement strand
CCCGCAGGCCGTTCGAGGGGAGTGAACGTCCCCACGCGCGCCTCGACGGCTCGCGCGGCGGCCAGGGCGATGTGATCGCCGTTGCGCGGGGCGATCAGCTGCACCCCAGAGGGGATGCCGTCGACGTCGAGCCCCGTCGGCACCGCGACGGACGGCAGGCCGAGGAAGTTGACCGTCACCAGCAGGCGGTGATCGCGCCAGAGCTGCGTGGTCGCCTCGGGGCCGGACAGGTCGTACCCGATCGTCGGCATGCGCCGCGCTGAGACGGGCCCCAGCACGATCGGGAACTCGGCGTGGAATCTCTCCCACGCGGCTGAGATCAGCAGGCGCTGACCCCATGCCGCCGCGTAGTCCCCGACGGACTCGAAGATCTCGGTCTCATCGGCGTTGTCGAGGAAGTACCGCGTCGCGTCGTCGCCGAGGGGGGCCGGTCGGCCACCCGGCAGGAACGTCCCGACGAGCTCCGTGACCGAGAGCCGGCGCCACAGCAGTGCGGCCTCCTCGATCATCGGCGCCTCGGCGTCCACGACCTCCCAGCCCTCGGCGGCGAGCGCATCGGCGGCCAGCGCGATCGCGTCGGCGACTTCCGGGTCGACCCCCCAGCCGAGCGGATCGCGCGTGACGGCGACGCGCCGCGGGCCGTCATAGCCGGACGGATGCGGGATCGAGGCGGCCGTCGGATCCATCCCGTCTGCGCCGTGCATGATCGAGAACGCGGCGTCGAGGTCGTCGACGTGTCGCGCGATCGGTCCGTTCACGGCGAAGAACTGCTCGGTCAGGGGCCATGGCTGGATGGGAGCCGATGCCGGAACCCGGCCCGCCGTCGGACGCAGCGCACAGATCCCCGCGGCGTATGCGGGCAGCCGCAAGGATCCGCCGTAGTCGTTGCCCAGCCCGAGCACGGCCATACCGGTCGCGACGGCGACGCTGTCGCCACCGCTGGAGCCGCCAGGGACCCGATCGCGGTCCCAGGGGTTGTAGGTGCGCCCGAAGAGCTCGTTGTCCGTGTCCCAGCGCAGGCCGGTGTCGGGCATGTTGCCTCGACCGACGGGAATCGCGCCGGCCTCGAGCATCCGCCTGACCATCGTCGCATCTGAGTCCGGGATCGCGTCCGCGAGGAAGGCCCATCCCTCGGTCGATGCCGACCAGGTCATGTCGATGTTCTCCTTGATGGAGATCGGCACACCGGCGAGTTCCCCGACGTCTTCGCCGTCGGCGATCCGCCGGTCGATCAGGTCGGCGAGCGCGCGGGCGCGCTCCGGGAACACGACGGTGAGCGCCCCGAGGGAGCCGTTGAGTTCGGCGATGCGGTCGAGGTGCGCATCGATCACCTCGCGCGCGGTGACATCGCGGCCACGGACGAGACGGGCGATCTCTCGGGCGCTCAGTGTCCAGAGTGCGCGTCGGGTATCGGTCATGGTGTGCCTCCTGTGGAGTCGGGAGTGGACGGAAGGGGTGCGGATTCGGCAAGGGCGAGGGTGAAGGCCGTGCCCCCGGGAACGGAGTCGACGAGTGTCTGCGTGTACTCGGATGCGGGATGCGAGAACACCGATCCCACCGGCCCCGCTTCGACGACATCGCCGTTCAGCAGGACGATCACGTCGTCGCAGATCTGGCTCACGACCGCGAGGTTGTGGGAGATGAAGAGCACCGTGAGCTGCAGTTCCTCTCGAAGCCGCGCGAGCAGAACGAGGATCTCGGCCTGTGTGGACACGTCCAGGGCTGAGGTGATCTCGTCGGCGATGACGACGTCGGGATCGGTGGCGAGGGCGCGAGCGATCGCGATGCGCTGGCGTTGACCACCCGAGAATTCGTGCGGATACCGTCCGATCGCCGCGTCATCCAGCGCCACCATCGCCAGCGCCGAGGAGATCTGCTGCCGATGCCGACCGACACGACCCAGTACCGGGTCGATCGCCTCGGCGAGCGTCTGACCGATCGTCCGGCGAGGATCCAACGACGAGTACGGGTTCTGCGGAATGAGTTGGATTCGCCTTCGCACCGACCGGCGGGTACCGCGGTCGGCGCCGACGAGCTCGGTGCCGGCGAAGCGGATCGATCCTTCATCGGCCTGGTGGATGCCGATGATGGTCTTGGCGATCGTCGATTTGCCCGACCCCGACTCGCCGACCAGAGCCACGGTCGAGCCGCGTTGGAGGGACAGGTCGATGCCGTTGAGGATCCTGGTCGCCCTGCGCCCATGGCCCAGGGTGACCTCGAGCCCACGCACCTCGAGGATCGGGTCTGTGGTCGGGGTCGTCATGAGACCTCCTGGGAGAGGGAAGGGAGCGTCGAGGCGACGGCGAGTGTCGGAGTCGCGTCGAGCAGCGCTCGGGTGTAGGGGTGGTGGACGTCGCGAGCCGCCAGCTGGGCGCCGGTGAGGCGTTCGACGATCTCTCCCTGGCGCATGACGAGCACCCGGTCGCAGAGCGCCTCGACGACGCCGATGTCGTGTGAGATGAAGAGGATGGCGGTGCCTTCGCTCTTGTTGATGCGCTTGAGATGGCGCAGCACCTCGGCTTGCACGGTGACGTCCAGCGCGGTGGTCGGCTCGTCGGCGATGATGAGCCGCGGGCTGGTCACGAGCGAGGATGCGATGATCGCCCGCTGCAGCATCCCTCCCGAAAGCTGGAACGGATGCTGCCCCATCCGTTCCTCCGGGTTCCTGATCCGCATGCGACGCAGTGCCTCCACGAGCGTCTCGGTCGCCTTTCGGCGCGACATCCCGAGATGCACGCGTGCGACCTCGGTGAGTTGCACGCCGAGGCGGAGCGCCGGGTTGAAGGTCGAGCCGGGATCCTGATAGACCAGCCCGATCTCCTTCGCCAGACGACTCTGCTGCCGGTTCGACCGGAGATCGAGGTCGCCCAGCCTCATCAGTCCCACGTCGACCGCGACGCTGTCGGGCTGCAGGCGCGCCAGGCTCATCGCCGTCATCGACTTGCCCGACCCTGATTCGCCGACCAGGCCGACGATCTCGCCGGGCGAGATGTCGAAGTCGATGCCCTTCACGAGCTCGCTGCCGTTCGCTGCCGTGACCTTCAGGTCGCGGACCTCGACGAGCGCGGCGGGCGTGAGGGACGCGACGGGCACCGCGCGTCGAGCCTGGCGGCGGGCGCGGGGCTGACGCCCCCACGGATCGATGCGCGCCGCCAGCCCGTCTCCGGTGAGCATGGCGGCACCGCCTGCGAAGATCAGCATCGCCGAGGGGGCGATGACCAGCATGGGCTGCGAGTAGATCGCCGGCAGCCCCTCGTTGAGCAGCCGACCCCAGTCGTAGTCGGGGCTCTGCACACCGAGCCCTACGAAGGACAGGCTCGAGATGTCCAGCAGCGAGAGCGCGAAGCTCGACGCGATGAGCACGAGGAGCGGTCCGCCGATGTTGGGCAGCAGATGCCGGATGAAGAGCATCGGACCGGGCACGCCCAGGAGTCGTGCTGTTCCGACGAAGTCCTTGTGGGCGACCGAGGCGGTCATGTTCGAGGTGATGCGGGCGAAGCCGGGGATGCCGGCGATGCCGATCGCGATGATCGCGGACGACGTCGCCGGGCCGAGGATCGCGGCGATCACGAGCGCCAGGATGATCGACGGGAACGCGACCGTGGAATCGATGATCCGCAGCACCGAGTCCCGCAGCCATTTCGGTGCGAGCCAGATGAGAGCCCCGATGAGAACGCCGGCGACGACGGCGATCGCGGTGGCTGCGGAGGCCATCACCAGGGTCAACCGGGTGGCCACCAGAGCTCGCGCCAGGATGTCGCGCCCCAACTCGTCTGTCCCGAACCAGTGTTCGGCGGACGGAGCCGCCCGGGTGTCGGAAGTCAGGGTGTTGGCCGCACCGCTCAGGAAGATCGGGGCGAGGATCGCGGTGAGCGCCAGGATGCCCAGCATGACGAGGCCGGCGATCAGAGGGACCGGGACGTAGCGGCGGTGGTCAGTCATTGGTCGGCCCACCCAGGGTTCGGGGGTCGATGAGACCCAGGAGGACGTCGATCACCAGGTTGATGACGATGGCGATGGTGCCGATCGTCAGGACGATGCCCTGGATGACCGGATAGTCGCGATAGATGATGGCCTGCACGACCTCCATGCCGAGGCCCGGCAGGCTGAAGACGCTTTCGATGATCACCGCACCTCCAAGCAGTCCGGCCAGGATGAGACCGGTGAGCGTGAGCGTGGACGCCATCAGGTTCGGCAGCGCATGTCTCAGGTACAGCCGAGCGGATCGGACACGGCGACCACGCGCCGTGCGGATGTAGTCCTGCTGCAAAACCTCGAACGTCTCCTGACGCACGACCCGCGCGACGGCGAACGTCGGTCCGATCGCGAGGGCGACGATGGGGAGGACGAAGGCGCCGGCGGCGGAGGCGCCGCCGGCGGGCAGCACCCGGAGCCAGATCGCGAAGACGATCACCAGGAGGGTCGCCGCCACATAGGCGGGGAAGGATGCGAAGAACCCGGCGACCACGCCGAATCCGGTGGCGAGGCCGGATCGGCGACCGCCGCGGGTGAGGACGCCGATGAGCATGCCCATCGGAATCGCGACGATCACCACGACGGCGATCGAGCCGAAGGCCAGCGTCGCCGTGTACGGAAGCTTCGTCGCGATCGTCTCCGTGACCGGGGTGGAGTATCGGAAGCTCTCCCCCAGGTCGAAGGTGGCAAGTCCCTGCACATAGAGACCGAACTGATTCCACAACGGCAGGTCGAGATGAAGCCGTTCGCGCACCGTCGCGATCGCCGCGGGAGTGGCGTCCGGTCCGAGGATCGCGAGCGCAGGGTCACCGGGGATCAGCGGCACGATCAGGAACGTGAGGACGGCCAGCAGCACCAGCGAGAGGACGAGCCCACCCAGCCGGCGCAGAGCGAAACTGCCCCAGGAGTTCTGTGCGCGACGGCGGCGGATGACGATCGCCGTCGTATCTGTGCGCGTCGACAACTCTGTGCGCGTCGACAGCTCTGCGCCGGACACAGGGTCAGTCCGCGATCCGGAAGATCGGATCGTCGAGCGATCCGCCGAGCATCTGCACCGTGAACCCTGGCCGCTGCACGTAGATGAAGGCGTCGTTGATGAGCGGCAGCACGTCGACGTTCTCGACCAGCGCATTCACCGCGCTGTTGAGGGAGGCGCAGCGCTCCTCTTCGGACGCTGCCGTGAGGGCGGCCGCGTACGCCTCTTCCGCAGCAGTGTTCGAGGCCGCGCCGATGTTCCCGCCGCCGTCCCCGATCGACGGTCCGACGAAGCTTCCCAGAGGGCTCGTGAGCGAGCCCAGGAAATTGAGGTCGGCGAACATGGTGAGGTCCCATCCGTCCGGCTCCCCGAAGACGGTGGCGATCCAGGTGCCGACGTCGGTGTTCTCGATCGTGACCTCGGCGCCGGCCGCACGGAGCGCCTCGGCGATGTACTCGTTGCCGGCACCGGCAGGGCCTGCGATGGTGGGACCGATGAAGCGGATGCTGAGCCCGCTGAGTGCGGCTGTCGCAGCCTCGACATCCTGATCCGGGACAGCGGTCGTCGCCTCGGCGACGCACGGCGTCAGATTCGATGCGAGCGAGGTGGCGATCTCACCCGTTCCGAGAGACGACACCTCTTCGAACATCGCACGATCGATGGCCTGAGCGACCCCGAGACGCAGAGCAGGGTCGGCGAAGAGGCTGCTGGGACGTTCGTTGAACATCAGGTAGAAGTCCGAGAAGCGATTGATCGCGACCTCGTATCCGTCCATGGCGTCGAACCGCTCGATCGTCTGCGCCTGGATCTTGCCGATGTCCAGCTGACCGCTGATCACGAGGTTCGCCGTCGCCGTCGAGTCCGGCGACACCACGTACTCCAGCGTTTTTGCCGGGGTGCCGTTCACCGTGGTCGTCCATTCCGGCCACGCGTCGTAGTCCTCGCGGAGCGTGAACCGGTACTTCACGCCAGGCTCGAAGGACTCCAGCGTGTACGGACCCGACTCGCTTCCCTTCACCGTCCCGGCAGCGAGACCCTCGGGGTCTGCGAGACCGGCGGGGCAGACGATGCCGGTGGACGAGATGCTGAGCCCCGTCATCAGATCGGGCCACGGCGCGCCGAGATCGATCGTGACGGTGCCCGCGCTGTCGTCGGCCGCTATCGTCGGCGGTGTGCCGCCGAAGACCTGACCTGCGGTGGTCGAAGGGCTGTCGGGACGTGCGAAGTACTCGAGCGAATCCTTGACGACCGTCGGCGTGATCGCCGTCCCGTCGGCGCAGGTCGCTCCTTCCCGGATGATGAGCACAGCCTGCGTGGGCGTGGCCGTCCATTCGCTCGCGAGTCCGGGGACGAGCCCGCTCTCGTCGCGTCGAACGAGCGTGTCGTAGCTCGTGCGGGCGAGCAGATTGTCCGGAAGGGAGAGCGTCAGGCTGGGATCGAACGTCGCCGGGACGTCGATCGTCGTGCGGATCGTGTCGGTGGCGACGGATTCCGCGCCTCCGCCTGCGGCGCACGATGTCGTCGTCAGGGCGACGGCGGCGGTGAGTGCTGCCGCGGTCATGAGGGTGTGTCGTCGGTGGGACATGCTGTGCCTCTCGGTGGATGTGATGCTGCTCCGAGCGCGGAGCGGCGGGTCAGGCCTGTACTTCGAAGATGTCGATCGTCGTGTCGTTCTCGTTCGCCGTGCCACGCCCGATGAAGACGGAGCGCGTGAGCCATTGCAGATCGGGAGCCGTGGTGCGGAATCGGGGTGTCGACTGGAAGTACCCCATCGCCTCACCGGATTCACCGGGAAGGTGGCGCACCAGGCCGACGTTCACGACGTCGATGATCTGCCCGTCGGCAGTTCGCACGAGGTATCGAGCCTCGACCTCGTACGCGTCGTCGGCTCGCGTGAGACACCAGTCACCCCCGCCGGGAAGGACCGTGCCGGCGACGTCGCCCTCGACGGTTCCACCGGTGATGGGGATGAACTCCAGCAGTTCTGCGTCTCTCCTCTGCAGAGGAAGGTACGATCCGACTTCAGCGACGATCCGGAACGCGAACCGGAGCGCCGGGGCGGTAGAGGAGTTCATCGTGGGTCCGATCTCGAATCGCATCGTTGCGTGTTGAGTCGAGTATGGGGATAGTTAAAGCTATAGTCAATGCCATTCACTAAAATGGAACGTCGGGGAAACCCGCCGGGAACATCGACGATGGTGAATCGCATCGTCGGCGGAGGGATGAACAGTGAGTCCAGAAGTGCACAAGCGACGCAAGCGCGGGTCCCTCTCGCGAGAGGAGATCGTGGCTGCGGCGCTGCGGATCATGGACGCCGAGGGCGAGCCCGCTCTCACCTTCGCCCGGCTGGGCGAGGAGCTGAAGGCGTCTCCGACCGCGGTCTACCGCCACTTCGCAGGTCGTCACGACGTGCTCAAGGCCCTGGCGGACCACCTCGACGGACTGTCGATCGAGGGATACGAGCCCACCGATGAGTGGCGCATCGACCTCGAGAACCTGGCGTGGCGCGCCTGGCGCACCGCGAATGCGCACCCCGCAGCGGCCGCGACATCCTTCCCACTCGTGACGAACGGCCTGAACGAGCTGCGCGCCGTCGAGTGGGTGCTGCGGGCGATCCATATGGCGGGACTGCGCGGACCGGAGGCCGTCATCCAGTATCAGGTCTATTCGAACCTCGTCCTCGGTTCCGCCAGCGCCCAGGGCGCGAGACTCAGCGCACCCGACAGCGGCGAAGCAGAAGAAGGCTGGGTCCAGGTCTACGCACCGAAGAACCCCGCCCAGTTCCCCTATGCCGAAGCGGCGAAGTCCCAACTGGCACTCGTCAACGCCGAAGAAGTCTTCGCGAAGCAGGTGGAGATGTACCTGGACGCGCTCGCCATCCGCGAGTCTCGCCGCTGAATCCCGCACACCCGCTCTCGGAACTCGGGACCGCTCCGGAGGTCACAGCACCTTCGACAGGAACTGTCTGGTCCGTTCCTGTCGCGGCTCGGTGAACACCTGCGAGGGCGTACCGCTCTCGATGATCCGGCCGGCATCCATGACGGCAACGCGGTCGGCGACCTCACGCGTGAATCCCATCTCGTGGCTGACGATGATCATCGTCATGCCCGCCAGCGCCAGGTCCTTCATGACCGCGAGCACCTCGCCGACCATCTCCGGATCCAACGCGCTCGTCGGCTCGTCGAAGAGCATCAGGGCCGGCCGCATCGCGAGAGCTCGGGCGATCGCAACGCGTTGCTGCTGTCCACCGGAGAGCGAACGCGGCCGGACATCGGCCTTCTCGGCGAGCCCGACCCGGCCGAGCAGCTCGCGCGCGTATGCGACCGCCTCCGCCTTCTTCTCGTGCTTGACGTTGACGGGGGAGTTCCAGATGTTCTCCAGCACGGTCATGTGCGGGAACAGATTGAAGTGCTGGAACACGAATCCGATGTCGGAACGCTGACGCGCCAGGTTGCGGGCGGAGAGTTCCAGGAGGCGGCCACCGCGACCCTCACGGGCGCCGAGTCGCTCGCCGTTGATGAATATCTCTCCGGAATCGATGTCCTCCAGCCTGTTGAGCGTGCGGAGGAACGTCGTCTTTCCCGCCCCGGAAGGGCCGACGAGCACCACGACCTCGCCCGCCTCGACCTCGAGGTCGACGTCGGTGAGGATGCGTCGGTCGCCGAACGACTTCGTGACCTTCTCGGCGCGGACGATCGGTCCCGCCGGGACCGTGCTGACAGGGGTGGTGAAAGTACTGGTCATGGGAATCCTCACGCGGCTTCGACGGGCTGCGACTGCAGTACGGGTGTGCTGGTGACCGTCCGGCGCTGGGGGCGCAAGCCGAAGAGCCGCTTCCACACGGATTCTGCGGGCGGCAGTCCCGCACGGGCGTTGAGCACGTTCTCGATCCACGTCTGCACGATCGTCCAGACGGTGGTGAGAGCAAGGTAGTAGAGCGCGACCACGAGGTAGATCTCGAACACCTTGAAGGTGGCCGCGCTCATCGTGGCGCCGGCCTGGAACATCTCGGCGACACCGATGACGGAGAGAACGGAGGTCTGCTTCATGAGCCCGTTGAACGAGTTGCCCAGCGGCGGAACCATCACGCGGATCGCCTGAGGCACGATGATCCGCCTCATCGAAGACGACGGAGTCATGCCCAACGACAGAGCGGCCTCGTTCTGACCGCGATCCACCGACTCCAAGCCGGAGCGGACGATCTCGGAGATGTAGGCGCTCTCGTTCAGCATCAGCCCGACGACCGCGGCCTGGACCGCGCCCTTGATCAATGCACCGGCGATGTCCTGATCATCGAAACGGAAGAGTCCGATCGCGGCGAAGCCGGTGTACAGGATGACCAGCTGAACCAGCAGCGGGGTGCCGCGGATCACCCAGATGTAGAAGCTGGAGAACAGCCGGAACACGATGAAGCGACTGCGTCCGAGCAGGGCGATGCACAACCCGAGGATGAGCGCCAGGACCATGGCTGTCACCGAGATGATCACCGTCAGCGCGACACCGCTGAGGAACCGCGGGCTGGGCGCGAGCAGGCTCTCCCAGAAGTATGACCAGTCGAAGTTCATGGGATCTCCCTTTCAGGAGGGCGCGGCGGCGTTGCCGCGCCCTCAGCGATGGTCAGGATGTGGCGTTCGCGATGTCGAGGGACTCGAAGCCCCACGTCTCGAGGATGCCCTGGTACGTGCCGTCTTCCTGCAGCGCCGCAAAGGCGTCCGCGAGCGCGTCATGCAGCGCCGTGTTCGCCTTCAACGACGCAGCTCCGATCTTGATCTCTCCGACCGGTTCGCCCACGGGGATCAGCTGGCCGTCGGACTGCTTCGAGAAGTACGCCGCCCCTTCGGCCGTGTCGAGGTAGACATCCTGCTGTCCGGCGATCACCTGCTGCAGTGCATCGGAGGCCTTGTCTGTGAGGGTGATGGTGATCGCTTCCTTGCCATCCGACGTGCATTTCGCGGACTGCTCGTCGAGCAGGCCGGCTCCGGTGGCGCCGTTGATGCCGATCGCCTTCGTGCCGCACAGGCTCTCATCGAACCCGGTGACGTCAGCGGGATTGTCTTCCGCCACGACGATTCCCGACCCCGAAAGGAGATAGGGCACGAAGCTCGCGATCTCCTCGCGCTCGGGCTTGATGTACAACGACGAGATGATCGTGTCGCACTGCTTGGCCTGAAGTGCGGGGATCAGCCCGGCGAAGGAGTACTCGCTGAACGCGATGTCCAGGTCCATCTTCTTCGCCATGTCCTTCGCGAGATCGACTTCCACACCGACGGGTGTGCCGTCGGCTTCCGCGAACACGTTCGGCGGCGCCTCCAGGTTGACGCAGACGGTGAGGGTGCCCGCTTTCAGAAGGCCGAGATCCTCACCCTCGCCACCATCGGACGACGGGGAGCTGCCGGACGAACCGGCGCAACCGGCCAACAGGACCGCAAGTGCAGCAGCGCCGGCCAGAGCGGCGAATCGGGTGTGCGACATGTCGCTTCCTCTCTCATAAAGCACCGAGCGATGGATCGGCTGGGGTGAGTTTGACAGTTTGTAGGACTAACTGTCAAGCTGTCTTTATTCGATGTGGAAAGAGGACACTCATGGAATGGTCGACGCTGCGCCGCTCACCCGCGCTGTCCGTCCCCGATCGCCTATCGCTCGACATCGAGCGTGCGATCCTTGAGGGCGAGCTGAAACCAGGAGATCGGCTGCCCAACGAGCAGGCGCTCGCCGAACAGCTGGGAGTCTCCCGCGTGTCCATCCGTCAGGCGCTGCACGAGTTGGAGCAGCGCGGACTCATCGACCGCAAGCCCGGTCGAGGAACGACGGTGCGAGCCGCGTCGTTGCAATCGGGTACCGCCGCGCACTCACTCGCCGCGGTGCTCACGGCGATGACCGGCCGGGGGACGGAGCTCACACAGATCATGGAACTGCGCGCATTGATCGAGCCGCCGATCGCAGCGCTCGCCGCCGCACGGGTCACACCCCGTGACATCGAGCAGCTGCGCACTTTCATCTCCGATATGGAGAACGAGACCGACCTCGCGCGATACTCGGAACTCGACAGAGCGTTCCATCAAGCGATCTCGCAGTACACGCACAACCCCCTGATGGCACAGCTCACCGACCTGATCGCCACGCAGATCGCGCCGAGCCGGCGGCGCACACTGCAGACGCCGCAGCGCCGCCACACCTCCAACGACGGCCATCGCCTCATCTTCGCCGCCATCGAGAAGCAGGACAGCGCGATGGCGGAGGCTGCCGCTCGCGCTCACGTGGAAACGGTGTTCGAGCAGATCCTGCGCGCCGCGGCATCTGGTGAATCCCCCGCCGGGAAGAACGCATGAGCGGGGCGATCTCCTCGTCGCACTATCTCGCGACCGAGGCGGGCGAACGCGCTCTGCGCCGGGGCGGCACCGCCCTGGACGCGGCGTTGAGCGCTGCAGCGGCGCTCTGCGTCGTGTACCCGAACAACGTGGCCCTCGGCGGCGACCTCGTGGCCCTGGTGCGCGATCCGGCCGGGCGCATCCGCTTCGTCAACGCGACCGGGCGCGCACCGCGGGCTCAGGGTCTCGATGTCCTCCGGGCGCGGCATGGCGAGCGCCTGCCTTCGCGCGGCATCGACACCGTGACCGTCCCGGGCGGCGTCGCCGGCTGGGAGGCGCTGCACGCGATAGGCGCGCGCCTGCCGCTCACCGACCTGCTCGAACCCGCCCGTGCTCTGGCCGAGGCGGCACCCGTCTCGCGCTCCCTCGGAGCGGCCATCCGAGTCGATCATGACGCCCTCGCCGCCGATCCTGGCTGCGCGGCGATCTTCCTCCCCGAAGGTCGCCCCCTCCGCGAGAACGAGACACTGCGTCAGCCCGCGCTCGCCCGCACGCTCGCAGCGCTGCAGGAACACGGCCTCCGCGCGTTCTATCGCGGGCCGCTCGCCGAACGATGGGTGGCGGGGCTGCGAGCGCTGGGGTCCGCGATCGACGCGACCGATGTCTCCGAGTACCGGCCGACCGTCTCAGAGCCGCTGACTCGACGGGTGTTCGGTCTGGACGTTCACACGGGGCGCCCGAACTCACAGGGCTTCGCCTTCCTGCGCCACGCGATCGCACTGTCCGAGGCCGGGTGGCCGGACCCGCTCGGCGCCGACGCCGGCCTCCTCGCGCAGACGTTCTACGCGAGCAACGGCGTCCGACGAACCTGGCTCTCCGACCCTGACACCGCCCAGCACGACGCCGACGCGCTGGTGAGCATGACGGCCCCCGCCGCCGAGCACACGCGCGTCACCGCGCCGGCCAACGGCGACACGGTCGGCCTCGTCGCCGTCGATGACGAGGGCTGGGCGGTATCCCTCGTGCAATCGGTCTTCTGGGCGTTCGGCGCATGCGTGCTCGAGCCGGAGACCGGCATCCTGTTCCAGAACCGCGGTACGTCGTTCTCGCTGGACCCGGCGCATCCCGCCGCCTTCGGCCCCTCGCGCCGCCCGCCGCACACGCTCATGCCCGTGCTCGTCGAACGCGACGGCGCGCTGGCGTACGCGGGGGCGACCATGGGCGGCCAGGCCCAGGCCCAGATCCACACGCATCTGCTGCTGCACCTGCTCGCGGGCAGATCCGCGCTGGAGGCGACGTCGTCGCCGCGCTGGGTCGTCGGCATCCAGGACGACGGCGACGTCGAGGAAACCGTGACGGTCGAGGCCGACGTCCCCCGCACCGCGCGCGAGGCCATCTCAGCCAGCGGTCTTGCGATCCGCATCGTACCGCCGCGCGATGAAGCCCTCGGGCACAGCAATCTCATCGTGGCCACGGAGCACGGGTGGGATGCGGCGAGCGATCCGCGTTCGGACGGCTCGGCGATCGTGGTACCCGCCGTCGAGACCGGGACCATCCGATGACCCGCTCCTCGGCCGAGCGGACAGCCCCCGCAGCCGCGCCGCGCGCATCGCCGGGCGCACTGATCGTTCTCGGACTGATCGCGGGCTTCCTGTCGGGATTGTTCGGCATCGGTGGCGGCATCATCGTCGTGCCGGCACTCCTCATGCTCGGCTACGACCAGCGACGCGCGGCGGGCACCTCCATCGCGGCCATCCTCCCCACCTCCATCGTCGGCACGGTCGGCTACGCACTCACCGGGCATATCGACTGGATCGCGGGCATCGCTCTCGCCGTCGGCGTCATCGCCGGCGCACAGATCGGCAGCTACCTGTTGGCACGCCTCTCGCGTCCCGCGCTGTTCTGGTCGTTCCTCGTGTTCCTGGTCTTCTCCGCCGCGAGCCTGTGGCTCAACGTGCCTTCGCGCGACGACTCGATCGCGATCACCGTGTGGACAGCGCTCGCACTCGTGGGCGCGGGCATCATCACCGGCATCCTGGCGGGAGTCCTGGGTGTCGGCGGGGGCATCATCGTCGTCCCCGCGCTGATGTTCTTCTTCGGCGCGAGCGATCTCATCGCCAAAGGCACCTCGCTGTTCATGATGATCCCCGGCTCGATCTCGGCCACATTCGGCAACCTGCGACGCGGCAATGTCGACCTGCGTGGCGGAATGTTCCTGGGAATCGCCGCGTGTCTCGCCTCGCCGCTCGGCATCCTCACGGCGACATCCCTCACGCCGCTCTGGTCGAACATCGCCTTCTCCGCGTTGATCGCAGCCATCACTGTGCAACTCGTCGTGCGGAACCTGCGGCGGCGCTGAGCGCTCCCCCGCGTCAGGTGGCCGCCGTCCCCGTCGTCTCCGGGTGCCGCGCACGATCCCTCAGCTGACTCTCAGGGCGCGCGGAGGCGATCAGCATCCGCAGACCCAGCTCGAACGCACGAGTCGCAACGGGGTCGCGAGGATCCTCCTCCTGGAGAGTCGCGAAGGCCGCGGCGAACCGCGGGAACTGCGCCTCCTGCCCACTCGGGTCGAACACCACCGTCGGTCCCGACATGTCGAGAACGCTGCCGAGGATGAACGACTCGAATGCCGTCAGCAGTGGCAGGACGTCACGACTTTCCCAGCCCACCACCTCCGCGGCGACAGCGAAGTCCTCGTACTCCGCCAGGAGCACCGACGCCGACACCTTCGTGGTCATGAGCAGCGGGATCGTCCCGGAATGGCGTGCGAAAGCGCGGCGATACGAGCTCGCCCAGGCGTGCAATCCCTCTTCCCACGGCAGCTCGAGCAGAGGACGCGAGTCGATCAGCGCCGACACCAGCGCCCGCACGTCCTCGATCATCGCGGCCCGATTCGGCACGTGGTTGTACAGCGACGCCGGATTGACCCCCAGCTTCGCCGCCACACGTCGGATGCTCGCACCTTCGGTGCCCTCCCGGTCGATGAGAGCGAGGGCGGTGCGCGCGATGAGATCGCGACTCAGCAGTGGTTTCGATGGACGAGCGATGGGAGCCTCCTTCGGCTGTCATCAGCCTAAACGCGGCGACAGGCATTGTGGCGGATCTAGCGGTCATTAAACAAACGCTGTATGTTTTATCTCGCACCTGCATGAGGAGATGAATTGGACCACTCGAACTTCACCGTCGTCGAAGCCGACATCGCGCAGCTTCACGCCGCGATGGAGACCGGGCTGGTGACGAGCGTCGAGCTCGTCGCGCGCTACCTCAATCGCATCGCCTTCTACGATCGATCGGGAATCCGGTTGAACTCCGTCCCGGTGCTGAACCCCCGCGCGTTCGACGAAGCGCGAGCGTCCGATCTCCGTCGAGCCTCGGGAGAATCCCGCGGAGTACTCGACGGCGTCCCCTTCACCGCGAAGGACAGTTACGCAGTGGCGGGGCTGACCGTCGCCTCGGGGTCTCCGGCCTTCGCCGACCTCGTCGCGTCGGAAGACGCCTTCGCGATCGCGCGGCTGCGTGCGGCCGGGGCCGTGTTCCTCGGCCTCACCAATATGCCGCCGATGGCGGCGGGCGGAATGCAGCGCGGTGTCTATGGTCGCGCCGAGTCGCCCTACAACGGCGACTACCTGACCTCGGCGTTCGGCTCGGGTTCCTCCAACGGCTCAGGGACGGCGACCGCGGCCAGCTTCGGCGCCTTCGGGCTCGGCGAAGAGACGTGGTCCTCCGGTCGCGCTCCGGCGTCCAACAATGCACTCGTCGCCTACACGCCCTCGCGGGGCGTCATCTCGGTACGGGGGAACTGGCCGCTCGTGCCGACGATGGACGTCGTCGTGCCGCACACCCGCACGATGGCCGACATGAAGCTCGTCCTGGACGCGGTCGTCGCGGATGATGACGACTCGAAGGGCGATCTCTGGCGGCTGCAGCCGTGGATCCCCCTCCCGAAGCCGTCCGAGTTGCGCCCCGACTCCTTCGCCGATCTGGCGGATGCTCCGCTGGAGGGTCTCCGATTCGCGGTCCCGCGGATGTACATCAACGGTGACCCCCGGTCTGCACACCCGATCGACACGCGGAAGAGCGTGCTCGCTCTGTGGACGCGACTGCGGGCCGATCTCGAGGCCGCCGGCGCGGAGGTCGTGGAGACGGCGTTCCCCGCAGTGGACAACTACGAGAAGCTGCACGGCGGCGACCGCGACCTCGTCGAGCGCGGGTTCGTCAGCGAGCAGTTCCTTCACGACGAAGTGGGCGCACTGTCGATCTGGGCGATGGACAACTTCCTCCGGCAGAACGGCGATCCCACCCTCGACCGGCTGGCCGATGTCGACGCCTCGCGCATCTTCCCGCACCCTCGCGGCGCTCTGCAGGATCGCTACGGCGTTCTCCCGTTCGACATCGCCTACGACATCGCCGACTACGTCCCGCGGGCGGCGGAGCGCCGCATCGACTGGACGCATGTTCCGACCCTCGAAGAGGGACTGCGCGGCCTGGAGAAGGCGCGGCGCGTCGATCTCGAGGACTGGATGGACGCTGAAGGCTTCGACGCGGTGATCTTCCCGTCCGCCGCCGATGTCGGCCCCACCGACGCCGATGTGAACCCCGCGTCCGCGGAGATCGCGTGGCGGAACGGCGTCTGGGTCTCCAACGGCAACCTCGTCCCCCGTCATCTGGGCATCCCCACGTTCACGATTCCGATGGGGGTCATGGAGGACACCCGCATGCCGGTCGGGGCGACCATCGCCGGCCGCGCCCATGACGATGTCCGGCTGCTGCAGCTGGCATCCGCGGTCGAAGCCCTGCGCAGCAGACGGACCGCACCCGAGCGAACGCCCGCACTCGCGGCCGAGGCGCTCTTCGATCACGCCGCCCCGGCCGCGCCGGGGTCGATCGCCGTGCAGATCGAGACCGTGACCTTCGAAGACGCAGGGCGCGAGGGCGTCGTCCGTTTCACCGCGACACTCACCGGGGGACTCATCGACGAGTGCGCAGCGTATGTCGAGGGTGTATCCGTGCCGACGACACTGATCGGCGAGAGGATCACCGGGGAACTCGTCGTCGACCGGAATGCGTACGACCGGCGACACAGCGAGTGGCAGAACGCGTACGGACCCCTCGTCGTGGTCGTCGCCCGCAGCACCGACGGCGTGACCGTCGGCGACGTGGCCACGACGCCGCACTCCCCGCTCTGACCATCCCCTCGGAACGCGCGGTTCGCACGCGCATCCGACCGCCACAGACCTGAGAAGAGAGATCATGTCGCACGAGTTCTTCGACTACTTCGAACATGTCGAACTGCCCTCGCCGACCCTCGACGACGATGAGGTGCGACTGCTCTTCGCCGATGCCTTCGGGATCGAGGTGGAGGTGAAATCCCTCGGCAGCCAGCAGGACCAGAACTTCCGTGTCTTCGCGCACGGGTCATCCGATCCGCTGGGCGTGCTCAAGCTCAGCAACCCTGTCTTCATCGAGTCCGAGATCTCGATGCAGGATGAGGCGGCGGCGATCGTCGCCGACCGCGAGCCCACGCTCAGGGTTCCCCGAGTGGTGACCGGTCCGCGCGGACCGATGAGCACCTGGTGGAACACGTCACAGGGACGCATCCATGCCCGAGTGATCGAGAACATCGCCGGAAAGACGCTCATGGGATCGGGATATCTGTCACCGGCCGTCGTCGCGCGCATGGGAGAGCTGGCGGCGAAGGTCAGCCTGGCGCTCGCGGATTTCGAGCACGACGCGACCGGGCGCGTGCTGCAATGGGATCTTCGGCACGCCAGTCGGGTCATCGACACGCTGCTCCCCCTGGAGCCGGATACCGCCGTCCGCGACTTCGTCCGCATCGCGACGGATGACGCCCTCCAGGCCCTCGACCCCGTGGCGGAGTCGCTGCCGCTCCAGTCCGGTCATTTCGACATCACCGACGACAACGTGCTGCACCGCGAGGGTGATCCGCTGCCCGACGCCGTGATCGACTTCGGCGACGTGGTCCGTTCGTGGCGGGTGGCCGAGATCGCGGTGACGCTGTCGTCTCTGCTGCACCACGACGGCGCGACGCCGGCGACGACGCTTCCCGCGATCAGGGAGTTCCACGCCCGGCGTCCGCTCGATGAGAACGAGCTCGCAGCGCTGTGGCCGCTCGTCGTGCTCCGCGGCGCCGTGCTCGTGCTCAGCGGTCGGCAGCAGGTGCGCCTGGACGAGTCGAACACGTACGCGGATGTCGCGCTGGATCGCGAGATGCGGATCCTCCAGGTGGCGGCCTCCGTTCCTGCCCCCGTGATGACCCGAGCGATCCGTCATGCTCTGGGCGGCTCTCCCCGCCCGGACGAGACGTGGCCCGGCGTTCCGCTCCTCACGTTCGATCGGGCGATCGGGCTCGACGGCGGCACCGTGTCCCCTCTCAACGATGAGGGGAACTGGCTACGGCCCGACGCCCTCGAGACGGCGGCGCAGGACGCGCTCGGCACGGGCGCGGACGCGGTGTTCCTTCCGGCGTGGAGTGCCGTACTCACCGGCGCTTCAACACGCACGCCCGCTGCACCCGCGACGGTCCCGACCGGCCTCAGCCTCTGGCTTGCGAAGCCGTCGACGATCGGCGGCATCGGCGAGGTGACGCTGATCCGACCCGGCACGCTCGCCGTCGCGGTCGGCGGCGAGACGATCACGATCTCCGGGTTGCCTTCCTCCCCCGAGTCCCTCGATCTCCCCGCGGGTACGCGCCTGTTCGTGCAGCGGCACCGCGGCGCGGCATCCGTGGCTCCGGAACAGGTCACCGCCGACATGGCGGCCGGTTGGAGGTCTGTGCTGGGCGACCCCGGTCCCGCGTTCGGCCTCTCCGCAGGAGCCGCCGAGGACCGCGACGATGCCCTCGCCCGCAGAGAGTCCGTCCTCGCCGAGGTCCAGGAGCACTACTACACCCGGCCGCCGCAGATCGAGCGTGGGTGGCGCGAGTTCCTCATCGACGTCGACGGGCGCGTGTACCTCGACATGGTCAACAATGTCGCATCCGTCGGCCATGCACACCCGCGCCTGGCCGAGGCGGCCTATCGACAGCTGCGTCTGATCAACACGAACTCTCGGTTCCACTACCGGGCGATCGCCGACTACGCGGAGCGGATCGCCGCGACCCTTCCCGACGAGCTCGACACGGTGTTCCTCGTCAATTCGGGCTCCGAGGCGACCGACCTGGCGATTCGGATCGCACAGGCCTCGACCGGCCGGAAGGACATGGTCGCGATGCGTGAGGCGTACCACGGCTGGACGTTCGCCAGCGACGCGGTGTCCACCTCTGTGGCCGACAACCCTTCCGCGCTCACCACCCGACCGGAGTGGGTGCACACGGTCGATGCCGCGAACTCGTACCGCGGGACGCACCGGGGCGCCGACGCCGCGAAGTATGCGGTCGAGGCCGTCGACCTCATCGACGGCCTCGCCGCGGCCGGGAAACAGCCTGCCGGGATCATCTGCGAGACGTACTTCGGCAACGCAGGCGGCGTCGCTCTCCCCGACGGCTACCTGCGCCAGGTCTACGCGGCGATCCGCCGTCACGGGGGCATCGCGATCGCCGACGAGGTGCAGGTCGGATTCGGCCGACTCGGCGAGTGGTTCTGGGGATTCCAGCAGCAGGATGCCGTGCCGGACGTCGTCGCCGTCGCGAAGTCGATCGGAGCCGGCCAGCCCATCGGCGCGGTCATCACCCGCCGCGAGATCGCCGACCGCTATCGCACGCAGGGGTACTTCTTCTCCTCCACCGGCGGCTCTCCCGTCTCGTCCGTCATCGGACTCACGGTGCTCGACATCATCCGCGATGAGGGACTGCAGGAGAACGCCCGGCTGGTCGGGGCGCACCTGAAGGCCCGGCTCGAGGCGCTGGCCGACGAGCATCCGATCATCGGGGCCGTCCACGGGTCCGGGCTCTACCTCGGGCTCGAGTTCGTCCTCGACCGGGAGACCCTCGAGCCGGCGACCAGCGCCACCGCCGCCATCTGCGATCGCCTGCGCGAGCGGGGAGTCATCATGCAGCCGACGGGCGATCATCTCAACGTGTTCAAGATCAAACCACCGTTGTGCGTCACCCGCGAGTCCGTCGACTACTTCGCCGACGCCGTCGCGCATGTACTCGCGACGGGGTGGTGACCTCCCCTCCCGCTCCCCTCACCCCGACACGAGATCCGACCGAGAAAGAGGACCCCTCATGTGGCGCATGCCCGCAGAGACCGCAGAACACACCCGCACATGGATGGCCTTCCCGCGCGAGGGCTTCACGCTCGGCGACACCGCTGCCGCACGAGAAGAAGGGTATGCGGCCTGGACCGCGGTGGCCCACGCGATCATCGAGTTCGAACCCGTCACGATGGTGGTCGATCCGACCGAGATCGAGCGCGCCCGGCGGATGCTCGATCCATCCATCGAGATCCTCGAAGCGCCGGTCGATGAATTCTGGATGCGGGACATGGGACCCACGTTCGTCGTCGACGCCGACCGACCCGGTGTCCTCGGCGCCGTCGACTGGATCTTCAACGGCTGGGGGTCCCCGGCGTGGGCGGAATGGCAGAAGTCGGCCCATATCGCGCGGTTCGTGGGTGAATCCGTGGGTGCGGAGATCATCTCCTCGCTCCTGGTCGCCGAGGGCGGTGGTCTGCACGTCGACGGGACAGGAACGGTTCTGCTGACCGACACGGTGCAGCTCGATCCTCGGCGCAATCCGTTCGCCGACCGAGCGCGCGTCGAGACCGAGATGGCCCGCACGATCGGGGCCGATCAGGCGATCTGGCTCTCGCGCGGCCTCACACGCGACTACGACGACCTCGGCACGAACGGGCACGTCGACATCGTCGCGACGTTCACCGCGCCGGATCACGTCCTCCTGCACGATCAGCTCGACGCCGCGCACCCCGACGCCGAGGTCGTCAAGGTCCTCCGCGGCGAGCTCGAGAGCCAGTTCGCCGCCCTCGGGCGCTCCGTCGAGATCACCTCCCTGCCCGCGCCGTCGACGCTTCGCGACGAGAGCGGCTTCGTCGACTGGAGCTATGTGAATCACCTCGTCGTCAACGGCGGCGTCATCGCGTGCGGCTTCGGTGACGAGGCCGCCGATGCCCGCGCTCGCTCCATCCTGAGCGATGCGTATCCCGGTCGTACGGTCACGACCGTCGACGCCCGCCCGCTGTTCGACCGGGGCGGCGGCATCCACTGCATCACCCAGCAGCAACCTGCTCTGCCCGCCGTGGGCTGAGTTGTTCCCCCCACCGATCCGGCAACGAAGCCGGGAAACGAGGTCATCATGACGGTTGCCGATCACGACGCACGCCTGTCCCTGAATACGAGGCGGGCGATCTCCACCTTCGGGTTGTCGGTGCTGGGGCTGCTCACCGCCAACCTGCTGCCCTTCATGGTCATCGCTCTCGAGCAGTCGGTGGGGCTCGGAGTGACCGAGGCCGGTGCGGTGATGACCGGGTGCCTGCTGGCCACGGCCGTGGCGTGCGTGGCCACCACCCGTCTGGCGGAGGGGTCGCGGCGAGTCCTCGTCGCGCGGCTGGGTCTGGCGATCTCCGCCGTGGCCTTCGCCGTGGCCGCATTCAACCCGGGCGACGTCGCCACCATCCTCGCCGTCATCGTGGGCGGTGCAGGCGCCGGTGGCGCTCTCTCGTCCAGCGGCGCCGCGCTTGCCGCGCTCCGCAACCCGAATCGGATGTCGGCGGCGAACGGCCTCGTGAACCGCGGCGTCGTGACGATCGTCCTGGCGGTGGTGCCGTTGATCGGGATCACGAGCGGAAGCGTGTTCGGTCTCGTGGCCGGCGCGTCGCTCGCACTCCTCTTCGCGGCGACGTGGCTGCCGCGTGCGCCGATCCAGACCGGCGGCTCTGTGATCGCGGCGGCAGCCGTGCTGGTGGCGAAGCCCGCGGATGCGCGGGCGAATCGCACGGTGACCATCGCCGGCATCGCCCTGCTCATCATGTACGCGCTCTGGGCGATCAGCGAAGACTCGGTGTGGGCGCTGGCCGGCGTCATGGGTGCCGATCAGTCCGGCCTTTCGGATGCCGGACTGGGTCTGGTGCTGAGCGCCTCCAGCGCCGGCGGACTCGTCGCAGCGATCGCGCTGATCTTCATCGGCGACAAGCTCGGACGAGCAGTCCCTCTGGCGATCCTGCTCATCGCCGGCGGCGCGCTGAAGCTGATCGCCGCGCTCACGACCGACCCCACCGTCTACACGACCGTGCTGATCGCCTGGAACACGGCGTACATGGCGGTCTTCCTGCTGTTCATCGCTACGGCAGCGGCGCTGGACGCGAACGGCCGCTTCTCCGGACCCGCGATCGGCGTCTACCTGTTCGGTTCGAGCTTCTCGCCGGTGATCGGCGGATGGCTGGCCGAGACGTTCGGCTATCCCGGCTTCGGATGGGTGATCGCACTCATCAGCTGGATCCTGGTCGTGCCCATGGTGATCGTGGCGCGGATCTCCACGCGCGTGGAGCGACGAGAGATCGCCGACGGGCAGGCGCCCGTCTCAACCGAGGAGGTGTCGCGATGAGCGACCGGACCATCATCACCGGAGCCCGGATCGTCGACCCGGGTCAGACCGATGCGGCGCGTGTCTCCGCCGCCCAGGGGGAACCGACGACCATCGTCATCGAAGGCGGGCGGATCGCGTCGGTCGGCGGGAACGTTACGCCTGCCGCCGGCGACATCGTCATCGACGCGAAGGAGAAGGTGCTGCTGCCCGGCTTCGTCGACTCGCATGTGCATCTCGTGTGGACCGGGCAGAGCCTGGCCAACGTCGCTCTGACCGACGCCGCGAACCTGAAGGAGATCCAGAAGAGGATCGGCGCTGAACGCGATCGTCTCGGAGCGGACGCCACCGTCCTTCGCGGCAAAGGATGGCTGTTCGATTCGATCGACGGCGAGCCGACGGCCGCCATGATCGATGAGGTCGTCTCCGACCTCCCGGTCTACCTCGATTCCAACGACATGCACTCCGTCTGGGTGAACACGGCGGCGATCCATGCCCTCGGGATCGACGCCACGACGCCGGATCCAGCGGGCGGACGGCTCTCGCGGTCACCGTCGGGCGAGCCGGCCGGGATGCTGTACGAGCGCGCTGCGCACGAGATCGGCTGGGCCCATCTCACCGCGACGACCAGTGACGCCGACCGCGTCGAATCGGTCTTCCGCGCCCTTGACGCGTTCGCCGCCGCGGGCGTGACATCCGTCGTCGACATGGGGATGGATGACGCCGGATGGCAGGCGCTGCGGGCCGCCGAGGCCGCACGCGGTGGCTCCTTGCCCGTTCGCGTATCTGCGCACTGGCTCGTGTTCGACACCGGCGACGACGCCGAGAATCTGGCGCAGGTCAGTCGTGCGCTCGACGCCAGCACCGAGTCATCCGAGTGGGTCGCGATGATCGGCATCAAACTCGTGCTCGATGGCGTCATCGACGCGTGCACGGCCGCGATGACGTATCCGTATGCCGACGGAAGCAATGGAAGCCTGATGTGGGACCCGGCACGGCTGCGCACCGTCTTACTGGCAGCCGACGCCGCTGGTCTCCGGATCGCCATGCACGCGATCGGCGATCTGGCGAGTGACGTCGCCCTCGACGTGCTCGAGTCGGTCATCGAATCGAACCCGGTCTGGGATCGGCGCCCTCGTCTGGAGCATCTGGAGGTGGTGTCCGACGGAACTCCCGCACGAATGGCCGCCTCGAGGATCACCGCATCCGTGCAGCCCGTGCACGCCGACCCGGCGATCCAGCCGAACTGGCGTGCGCAGCTCGGCGATGACCGCGTGGAGCGCGGATATCCGTGGCGCACGTTCAGCGACGCCGGCGCCCTGATGGCGTTCGGCACCGACGCGCCGACCGCGCCTCACGAGGCCCTCGACAATCTGTACATCGCGACGACGCGACGATCCGTGATCGACCCGGAGTTGCCGGCCCACACCCCGCAGTCCGCCGTCGCCGGTGATTCCGCGCTGCGACACGCAACGATCGACTCGGCGGCCTCGTTCGCGGCCGACGACCGCATCGGTCGCCTGCAACCGGGATACCTGGCCGACCTCGTCGTGCTCGACAGACACCCCTTGGAAGCCGACGGTTTCCGCGAGAACGCCGTCGCGTTCACCGTCACCGGCGGAGAGGTCGTGTACCGGCGCGACGCGTCCTCAGCCGTTTGAGCTGCCTGTCGGACGCGGCCGCGATCAGTGCGACGACGAGGAGCACGGCCGAGCTGCCTTCGAGCATCAGTGCGAAATCCGGTGAATTACCGGTTAGCCACTACAAGTGGTGATTTGCGCTGATAAACTGCCGATTATGGACCAAGTTCGGATCTTGCAGTGGCCGCACCACCGCGTCGAAACGCTTTCCTGGCAGCAACAGGTTCGCGGTGGCACACGCGAAGACCGAATGATGAGGTCCGTGGCTGCGACCATTCCGCCGTTCATCCGCGAACTCGACCACCTGCCGCCGCTGAAAGTGATGCTCCACACCGAGCGCGCGCTGCTCGCCGTAGCCCAGGCCGACACTGACGCCGAGGGGCACTCCGCGGCCCTCAGTCGCTTCATGGTCCGATCCGAGTCCACTGCCTCGTCGAAGATCGAACGCATCAGCGCTTCCGCCCGCGACTACGCCAAGGCGCTGGCCGGCAACAAGGGCAACCCCTCCGCCACCAGCATGGTCGCGGCGTCCGCCGCGCTCCACGAGCTGATCGCAGACGTCGGCGAGAGCGGTCGCTTCGAGCTCGACCACCTCAAGAGCGCCCACCGTGCGCTCATGGCTGACGACCCCCAGGAATCCGAATACGCTGGTCGCCTCCGCGACATGCAGAACTGGATCGGCGGCAGCGACCACTCCCCGCGGGACGCACTCCACGTTCCCCCGGCGCCCGAACGCGTGCCCGAGCTGATGGACGACCTCATCGCCTACCTCAACCGGGACGACGTACCCGTGATGACGCAGGCCGCGATTGGTCACGCCCAGTTCGAGTCCATCCACGCCTTCACCGACGGTAACGGTCGCATCGGGCGCGCTCTCGTCTCCGCCGTGCTGCGGCGTCGAGGCGTCACCCGAAACGCAGTGGTCCCCCTCGCCAGCGGCCTGCTCGCCCGCCGCGACGACTACTTCGCCGCCCTCGGCTCCTACCGACTCGGCGACCCTGCACCGCTCATCGACCTGTTCGCTCTCTCTACGCGCGCGGCCGCCGAATGCTCGCGCGAGACCATCGCCCGCTTGAAGGCGATGCCCGCACTGTGGGCTGCAGAGCTGAAGCCACGCGCGAACTCCGCTGCTGCCGCGCTCATCCAGGCGTTCTACGACCACCCGGTCATGAGCACCGTCGAGATCGAAGCCACAGCCGGTTCCCCCACAGCCGCCTACAGGGCGATCGACCAGCTTGTCGGCGCCGGCTTCATCGAGGAGATCACGGGGCGTAAGAAGGACCGCGTCTGGGCGGCATCCGAAGTGATGGCCGAACTCGACGACCTGGACCGCCGCATCCAAGCAGCGATGTACAAGGAGAAGCAGGGTTGATGCTCGAGTGGATCCGGGAGAACACCGCCGACGGGACAGCCGGTTCGCACTGGGCACGGCGGGGTTCGCGCGCATCCACCTGAAGTACCGCAAACCCATACGACGATGGTTGCGTGACAGCGACGAGCTCTCGGCACCCGTTCACGCGGTGCATGCTCACGCGGGCGGCACAGCCCGCGGCGCGCGGAAATTGCCTCGAGACTAGGCGATCGATCCAGTCCCGTCAGGTCGCCGACTCGCGCATCCAGACGGTCATGCTTCCGCGTTCACGGTTCGCCCACGAGAAGTACGGAGTTGTACGGACGTCGATTGCGGATGTCTCGGGCTCCCTACTCGTGTACAGAACGTCCGTCATCCTCGACTCGAGCGTCCCGCCCGCGGTGATGCTGTCCAGCCCGCGGGCATGGTCGTGCATGACACGGAGCTGAGCCTCGCGGGAGAGCGCGAGGGCGGATACGGGCGCCGCATTGTCCGTCTCCTCGATGCAATGAACGATCGGACCACGCTGGATCGCAACCTTGCCGCGAGCGGCGGCCACGCGCGCATCCGCCCAAACCCGTGTGGGCTCCATGCTCAGTTCGAGCGTGATGGTGTCGCCGGAACTCCAGGTCCGGTCGAGCACCGCGTAGCCCCTCTGGGTTTCGCGGACGACCTGACTCCCATTGACTGCGGCTGTCCAGTTCGTCGCCCACTGGGGTATTCGCAGTCGGATTGTCGCCTCCGTGTCTGCGGACGTCTCCACGTTCATGTCGATCCGCCCTCCCCATGGGTAGCGGGTCTGCTGCGTCAGGGTGAGGTCCTGCCCGTTGTGCTCGAACGTCGCGGCGCCGGCGACATAGAGATTGACGGTCAGGCCGCGGTCGTCGACCGCGTAGACGTAGTGCTCGAGCGATGCCAGTAGGCGCGCGAAGTTCGGCGGGCAGCAGGCCACACCAAACCACTCGCTTCGTTGAACGTCTCCGTCGCTGGCGAGAGGGTTTCCGTAGAAGTAGCACGTTCCGTCTTCAGAGCTTCCGGACAGGACACCGTTGTAGAGCGCACGTTCGAGAACGTCGACATACTTCGCTTCGCCGGTCAGGAGCGCCATCCGCTGCGCCCAGAACACCAGCCCGATGGCCGCGCATGTCTCCGCGTAGGCGTCCGCATCCGGAAGATGATAGGCGGGGCCGAAGCCTTCGATCGAGTGAAGTGCGCCGATGCCGCCGGTGATGTACAGCTTGCTGTCGACCAGGTCGTTCCACAGCCGTTCGCATGCCGAACGGAGTGCGGCGTCATCGTTGTGCGACGCGAGATCTGCCATAGCGCTGTACATGTACATGGCGCGGACGGAGTGACCGACGACTTCGGTCTGCTCACGGACCGGCAGATGCGACTGGTTGTATTGCCGATACCAGTCCGCACGACGAGCGCGGTCCTCGAAGAGGAAGTCAAAATACCCTGGCGTGCCCCGTCGTACCCGTTCGGCTTCGAAGTAGAACGGCTGAGTGCCTCGGTTATCGATGAGGCGTTCGGCGAGGCGCAGATAGCGATCCTCATTCGTCGCGTTGTAGAGCTTCACGAGCGCGAGCTCGACCTCCTGGTGTCCGTCGTACCCGCCCTCGGCTGATCCGCCGGGTCCGAACTCCCTGTCGATGAGGTCAGCGTAGCGGCGGACGACGTTGAGCAGCGCGATCTTGCCGGTCGCTTCATAGTGGGCGACGCCTGCTTCGATGAGATGACCTGCGCAGTAAAGCTCATGTGCGTCCTGGAGATCCGTGAAGCGCTCGCCCGGCCGCACGACCGTGAAGTAGGTGTTGAGGTAGCCGTCTTCCTCCTGGGCGCCGGCGAGGAGTTCGATGGCTTCATCCACTGAAGCCTCCAACTGCGGGTCGTGTTCTCCTGCGAGCACGTAGCTCGCAGCCTCGATCCACTTCGCAATGTCCGATTCCCAGAAGATGTGCGGTTCGTGCGGATCTCCCGGGCGCCATGCCAGACGCAACGCGTCGAACTGCTGTCCGGGAGAACGGAGCTGGCGTTCCTGCTGCGGGAGGGTCGACGTGTGGATGATCTCTCGGCGCGGCGACCAGAAGGCGTCCGCGATGGTCACGTCGGAAATGGCGAGCGGGCGGGAGCGGGTCGCAGTGCCGGTCAACATGCGTCCTTTCATACGTCGAAACGGTGGTGGGCGGAAGCAGTGCGCGCCCGCGCGAGGTGGGACCGTCCACGCCGGGCGGACCCCGGAATCCAGAGCCCACCGGATGCTCCGCAGAGTTCAAGGCATCGAACATCGGGGCTCCACTCGCCATCAAGTAGGAGAACGGACGTGTCGTACAGGGCTCTTGCTGTCGAAACGCTTCGACCGAGTGTAGGGGCGGACAGCGGAGAGCACAAGACTGGCTGTCAAATGGCTTCGCGAACGGGCGTGGATATGGATGCGCCTCGGACGGTACGCAATGAGTACACATCACACGTTGAGAATCCGGATCTGAGAGCCGCGATGAACGAGATCCAGCCGAGCAAGAGCACACTCTGACCAGGAGTTCTAGTGGCGGAGACGAGGGGATTTGAACCCCTGGAACCCGTGAGGGTTCTCCACCTTAGCAGGGTGAAATGGCGATCCGACCGGATCAATCCACTGGGGTTCAATCTGCCGCGGAATCGCGGGAAACTTGCACCTAATCAGCCAGATCTTGGCGCGCCGTGAAGCCCTCTCCACACACTTGACGCACTCCACACTCGGTGAGAATCGACGTCCTCACGATGCTCGGGGACACCTGGGGGACACCTGACTCGTCCTGAGCGTCGCGACGATCGGAGCCTCGAAGTCGGCATTGGCGACGATGAAAACTTGCCTTGGATGAGGCGATCGCAGCCAGCAACCTACGGTGGGTTTGAACCCTTGTGCGACCACCTTTCAGTGGTGCGCGAAGGTGGACTTTCCTCGTCATTCCGGGGATCCCGACATTTCTAGGCGGTGCAACGATGTATTCCTTCCAACGATCTTCCCCACGTTCTTGCGGCTTCCCCGTTGGCACTGCTGCTCGAATGCAAGCATCGCGATGGCCTAGCTTTCAACAACGGCGAGCATCGCCAACGATCACGCTCCGCTGCGGGGCGTGACCCGCGTCGATTTGAGTCCCATTGCCACCGAGGCGGACCTTCGGGATGCGTCGCAACCAGACTGGACGGTGTATTGCCGGTCCGGGGCGGGTTCGACCCTCGGGTGTGCAGGTGCCATCGACGTCGACCACGACGATGACGTGCACTCCTCGCGTGACGAATGGTGTCAACGGGACCAGCACCTCGCAGTCACGTTCTTTGCAGCGCGCGGCCTCGCGGCCATTCACGCGAACGACGGTGTCGCCACTCAGGCGCTCGAATCGAAGGCTGAGCTCGTTTTCGTCAGCATCGGCGGGGAGTCGAAAGGTCTTTGCATACCAATGTCGACCAACAGGAGGGCAAGCGCCCCGGTTGACTGTGTTGACCCCGGCAGACCAGCCCCCACCTGTAGTGACATCGTGCGGCAGGGTGACCGCCTCGACCATCAACTGTCCCCGCCGGATGAGAGTCCAACCCTCTACGAATGGCCAGTCATGCCCGAAAGGCTGGTGTTCGGCGCTGAGACTCGTGGCTGAGACCAGGGCATTGCGGCGGGACAGTTCCGATGATCCGGTGGGGTGGTTCACGGCACACCGCCTCGTTTCATTTGCCTTGATTCGTTGCATGGTGGGCGCACAACTCCGCTGCGGGGCGAAATGACTACCGGTGTCGAGGTGGGCTGACTCAGGACACCGGATGTCGCGCGAGGACGGGCGTGGGCGGGATGCTGCGCGCGATGCGGTGGGCCGGGACATGAGAAGCAGCGCGATCACTCCTTAATCTCCTGAATCTCCCTCCAGAGTTCTGAGGGAATGTGCGTCGCCGCGTTGTAAACGAGCTGCTCGACGCGGGCGGGCGAGGACACTCCGACGACCGTGGAAGTGACCCGCGGATCCCGCGTCGAGAACTGCAGAGCCGCTGCAGCAAGCGGGACGTCGAAGCTCGCGCACACGTCCTGCAGTCGCCGTGTCCGAGCGAGGACGTCGCTGGACGGCTCCCGGTACTGATAACGCGGCCGATCCACCCAAGGCTTCGCAAGCAGACCGCTGGCGTACGGAGCAGCGTTGACATAGGCAAGTCCGGACCCTACGGCGTGATCGATGAGTTGGTCGGCACTTCGGTCCAAGAGCGTGTACTGGTTGTGATTCAGGAGGATGTCGAATGCCCCCGTATCCACGTAGCGCCGCATGGCGTCTAGCTCACCGCCGGCTACTCCGATGACGTCGACTGACCCTCGCCTCTTCAATTCCCTCATGGCGTCGACCGGTCCACCCGGTGCGATGAGGTCATCGAAGTCGAACGCTTCGGGGTCATGGAGATAGAAGACGGGTACGCGTTCCAGGCCGAGACGATCAAGGCTCTCGGCAAAGGACTCGAGCACGCGGGCTCCGCTGAACTCCCTGTCACCGGGAGCGGGGTCCGCCTTTGTAGCGACGACGAAGCCTTTGGGCAGTCCACCGACCCGGCGGATCGCTTCCCCGATCCGCCGTTCGCTCTCGCCGCTGCCGTAGTTGTTGGAGGTGTCGAGAAAGGTGATCGAGGGAGCTTCGATCGCATACTCGACGGTTGCGATTGCGGTCTCAGCCTCTACGTCATAACCGTAGATCGCCGGCATGCCGCCGAGCGGGCTGGTTCCGATGCACAACTCGGAGACGTACGGACCGGAATCACCCAACGCCCGCGGAGCCAGACGCGGACTCCAGGCCTCTTCACCGCTCATCTGCGCTTCTCCGCGATGGGTCCGTAGACGTTCTGGGGGCGGCCCCCACGACCTCCATGTCGTCTGCTCGGGTCGGGTTCGACCTGTTGGCTGACACTAAACGCAGCACGCAGTACGGGCGACCCGGGAGATCGAACCGGACCGTCCCCTCGTGTATGCCGGGCAGTCGCTCCACGGTCATGTTCCAGGAGTCGATGACATCGGCGCGTGCGCTCATGCCCTGCGGGATCGTCACCGTACGGAAGGCCGGCTGCCCGGCGCCGAAGTAGATGAGCTCGTACTCGCCGCGCACGCCCGCGCGCGAGGCGTCGAAATCCGATGGGAGGGGGTCGATTCCACCGGTGGGTGATTCTTCGATGATTTCCCGGAGGAATGCCAGACGTGCAGGACTCTCGCCGCGAAGCCGGCCACCTTTGGCCCAGAACACCGTCTCGTCGTCGGAGTAGTAGGTCTCACCGTGGGTGGCGTAGCCGCCGCTCATCGCCACGGCCCAGGACCGGCTGACGAGTTCTTCGGGCGTGAGGAAGCCCCACCCCTGGTCGAGATCACCCTCGTACCCGCACTCGTCGATGATGACCGGTTTGCCGAACTGCCGGCGCCATTTCCGCACGTGACCACGCAGGTCGTCGCCGTACTGGATGCTGCAGTGGGTCGCCCATTCCGACGCGTAGTCCCATATTTCCAGCCAGTTGTGAATGGAGATCGGGTGGCCGTAGGGGTCGTTGGCGCGTACGAGCCGCCCGATGCGATCCCAGTCCTCCGTGCTCTTGTCAAGCAGCAGGTCGTACTCGTTGGCGAGCGACCACCACACGTTCGGGAAGGCTGAGAGCCTGCGCACAACGTAGCTGACGTAACGGTCGTCGGCAGCCTTGCCGAGCTGAGAGAAGCCCCAACGGTCGTAGGGGTGGAAGAGGATCAGATCGGCGTCGATCCCGAGGACGGCGAGTTGCTCGAGACGCTGCTCGAGGGCTCGGAAGTACTTTAGATCGAACCGCTCCAGGTCCCAGCCACCGTCCGTCCGAGGAAAGACAAAGCGGTCCGGCTCATTCGTGTTGTACAGGAAGTGCTTGGGGAACAGCGCCATTCTCAGCTTCGAGAACGAGGTCTTCGCCAGCGATTCGAGCGTCTGCTCTTGCAGCACGTCATCCTGGTGGGTCCAGGCGTAGGCGGTTGTCCCGAACGGGGTGAATGGCGTGCCATCAGGGTAGGAAAAGTGGAACCCGTCGGCGCGGACAGGACCTCGACTATCGGACGGATCGACCTCGACGGAGCCGGACAATCCGTCGAGCGACCGCGCATTCGACCTCGTGACGTACTCCCACGTTCCCGCTTCCATCGGAAGGAAGCGCACGGCGAAGCGGCCGTCGCCGTCGTAGAAGCCCCCGACCTCGACGTGCTGGTCTCCCTTCGAGAATCGGGCCGCCAGCTCGACGTCGGTGAAGGGGTTGCCGTGTGAAGGTCCGGCAATGGCGATTTCCAGCATGCGGTTCGCGACGGCGCCGGACGGGAGCAAGACCGATGCGCTCGCTCGCGGGGTCTCTGCGCGCTCGTAGTCGGCGGGCGGCACAATCGGCGGGATTTCCCGCGGGCGCGGGGTGAGATCCTCGATCTGCGTCAGGCGGTCAAGCAGTTCCGCTACACGTGGATCGGAGGGCTCCAGGATGACGCGAAGGATCGACCCCAACGGAAAGGGGTCGCCGCTGCTGGCGAGCGCAGAGTCGAGCACTTCCGATGCGATCTCACCCACCACGGCGCGTGCGTCCGGCTGAGCGAGCACGTCCTTGAGCGCGGAGCGTGAATGGAAAGTGGTCATGACTGATCCGTCCTCTGGTCTCGAATGTACGTCGGCGTCCGTGCGGGCGGGGCCGCGCCGCAGCCCCGTCCGCACATCTACCTCACTCGGTCACGACGACCCGCACGCGATCGATGTTCTGCAGGAGCGCGTACTGAGCGCCGGTGTTCCCGTCGCGCTCGGCTGAGACGCGGACGCTCACGAAGTATGTCCCCGGCTCAGTGAAGGTGTGTGTCGTCTTCGCCGTGAGGACCTGCTTTGGCTTGTTGATCGCTCCGGCGACGTACTCGCCATCGCCCTCGAAGTCCCACTCGACCCGAATCACCTCGCCTCCGCCTCGCGGAGTGCGGGCCACGGCGGAGAGCTTCACGGGCTTGCCCACCTTCGCCTTCACCACTCGATCTGACCGCGACTCCAGTTCCACGGTCGGCTGGAGGCCACCGCGCTGCGCTGCGAGGTCGGGCACGACGATCTGAGCATCGTCGACCAAGTAGCGGGTGGAGCCTGGAGCGGCGACCCCATCTTCCGCCCACGTGGCGACGTCCCGGAGAGCCTGCTCGACGATGCCGTACCAGTTGATGAGATGCTTGGCCCGCTCCCCCGCGACGGGGGCGTCCTGGTGATCGGCGTGGTCGTTGTAATACACGCGGTACGTGTCCGCGGCTGCGCCGCCGAGCGCCGCCGCGATGCGTTCGCCGTACCAGTCCGTGTGCCACGGCAGCGCGTCGGTGTCGTACAGGTTCGCGATCGCAATGACCTTGCCGTTGACCGAGCCGTCGAATGCGGCGTTGCCCGAGGCGAAGCCGGAAAAGCCGGGAGCGGTCACGGGGCGCTGAGGGTACAGGGGGGTTCCGTCGGAGTTGCGGAACTGATCGAGTCCGACCCACCCTTCGGATTGCGCGGGCACCTGATAGCGGTAGTAGAAGCGGTTCGCGATGTTCCATCGGTGTGCGATGGTGTCACCCATCTCGACCAACTCTGCTCGAACGCGCTCGCCGAGCGGCGACTGCTCGGTACCGAGGTAGCCCTCCGTGTTCCAGAAGTCATCGACGTAGGTGGGGTCGTACGCGAGCGGGGCGTCGGAGGCCAGGCCAGCTCCGTAGTACTCCGCCGCGTAGCCGAGGAGGTAATCGGGGTATTCCCACGCCTTCCAGGGGATGCCGAGCGCGTGGACTTCGCTGAGGAGGGCGCTCTCCGCTTCGTCGAGCGTCGCGAACGGGTCCCCGCTGCCGCCAGGCATGAGGGCATCCCGGATCGCGGTCGCTTTGTCGGCGAGGATGAGCTCCGCGGCCGACCGTCCGAGGAAGTTGTAGCTGGTGGGCTGAGGGACCGCTTGCACCATCGGGACGAAGCCCTGCCATACCCCGTCGGTGTTCTCCGCCGCGCCGACCACCTGCAGTGAACCGCCACTGGGCCCGTAAAGGTAGCCGTAGATCGGCTGGTCGCTTCCGTAGTAGTCGGCGGCCACCCCCTCGGCGAACTTCGCCGCCGCAGCCGTGTGCCGGTATCCGATCGAGACGGAGCCGTTGCCCGCCTGCACGGCATAGCCGCCGCTGGCCAGTGCGAACCCGATGGCTCGGTCGTCAGCGCGCGCGGTGTTCTGCTGCGGCGCGAACGCGGCCGGGTAGGTGAACTGGAAGAACCGTCCGTCCCAGGCCGCTTCGTCCTGCTCGGCGTGCAGGTAGATGTTGAACTGGATGTTGGTGCCCTCGAAATGCCCCGAGACGCGGTGATGGGGAACGGGCGACGTTTCGTCGGTCTCGGCGTCGATGACGGGCTGGGCGTACAGGGCGTCTATACAGTCAGCAGTCACCTGCATCGCGGCGCCTGGGTTGCTTTGCGCGCAGACTGACGATTCGGCCGATGCGGGGATCGTGGGCAGGAGGATCGCGGTCAGCGCGATCGCCGCTCCGAGCGCAATCGGTGCGCGGCGCGGCCGGGGCAGTTGTGTCATGGGACTTCTCCAACGTCATCGGTGGGTGCCACGCGATCGTGGCGGGGGCGGCGCCCAGAAGCGGGTCCGGATCACCACGGCAGACACTAAGCCCGTCGCTCAGGGCGATCAACGAGTTCCGGGTTTATTGCGCAACGACGGTTACGATCGGCTGGTAGCTCACTTGCCGCACCCGGCTGTCGTCTCGCAGCGCGCTCAATGCCAGCATCCGTCCGGTGAATCCAGACGCGACCTCGGTGGAGAAGTATCTCCCATCCAGCCGAGCGAGCTCCTCGTCACCGTGGGGATGAACCAGGGACAGGACGATGTCGTCGGGCCCGGCATTGCCGATCGGGACCGGCGCAGAAAGCGGCGAGGTCGACTGGATGCGGAGCGTCACCTCCCCACCCGGCCCGGCGGCTGTCGCGAGCACTTGGCGCATCTCTCCGATCCGCACTTCGGCCACCACCCTGTCCCCGTCGTAGGTAAGTCCTGTCCAATGGCGTTCGTCCACACGGAGCGAGAATCGTCCCGAGCCGTGGAGTACGACTTCGGCCGACCAGGCGAGGTCCCGCACGCGCGCACACAGCAACGCCGTGCCTCGCTCCGACAAGCGCAGTCGGAGGCCGCCGGCGTCGACGGAGGCGACGGCGCTCGGCTCTCCACCCGGAACGACCCACCGCGGATCGAGGCGCGGATCAGTGAATCGGTCGGTGAATCCCGAATCCGCCTCGGGAACGTCGTATCTGGCTTCATCGAAGACGGGCCACCCGTCAGACCAGTCGACACCTGCGAGGAAGGTTTCCCGCCCGAGCACATGGAAGCCCGGGGTCGAGCCGCGGGTGCGCGCGCCGAGGTAGACGGCGGCCCAGTCGCCGTCGGGGGTCTGCACGAGGTCGGCGTGGCCGACATTCTGGACGGGGTGAGTGCTGCTGCGATGGGTGAAGACGGGGTTTCGGGGACACGCTTGGAAAGGACCGCGTGGACTGGACGCCCGCGCGACGGTGACGGAGTGGCCTCGTTCGGTCCCTCCTTCAGCGAGGACGAGGTACCAGTGTTCGCCGATCCGGTAGAGATGCGGACCCTCGGCGGCGGCCATGCCGCTCCCTTGCCACACCGGGTAGGCGGGTTCCAGGAAGCGACCGGTGTTGAGGTCGATGGGCGCCTGACGGATGCCATACCCCCCGCGGGTGAAGTCGAGCACGTGCCAGGTGAGGTAGCACGTACCGTGCTCGTCCCAGGCGAGATCGGGGTCGATGCCCGTCGCTTCGGGTATGAGGATCGGTTCGCTCCACGGGCCGGTCGGGTCCTCGGTATGGACGAGCAGGTGTCCTTCTCCGAACTCGCTCACGTTGGTGGTGATGAACCAGAAGCGGCCGTCGTGGTGTCGCAGCGTGCCGGCGTAGATGCCTGTCGATGGTCCTCCGTTGCCGAGGCGAAACTGGGACCGCCGGTCGAGGATGTTGCCGATCTGCCGCCAGCTGACCAGATCTCGACTGTGGAAGATCGGCGCTCCGGGAAAGTACTCGAAGCTCGAGGTCGCCAGGTAGTAGTCCTCGCCCACTCGGCAGATCGTCGGATCGGGATGGAAGCCCGGAATGATGGGGCGCACCGCGCCGCTGCCGCGTGTCCGGCCGCGCGGTGCAGGCGCCGTGACGGACTGCTCAGACATCCGAGATCACCACCTCGGACAGGAAGGTGCGGTCTGCACTGCGCAGGGGCCGTGACTCTCCGGTGAGCCGCAGTGTTCCTGCGGCAGCCTGGTGGTCGGCATCGAGGCCCACGTGCCACTCGATCACCCCGGGATCCACGGTGAACTCGCCCGCGAGGTTCGTGTACCCGAGTTGCGACGCGTCGAGAGTGAACGACATGCGACGCGATTCGCCTGCGGCCAGTTCCACACGGCCAAAGCCCGCCAGCTGCTGTGCGGGTCGGGTGACTCCGGAGGAGCTGGCCCGGACGTACAGCTGCGCGACGGTTGCGCCCGCCCTTTCGCCCACGTTCGTGAGTGTGAAGGTGATGCGGGCGGCCCCATCGGTGGCGAACTCGCTATCGGATGCAGGATCCGTGATCGCGAACTCGGTGTAGCTCAGGCCGTGACCGAAGGTGTATAGCGGGGTGGCCTCGAGGTCGAGGTAGTGCCGATCGACGTCCGGCGGCAGTGGATTGCGGTAACCGGTGCCGGCGTGCTGGTGATGGTAGACCGGAATCTGACCGGTATGGCGCGGGATGCTGTAAGGCAGCTTGCCCGTGGGTTCCGCTGTCCCGAAGAGCACATCGACGACCCCCGCCGGGCCGAACGGGCCGCCGTAGGGTGCGATCACAATGGCAGCGGCATCGCGCACGGCCCGTGGCAGTACGTAAGGGCGGCCCTGCACCAGCACCGCGACAATCGGGGTGCCGGTCGTCGCGACCGCCTCGGCCAGGTGCTGCTGCGCGAGCGGCAGGGAAATGTCGGCGGAGTCGCTCGCCTCGCCTTCGGTGCGCTCGCCGTTGAACCACAAGCTCCCGCCGCCGAGGGCGAGGATCACGACGTCGGCCCGCGCGGCCACCTCCACGGCGCGCGAAAGAGCGTCCTCATCAAGCGTGCTGGTGAGCGTGCTGCCCCGCTCGACGAGCACCGCCGGCGTACGGACGGCGATCTCGTCGGCGAGCGAGGTCGCCCCGAGTCGATCCCGCACATACTCCTCGACCGGGACGGGCGGGAACACACTGTTGTTCCAGGCGACCATGCCGGGGTCGATACCGACCATGTTCCCCATCCCGCCCGAAGACATGAAGACGGTCATGTCGCGGAAGGCAGGGTAGCTGTAGGTCGGGAACTGATACGTGACCGCGTCCGCGTGAGGGCCGATGACCGCGATCGTGGACTCGACGGCGAGGGGGAGAAGGCCATCGTTCTTGGCGAGGACGATGGCGCGGCGGGCAAGTTCGCGAGACAGGTCACGGCCCTCGCTCGCTACGGCAGCGAGGTCGATGGATTCAGCGGGGTAGGGGTTTTCGAATAGCCCGAGGCGGTACTTCGCTGTGAGGATGCGGTGCACCGACGTGTCGACGTCACTGATGTCGACACGACCGGCGGCGACCTCTTCGGCGAGCGTGTCACCGTAGCCGTACGGGGTGGGAAACTCGGTGTCCAGTCCTGCGTGGATGGCGAGGCGCCCGGCCTCTGCCGGACCGTCAGCGGCCTGTTGGCGCGTGACCATGTGCTGCAGTGTCGTGTAGTCGGAGGACACGAACCCGTCGAAGCCGAGAGTGTCGCGCAGGAGCTCTGTCAGCACCGGCCATGATGCGGCCGCAGGCACACCGTCGACATCGGCGTATGAGTTCATGACCGACCCGAGCCCGGCGAGTTGGATCGCGGCCTCGAAGGGGTACGCGAACAGGTCCCGGGTTCGCCGTGTTCCGCCCTCGTACGCGGACAGGTTGATCCCCCCTTCCGGTAGCCCGTAGCCGATGAAATGCTTTGCCGTCGCGATGACGCCATTGCCGAGATCAGCGGACTGCAGACCCCGTGTGTACGCGACGCTGAAGGCAGCGGCCAGGTACGGGTCCTCGCCGTAGGTCTCGTGCATGCGCCCCCATCGGGGGTCGATGGCGATGTCCATATTCGGCGAGAGCGCGTGACGCACCCCGACACGCTTCATCTGACGGCGGATGATGTCCGACATCGCTTCCACGAGTTCTGGACTCCAGGTCGCCGCGAGGCCCGTGGGCGTCGGGAACACCATGTGGCCGCCGGCCAAGAAGCCGTTCAGGGCTTCCGCGTGGATCAGAAGGGGAATTCCGAGCCGCGTGCCGTCGACGGCGGCGTGTTGAAGGCCGCCCACAATGCGCGACATCGTGATCGGGTCGTCGACGCCGAAATTGCAGATATGGCCGGGGGCCTGCTCGTTGTACTCCTCGGCACTGCTCGACGGACTGCCGTCTGCAGTCACGAGGTACCAGGGCGGCACCGAGACGAGCTGGAAGCACTTCTCTCGAAGCGTCATTCGGCTCAGCAACTGGGACGCGCGTGACTCGGCGGTCATCGATGCGTCGTCGTGATGGTCGTTGCGGGTCATTGATGGTCTTTCTGGTGGGGGGAGATGAAGCGATGGATGCCGGCACCGACGCGATGAATCTCGTCGGTGCCGGGTGGTTCGATGACGGCGGTGGTGCCGACCGGTACAGTGACGGCGAGTTCGATGCCGACGGTCGTGCGATCCCATCTGACGATCGCTTCGCCATAGGGAGTGTCGTGTCGGGCTTCGGCGAAGTCGAGCCGTGCGGGTGGGTGTGGCCGGACGGAAATCTCGCGGTATCCCGGTGCAGCGGGAGCGAGACCGGCGACGCTCCGATGCATCCAGTCCGCGATCGCGCCCAGCGCGTAGTGGTTGAACGAGGTCATTTCGCCCGGGTTTATCGTGCCGTCGGGCAGCATGCTGTCCCACCGTTCCCAGATGGTGGTGGCGCCCATCCGGACGGGGTAGAGCCAGGACGGCAGCTCGGACTGGAACAGCAGTCGGTGCGCGTCGTCGATGTGACCGGTGATCTCGAGCGCGTCGCAGACAAGCGGCGTGCCGACGAATCCCGTACTGATGCGCCAGTCGCTGTCTCGGACGAGCTGAGCAAGGCGCTCCCCCGCGGCATCCCTCGTCTTCTCGTCGGGGAGCAGGTCCCAAAGGATGGCAACGGCGTAGGCGGTCTGCGAGTCGGAGTGAACGGCGCCATCGGGTTCGACAAACGCCCGGATGAATGCGCTACGGGCCGCTGCAGCGAGGTCAGAGTAGAGGGCTTCTTCCTGAGCTCGGCCGAGCACCGCGGCGATTCTGGCGACGATGTCGGCGGAACGTACGAAATGTGCGCTGGCGACTAGGTCGGGATCGGCCTTCGCGCGAAACGGATCGTCCGGCGGCGCCGTCGGGTCAAGCCAATCCCCGAACTGGCGGCCACTGCGCCAGATCAGGTCGGATCCAGCCTGCGCGCGTTCGGCATCCACCCACCGTCGTGCACTGTCGAACTGGCGCTCGAGGATGCCGCGATCGCCGGTGCGCTCGTAGAGCACCCATGGCACCACCGCCGCCGCGTCGCCCCACGCCGCGGCCGGCCAGGACGACACGTCGCTCTTGAAGATGTCCGGGATGATGTGAGGGACCGTGCCGTCCGGCAACTGTTCCGCGGACAGGTCGGCCAGCCACGAGCTGAGGAAGCCGCGGACATCGTACAGGAATGCGGCGGTGGGCGCGAAGATCTGGATGTCACCGGTCCATCCGAGCCGCTCGTCGCGCTGGGGACAGTCGGTGGGCACGTCCAGAAAATTGCCCCGCATGCCCCACACCACGTTCTGGTGCAGCTGGTTGAGGTGGGCGTCCGAAGAGGTGAACCATCCCGTGCGCCGCAGCTCGCTGCCCAGGACGACGAGCTCGATGTCGTCCGCACGTAGGTCCTCCACTCCCGTGACCTCGGCGTAGCGGAAGCCGTGGAATGTGAACAGCGGCTCCAGAATCTCGCTCGTCCCTCCGCGCAAGAAGAACTTGTCGGTCGCCTCCGCGGCCCGCAGGGGCCGCGTCCCAAGCTCGTCGTTCTCCATTACCTCCGCGTGGCGGATAAGGACCTGCTGTCCTGCCCTCGATTCGCGGACGCGCAGCCGCACCCGGCCGACGGCGTTCTGACCGAAGTCCACCAGCGTGAGACCAGACGGTGATCGCCACACGCGTTGCGCAGGGAGAACTTGGGTTTTGCGGACCGGCGGCCCTTCGGCGGCAACGAGGAGAGAGTGATCAGTTTCGATGTCATCGACATCGTGCGTGGCAGTGTGCGGGAACGGATGCCGCAGGTCGACGGTCTGACCGTTGTAGAAGTCATCCGCGATTATGCCGCTCTCGGCGGCGCGCCAGTGCGAGTCGGTCGCGATGGAGATGACATCACCGGATGCCATCGTGATCTCGAGCTGCGCGAGGAAGGCGAGTTGATCCCCATAGATCCCTCGATCGCCGAGGTATCCGAGTCGGCCGCGATACCAGCCATTGCCGAGCAGGGCGGTCAGCACGTTGCGCCCGGGCGCGACGAGTGCGGTGACGTCGTACACCTGGTAGCGAAGCCGCGCGTCGTAGGCGGTCCAGCCGGGGGCGAACTGATCCTCGGACACGCGGTGACCGTTGAGGTCGGCGACGTAGATTCCGTGCGCCGTCGAATAGAGCCGGGCTGAGACGGCGCCTTCGGGCAGATAGAACTCCGTGGACAGGACGGGAGCGGGCTGATCCACGCCGCCGATGCCGCGTGGGGAGACGAAGTGAGCCGTCCAGTCCCGGCGGTCGAGGAGTCCGGCCTCAGCGCGCACCTGTTCGCTCCAGCCACTCCAGTTGCCGGACCGATCGCGGACCCGCACGCGCACGCTGACCTGCTCTCGTGACCTCAGCGGAGCGCCCGGCCACGGTACGAGCACTTGATCCGCGGACGCGACCGCGAACGTGTCGATGGCACCGGAGCGATCGATCTGGATCTCGTACGAAACCTGGGCGAAGCCTGCCGCCGCCATCGGCATCTGCCAGGACAGACGTGGCGATGCGATCCCTATGCCGAGGACGTCGCCGTCGAAGTATTCGAAGCGCACGGCTGTGGGGCGAGAGGGTCGCGTCATGGGAGGACCCGGCGGCTGAGTCGGGCGAGGGGGTGTCACGCGCTCGGGCTGGTCGCGGCCTCGGCGGCCAGCGCCCGCAGGCGCGCTGCCCTGCGCGCACGCTGACGCGGTGGGTCGGCGATCGGCGCGGACATCTGCAGTCGGCGTGTGTAGGGGTGGGTGGGTGCCGTTGCGACTTGGTGTGCGTCGCCGATCTCGACGATGCTGCCGCCCTTCAGGACGGCGATGCGGTCGCTGATCGCGTGGACGACACCGAGGTCGTGGCTGATGAAGAGGTATGCGACGCCGGTGTCCTTCTGCAGATCCGCTAGAAGCGCGAGAACACGGGCTTGCGTCGTGACGTCGAGCGCGCTGGTGGGCTCGTCACAGACGATGACCGCGGGGTCGAGCGCGAGCGCACGCGCGATAGCGATCCGCTGCCGTTGGCCGCCGGAGAACTCCCGGGGATAGCGCGAACCCGCGTCGGCGGGGAGGCCGACGGCATCCAGCAGCTCGCGCACGCGAGCACGTCCCTCGGTCGCACCCGCTGCTCGAAGGGGTTCGACGAGGATGCTTTCCACCGTCATCGACGGGTTGAGGGACGAATAGGGGTCCTGGAAGATGACTTGGATGTCGCGCGCGACCTGACGACGCTGCGCCCGCGAGATCCCGCTGATCTCCTGCCCACGGAAGGCGATGGTGCCGCCGGTCACTGGCGCGAGGCCCAGAATGGCTCGTCCGATGGTCGTCTTGCCCGACCCCGACTCGCCCACGAGGCTCACCGTCTCGCCGGCCCGAAGTCCGAGGGAGACATCTTGGATGACGGTCTTGCCGCCCCGGCGTCCGCCGTAGCGTACGACGAGGTTCTTGATTTCGAGCAGCTGCTCACTCATCGCCGATCGCCTCCAGTAGTTCGACCGACCGGGAACTGGTCAGCAGGTCGCGGGTGTATTCGTTCTCGGGTGAGGCGAAGAGGGTGTCGACGTCGTTGCTCTCGACGATCGTCCCGTCGTTCATGACGCTCACGGTGTGGCAGAGATCGGCGACGACACCGAGGTTGTGGGTCACGATGATCATGGCGAGGCCACGCTCGATGCTCAGCTCGCGCATGAGCTCGAGAACCTCCGCTTGCACTGTGACATCCAGGGCTGTGGTCGGCTCGTCGGCGACGATGAGCTCCGGTCCCGAGGCGACAGCGCCGCAGATCAGCACGCGTTGCGCCATGCCGCCCGAGATCTCGTGCGGGTAGAGCCGCATCACACGTTCCGGATCTTCGATGCCGACACGCTTGAGGAGTGCGGTGAGCTGGGCGCGTGCGCCCTTCTTCGAGACTCCGGTTGCTTCGCGCAGTCCGTATATCAGCTGCGCACCGACGGTGAATGACGGGTCGAGGTTCGACATCGGCTCTTGGGGGATGTAGGCGATTCTGCTTCCCCGGACTTTGCGCATCCGCGCCGGGTCGGCAAGGAGGTCGCGGCCCTCGAAGAAGACGCTGCCGCCGATGATCACAGCTTCGCGGGGGAGCAGGCCGAGCGTGGAGAACGCGATCTGGGACTTGCCAGAGCCGGATTCTCCCACGAGCCCGTGAATCTCCCCGCGGCGCACGTCCAGGTCGACACCGTGCACGACTTCCCGCACGTCGGCGGCCGAGCTGGGGTACCCGATGCGCAGGCCTCGGACGGAGAGGATGATGTCCTGGGCGGGTGTGAGGTCGTTGACGCCGGCGACGCGTTCATCCTGAGCGGCGCGCGACATCGCTTTGCGCCGCGCCGGTTTGAGAGCGGCGCTGCGGTTGGACGCTTGAAGCGTGTCGCGGAGCGCATTTCCCACCAAGACGAACGAGAGGATGGTAAGGCTGATCAGTGATGCCGGCCAGATGAGGCTCGCCGGGTTCGTGTAGATGTTGTTAAACGCGTCCTGAAGTACGCGACCCCACGAGGCCTGGGAAGGGTTGCCGAGCCCGATGAGGTCGACGCCGCCGACGATGGCGACGGCGGTGGCCAAAACGAACGCACTCTGCACGATGACCGGCGCACGCACCGCCGAGAGCACATGGCGTCCTACGATTCTCGTGTCCGACAGCCCGACGACCTTCGCTGCGTCGACGTACAGTTCCGAGCGCACGGAGACGACGACGGATCGAACGAGCCGGTACATCGAGGGCGCGACCATGAAACCGAAGACGGTCATCGACAGCGGGATGTTCGGTCCGGTGATGGTGAAGACAGCGACGATCGTGAGGATTCCGGGGAGCGACATGGTCACGTCCGACACAAAGTTCGCCACGGCTTCCAGACGGCCGCGGTAGAACCCGGCGAGCAGACCGAAGGTCATGCCGAAGAGGAGCGACACGCCGAGAACCAGGACGCACGCGATGATCGTCTGCTGTGTTCCCCAGATGAGCCGGGAGAGGATGTCGCGCCCCGATGCGTCCGCGCCGAGCAGGTGTCCGTCGCTGAACGGCGGCGCATTGGTCGATGCGAGGTCGGTGGCGTTCGGGGAGTAGGCGGCCATCCAGGGCGCCAGGATGCCCGCGGTGAAGACGATAGTGAGGAAGATGATGCCGAACAGGGCGAACGGGTTCTTCAGCAGGGTGCGGAACGTTGGTTTCCGCACGCGCTTCTTGGAGAGGGCGGCGGTCCCTTGCAACTCGGAATCGATCTGGTGCTGGTCGATGGTCATCGGATCCTCGCCTTCGGGTTGAGCAGGCTGCCGAGGATGTCGGCCAGGAGGTTGACCACCAAGACGAGGATCGTGACGACGATGACGGTGCCCATCACCATGGGCACGTCGCCGGCGAGCGCGGCGGACACCGACAGCTGGCCGACTCCGGGGAGCGCGAAGATCGCCTCGATGAAGAGTGCGCCGCCGAACAGGCCGAGGGTGGTGAGGCTGAGGACGACCAGGCCGGGGCCTCCGGCGTTGCGCAGCACGTGACGGAAAAGCAGCTTCGACTCGGGGATGCCGCGGGAGCGGAGAGTTCGCACGTAGTCCTGTGACAGAGCGTCGAGAACAGATCCGCGGAACTGAGCGGCGGCGTTCGCGATCGCACCGATCAGGAGGGCTGTCACCGGAAGTGTGAGTGACCACAGCCAACCTTGTGGTCCGTCGGTGATCGGTATGTAGCCCGTGGCGGGGTACAGGGGTATCGCGATCGCGAAGGCGAAGATGAGGCCGATCGCCAGGATGTATCCCGGAACCGCAGCGCCGAGGACGGAGATGAACTGCAGGAGGCGGTCCAGCCACCCCCCGTAGAGGGCGGACGTGACGCCGAGCACGACGCTGATGATCGTTGTGAGGATCATCGTCAGAATGATCAGCGACAGGGTGACCGGGACGCGGGTGGACAGAGCGGCCGTCACCTGCTGGCCTGTCAGGAACGATGCGCCGAGATCGCCCCGGACGAGTCCGGAGAGCCAATCGAGGTATTGCACGATGAGGGGCTGATCGAGCCCCAGCTCTGTCACCTTTGCCGCGACCTGCTCGTCGCTCGCGTTCAGACCGAGAACGGTTCGCGCGATTCCGATGCCGTCGCTGTAGGTGATGCAGAAGGTGATGAAGGTCACCAAGAGCAGCACCGCCAGGGCTCGGAGGAGCAGGAGGACAGTTGTACGTAGCATTGCTGGGGCCCGATCGGCTATTACTTCTGGAAGTCGCGCAGAAGCGGGTGCAGCGCGGAGAAGTCGGACATGGTGGGGACCGAGATGTCCGGGTTGTACAGGTAGAAGCCGTCCGGGTACGCCATCGGCACGAACCATGCCTGGTCGATCACGTACTGGTTGATCTCCTGCTGGGCGGCGACGCGCTCGTCACCGCTCGAGGCGAGGATGGTCTGCCACAGGCCGTCGATGGTCTCGTCCGGCTGGTGTGAGACATTCCAGATGCCGTCGTCCAGGATGTAGTCCTTGATGTCCTGGAGTGACTCGCCGTAGTTACCCAGCTGCCACAGGGGCACCGGGAACTCTCCGCTGAGGAGTTGGGTGATGGCGTCGGGGCCGGTCAGGTTGACCTGCTCGACGGTGATGTTCAGCAGCCCGAGCTGTTCGGTCACGTATGGGAAAAGCAGGTCGTGGCCCTGTCCTTCGAAGAACGGGATCTGCAGGGTGAAGCCGTCTTGGAATCCGGCCTCGGCCATGAGCGCCTGTGCAGCTTCTACATCGTAGGGATACGGGTCCTCGGTCAGGTCCTCGAGATAGGCATCGCTGCCCACGCGGAAGATCTGGTACGCCGGGTCTGCGAATCCGCGGTAGAGCTCCTCCGAGATCGCGTCGCGGTCGAACACCATGTTCATCGCCTGACGCACCCGCACGTCACCCAGCGCCGGAATCTTCTCGCCGTTGTGGTCGGTGATCAGCAGACGCGTTGTGACGCCGCGCAGGGTGACGGCTTCCATGTCGGAACCCTCCGCCTCCTCGACAGTCGATGCGTCGCCTAGAATGCCGTCGATCTGCCCGGTCTTCAATGCGTTGAGGCCGGCGGTGCTGTCGGTGAAGACCTTGAGCACGAGCTCGCCGTACGGGTACGTGTCGGAATCCCAGTAGTCGGGGTTCTTCGTCAACGTGTATGAAGAGCCCTGCGTGCTGGCGGCCGCGTCGTAGATGTACGGCCCCGAACCCAGGACCTCGCTGTCGAGCTTGTCGGCCTCGATCGCCTCCGAAGAGGTGATGTTCGCCTCGCACATGATGAGGTCGAGGGTCGGGATCGGCTGCGGGAAGGTGACCGTCAGGTTGTACGGATCGACGACGTCGAATTCGAGATCCGCGAATCGGGCGTTCACCTCGCCGACGGCGGCCAAAGTGGCCACGACGTCTTCAGCATCGAAGTCGCTGCCGTCGGAGAACTTGACTCCCTCGCGAAGCGTGAGGGTAGCCGCGCTCTGGTCCTCGTTGTATTCCCATTCAGTGGCCAGCTGGGCCGACGGCTTGCCGAATTCGTCGCAGATCAGCAGGGCGTCCCATGCCGCATCAGCGAACCAGCCCTGATAGGACGGCTGGATGAACGGGCTCAAGCCCGGCAGATCGGCAGTCATGCCGAGGGTGAGCGTGTCCTTCTCCCCAGCTGCCTGCCCACTCCCACTGGCCGGGGCACAGGCGGTTAATGCGAGTGCTGTTGCAACCACGGCGAGCGGAAGCGCAGCGAAGTTTCGCATGCGTTGCATAACAACTCCTTTGTTGGATTCTCTTAGTCGGAGGGAACCGACGCGACCCGTCACCGACGCGGTGGTGGTGTCTGCTGGAGGAGACTATGTCAGCCACCCCATAGCGACAATCATCCGAACGTTTTTTGCGCAATTCTCAGCGGTCGAAACCGAGCGAAGCCTTTGGAATGGGCCTGATCGAGCCATAAACTGATTGCGCAATAAAGGAGAAGCGATGTCGACGACGCCTGCCAACGAGCCTGCCACGCTCCGCGACGTCGCGGAAGCCGCGGGCGTTTCTATCGCATCCGCCTCGCGCGCGCTTGCGGGCCGAGGGGATCTGTCACGGGAGACCCGGGCGCGGGTGGTCGCCGCCGCGGAACGCCTGGGGTATGAGCGAGCGGGCGGTGGTCGGGGCCGTCCCACGACGCTGGACCCGCGGCTCATCGAGTTCGTGCTGGGTAGCTTCGACGACGCGTGGACCGATGCCATGACGCGTGGGGCGCGAGAAGCGGCCTTCGCGGCCGGCTTCGATCTGGTGCTCACGCTGGAGCGACCCGATCCCACCGCTGACTGGCCCACGCGCGTCGCTACCCGCCGCCCGTCGGGGGTGATCATCGGGATCATCACACCTACGGCGCGCCAACTTGCTGAATTGCAAGGGCTGAGAATCCCCGTGGTGCTGCTGGACCCTCGATCGGACCCGGGTGGCGCGCTCCCGAGTGTCGGCACGACGGACTGGCAGGGCGGCTACGACGCCGGCGTTCATCTGTCGCGCGCATACGAACGCTTCGCTGTGGTGACGGGCGTGCCACCATACCGCTTTGGTCGAGCGCGCGAAGAGGGCTTCCGTGCGGCACTCGCAGAGCACCGGCCGGACGCTACGGTGACTCGCGTGAACTCGGAATGGAGTCAAGCGCCTCTGACGGAAGCGTTGGTTCGGCCGTTTGCGACGGACACCTCGCCCGTTGGGGTCTTCGCCTGCAACGACGAGATGGCACTCGCGGTGTATCGTGTCGCGTTCATGCTCGGGCGGAAGATCCCCGACGAGATCGGCGTTGTGGGATTCAACAACGAGGCCCGCGCGGCGGCGGCGTCCCCGCCCCTGTCATCCGTCAGCCAACCGCTGACGGCCATGGCTGCGCGCGCCGTGGAACTCGTACGTGAGCTGCGGTACCACGATGCTCCGCCGTATGAGCGTGTTGAGCTGGCGACTGAGTTGATCGTCCGCTCGTCGACCCGAACGGCGCGCTGACTCGGCCAGACAGCGGACGAAGAGGGCCCGGCAAGCCGGCCGTCAGTCGGCCGTCAGCTCCGGCACCGATGAGGGACGGACGACGAACAGCAGTGCGACCAGCCCAAGAGCGGCGCTGCCCACTACGACCACACCCAAGGAAATGACGCTCACGCCGCCGAGGAACGCGGGCATGAGCGAAAGTATGCCGCCCACCACGGAGTTCACGAAACCGCCGAGCGCAACGGCAGTGCCGCTCTGCTGCTGATGGCGCGCGAGGACGAGGACGTTCAGGCACGGGCCGGAGAAGCCGTGAAGCGCGACCAGGAGCGACGACGCCGCGACCGCCCACCACCATCCAGCGTCCAGAAGGCCGACCGCGACGAAAGCCACCCCGCTCAGCACCATGGCGGGAAGAGCCCCGCACAGCAGACTGGCCGGCCGGTACCGTCGCATGAGCCGTGCGGAGACCTGCGTCGCCACGAGCAGCCCGATGGCGTTCACAGCGAAGATGAGCCCGAACGCCTGCTCGGAAAAGCCATAGCCGTCCTGAAAGATGAACGGCGACGCGGACAGGTAGCTCACGATCGCCGCGAAGATCATTGCCCCGACGATCACAGAACCGACGTAGACCCGGTCGCGCACCAGTACCGCGACGCGGTCGGTCCATCGGCGCTGCGAGCTTCCGCGCACCGTGCGCGGCAAAGTCTCGGGCAGCAGAATCACGACGGCCGCGAGGATCATCGCGCCGAAGGCCGCCAGCAGCCAGAACACGCCACGCCAGTCCGTGATGAGAAGAAGCTGAGACCCGATGATCGGTGCCACGATCGGCGCGAGGCCGCTGATCAGGGCGATGCGTGCGGCCATCCGCACGAGCCGCTTCCCGCCGAACAGATCCCGGATCATCGCCGCGGCGACCACCGAGCCGGCGGCGGCGCCGAAGCCTTGGCCGAACCGCGCGAACGCGACGATCTCGATGCTCGGAGCGAGTGCGATCACGAGACTCGACGCGACGTGTAGCCCCGTCGCCGAAGCTACGGGAACCTTCCGGCCGATCGAGTCGCTCCACGGGCCGACGACGAGCTGACCCAGGCCCAGGCCGATGGCGGTCGCGGTGAGCGTGAGCTGAACCATCGTCGCCGTAGTGTCCAGGTCGGTCTCGATCAGCGGAAACGCCGGGAGGTAGAGGTCCATCGTGAACGGGCCCAGCGCGGTGAGGCCACCCAGGACCATGATGAACGCGACCGGGTGCAATGCTCGGCCGGCGACGACGGTGAGAATCGACGCGGTCGATGTGTGCTCGCGGCGCGCGACAGCGATTTTGGGCATTCGGATCTCCATGATGACGAAGCATCACCGAGGGGATCGCGCGTGGCGCCCAACGCGTGAGTGAGTGGAATGTGTCCTTCTATCCAAGGGGACCGCGGCGGAAACTGTGAATCGTTTGCGCAAAACGTAGCTCCGCCGCCAAGGAGGCGATCTCACCAGCGACCTACGGTGGGACTTGAACCTACATCCGATCAATTCTCAGCGGCGCGCAGGGGTGGACTTGCCGCGTCATTGCGCGGTTCTCGAACTTTCGACGGTGACCTTTGCGGTGTCCGATCTGTCTGCGTTCTTTCCCACGCCCTTCCAGCGTCTTGCGCGGGCACTGAGTGCGACGATCTGCCAGCCGCGAGGGGTATGTCTCGTTTGCCGAGCCGCAGGGTCGCCGAAATGCCGAGGGGCACGTCCACCATGACCGTGTAGCCCCCGGCGGACTGCTCCCACTCGACAGCGATTCTTCCCGCTGGGGCGGTGACATGAGCGGCGAGCGACTCGAGCCCCATCGAGAGGTCGGGCTCGATGACGACCGTGCGGAACCCGGGTGCGGTCGGTTGGATGCCGGCGACTCGCCGGAAAAGGAAGTCGTCGACGCAGCCGAACGCGTAGTGGTTGAGGGAGACGGCGCGGGGTGTGCCGTCGGGGGCGATGGCATCCCAGCTCTCCCAGATCGTGGTGGCTCCACGATCGACCGCGTACAGCCAGGACGGCGCCTCGGGTTGCCACAGAAGCCGGCGTGCGAGGTCCGGATGGCCGTTCTCCCAGAGCACATCGAGAATATGCGGGACGGCTAGAAAGCCGGTGTCGAGCCGATCGCCGCGGACATGGATAAGGTCGACGAGAAACGCGATCATCGCGGGCAGCAACCGGGCCGGCACCATGTCGAACGCCAGAGCGAGGACGTGAGGACCTTGCAGGGTAACGGGTAGTCGACCGTGTTCGTCGATGTATTCGGCCGCGAACGCCGCGCGCACCGCCGCCGCGTGCTCGCGAAGGCTCTCCGCGGTCGCCGCTTCGTCCAACACGTCTGCCATGCGCGCCGCGAGGGTCAGCGTCTGAGCTTGGAACATGGGCGCGATGTATTCGCTCGTCATCGCCGGCGCGATGCCGATCCCCTCATGCAGGGACTTGCCTTCGAGAGTCGACGGCGTGAGCCAGTCGCCGAAGTGGTCGCCAGTGTTGTACATCAGCGCATGGCGGCGCCGTTGCTCGGCTCCAAGTGACCCGCCAAGGCGCTCTGGGATCGCGCTTTCAGCGGCATGTCGTTGATACTCGACCCACCGGAGCACGGCGTCGAAATTCCTCTCGAGGACGCGCACATCGCCGTAGCGCTCGTACAGCACCCACGGCACGATGGCGATCGCGTCGCTCCAGCCTGCGGCCGCAACAATCGCGCCCAGACCACCCGCGGTTGAAGCTGCATTCTCGTCGTCGAAACGCGAGCGCGGCGAGATGATGGGGATGCGACCGTCCTCCAGTTGGTCGGCACGAAGGTTCTCCAGCCACCGCGAAAGAAAGGGCGCGACCATCGCATTGTTGGTCGAAGCGGGTGCGAACACCTGGATGTCGCCCGTCCAGCCTGCTCGCTCGCGCTGGGGGCAATCGGTGGGCACACTCAGGAAGTTCGCCCGCTGACTCCACACGACGTTGTCGTGGAGGCGGTTGAGGCGTGAGTCCGACGTTCGGAGCGACCCGGTCTGCGGCAGGTCCGTCGAGAGAACCACAGCTACGAGATCGTCGACCGTCAACGGCTCGGCCACGCCCACGACGCGCGCGTAGCGAAAGCCGTGAAAAGTGAACTCGGGTTCCCATTCGTCGCTCCCCCCTGCGGCGATGAAGACATCTGTCTGCTCTTTGTTGACCCCGACAATGTTGACGAACCACTCGCCGTTCGCGTCCAGAGTCTCCGTGTGCTCGATCGTCACCCGCTGGCCGGGCGCTGTGTCCCGCAGTTTCAGCCGGACTCGACCGGCGATCACCTGCCCGAAGTCGACGACCTGACCGTCGCGCGTGAGCGCTATGGAGACTGGCAAGAGGGTGGCGACACGGCGGATCGGCTCCCCGGCGAACGGGACGATTCGCTCCCGCCCGTCTTGGAAGGTCGTAACCGGTTCCCAGGCACCGTCATCAAAGGTGGGTCCTGTCCATCCGGACTGTTCCGCGCGCCGATCGAAGAACTCGCCGACGAAGAGATCGGCGTATGCCCACGGCCCGGTCGAGCAGCGCACATCGGCACCCGATGAAACCACCTCGGTGGAACCGTCGGCGTAGGTGAGGTGGAGCTGCCAGATCGCCGCGAGCCGTCGCCCGAACTGAGCGCTTGAACCTGTCAAGCCGATCCGTCCTGCCCACCAGCCATCTGCGAGCGCCCAGGCGAGCACGTTCGCGCCGGTGGCCAATTGCGCGGTGACGTCGTACCGCTGGGCACTCACCCGATGCGCATAGCTGTCGAATCCGGGTGCGAGCACTTCGTCTCCGACAACAGCGCCGTTCAGCCACGCCGAATAGACCCCGTGCGCGGTCGCATGCAGGCGCGCGGAGACGAGGCCGTTGCGCACCTCGAATCGCTGACGCAGCAACTTGGGGGGCTTGAGCCGGTCCGCAACGCCGACGTCAGGTTTGGTGCCCCGCACCCAGTCCTGCAGGCTCCACCGTTCGACGACGGCGTCGTCCTGCACAGGTTCCACCCAGTCGGCCGCCCAGTCGCTCACGTACAGCAGTGAAGTTTCGAAGACCGACTCCGCCCACGGACGACCGGCGGGTTCTGCCGAGAGCGGTCGAACGCGCCAGTGATACCTACTATCGGACAAGAGATCGTCGCCTGCATACTCGAGGAGATTCGTCTCCGTGCCTCTCACGACGGCTTGCCACGCGCGCGTGAAGTTCTGGTCGCGAACCTCGATCTCGTGGTCCAAGGTCGGTTCGTCCGTCATCCAGGAGAAGCGCGGCCTCGGCGTCGCAACGTCGTGGGGGGCGACCGCGTATTCAACGGTGAGATGGTGACAGCCGTTTCCGTTTGGCACGCGATTCCTTCGGGTTCCGGGGGCAGCTCGTGGCTACCACGATGGGCCGTCCGTCCTGCGGCGACTATTCCGGCATCCTCATCGCACGCAACGGCATGGCACCCAGCGGGTTTGTGGCCCATTTCGCCGTGAAGCGAGAAGAGGCGGGGTCGAGCACGAGGTGAAGGCGATGTGGTGTCTCGAGGAAGATGACGTCGACGGCGAGGCGCTCACCCGCGGCGGTCTCAGCGCCGGGTGCAAGCCGACCGGCGCTGACTGCCGTCGCCCCGTCGACGTTCCACTCCCCCAGGCCCGGGACGACCTCGAGTCGGTCGTCGCCGTCGCGCAGTGTCAGTGACCACGCGAGGTCATGCGCGTCGGCCGTCAGGTCTAGTCGCGCCAGATCCGGACAGTCGTTGCCCTCTTCTGGCGAGAACGACTGCGACTGAGGGGCCGGGATCGCCAGGTTCGTCGCGACTGGAGGAAGCTGGGCAGCGGACAGCCGCTGCGCGAGCAGAGCGTCGGCCTCTCGGTCGACATCCCGGGTTGGGCCGTGCCGGAAGGCAGGGAGCAGATGCTCCCACACCAAGTCGAGGACCCGTTGCATGTCGGAGCTTTGGCCTGTGAGGGCGAGAACGACATCGTGGTCGGGCAGCACGACGCAGAACTGCCCGTAAGCGCCATCGCCGCGGTATCCGTGTCGGGCCATCCAGAACTGGTATCCGTAGCCTTCGCTCCAGTCGGGGTTGGCCTCCCTTGTGGTCACGACGCGGAGAGAGGTCGCCTCGTCGATCCACGCGGTGGAGAGGATCTGATCGTCTTTCCATCTCCCGCGCTGCAGATAGAGCTGCCCGAGGAGCGCGATGGCGTGGCTGGGGGCGAACAGGCCGCTGTATCCCTGCTGGCGCCCGGAGGCATCCTGAATCCATCCGACGTCGCCGATTCCCAGCGGGTCGAACAACCGCGGACGCAGGTACTCAGTCAGGCGCTGTCCGGTCACCCTTTGCACGATGGCGGCCACTGCGTAGGTGGCGGGCTGGTTGTAGGCGAAGACCGTGCCAGGATCACTGTCGGGCGGCGTGAGCAGGAAGCCGCGCACGAGGTTCGCGGCGTCGATGGCGAACGCTTCCTCTATCGTGTCGGCGTGATGGCCGCTCGCCATCGCGAGGGCATGCCGCACGAGAATCGAACGTGCGCGGATGTCAGTGACTTCGGCATCCAGCTCGGGGAAGTAGCTCAGCACGGTGTCGTCGAGGGCGAGGAGCCCCTCGTCGAATGCGAACCCCGCCGCCGTCGAGGTGAAGCTCTTGCTCAGCGAGTACAAGAGCTGCGGACGCTCCGCCGCATACGGCGCCCACGACCCCTCGGCGATCACAGCTCCTCCACGAAGCAGCACGATGCTGTGCGGTTCCACGTCAACCGACGTCTCCAACCCATCCAGGAAAGCGGTGATGCCTGCGGCATCGACGTTGAGCTCTGACGGGGCACGTCGTGGCAGCGATGCGTTCATGCTTGCGCCCTAGCGCGCTGGACCGTGCCGCCCGCCGGCCGCCTGGAGGCCGACACCGCGCCGGAAATCTGATCGGCGAAGAATTGGATGGTTTGCTCTGCTTCGGGGAGTTCCGGTCCGATGCCCCAGTTCAGGTGCCCGTGGATCATCCCCTTGGCGAGGTACGTCGTCGCCCCCACGCCGGCATCCCCCAACTGGGCTGCGAAGAACGCGCTCGATGCGTACAGCTCGTCGTACTCCGCGGCGACGATCGCAGCTCGGGGCATGCCACGAAGATCAGTGGAACCAGGAGACGCGTATGCCGGGATGGCGTTGAGGGTGCCCAGATACCCGCGGATGATCTCCATGCCGGCTTCTGCGGTCCCTCGTAGGAAGGGCGGCAGCTCGCCGGAGTCCGCTGCGGGGTGTCCTCCTCCCGGGCCGGGGAGGTGGAAGACGCCGTAGGCGAGAAGCATGGCGTCGGGTAGCACGCGTCCCATGTCTCGTTCACGAAGCGCCGCACCGGCAGCCAGATTGGCGCCAGCGCTCGCTCCACCAATGAAGAGGGCACCGTCGATCCCTAGGCTTGCGCGTTCCGCGACCAGCCAGCGCCAGGCGGTCGTGACGTCATCAAGTGGTACGGGATAGTGCACACCGCCGGTCGCGAGGCGATAGTCCACCGAGACCACGACTGCACCCGCACGGCTCGCCAGCTCAGCGGCGACGACGTGCGCCTCGCACATGTCCACAGATCCACTGCTGAATCCGCCGCCGTGCATCCACACCAGCCCCGGTCGCGCCCCGCCCTGGCGCGGTCCGCGATAGATTCGCACCCCCACGCCGTCAGGCTGAGCGGCCCGTCCTTCCGTGATTTCTACATCCTCCGGGATTCGCCATCCCTTCAGCGGCTCCAAGAAGTCCGCCCTGTGAGTGGGATCGTCGCGGATGTCGGACCATGTCGATTCGCGCAGGGGGGCGAGCCGTCGCGCGAAAAATGGGTCAATCGCCATCGAGTGTTCCTCTTGTTCGAGCTTGAGTGTGACGGGATGCCGCTGCCCGCTCGGCCATGGGTGGGATACTTCTCTCGGCGGGTGAAGCCGCATCGTCGGCCATGAACGAGTGGACAGCCGGGGGACCCGTTCAGCAGCCAATCTGGCCCAGGCGGTCTCACTGGCGCACCCGCCAGTTGGCGGAAGATTCCCGCCATATGACGCTAGTATGGCGCTGCGTTCGCGAGCAACCTTGTGGGGAACCGTACACGCGGTGATCACCCGAACGAAGTTTTGCCGACAAGGAAGTGGGCGACAGAGATGTCACAGCTCGAGAACACGTCACGAGAGGTCAGGGCCCGGTCGAGGAAGCGATCAGTGTCGACCGGCCCAGCGAGGCACCGCAAGGCGATGGGTGCGATCAGTCTGATCCTGGGGGTCACGATGTCGGTTGCAGCGTGCACCGGCGGTGGGCCTTCTGCCGACGCCGGAGACGAGACGACCGCCCCGCTCGTTCTTGCGATCGGTGGCGACAAGACGAGCTGGGACCCGGCGCAGCTGATCGACGGCGGGCCGACGGTGTTGACCTGGCAGCCGGTGTTCGACACGCTCTTGCGCTATGAAGTGGACGGCAGCGCGGGACCGAACGCCGCCGAGGAATTCTCGTTCAACGAAGACTCCACCGTGCTCACCCTGACGCTTCGGGAGGGAATGACGTTCACGGACGGCGCACCCGTCGACGCGGCGGCGGCGAAAGCAAGCCTCGAGCACTATCGGGATTCGACAGGTCCCGGCGCAGTACGCCTGGCCGGTACCGAAATCGACGTCGTCGATGACCTCACCTTCACCGTGACGTCGGCAACCCCGAACCCCCTCCTCCCGACATATCTCGCGTGGAGCGCAGGGGTCCTGGCCAGTCCCGCCTCTCTCGTCGCGGACGATCTTGCGACGAATCCGGTGGGCAGCGGCCCGTACACCTTCAACGCCGAGCGAAGCACCAGCGGGACGACGCTCGTCTACGAGCGCAACGACGACTACTGGAACGCCGAGGCCTTCCCACGCGACGAGATCGTACTCAACGTGATGCCGGAGGAGACCGCTCGTCTGAACGCTCTGCAGTCGGGACAGATCGACGGGGCGCCGATTTCCGTCGCGGGCACGGCCCAGGCCGAGAACGCGGGATTGGAGCTATTGAGTTACCAGACGAACTGGGCTGGTCTCATCATCGCTGATCGCGCCGGCAGCATCGTTCCTGCACTGGCGGATGTGAGAGTTCGTCAGGCGATCAACATGGTCTTCGATCGTGACGCCATCATTCAAGCACTGTGGCAGGGCAAGGGCACCGCGAGCAACCAGATCTTCAACCGGCAGACCGCCGCCTACTCCGAAGACCTCGCGGGAGAGTACCCCTACGACATCCAGGCCGCGCAGGAGTTGATGGCGGAGGCAGGCTACGCTGACGGTTTCGAGATCGACTATCCCGAGGTGGCGGGATTCTCATCGCCCGTGACTTCACTGGTGGTGCAACAGCTGGGCGAGCTGGGGATTCGCGCGAACGTCATCAGCGTTCAAGCCGAACAGTTCATCGGGCGCTACCTCAGTGCGGAGTTCCCCCTCTTCTATGTCGAGTTCCCGTCGGGGGCGCCGTTGAGCGTCCTCGAGGGCTATATCGAGCCCGACGCGGTCTGGAACGTCTTCCACACCGAAGACCCACAGCTGAATGAACTCATCACGATGGCCTACGCGCAGGGCCCGGACGCCGATGAGGTGTTCCAGGAGATCAACCGGTTCATCTTGGAGGAGGCGTGGTTCGCCCCTCTCGGGTACCCCGAGTACTTCTGGGCGTTTGACGACGGGGCTTCGGCCGAGGCGCTTCTCGGCGCGGATCCCTACCTGTACACCTTCAAATAGGTTCTACGCACACGCGAGGCTTGGTCGGCGGTGCGGTACCTGACCGTCGACCAGGCCGGCGTAGTTCCTGCGAGCCCACACGGGGATGACATGCCCAAACCACTTCGGACGACTGGAAGGAGGTCCTAATGCTGCGATTCCTCGCCCGCAAGCTGGTCGCCGGTGCGGTGCTGTTCCTGGTCGTTACGGCGGTGACGTACATGCTCGTCTTCGCCAACGGCGAGAACAGCGTGCGCCAGTCGATCGGCGAGAACGCGACAGACGAGCAGGTCGCTCGGCGGGTCGCGGAACTCGGCCTCGATCGGCCGGTGCTGACGCAGTACCTCGGATGGCTGGGCGGTCTGCTGACGGGGAGCCTGGGTCGCAGCTTCTTCACCGGCGAGGAGGTGACCGACATGATGGCGACCCGGATCCCGGTGACCTTGTCGCTCGTGCTTCTCGCGATGGTCTTCACGACGCTTCTGAGCGTAGTCATCGGCGTGGTCGCCGCCGTCAAGGGAGGGTGGGTCGACCGAGTATTGCAGCTCACGGCGACAGCGGCCACGGCGCTGCCCAGCTTCCTCGTTGCGATCGCACTGGTCTTCATGCTCGCCATCGCCGTTCGGGTGTTCCCGGCGACGGGATATGTGGCTTTCACGGATGACCCGGCCGGCTGGGTAATAGCGCTGACGCTTCCTGTGGCGGCGATCCTGTTTCAGCTGGTCGCAGGCGCGGCCCAGCAGTTCCGGGGCGCGATGGTCGATGCGATGAAGGCGGACTTCATACGGACGCTGCGATCGCGCGGCGTGCCGGAACGAGCGATCGTCTTTCGTCACGCGTTGCGAAACGCGGCAAGCCCCGGTCTCACCGTCCTGTCGTTGCAGACGATCAGTCTGATCGGTGGAGCGGTGCTCATCGAACAGGTCTTCGCCCTCCCCGGCATCGGGCGGTGGACCGTGACCACGTCGCTCACCGGCGATCTGCCTGCCGTCATGGGAGTGGTTGTATTCAGCACGCTGGTGATCGTGCTTGTGAACATCGTCGCTGACGTGGCGAACGGATGGGTCAACCCCAAGGTCAGGTTGTCATGAGTGGAATAGCCGCGGCCGAAGTCGCACCGACGGTCTCATCCGCACCGCGGAGCCGAATGTGGCGTCGTGTCCTTCGCAACCCGCTGGGCCTGGTGTCAGCGCTGGTGCTGGTCGCGATCCTGCTTTTCGGGGTGCTGTCTGCCCTGCTCGCGCCGTTCGATCCGAACCTCACCCGACTGGAGCTCACGAACGCCGCCCCCTTCTCCTCGGACTTCCTCCTGGGGGGCGATCATGCCGGCCGCGACATCTTCAGCCGTCTCATGGTCGCCACCCTGGGCACCGCCCAAGCGTGCCTGGTCGTCCTGGTCGTGTCGGCCACGATCGGCCTCAGCTCGGGTCTGATCGCCGGCTATTTCGGTGGCCGCATAGACGACGCCACAGATGCAGTGTCCAGTTTTGTGATGGCCCTCCCCGGTTTCGTGCTGCTGATCGCGCTCTACACGGTCATCGGGCCTAACACGCTCATCACGATGGCGATCTTCGGGGTGCTGATCGCACCGACATTCTTCCGGCTCGTTCGCTCACTCGTGCAGAAAGTCAGGCATGAACTGTACGTCGATGCGGCAAAGGTCGCGGGTCTGTCGGACACGCGGATCATGTCGCGGCACATTCTGCCCGTGATCAGTGGACCGGTGATCGTTCATGCCTCTTACGTGTTGGCGGCCGGAATAGCCATCCAGGCTGGACTGGAGTTCCTCGGTCTCGGCAATCCCCGCGAACCCTCCTGGGGTGGAATGCTCCAAGACGCCTTCACGAACATCTATGTGAACGGACTGGCCGTCGTGTGGCCCGCCGTGCTCATCGGCGTAACGACCCTGTGTCTTGTCATCCTCGGCAACGCCGCCCGGGACGCCCTCCAGGAATCGAGCAGCCGATATGCACCGCTGAAAGCAGCCGACATCCAACGCCTCCGTGATCGACAGGCGCCGAGCGTCGCGACAGCGACGACGGTCCAGGCGGTCGAGGCCCCTCTCCTCAGCGTGCGTGATCTCGCGCTCGGTTACCCCGACTCGCCGGACTCGGTTGTGGAAGTCGTCCATGGCGTCGACCTGGTCGTCGAACGTGGACAGATCCACGGCCTGGTCGGCGAATCGGGCTCGGGAAAGTCTCAGATCGCGTTCGCGATCCTGGGCATTCTGCCGCCCGAGGCCGTGGTCCTTCGCGGCTCGATCCAGTTCTACGGCGCCGGCCTCCTGGCGACGCCCGGCGGAATGCGGCGCGTACGTGGCCGCCAGATCGCCTACATCCCCCAGGAGCCGATGACCAACCTCGACCCCACGTTCACCGTCGGCCAGCAGCTGTCTTACGGGCTGCGCGCGGTGAAGGACGTTCGTCGCCGTCAGGCCCGGGAACAGCTCGTCGACCTCCTCGGCGAGGTCGGGATCAAGAATCCGCGCGCAGTCTACGACCTGTACCCGCATCAGATCTCCGGGGGTATGGCACAACGCGTACTGATCGCCGGAGCACTCGCCGGTGACCCCGAACTGATCGTCGCGGACGAGCCGACCACGGCCTTGGACGTCACCGTGCAGGCTGACGTCCTTCAACTCCTGCGTGACCTGCAACGCGAACGCGACCTGGGAATGCTCCTCGTAACCCACAACTTCGGCGTCGTCGCCGACATCTGCGACACCGTCAGCGTCATGAACCAAGGACGGATCGTCGAGAGCAGACCGACGCTCGAACTGTTCTCGAATCCGTCTCACGATTACACCCAAATGCTGCTTGGGTCCACCCTCGACGGCGCGCCATCGCGACGGGTCCGAACCGAATCCGGAGCCGGCCGATGACCCGCACGGAGGCCGATATCAACGACCGCGAGGCTCTCCTGTCGATACGGGACCTGCACGTCACCTACCCCGGCCGCGGGTTTCGAGCCTCGCCGGCACGAGTCCTCACCGGAGTTTCCCTCGACATCGCGCAGTCTGAGACCGTCGGGCTCCTCGGAGAGTCCGGGTCGGGCAAGACGACCCTCGGTCGGGCGCTGCTCGGCTTGGCGCCGGTGTCTGCGGGGCGCGTTCTCTACAGCGGCCGGGACATCGGCGCACTGCCACCCAAGGAACGACGCCGACTCGCGAAGGACATCCAGGTCGTGTTCCAAGACCCGTACTCCTCGCTCAACCCGACGCTGACGATCGAAGAGATCCTCAGCGAGCCGCTGCGGGCCGGCGGCGTCAAGACAAGTCACAATGCTGTTCGCGAACTTCTGGACAAAGTCCACCTACCTGCAGACGCCGGCCGGCGTACCGCACGGGAGTTCTCGGGCGGCCAGCGGCAGCGCATCGCCATCGCCCGAGCCCTCTCCATCTCTCCGAAGCTGATCATCTGTGACGAACCGACGAGCGCCCTCGACCTCGCGACCCAGGCGAAGATCCTGGACCTGCTGATCGAGATTCAGGAGCGAACCGGCGTCTCCTACCTGTTCATCACACACGACCTCGCGGTGGCTCGCGCGATGAGCCACCGCATCGCAGTGATGCTGCATGGCCAGATCGTTGAGATCGGCGACGCTGAGCGAGTCTCAGATGAGCCCCAGCATCCGTACACCCAACGCCTTCAGATGGCAGCCCCCGTCGCGCACCCACTTCTGCAACGCCAGCGACGACAGGAGCGGCAAGACCTCCTTGACCGACTCCACCTCGAGGGCCTCGGCGAGGATGCCGTTGTCTAGCACGCTGATGCCCGATGACTATGCCCCAGGAGAAACCATGACCTCTGGTTCGCCCCCCAACGCCGAGCAGACGGGGGCGGCGACGATGGCGAACTTCGGCCCCCCTCCGCCTATGGATCCTGAGATCGCCGCCGTTCTGGCACCACACATGGATCATTTCGGGCGAGCGATCACCGCCGAGACTTTCATTCCGCTCTTGCGACTGCCTAATCCGTTCTCGCCTGAACTGACGGATGAGGATCTTCGCAGGGACGGCGCCTTCACCGTGAGCGAGCGCACGATTCCCGGACCCGCCGGGTCCCCGGATGTCGACCTGCTGATCTGCACGCCGGCCGGTGCACCGTTCATGACGTCAGCCATCTACTTCTCTCACGGCGGGGGAATGGTGGCGGGGACAATCCGGTCAGGGCTATCGCAGGTGCTGGACTGGGCGCAGGATCTCCGGTCGGTCGTAATCTCGGTCGGGTACCGGTTGGCGCCGGAGACACCGCACCCCGGGCCCGCGGAAGACTGCTACGCAGGGCTGGTGTGGATAGCGGAGCATGCGGCGGAGCTCGGGATCGACCCCTCCCGCATCGTCGTGGCGGGCGACAGCGCGGGCGGCGGTCTCTCCGCCGCGATCTCTCTGATGTCTCGCGACAGGGGCGGCCCGGAACCCGTCGGCCAGATGCTCATCTCTCCGATGCTCGATGACCGCCTCGATTCGGTTTCATCCCATCAGATCGGCCCCACCGTTTGGTCGCGCCCTGCCAACACGATCGCCTGGACAGCCCTTCTCGGGGGCGCGCGGGGAGGTCCGGACGTCTCTCCGTATGCCGCACCCGCACGAGCCTCTGATCTCACGGGTCTGCCGCCGGCCTACCTCGATGTGGGCACCTCCGACATCTTCCGCGACGAAACGGTGTCCTACGCGAGCCGACTCTGGGAAGTGGGCGTACAAGCAGAGCTTCACGCCTGGCCGGGCGGCGCCCACGGCTTCGACGTCTATGCCTCGCACGCGCAGCTTTCTCAGGACGCGCGAGCTGCCCGAATCAGGTGGCTTCGTCGCCTCCTGGCGCCGTGATCGGACCACCCGTCGGGGGCACTGGCATGTTCGGTCCTCGCGACGGACAATATCGACATGAATGAGCTGACGGTGCGGCTCAGCTCAATCGACGCTGAGGCCGGAGAGGCACTCGCGGTCATCGCGCACTTCGACTCCCTAGTCGCGTCCAGAGCCGGTCTCCAGTCGATAGTGCGCGGTGCAGCCTCACTGGCGAAGTGCCCGGTTCAACTCGTCGACCCTGGACGGAGGCTGACCGTCCGCGTCCTCGCCGACGGATTGGTCGCACAGCCGGGCGACCCCCCTGATGCCGAGTGGCCGTCAGAACCGGTGGGCTCCGATGGTGCGCGGATCTGGCTCGAGCGACCCGGACCCGCCGGCACAGTCGGCGCCATGATCCTGGAACGTGCAGCAGCTGCGGCACTCACTGTGGTGCAGCGCACCCGAGCGATATATCCAGCCGATGATCCTGCTCTTGTCGAGGTGATCCTCGATGCCGGCGCGGCCGAGGCCGACCGCGTCGTTGCCGCACGCCGGCTCGGACTGTCCGGTCCGGCCAGGGCGGCCTGCTTCGCCGACGGCTCAACTCTGCTGATCCCCGGTGGAGCTCCTTTCCCGCCCGACCGGCGGATGGGCGTGGGGCCATTGGTCGATGTTCTCGATCTGCCGGGATCGCACAGCGCGGCGCAGCTGGCTCTGCGCTTGACAGCGGAAGGGACAGAGCACGACCCGGGGCCCCGGGTCGTATACGCCGACGAGCTCGGCAGCGTAGCCATACTCATCCAGGCCGCCGACACATCGAAGACGGAAATGCCCGACTTGACCGCTCTGATGCGGGCTGGGGCAACGGCGCCCTGGATGTTCGCGACATGCGAAGCGATCTGCTGGTCTGAGAGTCTCCGAGCTGCCGCTCGTGCACTGCACCTCCACCACTCCACGTTGCAAGATCGGCTGGAGCAGGCCGAACGCGCACTTGGGTGGGACATTCGCGAACCCCATGGACGGCTCCGCCTTCAACTAGCCCTGCTCCTCAGGCGCGCATCCCGATCCCCCAGCCACCAGGCCGTCCGGGAAGGTGCACGGTAGCGACGGGCCTCACCGCAACGCTGCGAACACGACCGGCAAAGCGGGTTCGCGTCGATGAAGGCGCTCCTCGGATGGATTCGCGGCCGCCACCTCGCCGACCCCGGACACAAGGCGCGGCTCCGAGCGCGGCTGAAGACGTTCGACCCTAGCCGAAGCTCCGATCGAGAGCATCGCGCCTGAACTCGTGTACACAACCGAAGTGGACGGCTACGATGGCGCCGCAGTCCGTCGGGCGTGGTTCCGCAGACGGGATGTCGGCCACGGGAGCATGACCCGCATTTCCGGACACCTGAGTTGAGGCGATGATCGATGTTCTGCGGCGTCTGTGGATAACCGCGTTGGGCAGAAACGCCCCTTGCTGACGAGGGCAAGGTCGAACGCCGATACTCGACCAGAGGGCAACACCTGTGCGGGGTGGTGTCCCCCAGCGGCCTCCGACCATGCGCCGCCGCGGAATCATGCGGCGCGGTGCTCCTGCGGGTGCTGCACCCTGCAGGAGTGGGGTGAGGGTGGCGCACCGCAGGGGTCCCCCGGGGGTCCCCCAGGGGGACCCTTGAACGCCAAAAGCGTCTCCGCTGGAGGCGTGAGAGGGGAAGCGCCTGACGTGGGAATACTTGTGATGACCAGGACTTTTTGTGGCGGAGACGGAGGGATTTGAACCCTCGGTCCCCGTGAGGGGACTCCACCTTAGCAGGGTGATTTTCGCAGCGTTTCGATTCCACGTCCCCAGGCCTGATCAGCCCGGGAAAGTTGAACTTTAGTCCGATGATCAGGGATTCTCAGGATGCACGCGACGCACTTCGGAAACGCGTGGAGCTAGCTAAATCAGTATCCTCGCGACACCCGGGGACACCTGGGGGACACTTGGCCACTGCCCTGATCAGCACGCCTGTCGCGAATTCATGCCGGGCTCACCGCGGCCGCCAGCACGACGGTGAAGCCGTCGCCGCCTCGACAGCGCGAGACCCGCTAGGACCGCGGCGGGGTACGAAGTTCGGGTGCGGAACGCGTCAAGCCAGTCGCCATCTCCATCGAAACCTTCATGTTCGCCCCGGGAGAATGCCGAGTCGGGCGAAGTCGAGGAGCGATTTTCTCACCCCAGCGGCGGATGCTCAGCTCACTTGCTCCATGTGTCGTAGATCCGACACCACCGCCGCGGTTCTCCATCGCGTCGCTACGACCACGCTGGAGGAGCAATCCGCATCGCTGCCCCGCGACCAGCTGCCGGCGCCATTGATAGTCGTAATTATGTCAGTTAAGGTGCCGGTCGCGCAGATGACGCACTTCGCACACAGCTCCCAATTCACGCCTGCAGCCGGGAGCGATCGTGAAGGAGGCGCGGCTGTTCGACCACAGCACGCTACGCACGCAGGGCGCGAGCAATGCGGTGACGAGCTGGTGGTGCCGTCCATCTACTGAGCGATCCGCGTCGGTCACTCACTCGGGAGCATTATCGTCAACCCCCTCGGTCCGCGCCAGCTGCGCGCATAAGGTCGCCGGATGATGAGCGATCAGAAGAATCAGCATGAAAACCCGGATCCGGTCGAGGCGGCTGACGCACCAGCGGGCGACACTCCCGACGACGTTCAGGAGCTTCTCGATGAGGAGACGACGGACGAGAACGGGAAGCCTCTAGAGAACCCGTCTGGAGGTTAGGTCATGAACTCGAACGGATCCGCACGGCGGGGTGAGAATGCTGCATCGGATGAATCCGCCGCGAGCGGAGGGGCGGAATCCCCGGAAGAGGGCGCTGCGGCCGAAGCCGCTGCGGAGGATGCCGTTGTCGAGGGCGATACACAGGACTGAGCTGATAGCCACGACGTCATACGAGGATTTCCGGACCGGGCCGCCTCGAATCGGGCATCGCATGTCGCTCGCGACGCCGCCCTGACGAGGAGCAGGATGAGGTTGACGCCTGGTAGCAGGCTGCCTGCGAGGGTTCCGGCAATCGATCCCGCTGTCATCGCGAAGCTGTTGTCTCGGCTGCGGGCGAACGCGACGAGCATCGTGAGGCAGCGCGCCCGTTGCGCGGCGATGCCGATAGGGGTACTTATGTCAGGTCGCCGTGATTCCTGAGGCAACAACCGCAGAGGCTCAGTCGTTGTACCTGCGAACGGCTTCGCGGATGCTGTCAGCGTGGGTGTAGATCTCGTCGATCTCCCCGATGGGATGCCGAGTTTCTACCTTCCCCTCGTCGAGCAGCCCGAGGTATCGTTGCTTGCCGTTGAAGTGGAGTCGGGCGATCGGCTTGCGGTTGTTGTCGTCGAGCAGTACCGCGAAGTAGCTCTTCGCGTCGCGGTGGGTGATCCGTTGCGGCTTGACGTCGCCGCATGCGATCGCTTTGACGATCTGGTATCCCTCGAGCTCTTCGAGAGTCGTCTCGATCTCTGTGTCACGCTCGAGATCTGCGACTGCAACTTCGGCGCTGGTGGTGGCCGGCGGGGTAGCTGTGTGAGAAATGCCACTCACGCCGAGCGCGGTCTTGAGCCGGTCGTTTACTCTCTCAGTGAGGAACTGCTGGGCGGCTTTGCCCACAAGGGACGTGAACTGTTGACGGACCTTCTGCGTGTACGACCCTTCGTAGACTCGCGTTGCGAAAAACTTGATCCACTCGTCAGACGGCTCACGAAACTGCGCCGCGATCTCACGCTTGAGCGCTCCGATGTACTTGAGTTCCTCAGCCGCGCTGATGATCGATTCAAGGTCGAAGCTCTCCTTGCTGAGCTTCTGGATCTCAGGAATGAGCGTCTCATCGATGTCCAGCAGATCGAGGACGAGGAACGGCTTGGCGTCCATGCGATTGGGTGCATCGAGATCGGTGTAGAAGTGCCAGACCACGCCGTTCGTCAGCACGGCAATGCGCGCGTTCGTCACCGAGAAGTATCGGAAGAGCTGCGAGGCATGCTCGATCTTGAGAGAGCCCATCGACGGCTTGCACTCGATGAGGATCTGCACTTCGCCATCACGCATGATGGCGTAGTCGATTTTCTCTCCCTTCTTCGTCCCAACATCGGCCGTGAACTCCGGGACCACCTCGAGCGGGTCAAAGACGTCGTACCCAAGGATCGTCGAGATGAAGGGCATCACGAACGCGTTCTTCGTCGCCTCCTCGGTCCCAATGGCGGTCGCCTGATTCTTGACCTTGGTTGCGATGGAATCGAGACGCTCTGAGAACTCCACTACTGCTCCGTTCATCTTTGAACTCGTGCTGATCCAGACGATAGCGGAACATCAGTCGCGACGTGGGGATGGCAAGGCTCGGCCTCACGCGACCGCGGTAGCGATGGTCTGGATGACATCCATGGCGTGCAGGGCTGCAAGGTAGATGTAGAACGGGTCCATGGTCGAACTCGCCCCCTAGACCTAGGCTTCAGTTATGGCTGACCCCGACGACACATCGATCGAAGAACCATTGCAGGATGACATAACCTTCACGGAGGGCGACAATGAGATCCAAGACGTCGACCCAGACACAGAGGTCATCACCACGTCCTACGAGATCACTTCTTACGGTGCCGACTACGACGTGCACGGGCTCGTAAGGCGCATGAACCTCGAAGACATCGTCGTCCCGTCCTTCGATCCGGAGTATCAGGGCACAGGCGAGGTCCGCGCGTTCCAGCGAGCGTTCGTCTGGCGCCAGACCCAGATGAGCCGGTTCATCGAGAGCCTTCTCCTTGGGCTGCCGGTGCCTGGAATCTTCCTGGTACGGGATCGAGCGAACAAGCTACTCGTTCTTGACGGTCAGCAGCGACTTCGAACGCTTCGCATGTTCTACGACGGCATCGCCAATGACAAGAAGTTTCGCCTTACTAACGTCCAAGCTCCGTTCAATAATCTCTCGTACGACGATCTAGAACCGGAGGATCGACGCCGACTAGACGACAGCATCATCCATGCGACCGTCCTGCGGCAGGAGTCCGAGACTGGCGCGCAGAACGCCGTCTACTCGATCTACGAGCGTCTGAACACGGGAGGAAGCCCGCTCCAGCCTCAGGAAATCCGGATCGCCCTCTTCGCGGGCTCGTTCCTCGCCGGAATCAGCCGCCTTAACCAAGACCAGCACTGGCGCAACCTCTACGGTCCGCAGTCCCCCCGGTTCCGCGATCACGAGCTAATCCTCCGAATACTCGCCTTATACGAGAACCAGGCTGAGTACTACCGCCCTCTCAAGGCTTTCCTCAATGATTTTCTCGAAAAGCGACGGGAAGACGCCCTCACGCCAGACAGCGGCCTGGGCTTGCTTTTCGTCCGCGCCATGGAGCTGATCGACAATGGCCTTAGCAAACAGGCGTTCCGACCAGAGAGGGCGGTGAACGCCGCGTATGTCGACTCGATCACCATTGCCGTCATGCGGCGCCTCGCCTCAGGGGGTGACATCGATCCGTTGAAGTTTGCCGCTGCGTTTGCAGAACTGAAATCCGACGATGACTTCCGCATGGCAACGCTCTACGCCACATCATCGGAAGATTCAGTCGACACCCGGATCGACAAGGCGACCGCTTTCTTTGCAGGGGTCTAGCGGTGGCGGCAGGTACGCGACTGTATGGTCGCGGCGAGGTCCGTCGGCTAGAACAGGTATTGCAACGACGCATTGACATCATCGACGGGGCCAAGCTCGACGGGGAACTGAGCGCGAATTACGCGCGCTACCTCTGCGTCCTCGTAGCAGGGTTCGCGGAGCAGTCTCTGAAAGCACTTCTGACTGAGCATGCACGCACAAAGGCAAGCTCGTCTGTCCACCGTTACGTCGAACAGAACGTCAACCGAGTGTGGGGCATCAACCAGGTCAAGCTCAAGGATGCTCTCGACGGTTTCGACCTTAGCTGGTATCCGACTCTGACGAGCGGGATGGAGCAGGAGATCTCAAGTCTCCAGAGCGTTGGCAAACTGCGGGACAACATCTCGCATGGAAACGATGCTGGGATCACGCTCCTCACCATGAAGCAGTACAGCGCCGACGTGATCAAACTGATTCGCAAACTATGCGACATCCTGGACCCGATCTCGGCCTGACTCGACACTGGCAGTGGTCGAGACGCTGCTGAGAGCGGTGGGGATGATCCGGCCACGAGCTTTCGATGACACTGCCCTGGGTGTGACCCTGACACTCGTCTCGCAACCGTAGCCTTGCGAGGCGTCTCGCAAGGCTAGAGGCGAAGGAGAGAACGCGCCGTAATCCCGCGCCGATCAGATTCTCAGAACTACGTGTCGCAACCACTGGTTCACGAACCGGTACGCGAGGTTAGTTATGAGACAGGAAGGACGGCGTACATGACGAAGCTCATTGGATACGCGCGGGTGTCGACGCGGCAGCAGTCCACAGACCGGCAAGAGGCAGATCTGCTCGCCGCCGGCATACGTCGAGATGATCTCTACGTCGACCGAGGTGTCTCCGGTGCCCGCGCCTCGCGGCCACAGTTCGACCTCGCTCTCGCCGCGCTCGAGCCCGGTGACACGTTGATCATCACGACCCTCGACCGGCTCGGCCGCTCCACGCAGAACATGCTTGCGTTCGCGGACGAGCTCCGGAGCCGCGGCGCCGGCCTCCGGGTCCTCAACCTTGGCGGCGGCGACGTCGACACATCCACCCCGATGGGCTCGATGCTCTTCACCATCATGGCCGCGCTCGCTCAGATGGAGCACGAGATCAAACGCGAACGCGTCACCGATTCCATCGCTAAGCGACGGGCTGCCGGCCACGACCTCGGCGGCCGGCCACAACGGATCACCGACAGCCAGATCCGCAGCGCTGTCCATCTGGTCGAATCTGGCCAACCCGCCGCCCAGGTTGCTCGAGACCTCGGCATGTCTCGAGCGACGTTCTACCGACGATCTCGAGCCCTCGCCGACTGACCCCTTCACAGTCGAAACGTGACGCGTGAAAGCGACTGTGGCACTGGCACCCACGACGGCGCCGAAAACGGTGAAACCGATATTCCGGCGCGTTTTGGTTTCGGCAGGGGGTTTCGGCGGATCGCTTCTCGGCGTGTCGCGCTCCTGGCTGTCGGCGTCGACCAGCCTGTCGAAAACGATCGATTTCGGCTGCCCGTGATGCGCGGCGATTCCCATGACTTGGTTGCTGTGGCACCACTGGTGCTGGCAGCTCTGGGCTTCGTCTCGGGATCCCTCGGGAGCGAATTTGTCACAAGCAAACCACCGGGGCTTCTCGTCTCAGCGAGGAGCTCCGGTCGACCCGGAGTCGAGCGCGTGCTCGACCGGTTGGCGGTGCGTGGATCAGTGGCGATCGCCAGCGTGGTTGTCGTGGTCGTAACGCTCACGGCTTCCGGACTTGGCGAGGCCACGGCTGACCATATAGCCGACGGTGAGGATGGTGGCGTAGAGCCAGACCTGCGAGGCGCCGAATCCTTGACCGTCTTCGTTGTTGTCGACGACTGCGGAAGCGATGAACATCGCGATGAGTATGACAACGTATGCGATGAATTCTGTGGTCTTGAATGCCGCTTTGGTCTCCGTCGTGAGACGAGAGACACGCGAGTTCGAGTTGGAGTTGCTCATGAAAGATCTCCTTGCTGTGGTGGGGGACGTCTCGGGTGTGATGTCCCAACCAAGCCCCGAGATAATCATGCGGAACGCCACGGTGGAACCCCCTTGCGTTCCGTCGGTCGCGTCCGACTCCGTGCGGACGGCCATGTGTCCTCGCAGACTCCCGGGCGGTGTCCATGCAGTGGCGCGGGGAGTGTGGCCGTCCGGCTGCGGGGCGTGCGGGGAAGGCGCAAGGAGGTGGGCGGGACGCCCACAAGCGTGCGATGTAGGCGGGCCTAGATCTTTCGTATGGCCGAGCAAGATGGGCGGCTGGCAGACCACTCAACGAAGCCTGTTGAGGGCCGCCAGCCTTATTGAAGGCTGTTCCGGTGGGCCGCGTCCTCGCGCCTCTCCGACCCTCGTTCTCTCAACATAGGGGTGGCCGCTCAACCGGGTGCAGGGATTGACAGGATCCCGTGGGCGGGTTACGACGGCATGAGCGGTCGCGTCCCGACGCGGTGATCAGTCGAGGTGGAGGACCAGGTCGCCGGTCGCGTTCACCCTCTCCATCAACTCGGCGATGTGGGAGGGAGTGACCTGCGGGATAGTTTCGCCGTCAAAGTAGAACTGGAGCGGGATCGCGGGGTGGATCCATGCGCTGCACGTCCGACCGGGATCCCCACCGGGCGGATGCCAGGTCATCATGAAGCACTCCTGACGGCGGAGCTTGGTCCCCATCACGACCTTCAAATGTGCAAGCTCAGTGTCGTCGACCACGATCGGGGGGACCGTGCTGTCATAGCGGAGTTTTCCCATACCTCACGGTAGGCCCCAACCTCACGAACACCTAGATGCGATGCGAGCACAGCCCCCTCCCGGGCGGGCACCCGGTGTCAACCCCCTGTGCGCCTACTGCTTCTGCGGAGAGCGTGCACGTATGAAGCACGTAACGTACGGCGAAAAGGCCCACTTCCTCGGAAACGACGCAGCGGGGACGCTCCTGGAGTACGCGACCGCGCTCAGCAACGCCACCCATAGCGACACGGTCACGTTGATGGCCGTCGACGACCACGGCAACACGGTCGAAGCTTCCTTCCTCCTCACCCCCAGCACCGTCATGCTCGTGGAGAGCTCCTCCAGCGACATGACCGAACCCGATAACACGACAGCCATCGAGCACATGCGTGAGCGAATCGATCAATTACGCAACCCGCCCGCAATCCGACCCGAAGACCTTCCGGTTACTTTCGACGGTCAGGACCAGTCGGGTCTGAACTAACAGTCGAGACCAACTGTCGTCAACGCCGAACGAAGCAACCGAAAGCCCGTGCCCTAACGCGGTTTGGGGCGGTAACTCGAAGCCGCACCAAGACACGAGTCCGGTCGCCCAGCCCGGTCGTCTGCAACGACCAGGCTGGGCTGCCGCTACTTCATTCGGGTGGGGCGTCGATGATCTCGTCCACGAGGGCTATGCCACCGCTACTGTTCGCGGAGTGCATCAGGCTCTCAATCCACTTCGCGTTCAACTGCGGTGCCTCAGCGTCATCGAACGTAAACCGCAACGGGATCGACGGGTGCAGCCAAATCGTGGAGCGCCCGACGGGATCACCGTCCGCGTGCTTCCAGGAGAGGGTGAAGCTCTCGTTGCGTCGCAGCTTGGTGGCGATGACGACCTTCAGGTGTGCGAGCGCCCGGTCCTCGATATGAATCGAGTCATCACTGCCGCCGTACTGGATTGATCCCATGACAAAACCCTAGCTGTGCGCCCCCTGCCCGCCGGACCCGCTCACCACCATGCGCGAAGGCGGGTTGCCATAGGGCGCGGTGCGCACGCAAGCCCGTTTCCCCTCGGACACAGATGAGTAGAGTCCTGACATGGGTGAGATGGAAACGATGGTGCAGACCGAAGTGATGATCGACGGGGAGAGCAGTGTGCTCGCGCAGGATCAGGACCTCGATGATCTTCGGCGACGCATTGAAGAAGCGACCGCGACCACCGGGCGCTTCGTCGACTTCGTCGTGGTCGGGAACCGGACCGTGATCGCGTTAGTGACGCCGAGGACCCGAGTGGTCTTCAGGGTGTCGACCGTGCAGTTCGACCCCCGCGACACCGGAGACGTCGATTTCCCCTACGGCGGACACTACGACCTCCTCTGACCCGACGCGTCCCCGCCTCGGCATTACACGCCTCGCGGAAGCCGTCCCCCTGTTGACAACTGGGGACCACAGCGGACCAGAACGTGCCACACTGTCAATACCACCAGCGATCACTTCGATCGCGCCTCTTGGCACGGGTTCCGTGGCGAACAGAGGTCGTCCAACATGGGCAAGTTCATCTATGAAGGCTCCGTCAAAACAGAGATCGAGGATCGGGCGCTCACCCACCTTCAACTCGTGATGACGGCGAAGCTCCGACGGGGAGAACCGTTCGGGTTCACCTGGAGAGAAGACATAAGCATCGGCGGCGGACGCACCACCGTGTGGGTTCACGGCGGCAGCTCGCTCGTGTTCAAGTACTCCGGCAGCCGGCAACCCGCAATCAACCGCCACTGGGTCGACGCGTTGGCATTCACCTCCAACGCACCCAGCGGACTCTACCTCGTCCCCGAACCGACAGACGTAGCCGCGGCGGAACACGAACGACTCTCCGTACCCGTCTAACATCTCGCCAAACACACACCGAACCCAGCTGCGGCGAGCGTCTCCGGCACTCGTCCTTGACGCTTCCAGGGCGCACCAATCGGAAACGATCGTTTCGGCAGCGGATCGTTCTACGTTCGCCTCACTACAGACGGCCGAGCAGCCCGACAAATTCGTCGGCCATGGCGAGCTGTTCGGTGAGCTTCTCGCGTCGGAGCGCGGCGGCCTCTCGGATGTCATCGAGACGGGCGCGCAGCAGAGCGTCATTAGGGGTGACGGCGAGTGCGTCGACGACGTCCAGCAGCTCGCGCATCTCATCGAGGGTGTATCCGAGTGGTTTCATCCGTCGGATGAGCAACAGCCGCTCAACGTCTTCTTCCGTGTAGAGCCGGAAGTTACCCTCGGTGCGCGCGGATGGCGCCACGAGCCCTGCGTCCTCCCAGTGTCGGAGTGTGCGCAGGGACAGGGACGTGCGCTCGGTAACCTCACCGATGCGCATGGTTTCGTCGTTGGCCACAATCCAACCTTCTGTCGATTTCCTCACAACACTCACGTTACGTTAGAGTCGGGATCGGCGCGGCTCTCGCGCTCGAACCCCCTATCTTCCCGCGTCGGACTGATCGACGCCGGCGCGCCGCTGCGCGCCCCCACTCGTTATCCCCGCTCTCACGAGAGAGCCCAACACTCGGAGGGCACATGACTGCCGTCACCCCCACCCGCGATGCCGCGTCCCGCTACCGCATCGAACCCACAGTCATGCAGGCGCTGCGCAACCCGCGCCTGCTCACCCGCGAAGTCCTCGCCGGCCTCGTCGTCGCCCTCGCACTGATCCCGGAAGCCATCGCATTCTCGATCATCGCCGGCGTCGACCCCCGCGTCGGCCTGTTCTCGTCGTTCATCATGGCCGTCGCGATCGCGTTCCTCGGCGGCCGCCCCGCGATGATCACCGCCGCCACCGGAGCGATCGCACTCGTCATCGCCCCCGTCGCCCGCGAATACGGCATGGACTACTTCATCGCCACCGTCCTACTCGGCGGAGTCATCCAGGTCATCCTCGCGCTGCTCGGTGTTGCCAAGCTCATGCGGTTCATCCCCCGCTCGGTGATGGTCGGATTCGTGAATGCACTGGCGATCCTCATCTTTACCTCGCAGTTCCCGCAGCTCATCGGCGTCCCCTGGCTCGTCTACCCGCTCGTCGCCGTCGGCCTGCTGGTGATGTATCTCATGCCTAGACTGACGAAAGTGATCCCCGCACCCCTGGTCGCAATCGTTCTGCTCACGGCAGCGGTGGTCGTGTTCGCCTGGAACGTCCCCAATGTCGGAGACCAGGGCGAACTGCCGCAGAGCCTGCCGGAGCTGTTCATCCCGAACGTGCCCCTCAATCTCGAAACGCTGCAGATCATCGCCCCGTACGCCCTCGCAATGGCCGTCGTCGGATTGCTCGAATCGCTCATGACCGCGAAGCTCGTCGATGACATCACCGACACGCACTCACGCAAGACCCGCGAAGCTCTCGGCCAGGGTGCAGCCAACGTACTCTCCGGTGCCTTCGGCGGCATGGGCGGCTGCGCGATGATCGGCCAGACGATGATCAACGTCAAGGCATCCGGTGCGCGCACCCGCATCTCGACCTTCCTCGCCGGCGTGTTCCTTCTCGTACTGATCCTCACCCTCGGAGACGTCGTCGCAATCATCCCCATGGCCGCCCTCGTCGCTGTGATGATCCTCGTGTCGATCGCCACGTTCGACTGGCACAGCGTCCGCCTCAGCACCCTCAAGCGGATGCCGAAGAGCGAGACCGCTGTCATGCTCATCACCGTCATCGCCACCGTCTGGACCCACAACCTCGCCGTGGGAGTCATCCTCGGCGTCGTCGCCGCGATGATCATGTTCGCCCGTCGCGTCGCTCACTTCGTCACCGTCACCCGCACCATCGACGACACCGGCACAACAGCGCACTACGCCGTCAACGGCGAACTGTTCTTCGCATCCAGCAACGACCTGACCACCCAGTTCGAATACGCAGACGACCCTGACACCGTGGTGATCGACATGAGCCGATCCCACGTCTGGGACGCCTCCACCGTCGCCGCACTCGACGCGATCGTCACCAAGTACGACAACCACGGCAAAACCGTCACCATCGTCGGCCTCAACGACACCGCCGCGGCCCTCCACGCTCGCCTGACCGGAAACCTCGGCGCCGGCCACTGACGATCAGGACCACAACCCGAATGCCAGACGAGCGCCGAAAACCCCTGCCGTAACGGGGTTTCGGGGCACGTTAGCGGAGGCCCTTTTGAGACGTGAAACTCGACCGGTTCAGAAACGATCGTTTCAGGCGGGACGTGGCCACGCCGGATTGGTGCACTTACACTGCCGTTAAGCGGCGCCCGGACGCGGCGTCTCGCACCGATACCCTCGATATATGCCGGAAGATCTCGAACTTGAACGTGTGCGCTCTGTCTCATCATCAGATTCGGGCGCGCCGGGCACCCGATTCTTTCAAGGTGCCACGATCAGCGTCCGACCAATAGCGCTCGCTTACCGGCTCATTACAATCGCTCTGATCGCCACGGGCCTGATTCGCATCATCGGGATCTTCTCCGGCACTCCCGAGTGGAACAGCCTCCTCTTCTACACCGTGCTGAGCAACATCCTCTGCCTGGTCTGGATGGTGCTGCTCAGCATCCGCACCATCCAAGACCTGAAGCGCGACGGGGCGAGAGGCACCTCGACACCGTCCCCAAGGTGGAGCGGCGCGGTCATGATGGCCATTACGGTCACTCTGCTCATCTACCTCGTCATCCTGGTGCCGTTCGCCTTCCAACAGGCCGGCGACTACGTCCCCTTCTCCTTCACCGACAACCTCATCCACATCATCACGCCATGCTTGCTCATCGGCGACTGGTTGCTCTTCGTCCACAAAGGAGCCTTCCGCTGGATCGACCCTCTGCTCTGGACCCTGATCCCCTACGCCTACCTCGTGTTCGGCTTCACCTTCGGTGCCCTCGGCGGCGAGTTCAGACCGGGACAGAAGTACCCGTACCCGTTCATGAACCTCGACACCTTGGGGCTCGGCGGCGTGGCACTATGGATCCTCAGCTTGAGCGTCGCACTCATCGGTGTTGGCTACGTTTATGTGGCGATAGATCGAGGGTTGAGCCGCCTGTCACCATCCCGATAAGACGCCTCGTTCCGGGCAACGTGGTCCTGGACCGGAGGACGAGGACAACGAAACGAAGCCCGAAAGTTTTTGCCACATGAAGGTTCCGAGGATGGTCTGCGGCAACCGTCTCAGGGCGCGAGGCGCGATGCGCCAGTATCGATGGGTTATGAGATGTTGGTAGCTTTCCAGCCGACCTCACCGGACGGGCGCCGTCACATTCCACCTCCGGCAAGAAGGTGCGCAAGGACATCGGGAGTCGCCTGAGCACTGCAGCGCGGCACGCTCAGCGGCCGATCCGAGGAGGGTCATTCCTCTTCTGAAAGACGTGTGGCCTCTTTGTCCTGAGGCGCTCCACGATTGCGATCTCCTCCCGCGGTGGCCGCAGACTCATGCGCGTCAGACGCCGACACGATCGGATGAGACCGTGATGCGGGTAATCACGGGGGAGCCAAGGCCGCGCCTGCCGCATCTGACTACAGGAACTGGCTTGATCTCCCTGTCGATCGCGCGGAGCGGCTCGGGTCGCGTGGCAACGGTCCGAGAGCAAGGGACGGTGCGGGAAAATATCCCGCACCGTCGAGTCGCCACCAGAACCCTGAGCATTAGCGGCGGGGCGCTCTCCATGTCAGTCTCAGAATACGCCCAAGCGGCTCAAAATTCAGCCCGGTCCCTCTCGGTAACCGGCAGCGCCAAACGCCGACTCGCACGGCGAACCGGCACACGATCTGCAGCGCGCTCGACATAGGAGCTGTGCGTGCACCTGTCCGTCGCAGGAGATTTTTGTCAACTGCGAACCCTGCGCGGATCGCAGTGCAGACCACAAAAGACGTCGCACGAGATAGGAGAGCGCGATGAGCGCGGACCACACCAGGGACTCGCCCCGGTTGTTCCTTTCCGAGGAAGAGGCGGCAGCGCAGCTCGGCATCCACCGCACCACGCTGCGTGCGTTGGCCCTGGATGGCCGCTCCCCTATCGAGCCAGTTAATCTAACCGCGCATAAGCGGATCTACCGCCTCCGCGATCTCGAACGGCTGGGCGGGGTAGTGGAGTGAGCATCGAGATTCGTCGGACTAAGGCCGGAAAGGCCTACTACTTCGTTCGCGTCAAGTCCGGTCGCCGGTTGGTGGCATCCAAGGCGTTCGATATCAAGCGAGACGCAGAGATCTGGGAACGGACACAGAAGTACCTCGTCGAGACAGGTCGCCCTTTGCCTCCTCCTCGGACCTTCACGCTCGGAAAGCTTGTGACACAATTCAAGATTGCACGCGCGGGCGGGAACCCGCACAGTGTCGATACCGACGTGAACAACCTGAACGCGCTGCCAGCGGACCTGCTCGATCGCCCGCTCGCTTCGATCGATGCCCGCGACATCCGCGCCCATCTGCTCGACCAACTGCGCGCCGGAAAGATGCCATCCACCGTCGCGCGGGCAAAGACCACGCTGAGCGCCCTATTCACCTTCGCCGCTGCCGAAGGCCTTCTGCATCAACAGCATCCCGTGCGCACCATGGCGCGAATCCCCGAGCTCGGAGCACCCGCGCTCCGTCCCGTCAGCCCCCATTCCATCCCCACGCCGCGAATCGTTGCATCGGCTCTCACCGATCTCCGGCGGCGCCGCTCGGACATCGCTGACGTCTTCGAGTTCCTATCGCTTACTGGACTGCGCTGGGGTGAGCTTCGCGCCCTCCGCACGGATGCGCTGTCTGACGTTCCATTCCCACAGTTGATCGTTGAGCGCTCACACTCCGACCGGTACGAGGAGAAGGAGCCGAAATCCTGGCGCGGCACACGTCTGATCCCACTTTCCCCTCGAGCTGTGGCCATCTTCCGCGCCCACGCCCACGGAAAGCGACCCGAGGCCTACCTGTTCACCAACCGCCGAGGTGAGCAGCTCAGCGTCGGCGTCGTCCGAAAGTTCCCACTCGGCTTCCGCCGGCACGCCCTGCGCCACTACGCAGCATCCACCTGGCTACGGCTGGGGACACCCGTGAACGAAGTGGCCGAATACCTCGGCGACGACCCCCGCACAGTGCTTGCGGTGTACGCGCACGTACTCGGAGACGACCAGCGTCGTACGCACCTGCGACGCCTCACGGTGGCCGAGGGCCAGCCCTTCGAACACCGTGCGCGACGCTCCCCCGATGATCGCCTTTCGGGGCTCGGCACCTGACGCTCCCCCGCCCGGCAATCAGACGCGGAGTTGCCCAAATCGGTGGGGGGACACCTGGGGGACACCTGACGGTCGAGACGCGGTAATCACGCCAGATTGATCCCACCCTCCTGGAACCAAGAAATCCCCGCCAGAGCGGGGATTTCAGTCGGCGGAGACGAGGGGATTTGAACCCCTGGACCCCTTGCGAGGTCTCCACCTTAGCAGGGTGGTGCACTAGGCCGGACTATGCGACGTCTCCAAGCATCCGACCCGAAAGCACGGATGCACCTTGCCATCATAACGGGTCGTTCCGGCCGTGACGAATCAGTGCGGAATGTATGCCTCAGGCCTCAAGGAGGCGGGCGGTCGCGGTGGCCATGTGGACGGCCATGGCGGATGCCGCGGCATCCGGATCCCCGGCGCGCACCGCCGCCGATACGGCCTCGTGCTCCGTGACGGCCCGCTCGGCGTGCTCCTGATCGTGCACCGCACGGTCGGCGTACACCTGCAGCAGTGAGCGCACCACGTGCACGTGATCGGTCAGCGTCTCATTGCCGGCGGCTTCGGCGAGCACGCGATGGAACTCCAGGTCGGCCTTGGCGAAAGCGGCGAGGTCGCCGACGCTCTCGCGCATCCGCGAGACGCTGCTCTCGAGGCGGTCGACGGTCGCGGCATCCGCGCGGGTTGCCGCCAGTCGGGCGACGAAGATCTCGAGCCCCTCGCGCAGTTCGAGCAGTTGCGCGGTGTTGCGCTCGCCGATCAGCAGCCCCCAGCGCAGGGTCTGCGGCAGCAGCTCGCTCGCGGTTCCGCGGAGGTAGGTTCCCGACCCCGGCCGCACGTCGACGATGCCGAGGATCTCCAATGCGGCGAGCGCCTCGCGCACGGCGGAGCGACCCACGCCGAGCGCGGCGGACAACTGCCGCTCGGGCGGGAGTCGCGTCCCGGGAGCGATCGACCCGCCGGTGAAGAGGTCGAGCAGGCGCCGCGCCACCTCCGACGCCGGCGTCCCCGAGGGCATCGACGACAGTGCAGCGGTGATGTCGTCGACCGGTTCGCCGGGAAAAGCAGGCATGCATGCCAACTTACCGGCCGCGAATATCGGTTCCGACTTGAAATTGGTCAACCGGTTCGCCAATATAGACGGAGCGCCTCGACCACGAGGCACGGTCACCGTCGATTCAGGAGTCATCGTGGACACCACCCAGAGCGAGTTACCCGTCGCCCGATCAGCGATCCGCAAGGTGGCGTTCCGCCTCGTGCCGTTCGTGGCGCTGATGTTCTTCATCAACTACCTCGACCGCACCGCGATCGGGTTCGCGGCCCCCAACGGCATGAACGACGACCTGGCGCTCAGCGCCGCGCAGTTCGGCTTCGCCTCTGGCGTCTTCTTCGTGGGCTACATCCTGCTGGAGATCCCCTCGAACCTCGCCCTGCACCGTTTCGGTGCCCGCCGTTGGCTCGCCCGCATCATGATCAGCTGGGGCATCGTCGCCCTCCTGTTCACCTGGGTGCAGAACTTCGAGCAGCTCGTCGCCCTGCGGTTCCTGCTCGGTGTCGCCGAAGCCGGCTTCTTCCCGGGCGCGATCCTCTTCCTCAGCCTGTGGGTGCCCTCGCAGTACCGCGGCCGCATCCTGATGCTCTTCTATCTGGCTCAGCCGCTGACCACCGTCATCGGGGCTCCGCTGGCCGGCGCCCTCATCCAGCAGCACGGCGTCTTCTTCGGCCTTGAGGGCTGGCGCTTCATGTTCATGGGCGTCGCGATCCCGGCGATCGCCGTCGGCATCATCGCCTGGTTCTATCTCAAGGACAAGCCGTCGGATGCGAAGTGGCTCACGCTCGAAGAGCAGACCTGGCTCACCTCGGCTCTCGAGGCCGAGCGTCAGACCACCGCGGGAAACCAGAAGCACGTCTCGGTGCGCTTCGCCTTCACCAGCGGACGGGTGTGGATGCTGTCGTTCATCTACTTCGGCTTCATCTACGGCCTGTACGCGCTGGCGTTCTTCCTCCCCACGATCATCGAGGGGTTCCAGGCGCAGACCGGCACCACCTACGACGTCTTCCAGAAGGGCCTGATCACCGCGATCCCGTATCTGCCGGCCGCTTTCGTCATGTACTTCTGGTCGAGGGATGCCGGAAAGCGCGGGCTCAAGACCTGGCACATCGCGATTCCGGCCCTCGCCGGCGCCGCCTCGATCCCGGTCGCACTGTTCACCGGCTCCCCGGTCGCGACCATCGCTGTGATCACCATCACCGCCTGCGCGATCTTCGCCGCCCTGCCGAACTTCTGGACGCTGCCGACGCAGTTCCTCACCGGCGTGGCCGCCGCGGCCGGCGTCGCGCTCATCAACACGGTCGGCAACCTCGCCGGGTTCAGCGCGCCCTACATCACCGGAGCGGTGCACGACTGGACCGGCGGCTACGAGGTGCCGATGTTCATCGTCGGCGGCTTCATGCTGCTCTCCGCGATGCTGATGATCCTGCTCGCCCGGAGCAACCGGGTGCGTCTCCCCTCTGCCGAGGCCACAGTGGCGGCCCCGGTCGGTGACATCCGATGACCCGGCTCTGGAACGACCCGGCCGACTTCGCTGACGAGATGATCGCGGGCTTCCTCGCCGCGAACGAGCGCTCGGTGCGCGGGGTTCCCGGCGGCGTGGTGCGCAGCACGGTCGTCCCGGAGGGACAGGTCGCCGTCGTGATCGGCGGCGGCTCTGGGCACTACCCCGCGTTCGGCGGACTCGTCGGCCAGGGCCTCGCCCACGGCGCCGTGATGGGCAACCTCTTCGCGTCTCCGTCGACACAGCAGGTGCACACCGTTGCGAAGGCCGCCGACCGCGGTGCGGGCGTGTTCCTGAGTTACGGCAACTACGCCGGCGACGTGCTCAACTTCGACGCCGCGCAGGAGCGACTCCGCGCCGAGGGCATCGCGTGCGAGACGGTCGCGGTGACCGACGACATCTTCAGCGCCTCGCCCGCGGAGAAGCACAAGCGCCGCGGCATCGCCGGCGACCTCACGGTGTTCCGCACCGCCGCGGCCGCCGCGGAGGCCGGCTACGACCTCGCCGGCGTCACTCGCGTCGCGAGCCGGGCGAACGACCGCACACGCTCCATCGGCGTCGCGTTCAGCGGCTGCACGCTCCCCGGCGCCCCCGAGCCGCTGTTCACCGTTCCCGCCGGCCGCATGGCGATCGGCCTCGGCATCCACGGCGAACCCGGCATCGACGAGACGGACATCCCGACCGCCGACGGCCTCGCCGAACTGCTCGTGAGCCGGCTCCTCGAGGAGATCCCGGACGGCATCGAGCCGGCTGGCGCTCACGTCGTGCCGATCCTCAACGGACTCGGGTCGCTGAAGTACGAGGAGATGTTCGTCGTCTACCGCCGCATCGCGCGGCTGCTGACCGACGCAGGGCTGGTCCTCGTGGATCCGCACGTGGGCGAATACTGCACGAGCTTCGACATGGCCGGCACCTCGCTGACACTGTTCTGGCTGGACGACGAGCTCGAGCAGCTCTGGGAGACCCCGGTCGACACCCCGGCGTACCGCCGTGGATCGGTGGCTCCGGCCGCGCGGGCCGAGGTCCATGACTCCGACCCGGTAGCCGCAGCCGCCATCGAGCCCGGCGACGAGGACTCGGCCGCCGCCGCATCCGTCGTGCACGCCGCCGTGCAGCGCATCGTCGACACCGTCGACGAGCACGTCGAGGAGTTCGGCCGCATCGATGCCGTCGCCGGCGACGGCGACCACGGCATCGGGATGCAGCGCGGCTCGCACGCAGCCCTCGCCGCCGCGACCGGGGCCGTCCAGGCCGGCGCAGGCGCCGCCACCACCCTCACCCGTGCGGCCGACGCCTGGGCCGACCGGGCGGGCGGCACCTCGGGCGCACTGTGGGGCGTCATCCTGAACGCCATCGCGGCGCGCCTCGGCGACGCCGGTCGGCCGGATGCCGCTGCCATCGCGGCCGGAGTCGACGCCGGCGCCCGAGGCGTCATGGAGTACGGAAAGGCCGAGATCGGCGACAAGACGCTCGTCGACGCCCTCGTGCCCTTCGGCGCCACGCTGACCGATCAGGTCGACGCGGGTTCCTCGCTCGCCGATGCCTGGCGCACCGCCGCCGCGGACGCCACCCGTGCGGCCGCCGCCACCGCCGATCTGCTCCCGCGCATGGGCCGGGCCCGCGCCCACGGGCAGCACAGCGTCGGCACACCCGACCCCGGCGCGCACTCCCTCGCGCTGATCGTGACCGCCGTCGGCGAGCTTCTCGCCGACCTCGAAAGGAACTCCGATGACTGAACCCCTGCGCCTGGTGATCGGCTGCGACGACGCCGGCTTCGACTACAAGGAGATCCTGAAGAAGGACCTTGAGCAGAACGGCGTCGTCGCGAGCGTCGTCGACGTGGGCGTGGACGCCGACGGCCACACCGCCTATCCCCGCGTCGCGATCGCCGCCGCGGAACTCGTCGCCCGCGGCGAGGCCGACCGCGCGCTGCTGATCTGCGGCACCGGCCTCGGCGTCGCGATCGCGGCGAACAAGGTCGCCGGCATCCGCGCCGTCACCGCGCACGACTCGTTCTCGGTGGAACGAGGGGTGCTCTCCAACAACGCCCAGGTGCTCACGATGGGTCAGCGCGTCATCGGCATCGAGCTCGCCCGCCGCCTCGTGCGCGAGTGGCTCACATACCGGTTCGACGAGACCAGCGCCTCGGCCGAGAAGGTCGCGGTCATCGGCGAGTACGAGACCACCGGATCCTGCTGATGTCGCCGGTGATCGTGGGGGTGAGCCTGAAGATGTACTTCGGGCACGCCCGCGCACGCGCCTGGTTCGACGATGTCGCGGCGATCGCGCGCGCCCATCCCGGCGTGCAGAGCGGCGCGGTGCAGCTCTTCGTCACCCCGTCGTACCTGCAGGTGCTCCCCGCGATCTCCGCCTTCGCCGGCACGCCCGTCCGCATCGGCGGTCAGGATGCCGCCGCCGAGGAGTCCGGTGCGTTCACGGGCGAGGTCGCCGCGTCAGAGCTCGCCGAAGTCGGTGCGTCGATCGCCGAGATCGGTCACGCCGAACGCCGCCGTCTCTACGGCGAGACGGACGACGTGGTCGCCGCGAAGACCCGCTGCGCACTGCGGGCGGGACTCTCCCCTCTGCTCTGCATCGGCGAAACCGCACGCCTGGATCCGGATGCCGCATCCGACGCCTCCGTCGCGCAGTTGCGCTCGGCGCTCGAGGGCGCCGGGGCAGGTCCCGTCATCGTCGCCTACGAGCCGGTCTGGGCCATCGGTGCTCCTGAGCCCGCGCCGCACGATCACATCCGCACCGTCGCGACCGCTCTCCGCGCCGCCCTCGACGCCGATCCCGATCGCGCCGGCTCGGCGACGATCTACGGGGGCGCCGCCGGTCCAGGACTCCTGTCGGCACTCGGCGATGCGGTCGACGGCGTGTTCCTCGGCCGGTTCGCGCACGACCCGACCGCACTGGCCACAGTCCTCGACGAGGCATCCGCCCTCGCCGCCCTGCGACGGACTCGGGGTTCCAGTGGGGGCACCCCATGATCGGCCTCGGCACCTATGCCTACTTCTGGCAGCACTCCGAGCGCGCGGTCACGCCGCTCAGCCTGATCGGCGCGTTCGAGGACACCCGCGCACAGAGCGTCGATCTCTTCCAGATCTGCGACTATGCGCCGCTGACGACCATGAGCGACGCGGAGCTGCGCGACGCCGCCCGCGCCGCCCGCGACCTGGGCCTCACGATCGAGCTCGGCACGAAGGGCATCGTCCCCGAGCACCTCGACCACTTCCTGCGCCTCGCCGATGTCTTCGACGCACGGCTCGTCCGCAGCATGCTGTTCGGCCCCGACAGCCGTCCCGCCCTGGCAGAGGCCGAGACGTGGCTGCTCAGCAGCATGCGCGCCTTCGAATCCGCCGGCGTGACCCTGGCGCTGGAGACCTACGAGCAGGTCGCGACCGATGAACTCGTCGGGTTGATCGAGCGCGTCGGCAGCCCGCACCTCGGCATCTGCCTGGACCCGGCCAACGTCGTCGCGCGGCTGGAGAACCCGCGCACCTGTGTCGAGCAGACCGCCGCCCTCACCCGGAACGTGCACGTGAAGGACTTCGCGTTCGACCGCCAGCCCGGCTGGGTCGGCTTCACGTACTCCGGCACCACCATGGGCTCCGGACTGCACGACTACGCCCACCTGACGGCCACCGTCCGCCCGCGGGAACGCGGCATCAACGAGATCGTCGAGCACTGGCTGCCCTGGCAGGGCGACGCCGACACCACCATCCGTACCGAGCGGGACTGGACCCGCATCACCCTGGAACAGCTGAGGAGCACACCATGACCAGCACGTACAAGATCGCCGTGATCGGCGCCGGCGGCAAGATGGGCATGCGCGTGTCCGACAATCTCGTGAAGACCGACCACACGGTCTGGTACGTCGAGAACTCCCCCGCCGGCCAGCAGCGCACGACGGATGCGGGCCGCGAGCTGACCGACGCTGCGACCGCCGTCGCCGGCGCCGACATCGTCGTGCTCGCCGTGCCCGACCTCGCCCTTGGACCCGTCACCGCCGACCTCGTGCCGCAGCTGCGCTCCGGCGCCATCGTGCTCACGCTCGACCCGGCCGCAGCCTATGCCGGGCTCCTCACCACCCGCGACGACGTGATCCAGGCGGTCGCGCACCCCTGCCATCCGTCGATCTTCCTGCAGCGCGAGACGCCGGAGCAGTGGGCCGACACCTTCGGCGGCATCGCCGCGCCGCAGGACGCGATCGCCGCGATCGAGAGCGACGACGAGGCCAAGAAGGCCATCGTCGAGGCGACCGTCCGCGCCATCTACGCGCCGGTCATCGACGTGCACTGGGTCAGCGTCAAGCAGCTCGCGCAGCTCGAGCCGACGCTCGTCGAGACCGTCGCGTGCATGATCGGCGCCCTGCTGAACGAGGCGCTGCACGAGACCGTGCACACCATGGGCGTACCGGAGGCGGCGGCGCGCAGCATCCTGTACGGTCACACCCAGGTGGCACTCGCCAACGGCCTGCGCGGCGACAACCCCTTTTCCGACGCCTGCCTGATCGCGATGGACTACGGCCGCGAGAGCATCATCAAGGACGACTGGAAGAAGATCTTCCGCGATGACGAGCTCGACAAGAACCTGGCCCGGATGCTGCACTTGGACGCGATCCAGCGCTGAGCCGGATTCACTCCGAGAGGACACGCGATGACGTGGAGCCGCGCCGAGCGCGATCGACGGACCCTGGGCGACTGGAGCCTCGAGCGGCGCGATGACGAGATCGCGGACCTGCGCTGGCGCGGACGGTCGGTGCTGCGGAGCATCCGTGCCGTCGTGCGCGACCGCGACTGGAACACGGTTCCGCTCGTGGTCGATTCGGTGACCGTCCACGAGAGCGGGCTCGAACTCTCGGTGCACTCCGGTGAGCCGGCGCCCTTCTCGGGCATCGTCCGGGTCGCGGTCGACGACGCGGAGCTGGTCGTCACGATGGACCTGCGTGCGGCCCGCGACGTCGACACGAATCGCACGGGGCTCGTCGTGCTGCATCCGCCGCAGGTCGCGGGTCGCTCCCTTGAGGCGCAGCATCCCGATGGCAGCAGGGCACAGACGGCGTTCCCTGAGCGCATCAGCGCGCAGCAGCCGGTGCGCGACATCACCGCCCTCGCCTGGGACGGCGACGGCGTGCGGCTCGACCTGCGTTTCGCGGGCGATGTGTTCGAGATGGAGGACCAGCGAAACTGGACCGACGCGTCGTACAAGACGTACAGCCGTCCGCTGGCACTCCCCTTCCCGTACGCCGTCGGCGCCGGGCAGCGCGTCGTGCAGTCCGTGCGCATCCGCGCGACGGAGACGGAAACCGGCGATGTGCCCTCGGAACAGACGGCGACCATCTCCCTGCACCCCGGCGGGCCGTTCCCCGCGATCGGCGTGGCCGCGTCCTCCGCCCCCGATCCCGCGCCCGCCGTCGACCCGGTGGGATCGGTACTGCTCGTCGAGGCCGACCTCGCCGGCCTCGACTGGCGTGCGGCGCTCGCGCGCGCCGCCTCCGTGGGTCTGCCACTCGACGTGCGCCTGATCCTGGATCCGGTCGCACCCGACAAGGTGTCGGATGCCGTCGCCGCCCTCCGCGGCGAGAACGTCGTGCGGATGAGCGCCTTCCACCGGGACGGCGACGCCCGCCACGTTTCCGACGTCGAATCGATCGGGCTGCTACGGGCGGCGCTCGACGCCAAGGGCGTCCGCGTTCCGGTCGTCGGCGGAAGCCGCTCGCACTTCACGGAACTCAACCGCGAACTGCACCGACTGCCGCACGACCTCGACGGCATCTCCGTCACGGTCACGCCGCTCTTCCACAGCGTCGACACCGAGCAGCTCGTCGAATCCCTCGCGATACAGCGGCTCGTCGCCGAGGAGACCGTGCAGCGCGCGGCAGGAAAGCCGGTGCACATCGGCCCCCTCACGCTGCGCCCCCGTTTTAACGACGTGGCCGCGGTGCCGCAACCGCTCTCACCGCACGCCGACCTCCGCGACGGCTACGGCCCCGAGTTCACCGGCGTGGACGATGCCCGGCAGTCCGCCCCCGAGCTTGCGGCGTGGACGATCGCGAGCGCGGCCGCCTTCGCGGTTCCCGGCGTCGCCTCCCTCGTGTGGTTCGAGGAGTGGGGGCCCCGCGGCATCCGCGACACCGACGGCACCGCGCTCCCCGTCGCCGACGCGCTGCGCCAGCTCGCCGACCTCTCCGCTCGCGACGGCGCCGAAATGCTCACCGGCCCGAGCCCGGATGGGCTCGTCTGGGCGATCGGATGCCGCGTCGGAGACCGCGATGACATCCTGATCGCGAACGTCGCCGACCGCGATCGCTCTGTGGAGGTCGTCACCTCGCGTGGCAGCGAGACCGTGTGCCTCGCTCCTGCGTCGATCACCCGTACCCGGCTCGGCTGACCGCCGAGACCGCTCCTACTCGCGGACGTTGCCGTTCGAGCAGGTCTGCTGAGCCGCGGAGTTCCCCTTGATGGAATCCGGCAGCGCCACCACGGTCTGCGTCGGGTCCGGCGTCGCCGCCGGATCGGTCTCGACGGGAGCGGGATCCGTCACCACGACACCGTCGTTCTCGGTGTTCACGTGCGTGATCTGCAGCTGTGCGTTGGCGTTGATCGCGTCCCACATCGCGGTGGCCGCCTCGTCGTCCGGGATGACCTTGTTGGGGTCGTCGTAGTCGGTGACGTTCGGATACTGCAGGAAGACGATGTCCTGGAACGGCACGTCCTTCACCGCGAGTGCGATCTGCACGATCTTCATCGGGTCGGCGAGCGACTGGCTGGGCTCAAGGTTCTTGACGCCGGTGGTCGCGAGTTTCAGCATCACCGGGATGTTGCCGAGCGTCTCGCCGCTGATCATCTTGCGGGCCAGGCTCGTCATGTACTGCTGCTGGTTGCCGATGCGGCCGAGGTCGCTGCCGTCGCCCACGCCGTGGCGGGTGCGGAGGAACTGCAGCGCCTCGATCCCCTGGATGGTGTGGTTTCCCGCCGCCATGTCGAGGCCGGTGTGATCGTCCTGAATGGGGTTGGCGAGGCAGACCTCGACGCCGCCGATCGCGTTCGTGATCTCGATCACCCCGCCGAAGGTGACGGATGCCGCGAACTGGATCTCCTGGCCGGTGAGTTCGGAGATCGTCTTCACCACGCAGTTGAGGCCGCCGTCGGTGTAGGCGGTGTTCAGCGGCTGCTTGGTCATCCCGGAGCGGAGGTCGCCGTCGGCATCCACGCACTCGGGGATCGGGATCATCAGGTCGCGCGGGAAGCTGACGGCCGTGATGCGCCGGGGCTCCTCGGAGACGTGGATGAGCAGGTTCACATCGTTGAGCGTCCCCCCGGAATCCGGGCCCTCGCAACGCTCGCCGAAGTACTGCTTGTACGCGTCCTCACACGTGTCGACACCGGTGAGGAGCAGATTGAAGCCGCCCTTGTATGCGCCGATGTCCGGCGGGAGGTCCTCCTGGCCGTCGAGCTCGACGGCGTTCGCCGTGACCGTGCTGGCGAGGTCGTAGAACACGTAGGCCGCGACGCCGACGCCGCTGACTAGCACGACGGCCATCGCGATGCCGATGAGCTTGAGCAGCTGAGAGGCCGAGCTGGGTGTGCGCAGCTGACCATGCCGCGCGATGGTGCGACGGCGTCGGGTGTTCTCGCTCAATCGGGGACCTTTCGGCTCTGCTGCGGTGTGCCGGGGGTTACACCGTGCTCAGTACTGCGGAGGGTAAGGGATTCGAACCCTTGAGACATCTCTGCCCACTGGTTTTCAAGACCAGCTCCATCGGCCGCTCGGACAACCCTCCCGACAGACGCTTCTGTCGACCAGGCGTGAGTCTAGCCGAGTTCCATTCTCCCGTGCCGACCTGGGCGGGTCCTGGATGCTGCGTCGTGCACTGTTCGATCGAGCCGGGAGTTCTCAGCCGCTCGAGTCCCGCACGACCAGCTCGGGCTGGAAGCGGATCGCACGCTCATGCCCCTCGGAATCGCCCGAGGTCTCCTTGAGCAGCAGGTCCACCGCGGTCCAGCCCAGCATGCGCGCCGGCTGGCTCACCGACGTGAGAGGCACCACCGTGGCTGCGGCGAAGTCGATGTCGTCGTAGCCGACCAGGGCGATGTCCTCCGGCACGCGGATGCCGCCACCGAGGGCGAACGCCTGGAGAACGCCGACGGCGAGCAGGTCGTTAGCCGCGAACACGGCGTCGGGGCGATCGTGCGGCGCGCGCGCGACGATCTCCTCGCCCGCCGACCGCCCGTTGAGCACGGTGAGTCCGCCGCGCTCGACGACTTCGAGCGTCGCCCCCTCGACCGCTGCGACCGCATCGCGGGCCCCCTGCAGGCGGTCTGCGACCTGATGGATCGACGTCGGTCCGGCGAGGAACGCGATCCGCCTGCGCCCGCTCTCGAGCAGGTGAGCGACCGCGAGGCGCCCGCCCTCGACGTCATCGACCGCGACGGAGGCGAACTCGTGATCGGGGTCCTCGCGGTCGACGAAGATCACCGGCACGCCGGCATCCTTCAGGGCCCGCAACGACTCCAGGTCATCGGAGACGGGGGTGACCAGAAGCCCGTTCACCCGCTGCTCGCGGAACAGCTCGATATGAGCATCCTGCCGCTGCGGGTTCTCATCACTGTTGCCGAGCAGAACCGTGAGCCCCGCTGCGGACGCCCGTTCCTCGGCTCCGCGGGCCACCTCGGCGAAGAACGGGTTGCCGACATCGGGCACGACGAGTCCGATGCTGCGACTGCGGCCGGCGCGCAGCTGCCGCGCCGCATCGTTGCGGACGAATCCGAGTTCGCGGATCACCCGCTGCACCTTGTCCACGGTGGCAGGCGCGACCCGCTCCGGCTGGTTCAGCACGTTCGAGACGGTGCCCACCGAGACGCCCGCAGTGGCCGCGACATCCTTGACGCTCACCGACATGCTCACCTGTGCCCTTCTCGCAACGCTGTCCAGTGTCGCACGGGGTCAGCGCCTCCGTTCCCCGACGGCCACCGTCGCGAAGACGAGGCATCCGACGCCGGGGATGAGCAGCGGGAGCAGCTGCCAGGTGATGACAGCGGTGAGCACGAGCGCGACCACCAGATACGCGGAGCCGACGGCATCCGCCCGGATCCTCGCTGGCATGACCCGCACGGTGGCGCGCCAGCCGCGTTCGGGCGACCATCCGGCGGCGACGACGAGGACGGCGAGCCAGACGACGATCAGCCCGACGATGCCGACCCCGCCGACGAGGGGACCACCGGGCAGTGCCCCGCCGGCGGCCAGCAGGATGTCCCAGACCAGCACCGCGCTCACCGCGAGCGCGACCGCGCCGACGACCAGTCCCGCGGGGATCGCCCGTCGCAGGTCGCCGAGGAAGAGCCCGACGCCGGATGCCTCCGCCTGCAGGTGGCGTCGCAGATGCCGGATGCCTGCGGCGAGCGCGGCCGGGGCCGTGACGAGCGGCAGCGAGCACGCCACCACCAGGATGCCCACCCACATGACCTCGCCGAACAGCGCGAACCGGTTCACGGCCCCTGGCCAGCGCAGGATGCTGCCGTCGATCTCCGGCTTGCGCTTCTGCGCCCTCGGCGTCCGCCTGGCCATCAGCGCGTCACCCCTTCAATCCCTGTGTCGCGACGCCCTCGACGAGGAAGCGCTGGAAGATCATGAAGAACACCAGCACCGGCAGCAGCGCCAGCACCGACACCGCGATCGTCGCGCCGAGGTCGGAGGTGGAGGTCTGGTCGTTGAAGATGCGCAGTGCGAGCGGCACCGGTTGCTTGTCCGGCGAGTTGAGGTACAGGAGCGGTCCGAGGAAGTCGTTCCAGCTCCAGATGAACGCGAAGATCGACGAGGTGATCAGCGCCGGCTTGATGAGAGGCAGCGTGATCGAGAAGAACACCCGCGGGTGGCCCGCTCCGTCGATGCGCGCGGCCTCATCGAGCTCCCGCGGCAGGCCGCGGATGAACTGCACCATGAGGAAGACGAAGAACGCCTCCGTGGCCAGGAACTTCCCGATCAGGAGAGGCACGAACGTGTCGACCAGGCCGAGATTCCGGAACAGCATGTACTGCGGGATGATCAGCACGTGGAAGGGCAGCAGCATCGTGCCGATCATGATCGTGAAGAGGACCGCTCTGCCCTTGAAGTCGACGCGCGCGAAGGCGTACGCCGCCATGGACGAGGAGATCACGATTCCGATGACCGAGCCGACCGCCAGGAACAGGGAGTTCGCGAAGAACTGCCAGAGCGGCACTCCCGCGACACCTCCGAGCACGGTGAGGTAGTTGTCGAACGTCGGATTCTGCGGAAGCAGCCCCTGGTTCGATCCGAACTCGGAGTGCGGCTTGAAGGATGCGGCGAACATCCACACCAGCGGATAGAGCACGATCGCGGCGAGCGCGACGGCGATCACGATCCAGACGATCGTGATGATCCTCGCTCTGGTGCGGGCGCGTCCAGTGCGAACGGGCCGTGCCGCCCGACGCTCGTCGATCGCGAGCAGAGTTCTGGTCTCGCTCATCGGGAGTCACCTCCGTAGTGCACCCAGCTTCTGGAGGTGCGGAACATCAGGAATGCGATGATGCCGACGACGATCAGCAGCACCCAGGCCATGGCCGAGGCGTAGCCGAGTTGACCGTCGCGGAAAGCACGCGTGTACAGGTAGACGGTGTAGTAGTTGGTGGCGCCGGCGGGTCCGCCGGTGCCGGATCCGATGATGTACGCCGAGGCGAAGATCTGGAAGGCGTGGATCATCTCCAGCAGCAGGTTGAAGAAGATCACGGGCGAGAGCATCGGGAGCGTGACGTTGAAGAATTTCCGCCAGGGGCCTGCGCCGTCGACGGATGCCGCTTCGTACAGCTCGGTGGGAACGCCTTTGAGCCCGGCGAGGAAGATCACCATCGGAGCGCCGAACTGCCAGACGGCCAGCAGGATGATCATCGGCAGCACGAGAGTCGGGATGCCGACCCACCCGCCCATCTCGATGCCGAAGAAGCTCAGGGTGCCGTCGACGGGGCCGTCTGTGGCGAACATCGCTCGCCAGACGATCGCGATCGACACGCTCGCGCCGATCAGCGACGGCGCGTAGAAGGCGGAGCGGAAGAACCCGGACCCCTTGCTGCGCGCGTTCAGCAGCATCGCGACGCCGAGCGCCGCGGCGAGCTTGATCGGCGTGCCGACGAGCACGTAGGTGAGCGTGATCTGGACTGAGCCCCAGAATTTCTGGTCGCCCATCATGCGCTCGAAGTTGCCGAGTCCGATCCACTGCGGCGAACTGAAGATGTCGTACGAGGTGAAGGCGAGATACAGCGAGAACAGCATCGGGCCGGCCGTCAGGCCGATGAAGCCCAGCAGCCACGGCGAGAGGAAGATGTAGCCGGCGACGGTGTCCCGACGGGGACCGCGACGTCGGGGCCCCGCCCCTCGGCCGTCGGCCGAGGGGCGGGCACCGGAATCGGCGACGCGTGGAGCATTCGGCGCGATCGCCGATTCGGTGGACATGACGGTGATCCTTTCCGGGTCAGCCCACGAGGATGACTTCGGCCTCGTCGAAGAACTGGGTCACCGCGTCGTCGACGCTGATCGCCCCCAGACCGATCGACTTGCCGAGGTCCCAGAACGTCTGCTCGATCGAGCCGTATCCCTTCACCGGCACCGGAGGCGCGTCGCCGATGCGGTCGGCGACGGACTCGAGGTAGTCGGCGACCTGCTTGTCGGCGCCTTCGAGCTTCGCTCCGTCGAGTTTGCTCGACGAGGCGGGGAACCCGAGAGTGGTGCCGAAGATCTCGCCCGCTTCCGGGGAGTTGACCAGGAAGTCGAGGAAGATCGCTGCCGCTTCCGGGTGCTCGGTGTTCGCCGAGACGGCGACCTGCAGGCCGGCCTGGCGGTACAGGTCCTTGGCGTCTTCGTCGCTGGTCGGCGGTGCCACCATCGAGAGCTTCGCGTTGCCGGTCTCGGCGAGGTAGCCGCCGAGGAAGTTCGACCAGCTCATCTCGCTCGCGGTCAGCTTGGCGCCGAGTCCGGACGTCGGGGTGATCTCCTCGAGCCGGGACTGCGGGATGCCGACGCCGTCGCGGACCGGGGCGCCGGACTCCCAGAAGTCGCGGAGCTGGTCCTCGTCGAAGCCGAGTTCTCCGTCGTCGGTGAAGAGGTTCCCGCCGTCCTGGCGCAGGAGCAGTTCGAGGTTCTGGATGCGCTGCGTGTAGTCCGTGCCGCCGTAGACCGCGCCGCCGGAAGCCTCGCTGACGCTCGCGATCCATTCGTCGTGATCCTCGTAGGAGGTGCCGCCCTCGTACGGTTCCACCCCGACCTGCGTGAGCAGGTCGTCGTTCTGGAAGACCGCCCAGGCGCTGTAGCCGGTGGGCAGTGAGTACTGCTTGCCGTCGAGCTGCCCCGTGCCGAGCAGTGAATCGTCGAAGGTGGAGGTGTCGACGAAGTCCTGGTACTCGCCGAGGTCGAGCAGCATGCCCGGCTCGCCGTACTGACGCAGGTAGGAGTCGGAGAACTGCCAGACGTCCGGGAGTCCGTTGCCGGCTGCCTCGGTCTGACGCTTCTCCCAGTAGCTGGGGAAGTCCGTGAAGCTGCCCTCGATCGTGATGTTGGGATACTCCTCGTTGAAAGCCTCGATGAGCGCCTCGTAGCGGCTGGCCCGGTCGTCGTTGCCCCACCACGTGAACGTCAGCGTGACCTTCTCGTCAGCGTCGTACGCGGGTTTCGCATCGGGGGCGGCGCCTCCGGCGCAGCCGGCGAGGGCGAGTGCCGCGCCTGTCACGAGGGCGGTCGCCGCGGCGATTCGCTTCTTGATGAACATCGTTGTCCTCTCTTGGTAGAACGTCTTCGTCGACCGGTGGGCCGGACGTCTCTGACCGGGATCTGCTGTGGTTCGCGCCGAATGGAAAGCGCTTCCCCGCAATGTACTCCCGATTGACACGTTTCACAAGATCTCGTGCACCTTGAACCTGGATTGTAAGGTAAACGTTGTAAATGGTGCTTGTGGGCCACTGGGGTTGGACTTGCCATCGGTCGTGACCCTGTTAGATTTATCTCGACGTCAAGATAGTTTGGAGTCCAGATGAGGCTGCACCATGTTCAGGTCTCGATGCCCCGAGGAGGGGAAGAGCTCGCTCGTCGCTTCTATGCAGACGCCATCGGGCTCACCGAAGTCGCGAAGCCGCCCTCGCTCGCGGGGCGCGGCGGGTGCTGGTTCCGGTGGTACAGCGGGGAGACGGTGACGGCCGAGATCCACCTCGGCGTCGACGATCCGTTCGTACCTGCGATGAAGGCCCACCCCGCGCTCGTCATGGACGACGTCGCCAAGCTCGACGAGTTGGCCGCCCGCATCGCCGAAGCGGGATTCGAGGTGTCGCACGCAGAGCGCGGCACCTTCGAGGGGTACCTGCGCTTCCACGCACGTGACGGCTTCGGCAATCGCCTCGAGGTGCTGGTGCCACACGGTCAGTGACGACCGACGATCGTTCACCTCATCGGCTCGACGGATGGCGCGAAGGCGAGTCCGAGTACATAGGGAGCGACTTGCTCGTCGCCGCGCCGGTGCGAATAGCGATCGACGATCAGGCTGAGCTCCCGCTGCAGCTGATCCGCTTCTTGGCGAGTCAGGTGCAGGGTCGTGTGCTGGTCCCAAACGGGCGGTGTGCGGGGCGAAAGCACGACGTCCCAGAAGTCGAGCGGACTGTCGATGAGGTTCTCGGGAGCGAAATCGCGGTTGGGGGAAGCGTGCGGAGTGGGTCGGTACAGGTGCGTCCCCCACTGCTGAACCCGGGCGATCTCCAGCCACGCCTTCTCGAGGCTGACCTCGATGGCGCTGCTACTGCTCGCGCGGCCGAGGGCGAAAAGGTCGCGGACGTTGCCGATCGGAGTCAATGCCAGCGGGGCGAACACCCGATCGGCCACAGAGCGGTAGTAGCGGACCGCGCGACCGGCGCGCTTCTCCACTCGCGATTCCCGAATCAGATTCAACTGGATCATCCGCCGGACGCGGTAGCCGACGGAGCCGATGTCGACTCCGAGTTCGCTTGCCACTTGGCCAGCGGACCGTTCCCGGGCGAGGAACGGCAGGAAGTACTGGGACGTCGCGGAGAGGCTCACGAACGTGGCGGCCTCGGCGTCGTCGAGAAGTTGCAGCCCTGGGCTACTGAAGGAAGATACTGACACCTTCAGTAGGTTACGCGCGACTGTTTCGGAATGAACCTCCTTCGCGCTCAACCGCAGTTTGGCGTGCTCTGGTCCTCGAACCTGTGCGCGTCATTGGCCGGCTGGTCAGTGGGCCTCGCGCTGTCGGTCCACGTCTACACGGCGACCGGTTCCCCGGTGGCCACGGGTGCGCTGGTCGTATCCGGCCTGCTGCCCGCGATCGCCCTCGGAAGTCTCGGGGGAGTCATCGCGGACAGGGTCGACCGCACCCGGTTGCTGCATTTCGTCAGCTGGGCGCGGGTCGGGCTCCTCGCGCTGGTCGCCGTCTCGCCCGACAACGTCATCATCCTGTTCGTGCTCTCGCTGCTGCAGTCGACAGCGATGCAGTTCTACGCTCCCGCCGAGCAAGCCACGGTGGCAACGATCGTGCCGGCCGCCGATCTGCCCACCGCGATGTCGGCCAACTCAGCGGCGAACAACGTCGCTCGCATCGCCGGCCCCGTCCTGGGCGGCACTCTGATGGGGCTCGTCGGCTTCACACCGACCATCGCTGTCGCAACAGGGCTGCTGCTGGCATCCGCCCTGATGCTTCTCCCTCTCCGCAGCACGGCGAACGCCGACCTCCACGCTGATGGGCTGTTCGGTTCGTGGCGTCTGGGGCTGCGATATCTCCGGCGGAACAGGCCGACACGCGCCATCACCGTGTTGCAGCTTGCGGACCCAGTGAAGGAAGGAGCGCTGACCCCGCTCTTTCCCGTTCTCATGCTGGGGGTGATCGGGACATCCGCAAGCTGGATGGGTGCGGTCAACGGCGCCTTCGCGATCACCGCTGTCCTGGCCACGCCGCTCATACCCGCCATCGTCACACGACTCGGATATCGGATACCCATCGCGGCAGGTGCGTCGCTGTCAGGAGTGCTCTTGCTGGTGCTGGCGCTCCACCCGACTCCGTGGACCGCCCTGGCGGTCTTCCTCCTCAGCGGATTTCCTTTCACGGTCTCCTGGGTCAGCGCCAACACGCTCTTACTGCTGACAGTGACGCCGTCGTTCCGGGGCACCGCCGTCAGCACGGTCAGCGGCGTCTATGCCGCCGCCTCCCTTTTCGCGACAGCAGGGGCCAGCCTCACGGCCGAGTTCATCGGCACGATTCCGGTTCTGATCGCGGCCGCCGCAGTGCAGACCATCGCCGGCCCCCTCTTCCTCGTCTTGTCACCGACGGAGCAGCACCTGTTCGAAGGAGATGTCGAGTGACCGCCGAGACCGACCCCATGCATGTCGCGCACGATCGACCGCTGCCAGCGCACCGGGGAAAACGCTTCCCGTTACACTGTCGCCCATGACGACGGCCACGGCATCCCGGTTCCACATCGGCGAAACCGCCTTCCTCCTCGACGGACAACCGCACCAGATCATCTCCGGCGCGATGCACTACCCTCGCGTGCACCCGGGCCTCTGGCGCGACCGCATCCGCACGGCGGGGCTGATGGGGCTGAACGCCATCGAGACCTACGTGGCCTGGAACGCCCATGAGCCGGTGAAGGGCGCGTGGCGCGAGGACGGCGATGTCGACCTCGGGCGGTTCCTCGATATCGTGGCCGAAGAGGGCATGCACGCGATCGTGCGACCCGGCCCGTACATCTGCGCCGAGTGGCACAACGGCGGCCTGCCCACCTGGCTCACCGCAGACAAGACCATGAAGCTGCGCACCAGCGACCCCGCCTACCTCACCGAGGTCTCCGCGTACCTGGAGAAGGTCAACGCGATCATCGCGCCGCGCCAGATCGACCGCGACGGCAGCGTGATCCTCGTGCAGATCGAGAACGAGTACGGAGCCTACGGAGCCGACAAGGACTATCTCGAGGCTCTGGTGCGGCAGACCCGAGCCTCGGGCATCACGGTGCCGCTCACTCAGGTCGACCAGCCGATCCCGCACATGCTCGACAACGGCGCACACCCTGAACTGCACAAGACCGGGTCCTTCGGGGGACGCATCGATGAGCGGCTGGCGGTGCTGCGCGAGCATCAGCCGACCGGCCCGCTCATGTGCATGGAGTTCTGGTGCGGCTGGTTCGACCACTGGGGCGAGAAGCATCACACCACCACGTTCGCCGACAGTGCCGCGGACCTCGACCGCCTGCTCGCGGCGGGAGCATCCGTGAACATCTACATGGTGCACGGCGGCACGAACTTCGGGCTCACCGCGGGAGCGAACGATTCCGGGCGCTACCTGCCGATGGTGACGAGCTACGACTACGACGCCCCCCTCACGGAGTCCGGCGACGTCACGGCGAAGTTCCATGCGTTCCGGGAGGTCATCGCGAGGCATGCGCCCGTGCCCGACGAGCAGGCCCCGGCCGTCGTGGAGGCACCGGCGTTCTCGGTGGCATTCGACGCGATCGCCGATCCGCTCTCGCTGGTCGCCCACGATCGCGGCGCATTCGACTCGCCGCCGACGATGGACGAACTCGGCTCCGATGTGGTGCTGGCGGAGTACACCGCGGATGCCGCGAGCGGCGGCCTGCTCGAGGCCGAGGTGCGCGACTACGCCTGGGTCGACCTGGATGGGGTGCCGGTGGGAAGGATGCAGCGCACGCTCGGCGACCTGTCACTGAGCCTCCCTGCCGCAGGGTCGCTGCGCCTCCTCGTCGAAGAGACCGGCCGCGTCAACTACGACGCGAAGCTCGGCGAGGCGAAGGGGCTGATCGGCACGCCTCTTCTCGACGGCAGCCCGATCTCCGGGCTGTGGCGGGTGCGCACGTTCGACGTCGCCGCCCTCGGGCAGGCCGTGTCGGATGCCTCGTCGGACGAGTCGCTGATCGTCGGCGGCCGCGCCCGCGGCGCGGTCGGCCTGCGCGGCACCTTCGACCTGCACGAGACCGCGGACCTGTTCCTCGACACCGCCGGCTGGGGCAAGGGCTACGCGTGGGTCAACGGGTTCTTGCTCGGACGGTACTGGCGGCGCGGTCCGCAGCGCACCCTGTACGTTCCGGGCCCGGTGACACGAACCGGCGCGAACGAGATCGTGATCGTCGAACTCGAAGCGGTGACCGACGCGACCGCGCGTTTCCTGCCTCGCCCTGATCTCGGTCACGAAGTGGAGTGAGAGCGGCGTAGAGGGGTCGCGCCGCCGCCGCGAGCAACGACAGCACGCTTCGGGAAGCGCTTTCCGTATACTGGAGGAGGATGCGGCGCCGCATCCGCTCCCCGACCGAAGGAATCTCGCGATGGTCACAGACGTGCTGCTCGTCGGAGCGCGAGGCTTCGGCGCCGTCCACCTGCGCAATCTGGAACGACTCGGCGACCGCGTGCGCGTGGTCGCACTCGCGGATCCGAGTGGAGCACCCGAGGACGGCTTCGGCGCGGATGCACCCGCGTTCCCCGGACTCGCCGAGGCCTTCGCCGCCGGAATCCGTCCCGATGTGGTCATCGTCGCGACGCCCACCGGCACGCATTTCGCCCTGGCCGCGCTCGCCCTCGAGCACGGCTGCGACCTGTACCTCGAGAAGCCGCCGGTCGCGACCATGGAGCAGTTCGAAGATCTGCTCGCCCTTCAGGAGCACTCCGGCCGCGCAGTGCAGATCGGCTTCCAGAGCTTCGGCTCGCACGCGTTCGCCCGCCTCGCAGAACTCGGCGAACCGACATCGGTCGCTGCCTGGGGCGCCTGGACGAGGGATGCCGCGTACTGGACGCGCTCCGCATGGGCGGGCAGGCGCAGCCTCGACGGCCTCCCCGTCGTGGACGGCGTGGTGACGAACCCGCTCTCGCACGCCGTAGCGACGGCGCTGCGTCTCGCCGGCGCCCGGCGCCGCGAAGACGTCGCGCTCATCGAGCTCGAGCTCTACCGTGCGAACGACATCGAGGCGGATGACACCTCGAGCGTCCGGGTCACACTCAGCGACGGCCGCATCGTCTCGGCGGCCCTCACCCTCGCCGCGCCGGAACAGTCCGACCCCCTGATCGAGGTGCGCACACCCGGCGCCGACGTGGTCTTCTCCTACACGACGGACCGACTCGAGTATCCCGACGGTCAGGTGGAGGACACCGGGCGCACCGACCTCTTCGAAGAGCTGCTCGATCACCGCGACCGCGGCATCGCTCTGACTTCTCCTCTCGTCGAGGCCGGGGCGTTCATGACGGTGATGGAGGCCGTGCGCACGGCGCCGGACCCGATCCTGGTGCCGGACGCCGAGCGCACGGTGCTCACGGATCGTCCCGCCGCCCTCACCACCATCGACGGCGTGGCGTTCTGGGCCGAACGCACCGCGCGGGCCGGGGCGCTGTTCAGCGAACTGCACGCGCCGTTCGCCTCCGCGCCGCAGTCAGGCCGCACACGCGAGCTTCGCGCAGGATCATCCGTCGTCGCAGTGCACGACGACGGCTCCGCGGTCGCGCGCACCTCGGGTCCGCGGCCTTTCCTGCACCCCGTGCGCACGCCGGGCGGCACCGTCGTGACCGACGCGCACCCTGCCGATCACGACTGGCACCTGGGCGCCTCGGTGGCGCTCCAGCACGTCAACGGCGTGAACTTCTGGGGCGGCCCCACCTACGTCCGCGATCAGGGGTATCGCTGGCTCGACAATGCCGGTCGCATCCGGGTGACCTCGTTCGCACCGCGCGACGACGGATTCGATGTGCACGCCGAATGGGTCGCTCCCGACGGCGGCGTCCTGCTTGAGGAGACGACCGCCTGGCATCTGCGCCCGTCATCCGACCCGCGCGCCTGGCTGTTCCGGACGACCACGACGCTGCGGGCAGCGGGCGGGCCCGTCGAGCTCGGGAGCCCGGGCAGCAACGGGCGATCGGGCGGCGGCTACGGCGGCTTCACCTGGCGGTTCCCCACGGCATCCGATGTCGACGTGCGCACCCCGGATGCTCACGGCGAGGAATCCGTGCACGGCTCCGTATCCGCGTGGCTGGCGTTCAGCGCCCGCTTCACCGACGGCGAGGCGACCGTCGCCGTCGCCGGAGATGACCTGCGCACTCGGAGCGACCCGTGGTTCGTGCGCGTGGCGGACTATCCGGGAATCGGATCGGCTCTCGCCTGGTCGGCACCGGTGCGGCTCGATGAGGGCGAGCACGTCAGGCTGTCGTTCCGCGGCGCCGTGGCCGATGGCCGGCTCACCGACGCCGAGGTCGTCGTGCTGCTCGGGGAGTGAATCTCAGCCGTACGGCAGCGTCACCGGCCTCCGAAGCCCGCGGTGCTCGACCGACGGCCAGCGCGGGTCCTCGGTGAGCACCTCCCATCCGTCCGCAGTGCGCAGCATGGTGTCCTCGACCTTGACACCGGGGGCTGTCGGGTTCCACGCGAAGGCCTGATCCGTCACGATGAGGTCGTCCACCCCCGCCATGGCCCGAGGGTCACGCCCGGCGTACCCGGCCGGTCCGCCCTGGTGGTGCCGCCGCCACTCCTCGGCGTCGAACCCGTTGCGCCCGTACCCGGCGACGCCGGCCTCGAACACGTCGTCGAGGCGGGAGCCAGGCACCGTGGCGTCCAGGAACACGCGCTCCACGTCGAGGATCGGCGCCTCTTCGACCGGAGCGCCGACCCATCGCGTGGCATTCGCGATCAGGCCGCTGCGCCGACCGCACACCACGACCATCGCCCGCTGACCCAGCGGCGCCGCAGTCGGAAGCGGATGCCGGAACGCGAGTCGCCCCGCGCCCGCCACCAGTACGACGAGCGGATCGATCCCGCGCGCGGCCAATCCGCCCACGACCGTCGCTGCGAGCTGCTGCTCCGTCCGTTCCGGCCGAGCCCCGCGCAGCACGTCCGTGAGCACCTCGGCGCAGTCGCGACCCAGCCTCCGGTACCGGTCCCGCTCACCCGGGAGCAGCGGCGCACGGGCGGCGCGAAGCTCGCGGGCGACAGAGGCCTCCGGCACGGCATCCTGCTCGGCGGCCGCCACCGCCGGCGACACCTGCCACGGCACCCGGATGACGCGATCCGCGTCATCGGGCAGGAACTCCTCGGCGATCAGGCGGTCGGCCTCGTTGTCCGCGACGTAGATCACGTCGCCGTCCGGTCGCACTCGGACGGCGAGTGCGGCCGGTCCCGCGAGCGACACATGCGTGCGCACCCCCTCGAGGTACCACGCGAGAGCCTCGTGGGACGTGAGCACGAGATCCCGGCCCCGGTTCGAGCGAAGCCGTTCCAATCGCGCCCGTTTCACTCTTCGATCCTGCTCCGAGCCCGGCATCCATCCTCCATAAAACGTTTTCTCGGCCAGTATGGCACCTCTTCCCCTCAACCGGGCGATCGCGCCAGGCCACCGGCTCCGCAGCCCTCGCCGTAGGATTGCAGCACCGCAGCCCCTGCGGGATGACCGCTCGGAAGGTACAGCGATGACACGCGCTTCTCCACGACCGGGCATCACCGACGTCGCCCGCCTCGCCGGCGTCTCGCTGTCGACCGTCTCCCGTGCGATGAACGGCAATCCCACCGTCGATCCCTCGCTCGTCGAGCGCGTGCGCGCCGCGGCCTCGGAGCTCGGCTACACCGCGAACCCCGTCGCACGCAGCCTGGTCCTGGGCCGCACCCAGACGGTCGCCGTCGTGATCCCCGATCTCGCGAATCCGACATTCCAGGCGATACTGCGCGGACTCAGCCGCGCGGCGGCGGCCGACGGCTTCCATATCCTCGTCGCGGACTCGGCTGAGGACCACGCCGAGGAGCTCGCACTCGCGCGGACCACCCGGCTGCGCACCGACGGCGTGATCCTGTGCGCACCCCGCATGTCCGAGGAGCAACTGCGGGCTCTGCTCCCCGAGCTCAGCCCCGCGGTGGTGATCAACCGTGATCCGCAGCCCGAGACCCCGGTCGTCGCGGCGGACTATCGCGCAGGGCTCCGGATGCTGATCGACCACGTGGTCGGACTCGGCCACCGACGGCTGGCCTATCTCGCCGGCGCTCCCCGCAGCGTCTCGAACCGCGCCCGTCGAGATGCGATCGCCGAGGCTGTCGCGGCGACGGACGGCCTCGTCGTCGAAGAGTTGGCGGCCGGAGTGGACTTCGACAGTGGCACGGCCGCCGCCGATCCGGTGCTGGCATCCGGCGCCACCGCCGTCCTCGCGTTCAACGATCTGGTCGCGATGGGCCTCCTCTCGGCGCTCACCGCGCGCGGCGCCGACGTGCCCGGCCGCATCTCGATCGCCGGATTCGACGACATCCCGTTCGCGGCGTACACCACGCCGCCGCTGACGACGGCGGCCGTTCCGGCCGCCGAGATCGGGGCGAGCGCGTGGCGCGCCATGCACGACCAGCTCTCCGGCGAGGCACCCACCGAGATGCGGACGTTCGTGCCCTCCCTGATCGCACGCGGCAGCACCGGAGACGCGCCGGAATGAGGTGATCCTTGCGCGTGATCGTTCGATCGCGCGCGTCCGGCTGTCGTGCTATGTTGTCTGAGAAAACGTTTCCCGGGCAGCGATGCCCGCCTGCTGCAGTCGATGAAGAGACAGCGAGATGACGAAGACCAGATATGCCATCGCCGGTGCCGGGCACCGCGCGCAGATGTACGTCGACGCCATCATCGGCACTCACCGCGACCGCGCCGAGCTCGTCGCGATCTGCGAACCCAACCCGACGCGCGCCCTTTATCACAGCGACATCGTCACCGCTGCCGGCCTCCCCGCTCCCCGCATCGGAGCCCCGGCAGAGCTCGAGCAGCTCATCCGCGAGGAGAGCGTCGACCGTGTCATCATCTGCGCACGTGACGACCTGCATTCCGAGCTCATCATCCGCTCGCTCGAGGCCGGCGCCGACGTCGTGGTCGAGAAACCGCTGACCATCGATGCGGCGAGCGCGCACCGCATCGAACAGGCCGTCGAGCGCACCGGCCGCCGCGTGGTGCTCACGTTCAACTACCGCTACTCGCCCCGCAACAGCGCTCTGCGCCGCGTGATCCAGGACGGCACGATCGGCGAAGTCACATCGGTGGACTTCTCCTGGGTGCTCGACACCAGCCATGGTGCCGACTACTTCCGCCGCTGGCACCGCGAGAAGAAGAACTCCGGCGGACTGCTCGTGCACAAGGCCAGTCACCACTTCGATCTCGTGAACTGGTGGATCCGCTCGACACCGACGCGCGTGTACGCCTCAGGCGGGCTGCGGTTCTACGGCGCAGCCAACGCCGAGGCGCGCGGACTCGGCGCGCGCCCCGAGCGCGGGACACACGACGGCGGCGACCTCTTCGAACTCGACCTCCGCACCGACGCTCGCCTGTCGGCGCTCTACCTCGACGCCGAGCAGCACGACGGATACCGCCGCGACCTCGACGTCTTCAGCGGCGGCATCACGATCGAGGACAATCTCGCCCTCGTCGTCGACTACGCCTCCGGAGCCACGCTCTCCTATTCGCTGAACGCGCACGCCCCCTGGGAGGGGTACCGCGTCGCCGTGAACGGCACCCTCGGCCGCGCCGAACTCGACGTCGTCGAGCGCGGCGCAGTGCTCGAGGGCGACGGACTCCACCGCGCGGTCGATCCGAGCCTCGCCGGCGCGACCGGCCCGGTGAGCCCGCGATCGGAGGGCGAGCGCCTGATCGTTCAGAAGCACTGGGAACCGGCGTACGACGTCCCGATCGAGTCAGACAGAGGCGGCCACGGCGGCGGCGATGCGCTGCTTCTCGCGGATGTCTTCGCCGGCCCTGGAGAGGATCCGCTGGCGCGCCCAGCGGACTGGACGGACGGCATCCGCTCGATCGCGGTCGGCATCGCCGGCAACCTTTCCCTGGAGAGCGGGATGCCGGTCTCCGTCGACGATCTCGGCATCGCCCTGCTGCAGGGTTCCGAACGGCGCGGGCGATGAGGATCGTCGTCACCGGCGGTTCGGGCCGCCTCGGCAGATCGCTGGTCGCGGAACTGGCGGATGCCGGTCACGAGCTGGTGTCTTTCGATCGCACGCCGTCGAACGAACTCGTCAGAGACGGCATCGAGCAGGTGTCCGTCGACCTGACGGATGCCGCGGCCGCCCTCGACGCGCTGACCACCTCGGGTGCCGACGCGCTGATCCATCTCGCCGCCATCGCGGTGCCGTTCAGCGCTCCGGAGGACGTGATCATGCGCACGAACGCGGCCTTGGCCATGTCCGTGCTCGGCGGTGCCGTTCAGGCCGGCATCCCGCGCATCGTCGCGGCCTCCAGCCCGACCGTGATCGGCTACGGCGCACCGGCGGGCTGGGTTCCGGAGCGTCTGCCGCTGGACGAGGAGTCGCTGACGCACCCGTGGAACGCCTACGGCCTGTCGAAGCTCGTGATCGAGCAGACCCTGGGAATGCTGCAGCGCCAGACCGGCGACGCCACCCGGTTCGCCGCATTCCGCCCGTGCTATGTGATCGCCCCCGAGGAATGGGCGGGTGCGCCGACCCAGCAGGGTCACACCGTGCTCGAGCGCCTCGACGACCCGGCGCTCGCCGCCCCCGCACTGTTCAACTATGTCGATGCCCGCGACGTCGCGGCCTTCGCCGACACGCTGCTGCGGGGTATCGGGGACATCCCCAACGGCGAGGTGTTCTTCGTGGGCGCCAACGACGCGCTTGCACGGGAGCAGCTCAGCGACCTGATCCCCCGGTTCCACCCCGGAGCAGCCAGGGCGGCGCTCGCCCTCACCGGTGACGCCCCGGCCTTCAGCTCGGCGAAGGCCGCGCGCGTGCTCGGCTGGTATCCGAGCCGCAGCTGGCGCACCGAACTCGCCGTCGCCGTGTCGACTCGTGCCCCGGGCTCGGCGACCCACACCGATTGAAAGGACCGGCATGGACTTCCGCGGAATCCTGTTCTTCCCCGTCACCCCGTTCGATGACGCAGGCGTCGTCGACCATGACCTGCTCGCCGCCCACATCGACACAGGCGTCGCGGCAGGGGCGGGAGGAGTCTTCCCGGCATGCGGCACCGGCGAATTCCACGCTCTGTCCGCTGCCGAGGCGAGCGCCGTCACGCGCACCGCCGTGCAGTCGGCCGGCGGACGGGTTCCGGTCGTCGCCGGTACCGGCGGGCCGCTCGGGCACGCGCGGGACATCGCCGGGGCGGCAGCGGATGCCGGTGCCGACGGGCTGCTGGTGCTGCCGCCGTACCTGGTCGGAGGCACGCAGCAGGGCCTCGTCTCCTACGTCGAGCAGATCCTCTCGACATCCGATCTCCCGGTCATCGTGTACCACCGCGGCACAGCCCAGTACTCCGTCGCCGCGGCGCGGCGGCTGGCCGAGAACCCGAAAGTGGTCGGCTTCAAGGACGGCACCGGCGACATCGGCACGACCCAGCTGATCGTCCGCGCCGTCGCCGAGGCCGGCCGTGACGACTTCGCCTTCTTCAACGGCCTGCTCACCGCCGAGCTGACGCAGGCCGCCTACCGCGGCATCGGCGTTCCGCTGTACTCCTCGGCGGCGTTCGCCATGATCCCCGAGGTCGCGAACGCTTACTACCGCGCGTACGCCGACGACGATGAGGTGCGCCGTCTCGCCCTCCTCGACGGCTTCTACCGCCCGCTCGTCGCCCTCCGCGACGAGACCCCCGGGTTCGGCGTCTCGCTGATCAAGGCGGGACTGCGACTCTCCGGGCTCGCCGTCGGCTCAGTGCGGCCGCCCCTCGTCGACCCGACACCAGCGCAGGAACGGCGGCTGGCGGAGATCCTGGAGGCGGGGCGCGCGCTGCTGTGAGCACGATCGCCCGCTTCGAGACGCGACTGCAGCGCGTGCCGCTGACACGCCCGTGGGCCGCCGAGGTGACCTCCGTCGGCGTCATCGCCACGCACGTCGTGCGCTCGGACGGTGCTGAGGGATGGGGCTTCTCGTGGACCCCGCAGATCGGTGCCGAAGCCGTGCACGCGCTGCTCGCCCATGACATCACGGCGGCGGCCATCGGCCTGCCCGCGAGTCCGGGCGCCTGCTGGCAGAGGGTGTGGGAGCACCTGCACGAGGCGGGTGGCGGAGGCATCACCACGATCGCGCTCGCCGGGCTCGACCTCGCGCTGTGGGATGCCGAGGCCCGAGCCCGGGGGCTGCCGGTCTCGGCTCTGCTCGGCCGGCGCCGGGAGCGCGTGCACGCCTACGGCTCAGGGGTGAACCTGCACTACTCGGAGGACGAGCTGACGGCACAGGTCCGGCGCTGGCTGGACGCCGGCTTCGACGCCGTCAAGATCAAAGTCGGGAGGCCGGATCTCGCGGAGGACGTCGATCGCGTGGCTCTGGTGCGCGATCTGTTGGGCCCCGGCCGCACCCTGATGCTCGACGCGAATCAGCGCTGGGATCTGGCACGAGCCGGCCGGTCGATCGAGGCGCTGGCGGCTTTCGACCCGGCGTGGATCGAGGAGCCCCTGCGCGCGGACGACCTGGCCGGGCACACCGAGCTGGCACGGCGCATCACGGTGCCGATCGCGCTCGGAGAGAATCTGCACACCGCGCACCGGTTCGCCGACTTCCTCCGGGCCGGCGCGGCGCAGATCGTGCAGCCGAACATCATCCGGGTCGGCGGCATCACCCCGTTCCTGCGGATCGCCGAGATCGCGGCCTCGTACGGCGCGACCCTGCACCCCCACCTGCTACCCGAACTCTCCGGTCAGCTCGCGCTGACGCTCGCCGGCGACCCGATGGCCGAGGACGTCGAGGATGCCGGCTTCGGTGCGCTCGGCGCGCTCGCCGATCCGTCACCGGTCATGATCGCCGACGGCCACCTCACCGAAACCGCGCACGCCGGTCTCGGCATCCGCTTCTCCCCCGTCCTCTCCGAAAAGGAACTGCCATGACCACGATCGAAGAGCTCGAGTCCATCCTCGCCGAGTCGGCATCCGCCGCTCCCGTCTGGCGCCATTCGACGGCCCTCGAGCGCGCCGCGTGGCTGCGCGCCGCCGCCGACGCCCTGGACGCGAACGCGGCTGAACTCGTCGCGATCGCCGACGAGGAGACGCATCTGGGACAAGCCCGGCTGACTGGCGAGGTCGGCCGGACCAGCGGACAGCTGCGGCTGTTCGCGACCGTGGTCGAGGAGGGCTCCTACCTCGAACTCACGATCGACGACGCCGATGCCGCGGCGACACCGCCACGGCCGGAGCTGCGCCGCCTGCTCGTGCCGCTGGGGCCGGTGGCCGTGTTCTCGGCGTCGAACTTCCCGTTCGCGTTCTCCGTGGTCGGCGGGGACACCGCCTCGGCCTGGGCGGCGGGGAATCCGGTCGTCGTGAAGGCGCATTCCGGCCACCCGCGCCTCTCCGAGCGCACCGCCGAGATCGTGCGCGCAGCGCTGCACGCCGCGGGAGCACCGGAGGGTTCGCTGGGGCTCGTGGAGGGCCGCGAAGCCGGGAACGCCCTCGTGCGGCATCCCTCGATTCAGGCCGCCGGATTCACCGGGTCGCTGTCCGGCGGGCGGACCCTGTTCGATCTCGCGTCCTCGCGTCCCGACCCGATCCCGTTCTACGGAGAGCTCGGCAGCGTCAACCCCGTCGTCATCACGGAGGCGGCCGCCCGGGCGCGCGGCGGCGACCTCGCCGCCGGCCTGGTCGGATCGTTCACGCTGGGTGCAGGGCAGTTCTGCACCAAGCCGGGCGTGGTGTTCGTGCCCGCTGAGGCCGGCTTCGAGGATGCCGTTGCGGATGCCGTCACCAGCGCCGCGGGCGGGCGGCTGCTGACCGACCGGATCACCGCCGCCTTCCCCGAGGGGATCGCACACCTGCAGGCCGACGATTCCGTCTCCATCGTCGCGCTCGGCGCAGACGGCGAGGGAGCCCGCCCCGTCGTGCTGACCACGGACGCCGCCGCGGTCGCGGCCCGCCCGGAGGTGCTTCTCGAAGAGTGCTTCGGCCCGGTCACGCTGCTGGTGCGGTACTCCGGCGAGGACGAACTGCGCGCGGCACTCCGCGCTGTTCCCGGAAGTCTCACGGCAACCCTGCACTCCGAAGCATCCGACGATGTCTCGGAGATCCTCGACCTGCTGCAGCAGCACGCCGGCCGCGTGCTGTTCGCCGGATGGCCGACCGGAGTCGCCGTGACGTGGTCTCAGCAGCACGGAGGCCCGTGGCCGGCGACCACGTCGGTGCACACCTCCGTCGGCGCGACGGCCATCCGCCGCTTCCTGCGCCCGATCGCCTTCCAGGACGCACCGCAGCACCTGCTCCCGCTGCCGCTGCGCGACGACAGCATCACCTCGCTTCCGCACCGCCGCAACGGCGAGCTGCGTCTGCCGGAGAGGACGGCACGATGACCTATCACCTCGCCGGCGACTCGACCGTCGCGCCGATGAAGCCCGGTGAGGAGCCGATGTCCGGCTGGGGTGAGGCGCTCGCGCAGCGCGTGGACGCCCCGGTGCGGAATCTGGCCTTCGGCGGCGCGACGACCGAGTCCTTCCTGGCCTCCGGCTCGTGGGATCGCCTGATCGCCGAGGTGAAACCAGGAGACACCGTGGTCATCCAGTTCGGCCACAACGACCAGAAGCATCCGGAGCTGCTGGCGGCGCGCGGCGGCTACACCGAGCGACTGCGTCGTTTCGTCGCCGAGACCCGCCAATACGGCGCCACCGCAGTGCTGTGCACGTCGTGCGAGCGGCGCTGGTTCGCCGATGGCCGGGTCGTCCCCACGCACGGCGACTATCCGAACGCGGTGCGCGACCTCGCCCGCGAACTCGACGCTCCACTGATCGATCTCACCGTGTTCACGACATGGCTGTACGAGGACCTCGGCGACGAGGGCTCGGCGAAGCTCCTGTCGCACTACGCGCCCGGCGAGACGTCGGCGTGGCCGGACGGCCTCGTCGACGATACGCACTTCCGGTGGGAGGGAGCGCAGCGGATCGCGGCGTTCGTCGCCCGCTCCCTGCGTGCCGTCGAGCGCAAGGACGGCGATGGCGCCCCGCGAGGCGGCACCCTCGTCAGCTGAGCAGACCCGCTATTGACACGATTCAATGGTCCGCGTACTGTCGTGGAAAGCGCTTACTTGTGGAGCGCGACCAGTACCGCCGTCGCCATGATTCGTCCCAAAGGAGGGGCAGATGAGCACCACCGCTGCACCCGCCGGCTGGGCCATACGTCTCCACGACGCGATGGACTGGATCTTCTGGGTGGCCCGGATCAACGTGCTCTGGTGGCTGTTCACCCTCGCCGGAGCCGGCGTGCTCGGCGCAGCCCCGGCCTCCGTGGCCGCGACGACGATGACCCGGCAACGACTCCGCGGTGAGTCCGTCCCGCTGCTCCGAGGTTTCGCCCGCACGTGGAAACGCGAGTTCCTCCGCGCGAACGCCACCGCCGGCCCGGCCATCTGGGCGAGCACCGTGCTCGGCGTCGCCGCAGCCGGCACCACGGACCCTGCGCTGCGCGTGACCTTCCTGGCGGCTTTCGTCCTGGCATTCGCCAACGCCTGCGTCGTTATCCCCCTCTACGCGCACTACGACGTTCCCCTGGGGTCCTACATCTCGGTGGCCGGGCGATGGTCGCTGCGGAACATCCCGCACGTGCTCCTCCTGCTACTCAGCGCCGTCGTGATCGTCACCGTCAGCAGCGCGGTGCCCGGCATCGTCCCCTTCCTCACGATGGGCGCGTGGATCGTCATCAACACCGTGCTCGCCGTCGGCTTCTTCACCGCCAACGACAAACGCATCGATGCGGACCTGACCCACTGACCGAGGCATCAGCCGATCCGTCCACGGGCCGGCAGAGCCATCCGACACCACCGATCCGGCACCCCGACGAAGGAGTTCCCCCATGAAACGCACACCCCTTGCAGCCACTGCGCTTGCCGCCACGATCACGATCGCTCTGACGGGCTGCGGCTCCGGAGCCGCTGCGCCCGAGGAGGGCGCCGAGCTCGAGTCCCTCTCGATCATGGCTCCGTACCTGGTCACGAATGCACCGACCGAGGGCAACGAGATCGAGACGGCACTGGAAGAGGTCGCCGGGGTCGACCTCAAGCTCAACTGGGTCCCGAACGCGTCCTACGGCGACAAGGTGAACATCACCCTCGCCGGCGACGACCTCCCTCAGGTGATGGTCGTGCAGGGCAAGGACCCGGGTTTCGTCCGCAACGCCGAGGCGGGTGCCTTCTGGGATCTCACCGACTATCTCGGCGACTACCCGAACCTGAAGACGAACCTCCCCGAGGTTCAGAAGGCGGCCAGCGTCAACGGCAAGGTCTACGGAATCTTCCGTGCGCGAGACGTGATGCGTGAAGCGGTCATCGTCCGCAAGGACTGGCTGGAGAACCTCGGCCTCGAACTTCCGAAGACGACCGAAGACCTGTACGAGGTCGCGAAGGCGTTCACCCAGAACGACCCGGACGGCAACGGCGTCGACGACACCTACGGGATCATCGTCCCGAAGTGGCCGGGGACCATCGGCACCAACAGCCCATGGGATGCCATCGAGACCTGGTACGGCGCAGGCAACCGCTGGACGGAACGCGATGGCGAACTCGTGCCGAACTTCACCACCGATGAATGGCTGGAAGCCGTCGAGTTCGAGCGCCGGCTCGTCGATGAGGGACTCGTGAACCGGGACTTCGCGACCTTCGACTCCGCGACCTGGAACGAGCCCTTCCTCAATGGCAAGGGCGGCATCATCCTCGACGTGCACTCGCGCGCCGGCCAGCTGATCTCCCTGCTGAAGCAGTCGCAGCCCGACGCATTCAGCGAGTACGTCGACATCACGGGGAACCTCGAAGGGCCGGACGGTGAGCTTCACGCGCTGCCCACCGCCGGCTACAGCGGATTCCTCGCGATTCCGAAGTCGTCGGTGCGCACGGAGGCGGAACTCCGCGGTGTCCTGGAGGTGCTCGACAAGTTGAACTCGGATGAGGCCGGGCCGATCCTCAACAACGGCATCGAAGGCACCACCTACACGCTCGACGGCGATCTCGCTGTCGCCGTCGACGGCGTCCCGCAGGAGCTGAAAGACGCCGTGCTGAGCTACTCGCAGCTGGGCATGAACGTCAACGGGTTCAAGGGCTACCTCCCCAAGCAGCCGTCCGAGTACGAGCAGCAGATGTACGACAAGCGCAAGGAGATCGAGGCGGCCGACCTCGAGCATGCGGAGTTCGACCCGTCCGCTCCGTTCGTGTCCGAGACGTACATCTCGAAGGGCGCGCAGCTCGACACGATCGTGGCGGATGCCCGGATCCAGTTCCTCGCGGGCCAGATCACCCTCGGTGACGTCGAGAAGGCCATCGAGCTCTGGCGCTCGAGCGGCGGTGACGACGTGATCAAGGAGATCAACGAACTGGCCGAAGCCGGCTCCTGAGTCCGGTCGGGCCGGCAGGGTCACTGCCGGCCCGACGTATTCGAGAAGAGAAGATCATGGCAATCCCTGATACCTCGACGCTGCAGGCGGCAACCGTCACCGAAACCCTCGTCCTGCCGAAGAAGCAACGACGACGATCCAGCGCAGCGCACTTCCGCAGATACAAGTGGCTGTACCTGCTGCTGGTCCCGGGAGTCGCCTACTTCCTGGTCTTCCGTTACTGGCCCATGTACGGCGCCCTCATCGCGTTCAAGGACTACATCCCGTTCCTCGGGGTGAACGACAGCCCCTGGGTCGGCACGAGTCATTTCGAGGACTTCTTCTCCAGTCCGGACTTCCCCCGCCTGCTCACGAACACGCTGATCCTCGCGCTGCTCAGCCTCGTGATCGCCTTCCCGTTGACGATCGTCGCGGCGCTGCTGCTGAACGAACTGCGCGTGATCGTCCTCAAGCGCACGGTGCAGACCCTGCTCTATGTGCCGCACTTCCTGTCCTGGACGGTCGTCGCCTCGCTGACCTATCTGCTCTTCGCCCTCGACGTCGGGCCGCTCTTCCAGCTCATCAACGGGGTGCTGGGCACAGACGTCGACTTCCTGGCCGACCCCTCCTGGTTCCGCCCGATCATCGTGCTGCAGGACATCTGGAAGAACACCGGCTGGGGAACCATCATCTTCCTCGCGGCTCTCGCCACCGTCGACCAGGAGCAGTACGAAGCCGCCATCATCGACGGCGCCGGACGGTTCCAGCGCGTGTGGCACATCACGCTCCCGTCGATCATGCCGACCATCATCGTCATGCTCGTGCTGCAGATGGGCCAGGTGCTCAACACCGGTTTCGAGCAGATCTATCTCATGACCAACGCGCTGAACCGTTCGGTCGCCGATGTCTTCGACACGTACGTCTACTTCATGGGCATCACGCAGGGCTCGTACAGCTACGCGACCGCGGTCGGCTTGTTCAAAGCCGTCGTCGGAGTCGTTCTGATCTTCGGGGCCAACTGGCTCGCGCGACGCACCAACCAGACGGGGATCTTCTGATGACTCGACCGAAGGACCGATTCAACACCCCGAGCGGACGCGTCTTCGACGTCTTCAATGTCGCGCTGATGGTCATCGTCGGCGTCATCGCGCTCATCCCGTTCGTCTTCGTGCTCGCAGGCTCGTTCGCCACCGAGGCGGAACTCGCGAGCCGATCGTTCTTCCTCTGGCCCGAGACGTTCTCCCTCGACGCCTACGAAGCGATCTTCACGAGCCCCTCGTTCGTGCGCGCACTCGTCACCACCGTCCTGGTCACCGCCGTCGGCACCGCGGTGCAGCTCTTCCTGACCGCCACGATGGCGTATCCGCTCAGCAAGGCGCAGCTCCCGGGCGGCCGTGTGATCATCACGCTCGTCGTGTTCACGATGGTGTTCTCCGGTGGCATGATCCCGACCTTCCTGGTCGTCAAGGACCTCGGGCTGCTGGACAACTACTGGGCGCTGATCCTGCCCGCCGCGATCAACCCGTTCAGCCTCATCATCATCAAGAACTTCTTCCAGCAGCTGCCCAACGAGCTCGAGGAGTCCGCGACCATCGACGGCGCGAACGAACTTCAGACGCTCTGGAGCATCATCCTCCCGCTCTCGAAACCGGTGCTCGCGACGTTCGCACTGTTCTACGCCGTCGGAATCTGGAACGACTTCATGTCGCCCCTGCTGTACCTCAACGACAACTCGATGTGGACGCTGCAGATGTTCCTGCGCCAGGTGACGGCGGCATCCGACCTTTCGGTCGTGGACCAGAGCGCCACCGAACTGCCCCCGGCGCAGGGCATCAAGTTCGCCGTGATCATCGTGGCGACTCTGCCGATCGTGCTGTTCTACCCCTTCCTGCAGAAGCATTTCGCCAAGGGAATGCTCATCGGCTCTGTGAAGGGATGACCCGGATGCTGATCTACAGCAACCCGCTGCGCACTCCCGACGACCTCGACGGATGGGTGAAGGAGGGCCCCGTGGATGCGACGACCGCGAGTGACGGGCTCATCCTGTCCTCGGCGGGGGGCTTCGACGACCACTGGACGATGTGGTGCCCGGAGACCTTCCCCGACCGCATCCGCATCACCTGGGAGTTCTCACCGCGTGCGGAGCCGGGACTCGCGATGCTCTTCTTCGGTTCGACCTCGCACGAGGGCGGGGACATCTTCGATCCCAGCCTGGCGACCCGCAGCGGCGCGTATCCGCAGTACCACTCCGGTGACATCCGCACCCTCCACGTCTCGTACTTCCGTCGGCGGTGGGAGGAGGAGCGCGCGTTCCACACGTGCAACCTGCGTAAATCACCCGGCTTCCATCTCGTCGCACAGGGGGCGGATCCTCTGCCGCCGGTGGTCGACGCCCGCGAGGCTTTCTACCGCATCAGCGTCGTCAAGGACGAGAGCCGCGTGGAATTCGCGATCGACGACCTCCTCCTGTTCACGTGGGAGGACGACCGCTCGACCGGCCCGCTGGTCGGATCCGGACGCATCGGATTCCGGCAGATGTCGCCGCTGGTCGCCTGTTACCGCAACCTGGAGGTGCACGCCCTGTGAACAGTGATGATCTGGTTCCCCTGCGATGGCTGGATGACGAGACTCCCGGCACGCTGCCGAACGGGACCACCTGGGGTTTCCCGCTCACGCGGGGGCGCGTACGAGACATCTCCTCGCTGCGCCTGCGCCGCCTTCCGGATTCAAATGAGCCCGCGCAGTTCTGGCCTCTTGCCACCTGGCCCGACGGCTCCCTCAAATGGGTCGGGGCGGCGCTCGGCGCCCGCGGGTCCGATCCCGGAGAGTACGCCGTCGTCGTGGGGGCGGAGGCACGCGCACCACGTCCCGGTGATGCGGCTGTTCGCGTCGACGTCGAGAACGAAGTGATCGCGGTCGACACGGGGCCGATGCGTCTGGAGTTCCCCGCCCTGCGAGATGGCGAGGTCTCGCCGGTGCTCTTCCATCGTCTGCTCCGCGACGGACGCATCGTCGCAGAACGGGCCCGGCTCATCAGTCTCCTCCAGCACGAGATCGTCGAAGAGGACGGCCGATCCGAGCGCCATTCCTACACTTCCGAGGTGCACACCGTACACGTCGAGCAGAGCGGCCCCGTTCGCGCGGTCATCCGGGTCGAGGGCGTTCACCGCGCCGAGGATGGAGACCGCACCTGGCTCCCGTTCGCCGTGCGCTTCGTGGCGATGGCGGGCTCGGGCTCTGTCCGGATGGTGCACTCCTTCATCTGGGACGGGGATGCGTCACAGGATTTCCTCGCCGGCCTCGGCCTGCGGATCGACGCTCCGCAGTCCTCCGCACTCCACGACCGGCATGTGCGCTTCAGCGGTGCCGACGACGGCTTCTTCGCCGAAGCCGTGCGCGGCATCACCGGTCTGCGCCGCGACCCCGGCGCTGAGGTCCGCGCCGCACAGATCGCGGGACATGCCACACCGCCCCTCGAGGACTGGGATCCGGCGGTCTCGGGCCGCCTGGCGCTCATCCCGTCCTGGGCGGACTTCTCGCTCGCGCAGCTCAGCGCCGACGGCTTCACGATCCGCAAGAGAACCAAGCCGGGACACAGCTGGATCGATGCGGCCGCCGGGGCGCGGTCTGAGGGATTCGTCTCGCTGTCTTCGCCCGACGGCGGCCTCGGCATCGGGATGAGATCGTTCTGGGAGTCGCATCCGGCACAGCTGGACATCCGGGATGCCGCGTCGGACCGGGCGCAACTGACCGCCTGGCTCTACTCGCCTCAGGCGCCGCCGATGGACATGCGGTTCTACCACGATGGCCTCGGCCAGGACGACTACGCCGCACAGCTCGAAGCGCTCGAGATCACCTACGAGGACTACGAGCCCGGATACGGAGATGCGCGTGGGATCGCCCGGACCCACGAGCTGACCCTGTTCGCCTACGCCACGACGCCGTCTCCGACCGAGATCTCCTCGGGCGTGCATGACGTGCAGCGACCGGCGCTGCTGCAGCCGACACCGCAGTACCTCCGCTCCGTCGGCGTGTTCGGCGATTGGGACCTGATCGACCGGTCCACGCCGGCGCGCGCCGAGATCGAGGGCAGCCTGGACTTCCTGACCCGCTTCTATCTCGATCAGGTCGACCAGCGCAGCTGGTACGGGTTCTGGAACTACGGCGACGTGATGCACGCCTATGACAGCGACCGCCATGTGTGGCGGTACGACGTCGGAGGATATGCATGGGACAACAGCGAGCTGTCCCCCGACCTCTGGCTCTGGTACTCCTATCTCCGCAGCGGCCGAGCCGACATCTTCCGGTTCGCCGAGGCGATGACCCGCCACACCGGTGAGGTCGACGTGTACCACCTCGGGCGATGGAAGGGGCTCGGGTCGCGGCACAACGTCCAGCACTGGGGCTGCAGCGCGAAGCAGCTGCGTATCAGCACGCCCGCATACCGGCGCTTCTTCCACTACCTCACCGCCGACGAGCGTGTGGGTGACCTGCTGACCGAGTTGCGGGACAGCGATACGCGGTTCCTCGACACCGACCCCACGCGCAAGGTCCGCCCGGACGCGGCCACCTACCGTCCGGCCCGCAACGCCCTCGCCATCGGGTTGGGGACGGACTGGGGATCGCTCGCCGCGACGTGGCTGTGCGACTGGGAGCGCACGGGCAACGAGCGCTCCCGCGACCGGCTGCTCGGCACCATGGCCGACATCGCAGCGCTGCCGAACGGATTCCTCACGGGCGAGGCGCTGTACGACATCGACACGGGTCGCCTGGACAGCCGACGGGATCAGATCGCCGTGTCGCATCTCAGTGCTGTGTTCGGGCTTGCCGAGATCTGCAGTGAGCTGATCACGCTCGTCGACATGCCCGGGTTCCGCGACGCCTGGCTCCAGTACTGCCGCCTGTACCTCGCCACCCCGGACGAGCAGCAGCGCGCGGTGGGCAGGCCGCTCACCGGCATCCACCTGGAGCAGGCGCACAGCCGGCTGGCCGCGTATGCGGCAGCGGCGACGCAGGATGCGAAGCTGGCTGACGACGCCTGGCGCGCCTTCGACGGGACGGGCGAGTGGCTGGTGCATCGCCGCGATCTCCGTCTCATCCGGATCACCCCGCCCCAGTCGCTGCATCCGGTCGACGAGGTGCCGACCGTATCCACCAACGATGCCGCGCAATACGGACTGGCCGCGATACAGAACCTCGCGCTCATCGGGGATCGCCTTGACCGCGCTTGACACGCGGGCGCTGCGCGACCTAATCTCAACGTAGTGAAACGATTCAAATGAGGTGCATCCAATGATCCGCGTGGTCTTCCAGCTCCAGGTCCGTCCTGAGTTGCTCGAGGAGTACGTCGCTCGCCATTCCCCGGTCCGGCCCGAGATGCTCGCCGAGATCGCGGCGGCCGGCCGCCGCAACTACTCGCTCTTCCTCGCCGAAGGGGGCCGTCTCATCGGCTACTACGAGACCGATGACGACGCGGCCGCCCGCGCGTACCTCGCCGGCTCCGAGGTCGCCACGCGGTGGGAGGCCGAGATGGCCCGCTTCTTCGTCGATCTCGACGGCCGTCCCGATCAGGCCGCCACTCCGCTCTCCGAGGTCTTCCACCTCGAAGACCAACTCGCCGCCGCCGGCGGCTTCACCGCATCCGACATCGACGACGAAGGCAGTGCCCCATGAGCATCCTCTCCCCCGACACCCTGGCAGCTCTCGAGCAGCAGGCGATCGAGCTCCCGTCCTGGGCGTTCGGGAATTCCGGCACCCGCTTCAAGGTGTTCGGCACTCCCGGCACCCCGCGCGATCCGTTCGAGAAGATCGCGGATGCCGCGCAGGTCAACAGGTACACCGCACTCGCCCCGAGCGTGGCGCTGCACATCCCGTGGGACATGTGCGATTTCGCCGACCTGCGTGCGCATGCCGAAGACCTCGGTGTCTCTCTCGGCACGATCAACTCCAACACGTTCCAGGACGACGACTACAAGTTCGGCGCGCTCACGCACGAAGATGCGGGCGTGCGGCGGAAGGCGATCGATCATCACCTGGCCTGCATCGACGTGATGGATGCCACGGGCTCGCGAGACCTGAAGATCTGGCTCGCCGAGGGCTCGAACTACCCGGGGCAGGCCGACCTCCGCGGCCGCCAGGACCGGCTGCAGGAGTCGCTGCAGGAGATCTACGCTCGCCTCACCGGCGACCAGCGCCTGGTGCTGGAGTACAAGTTCTTCGAGCCTGCGTTCTACCACACCGACGTTCCGGACTGGGGCACGTCCTACGCCCAGGTGAGCGCCCTCGGAGACCGGGCCATGGTGTGTCTTGACACCGGCCACCACGCACCCGGCACGAACATCGAGTTCATCGTGATGCAGCTGCTGCGCCTCGGAAAGCTGGGCTCGTTCGACTTCAACTCGCGCTTCTACGCCGATGACGACCTGATCGTGGGCGCCGCCGATCCGTTCCAGCTGTTCCGCATCCTCTTCGAGGTCATCCGCGGCGACGGCCTCAACAACCCCGACGTGGCCTTCATGCTCGACCAGTGCCACAACGTCGAGGACAAGATCCCCGGCCAGATCCGCTCGGTGCTCAACGTGCAGGAGATGACGGCGCGCGCGCTGCTCGTCGATCGCGATGCCCTCGCCGCGGCGCAGAAGTCGGGAGATGTGCTCGCGGCCAACGCCGTGTTCATGGACGCGTTCTACACCGACGTGCGCCCGGCACTGGCCGAGTGGCGCGAAGCCCGCGGGCTCGCCGGCGACCCGATGGCGGCGTACGCCGCATCCGGCTACCAGCAGACGATCGCGGTCGACCGCGTCGGCGGCGTGCAGGCGGGCTGGGGCGCGTGAGCGAGGGTCTTCGCAGGAGTGGAGCGGATGCGGTGAGCGAGCCGTACGAGGCGGCGGACGGACTCGTCCGTGTGTACCCGGCCGCACATGCCGGGGGCGCCGGACTCGTCTGGGCGCACGGAGGCGGCTTCGCCTTCGGCGACCTCGACATGCCCGAATCCGACCGGGTCGCGCGCGAGCTCGCAGCGCGCGGAACGACGGTCGTGTCGGTCGACTACCGACTCGCGCCTGTTCCGGCCGGTCTCGACGACGTCGCCGAACGTCCCGGCGAACACTTCCCGGCCGGCTCAGACGACATGGTCGCCGCTTTCCGCTGGACGCACGCGCACGCACACGACCTCGGTATTCGCGCCGACGCCCTCGCGATCGGCGGCACGAGCGCCGGCGGCAACCTCGCCGCCGGTGCCGCCCTGCGCTTGTCCGGCAGCGCGGATGCGCCCGCGCTCGTCGTGCTCGCCTATCCGACCCTGCTCGCGGTGCAGCCCGCTCCCGACGCGGCGCTGCGCGCGGCCCTCGATGCTGATCCGGAGGCGGATCGCTTCGGCCCCGCCGCCGTGCTGTGGATGTACGAGAACTATCTCGGCGGTCCGGTCGACGGGGCACCTCTCACCGCCATCCCCGGACTTGCGACCGCGTCCGACCTGACGGACTTCCCGCCGACGCTCATGATCAACGGCGAGGTCGACGAACTCCGGGTGTCGGGCGAGCACTTCGCGGCGACCCTCGCTTCCGCCGGCCGTGACATCGAGGTCGTCACCGAGCCCGGCACGCACCACGGCCACCTCAACCGGCCCGACGAAGAGGCGGCGACACGCACGACCGCGCGCATCGCTGCCCGCCTGAAGACTCTCACCCCCTGACCCGAGGATCACCGATGACCAACCACACAGCCGCAGCGCTGATCTCGCGGAGCAACCGCCTCGGCGCCGATCCGAAGAACACGAACTACGCCGGCGGCAACACCTCTGCCAAGGGCACCGACACCGACCCGGTCACCGGGCAGCCCGTCGAGCTGCTGTGGGTCAAGGGGTCCGGCGGCGACCTCGGCACGCTGACCGAGCAGGGGCTCGCGGTGCTGCGCCTCGACCGCATGCGCGCCCTCGTCGACGTCTACCCCGGCCTGGACCGCGAGGACGAGATGGTCGCCGCGTTCGACTACTGCCTCCACGGCAAGGGCGGCGCCGCCCCCTCCATCGACACGGCCATGCACGGGCTCGTCGATGCCGCGCACGTCGACCACCTGCACCCGGACTCCGGCATCGCGATCGCGACCGCCGCGGACGGCGAGGAGCTCACGGCCGAGATCTTCGGCGACGGCGCCGGTGGACAGAAGGTCGTCTGGGTGCCCTGGCGGCGACCCGGCTTCCAGCTCGGTCTCGACATCGCGGCGATCAAGGCGAAGAATCCGCAGGCCGTGGGCTGCATCCTCGGCGGCCACGGCATCACCGCGTGGGGCGACACGTCCGAGGAGGCCGAGGCGAATTCGCTGTGGATCATCGACACGGCTGCGGCCTACATCGCCGAGCACGGCGCGGCCGACCCGTTCGGCGCTACCCGCGTCGGCTTCGAGGCGCTCCCCGAGGCCGAGCGCCGCGAGCGCGCCGCCTCCCTCGCCGGCACGATCCGCGGCATCGCCTCGACCGACCGGCCGATGATCGGCCACTTCACCGATTCCGACGTCGTCCTCGACTTCCTCGCATCGGAGCGCGCCCCCGAGCTCGCCGCCCTCGGCACCAGCTGCCCCGATCACTTCCTGCGCACCAAGGTGAAGCCGCTCATCCTCGACGTGCCCACCACGGCATCCGTCGACGAGCAGATCGCCCGACTGCACGAGCTGCACGCCGAGTACCGCGCCGACTACCAGGCCTACTACGACGCGCATGCCACGGCCGAGTCCCCGGCGATCCGCGGCGCCGACCCGCTCATCGTGCTCGTTCCGGGGGTCGGCATGTTCTCCTATGGCGCGAACAAGCAGACCGCCCGGGTCGCGGGCGAGTTCTACGTCAACGCGATCAACGTGATGCGCGGTGCCGAGGCGCTGTCGACGTACTCCCCCATCTCCGACGCCGAGAAGTTCCGCATCGAGTACTGGGCGCTGGAGGAGGCGAAGCTGCAGCGGATGCCGAAGCCGAAGTCCCACCAGGGACGCATCGCCTTCGTGACCGGCGCGGCGTCCGGCATCGGCAAGGCCATCGCCGTTCGCCTGGCCGCCGAGGGGGCGTGCGTCGTCATCGCCGACCTCGATCTCGAGAAGGCGAAGGCCGCAGCCGCCGAGCTCGGCAACACCGATGTCGCCATCGGCGTCGCCGCGAACGTCGCCGACGCCGGTGCCGTGCAGGCGGCGCTCGATGAGGCGGTGCTCGCCTTCGGCGGCGTCGACCTCATCGTCAACAACGCCGGGCTCTCGCTCTCGAAGCCGCTGCTGGAGACCACCGAGAAGGACTGGGACCTGCAGCACGATGTGATGGCCAAGGGCTCGTTCCTGGTGTCGAAGGCGGCCGCCCGGGTGCTCATCGACCAGAAGCTCGGCGGTGACATCATCTACATCTCGTCGAAGAACTCCGTCTTCGCCGGCCCGAACAACATCGCCTACTCCGCGACCAAGGCCGACCAGGCCCACCAGGTGCGGCTGCTGGCTGTGGAACTGGGCGAGTTCGGCATCCGCGTCAACGGCATCAACCCCGACGGGGTGGTGCGCGGATCCGGGATCTTCGCCTCCGGCTGGGGCGCCAACCGCGCCGCCACCTACGGCGTCGCCGAAGAGGACCTGGGCCAGTTCTACGCGAACCGCACCATCCTCAAGCGCGAGGTCGTGCCGGAGAACGTCGCGGATGCCGTGTACGTGCTGACCGGCCCCGAGCTGAGCCGCACCACCGGCCTGCACATCCCGGTCGACTCCGGCGTCGCCGCCGCGTTCCTGCGATGACCCGCGCACCGGCGGACCGCCGAGTGCACGGCATGTCGCCGAGTGCACGGGTCGTCGACGCCGACAGGCCGTGCACTCGCGGCGATGCCGTGCACTCGACGGCGGCGGGACGCTCGTGACGATGCGCGCCGTCGCGGCGGTGGACCTCGGCGCCACGAGCGGCCGGGTCATGATCGGCCGCGTGGGTGCGGACCGGCTCGATCTCGAACTCGTCTCACGGTTCCCGAACGGTCCGGTGCAGCGCGACGACGGCCTGCACTGGGACTTCGCGGCGTTGTACGAGCACGTCCTCGACGGTCTCGCCGAAGCGGTGCGGCGGGAACCTGCGATCGAGAGCATCGGCGTCGACTCGTGGGCGGTCGACTACGGCCTGCTCCGCGACGGCGAACTGCTCGCGGAACCGTTCCACTACCGCGACGGGCGCACCGAGCGGGGTGCCGCGGACGTGCACGGGGCCGTGCCGTTCGCCGAGCTCTATGCCCGCAACGGCCTGCAGTTCCTGCCGTTCAACACGCTGTACCAGTACCGGGCAGACGGGCGTTCGCACGACGCCGACACCGCGCTCCTCATCCCGGATCTCATCACGTTCCTGCTCACCGGAACCCGTGCCGCCGAGCGGACGAACGCCTCGACGACGGGGCTCCTCGGGGTCCGCACCGGCGAGTGGGATCTCGAGCTCGCCGAGCGCCTGGGCATCCCGGAGCGACTGCTTCCCACCCTCGTCGACGAGGGAACCGTGCTCGGAATGCTGCGCCCCGAGGTCGCCGCTCGGATCGGCGCGTCGCTTCCCGTCATCGCCGTGGGCTCGCACGACACCGCATCCGCGGTCGTCGCCGCACCTCTCTCCTCCCCGCAGTCGGCGTACATCTCCTGCGGCACCTGGGGACTCGTCGGCGTCGAGCTGGCGGAGCCGGTGCTGTCGGATGCTGCGCGCGACGCGAACTTCACCAATGAACGCGGCGTCGGCGGGCGCATCCGCTTCCTGCACAACGTCACCGGTCTCTGGCTGCTCAGCGAGAGCGTACGGGCGTGGGAGGCGGAGGACGGGTCCGCGATCGATCTGCCCGAGCTCCTGACCGCGGCATCGGAGGTCACCGGCGACATCCCTCTCTTCGATGCCAACGACTCCACCCTCAGCGCACCGGGCGACATGCCCGCGCGCATCACCGCGCTGCTGCAGGCGGCCGGCAGCCCGGTCCCGGCGCCTCGAGCCCGCTTCGTCCGGAGCATCGTCGAGAGCATCGCCGAGGCGTTCGCCGACGCGATCCGCACAGCCGGAAGGCTGTCGGGCCGCGACATCGACGCGATCCACCTCGTCGGCGGCGGATCGCTGAACCGGCCGCTCTGCCAGGCCACGGCGGATCGCTCCGGGCTTCCTCTGCTGGCGGGTCCCGTCGAGGCGACTGCTCTGGGCAACGTGCTCGTGCAGGCGCGTGCGCTGGGCGCCGCGCCGGCGACGTTGGATGAGCTGCGTGCGCTCGTCGCCGCCACGCACCCGCCCGCACGATACGACCCGCGGCGCTGATCCTCGGCGCACCGGCGCTGAAGCTGCGCTGTCTATCCGGCGACGATGACGGCTTCTGCCGGAACGAAGCCATCGGCCGTCGCCGTCACACGGATCTCGCCCGGCCCGCTGGGCCGCACGATGGCGAGCACGCGTCCGTCGTACGTCGTGCAGCGCGGGCCGGCGAAGCTCTCCTCGGTGCGTGTCCTCCCGGAGCCGATCCCGGCGAGCGTGCCGCCGGAGACCTCGACGCTGACCGCACGATCCATATCGCAGACGACGATGCCGGCGTCGTCTTCGATCGTGACGACCACGTAGCCGAGCCCGTCCCGGCCGGTGATCTCGGGTCGCTCTGCACGAGCGACGAGTCTCGGCTGCCCGGCCGTGCGCAGCGTGGTCCTGGCGACTTCGGCGCCACTGTCGTAGGCGACGGCGGTGAGCGCACCGGCGCGGTACTCGGTCTCGAAGCGGGCGATCAGCGGTCGCGGAGCCCCGACGGCGGCGCGTGCGATCAGGACGCCGTCCAGGAGCAGCTCGATCTCTTCCGCATCCGTGTACACGTCGACCGTCACCGCAGAGCCCTCGGGCACGCCCCAGGTCCAGCTGCTGACCACGTCGTCCCAGGACCAGGGCGTCTTCGCCGTCGGGCGTCCATGATGCTGCGGCCGGTGCACGGCGATCGCCGGCTCGGCCCGCAGCCCGAACGCGATCTCGCGGTAGTACGACGCCGGACGGCGATGACCGGTGATGTCGAGGTCTCCGCATCCGCCCAGAAGGTACGGGAACGGTCCGGAGGTGCCGGTTGGGTGATAGCCGTCGACGTCGGTGTAGTCCACCCGGCCGATGCCGGCCTCTCCGATGTAGTCCCAGCCGGTCCAGGTGAAGTCGCCGATCACGTGCGGCAGCCGGCGCACGTCGGCCCACAGCGACGCGATGCGATCGGGGAAGGTCTCCGATCCGACGATGATCCGGTTCGGGAAGAGGTCCGCATCGAGATCGTAACGGGAGTCGGCGTAGTTGAACCCGACGACGTCGAGAACGGCCGCCGATTCCTCGGTCGAATCCGTCACCAGCGACGACGCGTTCAGGAGCGCCATCTGCTCGCCCATGCCGGCCATCATCGTGTTCGGATCGGATGCCTCGTTCTCCGCCATCGTGCCGGCGATGGCGGAGAGGTTCGCGATGACCCCGTTGATGCCGTTCGTCACGAAGCGGTGCGGATCGAGCGTGCGGAACTCCTCGGCGATGCGCCTGCTCCACGTGGCCCCGTGCGGGGTGGCCAGCTCGAGGATCTCGTTGCCGATCGAGTACAGCACGACGCTGGGGTGATTGGCGTCCTTCCGCACGAGCGCGGCAACGTCGCGTCGCCAGCGTTCGTCGAATCCGAGCGAGCCGTCGAACGCCGTCTTCGACTTCGTCCATACGTCCGAGAGCTCGTCCATCACGATCATGCCGTGCGCGTCGCAGGCGTCGAGCAGCGCGCGGCTGGCCGGATTGTGCGCGCTGCGGATCGCGTTGAAGCCGGCGGCTTTGAGCAGGCGGATGCGCCGCTCCTCGGCATCCGCCGTCGACACCGCCCCGAGTGGGCCGTTGTCGTGATGGATGCAGGCGCCCCTGAGGTCGACGCGGACACCGTTGATCCGCAGCCCGCGTACCGGGTCGAGCTGCAGGCGGCGGATGCCGAAGACGGTCGTCTGCCCACCGGCATCGACCCCTTCGGCGTCGGCGAGAACGGTGCGCACCCCGTACAGGTGCGGAGAATCCGGCCCCCACAGTCGTGGCGACCGAACGGCGAGACGGATACGGGCGACGGCGGTCGCGCCGGGAAGGACCGTGACCGGCGCGGCTCCGGACGCGACTTCGGCGCCCTCGTCATCGACGATGGCCCAGGCGATCCGGCGAGTGGCGGTGTGCCTCGTCCGGTTCTCGATGCGGCTGGCGATCTCGACGATCGCCCGTTCCGTGTCGATGTCGGAACTCGTCGCCACAGTGCCGTCGAGAGCGATGTGCACCGGCTCGTCGACGATGAGGTGAACCGGGCGGTAGATGCCTCCGCCGGTGTACCAGCGGCTGTCGCGGTGCACACGTGCTTCCACCGCGATCGTGTTGGTCTCGCCGAAGCGCAGGAAGGGATCGGCGTCGATGACGAAGGCGGAATATCCGTTCGCCTCGTGCGCGGCGAAGTCGCCGTTGATGAACACGGTCGCGTCGCGGTAGACGCCCTCGAACTCGATGCGCACGGTCTTGTCGCGCCAATCCGCAGGCACGTCGAAGAGCTTCGTGTACTCGAACACACCGCCCGGGATGTATCCGCTGTGCACACCCTGAACACTGTCGGCCGAGCGCGGCAGGTCGCGAAGCGCGTCATGGGGGATTCGCACGGGCACCGCCGCGGTCGACGAGTCGCGCGCCTCGAACGCACCGAGCTTGGCCCCGACGGTCCAGCCGTCGCCGAACGGGACGCGCGTCACGGCCCGACGGCCTCGTCGTCGAGCGATTCGTCGATCACGTCCCAGTCGATGTCGACGATGCCGGAGATCAGCACCCGCAATTCCTCCGCCATGTCCACCGCGGATCGGTCCAGAAGCCACTGCACCTGCAGTCCGTCCATCATGGCGATGAGGATGACAGCCCCGCGGTAGGGCGTCATCCCCGGCCGCAGACGGCCCTCCGCCTCGAGGTTCGCGAAGGCGAGTTCGACGTTCGTGCGCGTGAACGCATAGCGGCGCACGAAGTAGTCGTGGGCAGGATGGTCTGCGGACGTGGCCTCGGCCGAGAGGGTGCAATAGAGCTCGACGACGCCGGGGACCGAAGCGTTGTAGGCCGCGAGCCGCACGAGGCCGCGCAGGGTGGCGGCACCGTCATCGGTTCCGAGCGGGACCATCTCCCGCGACCTGTCGTCGCGATGATCGAGCACGGCCTCCAGGAGCGCGACCTTGTTGGAGAAGTGATGCAGGAGCCCGGCTTCGCTGATTCCCACGCGCTGCGCGATCTCCCGGAGAGACCCCGAACGATAGCCTCCCTCGGCGAACACCTCCAGCGCCGCATCCAGGATGGCCTTGCGCCGTTCGCGGGTCTTGGCGTACTCGCCGCGCGCCCCCCGGACGACCCGGGGGCTCTTCTTCGTCGTGTTCGTCATCAGTGTCACCGTATCCCCCGTCTCTCGCGACCACCATCGGGCGCGAGTGCAACCGTCTCGCTACCGTTCTACACCAATTCCGAGCCTCCGCTAGCTTTTTGCTTCAAAAACCTAGCGCTCGCTCGCTTTTGCTGCTAGCTTCTCCCGTCAGAGGTGATCCGCAGGGGTATCGCCTCCCGATGAAGGGACCAAGGATGTTCCGTTGGAAGGCCACAGCAGCCACCATCGCCATCGCCGCTCTCGTTCTCACCGGCTGCGCCGGTGCGACGGAAGGCAGCACGGGCGACGCCGGTGGCGGCACACTCACCCTCGGGGCGATCACTCCGCCCACCACGTTCGACCCGGCGGGTTCGGAGTGGGGCAACCGCGCGCCGTTCTACCAGGCCGTGTTCGACACCCTCCTCCTCGCCACCCCGGAGGGCACGATCGAGCCGTGGTTGGCGACCGAATGGTCGTACAACGACGACAACACCGAGCTCACCCTCACTCTCCGCGACGATGTCACCTTCACCGACGGCTCGGCCCTCACCGGCCAGGTCGTGGTCGACAACCTGCAGCGGTTCAAAGAGGGCACCTCCCCCGATGCGAGCTACTTCGCCGATGTCACCGGCTTCACCGCACCCGACGACAGCACCGTGGTGATCACACTCGCTGCTCCCAACCCGGCACTGCTGAACTACCTCACCCGTGACCCGGGCCTCGTCGCGAGCGGCGAGTCCCTCGGCAACGAGGACATCGCGACGAACCCGATCGGATCGGGCCCGTACATGCTCGACACCGCGGCCACCGTCAGCGGCACGAGCTACACGTACACGAAGAACCCGGAGTACTGGAACCCCGATGTCCAGCACTACGACAAGCTCGTCATCAACGTGCTCGCCGACGCCACCGCGTCCCTCAACGCCATCAAGGCCGGCGAGGCCAACGGCGTGAAGCTCGCCAGCAACGACAACCTGGCCGAGGTGGAGAGCGCAGGCTGGACCGTCAACGCGAACGAGCTCGACTTCCAGGGCCTGCTCCTCCTGGACCGCGCGGGCACGATGAACCCCGCCCTCGCCGATGTGCGCGTGCGCCAGGCACTGAACTACGCCTTCGACCGAGAGGGGCTCCTGGAAGCCCTGCAGTCCGGCAACGGATCGGTGACCACTCAGGTCTTCCCCGAGTCGTCCGCAGCGTACGACCCGGAGCTGGACGAGTACTACACCTACGACCCCGAGAAGGCGAAGGAGCTGCTGGCCGAGGCCGGCTATGCCGACGGATTCACGCTCTCGATGCCGTCGTCGACCGTGCTGGGCGCCACGACGTACACGCTGGTGGAGCAGCAGCTCGCCGACATCGGCGTGAAGGCGGAGTACACCGACCCCGGCACCAACTTCATCGCCGACATGCTGGCCCCGAAGTTCCCGGCGGCGTTCATGGCACTGGAGCAGAACCCGGACTGGCAGCTGGTGCAGTTCATGCTGGCCCCGACGGCGATCTTCAACCCGTTCAAGTCGGAGGACCCGAAGGTCGACGAGCTCATCGCGCAGATCCAGTTCGGCGACGAGGCGACGCAGGAATCCGTCGCCAAGGAACTCAACACCTACCTCGTCGAGCAAGCCTGGTTCGCACCGTTCTACCGCGTGCAGGGCAGCTTCGCCACCGACGCGAACACGACTGTCGAGATGCTCCCGACGAACGTGTACCCCGCGATCTACGACTTCGTTCCGAAGGCCTGATCCGGTTCCCCGGCCCGCCCGCCGCGGTGGGCGGGCCGGATCCACATTCCTCTCAACACAGGAGCGCAGCATGCTCATGTTCATCGTGCGCCGGGTCCTCGCCGGCATCGTCCTGCTCTTCGTCATCTCCGTGGTGACGTTCGGGCTCCTCTTCCTCGACGGCGCGAACATCGCGCGTCGCATCCTCGGACAGAACGCGACGGCCGAGCTCGTCGCGCAGAAGTCCGTCGAACTCGGCCTCGACAAGCCCCTGGCCGCGCAGTACTGGGATTGGCTGACTTCCGCTCTGACCGGAGATCTCGGCCGGTCGTGGTTCAACGGCCAGCTCGTCTCGGTGAGCCTGAGCGGTCGTCTGAGCGTGAGCCTGTCGCTGGTCATCGGGGCGACCGTGATCTCGGCGGTCCTGGCGATCGTCCTCGGCGTGCTCGCCGCCCGCCGGGGCGGCTGGGTCGACGCCGTCGTCCAGTTCGTCTCGGTCATCGGCTTCGCGATCCCCGGGTTCCTCATCGCGCTCTATCTCGTGCTGCTCTTCGCCATCAACCTGCACTGGTTCAAGGCGACCGGGTACATCCCGATCACCCAGTCGTTCGCCGGATGGCTGACGTCGGTCACGCTGCCGATCATCGCCCTCTCCATCGGCGCCATCGCTGCCGTGGCGCAGCAGGTGCGCGGCTCGGTCCTCGACGCGATGTCCCGCGACTATGTGCGCACGCTGCGGTCCCGCGGTCTCTCCAGCGGAAGCGTCGTCTACAAGCACGTGCTCCGCAACGCCGGCGGGCCCGCGCTGGCGGTGCTCGCGGTGCAGTTCATCGGCCTGCTCGGCGGCGCCGTCGTCGTGGAGCAGGTCTTCGCCCTTCCCGGGATGGGTCAACTCACCGTCTCGGCCACCACGCAGGGTGACATCCCGGTGGTGATGGGGCTCGTGATCGTCTTCGCCCTGATCGTCCTCATCGTGAACCTCGTCATCGACCTCGCGCAGGCAGCGCTCAACCCGAAGGTGCGACTCTCATGACCGCAATCGATGTTCCGGTGACGGTGCCGAGCCCCGTGGTGGGGACCTCCCTGCTGCGCCGGCTGGTCCGCCGCCCGGTGTCCCTCGTCTCGCTGATCTTCCTGTCGGTGATCGCGGCCATCGCGATCACCGGTCGCTGGATCGCTCCCTACGATCCGAACTTCGCCTCGCTGCAGCTGGTGCTCGCGAAGCCCAGCGCAGAGCACCTGCTCGGTGCCGACAGCGCGGGCCGCGACGTGCTCTCACGGCTGCTCGCCGCCACGCAGATCACCCTGGCCGCGGCGCTGGTCGCCGTCGTCACGGCGATCCTCATCGGAGTCATCTCCGGACTCATCGCCGGGTACTACCGGGGATGGTTCGATTCGGTGGCCTCGTGGGTGACCTCGCTGGTGATGGCGCTGCCGAGCATCGTCGTGCTGCTGGCGGCCCGCGCGGTGCTCGGGCCCAGCGTATGGCTGGCGATGTTCATCTTCGGCATCATGCTCGCCCCCGCCTACTTCCGGCTGGTGTACGCGGCCGTGAGCGCGGTGCGCGGCGAGCTGTACGTCGACGCCGCGCGGGTGTCAGGGCTCTCCGACCTGCGCATCATCGGCCGCCACATCCTCTCAGTCGTGCGGGCGCCGATCATCATCCAGTCCGCCATCATCACGGGCATCGCGATCGCCATCCAGTCCGGCCTCGAGTTCCTCGGACTCGGCGACATGAGCGTTCCGACCTGGGGCGGCATGCTGAACGACGGATTCACAAACATCTACAAGCAGCCGCTGCTGATGCTCTGGCCCTCGCTCGCCATCGCCTTCACCGCGATCGCCCTGACACTGCTCGCCAACGGCATGCGCGATGCACTCGAGCGCACGACCCCCGCCCGTCGGCGCCGCCGCCGCGCCGTCACGACCGCGACCGGCTCGATCGCTGCGGTGACCACATCCTTCAGCCTGTCCGGCGGGGATCTCGACGCCATGGAGGACTCCGCTCCTCTTCCCGTCGTGGGCGACACGATCGTGCATCCGGATGACGAGCGCACCGCGCGGATCTCCGGATCCCCGATCCTCACGGTCTCCGACCTCCGCGTCGCCTACGAGCAGGCGCAGGGCGAGGACATCGAGGTCGTCCACGGCGTCTCGCTGCAGATACGCAAGGGCGAGGTGCACGGCCTGATCGGTGAGTCCGGTTCGGGAAAGACGCAGACCGCGTTCGCCGTGCTGGGCCTGCTGCCGCGAGGAGGACGGGTGACCGCCGGGTCGATCGACTACGAGGGCACCGAGCTCGCCGACGCCTCGGAGCAGGCGTATGCCGGCATCCGGGGCAAGCGGATCGGGTACATCCCTCAGGAGCCGATGAGCAACCTCGACCCGTCTTTCACCATCGGCTACCAGCTGGTCGAGCCGCTGCGCAAGAACCTGGGGCTGTCGAAGAAGGACGCCACGGAGAGGGCGCTGGCGCTGCTCGACCGGGTCGGCATCCCCGACCCGAAGCGCACGTTCGAGGCATATCCGTTCGAGGTCTCCGGCGGCATGGCGCAGCGCGTACTCATCGCCGGGGCGGTCTCGACCGATCCCGACCTCATCATCGCCGACGAGCCGACCACCGCCCTCGACGTCACCGTTCAGGCCGAGGTTCTCGACCTGCTGCGCGATCTGCAGCGCGAACGGCAGATGGCGATGCTGCTGGTCACGCACAACTTCGGCGTCGTGTCCGACCTCTGCGACCGGGTCACGGTCATGCAGCAGGGGCTGTTCGTGGAGCAGGGCCCCGTCCGCACGATCCTGCGCGCCCCGTCGCACCCCTACACGCAGTCGCTGCTGGATGCGATCCTCGATGAGGGTCCAGCCCGCGGCGCACTCGTCACCGCCGAAGGAGGCCGGTCATGAACATGCTCCTCGAGGTCGAGGACCTCCACGTCACGTACCCGGGCAAGGGATTCCGAGCTCAGCCGTTCCACGCGCTGAAGGGCGTCTCACTGGACATCCGCCCCGGCGAGACCGTCGGCCTCGTCGGGGAATCCGGCTCGGGCAAGACGACGCTGGGGCGAGCCGTGCTCGGACTGGCCCCGGTCACCGGCGGCTCGATCCGCTACGACGGCCGCGAGATCGGCCACCTCGGCCGCCGCGCGCGCCGGGGGCTCTCCAGTGAGATCCAGGTCGTCTTCCAGGACCCCTACTCTTCGCTGAACCCGTCGATGACGATCGCTCAGATCCTCGCGGAGCCGCTCACCGCACGCGGCACGGCCGCCAAAGAGGCGAACGCCCGTATCTCCGACCTGCTCGACCGCGTCGGTCTTCCGGCGGATGCTGCCCGCCGGCTGCCCCGCGAGTTCTCGGGCGGGCAGCGCCAGCGCGTGGCGATCGCCCGCGCGCTGGCGCTGGATCCCCGGCTCATCGTCTGCGACGAGCCGGTGTCGGCGCTGGACCTGTCGACGCAGGCCCGGGTGCTGGACCTGTTCATCGAGATCCAGGAGCGCACCGGCGTCGCCTACCTCTTCATCTCCCATGACCTCGCCGTGGTCCGCCACATCAGCCACCGCGTCGCGGTGATGTACCGCGGCGAGCTGGTCGAGACCGGCGATGGCGACCAGGTCACCGCCCGTCCCGAGCACCCCTACACGCAGCGGCTGTTCCTCGCAGCCCCTGTGCCCGACCCCGACGCGCAACAACAGCGCCGGGCCGATCGTCGCGCTCTTCTCGATGCGCACAAGAGCATTGAAGGAGCCGTCGCATGACCGCCGCCCACCCCGAGACTGCCGCCCATCCCGAGGCGGCCACGCACCTGTTGCCGCTGCTGGACCGCCTCACGCTCGAGCAGAAGGCGTCTCTCGTGCAGGGCGCCGACTTCTGGACGACGGTGCCGCTGCCGGAGATCGGCCTGCGCGCCCTCACGCTCTCGGACGGTCCTGCGGGAGTACGGGGCCCGCGATGGGACGAACGCGAGCCGTCACTGAACATGCCCTCGGGCTCTGCTCTGGCAGCGTCGTGGGACGTGGACCTCGCGTACCGCTACGGTGCGGCTGCGGCGTCCGAAGCCCGCCGCAAGGGTGTCGACGTCGTGCTCGGCCCGACGATCAACCTGCATCGCTCCCCCCTCGGCGGCCGCCACTTCGAGTGCTTCAGCGAAGACCCCGAGCTCACGGCCGAACTCGCCGCAGCATACGTGCGCGGACTTCAGGACAACGGCGTGGCCGCGACTCCCAAGCACTACGTGGCGAACGACTCCGAGACCGACCGGTTCACGGTCGACGTCGAGGTCGGTGAGCGCGCTCTCCGCGAGCTCTATCTGCTTCCGTTCGAGCGCGCCGTCGAAGCCGGCGCCTGGTCCCTCATGAGCGCGTACAACTCGGTCGACGGCGTGACGATGACGGAGAACGACCTGCTGGAGTCTCCGCTCAACAGCGAGTGGGGCTTCGACGGCGTCGTGGTCAGCGACTGGACCGCCGTGCGCTCCCTCGGTGCCGTGGCCGCCGCCCAGGACCTCGCGATGCCCGGGCCTGCTCCGGCGTGGGCGGAGCTCGTCGCGGCGGTGCGCGATGGACGCGTGCAGGAAGCCGATCTGGACCGCAAGGTGCTGCGCATCCTGCTGCTCGCCGAGCGCGTCGGCGCGCTCGAGGGGTCGACGGCGGCCGAGCCCGCACCCATCGACGGGCCCGCCTTCGTGCGGTCGGCCGCGACCGAGGGCGCTGTGCTGCTGCAGAACGACGGCATCCTTCCGCTGGCGGCGGAGCAGCTGCGCACTGTCGCCGTCATCGGGCACAACGCCCGCGACGCCCGTACCCAGGGCGGCGGATCGGCCACCGTCCTGCCGGAGGAGGTCGTCTCGCCGCTCGATGCGATCCGGGCCGCGCTGCCCGGCGCCGGCGTGCGCTACGAGATCGGCGCCATCGTGCAGGAGGGCGTCGCCGAGATCCCGCTCCACTCGATCGTCAACCCGGCCACGGGGACGCCCGGTCTGCGCGTCACCTTCCGCGACGCCGACGGCACCGCGCTGTTCACCGAGGATCGCCGGGCCACAGCCCTGGTCTGGTTCGGCGGCGATGCCCCCATCGGGGCGAGCAGCACGATCGTCCTCGAGACACGCTTCACGCCCGACGAAACCGGTGAGATCCAGCTCGGCTTCGCCGGCGCCAACCCGGGCAAGGTGTTCGTCGACGGGCGGCTGGTGCTCGACGACACCCCGAAGCTCGAGGGGACGGACCTCGGCGCCGCATTCCTGAACCCGCCGTCGCTGACCACCGGTGTGCGGGTCGAGGCGGGCCGCCCGATCGACATCCGCGGCGAGTTCGCGCGCAGTCGGCACGGAGCGCTGGCCGGCGCACTGAGCGTGACGCTCGGGATCGCCCCGGAGCGCACAGATCCGGATGCCCTGATCGCCCGCGCCGTCGACGCGGCGCGCGGGGCAGAGGTCGCGGTCGTCGTCGTCGGAACCAACTCGAGGGTCGAGTCCGAGGGCTACGACCGCGTCGACCTCGATCTGCCCGGCCGTCAGGACGACCTCGTGCGCGCGGTCGCCGCGACCGGCACTCCGGTCGTCGTCGTCGTGAACGCCGGCTCTCCGGTGGTGCTCCCCTGGGCCGGCGACGTCGCCGCGATCGTGCAGGGCTACTTCGGCGGGCAGGAGTTCGGCCATGCGATCGCCGACGTGCTCACCGGCACCGTCGAGCCCGGCGGGCGGCTTCCGACCACCTGGCCCGCGTCGCTCGAAGACGTCCCTGTGACGGAGGTGATGCCGGCGGACGGCCGGCTGGTGTACCGCGAGGGCCTCCACATCGGCTACCGGGCCTGGTTGAAGGATGCCGTGACACCCGCGTATCCGTTCGGCCACGGTCTCGGCTACACCACCTGGTCGTGGGACGGCGCCCGGCGCGACGACGACATCGTTCAGGTGAGCCTCTCGAACAGCGGATCCAGGGCGGGCAAGCAGGTCGTGCAGGTCTACGCCGAGCGCGCGGACTCGACGGTCGAGCGACCCACGCGATGGCTCGTCGGGTTCGCCGCCGTGCACGCCGAGCCGGGCCGGGCCGTCGAGGTCACCATCCCCGTCCCGCGACGACGGCTCGCCCACTGGGCCGGTGAGTGGGTGGTGGAACCGGGCGAGTACACGCTGCGCATCGGCTCGTCGGTCATGGACCTCCCGCTCAGCGTGGAGTGGCGCCTATCGTGACCACGCTGTACAACCCGCTGATCAACGGCTTCCACCCCGACCCCTCGGTCGTACGAGTGAGCGAGGAGGGCCAAGACGTCTGGTACCTCGCGACCTCGAGCTTCGAGTACCTCCCCGGCATCCCGATCCATCGATCCCGTGACTTCGAGACGTGGGAGCTGGTGGGGCACGTCGCCACGCGCCAGGGTCAGCTCGGCGTGGAGAGCGTCCGGACGGCGGGTGGTGCGTGGGCTCCGACGATCCGCCACCGCGACGGCGTCTTCCATCTCGTCATCACCGATGCCATGGGCCGTGGCATGCTGCACTTCACCGCGACGGACCCCGCGGGCCGCTGGAGCGATGGTGAACTGATCCTGAAGCAGGACGGATCCGGTTCGCTCGACGGCATCGATCCCGACATCGCCTGGGATGATGACGGCACTGTGTACATCACGTTCTCGGGTCTCATCCTCGACGGGCCGGATGCCGGCACGCACCTGGGCATCCAGCAGGTGGCCGTCGACCTCGATCGCCACGTCGCGCTCGAGGAGCCGCGGTCCGTGTGGTCCGGTTCCGGAGGGCAGTTCCCCGAGGCCCCTCATCTGTACGCGGTGGACGGACGCTGGTATCTGATGATCGCGGAAGGGGGGACCGAGCGCGGCCATGCCGTCTCCATCGCGCGCGGCGACTCGCCTCGCGGGCCGTTCGAGACGGCGCCGCAGAATCCGCTGGTGTCCGCACGATCGACGATCCGCCCGGTTCAGAACACCGGTCATGGCGACCTCGTGATCGGCCCGGACCACGACTGGCTGTGCGTGCTGCTCGGGGTGCGTCCGCGGAGCATGACCCGCGCTTTCTCGGCTCTCGGCCGGGAGACGTTCGTGACCCCGGTGCGCTGGCAGGACGACGGATGGCCGGCGATCGCCCCCGTCCTGCTCAATCCGCGACCGGGGACCCGCGTCGAGGTTTCTTTCGCCGAGGACCGGCCTCTCGACGGCGAGTGGATCGCCGTGCGCGCCACTCCCGGTTCGCTCGCCGACCTCACCTCCCGACCCGGCGCACTCGTGCTGCACGGCCGGGGCACGACTCTCGACGACCCCCGTCCGGTGTTCGTCGGCCGCAGACAGGAGCACCTGACCAACTCCGTCACGGTGCGCATCGACGTCAGCGCCGGCATCGGAGGGCTGGCGGTGCGTTACGACGAGAGGTTCCACGTCGAGGTCGAGGCCGGGGGCGGCGCGGTCACCGCGCGGGCTGTCGTCGGCGATCTCGTGCAGGAGTGGAGTGCTCCACTGTCGTCCGATGTCCTGCTCCTGCACATCGACTCGGTCAAGCCCGAGGCGGAAGCCGGGTTCGCCCGCACGAGTGACGTGTTCCGTCTCGGTGCGACGGTCGATCGGGCGCGCGTCGAACTGGCCGAGGTCGACGGGCGATTCCTTTCCTCGGAGACGTGCGAATCGTTCACCGGCCGGGTCATCGGGGTGTACGCCCGCTCCGGAGACGTGGCGGTCGAGAGCTGGACGGCAGAAGGGAACGACGAATGACGGATGCCGCAGGCGCCGAATGGCGCATCGACACGCTGCGCGCCGAGCTCCGCGACGACACGGCGTTCGTCGCGACGCCGGAGCCGCGGCTGACCTGGACGGTGGCCGGGGACGCGCACGGCTGGATCCAGGGATCCGCCGAGCTCAGCGACGGCTCCACGACGATCGCGCTCCCCGGGCGGGACAGTGTGCTCGTGCCCTGGCCGTTCGAGCCGCTCGCAGCCGGCGAAACGCGCGACATCACGGTGCGGGCGCTGTCGGCAGACGGAGGCCGAACCGGCTGGAGCGCGCCCCTGCGGGTGGAGGCAGGTTTCCTCGAGGTGGACGAGTGGGTCGCGCAGCCGATCGGGCTGGCGGATGCAGAGCGCGAAGCGCAGCCCGCCGTGGTGCGCACGGCGTTCCGCCTCGACCGAGCTGCCCGGCGGGCGCTGCTGTTCTGGACCGCGCTGGGCGTCGCCGAACCCGAGGTCAACGGCACTCCCGTATCCGACGACGTCATGGCACCGGGCTGGACCGCGTACCGCGACCGCCTCGTGCATGAGACCGTCGACGTGACCGCCCTGGTCCGCGAAGGCGACAACGAGTTGTCGGCGACGATCGCCGGCGCCTGGTACACGGAGAAATACGGGTTCTTCACCTTCACCGACCGGCTGTACGGCACTCAGCCGTCGTTCCTCGCCCAGCTGCGGGTGACCTACGTCGACGGAACGGTCGAGACGCTCGCAGCGACCGGCGAAGGCTGGGATGCCGCGGGAGACGGCCCGATCGTCGACAGCGGCGTCTATGCGGGTGAGCATCAGGACCTGCGCCGGATCCCATCGACCTGGGCGCCGGCCCGCGCCGGCGCGGCCGCTCTCCCGGGATACGAGCACGTGCCGGTGCCGGAGGCCCGCATCGCCCCGCCGGTGCGGCGCATCGAGAGCATCCCGGTCGCATCCGTCTTCGAGTCCCCCTCCGGGGGGCGCATCCTCGACTTCGGGCAGAATCTCGTGGGGCGCCTGCGCATCCGCGTCCGCGGACGCGCCGGTGACCGGCTGGTGATCCGCCACGCCGAGGTGCTCGAGGTGGGCGAACTGGCCCTGCGTCCACTGCGCAACGCCGCGGCGACCGCGACTTTCGACCTGTCCGGCGGCGACGACGTGCTCGAGTCCCGGTTCTCCTTCTACGGTTTCCGCTACGCCGAGCTCACCGGCCTCGACGTCGATCCGGACGATGTCGAAGCCGTCGTGCTGCACACCGACATGCGGCGCGCGGGCTGGTTCGCGTCGTCCCACGCTCTGATCGACCGCCTGCACGAGAACGTCGTCTGGGGCATGCGAGGCAACTTCCTCTCGATCCCCACCGACTGCCCGCAACGCGATGAACGGCTCGGCTGGACCGGCGACATCCAGGTGTTCGCACCGACGGCGAGCTTCCTCTACGACTGCGACGGCTTCCTCACGTCGTGGTTGCGCGACCTCGCCGTCGAACAGGGGCGGCGAGACGGAGACGTGCCCCTGGTCATTCCCGCAGCCCTGCCGGGGTTCGGCGGGGGCGGACCGATCGCGGCGTGGGGCGATGCGGCGGCCGTCGTGCCGAGCGTGCTGTTCGAGCGCTTCGGCGATCTCGGCCTGCTGCGCGATCAGTTCCCGAGCATGCGGGCCTGGGTCGACGCGGTCTTGAACGTCGCCGGGGACAGCGGCCTCTGGGCAGGGCAGATGCAGCTCGGCGATTGGCTCGACCCCGCGGCACCGCCGGACAAGCCGGGAGCTGCGAAGGTCGACGGGGACATCGTCGCGACCGCGTATCTGGCCCGGTCCCTCCGGCTGGTGGCGGATGCCGCGGCCGTCCTCGGCCATGACCGGGATGCGGCGGTCTACTCGGCACTCGCGGAGCGGAGCCGCCGCGCCTTCGTCGACGAGTACGTGACACCGGCCGGGCGGATGATGAGCGATGCGCCGACCGCATACGCGCTGGCTCTGGAGTTCGATCTCGTGACTGACACCGCCCTGCGGCAGTCGCTCGCCGACCGACTCGCCGATCTCGTCCGCGAGGGCGGCTACCGGATCGGCACGGGTTTCGTCGGCACTCCGCTCGTCGCCGATGCGCTCACCCGCGGCGGTCGTCTGGCGGAGGCCGGCCGTCTGCTGACCCAGACCGAATGCCCGTCCTGGCTGTACCCGGTCACGATGGGCGCGACCACGGTGTGGGAGCGCTGGGACAGCCTGCTTCCGGACGGGACCGTGAACCCCGGCGAGATGACGTCGTTCAACCACTACGCGCTCGGGGCAGTGGCCGACTGGCTGCATCGTTCGGTCGCGGGTCTGGCCACGGCATCACCCGGCTACCGCGAACTGCGCATCGCTCCGAGGCCGATCACGGAGCTCGAGCACGCATCCGCGCGGCACCTCACCCCCTATGGTTCGGCGTCATCGGGGTGGCGGCGAGAAGGCGCCGACATCGTCGTCACGGCCACGGTGCCGGCGAACACGACGGCGACGGTGGCGCTCCCGGGTCGCGACGAGTTCGTCATCGGTTCGGGGACCTTCGAGTGGCGTTTCACCGCGGAAGCACCGCCGGCCCGACCGCAGTTGGCCGGCCTCGACGCCTCCCTGGCAGACGTCATCGACGACCCCCGGGCGTACCGGGCGATGCTCGACACCGTCTCGGCCTTCGACACCGACCGCGCTGAGGCCCTGCGCACAGAAACGCTCTGGGGCCGCGGTCGGCGCGTGGCGAACGCCCTCATGTTCACACCGCCGCACATCCTGGCCGACGTCGATGCGGCCATCCGCTCGGCGACAGCCGATTGACCCCACGGGAGACCCTCATGTTCGATCGACGCTCCACCTTCGGCGAAGCCCTGGATCACGCCGGGGCGCGCGCCGTCCTCGAGCGGCTGATGCCCGGCATCGCCGCGTCGCCCATGGCGGCTCAGTTCCGGGACGGGCACCTCGGCTCGCTCGTCGCGCTGGTGCCTGCGCTGGAGGATGAGACGGCACGGCAGGCGCTGTGGGAGGAGCTCGCCGCCGTCGAATCCGACGTGCAGCGCCCACCCTATGCTCCGGCGATCGAGCCGGACGCCGCCTACGAGGATGTCACGGTCGCGCGCGCGTCCGCGACGGTCATCCTGCCGGAGTCGACCCCGAGATGGGGTGTGCTGGAGGTGCGCATCGCCGGCCCGTCGCACGGCAACCCCTTCGTCGACGTCGAGCTGGATGCCGTGTTCACCCGCGCCGGGGAGCAGCTGCGCGTCGGCGGGTTCTACGACGGCGACGGCGTGTACCTCATCCGCGCTCTCGCCGACGTCGAGGGCGACTGGACCTTCGAGACCCGCTCGACGGCACGCTCGCTCGACGGTCTCTCCGGCACGGTCACCGTGGGGGCTCCCCTGGAAGGAACGCACGGTCCGGTACGGGTGGACGGCTTCCACTTCCGGCACGCCGACGGCACCCGGCACCGCCCGCTCGGAACGACGGCGTACGCATGGACGCATCAGCCCGAGGGCCTGCAGGAGCAGACCCTCGCCACTCTCGCGGCGGCTCCTTTCACGAAGATGCGCATGTGCGTGTTCCCGAAGTCGTACCTGTACAACGCCAACGAGCCGGCCGACTTCCCCTTCCCCGGATCGCTCGCCGATGGATTCGATCTCGAACGGTTCGACCCGGAGCATTTCCGCAGGCTCGAACGGCGGATCCTTCAGCTCGCCGAGCTCGGCATCGAAGCGGACCTGATCCTGTTCCATGCCTACGACCGGTGGGGATTCGCCGACCTGGGGCCCGCCGTCGACGAGCGCTACCTGCGCTACGTGGTGCGGCGCCTCTCGGCGTTCGCGAACGTGTGGTGGTCGATGGCGAACGAGTACGACCTGCTCTGGGCCAAGGACGTGGCCGACTGGGAGCGTCTCGCCGCGATCGTCGGCGAGGAGGACGCGGTCGGCCATCTCAACTCGATCCACAACTGCCGTCCCTTCTACGACTATTCGGCACCCTGGATCACCCACGTGAGCATCCAGCGCGTCGACGTCTATCGCACGGCCGAGAACACCGACGACTGGCGTGAGCGCTGGGGCAAGCCGGTGGTCATCGACGAATGCGCGTACGAGGGCGACATCGACCAGGGCTGGGGAAACATCACCGGGGAGGAGATGATCCGCCGCTTCTGGGAGGGCGCCGTCCGCGGCGGGTACGTCGGTCACGGCGAGACCTACTACCCGGAGGCAGCGGGGAGGGATGACGAGATCCTGTGGTGGTCCAAGGGCGGCGAACTGCACGGCACCTCCCCTCACCGCATCCGCTTCCTCGACCAGCTCCTCGCCGAGGCTCCGGACGGGGTGTGGGATCCGTTGCCGAGCGACTGGGACGTCCCCTGGGGCGGCGTCGAGGGGCGCGTGCGCGTGGGCTATTTCGGCTTCAACCGACCGCGCTTCCGCAACATCCTGCTCGGCGAGGGCGAGTGGGCGATCGACGTGATCGACACCTGGAACATGAGCGTAGAGCCGGTGCCCGGAACGCACTCCGAAGGATCGCTGCGCGTCGAGCTGCCGGGCAGGCAGTTCATGGCGGTGCGGGCCACGCGCGTCGATGGAGCATCGAGATGACGCGGTTGCGCGGGAAGACCGCCCTGGTGACCGGCGCGGGCGCGGGAATCGGCCGGTCCGTGGCTGAGCGCTTCGCTCGTGAGGGCGCCCGCGTCATCATCGCCGATCGAGATGCGGATGCCGCTTCCGCGGTCGCGTCGGCGATCGGAGACGCCGGGCGCGCCGTCATCGTCGACATCTCGGATGAGGCATCCGTGGAAGCAGGCTTCGCCGAGGTGGTCGCGGCAGGATGGAGCCCCGACGTCGTCGTGGCGAACGCCGGCGTGCAGTTGTTCGGTCGGGATGCCAGGGCCGCCGATCTCGATCTGGAGGTGTGGCGCCGCACGATCGACGTGAACCTCACGGGCACGTTCCTCACCGTCAAACATGCGGTGCGGGCGATGCTGGCCACCGGCAGCGGGTCGATCATCCTCACCGGCAGTCCCACCGGCGTGAACGGCGAGGGCCGGGACTTCACGGCGTACTCGGCCTCGAAGGCCGGAATCCACGGACTCGCCCGCACCGTCGCCGCGGCATACGCCGGCGACGGCATCCGCGTGAACACCGTGGTGCCCGCGTACACCGAGACCGCGCTCGTGAGCACGATCTCTGAGGACCCGGAGACCCGGGCGGCGATCATCGGCCGCATTCCTCTGGGCCGCGCGGGGCGACCGGAGGACGTCGAGGGCATCATGGTGTTCCTCGCGTCGGACGACGCCGAGTTCGCGACCGGTGCGCTGTTCGCCGTCGACGGAGGGATGACGACGATCTAGCCCGCCGAGCTCGTGGACGGGCGTCCTGCGCGGATCGATCTAGGCGGACGCCACCTCGCCGGCGCCGACGTCGATCGGCGCGGGAACGGTGTCCAGCGCCGTCGCGAGCCCACCGTCGACCACGTCGCCGGTGGTCTCACCCGCGGCATCCTTCACCACATCGGGCGCCTGGCCCATCGCCACCGCGCGGCCGCCGACGCCGAGCGCCCAGCCGAACATGCCGATGTCGTTGCGGCCGTCGCCGGCGACGAGCACCTGCCGGCCGTCGATGCCGAGCCGCGCCCGCACCCGTTCCATCGCCGTGCCCTTGTCGACGCCCTGCGGGGCGATGTCGAGCCAGGCCGTCCAGCCGATGGCATACGAGACCTCGTTGAGTCCGGCATCCGCGACGAGACGGTGGAAGTCCTCCTCATCGTGCCCGGGCGAGACCACGACGATGCGCGAGACGGGCGCCGCGGCGAGTTCCTCGAAGAGCACCTGACGCCCGCCGTCGAGCGTCCAGTCGTCGAGCTGGGCGGTGTACAGCCGCTGCCCGGAGCCGAGCTCGACCATGTAGCGCGCATCCGGCAGGCGCTCGCGCAGCAGCGACAGCACCGTCGACGGATCGAACGTCTCCACGTGCCACCGCTCCCACCCGTCACCTGCGCGTCGCATGGTCACCGCGCCGTTCGAGCACACCACGTACTCCGCGGTGAGCCCGAGCTCCTCGACGTAGCGCTGCGTACCCATCCAGCTGCGTCCCGTCGCGATGGTGACCTCGTGGCCGCCGTCTCGGAGCCGCGCGACCGCCTCGGGCACGCCGGGGCTCATCGTCTCGTCCTGCAGCAGGATGGTGCCGTCGACGTCGAGCCCGACGAGCCACGCGGTTCCGGTGCCGACCGGAGCGGCGGTCACGCCTCCGGCTCCAGCACGGCGAGGCCGCCGAGATACGGCTGCAGCACCTCCGGCACGCGCACCGAGCCGTCGGCGCGCTGGTGGGTCTCCAGCAGCGCGACGATCCACCTGGTGGTGGCAAGCGTGCCGTTCAGCGTCGCGACGTGCTGCGTCTTCGCGCCCGAGGCCGTGGACGCGTCGGACTCCGGCCGGTGCCGGATGTCGAGGCGGCGGGCCTGGAAGGTCGTGCAGTTCGAGGTCGACGTGAGTTCACGGAACGCGCCCTGCGTCGGCACCCACGCCTCGATGTCGTACTTCCGGGCGGCGCTCGAGCCGAGGTCGCCGGCGGCGACGTCGATCACCCGGTACGCGAGCCCGAGCGAGGTGAGCATCTCCTCCTGCAGCGCGACCAGGCGAAGGTGTTCTGCCTCGGCCTCCTCGGCCGTCGTGTAGACGAACATCTCCAGCTTGTTGAACTGGTGCACGCGGATGATGCCGCGGGTGTCCTTGCCGTGCGATCCGGCCTCGCGGCGGTAGCAGGTCGACCACCCGGCGTAGCGCAGCGGGCCCTTGGACAGGTCGACGATCTCGTCCTTGTGGTATCCGGCGAGCGCGACCTCGCTGGTGCCGACGAGGTAGAGGTCGTCGTCCTTGTCGAGGTGGTAGACCTCATCGGCGTGCTCGCCGAGGAAGCCGGTGCCCTGCATGATCTCCGGGCGCACGAGCGTCGGCGTGATCAGCGGCACGAAGCCGTTCTGCAGCGCCTTGTCGAGTGCGAGGTTCATCAGTGCGATCTCGAGGCGGGCGCCGATGCCGCGGAGGAAGTAGAAGCGCGCGCCGGAGACCTTCGCGCCGCGCTCCATGTCGATCGCGCCGAGGATCTCGCCGAGTTCCAGGTGATCGCGCGGCTCGAAGTCGAACGCGGGCACGTCGCCGACCCGGCGCAGCTCGACGAAGTCCGCCTCGCCGCCTGCGGGCACGCCGTCGATGACGACGTTCTCGATGCGGCCGAGAGCGGCGGATGCGGCATCCGCCGCCTCGTTCGCGGCGATCTGGGCCTGCTTGACGCGATCGGCGAGTCCCTTCGCCTGCGCGACGAGCGCGGCCTTCTCATCCTTCGGCGCCTTCGCGACCTGCTTGCCGAAAGCGTTCTGCTCGGCCCGCAGCTCTTCGAATGCGGCCAGCGCCGCGCGGCGCGATCGATCGGCCTCGAGCGCTGCGTCGACGGATCCCTGGTCGTTGCCGCGCGCGGCCTGCGAACGGCGGACGATCTCGGGCTGGTCGCGGAGGAGTGCGAGGTCGATCATCCGTCAAGTCTAGGGCGCGCGCGAGTACGGACCGGATGCCGGGATTAGAGTAGCGCCATGACCAAGCCTGCCGCAGCACAGCGCCAGGCGGCCCTCGTCTACAACCCGGTCAAGGTCGACGAGAAGCGATTGCGCGCCCTGCTCCGCGACCAGTCGAAGAAGGCCGGGTGGGCCCACCCCGCCTTCTATCCGACGACGATCGAGGACGCCGGCCAGGGGGCGACCGCACAGGCGCTCGCCCGCAACGTCGACGTGGTGCTCGTCGCCGGTGGCGACGGGACGGTCCGGGCCGTGGCCGAGGCGATCAGCGGCACCGGCGTGCCACTGGCGATCCTGCCCAGCGGCACCGGCAACCTCCTCGCCCGCAACCTCGGCCTGCCCCTCGGCGACCCCGCCGAGATGATCAGGGCGGCACTCGGCGACTTCACGCACCCGATCGACGTCTGCTGGGCGGCGCTCACCCGCACCGGCGGCGAGACCTCGGAGCACGCCTTCGTCGTATTGGCCGGCATCGGGCTGGATGCCGACATGATCGCGAACACCCGTTCCGACCTGAAGAAGTCCGTCGGCTGGATCGCCTACGTCGACGGCGCTGCGCGCTCCCTCGCCGGGGCGAAGCCGTTCCGAGCGATGTATCAGATCGACGACGGCCGCCTGCACACGACCAAGGTGCACAGCATCCTGTTCGCCAACTGCGGCACCCTCCCTGCCGGGATCGCGCTCATCCCGGATGCCTCGATCGCCGACGGCATCATGGACATCGCCGTGATCCAGCCCACCGGAGTGCTCGGCTGGCTGGGCGTGTGGCGAAAGATCTGGTGGGACAATTCCGTGCTCCGGCGATTCCGTGCCGGCCGGCTCGTGCTGCAGCGGCGCGGCAAGGACGCATCCGTTCACTACCTGCGCGGGCTGAGCGCCGAGGTGGCCGGGAACGGGCCAACCCCCATCGAGCTCGACGGCGACGAGTTCGGGCTGGCGATCCGCATCCGCTGCCGTGTCGAGCCGAAGGCGCTCCTGCTGGCGCTGCCCGCCGGGCACCCGGTCGACGCGCTCTGAGGCTCGGGCGTCAGTCGCCCATGACGGCCACGGTGCCGTCGAGGTTGTCTCCGACGAGCGTGAGGGTGAAACCGTCCTCCTCGACGGCGTCATCGCCGAAGCTGATCAGCGTCGCGCGCGGCGCCATGTCCATCGTGCAGATCTGGTCCGGATCGGTCGAGAACGTCACAGTGCCGGCGTTGCCCGCACCCTGCACCGACTCGATGACCGGCGGGCAGCCGGACGAGCCCCAGGTGAGCAGCACGAGTCCGCCGTCGCCGACCCAGCCGGCGGAGGGCTGGTAGTCCGTCGGCGTTCCGGCCGCGCCCGCCAGCGCGGGGTCGCCGTCGAGATCCACGTCGTCGACGACGTCGCCGTAGGTGACGTTCAGCGTGATGTCCTGCGTCGGATCGACGCCCTCCGGCAGCATTCCGGCGCTCGCTCGCGGCGCCATGTCCTTCGTGCAGACCGCATCGGCGTCCGTGTCCACGAGCGTGACCGTGACGGTCTGCCCCTCGGCCGTGACGGTGTCGACGGCCGGCACGCAGGTGGACGATCCCCAGGTGACGACGGCGAACATGCGCCCGCCGTCCAGGAGCGTGCCCTCGATGTCGCCGAAGTCGTCATCCGGCGAGCTCGACGGCTGCGTCGTGGCGGTGCTGGTCGGCGTTGCCGAACCGGGTGTCGCCGTGCAGCCGGCGATGAGCAGCGCCGTGGCGGCGAGCGCGGAGAGTGCGGTGGCGAGACGCTGGGGGGAGGTCATGCCCCCAGGGTACCCTCGCTCACTGCAATGCCGAGGTGAGCCGGGCCAGGTTGTCGAGCACGGTGGAGCGCAGCGGCTGCTGCATCCACTCCTCCAGCGTCAGCTCGCGGCTCAGCGCGCGGTAGCGATCCTCGACCTTCCGCATCCCGGTGACGAACTCCGCGCCGCGCACCAGCATGGAGACCTCGAGGTTCAGGCCGAACGAGCGCATGTCCATGTTGCTGGAGCCGATGACCGCCGTCTCGTCGTCGATGGTGAGGCTCTTGGTGTGCAGGATGTACGGCTGGCGGTACATCCAGATGCGCACGCCGGCCCTCAGCAGCGCCTCGTAGTAGCTGCGCTGCGCGTGGTAGACGACCGCCTGATCGCCCTCCTCCGAGACGAAGAGCTCGACGGCGACGCCGCGATCGCACGCCGCGGAGACCGCGATCAGCAACGCCTCGTCCGGCACGAAGTACGGGCTCACGATCATGATCCGCTGCTTGGCGGCATAGAGCAGGCCGAGGAAGAGGCGCAGATTGTTCTCGGTCTCGAACCCCGGCCCCGACGGCACGACCTGGCAGTCCAGATCGCCGGTACCGGTCTCGACCTTGGTGATGTCGAGGTCGGTCAGGACCTCGCCGGTCTCGCTGTACCAGTCGGCGAGGAAGACCGCGTTCACGCTCGCGACGACCGGACCGTCGACGCGCACCATCAGGTCGACCCAGTGCAGGCCGCGCTTGATGTTCTTGGGCAGGTTGTAGGTCGAGTCGGTGACGTTCTGCGAACCGAGGAACCCGACGCGTCCGTCGACGACGAGGAGTTTGCGGTGGTTGCGCAGATCGGGCCGCTGCATCCGGCCCTTGAGCGGCTGCACCGGCAGCATCAGGTGCCAGCGTGCGCCCATCGCGTCGAGCCGTGCGATGGTCTTCCGGTAGCGGGGCTTCCACCGGTTCGCCCAGTGATCCAGCAGTACGCGCACCGGGATGCCTCTCGCCGCGACCTCTTCCAGTGCACGGAAGAAGTTGTCGGTGGCGGCATCCGTCTGAAGGATGTAGAACTCCACGTGCACATAGGTCTCGGCCCTGCGGATGGCGTCGGCCATCGCATCCAGCGACTCCTGGTAGTCGGAGATCAGCCGGGCGCCGTTGTCGCCCGACAACGGCAGCGCGCCCATGTTCTGATTCATCTGCACGAGAGCCTGGAACCACTCCGGAGCATTCGGCCGCAGGGTGCCGAAGTGCAGATTCTCGCTCGTCTCCTTGATGTACTCGTTGATCTGGTCCTGCTTGCGACGACGGGCGCGCGGCAGTCGCGGGTTTCCGATCAGCAGGAAGAGGAACACTCCGACATACGGGATGAAGAAGATCGCGAGCAGCCAGGCCATCGCAGATGTGGGCCGGCGATTGCGCGGGATGACGATGATCGCCGTGACACGGATTGCGATGTCGAGGATCAGCAGGAAGGCGATGACCCACCACGGCCAGGCCTCCGGAATCATCGCGTCCCCTCGACCTCTCCTCGCCACGACGGCGGTCGCCACGGTGTCGCGCCATACGCGGCGCTTCGCTTCACAGTAGCGGATGCCGGTGCGTCAGAGACGGGGCGGGAGGCCGCGCGCAGCGCGCTCCTCGGCCTCGATCTGCGCGTGCACCTTGCGCTCGGTGCGGTCGAAGCGCAGGATGCCGCGGATCACCATGAAGAAGACGGCGCTGACACCGATGGTCGGCAGGATCGACCATGCCGCGGCGAGCCAGAAGTTCTCCATGCCTCCATGGTACGCGGCCGCGCGCGGCCTCGACTCCTCCTGCACAATCGGGGCTTCCTCGAGAATCCATCCACATCGAGCCTTTCGGCCCCCGCGCGGTGAAGCGGTCGAGCACACTCACGTGATGACCACAGTTCTCACCGCCTCAGGCTCCGCCGAGTTCCTCGGCCTCGTCCCCGCCCTCGCCGGTTTCACCCCGCACGAGAGCATCGTCCTGCTTCCGTTCCGGGGCAAACGCGCCCATGGCGCGATGCGCCTCGACCTTCCCTCCGATGAGGTCGACCTCGACCGGTACGTCGAGACGGCCATCGCCCTCGTCTCCCGCGTGACGGCGATGGATGCGGTCGCCGTCGTCGTCTACACCGACGAGCGCGCCCTGGCGACGCGTGACGGGCTCGTGCTCCCGGTGGCTGTAGCCGTCGACGATCTCCTCGACTGCGCGGAAGACGTCGGGCTGCGCATCGTCGACGCGCTCTGCGTGACGCCGGAGGGGTGGGCGAGCTATCTGGATGCGGAGCCGGCGCTCGCCCCGCTCGGAGACATCCCTGCGCCACCGGCTGCCGCGCGCGCGGGCGACGTCGCCGTCGACCAGCTCGCCGGCGCAGAGCTTCCGCACGTCGACCTGGCCGAGAAGGAACGTGTCGGCACCGCCCTCCGCGGTCTCGACGAGGTTCTCGCCCACGATGCCGCCGGCCGGCTGACCGGTGGCGAGCATCCGCAGGCGCTCGCCGCCGCCGTACTCCTCGACGACATCCCGGCCTTCTTCGAGATGCTCCTGGCTGAGCCGGAGAATCTCCCTCCGTTCGCGACCGCGGCGCTGCTGTGGTGCCTGGATCGACCGATCTTCCGCGACGTGGCGCTCACCCAGTGGGCGACCGACGTGGGTCACGGCATCGGCACCCTCGAGGCGCAGCTCGCGTACTCGCACAGCGGCACGGCGATCCCGGACGACCTCGGCGCCGTGTTCCTCGGGCAGGGGCCGAAGCCCGACCCCTCCCGCCTGCAGCGCGCGCTCACCATCGCCCGCCATGCAGCCGCCCGGGCACCACGGGACTCACGACCGGGCCCGCTCACCGCTGCAGCCTGGCTGTCCTGGGCGCTCGGACGCTCCAGCCACGCCGCGCACTACCTCGACCTCGTGCGCGAGATCGATCCCGAATACGGGCTGGCCGCACTTCTGGGCTCGATGATCAGCGCCGCCATGCTGCCGGAATGGGCGTTCCAGCGAGGGTGAGGCTGTTACTTGACGAGCGGGAAGAGGATGGTCTCGCGGATGCCGAGGCCGGTGATCGCCATCAGCAGCCGGTCGATGCCCATGCCCATGCCACCGGACGGCGGCATCCCGTGCTCGAGCGCCCGCAGGAACTCGTCGTCGACGGGCATCGCCTCGACGTCGCCACGCGCAGCGAGCTTCGACTGCTCGACGAAGCGTTCACGCTGGATGACGGGGTCGACGAGCTCGGAGTATCCGGTGGCGAGTTCGAAGCCGCGGATGTACAGGTCCCACTTCTCCACGACGCCGGCGATCGAGCGGTGCTCGCGTACGAGAGGAGAGGTGTCGACGGGGAAGTCCATCACGAACGTCGGGCGCACGAGATCGCCCTTCACGAAGTGCTCCCAGAGCTCTTCGACGAGCTTGCCGTGGGTGGGGTGCGGCGGCAGGTCGACACCTGATGCCTCGGCGAACGCGATGAGATCGGCGACGTCGTCCTGCGGGGTGACGGTGCGGCCGGATGCGGCGGACAGCGACTCGTACATCGAGACGCGGTCCCACTCGCCGCCCAGGTCGTACTCGGTGCCGTCGGCCCAGGTCACGGTCGTCGAACCGGTCACCGCGATGGCCGCCTGCTGCACGAGCTCCTGCGTGAGCTCTGCCATCTGGTTGTAGTCGCCATACGCCTGGTAGGCCTCGAGCATCGCGAACTCGGGGCTGTGGGTGGAGTCGGCGCCCTCGTTGCGGAAGTTGCGGTTGATCTCGTACACCCGCTCGATGCCGCCGACGACGGCGCGCTTGAGGTACAGCTCCGGCGCGATGCGCAGGTACAGCTCGGTGTCGAAGGCGTTCGAGTGGGTGATGAACGGCCGGGCGGATGCTCCGCCGTGCTGCACCTGCAGCATCGGCGTCTCCACCTCGAGGTAGTCGTGGCCGGTGAACGTCGCACGCAGGCTGGCGTTGACCGCGGCCCGAGCGCGAACGGTGGTCCTGGCCTGCTCGCGGACGATGAGGTCGAGATAGCGGCTGCGCACGCGCCCCTCGTCGCTGAGCTCGGAGTAGGCATTCGGCAGGGGGAGGATCGCCTTCGATGCGATCGTCCAGGTGTCGGCCATGATCGACAGCTCACCGCGGCGGCTGGAGATGACCTCGCCGTGCACGAACACATGGTCGCCGAGGTCGACGAGCGCCTTCCAGTCCGCGAGCGACTCCTCGCCGACGTTCGCGAGCGAGATCATCGCCTGGATGCGCGAGCCGTCGCCGGCCTGCAGTGTCGCGAAGCAGAGCTTGCCCGTGTTGCGGCTGAACACGATGCGGCCGGCGACGCCGACGATGAGGCCCGTCGCCGTGTCGGGCTCGAGCTCGCCGTACTCGGCGCGCAGGGCAGGGATGGTGTGCGTCACCGGAACAGCCACGGGAAACGCCCCGCCGCCGGCATCCGTCCGCTGCGCGATCAGGCGCTCGCGCTTCGCCAGGCGCACCGCCTTCTGCTCGAAGACGTCGTCCTCGAGGGTCTCGGCGGGGTTCTCAGCGGGCGCGGCAGACGCGTCAGTCATTCGGGGCTCCTTGGAAAGTCGGTCCCAGTTTACCGGGGCGATTTCCGCCGACGATGGCGGCCGCTGGGTAGCCTCGGAGAATGCTCGCCACACGGATGCTCCACGCCCTCGCCGCGGTCGCCGTCGCCGGCACGGTTCTGCTCGTTCCCGCCGCTGCATCCGCCGCCGATACGCATCACACGGCGCCCGTGGCCTCCACCGCCGATGTGGACGACTTCTCCTACGCGTCGTGGGATGCGCACTACGACGTCGGGCTCGACGAGGACGGCCGGTCGCAGCTGCGCGTCACCGAGACCCTCGTCGCCCGTTTCCCGGACTTCGACCAGAACCGGGGCATCGTCCGCGGCCTCCCCCTCACCTATGAGAACGCGCACCTGGAGACGAGTGTGCTCTCCGTGACCGACGAGACCGGCGCGGCCGTCCCGTTCGAGACCGAGCAGGAAGACGGCTTCCTCCTCGTCCTCACCGGAGACGACGACTATGTGCGCGGGCTCACGACCTACGTCATCGAGTACGAGATGTCGGATGTGATCCTGCACCGCGACGACGGCCGCGCCGACGAGTTCTACTGGGATCTGCTGCCGCTGGACAGCTCCCAGGCGATCGAGTCGTTCCAGGCCGAGATCACGTTCGACGCGGCGATGGCCGCGCGGCTCACGGGCTCCGCACGGTGCTACACCGGTTTCTCGGGCTCCACCGAGGAGTGCGCGCTGCAGGGGCCCGACGCGGAGGGCGATGCGGCCGTATTCCGTGTCGAGTCCGGCGAACGGGCCGCCGGGGACGGCGTGACCGTCGCGATCGGTTTCGAGCCGGGCACCGCCGCGCAGCCCTCCGCGCGCGAGCCGAACACCGTGACCGACACCGTGCCGGCGCTCGCGGCGGTCGGCGCGTTCGGCCTGTCGGCCGGCGGATGCCTGGCCGTGACCCTGCTGAAGCGCCGTCGCCGCACCGCCACCGGCCTGGTCATCGCACAGTACGACGTCCCCGACTGGATGCCGCCGCTGCTCGCGGCCGCGATCACGCCGAATGCGAAGGACCCGATCCCCGCCGAGATCGTGCACCTCGCGGTGCGCGGCACCCTGCGCATCGAGGAATCCGGAGGCGGCGAAGAGCCCGGCACCGCCGGGCAGCCGCAACTGCGGCGCACACCCGGAGGCCGGATTCCCGATCAGCTGGACGTGGAGTCGCTCGATGCGCTGTTCCTCGGGGCGGATGCCGCGGGCGTGGTGAGCCTCCCTCTGACCGACGACGCGTTCGCCGGGCGCATGAACGCCCTCATCCAGAGCGGCAAGAGCGCGGCGACGTCGCGCGGCCTCACCACGAAGGCGCGCAGCCGCGGGGCGATGATCCTGCAGTGGTGCGCCATCGCCGTCGTCGCCGCCGGGCTCGGTCTGAGCCTGTGGGGTGCGGTATCCGGTCGGGTGACGGCCATCCCAGCCCTCGTCGCGGTCTGCTTCGGCGCGTTGGCCGTGCTCGCTTCGAGCCTGTACACCTTCTCGAAGCACACCGTCCTCACCCCAGAGGGAGCCGTTGCACACGAGTACCTCCTCGGCGTGCGCGAGTTCATCCGCGTCGCCGAAGCCGACCGGCTGCAGATGCTGCAGTCGTACACCGGCGCCGAGCGGCGGCAGGACGGCAGCGTGAACGTCGTCCTGCTCTATGAGCGCCTGCTCCCCTACGCGATGCTGTTCGGGCAGGAGGACGAGTGGGGCGGCGTGCTCGAATCCGCCTACGTACGGGAGCAACGTGGGCCGGGGTGGATCGGGGATCCCTCTTCTCCGTACCTCCGCACCCATCTCGCCGCGTTCGCCGTGTCGTCGCACGCGGCCGCCACCTATTCGAGCAGTTCCTCGAGCTCCGGCGGATCGTCCGGCGGCGGGTTCTCCGGGGGCGGCGGAGGCGGCGGGTTCTCAGGCGGGCGGTGAGCGCAGCTCTCCGGATGGAGCCGTCGGCCGACGGCGGCCCCGTGGAAGGAGGAAGACGTCGAGAATGCGGTCCGATGACCGACGAGTTCCTTCTTCCATCGGATCGGCGACGCGCTCAGATGCCGAGGAGCGGATCGATGGGCCCGGATGCCTCGCGCAGCGCGCGTTCGACCGTGGACTGCACGAGAGCCGAGAGATAGCTCCCGGGATTCTCCACGCCGATCTCACGCAGCCGGCTCGTCGACTGGCCGATGATCGAGCGGGAGAACTCGGTCGCGGTCTGGATCGCGTCGGCGTACGCCACCCGATCAGCCTCCGCGATCACCACCGGCTCGCAGCCCATCTCGACGGCGAGCGCCTGACCGATCGGCAGGACGGCAGCCGGGGCGGTCACCGCAGCGAAACCCGCCTGCAGCTGACGCAGATCGATCGACGTACCGGTGAACGTGATGGCCGGATGCACCGCGAGCGGGATCGCGCCGCGCTCGGCCGCAGGACGCAGCACCTCGATGCCGTAGGCAGGGTCGGTGTGCAGCACGAGCTGCCCGATCTGCCAGCCGCCGATCTCGGCGATGCCGGCGACGAGCGACGGAAGCTGGTCATGCGGGACGGCGATCACGACGAGCTCACTGCGTCTGACGACCTCCAGCACGTCCAGCACGGGCACGCCGGGAAGCACGGCTGATGCGCGATCGTCATCGGATCCGGTGGTGATTCCCGTGATCGCATGTCCGGCGCCCGCCAGGGCTGCGCCGATGACCGGTCCGACCCGGCCCGCGCCGATGATGCCGACGCCGAGGCGTCCGTCCCGCGGCACGGCTACTCCCCCGAAGGCGGGGCGACAGGCGGAGCCGGCGGGCGCGTGATCGGCGGCGCGGGCTCCGACGTCGGCCGAGCCGCGGTATCCGGATCCCTGGCGGGCGGCGCGGTTGGCGGCGTGAACGCGGGAGGCGTCACCGCAGGTGCCTGCGTGGACGCGGGAGGAGCGGGAGGCTGCGCCACCACGGGCGGTGCAGGAGGCGCGGGCGCGTACGCCGGAGGCGCAGGCGCGTACACCGGCGGCGCGGGCGCGTACACCGGCGGAACCGGATGCTGCGCGACCGGCGGCTGCCTGTATCCGGCCGGCGTCGGCGGCTGAGCGAACGCCTGGGGCGGCTGAGCTAACGCCGGAGGCGGGGGCAGGAAGGCCGGCGGGGCGGGAGCGAATGCCGGCGCCTGCACCTGCGGTGCGTATTCGCCCCAGCGGTGCGTGTGGTCCCGGTTCGCCGCCTCAGCCGCAGCGCGGCCGACGGCGCTGATGAGGGCGAGGGCGTCATCGCGTTCCAGACCGGAGAGGTACCCGTGGATCGGGCCGGGGACCGTGTGCACCTGAGCGCCGGACACACGTTGCGCGCGGTCGATCGGACCCTGCGAGAGCGAAACCCCCTGCAGTCGTGCGAGCGGGAAGACGGCGAGCTTCCGCCACACCAATCCCCGGCGCAGCACGAGCCCGAACTCGGTGAGCACGTACCCGTGACGCTTCCACGACAGCGGACGGCGCCACCCGGCTCTGGCCGGCATCGTGCGATAGGGGTCGCCCTCGACCGGCCCCAGGATGCCGTGCTCCCAGACCAGCGGGATGTCGGCGACCGGAGCATCCGGAAGGATCAGCGCGAGCACGCGCTCGACATCGGCGCGCTTGCCCACCGGCAGCACGATGTTGAACTGCTGAGCACTCCCCGACGACTGCTGCGCGACGCTCTTGCCGCTCATCCGGTTGATCTTGATCGTCCACCAGCCGAACGGACGCCACAGCAGCGACTGCGACACCTCGACGGCGAAGATGCGGCCGGGGGGCAGCGTCTCGGTCACCGTGGTCAGCAGGCCGTATGTGATGCGCACGCCGTCGGGCGTGGGGGCGATCGAGTACCGCAGCGACTTGGAGATCTGCGCCCAGGTGATACCGACGGCGGCGATGATCAGGGGGATTCCCATTCCCAGACCGATGGCGAGGACGACGACCCCCGTCTCACCATCGCCGTCGGCGATGCTCCCGATGACCGCGCTGCCCATGGCGACCGCGAAGATGGCTCCAAAGAACAGCAGCCAGAGCACGCCGGCGATCAGCTGCGATCCGACCAGCCGGCCGGTGGGGATCTTGACGACGCTCTCCGGCGCCACATCGGCGAGGTCGACGCCTTCGATGAGGCCGGTCACGCCGGCGTTCACCGATCCGACGAGCTGCGCCCGCGCCGAGCCGGGGACGGCGGGAGCACCGGGAACCACGGGCGCACCCGCGATACCGCTCGCAGCATCCGCCGCCGCATGCCGAGCCGCACGCGCCCCCGAGGCGAGACGCAGGATGTCGGCGCGAACCGACTCCGCCCGCGGGGTCGCCAGGTACTCGAGCGGCACGTTCGCATCGGTGCCGGCGCCCACGACCTCGAGCTTGGCGAGCCCGATGATGCGCGCCGGGAAGGGGCGGGTCAGGTTGACGCCCTGCACCCGGTCGAGCGGTGCGCGGCGATGAGAACGGAAGATGATGCCCTTGCGCACCTCGACGTGCTCGCCGGTGATGCGGAATTCCTGGAAACGCCAGACGAGCCAGAATGCGGCGACCAGCACGACGACCAGTCCCAGCACGCTGAGCAGCACGATCAGGATCAGGTTGTTCTCAAGCACCCAGTCGACGGGGTCGCCGCCGCTATAGTCGTAGTGCGCCTCTTCGGGCGTGAACAGGCCGACGAGCCAGGCGATGACCCGGTCGCGCATGTTCGTGATCACGATGCCGGCGATGATGAGCAGCGCCAGGCCGCCCTTGAACAGCGGGGTGAGCGGATGCATCCGGTGCCACTCGCCGTCGGCGAGCGACGACGATTCCATGGCAGGCGGCGCCGACGCCACGGCGGGAGGCTGCGGGAACTGCGGCTCGCTCACAGGCCGGTCCGGCGGGTCTCGGCGACCTGGATGAGGGTGTCGCGGAGGGCCTCGGCGGCCGCCTGCGTGAGTCCGGGGATCTGCACGCCTGTCGTCGCCGCGGCGGTGACCATCTTCAGCTGGCTGACCCCGAACGCGCGGTCCAGCGGGCCCTGGGTGATGTCGACCAGCTGCATCCGCCCGTAGGGGACGGCGATCATGCGCTGCCAGAGGATGCCCTTGCGGAAGACGATGTCGTCGGCACGGAGCATGTAGCCGATCGCCTTCGCCTGACGCGGCAGGATGATGAGAGTGATCAGCGTGACCAGCACGATCGCACCGGCGGGGATCCATGCCCACGTCTGCTCGAATCCGAGTGCCAGAACGGATGCCGCGATCGCGACGACCACGATGAAGATCACGTTCTGCACGACCTGCGACACGACATAGCGCGGCGAGATCTGGTGCCAGGTGCCGTCGAGTTCGAGCCGGTTCTCACTGCGCACCGTGCGCAGCTGCTCGTACGTGCCCTGGTCCAGGGCCGTGCGGTCAGCGCCCTCCGTAGGGTTCAGGGGCGCGGTCTCTGGGTTCTGAGTCATCAGGATCCTTCGGCAGGGTGCAGAACTGTTCGGCGATGAGGCCGGCGATCACGAGGACGATCGCGCTCCCCATCAGCGCCAGCATCGCCACTGTCGACCCTACCGGGGGATCGATCGGACGGGTCAGCAGGAACACGAGCAGTCCTGCGCCGAACCCGGCCATGATCGCGCCGAGCAGACTCGACGCACGGGCGAGAGTCGCCGCCCGCAGTGCGCGGAAGGGGTCGATGCGTCCGGCTCCGCGCACACTGCGCCGCACCGGCCAGGCCACCCCGAGCGATGCGGCGCCGACGAGAAGAAGGAGCACCGGCAGCAGTAGCGACGGGGTGAAGGTCACGCGGCCCGTCGCCGTGAGGACCTGGTCGAGCACGAACCCGGCGCCGGTTCCGAGGAGTGCGAGCACCGCCAGAAGACCGGCCGAGGTGCGTCTCATTCCGTGCCCTCTGCGCGCAGTCGCATCGCCAGGTCCGCCACGCGGCCATGGCCGGCGAGCTCGGCGTCCGGGTCGAGGCTCAGCCACGGCTCGAGCACGAACAGCCGTTCAGCGGCGCGCGGATGCGGCAGCTGCAGGCGTTCGTCGTCGGAGGCGACCTCGCCGTAGGCGATCAGGTCGAGGTCGAGTGTGCGGTCGCCCCAGCGCTCATGACGCTCCCTGCCGTTCTCGTCCTCGATCGCGTGCAGCATGCCGAGCAGGATCTCCGGCGCGAGACGCGTGGTCACCAGAGCGACCGCGTTCACGTAGCCCGGAGCATCCGGATCCGGCCCGTCGAGGCGCACCGCGACGGTCTCGAAGAGCGAGGACATGCGCACATCGCTCACCAGCGGCAGACGCCCGATGCGCTCGGCGGCGCGCCGGATGGTCGTCTGCCGGTCGCCGAGATTGGCCCCGAACGCGACGACGGCGACGGCATCCGGTCGCCCAGGGCGTACGGCCGGTGACGGCGGCGGGATGGTGAGGTTGCGGCTCATGCGGGCCACTCCGACGTCGATGCGCTGTCGGAGGTGCGGCCGCGGTGCAGCGTCACCGCGACGTCGGCGAACGTGAGCGGGATCGGGGCGTGCGGCTTGTGCACGGTCACCGCGGCGTGCTGCACGCGCGGGTCTTCGAGGGCGACGTCGGCGATCCGCGCGGCGAGCGTCTCGATGAGGTTCACCGGTTCGCCCGCGACCACCGCCGCGACCTTCTCCGCGAGCTCGCCGTAGTGCACCGTATCGGTGACGTCGTCGGACTCCGCGGCCCGCTGCAGCGAGACCGTCAGGCGCAGGTCGATGGTGAACTCCTGGCCGTTCTCGCGTTCGTGTGCGTAGACGCCATGGCGTCCGAACACCGTGAGTCCCGTGAGGACGATCTGATCGAGCTCGAACATGAGTCCTATCCTTCCCAGGCGTGAGCGATGGCGAGGGCATCGCGGGTTCCGGCGACATCGTGCACCCGCACGCCCCAGACTCCCGCCCGCAGGGCGAGCGCGCTGGTCACGGCGGTGGCGAGATCGCGGCGCGCCTCCGAGACGTCGTCGTGGGCATCCGCCTGCAGGGTCTCGGCGAGGAAGCGCTTGCGTGATGTGCCGATGAGCACTCGCGGGCCCAGCGCGACGATATCGTCGAGGCCGCGCAGCAGGTCCCAGTTCTGCGCACCGGCCTTGGAGAACCCGATGCCCGGATCGACGATGAGGCGGGACGGCGCGATGCCGGCCGCCGCAGCGTCGCCGATCCGCTCCTGCAGCTCCCCCGCGACCTCGCGCGCGATGCGGACGTATGCGGCCCGCGCGTACATGTCGGCGGAGGGGCCGCGCCAGTGGCCGATCGCGAAGTCGGCGCCGGAGTCGGCGACGGCCGCGAGCATCCCGGGGTCGGCCAGTCCGCCGGATACGTCATTGACGATGCGCGCTCCGGCGCGTACCGCAGCGGTCGCGGTGGCGGCATTGAGCGTGTCGATGCTGATCGGCACACCGGCCTCGGCGAGCCGCTCGATGACGGGGATGACGCGTTGCTGCTCGACGTCGGCGCCGATGCGCTCCGCTCCGGGGCGGGTCGATTCGCCGCCGATGTCGAGGATGGACGCGCCCTGGTCGCGCAGCAGCAGGCCGTGGGCGACGGCCTGCTCGACGTCGAGATAGCGCCCGCCGTCGCTGAACGAATCCGGCGTGACGTTGAGGATGCCCCAGATCGCCGTCATCGGATCTGGGCCCCCGATCCGGCCGGTGCGCCGAATCGGCTGCCGATCAGCGTGATCAGCTCCGCACGGGCGACCGGATCGGTGTACTCGCCGCGGGCCGCGATGGTCAGGGTGGATGCCTCGGGCTGACGGCCACCGCGCATCGTGACGCATCCGTGGCTGGCGTCGAGGACGACGAGCACGCCGCGGGTGTCGAGGTGCTCCGCGATCGTGTCCGCGATCTGCTCGCCGAGTCGCTCCTGCACCTGCGGCCGGGCTGCGAGGGTCTCCACGACGCGCACCAGCGCGCCGAGGCCGACGACCTGCTCGCCGGGAAGGTAGGCGAGGTGCGCGTGACCGGCGAAGGGCAGCAGGTGGTGCTCGCACACGGAGCGGAAGCGGATGTCGCGCAGCAGCACGGCGCCCGACGGAAGCGTGCTCGGGGCGGGGCCGCGGGTCACGCTGATCGTGTGTGCGAGAGGTGCCGCGGCATCCTGTCCGACGCCGGCGAAGTACTCGGAATACAGCTCGGCGACCCGGGCAGGCGTCTGCTTGAGGCCGGGGCGGTCCGGGTCCTCGCCGATCGCCTCGAGCAGCTCACGGGTGAGCCGTTCGACACGCGCCCTGTCGACGGTCACAGTCACGCCGTCGCTGGCCGGCTGTGACCCGTCGCGTTCGCTGTTCCGGCCTGGGTGCGCGACGGCGCCGCATCCGCCGGCGCCTCGACGGAGGCGGCGAGCGTGACATCGCGCTTGGGCACCTCGATCGGAGGCAGCTTCGACACCGGACGGTCCTCGCTGCTCAACCACAGCGGACGCTCCGGGAGCTTGCGCACCTCGGTGAAGATCTCGGCGATCTGGTTGTGGTCCAGCGTCTCCTGCTCGAGCAGCGCCAGCGCGAGCCGGTCGAGGATGTCGCGGTTCTCGCTGATCACCTGATAGGCCTCGTTGTGCGCCTGCTCGATGAGAGCGCGCACCTCGGCGTCGACGCGCTCGGCGACGCTCTCGGAGTACTCGCGGCCGCGGCCGACGTCGCGGGCGACGAACATGTCGCCGCCTTCGTGGCCGAGCTTGACCGGACCGACCTCGGTGGTCATGCCGTATTCGATGACCATCTTTCGTGCGATCGACGTCGCCTTCTCGATGTCGTTCGACGCTCCGGTGGTCGGGTCGTGGAAGACGATCTCCTCGGCGACGCGGCCGCCCATGGCGTAGGCGAGCTGGTCCTGCAGTTCGTTGCGGGTGACCGAGTACTTGTCATCCAGCGGCAGCACCATCGTGTAGCCGAGGGCCTTGCCACGGGGCAGGATCGTGATCTTCGTGACCGGGTCGGTGTAGTTCATCGCCGCCGCCGCGAGCGCGTGTCCGCCCTCGTGGTACGCCGTGATGAGCTTCTCCTTGTCCTTCATCACGCGGGTGCGGCGCTGCGGGCCGCCGATCACGCGGTCGATGGCCTCGTCGAGCGCACGGTTGTCGACGAGCTGCGCGTTGGAGCGCGCGGTCAGCAGCGCGGCCTCGTTGAGCACGTTGGCGAGATCCGCACCGGTGAAACCAGGAGTCTTGCGGGCGACGATCTCGAGGTCGACGCTCTGCGCGAGGGGCTTGCCCTTCGCGTGCACCTCGAGGATCTTCTGGCGACCCTTGAGGTCGGGGGCGTCCACGCCGATCTGCCGGTCGAACCGGCCGGGGCGGAGGAGCGCGGGGTCGAGGATGTCGGGGCGGTTCGTCGCCGCGATCACGATGACGTTGGCGTTCGGGTCGAAGCCGTCCATCTCGACGAGCATCTGGTTCAGCGTCTGCTCTCGCTCGTCGTTGCCACCGCCCATGCCGGCGCCGCGGTGACGGCCGACGGCGTCGATCTCGTCGATGAAGATGATCGCCGGGGAGTTCTCCTTGGCCTGGTTGAACAGATCACGGACTCGGGACGCTCCGACGCCGACGAACATCTCGACGAAGTCCGAACCCGAGATCGAGTAGAAGGGTGCTCCGGCCTCGCCGGCGACGGCGCGGGCGAGGAGGGTCTTACCGGTTCCGGGAGGGCCGTACAGCAGCACGCCCTTCGGGATGCGGGCGCCGATGGCCTGGAACTTCGCCGGATCCTGCAGGAACTCCTTGATCTCGTGGAGCTCCTCGATGGCCTCGTCGGCGCCGGCGACGTCGGCGAAGGTGACCGTCGGGGTCTCCTTGTTGACCAGCTTCGCCTTGGACTTGCCGAACTGCATGACCTTGCTGCCGCCGCCCTGCATCGACGACAGCAGCCACCAGAACAGGAGCCCGAGCAGCACCAGCGGGAGCAGCAGCGAGAGGAAGCCGTCGAACCAGGTCGCACGCGGCACGGCATCGTTGAAGCCGTCCTTCGGGTCGGCCTCGTTGATCGCCGTGACGACTTCGTCGGCACGTGCGGTGACGTAGTAGAACTGCACGTTCTCGGCGCCCTTGAACGGCTTCGACAGCGTCATGTCGACGCGCTGGTCGCCGTCGGTGTTCACCACCTCGGTGACCGAGCTGCCGGCGAGCAGCTTGAGGCCCTCCTGCGTGGAGATCTGCTTGGGAGCACCGAGGTTCGAGATCAGCAGGAAGCCGCCGAACAGGAGCACTCCGATCAGCGCCACGTAGATCAGCGGATTCCGGGTGATCTTCTTCACATCCATGATCCGTTCAGCGTATCGCGGGCTTTCTTTGGTGGCGCTGTGCGTTCACCCACGGCGTACCCTTCGAAAGTCGGATCGCTGAGCTCGTCGGGGCGTCAGCTGTAGACGTGCGGGGCGAGCACCGCGACGTCGCGCAGGTTGCGATAGCGCTCGTTGTAGTCGAGCCCGTAGCCGACGACGAAATCGGTGGGGATGTCGAAGCCGACGTAGCGGCAGTCGATCTCGACCTTCGCCGCCTCGGGCTTGCGCAGCAGCGCCAGCACCTCGATCGACTCCGCCCCGCGGGATTCGAAGTTCTCCAGCAGCCAGCTGAGGGTGAGGCCCGAGTCGATGATGTCCTCGACGATCAGGACGTGCTTGCCGTTGATGTCGACGTCGAGGTCCTTGCGGATCTGCACCACGCCGCTGGATCTCGTGCTGGCGCCGTAACTGGACACGGCCATCCAGTCCATCGGAGCGTGGAAGGGGAGGGCGCGGGAGAAGTCCGCCATCACCATGATCGCGCCCTTGAGCACCCCGATGAGGATCAGGTCCTTGCCCTCGTAGTCGACGGCGACGCGGGCGGCGAGCTCGTCGAGCTTCGCGCGGATCTCCTCCTCGGTGACGAGGATCTGGGCAAGGTCATCCTGGATTTCCGCGGCGCGCATGGATCGATTTTAGGTGACCTGACCGGATGCTCGGTCACAGCCCGGATGAACGCATTCCGCGAACCCTCCTCCGCGGCCGGCATCCGCACTACTGTGATCGGGAGAGAGGCGCTGACGCCCACCGACGGAAGGACTCACCCATGGCTCTTGACGACATCCTCAACCAGGTGCCGATCGACGACATCGCGAAGAAGCTGGGCGTCTCGCCCGACGTCGCGAAGAAGGCGGTGGAACAGGGCGGAGCAGTGCTGCTCGGCGGCCTCGCGAAGAACGCCGAGACCCCGGAAGGATCGACCGCGATCGAGAACGCCCTCAAGAAGCACAAGGGCGCGAAGGGCGCGACGAAGGTCGACGACATCGATCAGGCCGACGGCGGAAAGATCGTCTCGCACATCCTCGGCGGGAAGGAGAAGGAGGTCACCACCACGCTCACCGAGTCCAAGGAGACCGCCGGTATCGACTTCGGCAAGCTCCTGCCGATCCTCGCCCCGATCGTGATGGGCCTGATCGCCAACGCGACCAAGGGCAAGTCAGGCACGACCGAGGCTGCACCGGAGCAGTCCGGCGGCGGAATCGGCGACCTCATCGGCGGGCTGCTCGGCGGCGGCGACAGCACCGGCTCGGGGAAGAGCGGCGGCGGAATCGGCGACCTGCTCGGAGGCATCCTGGGCGGTGGCAGCGGCTCCGGCTCCGGCGGGGGCGGCCTCGGAGACCTCCTGGGCGGCCTGCTCGGCGGCAAGAAGTAGTCAGACGGCGTGCGTCAACGGCGGGCCGTGAAGGTGATCCGTCCGCCGTGGCGCTGCGCTGAGCAACCGGGCAGATCGATCGGCCCCTGACCGGACCAGTCGGTGGCGAGGCGCGCGACCTCCAGCGTCTGCGAGCGCGTCAGGCTCACTCCGAACTCGCTGTCGACGATGAGGCGGATGACGCGGTTGCGCAACGCGGCGGGGTTCGCGGCGAGCGCCGCCGCGCTGACGGAGATGCCCGCCTCGGCATGCTCGACGATGTCTTCGATGGTCTCGTGGATCATCTCGTCGAAGGCTTCGGCGTCTTCGCGCAGTTGTTCCGCCGTGCGTGCGAGAGCTTCGGCGATCCCCGGGCCGAGCTCGGCCTCGAGCACCGGCAGCACCCGCTCGCGCACGCGCACCCTGGCGAAACGATCCTCAAGGTTGTGCGGGTCTTCCCACGCCTCGAGACCGGATGCTGCGCAGAAGGCCCGGGTCGTCTCACGTCGCACGCCGAGCAGCGGACGCAGCCAGCGGATGCCGTCCTCATCCTCGCGGACCGGCGCCATGCCCTGCAGACTGGCCGCGCCCGAGCCGCGGGCGAGGCCCAGCAGCACCGTCTCGGCCTGGTCGTCGAGGGTGTGCCCCAGCAGTACCGCGGACGCGCGCACGTCGAGAGCCGCATCGCGAAGCACGCCGTAGCGCACCTCACGCGCCGCGTTCTCGGGACCGCCTTCGGTACCGACCTTGACCTTCACGATCAGCGGGTCGACGCCGAGGCCGGCGGCGGCTCGACCGGCACGGGCCGCGACCGCATCCGACCCCTCCTGCAGTCCGTGATCGACGGTCACCGATGCAGCACGCAGACCCCGCTTGGGCGCCTCGAAGCCGACGGCCGCGGCGAGCGCGAGCGAATCGGCGCCCCCGGAGAGGGCGACGATCACCGTCGCGCCGTCGGGCAGTGCGGCGAGCGCGGTACGCACCGCGAGGCGGATCTCGGCGATGGCCGGCGACAGGGAAGGCACAGCACAACGGTAGTACTACCGGGCGGACCAGCCGCCGTCCATCGTGTAGCTGGCACCGGTCACCATCGCGGATTCGGCGTCGGCCAGCCACGCCACCAGGGCGGCGACCTCTTCCGGCTCGACGAGCCGCTTGATGGCGCTCTCGGTGAGCATGATCCTCGCCAGCACCTCCGCCTCCGGGATCCCGTGGACCCGGGCCTGGTCCGCGATCTGCTTCTCCACCAGCGGGGTCCGGACGTACCCGGGGTTGATGCAGTTGCTGGTCACCCCGCGCTCGCCGCCTTCCAGCGCGGTGACCTTCGAGAGACCCTCGAGTCCGTGCTTGGCGGTGACATAGGCCGACTTGAAGGGCGAAGCGCGCAGGCCGTGCACGGACGAGATGTTGATGATCCGGCCGAACTCCCGCGCGTACATGCTCGGCAGCGCCGCCCGGATCAGCAGGAAGGGCACCTCGAGCATGAGCGACATGATCCGTCGGAAGTCCTGAGGATCGAAGTCCTGGATCGGGCTGATGTGCTGGATGCCGGCGTTGTTCACGAGGATGTCCACTCCGGCGAGCGCCTCCGAGAGCCGGTCGTCGGCGAGGGCGGCGGGGTCCAGCAGGTCGACGACCCAGCTGGACCCGCCCACCGCCGCCGCCAGTGCTTCCGCACCGGCTCGGTCCTTGTCCGCGACGATGACGTGTGCACCACGCGCGGCCAGCGCCCGCACGGCGGCCGCGCCGATCCCGCTGGCACCGCCGGTCACCAGTGCCCGCATCCCGGAGAGGGGCTCCGCTGCCGTACTCAACTGCGTACCCGTGCGGTGTTCAGGCCGTGCTTGCGCGCGTCGGCGTCATCGATGTCGTGCAGGGAGATGCCGTGGGTCTCCTTGAGGGTGATCACCGCGACCGCTGTGACGGCACAGGCGGCCGCGACGTAGAGCGCCACCGGCAGCCAGGAGCCGAAGTCCTGCAGCAAAGCTGTCGCGATGATCGGCGCCAGCGAGCCCGCCACGATCGAGGTGACCTGGTAGCCGAGGGAGACACCGGAGTAGCGCATCCGGGTGGGGAACATCTCGGCCATGATGGCCGGCTGCCCCGCGTACATCAGAGCGTGGAAGCACAGGCCGATGGCGACCGCCGCGGTGATGATGAACGGGTTCAGGGTGTCGAACATCGGGAAGGCGAAGAACGCCCAGGATGCTCCGAGCACCGCGCCGGCCAGGTAGACCGGCTTGCGGCCGAAAGCGTCGGAGAGCCGCCCCACCTGCGGGATCACGATGAAGTGGATGACGTGGGCCACCAGCAGCGCCAGCAGCAGCTGGCTCGTGTCGTACGCGTGCACGGTCTTCAGGTACACGATGGTGAAGGACACGATGATGTAGTAGAGGATGTTCTCGGCGAAGCGCAGTCCCATCGCTCCGAAGATGCCGCGCGGGTACTTCCTCACGACCTCCAGCACGCCGTAGCTGACGGCCTTCTCGGCTTCCGCCTGGGCGCGGGCCTCCAGGAAGATCGGCGCCTCGCTGACGTGGGTGCGGATGTAGTAGCCGATGATGACGACGATGGCCGACACCCAGAAGGCCACGCGCCAGCCCCAGCTGAGGAACTGGTCCGCGGGGAGCATCCAGGACATGCCCAGCAGCACCAGCGTCGCCAGCAGGTTGCCCACCGGAACAGCGGCCTGGGGCCAGCTCGACCAGAAACCGCGTGACTTGTCCGGGCTGTGCTCGGCCACCAGCAGCACTGCTCCGCCCCACTCGCCGCCCACGGCGAAGCCCTGCACGAATCGCAGGATCACCAGCAGCGCGGGTGCCCAGTAGCCGATCGACGTGAAGCCGGGCAGGCAGCCCATCAGGAAGGTGGCGACGCCGACGAGGATGATGGTGACCTGCAGCGTGTGCTTGCGGCCGAGCTTGTCGCCGATCTGGCCGAACACGATGCCGCCGAGCGGCCGGGCGACGAATCCCACGGCATAAGTCAGGAATGCGGCGATGATGCCGTCCAGCTCGGTACCGGCGTTCGGGAAGAAGAAGGTGCCGAACACCAGTGAGGCGGCGGTGGCGTAGAGGAAGAACTCGTACCACTCCACCACGGTGCCCACCATCGAGGCGGCCACGATCTTCTTGAGTCCGGATGTCTTCGTCTCCGGGACGCTGGTCGTCTTCTCGGCGCTCACGCTCACTCCTTCGTGTCCTGCCGACGTCCGCGTTGACGTCGGCGTGCGGCGCCCGTGCACTCGCCGGCCGGGCGGCCTCAGTCAGTATGGGCACGCCCAAGCGTGTGCATCAATGACCAGTCGAGCAGAGATCGTGTGCACAATTGCAGATATGAACATCCCGCTCCGTGGCGCCGCTGCCGCGAACCCCGACGATCTCCTCATCCTTCTCGCCGTGGCACGCTCCGGACGCTTCACGACCGCGGCCGAGAGCCTGGGGTTGAACCACACCACGGTGTCGCGCCGGATCACCGCCCTGGAGACGACGCTCGGCGGCCGCACTCTTTCCCGCACACCCGGCGGGTGGGAGCTGACCGACCTCGGACGCCGGGCCGTGCGCGCAGCCGAAGACGTCGAGACCGCGGTCGCCACCATCCACGAAGGCGACGGGGAGGCCGATCAGATCGCGGGCGTCGTGCGCATCTCCGCCACCGACGGATTCAGCGCATTCATCGTCGCACCGGCCGTGGCGCAGCTGCGGAGGAGGCACCCGAGGCTCAGCGTCGAGATCGTCAACGTCACCCGCCGCGCCCTCCAGCACCGTTCGGGGCTGGATCTGGAGGTCGTGGTCGGCGAGCCGCAGGTGCACCGCGCCGAGGCGATCCGGCTCGGCGACTACACGCTGGGGATGTACGCCTCGCGCGACTACCTCGACGAGTTCGGCACTCCCACCGGTATCGCAGAGCTGAGCGCGCATCCGTTGGTGTACTTCGTCGATTCGATGCTGCAGGTCGACGACCTCGACGCACCACGGCGTCTGGTTCCGGGGATGCTGGATTCGCTCAGTTCCACGAATGTCTTCGTCCACGTCGAGGCCACCCGCGCCGGAGCCGGGATCGGCTTCCTTCCGTGCTTCATGGCGGGCCGGCATCCTGATCTGGTGCGCCTGCTGCCCGACGACTTCGCCGAACGCCTGCCCTACTGGATGGTGCTGCGACCGGACTCGCTGCGTCAGCCTGCCGTCGCGGCGGTGGCCGACGCGCTGCGTCGCCGCACGGCCGCCGTGCACGACGCACTCCTCGGCATCGTGCCGCTGGAGCACTGACGCCGCGAACCGCCGCGCCCAGAGGTGGCGCGAGCCGGGTGCGCAGTCGTACTCTGAGCGCGTGACCGACGAGAGAACGCCCCACCCGCTCAAGGCCGAGCGGTTCAAGGCGTTCGTCGACGCGGTGGTTGCGATCGCGATGACGCTGCTCATCCTGCCGCTGCTGGAGTCGGTGTCCGAAGCGGCGAGCGAAGGACTCGGCACGGCGGAATTCCTCGGCGAGCACAGCGGGCAACTGCTGAGCTTCGGTTTGAGCTTCGTCCTCATCGCCGCGTTCTGGATGGAGCACCACCGCATGTACTCGCGGGTCGAGGGCATGACCGGTCCGTTGCTGTGGATCAACGCCGGCTGGTTGCTGACGATCGTCTGGCTTCCGGTGCCGACGGCGATGCTCGGCCAGATGGAGGGCGACGCCGTGCAGGCCGTGCTCTACATCGGCACCCTGATCCTGACGCAGGTGACGACCCTCGCCGCGAAGCTCTATCTGCTGCGGCATCCGGAGCTTCACGATTTCCCGGCTGAAGAGATGCGCCACGGCGCACTCGGCGACGTCGCGGCGATCATCCTGTTCGCGATAGCCCTGCCGATCGCGGCCTGGGTGCATCCCATCGGGTACTACGCCCTCCTGCTGATCGCGCTGACCGGACCCGTCACCAGGATTCTGACGCGACTGCCCCGGTAGGCTGGTCGGCGGCATCCAACCGTCTTTCTGAGGAGCACACGCATGGGCGCACACGACGCCGTCATCGAGATCCCGCGCGGCAGCCGCGTGAAGTACGAGGTCGACCACGAGACCGGGCGAGTCCACCTCGACCGCGTCCTGTACACGACCTTCGGCTACCCGGCCGACTACGGCTACTTCGACAACACCCTCGGCGAGGACGGCGACCCGCTGGACGTGCTGGTGCTGCTGGACCACGCCATCTACCCGGGCGTCGTCGTCGAGGTCCGCCCCGTCGCGGTCCTGAAGATGAGCGACGAGGCCGGTGGCGACGACAAGCTCGTCGCCGTGCTGTCCAAGGACCCGCGCTGGGCGCACATCCAGGACATCGGCGACGTCGCCGAGTACACGAAGAAGGAGATCGAGCACTTCTTCGAGCACTACAAGGATCTCGAGCCCAACAAGTGGGTCAAGGTCGACGCGTGGGGCGACGCCGCTGAAGCGCAGCGCATCCTCGACGAGGCGATCGTGCGGTTCGGCGAGCAGGGTCACTGATCGTTCGCACCGACTCCGGTGAGGATCGCATGCCGCTGACCCTTCGCGTGGCCTTCACCATTCTGGGCGCCGTCACGGCGCTGATCGCGACACCCCTCCTCGGGCTTGCTCTCTTCATGGGCGCCTGGGGAGGGTGGCGTGGCCTGCTTCCACTCGCGCTGCTCGTCGCATACGCAGCGGTGACCATCCTCGTGATGATTCGCAAGTCGTGGGCTCGATACGGGACGCCATTGTTCCCGGTCTCCTTCGCGGCGGCCGCTGTGGCGATGTCCACGTGGGAAGGCTTCTTCCCGGCTCTCATCGTTGCGGCCGTGCTCACCGGTGCGGCCGTTGTCCTGATCTTCGCGCCGCCGTCGAGGGCCTACTTCACTCGGGAGCAGCCGACCTCGACCTCGAAGTGATTCAGCGGCCGGGGGTCTTTCCGGCGGTGTTCAGCGAGCGGATGCTCAGAAGTAGATGCCCCGGTCAGCCATGAACCACTGGGGGTTGATGGTGCCGCCGTTCTCGTACACCTCGAAGTGCAGGTGGCAGCCGAACGAGCCGCCGGTGTTGCCGGCGTAGGCGATGACCTGACCGGCCTCCACCCACTGGCCGTAGCCGACCGCGTACGAGTCGATGTGCGCGTAGCCGGTGGCGAGGCCGCCGCCGTGCTGGATGCGGATGTAGTTGCCGTAGCCCCCGTTGTAGAAGGCCGCGTCGACGGTCCCGGCGTAGGCCGCGTAGATCGCCGCGCCGCAGCCGTTCGCGAGGTCGACGCCGCGGTGGAAGCTGGACGAGCATCCCTGCGAGCCGCACTGCGAATCGCGGGGACCGTAGTCGGAGGACTTGAATCCGCCGTGCGGGCGGGCCCAGCCGCTCGACGAAGGAGCGCTACCGCCACCGCCACCGCCGCCGTTCTGGCCTCCGGAACCGTTTTCGCGCTCAGCAGCCTCGCGTTCTCTCCGCGCCTGCTCTTCGGCCTCCCGCGCCGCGACACCGGCCTGGTAGCCGGCGACCGTGGTGGCCGTGGCGTCCTTCAGCGCAGCGAGCTGTCCCTGCAGCGTGGTGAGGTTCGCGGCCTGCTCGTCGAGCGCGGCCTGCGCGGCCTGCGCCGCCTGCTGCGCCGCGATCATCTTCTGCTCGGCCACCTGCTGCAGGCGGTCGCGCTCGGTGCGGGCGACGACGGCCTGATCGCTGAGCGACTGGGACGAGTTGCGGGCGGCGACGGCGTCGTCATAGATGGACTGGTTGTACTGCAGCAGCTTGTCCATCGTGCCGAGGCGCGTGAGCAGCTGGTCGGCGTTCGCGGCGGAGCCGGCGAAGAAGAGTTCGAGCGACGTGTCGTCGCCGCCGTTGCGGTAGAGCTGAGCGGCGACCTGACCGGCCTTGCGGGCCGATTCGTCGGCGATGCCGGCCTGCTCGTCGGCCTTGGCCTGCAGTTCCTCGGCGTCGGTGACGGCCTGGAAGAAGGCCTGCTGCGCGACGTAGAACTCATCGCCGGCGACTTTGGCAGCCGCCTGGGCGTCGGCGACCTTCTGCGTCAGCGACTGGATCAGGCCTTCGATGCGCGTGACTTCGGCAGCCTTGGCGCCCTCGTTCTGCATCGCGGCCTGCACGTCGTCCCAGCTGGGGTACGAGGCGGCATGAGCGGCGGAAACACCTGATGAGACGCCGAACGCGCTGAGCGCGACGACGCTGAGTGCACCGAGGCCAAGGACGCCGCGTCGGCTGATGGATCCGCGATTCCAGAGCGCTTTGCGTTCCACCGGAGTGGGCGCGCACCCGCATTCGGCGGATGCCGCAGCAGCAGCATCCAGCGTGTTCCTGTCGTTCACGCGGCCCCTTTCGCCGGATTCACACATGTCACACTAACAACAACAACCACATCCACACCAGGGTGGGATGCGGAAGAGGTGGCATGGTGACGCTCTCATCGTCCTCCTGTTCGGGGCAGTTCGGGGGTGGACTCGCCCTCGATTCGCGTTTTGCCTCGATCGTCGTTTATGCTTGAGCGTCGGCAAGGAGTGCTCCTCTGGGAAGCGCAACGGCCCCATCGTTTAGCGGCCTAGGACGCCGCCCTTTCACGGCGGTAGCACGGGTTCGAATCCCGTTGGGGTCACTCACACCGATATAATTGAATACAAGTATGGCCCTGTAGCGCAGTTGGTTAGCGTGCCGCCCTGTCACGGCGGAGGTCGCGGGTTCAAGTCCCGTCAGGGTCGCTCCACGCGTTGAGCCTTCTTTCGAGGAGGCTCTTCGTCTAGGACGCGACAGGTTCGCCGGTCGCGCGGCTCTGTAGCTCAGTTGGTAGAGCGTTCGACTGAAAATCGAGAGGTCACGGGATCGACGCCCGTCGGAGCCACACGGATGATCATTACAGTCATCCCAGAAACCCTCGCCTAGCTTCTACATGGCGGGGGTTTTGCTTTTCCGGCGCCGGCATCGAACGTTCAGCGCACGGTCGGGTTTCCGCCCCCGGAATCACGCGAGGAATGAGCACAACGTGGCACTTGCCCTCCCGACATCCATCGCCCGAGAGTCGACGCACCAGTGAGCGATGACGCCCCGGTCTCCCGCCGCATCGAGCTGACGCTCGTCAAGCCGTGGTTCGCGCTCTACGCCGGGATCAAGCCGACGCTCGTCATCGGCGGACGCGGCCAGCCGACCCAGTGGGGCCTCGGCACATGGCAGGTTCCGTCCGATCGCACCGTGACGATCGGGGTGTTCCTCTTCAATCGGCTGTGGCGCTTCGGCCAGGCCGAGTTCGAGCTGCAGCCCGACCACGCGCCGGCCCTCGTGTACCGCGCACCGATGCTGCCTTTCCTCCGCGGGCGGATCCGCCTGGACCCCCATCGGGGCTGACCTGACCCCGGAATAGCTCCGACTCGTCGCCGGTTGCAGCGAGCGACCGGAAGCACCGACGAGAAGGACCACATGAAGATTCTGCTGATCGGCGCGAGCGGACACGTCGGCGTCGGCGCATCCCGCGCACTCGAGACCCGCCACACCGTCATCCCGGCAGGGCGCTCCACATCGCCGGGCGTGGACGTGACGGATGCCGCATCGATCGCCGCGCTGTTCGAGGCCGTCGGCCAGATCGATGCCGTCGTCGTCGCCGTGGGATCCGTTCCGTTCAAGCCGCTGGCCGAGTTGGGAGCCGACGACTACCGCCAGGCGTTCGCCGGCAAGGTCCTCTCCCAGATCGATGTCGTCCGCATCGGCACGCCCTACGTGTCCAACGGCGGCTCGTTCACCCTCACCACCGGCATCCTGGCGCGGGAACCCATCGCCACCGGCGCCGCTGCCTCGATGGCGAACGGTGCGCTGGAGTCGTTCGTGCTCGCCGCCGCGACCGAACTGCCCCGCGGCATCCGCATCAACGCCGTCAGCCCCACCGTGCTCGAGGAGGCCACCGGCTACCACGACGCGTTCCCCGGGTTCATCCCGGTGTCGGCCGCCACCGTCGGCCAGGCATTCGCGAAGTCGGTCGAGGGAGTGCAGACCGGTCGGGTGTTCCGGCTCGACTGATCAGCGGCGCGGCGGCGCCGAGAGCGTCAGCGGCAGGTCGCGCATCACGACGACGCTGTCGAACTCGGCCGCACCGGGCGGCAGTGCGTCGAAGAACGACGAGCGCAGACTCAGCATCCGCGCGCCCTCCACAGACCACTCCTCAGACGTGAGCGTCACCGGTTCGAAGGTCTCGCCGTCGTGCCGTCGCGACCAGCCGATCCGGCCGGCGCGGTAGAAGTCCGAGGCCTCCTCGACGGTGGCGAAGACGCCACTGCGCCACTCGCCGCCGATCTCGACATCGGCGGCGAGGCTCTCACCCTTCGCGTCCATCGTCAACGCGTACCTGTCGCCGGACTCGTCGATCGTGAACCGCGCCTTCCGATGCACCCCGGGGAACAGCCGCCCTCCGAGCAGCACTGGGCTCCACGCGGAACTGTGCCGCTCGAAGATGTACACGCCGCGGTGGATCTCGCCGTTCTCGTCCCATTCCACGGCCATCCGGTGCGCCGCGTTCTCCGAGCGGAGGCCCCACCGGCCGCGGAACCACCTCGGACGAATGTCCTCGATCCCGAGGACGCACACCCCGGCCAGCGCATATCCGTTGACGAGCTGCGGGCGGAACCGCTCGGGGAGCAGCCCACGTGCGACCACCGGGTCGAGTCGATAACTGAGAAGGAGCCTCCGGCGCAGGTGCGCCCGCACCTCGCGCACGAGCGTCATGCGATCGCCCCATTGTTCGCCGCATTCGCCGAACGCCGCTTGCGCACTTCGCGCACGACGATCTGCTCTGGGCACACCGTGGAGAGGAAGTCCCCGACCGTGAGCGCGAGCCGCCCGCTGACGAGCGAGTAGAGGATGCGGTTCGCCTCGCGCCGTTCGCTGATCAGCCCCGCGCTTCGGAGGACGCGGAGGTGGCGCGAGATGGTCGGCCCCGTCGCCGCGAACCGCCCGGCGATCTCACCGGCGGCGAGCTCACCCTCTTTCAGGTCCTGCAGGATCTGCCGGCGGGTCGGATGTGCCAGTGCCTCGAAGACCGTGGTTGCGTCGTCCATGTTCGCAATATAGCACCAGTGCTAACTAGCTTCCAGCCGGCAAGCCCGTGGGAAGACTCCCTCCCGAATCCCGGCGCGCGAAGATAAGCTGAGTGCGCGCCATCGCTCCGACCGGCTTCAGGCAGGACGACGCGGCGGTGTTCCCCCACGACATCCTCTGGCCCCCGCGAAATCGCTCCGTCCCTGCCGCTTGATCCGGGCGGGCCGAGTTCGGCGGATGCGGCTACCCCAGAAAGGCCTGAGCACATGAGCGACTCCCCCGGCACCGGCGATCGCGGAGACGACTTCTTCGACCAGCTGGTCCAGAGCAACCCCCAGGGCAACGCCCGCGAGCAGTCCGCGTTCACCGTGGGCTTCCGCGGCTACGACAAGGGCGAGGTCGAGGCCGCACTCGCGGCTCTGCGGCAGCAGCTGCAGCAGGTCACGGCCGACCTCGAAGACGTCAACGGACGCCACGCCTCCGAGCTCGAGGCCGTGCGCGCCGAGGAACAGGCCGTCAAGGAAGCCCTGGAGGCGCAGATCGCCGCCGCCAAGGCGCAGGCCGCCGATGCCGAGCAGCAGGTCAGCACCCTCACCTCCGAGCTCGTCGACGCACCGCGCCCCGAAGGCACGGAGGCACCGTCGCGTCAGCAGTTCGAGGCGATCCTCCGGGTCGCCGAGGAGCAGGCCAACGTGCTCATCCAGAACGCCGCCGTGCAGGCCGACCGGCTGATGGCAGCCGCTCGCGAAGAGGTGGCCGCCCAGCGCGCCGAGGCCGAGGCCGACGCCACCCGCATCACCGCCCAGGCGCAGCGCGACGCCGACCAGGTGCGCCTGAAGATGGAGACCGAGTACACCGCGCACGAGGCACGGATCCAGCGCGAAGCAGCGCACGCCGACGAGAAGGTCGCGCAGGCCGCTCAGGAGGCCACCGCGATCCGCACCGAGGCGGAGAAGGGCGCCGCCGCACTGCGCTCGCTGGTGACACGGGAGACGACACAGCTGCGGGCGGATGCCGAGCGCGAGGTCCGCGAGATGAACGCCCGCGTTCTCGAGTTCGAGGAGACGCTCACGCGCCGTCAGGACGACGCGCAGCAGGAGTTCCTGGTGCTGCACAACCAGGCGGTGGCGCACGCCGAGCGCATCACGACCGACGCGAACGAGCAGGTCGCCGCCTCGCTGGAGCACGCCCAGCGCATCTCCGGCAAGGCAGACGACTACGAGCGCCTGATGCGCGCGCAGGCCGCGGCGATCGAAGCCGACACGCAGGTGCGAGCCCGCGAGACCCTCGACCGCGCCCGGCTCAAGTCGCAGAAGATCGTCGACACCGTCATGGAGCACGCGACGAGCGTGCTGCACGACGCCGAGGACCGCACCCGTCAGCTGCGCTGGCAGCAGCAGCAGCTGTCGAGCTTCATGTCGGAGGTGCGCGAGCTGATCCGCCCCGACGGCATCCTCGCGCCCGAGCCGACAGTGGCCGGCGCGTCCGCGACAGCGAACGCCGACGACACGGTCGAGGCAGAGACCACCGCTCCGGATCCGCTCGCCGGCGATGACGACTTCCTCGGCGACGAGGCTCTCGAGGACGAGCTGAGCGACGATGAGTCCATCGTCGACAACAAGATCACCATCGAGGTCGTCGAGGCCGACGAAGAGCACGCAGCGCGCTGAACGCCGTTCTCAGACGAAGGCGCGAACGGGTTTCCGTTCGCGCCTTCGTCGTCGATCTGACGACTGCCTAACGTTCAAAGAGCGCAAACGGCTCGATATCCCCGAGGGATGGAGCCGTTTGCGCTCTTTGAATTCTGCGTGGGGTTACGCCCGGCGCATCTGCCCGGCTGCGGGGCAGTCGAACGGGTCGCTGCCCGCGGCGAGGCCCACGCGGTTCAGGTACTCGATGACGATCTTGTACGACTGGAGGACGGTCGTCTCGGTGTACGGTACGTTGTTCGCGGCGCAGTAGTCACGGACGATCTCGCGCGCCTTGGACAGATGCGGGCGCGGCATGTTCGGGAAGAGGTGGTGCTCGACCTGGTAGTTCAGGCCGCCCATCAGCCAGGTGGTGGGCCATCCACCGGTGACGTTCCGGGAGGTGCGCACCTGCTTGGAGAAGAAGTCGAGGCGGGCGTTCGGATCGATGATCGGCATGCCCTTGTGGTTCGGCGCGAACGCGGCACCCATGTACACGCCGAAGACGGCGAACTGCACGCCCATGAAGGCGAACGCCATTCCGAGCGGGAGCATCATGAACACCGGGATGAGGATGAGCGCGAAACGAGCGGCGATGATGCTGAGCTCGATCCAGCGTCCCTTGACGTTCTTCGTCGTCATGAGGTACTTCAGGCCGAGGTAATGGAGGTTCAGCCCCTCGAGCGTGAGCAGCGGGAAGAAGAACCACCCCTGCTTGCGGGTGATCAGCTTGATCAGGCCCTTGGCCTTCGCGGCATCCTCTTCGAGGAACGAGATCGTGTCGACTTCGATGTCGGGGTCCTTGCCGACCTGGTTCGGGTTGCCGTGGTGCTTGGTGTGCTTCGAGTCCCACCAGGAGTAGCTCATGCCGATGCTGGCGATGACGATGCGGGCGAGCTTGAAGTTCGCCGGCCCCGACGTCAGGATCTGGCGGTGCGCGGCCTCATGTCCGAGAAAGGCGATCTGCGTGAGCACGATGCCGAGTCCGGCGGCGATGAGCAGCTGGAACCAGCTGTCGCCGAGCAGGATGAAGCCGGTGATCAAACCGCCGAGGGCGACGGCGATGCCGGAGGCGACAGCGATGTAGAACCAGGTCGCGCGGCGCAGAAGCCCGGTCTCACGGACAACTTGCGAAACCTGCTTGAATGCCTGGGCCATGGGCGGGATGTCGGCCGTACCCGCGTACGTCTGGCGTACCGGGCCAAGTGTGCTGGTGGTCGATGCGACCTGGGTGATGGAGATGATGCTCTCCTTCCCGTGCGGAGCCCTGGAGCTGCGAGAAGCCGATGGCGGATGCCGAAGGCTTCACGTCAGGCTACGCCCCTGCGTATGCGAGTTCGGGCATACGCAGGGGTGATCCTTCTGATACTCAGGACTGAGATCTGGCCGCCTCCTGGGCCACCGGCGGCCGCACGACCAGGAGCACGACGACGGCCACCAGCACGATCGCCGTGAACACGACGGGAGTCGGCAGCAGCGGATCGAGCAGCACCAGCAGGGCAGCGATCGGGATGACGGTGTTGACGACCCTGTCGGCGTTGTCGCGGATCGCGATCCACCAGATGCCGAGCAGGAACACCGCGATCGGCACGGTGACGGTGAAGGAGGCCTGGACTGCATCGAGCTCGGAATGCCCGGTCAATCGGTCGATCTCGACCTCGATGCCGGAGGAGAACGCCGCGGCGGCGGCGAACACGAAGAAGTGGGTGTAGCCGTATCGCAGCGAGCGCGCGAAGGTGGTGATGGCGCGGTGGTGCGGCGGCCAGAAATAGATCCACCACAGCGACGCGGTGACGACGAGCGTGAGCACCGCGATGGAGATGAGCGGTCCGAGTGATTCGACCTCGTCGAGCGCCTCGATGATCGCGTTGGAGGAGGCGAGCAGGCTCTCGCCGAGCACGATCAGCGTGAACAGGCTGTAACGCTCGGTGATGTGATGCGGATGCCAGGGCGTCCTTCCTTGACTGCGCGTCTCGGCGATTATCGGCACGAGGAGCTCGAAGACGAGGAACACGACGAAGAATGCCGGCTTGGTCTCGGCGGGGACGAAGAGGAAGGCCACCCAGAAGACCTGGACGACCGCGATGCCCGCAGCGTAGATCAGCGTCGCCGTGCGCGCTGTGCCCGCGGACCGGGATGCACGCAGCCATTGCACGATCATCGCGACGCGCATCACGATGTAGGCGATGACCGTGACGGTGAAGTCGCCGTGGAATGCGCCGGGGATTCCCGCCGCGAGCACGAGGACCCCGCCCATCTGCACGAAGGTGAGGACGCGGTAGAGCCAGTCGTCGGTCGAGAACGACGTCGCGAACCAGGTGAAGTTCATCCACGCCCACCAGATGGCGAAGAACATGAACACGTAGGACATGAGGCCGTTCTGCACATGTCCCGCCGACAGTTCGTGGTGCAGCTGGGCCGACGCGGTGCTCACCGCGACGACGAAGACCAGATCGAAGAAGAGCTCGAGCGGGGTCGCCGCACGGTGTCCCTGATGGGGGTCGCGCGGGTGCATGCGGGTCAGCCGGAAGCGCGGGGCTGTTGCGGTGTCAGTCACCGGGACAGATTAGCTGTATGAGGCTAGGACGTTGTTGACGCGTGACGGCGTCGCGGATGCGGGCGGCTTTCCGCCGTGCACACCGTGGGGCCGGTGGTAGTTGTAGTGCACGTTCCAGGTTTCCAACGCTCTCTCTCGCTGGCCTTCTGAGGTCCAGGTCCTTGCGTAGAGGAACTCTTCAGCGAGGATGCGGTTGTAGCGTTCGACTTTCCCGTTGTGCTTGGGCGTGTACGGCTTCGTGCGGCGGTGCTCCGCGCCGTCCAGAGCGGCAGCGAACGCCCCGGAACGGTAGCAAGCGCCGTTGTCGGTGATGATTCGCTCGATCCGGGTGATGCCGTGGGCAGCAAACCAGTCGCGGGCGCGGTTCAGGAATGCGACGGCGGTCGCGGCCTGTTCGTTCTCGAGCGATTCTGTGTATGCCAGGCGGGTGTGCCCGTCGATGGCGGAGTGCAGGTATGCGTATCCGGCACGTGCGCCGCGGGCCTTCGCCCGGGCGGCAGCACGGGCTTCGGGGCTGCCTTTGCCATGCACGCGCCAACCGCCGCCGTCGGGGATCCGTCCGACCTTCTTCACGTCAAGGTGCACCATGTGCCCGGGATACTTCGCGGTGATCGTCCTGACCTCACGGTTTGTCTCACCACTCGGGTCTATGAATCGGCGGCGGTTCAGGCCGAGCTGTGCCAGGTGCCGGGTGATGGTGCGCCGGCTGACCACAACACCGTCCGCATGCAGTTCGAAGGCGATGCGGGATGCCGACCACTTGTGCTCGCGCCGTAGCTCCTCGATCCGCGCTACTGTCTCGCCAGGTATCGCGCCTGGCTGCCGGGCTGGAGCAGACGAGCGGTCAAGCAGGCCGATTTCGCCGAACTTACGGTATCGGTTCACCCACTTCGATGCAGTTGCGCGGGATATGCCCATCTCGGCCGCGACGTGTGCGATCGGACGGGTACGGCAGCGTTCAATCAGCCGCTGGCGGCCTTCGGGAGTGAGTGGCGCATTCTTGTGGCTACGCCTGCGTGGCTTGTCGCGGATCGACGAACTCGGACTCGAACTCATGCTCAGCGGAAGGATGCGCTAATCCCGTCACGGATCGACATGCCTAGAACAGCCCCAGCACCAGCGTGATGGCCAGGAACAGCGCCAGTTGATAGCCAGTGTTGATGATCGTCAGTTTCAGAGGCTTCTGTTCGAACGAGTTGTGCTGAAGAAGGGTCGATGCCGACAGCGTCATCCACGCGACGGCCCCAACCGTCACGGCCATCCACACGGAGTCGTTGCCGGTCGCCGCGGATGCGAGCCCGACGGCGAACGCGAGCCCGACAGTGGTTGCGGCGTTGGACACGGCGAGCAGGATCAGGTTGCGCGTTCGGACGGGCTTGTTCTTTTCCGGCGTAATGCCAGTCATAGCTTCCCAGGCGTCGGCGATGGCACCCTTTGAGTACCAGACCATCGCAACGACCATCCCCGCGACGAATGCGAGGAGTACACCAATCCAGTTGATCTCCATGCCACTTACCTCCCTGATACCCAGGGCACGGTCAGCCCTGGCAACGACGATCATCACTTGATATAATCAAGCATGGTTGAAACTGTCAATCCCATGTCGCGTCGAAGCTACGGCCAGTTCTGCGGACTGGCACGCGCGCTCGACATCGTCGGAGACCGTTGGAATCTCCTGATCGTGCGAGAGCTTCTGCCCGGGCCCCTCCGATACGGCGAGCTGAAAGCCTCCCTGCCAGGAGTCGCGAGCAACCTCCTAGCCGAACGACTGCGGACGATGGAAGACACCGGCGTCGTGGAGCGAGTGCTGGGAGACGCGGGCATCCTCTACGGGCTGACGCGCTGGGGAGCGGAACTCCAGGAGCCAATGGAGGCTTTGGGGCGATGGGGCGTCCCCCTCCTGGCTACCGGGCGGGGTGATGACGAGTTCCGGCCCCGATGGCTGACTCTTGCCCTGCCCGCCATCCTCCGCGGCAGAACGACAACGACGCCCGTGGAGGTCGGCTTCGAGGTGGAGGGCCTGCTCATCGTTCTCCGTATCGACGCGGACGGCCCGAGCACGCGCATCGGCAACGACCACCTGCCGGAGACCGTTCTGGCGGCCGAGGCCGATACCGTCGTGGGCCTCGTCGCCGGCGCGCTCACCGTCGACCAAGCGCTCGATGCAGGTGAACTCCGCGGAGAGGCCGATGCACTTCGACGAGCATTCGTCTGAGACGCCACCACCAAGGCACAGGGTCGGAGAGATACCGCAGTCGGGGCGACGCCGTCAATAACCTCATGGCCAGCAACAATTAGCGCCTGGCCGCACGGGCGCCGGATCTAGAGCTCCCCCGGGCGCATCGCCTCCGCGTCGATCGCGCGGATGATGCGCTGCGCCGCCGTGTCGACGGGCGGCTCTGCCGCGGCATCCGTCGTCCTCCGCCCGCGAGGGGCGTACACGACGAGGGAATGGAAGAGGAACCGCGCGAAGAACGCGACGATGAGGGATATCCCTGTGGCGACGACGCTCGAGATGTGCCAGGTCTCGACCATCAGCGCCATCAGCGGGATGCGCAGCGCCGCTTCGACACCGTTGAACGTGACCGAGGTGGCGAACCGGATGCCGAGTCCGCGAGCATCGGTGCGCATGTCGGCGAAGACGAACCGCTCCTGCAGGATGAAGTTGCCCACGATGGTGGCCGCGGCGCCGAAGATCGCCGCCCAGATGTAGTCCATCCCCGCGACGGTGAGCAGCCACATGATGCCGAGGTTCGCGATCGCGCCGACGAGCCCGATCAGGGCGAACAACGACATCTTGCCGAAGCGCAGGCGGGCGAGGTGCGCGACGAACGTCGCTCCCTGACGCAGGCTCGCCTTGGAGGTGCCGTGACGGCGCTCACCGAACTCCATCGGGATCTCGGCGATGCGCAGGTCGGAGCGGGCGAGGACCTCGAGCAGGATCTTGAAGCCCTGGGGGCGGAGGCCGGCGAGGTCGACGCGGCTGCGGTCGACGAGGAAGAATCCGGTCATCGGGTCGGTGCTGCGGGCGAGCCGCAACGGGAACATCGCCTTCGTGAGCCAGGTCGCCGCCCGCGAGACTCCGAAGCGCAACGCGGTGCCGAGCCCGCGGGAGTCCCCGCCGCCGACGTAGCGCGAGGCGCCGACGACATCGGCATCCCCCAGCGCATGCCGCTCCAGCAGCAACGGGAGCAGCTCAGGCGGGTGCTGCAGATCGCCGTCCATCACGATGCAGATGTCGGCGCATGCAGCGGCGAGCCCCACGGCGACCGCGCCGCCGAGTCCGCCGGTGTTCTCTGTGCGATGGATGACCCGCACCGGCAGGGGCGCGTCCGCGGCGATGCGCTCGACCTCGGCGGTCGTGCCGTCGGCGCTGTCGTCCACGAACAGGATCTCGGCATCCCACCCGTGCAGCGCGGCCGCGGTACGCGCGACGAGCTCGGCGACGTTGTCGCGCTCGTTGAAGGTCGGCACGATGACCGTGACCGCTGTGCTCACGTGTGCTCTCTCCGATCGGCCGATGCTCGGCATCCATCGTTCCATGTCTGGCTGTGCCCCGCGCACTCGCTCTCAGCGCCCACCCTGCTGAACGGCTCTAACCTTGAAGTATGACTTCTCCCGCTTCTGACACGATCACGATGTTCGGCGCCGAGTGGTGCGGCGACTGCCGCCGCACCAAGAAGCAGCTCGACGGACTCGGGATCGAGTACACCTACATCGACCTCGCCGAGGACCCGGCCGCCGCCGACATCGCGAAGGACATCTCGGGCCGCATGAACATCCCGGTCGTCCTCTACCCGGACTCCTCGCACCACGTCGAGCCGTCGAACGCCGACGTCGAGGCGAAGCTGCGCGAACTCGCACTGATCTGAGGTTCGCGCCGTAGCGGTGCGCGACGAGCGCGCCGATACACTGGCGCGATGAGCACAGCGGCTTCGCAGGAGCAGGCATCCGTCCGCCTTTCTCCGCGCACGATCGTGCTCTACGCAGTCGGTTCGCTGGGTACCGGCGGGTATGCCACTCTGCCCGGACTGGTGCTGACGTACTTCCTCACCGACAACCTGGGCGTCGCCGCCCTCGCCGCGGGACTCATCGTGACCGCCGCGAAGATCTGGGACGTCATCATCGACCCGCTCATCGGCGCGGCGTCCGATCGTCAGCTCGCACGCACCGGTTCGCGCCGCGGGTTCATGGTCACCGGAGCCCTCACCCTGCCGCTGTTCTTCGCACTCACGTTCGCGGTGCCCCCGTCGTGGGGACCCGTGACCGGTGCCGCCTGCGTGCTGCTGGCGTTCCTCGCGACCGCCACGGCTTTCAGCCTGTTCCAGGTGCCGTACGTCGCTCTCCCGGCCGAACTCACCGGCGGCTACGACGAGCGCAGCCGACTGCTCGGCTGGCGGGTCGTCGTGCTCACGGCAGCGATCCTGCTGTTCGGCGCCGGCGGCCCCGCTCTGCGCGACGCCTCGTCGGATCCGGTCGCCGGGTATCTGCTCATGGGCGTCATCTCCGGGGTCATGATCGGGCTGGGGATGCTGATCGCCGCACGCACAGCCGATGCCGGAGACGCCCGCATCGACGCCCCCTCCCCTTCGCTTCCCGTCGGGCTCCGTGACCAGTACCTGTCGGGGTTCCGCGCGCTCGGGCGCAGCGTGCCCTTCCGTGCACTGCTGGGCACCTTCCTGCTTCAGGCGCTCGCGACCGGCACCATGCTCGCCGGCGCCCAGTACGTCGCGACCTGGGTGCTGCGCTCCGAGGATGCCGTGACATTCGTCTTCATCGCGCTGGTCGGGCCGGCGCTGCTCGCGACCCCGGCCTGGACCGCACTCGCCCGCCGCCTCGGCAAGGAGCGGTCGTTCGCGATCGCCAGCGTGCTGTTCACCGTGGCCGCGGCATCCATCACCGTGGCGGTCTGGGCGCCGGGACTGTGGATCTACGCGTCCGTCGCCGTCGCCGGTGTCGCCTACGCCGGTCTGCAGTCGCTGCCGATGGCCATGCTTCCCGATGTGATCTCGCACGACGAACGCCTCCATGGTTCCGGCCAGGCGGGCACCTTCACCGGCGTCTGGACCGCGGGCGAGACCGTCGGCTTCGCCCTCGGCGCGACCGCCGTCTCGCTCACGCTGGCCTCGACCGGCTACATATCCACGGTCGCCGGCGTCACGGTGGAGCAGCCCGATGCCGCGGTGGCGGGCATCGTGCTCAGCTTCAGCGTGCTGCCCGCCGCGCTGATGGCTGCCAGCCTGCTGACCCTCCGCGGCTACCACCTGCGCCGCGACGACATCGATGAGCCCCCGCTCGGCGCCGGCCCGCGCGCATAAGCTGGGACCCCGCCTGAAGGAGACGCCGATGACTTCTGCGACCGTGACGCCTGCGACCGAGCTCGACGATGCGGAGCGCGCGCGTCTCGATCAGGATGTCGCCGCCCTCCAGAGCGGCGCACGCACCTGGGCGACACTGACCGTCGCGCAGCGCGCCACCCTGCTGCAGTCGGTGCGAACCGGAGTGGCGGCGGCGGCCGAGGACTGGGCGACGACGGCTGCAGCTTCGAAGGGCCTGGATGCGAAGCATCCGCTGCGGGGCGAGGAGTGGCTCGGCGGCCCGTACAGCGTGCTTGGATCGCTCGACGCGTACATCGAGACCCTCACCCGTCTCGCCGAGGGCCGCAGCCCCCTCGACGGCATCCGCCTCGACCGGGCACCCGGAGGCCGTACGCGCGTGCATGCCTTCCCCCTCACCGGGATCGACAGGTTCCTGTTGTCGGGATACACCGGCGAGGTCTGGCTCGAACCCGGCACCACGCCGAACGCGGCGCGCGCGGCGGCCGGTCTCGCGCAGCGCACACCGAGCGAGTCCGGCGGCGTCGGCCTCGTGCTCGGTGCGGGCAACGTCACCTCCATCCCGGTGCTCGACGTGCTCTACGAACTGCTCGCCCACAACCGCACCGCCCTGCTCAAGGTGAATCCGACGCAGGATGCGCTCGTGCCCGTGTACAAGCGGGCGTTCGCGGCTCTCATCGAACCGGGGTTCCTCCGGATCGTGCGTGGCGGCCCGGCGGTCGGAGCGTACCTGACCGGTCACTCCGATCTGATGCACGTGCACATCACGGGGTCGGCCGCGACGTTCGACGCGATCGTCTGGGGCACCGGGCCGGCGGCGAAACGCCGTCGTCGCGAGCAGCGTCCGCAACTGAAGAAGCCGATCACGGCCGAGCTGGGCGGGGTCTCACCGATCATCGTCGTGCCCGGCGACTGGACCGACGCCGACATCACGTTCCAGGCCGAGCACATCGCGACGATGCGGCTGCAGAACAGCGGGCACAACTGCATCGCCGGCCAGGTCGTGATCCTCTCGTCGGACTGGGCGCAGGCCGGCGCCTTCCGCGCCGCCCTGCGGCGCGCCTACGCGAACGCGCCGGAGCGTCCGACGTGGTACCCCGGCTCGCCGACACGGATGCAGTCGGCGGCGGATGCCTATCCCGACGCGCTCGTGCTCGGCGACCGCCTGCTCGTCGAGATCGAGGACGGGCAGGATGCCGCGGCCCTCCAGCGGACCGAGTACTTCGCCCCCGTGCTCGGCGTGGTCGACGTTCCCGGCACCGGCCAGTCCTTCCTCGATGCGGCGGTGGCCTTCGCGAACGATGAGCTGCAGGGCACGCTCGGCGCGAATCTATTGATCGATCCGGCCACCGAGAAGACGCTCGGCGCAGGATTCGAGCGGGCGATCACGGCGCTCCACTACGGGTCGATCGCGATCAACGGCTGGACCGCATTCGGCTTCATCACCCCGACGCTCACCTGGGGCGCTTTCCCCGGAAGCACGATCGACGACGTGGGCAGCGGCATCGGAGTCGTCCACAACGCGCTCCTGCTGGACCGGGTCGAGCGATCGGTCATCCGTGGACCGTTCCGCCCGTTCCCCCGGTCGCTCCCCTTCGCGAACGGCGGCGGTCGCCTCAGCATCCTGCCGAAGCCGCCGTGGTTCGTGTCATCCCGCACCGGCGCCGAGGTGAGCGAGGGCCTGACCCGCTTCCGTGTGAGCGGCAGCGTCCCAGGTCTCGTGCGCACCCTGCTCCGGGCGCTTCGCGCCTGATCCTCCCCGCTCGGCCCGTCAGAGGGCGAGCAGGTCGGTCGCGTCGCGAAGCGCCTGCTGGATCGCGGGCTCGGATGCCGCGTGCCCGGCCTCGACGATGACGAACTCCGCCTCCGGCCAGGCGCGATGCAGATCCCACGCCGTCATCACCGGGGTGCAGACGTCGTACCGCCCCTGCACGATGACCGCCGGGATGTGCCGGATCGCGTCGATGCCGGCGAGGAGCTGTCCTTCGCTCCACCACCCGCGGTTCACGAAGAAGTGGTTCTCGATGCGGGCGAAGGCCACTGCCCGCTGCGGATCGGCCATCTCGGCGATGTGCTCCGGGTCGGGGCGCATCGTCACGGTCGACGCCTCCCACGTGGTCCACGCGACGGCGGCGGGAACGTGCACCGCCGGGTCCGGGTCGAAGAGGCGCCGGTGATAGGCCTCGATCATCCGAGAGCGTTCGAGCACCGGGATCGGCGCGATGAAGTCCTCCCACAGGTCGGGGAAGAGCGCAGCTGCGCCGCCCTCGTAGAACCACTCGAGCTCTTCGCGCCGCAGCGTGAAGATGCCCCGGAGGACGAGCCCGGTGACGGCGCCCGGATGCGCCTGCGCATACGCCAACGCGAGGCTGCTGCCCCAGGAGCCGCCGAACACCTGCCAGGCCTCGATGCCGAGGTTCTTGCGCAGCAGCTCCATGTCGGCGATCAGGTGCGCCGTCGTGATGAAGCGCAGGTCCGCGCCGGGCTCCGCCGCGTGCGGGGTGCTCCTGCCGCAGCCGCGTTGATCGAAGAGCACGATCCGGTACTTCTCCGGGTCGAAGAAGCGGCGCTGCCACGCAGAGGTGCCGCTGCCGGGTCCGCCATGCAGGAACACCACCGGTTTGCCTTCGGGGTTGCCGCTGACCTCCCAGTGGATGCGGTGTCCGTCGCCGACGAGCAGCTGCCCCTCGTCGTACGGCTCGATCGATGGATACAGCGCATCCAGATTCATCATCATTGGTCCCCCGACCCGGTGAAAAGACTTCAGCCTTCCAGGCTAGCCGAGGGAGAACGACCTCCTGGTATTACAGGTCGCCCTCGGCGACGGCGAAGGTGTCGCAGACGCCCAGACCGTTCTGGTATCCATTCGCGAACCAGTACTGACGCTGATCGCTGGAGCCGTGAGTGAAGCTCTCCGGATTGACGAATCCGGACTGCTCCTGGATGTGGTCGTCGCCCACGGTGATCGCCGCATTGATGGCGTCGTTCAGCTGCGACTCCGTGGGCTTCAGCAGGTACGGGTCGCCATCCGCATCCGTCTGCTTGGTCATCTGCCCGATCCACGCTCCGGCGTAGCAATCGGCCTGCAGCTCCATGCGCACGCCGTTGCTTCCGGGACCGGTGCCGTTGTTGGGGTACGCGTCCATCACACCGGTGATGTTCTGGATGTGGTGTCCCCACTCGTGACCGACGATGTACAGCTGCGCGAGGTCGCCGGCGGATGCTCCGAACTGCTGCTGCATCAGCTGGAAGAACGTCGGGTCGAGGTACACGCCTTCCTCGGGCGGGCAGTAGAAGGGGCCCACTGCGTTGGATGCGGTGCCGCACTGCGTCGGGGTCTGACCGTCGACGACGGTCAGCTGGGGCGCGCGATAGCCGTCGAGCTGCTCCGTCCAGAATGCGTCGAGCGCGACCTGGGCGCCGGCCATGCGGCAATCGACGTCCGCATTGGCATCCGCGCCGGTCTTGCAGTCCTCGATCACCGAGCCGCCGGACGGCTCCGTCCCGCCGCCGGTCCCTCCGCCGAGCAGGGGGGTGAGATCCACCCCGAGCATCGGACCGACGATGAGCGCGATGATGCCGAGCACGCCCACGCCGCCGCCCGCGATGGCGGCGTTGCGCCCACGGCGACGCGTGGTGTTGCCCGAGATGTCGGCGTCGGGATTGAAGGTCATGGAAACGAGGGTACTCCCGTGCCGAACAGACGTAGGCTCGGAATCATGACGACGACGATCACCATCACCGGCGCCGGCGGACAGATCGGCTATGCCCTGCTCTTCCGGATCGCGGCCGGCGACATGCTCGGACCGGACGAGAAGGTGCGGCTGCGGCTGCTGGAGATCCCGCAGGGCCTCGGTGCCGCCGAAGGGGCGGCGCTCGAGCTCCAGGATGGCGCGTTCGGCCTGCTCGAGCACGTCGAGGTGACGGACGACCCCGCTGTCGGCTTCGAGGGCTGCGACCTCGCCCTCCTCGTGGGCGCCCGGCCCCGTGGTCCCGGCATGGAACGTGCGGACCTGCTCGCCGCGAACGCCGGGATCTTCGGTCCGCAGGGCGCGGCGATCGCCGCCAACGCGGCATCGGGGGTCCGGGTCACGGTCGTCGGCAACCCGGCGAACACGAACGCGCTGATCGCGGCGGCGTCCGCCGACGGCGTGCCCTCGGAGCGCTTCACGGCCCTCACCCGCCTCGACGAGAACCGGGCCAGGGCGCAGCTCGCCCAGGTACTGGGAGCGCGGGTCGGGAGTGTCCAGCGTGTGCCGATCTGGGGCAACCATTCGGCGACGCAGTTCCCCGATGTGTCGCACGCCACGGTCGACGGGCGTCCGGTGTCGGAGGCACTGGCCGCGATCGTCGGCGATGTGCCGGAGTGGCTGGAGAACACCTTCATCCCGCGGGTCGCGAAGCGCGGGGCCGAGATCATCGAGGTGCGCGGTTCGTCGTCTGTGGCGTCGGCCGCCAGCGCGACGATCGACCACGTGCGGGACTGGGTGCGCGGCACCGAGGACTGGACCAGTGCCGGTGTCGTCTCCCGCGGCGAGTACGGAGTTCCGGAGGGGCTGATCTCGTCGTTCCCCGTGCGTTCCGTCGCCGGCGAATGGCAGATCGTCGAAGGGCTGGAGCTCAGCGAATGGGCACGTGCGCGGGTCGACGCCTCCGTCGCCGAGCTCGTCGAGGAGCGCGAGGCGGTGCGGGCCCTCGGGATGCTCTGAACAGGTCACCACAAGTCGGCACGGCAAGGCAGAATGGATGCTGGAGGTGCGCCGATGACCGATACGACCGATCTGACGACAGGGGCCCTGCCCGTCGACGAGGCCAGGACCAGCCCGGTGCATCTGCCGCATGCCGCGGCCGAGTGCCCGAAGTGCTTCACCGAGTTGCAGCAGAACCGCGACTTCTGGTCGGCACGTCCGGACGGCTCACGACTCGTGGGTCTGGTGGTCGCCCGCGAGGGGATGCCGTCGGTCGTGAAGCAGCGTGAGGATCTCACCCGCTTCGGCGTGCCGATCGAGGGATTCCGTCACCCTGCACCCGACATCCTGGAGAGCTGGGGCGAGCGGCTGGGACGACTCATCGCGACCCTGAAGCCGGGCGACGTGCTGGTGGTGGCCAATGTCAACGCTCTCGGCCGCGATGCCGAGGAGGGCACGCGCGCGGTGGCCGAGCTGCGCCGCCGCGGCATTATGGTGAAGGTCCTCAGCCACGACTCCCGCCACCTGGCCGACGCCGGCGCCTGACGACTCAACGCCAGAGGGGGCCGACCGTCATGGTCGACCCCCTCCGGAAACGCTGCCGTGGTTCAGCCGCCGGCGAGCTGCGTGTCCAGATCCTGGATCGCACGCATCATCCCGAGCAGCGACTCGGACATGTCGTTGATACCATCCACCGCAGTCTTCAGACCCGTGGTCAGCTCGCCATAACCCTCACCGAACTTGCCCGACGCGTGCTGCGTCTTGAAGTCCTCACCCAGAAGGGTGTCGACCTGACCCTTCAGGGTGTCCAACTGCCCCTGAATGTCATCACGAGCCTGCGACAGCGACGACGCCACCTGCTCCATCTCCGCATAAGATGCACCGAAATCAGCCATCATCAACTCCCACTACTCGTCATGGATCCGGACCCCTCCGGCCCGATACCTACACCATACGGAAGCCCGAACAAGACTGTCGATGGGGACAACTCCCCATCTGACATCGCTCGCTACGGCGTGGGTGCAGGCAACCAACTCAGCGTCGACGCGCACACATCGACGAGCGCCTTCATCGCCACCAGCGGCGGATCATCGGCGGGGACATCCGTGGGATGCACGATCACGGTGGTCAACTGCAGCGCACGCCGACGCTCGCTGCCGGGAACCGGCGTGAGGTGCACGACGGTCGTCACAGCGGCCGTCTCGCCGTCCAGGCTCTGCGTCGTCTGCCGCTCAGCGCGCAGGATCCGCTTGTCTCCGAGCAGCGGTGTCGCTCCGTCGCGATCGATCATCGTGCGCACCAGGGGGTCGAGATTCGCTCCCGCTTCGGCATGCAGGATGCTCGCGGTGATGGATGCCGGCAGGTAGAGCGCGTCCTCTCCGACCGGGAGGAACATCGCCACTGTCGAGACCTTCCGCATCTGCGTGAAGGCCTCCGTCGTCAGCTGCCGCATCCGCGCGTACAGCTCCGGCCGGTGCGCGGTGAGCAGGCGCCCGCGCATCTCGCCGATCATCCGATCCTGCTCGGCCTGGGTGACGGCACGGCGCTGCCACCCGGGTGGCAGCACCAGGGTGAAGTCGGGATCGGGCTCGCCTCCGAGCGTCTCTCGCAGACTGACCCTCTCCTCCCGCTCGTTCAGATCAGTCACGTCGCGTCCCTCCCGATGGGATCCATGGTGAACAGCGTGCCGAGGTCGGCAGCGAGCGCGCGGGCCAGAGTGTCCTCGTCAAGGAGGCCGCGTTCGTGAAGAATGCGCAGGGCGTCGTCGCGGTCCGCGCGGATGCGCGTCCGCTCGAGCTCCGGCAGCTCACGCGCCAGCATCCGCCCTCGCTCCCGGTCGCTCAGCGTGGGCGCCGATGGGGCCGGGTCCTCGACGACTGCGACGCGGTGCCTGCGGCGCAGCAGGATCGCTGCGGTGAGTGCCGTCGCGACGACGAACGTCGCGATGATCGGCCACAGCCATCCGCCGAGGTCGTAGTCCCGGTCCGCGGCGATCCGCGGCAGGCCGATCGCGGCGAACCCGGCCATCACGGCGGCGGCCGCCGTCATCGTCAAGGTACCTGGCGACCAGGTCGCTCCTTCACGCAGCCAGGCGAACCACAGCACGAGCTGTGCGACGACGGCGACGGCGAAACAGATGCCGGCGCCCGGAACGGCGACCTCGGGTGGAAGCGGATCGACCAGAGCGAACATCGAGAGTCCGGTCGCGTACAGGGCGACCCCGGCGAGAGGCGCGATCAACCCGGCGATGCCGAGCAGGGCGAATGCGATGCCGGCACCTGAGCGCACGACGGATCGAGGCTTCCAGCGAGCGGCGAGCGAGGCGCCGTCCGGTCCGAAGCCGGCGGCGATCTCCGGATGCTGCTGAAAGGCGAAGGCTTCGAGCCGCGCGAGCCGCGGGGTGTTCGCCAACGACTGGTCACGCGCCCATTCCCGGGCGTCCGCGTAGGGAGAGGTCATCGTACGGTCAGAGTATCAAGCCAGGACGCTGCTGCCGTCGCCTCGGGCAGCCCAGGCGGCACGGCCTCGAACCGGCGGCCGTCGGAGGCGGTGAGCGTCAACGACTGCACGAACGAGTGGATCGCCGGCATCAGCGGCTGCAGGAGTTCCGGAAGCGTCGGCTCGACCAGGACCGTCACTGCCTGCTCGGCAGCCTGAAACAAGTACTCGAGTCCGAGGACTTCAGTGTCCGCGACGCGTTGGACGAAAGGGACCTGCAGTCCGGCACCGAGTCCGGCGGCCTGGTACAGCAGCGCGTCGCCGGGGGCGGGGAGATCGATCGCCGGGTCGAGTCGGCCGACGGCGGCGTGCACGAACAGGCAGACCGGCCCGCTCGCAGGCCAGATCTGGAAGCAGAAGGCGTCCTCGGGTCGACGGTGCGCCGGCCCGGCACGCAGTATCGCGGGGACGAGCTCGTCGTGCACCGGAAGCCACGCATCGCCCCATGCACTCCGCAGCTCAGCGGCGTTCGCCGCGACCCAGGCGTCGTCGATCGTCTCGGGGACCGGAAGCCAACCCGGGTTCACGCTCTCCCCGTCGAGGACCCAGACCGCGCTCACAGCACCGCCCCCACCCACGGCACAGAGCCGCTCGGCCCCTTGCCGCCGTTGCCCGTCCAGGTCGCGATCTTGTCGCCGAGCTTCCACGAGCCGGAGATGACGGTGTACGCGAACTCCCAGCCGGCCGCGATCGTCGTCGAGTTGCAGAACCCGTTCGCGCCGCCCGACATCGCGTCGATCATGCCCGTGAGCCCCTTGACGTCTTTGCCGAACATCAGGCGGGTCATGACGTCGCCGACGCCGGCAGGATTGTTCATCGTGAGGAACTCCCGTCCTCCGGCGAGCAATCCGCTGAAGCCACCGCCGGCGAACCGGCTGATCATGGTCAGGTTCTGGCCCTGCGAGATCGCGGCCGTCCAGCTGGAAGGCTTGAACGCCATGAACGTGTCGCCCAGGAACGCCAGTCGTCCCGCGCCTCCCTGGAAGAGTTTGCCCATGCTGCCGAACGGGATGACGCCCACGATGGCGAGGATGAGCTCTGTCATCCCCGTATCGCTGCGACAGAACTGGTAGATCGTGAGCGCGAGGGTGAGCACGCCCACGATGCCGGCGATGAGCGCGATGATCGGGCCGCCGATGATGATCCCGGCGATCGCGACGATGATGCCGATGACCTGAAGCACCTGCAGCGTACCTGCGACGAAGCCGTCGACGTCGTCCCAGAAGCCGTCTTCGATGCTCCCGTCGAGGATGTCCCCGATGCCGCTCACGGCCGTGTCGAAGGCATCCTCCCAGGTGTCGATCTCCGAATCGAAGATCCGCGCCTGGGCGATGAACGCCTCGTACTTATCCTGCTTGGCCGCATCCTGGTCGGCTTGCTCCTCCGCCTCCGGAGTGCCCTCTTGGTCGTCCGGGACGGGCCCCCGCTCGCCCGGCATGAGGCCGGGCGCACCGTCATATGCGCTCCAGAGCGTCCGGCACTCCGTGACAGCGGCGTTCACCCGCGGTTGCGCCTCGGCGAGGCTCGTGGCGTACGACACGAGAACCGGCCCTGTCGGCTGGTACATGCGTCCGGCCCGCCGTAGCTCCACGTGGGTGTCTCCGACGATCTCGCGGAGCTTCTCGACCGCCTTGCCGCGCTGCTCCGTCGTCTGCTCGGCCAGAGACGCGAGGAAGTCGGCACCGTCGATCATCTGGTTCCCCAGCGAGGTGATCTCGTTTCCACGGCGACGGATCGTCGCGGCATCTCCGCTGAGATCGCATATCCCGCGCCCGGCGGGAGAAAAAGGCATGACCATGGGCTCGTCCTTCGCTCAGACCGGCTGCGGTGTGTGGTTGTCGCCGGTCGCATCGACCTCGAACTGCGCGGCGGTGCTGGAATCCCAGTCTTCGAGGCCGTCCAGGACGCCCTGGAAATGCTCCTGCACTTTCTTGATGTCACGGGTGAGGTCACGGCGGCGGTCGTCCCACTGCCCCTCGAAGTCGTGCACCTTGTCACTGAGCCGCTGATAGGGATAGCCGCTCCCGATCGCGTCCTGCAAGTCCTCGGTGCGGGACCCTGCCTCTTCGAGCTCGGTGACGATGCGCTTCAGCTTCTCGTTCACCTGATTCAGCTCGGTGTATTTGACCCAGACCCCATCAGTCATCGTGACCCTCCCGTCGAGTCGAGGTTACCGAGCGAGTACCGACGAGGTCGATGGGGACAACTCCCCATCGACCTCCCCGTCAGTCGTCCGCGGCGTTCGACAAGGCGGCCACCGCCGGCTCCTCCACGAGCTGCTCCCATGCGAACGTGGAGACCATCGCGTCGCTGAGGAGCTCGATGCCGTTCAGCACGTCGTCGGAGATCACCGCACCATCGGGAATCACTATCGTCGAGGTGAAGACGAGTGCTTTGCGCCGGAGAGTGCCCGGCACTGGGATGACGTACGTGAGATTGCGCCCGCTCACGCCGTCGATCGCCGCAGCCCCGGCCGGGCGCGTCGACTCCGACGCCCACCGGACGATGTGCTTCAGGTGCTCGTCGAGGAAAACGGCTCCGCGTGTCCGGAACGCCTCCGAGACCCAGGCGTCAAGGTTCTCACCATCCGGAGCGGTCAAGGCGGAGGCCGTGATGCTGAGCGGAAGCAGCTCGTCCATCGGCACGTCCTCCTGCCGATAGACGGCGAACACCTTGGTCTGACGCATGCCCTGGTTGGCGCGGGCCATCATGCCGCGGAACTCGGCGTCGAGATCAGGGCGTCCGGCGTGCATGAAGATCGCGCTCGCCTTGCGGACGTCCTCCTGCTGCCCCGCATTGGTCGGCAGATGGGTCACCCACCCCGGCGGCAGCACGAACCGGAACGGAGGGATGCCGTACCGGAGCTCCACTCCCAGGTCGTTCATCTCGCTCATCTGATCCGCGCTTTCTGAGCCATGCGTGCTTTCACCTCTGCGTTGTCCCGGAGCGCGATCGCGCTCATCCGAGCCGTTCCCCAGCCGCTCCGTCTCCAGCGCTTCGCTTCCCCCTGCACGACCGGGCGTGCGTCGCGGACGGCGAGTGCCGCCAGTTCGTCCCATCGTGCGGGGTCCTGATGCGCTTTCGCGTCGCGGTGCGCCTTGTTCACCCGGGCGACGCGCCGAAGGGCCTTGCGCCGGATTCCTGCCGCCAGGTCCGAGAAGCCCTCCTGCGGCGCATTCCAGAGATCGGCGTGCCGGTCGATCACTGCGTCGATGATCTGATCGAGCTCTGCCGCCATGTCTGGAAGACGATCGAGGAGGCGTCGCTCTTCGACCTGCCACGCCTCGCTGATGGCCATGGAGCAGACGATGCACAGGGTCCGCGGGACCACCCGCTCTCGCGCGTATCCGCACGTGCAGCGGTCGGCTATCGCAGCCAGAGCCTCGTCGAAGGACCCGGTCACCGGCCCGGGGTCCGGGACCGGCTCCATCGCGTCGAGAAGAAGAACCGCCCCCGGTACTCCCACCTGGCGCAGAAGGTCGTTCCGCGGGTTGGAGGAGAGGCGATCCACCTCGGCCCGCCACGGCGCGACCTCCGTCTCGGCCAACAGGCCGTGAACGCGCCGCGCGTAATCGACCAACGACCGACGCTGCAGTTCCTCGACCTCGCGGTTGAAACGACGCTCATCCGACGCCCCCAACGCACCGTGAGCGTCGATCAGCGCGAGGACGGATTCCCGGCCGGCCCGCACGGCATCCGCATGGATCTCGCCGATCTCGGGGTTGCGCGCAAGAAAGGCCTCTTCGTCAGCAACGAGGGTGGTCACTCTGCTCATTCGGGCTCCTTCGACTGCGCTCTCCACTTCAGTCTGGGCCATGTGCGACCTGAGTCGCAGAACCCGGCAGGATGATCCCCGAGATCAGCCTCAGCAGCTGCTCCTCGAAGAGGACGAATGCCGGCAGGGTCGTTCCGAGAGTGTCGATCAGGATGCTCGAGGTGCCGTCGTTGAGACGCACGGTCCACTGCTCCACGAGGAGCGGTGGTTCCGCAGGAACGACCTCGCTCCGGCGGATCAGGTAGCCGCCCCCGTGGGTGTCGGTGCGCAACGGCATGGCATCCACGGCCGTTGCGAAACTCGCCCCCTCGAAGAGATCATCCGTCGTCGCTCCCACGGCTCCGACCGGCGCCACGGCGATCGAGACGAGCAGGTCGCTGTACAGGCCGCGAGGCGCGAACCACAGCTGCGTCTGATCCGGCCGGATCTGCGCCGCGAGGGCTTCCGCGGTGGCCCTGAGAGTTGCCAGTTCATCCGCGCCCACGCCCGGCTGGGCGGCGAAGCGCTCGAGGCAGCCCTGCATCCATCCATCGAGCACCATCGGATCGTGCGCGATCTGGGAGGCAGCCGGCAGCGCGATGAACCACGCTGCGTCGTAGTCGAGCTCCCAGGTGATGTCGGTCGCTGCGGTCACCGGAACAGTCCGTTGACGAGTCCGGCCGGCGAGAGCCCACCGGAGGGCGAGCCGTTGCCCACCGCGACCATCCGGTCGCCCCACTTGTACGTGTTCCAGACGGCTTCCCAGGTCGAGTTCGTCGGGGCATCCGCAATGGCGCGGAGGCCGGCGGGGAGCGCGTTCGTGAGGGTCTCCTGGAAGCGCGGCCCGGTGGAGGCGACCGCATCGCTGAAGGCCACACCGAACGAGCGATTGGCGCCGAACAGGAACCGCTCGGTCAGACCGGCCTGCCAGTTCGCGCCGTGACGCGGGACTCCGGCGACGCGGCTGGCGTATGCGCTGAAGTTGTTCGCGACGATTCCGGACCACGGGCTGCCGGTGCCGGACAACCCGCGCAGTCTCGTCATCTGCTGAACCGGGTTGCGGAACTGGGCCACGAACTCGTCGACGAACTTCGCGTTCCCCTTGAAGATCTTCCCGAGCTTTCCGATGGGGAGGATGCCGACGATCGCCCAGGCCAGATCACCCCAGCCCTTCCGGCCGTCGAACATCAGCGCCACGGTGAGCGCCAGCGCGATCACGCCGACGACGAGCGCAGCGATGAGGAAGAACGGCCCGCCGATGATCAGCCCGAGCACGGCGATGGCGAGCCCGATCCAGCTCACCCACTCCGAGATGACCGCGAGGACACCGGCGATGTTCTCCCAACGGGAGTCCTCGCCGATCTCGTTCGCGTCATGCAGATCGCTGACAGCCGTCTCGTAGGCTTCGTGCCAGGTGTCGTACTCGCCGTCGAACGCATCGAGATTGTCCTCGTGCGTCGTCCGCGCGGTGGACAGGGCGGATGCCGCTCCCGACGCCTCGCTGGCGAGGTTGTTCCCCGCGGTCGTGCTCGCGGCCGCATCCTCCGGCTTCGGCGGGTTCAGCTGCGTGGAGTTCTCGTGCGCGTCCAGCGCCGACGCCGCATCCGCGGCGTCGGACTGCGCTGTCTGAAGCGCGGTGAGACTCGCCTGGCAGTCGGCGACGATGGTGCGCATGTGGCCCTGCGCCGTCTCCAGCGCGGTCGCATAGGTGCCGAGGGTGGAGCCGGCGGGCTTGTACCGCCTGCCGGCCTCGTCGAGATCCTTGTGGACATCGCCGACGACGTCCTTGATCTTGTCCATCGCGTAGCCTTCGCCCGCGATCTTGTCGTCCTTGATGCCCTTGAGCGTCACCGCGGCGGCCACCATGCTGTCGCCGAGTTCCTTGATCTCCGTGCCGCGCGTCGCGATGGCTTCCGCGTCTCCGGCGACGACCTCGACGTCGCGTCCCTTATTCGTCTGCATGCGCCTCTCCCTACACCGCTACGGGCTGGTGACCCGAAGATCCGGAATCGGACTGCTCCATCGATGACGCGATCTCGAGGTCCAGCTTGGTGACCTCGTCGACGGTGCCCTTGACTCGTTCTGCGACTTCCTTCAGCTTGGTCAGGAGCTTGTCCCTGCTGTCGTTCCAGCTGCCCTCGAAGTCGTGGCAGCGGTCCTTCAGCCGGCCGTCCCCGTACGGCCTGTCCACTGCCTGCTCGACGTCGTCCTGCTTCGATCCGGCAGACTCCAGCTCCGCGATGATCGCCGTGAGCTGGTCGCTCGTCACCTGCAAGTCCTCGATCGGTATGAGTACCCGTTCCCCTGCCATGACCCCTCCTTCGCCTCCGGACTCTTCGACGCTAGTGCGAAGACCCGGCATGCGCGATGGGGACTACTCCCCATGCACCTGTCGTTCCCGCCCTGCGCCTGCAACGACAGAGGGGGTCGACCGTCATGGTCGACCCCCTCTGGAAACGCTGCCGTGGTTCAGCCGCCGGCGAGCTGCGTGTCCAGATCCTGGATCGCACGCATCATCCCGAGCAGCGACTCGGACATGTCGTTGATACCATCCACCGCAGTCTTCAGACCCGTGGTCAGCTCGCCATAACCCTCACCGAACTTGCCCGACGCGTGCTGCGTCTTGAAGTCCTCACCCAGAAGGGTGTCGACCTGACCCTTCAGGGTGTCCAACTGCCCCTGAATGTCATCACGAGCCTGCGACAGCGACGACGCCACCTGCTCCATCTCCGCATAAGATGCACCGAAATCAGCCATCGTCAACTCCCTCTACTCAAAATCCTCGAACCCCTCCGGCCCGATACCTACACCATACGGAACATCCGTCTGGTGCGTCGATGGGGACAACTCCCCATGCGAATGGAGCGACGCCTCAGACCAGCTGTGCCGTCAGCGCCGCGGCGACGATACCGAACACCGCGGGGATCAGGCATCCGATCACGAAGGCCCTGCCGGACGGCGGCGGCGCGAACAATGCCAACCGCTCCTGGCGGCGCTGTTCCCAACCTGCCCGGGTGGCGTCGTCGACGGACGCGGAGCGCACCAGCACGGATCCGACGAGCACCGCGAGATCTTCGACCCAGCGCCAGAACGCGGTGCCGGTGAGCGCGAGCTCGCGGCGCGCGATGATGAAGATGCGTCCGCCGATCACCTCGATGTCGCAACTCGACGCGAGCTGCAGCAGAGCGTCCCGCACGGGCGCCGTGAGCACCCGGCGCGCGGCCGACTCGTGACGGGGTTCGCAGAACACCGTCACGTGCTTGTCGAACTCGGCGTCGATCCCCTGCTCGCGCTGAGCCGGGGGCGCAACGGCAGGCTGACCCCACACGTCGCCGAGGCGGGTGATCAGAGTCATGGGCGGGAGCTCGGGCGGAGCGTCGAACGCGACGAAACAGGCGGTGTGCTGCATGCGCGTGCGCGCGGTCATCTTCTCGTAGCCGTAGTTCGCGACCTCGAGTCCGCCGGCGCCGGACGCGAGGCCGTCGCGGATGGCGCGGGACCCTCCCCGGCGGAACAGCGAGGCCGGAAGCTCCGGGTTCTCCCGGAACGGAGCGTATGAAAGCGAGTTCGCTGCCGCGAACCGGGTGAGCCGGTACCAGCGCTCCTCCTCGTCGCGCCGCGTCCTGAGCTCCGTCCTGATCTGTGCCACGGCCAGCGGGACCATCATCACCGCACCGATGAGCCAGGTGTACACGTTGGCACCCGAACCGCCGAAGATCATCTGGACGACGAGGGCGAAGAGCGATGCCAGGATCCCGAATCCGACCACCAGGACGACGTAGCGGACGACGATCCGCGTGGCGAGCAGAGACCTGCCCCTCTTCCCGGCGATCTCGCGTACGCGCCGCTCCGCTTCCACATGCGCCGCGGAGGCGTCGAGCGGTTCGCGCAGCGCCGTCGTGTCGAACTCGAGGGGTGTCACACCTGCCACTCGTCGCCCTCGACTCCCCGCCGATTGCCTTGGTCGACCACGCTCCATGACTCCAAACCGGATCAGCGTCGGGGCATCACACCGGAGACGTCGATCTCGCCGTCGTAGCAGATCCATGCAAGCCACGCCGCCGGAGTCATCGCTCGTGCCTGTGCGATCGTCTCAGAGGGGAGGTCTCGACGCTCCAGCGTCGTGAGGCTGGCGTTCCAGTGCTCTCGCGTAGCGCTCGTCGTCGGCAGGGCCGCCAGACTCTCGGCAGCGCGGCGCAGCTCGTCGCGGTCGACGCTCGATGCCATCACCGGGCGCCTCGACACGGGGTTCCGAGCCTCGGACCGACGCACGACGTCATTGCGCACGGCGATGCCGAGCAGCAGAAGCGTGATGACCACCATGGCCGGAATCCACCAGAGAAGAGTCTCCGAGGCGAATCCGCGTTCGTCGGAGACGCCCGCGACGACTCGGAAGACGAGGATGCCGAGGACAGGAACACCGACGAGGACCGCCATGGTCTCAGCACCAGCGGCCTTGCGCGCATCAGGCACCCGGAGCAGGAGCGCGACGAGCAGTATCGCGATCGCCACGGCAGCGGCCGGGATGGCCACCGCCACGGCGAGGTCGGCGGAGACGAACGTGTTCTTGCGTCCGGCCGGACCGAGCATGACAGCGGCGGTGAGGGCTGCGGTGAGTCCGACCGCCAGGAGCGTCGCCCACAGCACGCGATAGGCGCCACCTTCCGGCCTTCTCACGGGGGCTGAGGCGGCTTGGACGGCGGGCGGACCAGATGCCTGCGCGGCCACCGTCCGCCGACGCCGATCGTTCAGCGACCGGAAGCGCCCGAACAGCTGCGCGTCAGCACCACCGCTCTGCAGGGCGGCGACCGCTTCCCTTGCGACTGCACGGACATCGGCGTCCTCGCCTCGAAGACGAACGACGGGCTTCACGGCGCAGGAACCGGTTCGTCGACGACCCAGGTGACAGTGGAGGCCATCGCGTCGAAGATCATGTGGACCGCCCCGAGGTACTCGTCGTTCTCGGGCGCGTCGACAGCGACGATCGTGGAACCCGTGAGAATGAGCGCCTTCTTGCGCTCCGTTCCGGGGACGGGGATCACATAGGTGCATTGAGCTCGTTGGGTCTCCCCGTCCAGTCCTGGTCGCAGCGTCCGCCAGTAGAGGATGCGGCCCTCCGCATCGAGGAGTTCCGCCCCCTCGCGAACACGCGCCATCACCCACTCGTCGAGGGACGCATCAGGCGAGTCGATGAAGGTGGCGATCATCGAGAGCGACAGCGGATTCTTGCCCTCTGCCCGTTCCGTGGGAAGGAACACGTACTTCGCGCCGGATCCGACGAGTCCGTTCATCGCCTGCTTCAGCTGTCCGGTGAAGACGCCATCGAGGTCGGGGCGTCCCGCGCGGGCGAACACGGCTCGCGCTCGATGCTCGAACTCGTCGCCCAGCTCCGGTGTGACCGGGAAACTCGCCCACTCCGGGGGGAGCAGCATGCGAAACAGCGGTACGGTCGGGGCGAGCCCCAGGAGCTCCTCACGCAGTGACAAGTTCTGACTCCTCCGGGCGTCCGACGATGATCCGTTCGATGAGCTCCTCGAAAACCGGCATTCCAGCACCCAGATGCGGAAGGCTCGGACTGGTGATGACGACCTCGAGCAGCACGTCGTCCCGAAGCAGCTCGTACTGGAGCGTCCCGACGATGCCGACGTCAGGCACCTGCGTGACGGTGGAGATGACTCGTCCCGTTGAGAGCTCATGATCACGCAGGGGCAGCACCTGGCGCGGGAGCGCGGCGGGTGCGAGCTCGGGGAGGTCTTCGAGCGAGCGGAGGTCCGTCGCCGCCGCATACACGGCGACGAGCGCACGGCCGGGGAGGCCGTCCGGGCAGTAAAGGAGATTCGCGAAGGCCGATCGGTCAGCACTTTCGGCGAACCCCGTCAGCGCAGCCACGATCTCATCGCGCGACCGGTCCGGTTCGGATTGGAGCGTGTCGGCACTCGTCGTGGCCCAGGAGTCGATATCGCCGGTCGGGATGGCGAGCAGCCACCTGTCATCCAACGTGACCTCGATCGGACGCATCAGCCGATACCCCATCCGCCGGTCGCACGGTCGTAGCCGAAACCGAAGCCGCCCTTGCCCAGGCCGTCGAGGAAGTCCAGCGCCGGGCGACCGCCGGAGAGCATGTCCTGCATCATCCCGCCGTTTGTGGCCCCGCTGAGGAAGTCGACCAGATTGTCGGTCGCCTTGTTCGAGAGCCCCGCCGCCGCGTCGCTGACCTGCTGCGTCCAGGCGCCCTCGTTGCCGCGCAGCAGGCGGGTGAGCGCCGAAGGCGAATCGAGACCGTTGAAGAAGCCCTGCAGAACGCGAGTCCCGTTGCGGTTGAGTGCCCCGCTGTCATGCAGAACACGCACCAGCTGACCCTCATCGATCAGTCCGGCGAGCTTGGAACCGTTCTTCCACCCGGCACCGACCACGTCACCGCCCATGCTGAGCAGACCGCGTCCGAGGGTGCTGAAAGCGGGCATCGCGCGCATTCCCTTGACGAGCGCGAATGCCTTGCCGAAGGGGAACACGCCGATGGCCGCGACGACGATGTCCCACCCGTTGCCGCGTCCGTTCGCCACCTTCACGATCGTGACGAGAAGCGCCGCCAGGCCGACGAGGGCCGCGGCGAGAATGAACGGACCGCCGATGATGCAGGCCGCGATGGCGAGGATGATGCCCGCGTACGAGAGGATGTCGCCGAGGACCTCGAGGGCGGGGAGCATGTCGTCCCACGGCGAGTCCTCGACGCCACGATCGTTCGCACCCTGGATGCCCTTGCGCGCTTTCTCGTACGCACTCCACCACGTGTCGTAGGCGGCCTCATACTCGACGGCCTTGTCCTTCCACGCGTCGCGGTCGGTGTCGACATCGGCCTGGCTGGTGCGATCGTCCGCAGACTCGCCCTCCTCTGGCGGAGGCAGCTGCGAATCGTCGGCGAAGCTGCCGGCCGTGGTCTGGTAGGCACCCCAGAGACGCTCCAGCTCTGGGAGCAGCCCGTTGATCGTCGTCTGGACTCCCTCGAGCGCGCGCCCGTACTCGAGGATGTGGGTGCCGCTCGGCTGGTAGCGTTCGCCCGCCTTGCGCAAGTCGGACTTCACGTCATCGACATCGTCTTTGAGCGCATCGAGGCTCTTTCCGCGGCACTCTGCACCCAGCGCGATCTTGTCGAGAAGGTCGGCGGCAGCGATCATCTGGTCACCGAGACTTTCGATCTCGATGCCGCGGCGCTCGATCGTGTACGCATCTCCGCTGATCGCGATGATCTCGTAGTGTTTTCCTGCAGTCGGCGATCGGTCCACGCTACTTCCCTTCCGCGTTCTTCTCGACCTGCGGCTTGTTCTCCGACGTGTCGAGGTTCGCCGCTGCCTCGAGGTCGAAATCGGTCCAGGCCTTCACGAAATCCTGGACTCGCTCGAGCACGCTCTGCAGGTCTTCCTTCAGCGTGTCGCGTTTGTCATTCCACGCGTCCTCGAACCGGTCGACCTCGTTCCGCAGCGAATCCTCGCCATGCGGAGAGCCGATCGCCGATTCGAGCGCATTGCTGCGCGAACCGGCGTGCTCGAACTCGTCGACGATGTTCTTCAACGATGTGTTGAGTCGCTCAAGATCCGACATCGGGATGTTGATGTCCTGACCCATGGGAACCCCTCCTGGACGATCTCAGAAGGAGCGGGCCGGCCTGTGGACCGACCCGCTCCGAAACCTGTTCTGCGGTTCAGCCGCCGGCGAGCTGCGTGTCCAGATCCTGGATCGCGCGCATCATCCCGAGCAGCGACTCGGACATGTCGTTGATACCATCCACCGCAGTCTTCAGACCCGTGGTCAGCTCGCCATACCCCTCACCGAACTTGCCCGACGCGTGCTGCGTCTTGAAGTCTTCACCCAGAAGGGTGTCGACCTGACCCTTCAGCGTGTCCAACTGCCCCTGAATGTCATCACGAGCCTGCGACAGCGACGACGCCACCTGCTCCATCTCCGCATAAGATGCACCGAAATCAGCCATCATCAACTCCTCTACTCAAAATCCTCGAGCCCCTCCGGCCCGATACCGACAACCCTATGAAAACCCGCATGACGGTGTCGATGGGGACAACTCCCCATCTTGCCATCACCCCAGTCGATCCCCTTCGACGAGCGGCAGCTGCACCGTGACCTGGCGCCCGGCCTGCACGAAGATGCCTCGGCCGTCGGGGAAGTCGGTGCGCTTGACCTTCGGGAACGGCACCTTGAACACCGCGTCGCCGTCGAACGTATCCGGCTTGATGATGATGCCCTTGCGGCCGGCCTTGAAGTCCCCGATGAAACCGAACCCGCTGGTGACCTGGGTGACGTCCGCATCGCCGATCAGGAGGTGGTCGCTGCGGTTGATCGCCTGGAAGAGCGCCTTCATCTCGCGCTCCGCCGGCCCGTCGGCGAACTGCGGCACATCCTCGACGACGATGAGCATCCGCACGGGCAGCGTCTCGTCGGTGGCGATCTCCGCGATCTCCTTGGCGAGCTCCTTCGCATCCTCCGGGGTGACCGCGCTGCGCGTCCAGTCGACGTAGCCCTTGAGCTGTGCGCGACGTCCGCCGAAGTGGAAGAGCTTGATCTCCGGGTCGAAGCGCCGCATCGACCCGATGATCGCCTTGAGGGCGTTCGTCTTACCTGACAGCGGGGGACCTGCGACGACGAAGGTGCCGACGGGATCGAACTCCCGAGGGGCGAGCGTGTCCTCGGCCACGCCGAGAACGGGGAACTCTCCGATCCGGTCCGGCAGATCCCGCGCGGAGAGCCGCGTCGGCAGTGCACCGATCTCCGCGACCTCGCGCGCACCGGCCGCACGAAGATCGGCCGCCAGCTTGTCGAGCAGCTTGGTCTGCTCCGCCACATTCGGAGTGCCGCCGAGGGTGGCGATCTGCGTCTCCAGGCCGTCGACGATCGCCCGACCGGGAGCGGAGCGCTCGTCGAGCACGTCCTTCGGCGCGTTGAGCATCGCGTAGCTGGACTCGTCTGCCAGGCGCAGCACGACCCGTCGGGAGACGTTCGCACTCACCGCGGTCGGCACGGAGCCGGATCGATCGGCGCTCGCGACGACGTGCACACCGAGCGGGCGACCTTCGCCGAGGATCCGCATGAACGTCTGGTAGAACGGCATCCGCGCCGTCGTCGACTCCCACTCGCTGCGGAACTGCGGGAACCCGTCGATGAGGAGCAGGATGCGGGGCTCCGCCTTGCCGCTGATCTCGCGGTACTCGGTCAGGCTGGCTGCGTTCGCCGCGCTGAAGCGCTTGCCGCGGTCATCGAGCACCCGGGCGAGGGAGCGCAGGATGCGCTGCACGCGCTCGGCGTCGTCACCGGCGATGATCGAGCCGACGTGCGGCAGCACCTCCAGGCTCCTCAGCGAACCGGATCCGAAGTCGATGCCGTACACCTCGGCGTTCGAGGTCCCGGCGTGGAAACCGGCGGCGATGGCCAGCGTGCGCAGCACCGTCGACTTGCCCGACCCGCTGGTGCCGTACACGAGCAGGGAGCCGTCCTTGTCGGGGTGGAAGTACGCCGGCTCCTGCAGCTGGCGCTGGGGCACGTCCATCTTGCCGAGCAGGATCTGACCGTCACCGAGGACCGGCATGTCGCGGATGTCGACCGCCCGCTCGAGGTCGTCGAGCCACGGTCGGCGCGGTGCCGGGATGCCGGCGGCGGCCGCTGCCTTCACCAGGCTGGCGACGATGCGCTTCTGGTCGTTCGGGCCGAGGTCCTCGTCGTGCGAATCCGATTCAGGGGCCTGATCCGCCTCCCACGTCTGGATCGATCCGAACCGGAGTTCCGCGACCTTGACCTCTGCCGCCTGCACCTCATCGGTCGTCCACCCGCCGGCGTAGGCCGACTGGAAGGACACGAGACGGCCGGGGCCGGTCTTCGCGATGCCACGGCCGGGGATCGACGGCGGGAAGCTCGCTGCCACCGGGTCATCGACGACGTCCTTCGAGTCGGACTCGTCGGCCATGCGCAGCGCGACGCGCAGGTTCGTGTTCGCCCGCAGGTTGTCCTTGATGACGCCGGCGGGACGCTGGGTCGCCATGATCAGGTGGATGCCGAGGGACCGGCCTCGCTGAGCGACATCGACGACGCCGTCGACGAACTCGGGGACCTCGCCGGCGAGCGCGGCGAACTCGTCGATGACGAGAACCAGCGCGGGAGGCGTCTCCGGGTCTCGGCGCTTCTCCAGCTCGAGAAGGTCCTTCGCCTTCTTGCGGTTGAACAGGTGCTCGCGGTGGTGCAGCTCGGCTCGCAGGCTGGTCAGCGCCCGGCGCACCAGGTGCGGGCTGAGGTCGGTGACCAGGCCGACGGTGTGCGGCAGGTCGACGCAGTCGGCGAACGCCGAACCGCCCTTGTAGTCGACGAACAGGAAGGTGACGCGATCCGGGCTGTGCGCGGCGGCCATGCCGAGCACCCAGGCCTGCAGGAACTCGCTCTTTCCCGCACCGGTGGTGCCACCGACCAGGGCGTGCGGGCCCTGTGTCCGCAGGTCGAGCGTCATCGCATCCGTCTGGGACTGGCCGATGATCGCGCGCAGGTTTCCGGCCTTCTTCAGGCGCGACTGCGGAGCGCCGGAGCGATCCAGGATCGTGTTGTTCTGCCGCCAGCGGTCGATGACGGCATTGGGGTCTGCAGCGATCTCGGGGCCCACGAGGGAGAGGAACATGACCGAGTTGGGGATGTCGGAGGCATCCTCGATGACGGTGCTGGAATCCACGACGGGCGCGAGCCTTTTGGCGAACATGGTCATGTAGGCGTGCGAGACGCCCTCGACCTGCGCGTCGCGATACGCGACGCCGCTGCGTACCGTTCCGACCGTGGCGTGGTCGAGGCCGCCGCTCACGTCGATGAACGTACGGCAGGCCGCGGGCAGCGCTTCGACGACCGGTGCCACGAAGAGCCCGTAGACGCCGACATCGGCACCGCGCTCGAGGATCTGCGTCAGCCGGGCACGGTCGACGGGGGCATCGTTGGTGATGATGACGACGATCGCGGTCTGGCCGGGGAAGGTCGCATCCTCTGCGGCGCGCTTGACGTCGGTGCCATAGGCCATCGGATCCCAGTCGTCGCCGTAGGGCGGGCGCTGCGACTTCGCCTCGCGGGCACGTCGCAGCACGATCTCCTCGAGTCCGCTGAGCAGGGCGGCGCCGGTCGAGGCGGAATCGGCCAGGGCGACATCCTTGAACGGGTTCCGCTCGCTGGAGGTGTGCGGCAGCCACTTGAGCCAGTCGAGCTCGTTCGCCCAGCCGGGCTCGGTGAGGGCGACGGTGACGAGCTCATTGGGCGAGTGCATGCCGAACAGCTGCACGGCGATGCCGCGGAGGGCGTCGCTCGCGAGGGAGGTGGGACCTGCGACGCCGATCGATCCGACGCTCTGCAGCGACTCGAGGATCGGCACGTCGGAGATCATCTTGTAGCGCTCTTCGAGACGGTTCACGCGTTCCACGTACTCGGCGAGCGCCTCCGGTGTCTCGGTGCGCTTGATCCTGGTGCGCGACTCGCTCTCGCACACGCCGAGACGCAGGGCGAGGAAGTTCCAGTGCTCCGGCCGACGCGTCCACAGCAACGGCCCCAGGCGCATCGCCTCGTCGAAGACGACGGCGACGGCGGGAACCTCGTTCTGACGGACCTCGCGCTCCTGCGGATGCGCGTTGTAGAGCTTCTCCTCGAGCCGTTCGATCTGCTCTTCGAAGGTCTCGACCTCTTTGCCCAGGCGCTGGCCGAGGTTGGTCTTCTGCGAGATGAAGTTTCCGAACATCATCATCGGCGACGCTGCCGCCATCAGCAGCGAGAGCATGCGGCCGGTGACGGCCCACATCGTCACCGCGAGCAGGATGGGCGCGACGAGCATCGGCCAGGGGAACAGGCGCGACGGCGCTTCGCGCGGATACCGCGGCTCATCGAGATCCTCGCCCTTGAACCGCTCCTCGACCCGAGGGCTGCGGTTGAACATCAGGGCGCCACCGCGCTCGAGCACGGGGTCGCCGTCGGCGGAGCCGTCGAAATCGCTGACCATGTGCACCACGAACTCGCCGTCGCCGAGCACGAACTTCTGCCCCGGGATGACGCGCAGGCGCTGCACGAGACCGCCGTCGACGAGGATGCCGTTCGCGGAGTTCAGGTCGACGAGCTCGACGAAGGTCGCCGCGACCTCGATCCGGGCATGCCGTTTGGACACGAGCGGATCGGCGATGGTGACGTCGTTGGCGGCATCCCGTCCGATGAGGAAATGACCGACGGGCAGGGGGAACTCCTGCCCGGCGGCGGGACCGGAGACGACCGACAGCAGAGCAGCCGGGCGCGCCCCCGCGCTTCCCACAGCCGCCCGGTTCGGGCCGACGTTGACGACCTCTGCGAGAAATCCCGAGCCGATCGGCGCATCGCCGATGAGCAGATCGGGCATGAGCATCACCGGGCTGTCGCTGGTCGGAGGAGAAACCGACAGTGTCAGCACGTCAGCGGGTGCCGCCGCGATGCTGCGCAGTGGATCCGTGGCCGCGATCTGCCGGGCGACGTCGGCGACGGTCGCCGTGGAGTCCGCCATCACGACGATGTCGGTCAGGGGTGCTGCGGGACGCCGCAGTGTCAGCTTGACTCTCATCGGTTGGCCTCCTGGCGCAGGGCGCCGATCTCACGAATCCTGCTCATACCCATTCCACCTGCAGCGTCCGGTCGCCGAATCGCACCGTGTCCCCGAGCTGCACCTCTGCCGGATGACCCGCGACCAGGGCCGTCTCCGATCCCTTCCGTATGACAGCGCTGCCATTCGTCGACGCGCGATCGACGACGAACACACCGCGCCGCGCGGGGATCACGGCGATGTGCGTCTTCGACACGGAACGGGTGTCGTCATGGACTCGTACAAGGTGCGCCTCGCCCTCCCCGGCGGCGGCGCTGGGCGAACGGCCGAAGATCGTCGTGCCGCGCACCTCGATGCGCTCGCCGTTGTCGAGCACGAGCACGGCCCGCACTCCGGCGGCTGCCGGGTCGCTGCCGGAAGCCGGCGGCTCGGCCACCACCGGCGGCGTCGCCGCGGGCACCGGCTGCGCGGGCGCAGACACAAGCACAGGGGCCGGTGCAGGGGCAGCGGCAGGGGCAGGGGCAGGGGCAGGGGCCGACGCAGGGACCGGGGTCGGCGGAGCATACGACGGCACCTGCGCGCCGGTCGCGAGCGATGGCGGAACCGCCGACACCATCGATTCCACGGCAGCGCCTTCTGCCGGCGCCGCGGACGGCGTACTCCGGTGCGCTCCGATCACGCCGCCGGAGAGGCGGGCGCTCGGGACGTACTCCGCCACGGCATCCCGCGCCATGGGAGTGGCCAGCGAGGGAAGCGGGGCCTTCTCCTGATGCTCTGGGGTCTTCACGCGCTTGCGCGCGATGCGCATCCGCTTCTGGTCGTAGGGGTTCAGGCCTTTGCGCACGTCGACGAACCACGTGCCCGCGGCGAGGTCCAGCCATCCGCGGCCGCGGCGCTCGATGTCGAACAGCGGCGACAGCACGACGACGAGCAGAGGACCGATGAGGGGGATGACCAGGGAGACGTAGGCGACCAGGTAGCGCACGACCGCTCCCCGCCAGAAGCGGGGCCGCTCGAGAGTCTTGACGTTCACGGAGCGGATGCCGCAGATCGCCTTGCCGAGGGTGACGCCCTTGCGTCCGTGCAGCACGAGCTGCACGATGATGAACACCGTCATCAGCCCCTGCGACACCGCCACGGCGACGATGATCCAGACGAGATCGTCGCGGGCGAAGAACTTCTCCGCGTCGAATCCACCGGCGGCGATCTGCGTCAGCAACGGCACGAGGACGATGAACGCCGGGATCATGATCAGCCCGGCGAGGAACCATTCCAGCAGAGCCGCGAGAACGCGGCGACCTCGGGGAGCGGGCAGCAGCCCGAGGGATGCCGCGTATGCGGGATCGGGTCGCCCGTGCGCATCGAGGCCCTCGATCACGGGTGCGCGATCGTCGATCTCCCAGATCACTCCGACTCCCCTTCGCCTTCGGCGTCGGCGGGAAGGGGCACGTCGAGCAGTGCGAGATCATCCCTGCTCACCAGGCGCGACGCGATCACGTGCTCGACGAGGCGAGCACGGCGGTTGGTCGCGAACGTGCGCTGACCGCCACGCATCCCCGGCACTCCGACGCGATCGAACTTGTCGCAGACGTTGTCGAGCTTGCGGTTGAACCGGGTGACGGTCCAGCCCAGGCGCTCAGCCGCCTTCGCCGACGTCGGGATCTCGCTCATGCCGGTGCCGTCACGGCGCAACTGGGGTTCCGCGAGGGCGAGGATCAGCAGCCTCTGGCTCAGAGTGAGCGGCACGGCGCCGATCGTGGACGCCCCGCCGTCGTCGTGTTCGCGCTTGGTCGCACGGAACGTCGGCTCGGCCGCATGCAGGGTGAGTTCGTAGGTGGTCGGCCCCGCACTGAAGACGACGGTCGTCGTCTCGAACACCAGTGGCAGTCGCGCTCCCGGCGCCAGCCATGCCTGCACTCCGCCGACCGAGTCGGTCACGGTCGCGGTGAGCCGCGTGCCGACGTTCGCCAGCCACCACAACCCGTCATCATCGCTGATCTCGAGGAAGTGGCGGTGCAGGAACAGGTTCTCGTCGAGTTCGAGGTCACCCTCCCGCCCGACGATGAATCGTCCTCCCGGTTCGATCGGGAAGTACTCCCCGGCGAACTCCACGGTCACGCCCGCTGTACCGCTCATTCCACGCACCCCCGGACCGGCTCGGAAGCCCGGCCGTCATCACGGCGCAGCAGCACATCGATGCACACCTTGCCTGCGGCAGCCGGCACGAACTGGGCCTTCGCTTCGGGAGCCTGCTGCGGATCGACCGCACCGGTGACGTCGACGACCGACCAGATGAAGCTGTCGCCCTCGCGCGGATCCGGGTTCGTCCAGGTGAACGTCACCTGTCCCCCGTCACGGGTTCCGGTCAGTTCCTCCACCTTCGGCACCGCATCGGACGTGACATCCTGCGGAACGACCTCGTTGTCGGTGGCGACCGGCTCGGGTGTCAGCCCGGACACGAGCACGTTCAGCCCGATGACCGCGCCGACGATGATGGCGACGCCGGCGACGCCGAGCGTGATCCACAGGCCGGTACGGCGACGCGCGGGCGACGGCGCGGCGGTACCCGCCGGCCGGTCCATCGCGGGTGGCGGCGTCATCATCGGAGCGGGAGCCGTCGCGGTGCTCTCCGGGGCGACGATCATCGGCGCCCTGAGGATCGTGCGTTCGTCGGCGTCGGCCGCGGCGACCGGAACGGATGCCGCCGGCATCCGGCGCTGGGTCTCCTCCAGCGCCGAACTCGGCGGCGCGGGCGTCTGCACCGGAGAATCGAAACGGGGCATGTCGGGCGAGACGACCGACGGGTTCTTCCGCTGCGTCGTGGCCGAAGGGCGGGTGAACGAGGCCGCATCGGGATCGATGCTGACGATCTCGCGCACCCGCGTCAGGCCGTCGCCGTCGTCCTCGAGATCCTCCGCGGACGGGTGGTCGTCGACGATGTCGATCGGCGTCACCGAGTGCGACAGCTCGATCTGCACCTTCTGCAGTGCGCGCCCGAACGCGACGGCACTGGGGAACCGGTCATCCGGGTTCTTCGCCATCGACCGCTCGAGGAGCCGCTGCAGGCTCGCCGGAGAATCGGGACGGCCCAGCTGCGGCAGGGCGCTGCGCTCGATGCGCTCGATGAGGTCGGCGCTGGAGTTGCGCTCCCCCGGGCGCTCGAACGGCGAACGGCCGGCGAGGAGCGTGTACAGCGTCGCGCCGAGCGCCCAGACATCCGTGCGCGGACCGCTCTGCGGCGGTTCGGCGAACGACTCGGGCGGCGACCACGGGATGGACATCCCCGACGACTCGCCGGTCGCCCCCGTGGTCGACGCGATCCCGAAGTCGGTCAGCGCCGGCCGGTTGTACTCGGTGACGAGGATGTTCGCCGGCTTGATGTCGCGGTGCAGTACGCCCGCCCGGTGGGCGGTCTCGACAGCACCCGACACCTGGATGCCGACGCGCAGGGCCTCCGCGACGGAGAAGGGCTCCTTGCGGGCACGGAGCTGGAGATTCGGGCGCGGGCAGTACTCCATCACCAGGTACGGCCGACCGTCGCCGGCGACATCGGACTGATAGATCGTGACGATGGCCGGGTGGGTCGACAGCATCGCCATCACGTTCGCCTCGTCGGCGAACTCGCGTGCCGCGCCGCTGGAGATCCGGTCGGCGAGCAGCACCTTCACGGCCACGCGCCGCCGCGGCATCTGCTGCTCGTACAGGAAGACGTCGGCGAACCCGCCGGTGCCGAGCGGCTCCAGGTAGGTGAAGCCGGGCAGCTCCGGCGGCGGGGACGGGCGACGGCTCACGGCAGATCCTCGAAGGCGACGGTGACGCCGTCGCCAAGATCCACCACATCTCCGGAGAGGACGAGCGTCTGCTCGCCGGGGTGCAGGCGCAGTGGATCGGCACCGGGCCGCAGCAGCGTGGATCCGTTCGTGGTGTGCAGGTCGATCACGACGACGGTGTCGCCCTCCGGCCGGATCTCCAGGTGGCTGCGGGAGATGTCCTGCTGCGGGCTCTCCACGGCGACGAGGTGCGGGAGATTGGCTCCGCTCGCCCGCGTGGACCGCGGGCGACGCCCGATGATCACGGTGCGGTCGAGGGCGACCACCTGCCCGGTGGAGACGCGGATGCGGCCACCCGGCGCGGCGGCGGTGACGGGAAGGACGGCGGTCGCCACCTCGTCGGCCACGGCCGGCGGCTGCTGGCGGAGCGCGCGCAACTCGGCGGCCGAGATGGTGGCGCCGTCGTGATCGCCCGGAAGCTCGACGGGCGTATCGACGGCCGGCGGGGCGGGGACCGCGGATGCCGAGTGCACCGTCGAGCCCCAGAGCTGATCGAAGTCATCGTCGGCGGACGGTGACAGCGTCATCTCCGTCGGGAAGAGTGTCACCCCGTCGATGACGGGCGGCGCGGGTTCGGCGGCGCTGTCCGCGGAGTCGTCGCCTGACTCGGGGCTTTCCGATGCGGCGTCGTCCTCCGACGCGGTCCCGAGCGGGGCCGGCGCTGCCTCGGCGGGAGCTACGACATCGGCCGGTGGCTCTGCGTTCGCGGAATCGTCACGGACCGAGGATTCCTCAGGCTCGACAGGGTCGACGTCCAGCGGGGCGGACGCGACGAGTGAAGAGGACCCACCTGTGGGCTCCGCATCCCCTGCGACCGGCTCCGCGTCCGCCGACGCGACGGACCCGACGCTGTCGACGTCGGCCGCGGCATCCGCTTCGACGGCTCCACCTGCATCGTCCTGGTCAGAACCCGGCACGGAGGCCGGGAGGCCCGGGACGGGGAAGGCGGCGAGCAGCGGAGCCGGCGCGCTCGCGAGAGCGGCGGCGGAGACGCCCATCGATGCGGAGACGATGACCGGGGTCGGCCCGACGGTGCTGGGGAGCTGTTCGGCGTCGGAGGGCTCGAGATCGGCGCTCACCGCAGAGGCGAGCACGAGTCCGCTGGTCACGGTGAGGACGGAGCCCGAACCGGTCTCCTCCACGGTGATCTCCACCTTGGACGCACCGGCGATGAAGCGCTCGTTCCAGGTCGTCACTTCCGCACCGGTGAGTTCGACGGCTCCCGCCGCAGAACTGATCTTCGCCACGACGCGGCCGCGCAGGGCGATCCTCAGGTCGGAGCCCTCGGCCACTGCCGCGACGAAGGGGGGCAGCGCGGTGAACGAGCCACCGGCGTGCGATGTGAGCACGTCGACGACCGTCGCCAGCGTCTTCGCCCCGGGCAGCCGTTCCCAGAGACCGGCGAGGATGTCTCCGGGCACGTCGGGCGGAAGCGCCACGAGTGCGCCCGGGATCACCATCAGGTACCACTGTCCCGGTCGATAGATCGTCTGCATCAGCGAGCCCCTCCTGCAGCTGTACGCGGCCGTGTGTCCATGTCGATGTCGTCGGCTTCGATGGGCGTGCCCGGCCGGGTCACGACCGAGACGGCATCCAAGATCACCACGGTGATGTTGTCCCGCCCACCCGACTGCACCGCTTCTTCGACCAGTACGTCGGCCGCCGTCTGCGGATCCGGTGTCGTCAGCAGGATGTCACGGATCCGCGCATCCGTCACCTCGGAGGTGAGTCCGTCGGAGCAGATCATGATCCGATCGCCCAGTTCGGCGGGGAACAGCCAGTAGTCGGCGTCGCCGGTGCTGCTCGCACCGATCGCCCTGGTGATGATGTTCCGACGGCGATCAGTGGCGGCATCCTCGACGGTGAGCTCACCGGCCTCGATGAGCTCCTGCACCACAGAGTGGTCGACGGTGATCTGCTCGAGGTCGCCGTCGGCGAGCCGATAGGTACGGGAGTCTCCGATGTTGACCGCCAGCCAGTAGCCGACGCCGTCCACCGACGCGATGACGACTCCGCTGAGCGTCGTGCCGGCCCGGCCGTTGCCCGAGGTCGAGAGTTCTTCCACGGCATCCCGGGATCGAGCCAGGGCGCCGCGGACGTCATCCAGCGCGAGGGCCGACCGGCCGATGAAGAGCGAGAACTCCGAGATCACTGCGGCACTGGCGCGCTCACCGGCCTCGTGCCCTCCCATGCCGTCGGCGACGAGGAAGATCGGGGCGCTGGCCAGGAGAGCATCCTCGTTGAGAGCGCGCCGGAGTCCGGGATGCGTCGCGCACCCCGCCGAGACGACGACTGCTGAGGTCACGCGTAGCCGCCGATCGTCACGATGCGGTCGCCGATCTCGATGGCATCTCCCAGGCGCACCGGCACGCGCTGCCCGGCCGGACAGGCGATCCGCTGGCCGTCGCGCACGATGGTCATGCCGTTCGTGGAGTGGCGGTCGAGGACCCAGCCCCCGGATGTCTCGGCCGCGGCCTCGAAATGCGTCTTGGAGAGCGACAGCGTCTCATCTCGCACGGATACGACAGCCGCTCCGTCCTCCGGCGCCGGGTTGCGGCCGAAGATCGTGCGACGGGAGACGGAGACCCGTGTGCCGTCATCCCACGTGAAGATGAGCCGATGCCCGGGCACGCTGATCCTCGTGTTCTCGAGTTCTGCGTCATCCTCGGGTTCCGGTGTCTGCACGGCGGCCGGAGCCACCGGTGAGGAAGCCGCAGGAGCGACCGGCGCGGCCGGGGCCGGGGCCGGAGGAGCGTGGGTCGGCACGGGCTGGATGTCTGCGGCCGGCGCTGCAGGGGCGACCCTCGGCGGCGGGGACTCCTGTGTCACGCCGGGGACGAAGGCGATGAGCGCCCCGGCCTCGGGCACCGGCGCCGCCGGGACCACCGGCCGGGGTGCGGATGCGGGGGCCGGGTGCGGCGCTGCCGGCGACGCCGGGGCGGCGGGCATTCCGGTCGGCGAAGCCGTTCCGGCCGGAGCAGGATTCGTGGCGAGACCGGACGGGAACGCCGGAGGCACGGATGCGGTGGCAGGTGCGGGGAACCCAGGAAGCGGCGCGGTGCCCTCCGGGGCGCGGCCCGGACGCTGCGGCACCACCGCCGGGCCCGTCATCCACGCGCTCGGGGAGCTCGTGGACCGTGCGTCCAGCATCACGGACTTCGCGACCTTGTCGTGCCAGCCCTGGTAGCGCCCGGAGCCGTCGAACAGCGGGGTGAAGTAGCCGACGACGATCGATGCGGCGAGGCCGAAGATCACGTTGCGCAGCAATGCCCGCCCGAAGCCGAGCGGGGCGCCGTCGGCGGCACTGGCCAGGCTGAGCCCCTGAGCGCGCATGCCGATGGACCCGTTCCTCGACTGCATCAGGGTGTAGACGACGAACCAGCCGAGCAGGATCAGGCTGACGATGGGTCCGCCGATCATGAGCGTCGTGAGGGTCCCCTCGAGCGAACCGGTGATCGATGCGGCGATCATCAGCCCGCCACCGAGCACGATGGAGAGCCCTGTCGCGATCGCCGCGTCGATGATGTAGGCCACCGCTCGCCGAGAGATGGGGGCGACCTGCCCGAACGCAAGCTGGGTCATGGGGTCTCACTCTCGGATGACGGTGAAGGGGTGCTCTTGATCGTGCCAGGTTCGCGTCGGACGCGAGCAGCCGCCGCGTCTTTGAGACTCTGCAGCTGCTGCGACACGGCCGAGTCGCCCATGAGTGAGCGAAGGCTGAGGCGCGCCTTGGTGCGTTTCCAGAAGCCGGCCTCGCTGCTGAGTCCGCCGACGATCCCGTCGACCTCGTTCCAGAACGCGTCGACGTCTTCCGGGGTCGGCTCCGTCGGGCCGAAGACCTCGGCATCCGCACGCTCGGCGAGAGCGGTGACGGTGGGAACGGTGAGGGAGTCCGCGACCGCTGTGGCCTCCTCGGCGCGAGTCCCTCCGGGAGCGAGCCGCGCTCCGTAGTCGACAGCGCGGTCGGTGAGCTCATCCCAGCCGCCGCTGATGCGGTCTGCGGGGCGGGCCGCCGAACGGCGGGTGCGGCGCTTGGCCGCCTTCCACGCGCCGATGACGATGAACGGAGACATCAGCAGCGCGAGGATGCCGAGCGTGATCCCGCCGATGGCGAGGATCGCCGCCAGGATCCCGGCGAGGTTGAGGTTCTCGTCCTCGGACTCGCGGTCATCCGGAAGCGTGGGCGGCAGGTCGACCGGCTCCTGGGGCGGAGGCGGCGGCTGCAGCACCTGGGGCTTCGGATCGACCCGCGGCTTCGTGTTCTGGTCGTTGGGGACCTTGTCCTCCGGCGGCGTCGGGTTGAACGTGAGCCAGCCGAGACCTTCGAAGTTGATCTCCACCCAGGCGTGCACATTGTCGCCGGTGGCCTCGAAAACGGGGGCGCCGTCCTGCTCCTCATCGGGGTAGAACCCCATCACGACGCGAGCGGGGATGCCGGCCTCGCGCGCGAGCAGCGCCATCGCCACGGAGTACTGCTCGTCGTCGCCGATCATCTGGTCGCCGCCGACGAGGGTGGAGATGCGCTCGGCGGTGTGTCCCGCACGCGAGAGCACCTCGCCCTCGAGGCCGTGGCTGAAGAATCCGCCCTCGGCCAGGAAGGTCTCCAGTGCCCGGACCTGCTCGATCGGCGACTCGGCGCCGGCGACGGTATCGGATGCGAGAGACGTGAGCTCCTCGGGGACGTTGCTCTGCTTCGGCAGCGGAACCGTGCCGAACTCGACATCCGCCAGCTGCTCGTCGTCGAACTCGGCGGGGATGATCGTGTCGACCGTGTAGGAGTCGCCCGCCTTGAGCTTCGGAGTGGCGACGGCGGTGCCTGTGCCCCCGTTGTAGTAGGTGTTGCGCTGGAGCTCCTCGGCGCGGTCGCCCGAGAAGTCGATCTCGGAGACAGCACCGGCTTCGGGAACCCACACGGCGCTGTACTCGTCGATCTCGATCTGCAGGGTGACCGGCACGCCCTCGGCGTCGGGGGACATGTTGGAACGCAGCGGTGCGAAGGCGCTGGACGACTCCGGCCCTCCGTTGGTGACGTTGTAGACCATGCCGTCGTACTGGTCCATCGACGCGATCCGGATGCGGGTGCCCTTGGGCAGCCCGCGCACCGTGAAGAGGGTGTCGTTCAGGCTGTCGCGGACGGTCTTGCGGAACGACTGCAGTGCGCTCGGATAGTCGCGGATGTTGAACGGCGGGATGATCACGTCGCGGAAGATGTGGCGGGGTGAGACCGGCGCGGCGACGGCGCTGGTCGCGATGCCCGCCCCGCCCGCGATGACGAGCACGGCGACACCGGCGAGGAGGCGCCGCATCCGCATGTGCGCGGCACGTGAGGGATCGACCTCGCTGACGGAGATGGCGGCGTTCTGCGGCGCCCAGAGCTGCCGCAGCGCGAGCCACGCGATCGTCAACGCGGCGAACACGAAGCCCTGCACGACGGGGAACGCCGGCTCGGGCGTTCCCATCGCGATCACGAGCACGAGCATGAAGCCGGCGGGCAGGAGCGCCCAGGCCACCTGCCGCAGACGCAGGGCGAGGGAGGCCGTGAGCACGGTGATCACGAGCGTGAGCAGGAACGGCACGACGAGATGGCCGTCGACGGCGGCGACCGGGGCGACGGTCGTCAGCAGCCCCTTCCACGAGGTGACCACGCCGAGCGCCAGCAGCCGCAGCGTCTCCAGCGTCGGGATGAACCCGGCGATCGCGGTGTGCGGGAGCGCGAGCGCCCCGCCGAACACGAAGTATCCGGCGACAGTGAGGCCGGTGACGATGAGGATGCCCCAGCCGCGCCACGTCGCGAGCACGGCGATGCCGAGGCCCAGCAGGAGCGCGCCGATGGCGGCCGGCAGGTACGAGGGACCGGCGAAGGTCGGCCAGAAGCCGACGATCGATACGCCGACGACGAGCGCCGTCGCGACCAGGTCGAGGATCCAGCGGCGCGGCGGAAGCGCCGAAGACGCGGGCGAGGTCATGCGAGCACCTTCCGCAGAGCGAGGGGGACTTGTCCGAGTTCGCCGACGGTCATGACATCGGCATCGCCGATCCGCTGGAGCGCCGGCGACGAGACCGAGCTGTCGGCGATGATGGCGAGCACTCTCGCGCCGAAGGGCAGTCGCGCGCACGCCAGCCGGAGGCTGTCGGTGGACACCTTCGACCCGCACACGAGTACCACGACACTGGCGAGCGGCATGTGGGCGGCGACGACTCCGGCGAGCTCCGCGATCCCGCCTTCTCGCGGCTTGCTGTTCTCGACCGCCGACAGCGAGTCGAGCAGCTGCTTGCCGGTGCCTGCGGGCAGATCCCTGCCCTGCACGCGCACGTCGACCCGCTGGGAGTCCCGGATCGCGCGCAGACCGATGGAACCTGCAGCCGAGATCGCCAGCTCGAAGTCGTCGTTCGTGGCGTAGTCACCGGACGAGCGCGAGAGGCCGATCACGAAGTGCGACCGTCGCGTCTCCTCGTACTGGCGCACCATCATCACGCCGGTGCGCGCGGTGGATCGCCAGTGCACGTGACGCAGGTCGTCGCCGGGCTGGTACTCGTTGAGCGCGTGGAACGAGACGTCGTCACGCGAGAGGTCGGCGGCCGGCAGCCCTTCGAGGTCACGGAGGTAGCCCAACGACTGGCCGTCGAACAGAACCGTGCGCGGATGCACGTACAGGTCGACGGGGTCGTCGCGGCGATGCGCGCGCTCGAACAGGCCGAGCGGGTCGCCGCGGACGACGCTCACCGGCCCGACCTTGACCACGCCGCGCTTCTGGGTGGGGATCGCGAAGAGCTCCTCCGCCTCCTCACCCGGCGCGAGCCGTTGGATGCCGAACTCACCGCGGCCGGACCCGACCGGGAGCACCACGCGCGACGGCAGGATCGCCCGCGCACCGCGGTTCGCCAGGGTCAGCGCGCCGACGGCGCGTTCGCCGACGACGACGCGCGTGCGGGCGAGGTCGAGTGAGACGTCATAGGCGGTTCGGCCGATCAGGAACAGCGCGCACAGGGCGACCGTGATGGCGATGACCACGGCCGCGACGGTGAACTCCGACCAGCCGGCGATCTGCCCCAGCATCCAGAACCCGATGGCGGTCGCCATCAGCACCCACGCGAGCGGGCGGATCGGCGCGGCGATCTTGCGGAGACGAGCCAGGATGCGCGCACCGATGACCGCCGCGATGTCCTGCCAGCCGGCATCGCGGTCAGTCTGCGCCGGCGGCGCCTGGAGCGTCTCCGCGGTCATCAGGCCGCCGTTCGCGCCTGCGGCGCCGCGACGGCGTCGAGGACACGGGAGACGACCACGTCGCTGCTCGTGCCGGCGAACTCGGCCTCGGCGTCGAGCAGCAGACGGTGCTGCCACACGGGGCGGGCGAGGGTCTTGATGTCATCGGGCAGCACGAAGTGGCGGCCGTGCGCGGCTGCCCACACCTTGGCCATGCGGATCATCGAGATGGCCCCGCGCACCGAGACCCCGAGACGGGTCGCGGAGTCGTTGCGCGTGGCTTCCACGAGCTCGGCGACATAGCGCAGCACAGCGGACTCCACATGCACGGACGCGCCGAGGTCGGCCATGTCGGCGACGGCGCTCGTCGTGATGATCGCACTGAGGCCGGCCGAGGGGTTGCGGTCGGAGGCCCCGGCGAGGATGCTCTCGGTGATCGCGAGGTCGGGGTAGCCGATCGACGTCTTGATCAGGAAGCGGTCCAGCTGCGCCTCTGGGAGCTTGTAGGTACCGGCCTGCTCGATCGGGTTCTGCGTCGCGATGACGAGGAACGGGCGTCCGGCCTCGTGGGTGACGCCGTCGATGGTGACCCTCGACTCCTCCATGACCTCGAGCAGCGCCGACTGCGTCTTCGGCGAGGCGCGGTTGATCTCGTCGGCGAGCACGATCGAGGCGAAGATCGGTCCCTTGTGGAACTCGAACTTGTGCGACTGCTGGTCGTAGATCGTCACGCCGGTGACGTCGGACGGGAGCAGGTCGGGCGTGAACTGGATGCGGGAGCTGGTGCCCTGCACGGTCGCCGCGAGCGCCTTCGCCAGGCTCGTCTTGCCGGTTCCGGGGGCGTCCTCCAGGAGCACGTGCCCCTCGGCGAGCATCGAGGCGAGCACGAGGCTCACGACCTCGCGCTTGCCCTGCACGGCCTTGTCGATGTTGTCGACGAGGCGATGGAAGGTGCCCTGGAACCAGGCGGCCTGTTCGGGGGTCATTGTCATGTCAGTTCATTCCTCTGTGTGTCTTGAAAAAGTGCAGTCCGAAGCTACGGTCTCGGCCAGAATCTCTTCTCGGTGTCGACGCCGTCGCCCCAGCCGGCGATGTCGACCCAGACGTCCACGCCGTCGCGGCCCTGCCAGCAGTCGAGCTGCTTCGATCCGCTGCCGTCGAAGTTGACGGTGTGAGAGCTGCCGATCTGGCCGTACGCGCTCGAGTTGCAGGTGACCGAATGGCTGCCGATACTGAGGTTCTTCCAGTTGACGACGAACTTCCGGCATCCGTTGACGCAGCTGCCCGCCGCGTCGCCCTGCGTGACCCAAACCTCCGCCGCGGGCGGGTCGTTGGTACGGGCGGATGCGGAGGCGACCGGCGTCCACTGACCCGTGGAGTCCTGTGCTCTGACCTCGATGGTGTAGCTCTGCTGGTATCCGTTGCCCGGCGTCCGCGATCCCGTCTGACCCACGTCCTGCCAACCGCCGTTGTTCACGCTGATCTGCGTGAGCGTGATGGGCCGGCCGTTGTATGACACGGTCGAGTCCCACGTCAGTTCGACGCTGGTGCCGAGGTTTCGGGCGTTGGCCCGCGGCGCGGTCGGTGGCCCGTAGGGGGTCTGGCTGACTCCGTTCGAGGGCCCGCCGACATAGGTCGTGCCGTCCACCGTCGCGACGCCGCGCACCTCGACTGTGTAAGGAGTGCCGTTGCCGAGGCCGCCGATGACGTTGTTGCCGGGAAGGCCGGCCCAGCCGCCGCCGTTGAGGCGGTACTGGTAGGCCACCTCACCGTCGCGTGCGCCGTTGCGCGAGCCCTGAGTGTAGGCGACCGTCAGCTGGCGATCGCCAGCCGTGACGGCCGTGATCTGCGGGGGCGACGGCGCGATGACGCCACGACGGGGGGCCGACATGGCGCTCGGTTCGCCCCAGCCGGCCTTGTTGTGAGCCTTGATGCGGTAGGTGTACGGCGTCTCCGATGTCGGAACGACGACGGCCTGGCTCGTTGCGCCAGCGCTCGGCGTGAGCGTGTTCCGGAGAGTGGAGCCCTCCCACACCTCCAGCGTGTAGCTGTCGATCGCGTCGCCGTTGCTGTTCGGCGCGACCCAGTTCACCTGCATCTGTGCCTGGTTGCCGACCGGCGCAAGCTCGGTGGTCGTGGGCGCGCCCGGCGCGAACGGCGGACCGGCCGGCACCTCGGACGTCGACCAGTTGCTCCAGCTCGACGGCTCGGGCGCCCGGTTGTGCGCCTGCACCTTCACCTGGTAGTTGCCGCCGTTCTCGAGGCCTTCCCAGGTCATCGAGTTGCCGGTGACCTCCTTCTGCGTGATGCCCGACGGCGGCGCCGGCGAGATCTCGAGCGTGTAGCGCTCCACCGGGGAGCCCGGCGTCGTCGGCGTCGTCCACGCCACCTGCAGCGACTTGTCACCGAACTTCAGCGTCGGCGGATTCGGAGTGTCCGGACGCGCATCCGGGCGGGCGATCTGCGACGCGCCGGAGGGCTCCGACTCGCCCACGCGGTTCGTCGCCGTCACCTGGAAGGTGTACTCGACGTTGTTCGTGAGCCCGTCGAGGGTGCAGGTCGTGGACTGGCACTCCTTCGAGTACGGGCTGCCCTGCACCGACTTGACGGTGTACTTCGTGATCTCGGCTCCGTTGTTCGACGGCGCCCCGTACGACACCACGACCGTGCGATCCTGCACGCTCGTGACCGTCGGTGCTCCCGGCGCCTCGGGCACGCCCTGGACCGTGACGACGACCTGTCCCGTGGCCTCGCGGTCGGGGTCCTCCGTCGCATCCTGGATCCGATAGCGCACCACCAGGGTGCCGACGAAGTCCGCGGACGGCGTGACCACCACGTCGTCGCCGCGCATGGCGGCTTCACCGGAACCCGTCTCGACCGCTGCGGACAGGAGCTTCAGCGGCGTCTCGGGGAACGGGTTGAAGTCGTTGGCGAGCACAGGCACCGTGACGCTCTTGCCCTGGTCCGCCTCCGAGATCGTGTCGGTGTTCGCCGCCGGCATCGCACGGTTCGAGGCGGTGACCTGCACGAGGACCGTGCCCTCCACCGGCTCGGTCTCGCCGTCGTCGATGCGCAGGGTCAGCGTCGCGACCGTGCCCTTCTTGACGTTCGAGGAGGCCTCGACGGAGAGTTTTCCGTCGCGGATCTGGGCGCTGATGCCCTTGCCCTCACCGCCGGTCAGCGTGTATTTGTGCTTACCGGCGTCCTCCGGGTCAGGATCGACGGTCAGCGGAACGAGGTCGAGCACCTGGGCGGTCTCACCCGGTGAGACATTGACCTCGCCGCGGATGAACGTCGGCTGCTGGTTCTCCGGCGGGAGCACGTTGATCGGGATGCTGAGCGTCGCCTTGCGGCCCTCGGGGTCGTCCGGGCCGGTGCCGTCCGTGACCTCGAATGTGAGCGAGTCCTGACCGAAATAGCCGGGCGCGGATGTGTAGACCAGGGTTCGTTCGTCCTTGACCAGGTCGGACCCGTCGGACTTCGGCGCGTTCACCTTGGCATGTTCGGTGATGACGACGTCGCCACCGCCGGCGACCGTGACGTACTCGGAGAGCGGCAGTTCCTTGGTCTCGCCGCTGATGACCTCGAGCGGCTTGGTCGACGTCAGCGACGGGCGGAGCCCGTCGACCGACGGCACGAAGATGAAGGCCGACGCCGCCAGGCCGTCCTGATCGGTGAGGGTGTAGCGGATCAGCTGCAGTTCGTCGGTGACGGTGACCCTGATCTTGCCGTTCTCGAGCGGCGTGCCCCCTGCCCCGACCTCCAGGTCGAGACGGTCGACGGTCCCATCCGGATCCTCGTCGTTCTCGAGGATGTCGAGATCGGCCGTCATGCTGCCCTTCTCGAGGTCGACCGGACGCAGCCGATCGTCCCGAGCAACGGGCGCCACCAGAGGAACATCCTCGTCGACGGTGATCTGCAGCACCGCTGACGCGTTCGCACCGCGGGGATCACTGACCGTGTACTGCAGGGAGGTCTCCAGCGACTTGTCCGGAGCCTGGACCAGCACGCGGTCGCCGGACACCCGGGCGGACAGCCCGGCGATGTCGGGCACTTCGAGGCCGTCCTTGACGAGGGCCACCTTCTCACCCTCGGGGTCGGAGTCGTTCACCAGCACCGGCACCGCGATCTCACGCCCCGGGCGCACCACGACGGCGTCCTTCACCGCGTACGGGGCCTGGTTGACCTGCTCGGCCGGCGCGATGCCGACGCGAATCGTCGCCGTTCCTTCTTTGCCGAGGCGATCGCGCACCCGGTACTTGAAGGTGTCCACACCGGTGGAGTCGTCGAACGCCTCGTAGGTGAAGTAGTTCTGCGCGACTTCGGTGATGCGTCCCTTCGTCGGGGACGAGGTGATGTCGAGGAGCTCGACGGAGTCGCCGTCGCCGTCGATGCCGTCGAGCGGCACCGCGATGTTCACCTCGGTGCCGCTGAGCGCGCGCGCCACGAGGTCGCGCGGGCGCGGCGCCGCATTCGTCTCCGCGTCGATGGGCAGGATCTGAACGGTGACGTAGCCCGCGGACTTCTGCTGCCGCGAGTCCACCGCCTCATACGTGAAGTACACGGTCTTCGCTTCGGCGCCGGCTTTGAACCGCACCGCGTCCTGGGAGACGAAGGCCTCGCCGTCCTCCGGGTCGACGAACGGCTCGATGAGTTCCGGGGCGACGTGCAGCGCATCGTCGCTCGGGTGGGTGTCGTTGTCGAGAACCGGGATCGTGACGACGTCACCGGCGCGCACGTACACGGTGTCGGGGTTCGCGAGCGGCTGCAGGATCTTCTCCGGCGCCGGGATCGGGATCACCACGACCTCGCCCTCGGCCGACTTCGATCCGTTGGAGATGCGGTAGCTGATGCGTACCTGATCCTCCAGCGTTCCCTGGTCGGTGATGCGCAGAGTCTCATGGTTGAGCACCGAGACCGAGATGCCGGTGCTCGGCTCCATCGACACGGATTGCACGACGAGGATGCCGCCGGACGGATCGGTGTCGTTGTTGAGCACGCCGATGAGCGCGTCGCCGCCGGTCGGCAGCAGCGCCACGTCGCGGACCGCGACCGGCGGCAGATCGACCTCGGCGCCCTCGGTCACGTCGATGCGCACGAGTCCCTCGCCGTTCTCGGGGCCCGCGGTCGCGAGGTACTGCACGTAGTACACGCCGACGGTCGGTGCGGAGAACGTGAAGGTCTTGTTCGTGAAGTCGGGGAGCACGGTCGCGCCCGGCGACTCGTCGACGCGTCCGAGACGCAGCGGTTCCCGGCCGGAGCTCGTGTCGTTCGCGAGGGGAGCGACCGTGATCTGCTCACCCACGCGAGTCACGACGTGATCGGCGTTCGTCTTCGGCTTGGTGGTTCCCTGCGGACGCACGTCGAGGGTGATCGTGGCCGTGCTGAGTTCGCCGAAGCCGTCGGCGACCGTGACCTGCACGTCCTTGCGACCCTGCTGGCTCGCCGTCGCCTTGTACGTGATCTGGCCGTCGGTGCTGAAGTCGACCTCATCACCGGGGGCCGCCACGACCTCCTTGAGGTAGATGTCGTCGCCGTCCGGGTCGATCCAGTCGGGAAGGATGTTGTACGAGATCGTGCCGCCGGCCTCGACGGTCAGCGAGGTCTTGCGCTTGGGCGATGGGGCCGCGTTGACGTCCCAGGGGTGCACGGAGAGGGCGACCGTGGCGGTGTCCTTGCCGCCTCGCCCGTCATCGACCTCGTAAAGGAATGAGGCCGAACCCGAGGCCTTCTCGTCGACGGCGATCTGCAGGGAGGCACCGTTGTAGATCGGCTGCACGGTGCCGATGGCGGGCTGCTGCTCGGCGATGGCTGCGACCAGGACGTCGCCGTCGGGATCGTTGTCGTTGTCGATCACAGGGAGCAGGGCCGACGCACCGGGGCGCACGCCGAAGGAATCGTCCTCCGCGATCGGCGGGGTGTTCACTTCGCTGCGCTCCGGGAGAGTGGTCTCCACCGTCTCCTCGGTGGATTCCTCCTGGTTCTCGGTCTCACCCTCGGGAGGGGTCAGATCGTTCCAGTTGTCGACCCGCTGCAGGCTCTCGTTCGCCATCCACGCGGCACCGCCGACGGCGTCGTTGAGGATGATCACATCGCGATTCACCCGGAACGTGAGAGTCGCGGAATCCTCGGCGTCCTTGATCGACGCGGCCACGTCGTTCGCGTCACCCGGGCACTCGCGGACGAACCGCGCGGCACCCGCCCAGGCCCCGTAGGTGCAGCCGTTCAGGAAGACCGGTGCTGCCGGAGAGCCCTCGCCGCCGGCATCCGTCGTCGTCGGCTCGCTGCCGTCGAGCGGCACTCGCACCAGCGCGGAGGATGTGGCGACAGCCACGGCATCCGTCTCGGCCGACGCCTGCTGCAGCACCGCATCCTCGGCGTTCGGCAGTTCGGTACGGAATCCGCCCGGCGTCGTCACGACGCCGGACACCGCATCCAGCACCACCGGGGTCCGCCCGACGACGCTGATCGACGCCTCGGCGGGGTCGATCTCGCCGAGCGACGCCGTCGACGACTCCAGGGGTTCGCCTTCGTTGTCGACCGACACCGTGACGACCTCGCCACGGGTACTGGCCAGGCCGAAGACAGTGCCGTCCTGCGCGACGGCGACATCGGCGTCCTTGCCGAGTTCCGCGACCGGCTCCTTGGACTCGATCTCGAACGACGCGATCCCCTTCACCGGCACGACCCACAGGTCTCCGGTCTTCTGGTCGAGGATCGCCGCGGTCTGGTTGCCCAGAGCCACCTTCGCCGAACCCGGGATGCCGGTGCTGTCGCCGAGCGACACTCTTGACGGGTCAACCGAACTGACGGTGGAGGAGCCCTCATCGACGACGAGCACGCTGGTGGCGTCCTGCAGGATGTCGTAGTTCTCACCCGTCGTGCGCAGACCGCCGTCGAGCACCGTGGACTCGTGGTTGAAGTGCCCCACGAGCAGACTCGACGTCTTGGTGATCCAGACTCCGCCGTCGTTCAGGTCGACCTTCGTCGTCGGAAAGCCCTCATACGTCAGGGCCATGGTGGTGAGTGCGACGACACCGGCGGTCACGCCTGCCGCCGAAGCAAGCACCTTCGGCCGCGCGCGAATCCACGACAAGGCTTTCATACTCGTTCCCCCATGGCCTGCACCATTCAGCTCGTCGGCCCGCCGCCTCGAAGGCAGCGGACACCCGATAATCCTAACCGTCCCGCGCGACACGCCCGATGGGGAGTAATCCCCATCGGGCGTGGGAGCTCATCCCCAGTTCGTCGGCTGGGCCCATCCCCACCCGAGGATCTCCAATCGGAGGTTGTAGTCGTTGCCCGAGGTACCGCCCGAGAAGCATCCCCACCCGCGGGTGTCCCACCCGTCCGCGCCCGCGGTCCCGTTCTCGGGGATGGTGTAGGTGTGATCGTAGGTCCCGATCCGCCCAGCGTCCGAATGGCATCTCACCGTGTACGTTCCCGCCGGGAAGTTCGAGACGCTGACCCACAGGAAGTAGCAGACGTCGAACTCGCATGGAGAACTGTGGTCACGAGCGACTGCCCCCTGCACGGTCTGCGCGGTCGGACTCGCCGTCGTGGCCGACGCCGAGTTCGTCGACGTCTGCCCTTGGGCATCCGTCGCCCGCACCGTCATGGTGTGGGTCTCCCCCGGGCCGTAGTTGCCGGTGGTGCCGCTGTTGTGCGCGACCTCCGTCCAGCCGCCGCCGTCGAACTGCACCTCCATCTTGACGATGGCGCGGCCATTCGGGCCCGGCGCGGACCAGGACCAGTTGATCGACTTGTTCGACACGCTGGCGGATGCTCCGGGCTGCCCCGGGAGACCGTACGGGCGCAGCACCGCCGACGGCGCGGATTCCGGCCCCGGCTGCGACTCCTGGCCGCCCACGACGGAGTAGGCACGCACACGCACCGTGTACTCGCCGTTGTTGGCCGCGGAGAGCCGCTTGCCGTCCCAGTTGCGGCTCCAGCCGCTGCCGTTGAGCGAGTACTCGTAGCGGAGCTCTTCGGTGTTGGCGCCGTTCGTGTTCGCCGTCGAGTAATCCACCTCGACCCAGTTGTCGCCTTCCCTCGTCGCCGTGATCGTCGGAGCACCGGGGCTGCCGAAAGCACGCTGCGGCGTGGACTGACCGCTCGGATCTCCCCAGCCCGCCTTGTTCCTCGCCCGCACGCTGAACGTGTAGTCGGCGGTGGACGTGTCGACCGTGACGTTCTGCGAGTGCTGTCCGCCGGCGACCGCGACCGTGCGCACGACGGTGCCGCCGCGGATCACGTTCAGCTCGTACGTCGACACCGGATCGCCGTTCTCGGACCCCGGGGTCCAGGACACCTCCATCTGCGCCTGGCTGCCGACCGAGGGCGCGCTGCGGGCCGTCGGCGTGCCGGGTGCGGCCGGAGGACCGGCCGGGATCTCGTTCGCCGACCAGTTGCTGAAGCTCGACGGTTCCGGCGCCCGGTTGTGCGCCTGCACCCGCACCTGATAGCTGGCGCCGTTCTCGAGCCCCTCCCAGGTCAGGGAGTTGCCCACGACGTTCGCCTTCTCGGCGATGCCCGATGGCGGTGCGGGGGAGATCTGCAGCGTGTACGACTCCACCGGCGAACCCGGCGTCGTCGGCGTCGCCCAGGACACCTTCAGCGACTTGTCGCCGAAGACCAGCGTCGGCGGGGCCGGAGTGTCGGGCCGTGCGTCCGGGCGCGCGATCGCCGAGACCGGCGACTCCGGCCCCTCTCCCACGCGGTTGGTGGCGGTGACCTGGAACGTGTACTCGACGTTGTTCGTCAGGCCGTCGAGCGTGCAGGTCGTCGCCGCACAGGTCTTCGTGTACGAGCTCCCCTGCACCGAGCGCACCGTGTACTGCGTGATCTCGGCGCCGTTGTTGGCGGGCGGCGACCACGACAGCACCACGGTGCGATCCTGCACGCTGGACACCACCGGCGAACCGGGTGCATCCGGCTCGCCCTGCACGGTGAGCACGATGGTGCCGTCGACCTCGCGGTCGGGGTCGTCCGTCGCGTCCTGGATGCGGTAGCGGACGACCATCCGGCCGACGAAGTCGGCGCCCGGCTTCACCTCGACCTCGTTGCCGATCACCGTGGCCGTTCCGTCACCGGTCTCCGGCGTCGCCGACAGCACCTCCAGCGGGGTATCGGGGAAGGGATTCACATCGTTGTCGAGAACCCGCACCCGGATGGCCTTGCCCTGATCGGCCTCGTCGACGGTGTCGGTGTTCGCGGTGGCCAGGTTGCGCGTCGATGCCGACACGGTCACGGCGACCGTTCCGGTCACGGGTTCGGTCGTGCCGTCGTCGATGCGCACGGTCACGGTCGCTGCCGCGCCCTTTCGGGTGTTCGTGGATGCCTCCACCAGCAGCCGGCTTCCGTCGACCCTGGCCGATATCCCACCGCCCGGCTGCTCGACGACCGCGAAGCGGATCTTCTCCGCATCCTCGGGGTCCGGGTCGGTGGTCAGCGCGGCGAGGTCCAGCGTCGCCGGCTCCTCGCCCGGCGCCACCGACACCTGTCCGTTGACGAACACAGGCTGCTGGTTCTCCGGAGGAAGGACGATGATCGGGATCGTCAGCGTCGCCTTCCGGCCCTCCGGGTCATCCGGTCCGGCTCCGTCGGTCACCTCGAACGTGAGGGCATCCTTGCCGAAGTACCCCGCTCTCGAGGTGTACTGCAGCGTCCTCTCGTCCTTGATCAGACTCGAGCCGTCCGCATTGACCGCGCTGACCTTCTCCGCCTCGGTGATGATGACATCACCACCGCCCGCGACGGTCACGTACTCGGCGAGCGGCAGTTCCACCCGTTCGCCGCTCTTCACCGTCACGGGCTCGGTCGACGACGGCGCCGGGCGCAGTTCGCGGAGCGCAGGCACGAAGATGAACGCGGATGCCGTGCGCTCATCGAGGTCGGTGAGGGTGTATCGGATGAGCTGACGTTCCTCACCGATGGTGACGCGCACCGTGCCGTCCTCGAGCAGTCGCCCTCCCTGCTCCACTTTCAGCTGGAGGTCATCGATCGTGCCGTCCGGGTCCTCGTCGTTCTCGAGCACCGCGACATCGACCTGGAGGCCGTCGACGACATCAGCGGACCGGACGCGGTCGTCCCGTGCGATCGGCGTGAGCAGCGGAACGTCCTCGTCGACGGTGATCTGCAGAACGGCGGTCGAGGTGGCTCCCCTCGCGTCGCGGATCGTGTACTGCAGAGACGTCTCGGTCTCGCGGTCCGGGACGTCGACGATCACGCGATCGCCGGACACCTTCGCGGACAGCCCGTCGACATCAGGCAGTTCAATCCCCTTCTCGACGAGGATGATCTCGTCGCCCTCGGGATCGGAGTCGTTCGCCGTCACCGGCACGGCGACGGAGCGGCCGGGTCGGACGACGACCGCGTCCTTCACGGCGTACGGGGCCTGGTTCATCGACTCGGAGGGGGCGATGCCGATGCGGATCGTCGCCGTCCCCTCTTTCCCGAGACGGTCGCGCACACGGTACGTGAAGGTGTCGACGCCGGTGACGCCGTCGAACGCCTCGTAGACGAGGTAGTTCGACCCCACCTCGTTGATCTGCCCCTTGGCGGGGGCGCTGGCGTTCTCCAGCAGCTCGACGGAATCGCCGTCGGCGTCGATGCCGTCGAGCGGGATCGCGATCTGGGTCGACGATCCGCTCAGCGTGCGGACCGTGACGTCGCGCGGCCGCGGCGCCGCGTTGGCCTCCTCGTCGACGGCGAGGATCTGGATGTTGACGAAAGCGGCATCCTTCTGCCCGATCGAGTCCACAGCCTGGTACGTGACGTACGCGGTGCCCGGCTCGGTTCCCGCACGGAACCGGACGGCGTTCTGGGAGACGAAGGCCTCCCCCTCGGCGGGGTCGACGAGGGGTTCGACGAGCTCCGGATCGAGGCGCAGGATGTCGCCGCTCGGATGCGTGTCGTTGTCGAGGACCGGGATCGTCACCACGTCGCCGGCGCGCACGGTCACCTGGTCGTCGTTGGCGACCGGCGCCTCCAGCTTGTCCGGTGCCGGGATCGGGATCACGATGACGTCGCCTTCGGCCGTCTTCGTCCCGTTGGAGATGCGGTAGGTGATGCGGACTTCCCCGCTCAGGGCGCCCTGATCGCTGATCCGCAGGGTCTCGTGGTTCAGCACCGAGACCGAGATCCCGCTCTGAGGTGGCACGGTGACGGACTGCAGGACGAGGATGCCGCCGGCCGGGTCGGAGTCGTTGCCGAGGACGCCCAGCAGGATCTCTCCGCTGGTGGGGAGCAGCGCGACATCGCGGACCGCGACGGGCGGCAGTTCGGTCTGCGCCTTCTCCAGCACATCGACGCGGACGAGACCGGGGACCCCGTTGGGACCCGCGCTGACCAGGTACTGCACGTAGTAGACGCCGGGCTGGTCCGCGCGGAAGGTGAACACCTTGTTCGGGAAGTCGGCGACGATCGCCGCGCCGGCGACCTCGTCGACCCGGGAAAGCCGCAGGGGCTCCCTTCCGGAACTGGTGTCGTTGGCCAGAGGAGCGACCGAGATCAGCTCACCGACCCGGGTCACGACATGATCGGCGTTCGTCTTCGGCAGCGTCGAGCCGGCCGGACGCACATCCAGACGGAGGCTGCCGTGCGACACCTCGCCTTGAGAGTCCGAGACGACGACCTCGATCTCCTTGATGCCCTGCGCGCTCGCGATCGCGTGATAGCTGATCTGACCGTCGGTGCTGAAGTCGACTTCGTCACCGGGTGCGGCGATGACGTTCCGCAGGTAGACGTCGTCGCCGTCGGGGTCGATCCAGTCGGGAAGGATGTTGTAGGAGACAGTTCCGCCGGATTCGACCGCGATCGACGTGGGCCGCTTCGGTGTCGGAGCGGCGTTGACGCTCCAGTCGTGGACGGAGACCGCGACCGCCGCCGTGTCCTTCCCGCCGCGTCCGTCATCGACCTCGTAGACGAACGACGCCGAACCGGAGGCGTCTTTCGCGACCTGGATCTGGAGCGAACCGCCGTTGTGGATCTGCTGCACCTCACCCAGCGACGGCTGCGTCTCCGCCAGCGCCGCCACGAGCACATCGCCGTCCGGATCGTTGTCGTTGTCGAGCACCGGCAGAAGCGTGGTCCCGCCGGGGCGCACGCCGAACTCGTCATCCGCAGCGACGGGTGGAGTGTTGATCTCGGTGCGCTCGGGCAGGGTGGTCTCGACCGTCTCCTGGCTGGACTCCTCCTGGTTCTCGGTCTCGCCTTCGGGCGGTGTGAGGTCGTTCCAGTTGTCGACGCGCTGCAGGCTTTCGTTCGGCAGCCAGGCGGCGCCCCCGACGGCATCGTTCAGGATGATCACGTCTCGGTTCACGCGGAAGACGAGACTGGCGGAATCCGCCGCATCCGGAATGGTCTCGTTCACGTCGTTCGGTTCACCGGGGCATTCCCGCATGAAGCGCGCCGATCCCGCCCAGGCCGCGTAGGTGCAGCCGCGCAGCGCGACGGGAGCCGCCGGCGCGCCCTGGGCCTCGGAACTGACCGCCTGTGGTTCTGCCCCGTCGAGCGGCACGCGAAGCAGATGCGACGTCGTCGCGATCGCGACGGCATCCGTCTCGGCCGATGCCTGCTGCAGCACGGCGCCGTCGGCGTCGCCGATCTCGGTGCGGAATCCGCCCGGGGCCATCACGAGTCCCGCCGCGGGATCGAGCACGATCGGGGTGCGGCCGACTGCGGTGATGGTGGGTGCGACCGAGGCATCCAGTTCGCCGAGGCCGGCCGTCGAGGATTCGAGCGGCTGCCCCTCGTTGTCGACGGGAACGGTGACGACCTCTGCCCTTTCGCTGGAGAGGCCGAAAACGGTGCCGTCGTACGCGACGGTCACGTCGGCGTCATCGCCGAGCTCGGCCACCGGCTCGGCGGCCTGGAACTCGAAAGCGGCGACGCCCTTGATCGGCACCACCCAGAGGTTGCCCGACTCCCTGTCCAGAATCGCGACGCTGCGGTTGCCGAGCGCGACCTTGGCACCGGACGGGATGCCCGTGCTGTCGCCGAGCGACACCCTCGCCGGGTCGACGGAGCTGAGCGTGGAGGAGCCTTCGTCGACGACGAGCACACTCGTCGCATCCTGCAGGATGTCGAAGTTCTCACCCGTCGTGCGCACGCCGCCGTCGAGCACCGTGGACTCGTGATTGAAATGCCCCACGAGCAGGCTCGACGTCTTCGTGATCCAGACGCCGCCGTCGTTCAGGTCGACCTTCGTCGTCGGAAAGCCCTCGTAGGTGAACGCCATCGTGGTCAGCGCGATGACGCCGGCGGTCACGCCGGCCGCCGATGCGAGCGCTCTGGGCCGAGCCCGAACCCACGACAGAGCCTTCATACCTGGTCCCCCCAGAGCTTGCACCCTCTTGATCCGCGTCACGACAGCGAAGAGCTGCGACACACACGATTACTCTATCGGTTGCACCAAATGCCTCGATGGGGAGAACTGCCCATGGGCGAAGCGTCCCCGATCCGTCGGGTCAGGTCCGCCAGCATCCCTCGACGTGGTCGTCGACCATGCCAGCCGACTGCATGAGGGCGTACATCGTCGTGGGGCCGACGAATCGGAATCCACGTCGCCGCAGCTCCTTGCTCATCGCGGCGGATTCGGGCGTGACCGCCGGCACATCGGCGAACGACGACGGACGCGGCCTGGACGACGAGGGCGCGAACGACCACATCAGAGCATCCAGCTCTCCCTCTGCCATCTCCTGCACCAGGCGCGCGTTGCCGATCGTGGCCTCGATCTTCGAACGGTTGCGGATGATGCCGACATCGGTCATCAGCCGCATCACGTCGTCTTCGCCGAAAGCGGCGACCACCGCCGGGTCGAAGCCCGCGAACACCTCGCGGAAGCGCGGCCGCTTCCGCAGGATCGTGATCCAGCTGAGCCCTGCCTGGAACCCCTCGAGCGACATCTTCTCGAACAGGGCACGGTCGCCATGCAGAGGAGTGCCCCACTCCTCGTCGTGATAGCGGCGGTACTCCGCATCGTCGCCGACCCAGGCGCAGCGGTGACGTTCATCGGGGCCGGCGATCAGAGAGGTCATGTCTCCGACGCTATCGCCCGGCGCCGACGTCAGGCGGCGATGGTCGACGCGTCGATCACGAACCGATAGCGGACGTCCGAGGCGAGCACGCGCTCGTAGGCGTCGTTGATCGCGGATGCCGGGATGACCTCGATCCCGGGGAGGATGCCGTGCTCGGCACAGAAGTCGAGCATCTCCTGCGTCTCACGGATGCCGCCGATGTTCGAGCCGGCGAGCGTCTTGTTGCCGCCGATCAGCGACATCACGCCGAGGGACAGCGGCTCTCCGGGGGCGCCGACGCAGACCATCGCGCCACCCACGTCGAGCAGGCCGAGATAGGCCCGCAGATCGACGACGGCGCTGACCGTGTTGAGGATCACATCGAAAGACCCCCGCAACTCCTTGAACGTCGCGGGATCGCCGGTCGCGCGGTAGTGATCGGCGCCGAGCCGAAGCCCGTCTTCCTTCTTGTTCAGCGTCTGCGACAGCACGGTGACCTCCGCGCCGAGCGCGTGCGCGAACTGCACGCCCATGTGGCCCAGCCCGCCGAGGCCGACGACGGCGACGCGGGTACCCGGTCCGACCTTCCACCGGCGCAGTGGAGAGAACGTCGTGATGCCAGCGCAGAGCAGCGGTGCCGCCGCGTCGAGCGGGATCGCATCCGGGATGCGGACGACGAACGACTCCGTCACCACGACCTGCTCCGAGTACCCGCCCTGCGTGACGGTTCCGTCGCGGTCGGTGCTCCCGTACGTGAACACGGCACCTTCGGCGCAGAACTGCTCCTCGTCGCGGAGGCAGCTCGGGCACGCGCCACACGAATCCACCAGGCAGCCGACGCCGACCCGGTCTCCGACGGCGTGCTTCGTCACCTCGGCGCCGACGGCTGCCACGACTCCGGCGATCTCGTGCCCTGGCGCGAGCGGGTATCGCTGCGGTCCCCAGTCGCCGCGGACCGTGTGGATGTCGGAGTGGCAGATGCCGGCGAATGCGATGTCGATGAGCACATCGCGGGGCCCGAGTTCACGGCGCTCGATGACGGTGGATTCCAGCGGGGCGGCTTCTTCGGGCGCGGCATAGGCGCGGACGTGACTCATGTCCTCGAGCCTACCGACCTGCTCTCGCGCTAGCGCTTCGCCTTCTTGAGCGCCTTCTCCTGCACCGGCGCCTTCCCAGAGGCCGCGAGATCGGCGTAGTAGGCGCGTGCCTCATCCTGACGCTCGGCCTCGGCTCCCGAGGCGAGAGGAGCACGGACGTGCTCCGGCTCGTAGCCGAAGGCGTTCACGAGGTCGAGGGCGTACGGCCGCAGCCGTCCGCACAGGCGATCGATGTAGCTCGACACCGCAGCAGCGCGTTGCGTGGAGAGGCGGCCGTTGATGAGGTGCCAGGCGAGGTGCTTCTCGATGAGCTGCAGTCCGAAGAGGTCGCGCAGCCAGGTGAGCACCTTCTTCGTCTCGGCGTCCTCGATGCTGCGCACCGCATCGGTGAACGCCTCCCACTGCAGCAGTTCGCCGTGCGCTCGGGCCGCTTCGATGAGCTCGGCCTGATTCTCGTTGAACAGACGTGCGCCGAGTGCCCTGTCCTTCGCACCGAGGCGCAGGCGCCCCGCGATATCGGAGACCATCTGCTGCACCCGGTCGGAGAGGAGCTCGTGCTGCTGCTCCTCGCGGAGGCCCTTCTCGACGGATCGCGCAGTCGAGCCGAGGTCGGCGACGGCCTGACCGAACTGCCGGAGGCCCGCGCCGTGGAACACCTTGCCGGCGGTCTGCTCAACGGCGAACTTCGCCAGCGCGGCGGCATCCTTGCCCTGGAACTGCTTCGCGTAGTCGGTGAGCAGGCGCTTGCCGACGAGCTGCAGGAGCACGTTGTTGTCGCCCTCGAAGGTGACGTAGATGTCGAGGTCCTGACGGAGCCCGACGAGGCGGTTCTCGAACATGAAGCCGGCGCCGCCGCAGGCCTCGCGCGCCTCCTGCAGCGTGTCGAGCGCGTGCCAGGTCGACAGGGGCTTGAGCGCTGCCGCGAGCGTCTCGAGATCCTCGCGGTCGTCCGGGGTGTCGGTGCGGCCGGAGAAGACGCCGTCGAACTTCTGCAGGAACTCGTCGTGCGCGAAGATCTGCGCATAGGTGGTCGCCAGGCGCGGCAGCAACCGGCGCTGGTGCTTGCCGTAGTCGAGCAGCACGACCTCCGCTCCGTCGGCTCCGTCGAACTGGCGGCGCTGGGTCGCGTAGGTGATCGCGATGTACAGGCCGAGAGCGGATGCCCAGGATGCGGCCCCGTCGAGCGAGACGCGACCCTGCACGAGGGTGCCGAGCATCGTGAAGAACCGGCGGCCGGGGCTGTCGATGGCGCTCGAGTACGTGCCGTCGGGGGCGACGTCGCCGTAGCGGTTCAGCAGGTTCGTGCGCGGGATGCGGACATGGTCGAAGTGCAGCCGGCCGTTGTCGATGCCGTTGAGGCCGCCCTTGAGACCGTCGTCCTCGCGTCCGATCCCGGGAAGGTCGTTGCCCTCCTCGTCACTGAGGGGCACGTAGAAGCAGTGCACGCCGTGATTCACGCCGTTGGTGATCAGCTGGGCGAACACGGTCGCCGCGATGCCATGCAGGGCCGCGTTGCCGAGGAACTCCTTCCACGCCGCGCGGAACGGCGTGTGGATGACGAACTCCTCTGTCTCGGGATCGTAGGTCGCGGTGGTGCCGATGGCGGCGACGTCCGAGCCGTGGCCCATCTCCGTCATCGCGAACGCGCCGGGGATCTCGAGGTTCATGATGCCGGGGAGCCACTTCGCGTGATGCTCTTTCGTGCCCAGCTGCAGGACGGCCGAGCCGAACAGCCCCCACTGGACGCCCGACTTGATCTGCAGGCTGGGGTCGACGACGACGAGCTCCTCGAAGCCGGCGATGTTGGCCCCGTTGTTCTCCTCGCCGCCGAATTCCTTCGGGAAGGCGCGATGCACCGCGCCGTTCTCGACGAGGAGATGCAGCTGGCTGAGCACCCGTTCGCGGTGCTCGTCCATGCCCAGCTCGTCCTTGCGCCAGAACGCAGGGTCCTTGATCATCTCGCGCGCCTGGCGGCGGGTATCGGCCCAGGTGCCGAGCAGGAGTTCATTGACCGCGTCGACGTCGATCTGCGGAGTCTCCGCGTCGTTCGTCTCGGTGGGGGTCGTCGTAGGACGGACGGCGGCGTCGACCATGAGCGTTCCTCTCAAGGGAGAAGTAGGGATGCTCATATCGTAGGTCTGCGACAACGTGGGGGGAACTCCGCTGTGAGCATCCTCTAATTGCGAGCCTCGTCGCGCCCCCTGACACTTGTGGCCTGGCCACAGGGACGGTTCGCCCTCAGCATCGCCGATCCTCGAGGTGGCACCTCTCGCCGCTATGAGGCAAGCAATGCGACCTCAGGTGCCACCTCGAGGACCGGATGCGGTGGGGATCTCGCCGCCGCCGGGTACGCCGGCTCCTTCGGGATCTGGCAGCGAGCGTCCTCGCACCCCTCACATGGAGGCGAGCGCCAGCGCGATCGCATCCGCGTAGGCCTGCTGACCGCCGGCGTTCGGGTGGAATCCACGGTCGACCACTGGCTGTCCGGGAACGAGTCCGCTGATCCAGCGGCTTCCGCTGTCGCAGAGCCCGTGCCCGTCGAAGGCCCCGACGACGTCGACGTACCGCACGCCCGGGTCGCCGGTCTGGCCGACGTAGCCGCCGACCCCCGCCTGCACCGCGGAGTTGAGCTGCCAGAGTCCGGCATTGACGCCGGCGGCCTGCGCCGAACTGAACTTCACCGAGACGCCCTGGTAGTTTCCGACGCTGCACGAGTTGACGACCTCACCGAAGAGCATCGGATAGCCGGTGACTACGATCAGTGCGTTCGGGGCCAGTGTGCGAACCGCTCCGAGCAGCTGGCCGATGCCGATGGGCACACCCTGCAGGGCCACTGCGGCGGCGTTCATCGCCGCACCGCAGGCGAGATCGGTGCCGGCGCTGCTGCATGCCGCGAGCACGCCCTGCCAATCGAGATCGTTGACCCCCGCCGTCAGCGTCACCAGTTGCGTGGCCGGGCCGAGGTCTCCGAGCTGCCCTGTGGCGACCTGCGTCGTGGTGGCCCCGGCGCAAGCGCTCGAAGAGACCGGGACCCCGGACGTCGCCGCGAGAAGCATCGGATAGGACTTCTTCGATCGCAAGCAGGACTGGTCGACATAGGGCAGATTGCCGGTGCCGGCAGCCTCCGAATCACCGATCGCCACATACACCGCGCCCGGATCATCCGCCGCCGCCGCGTGCGGCAATGCAAGCGCCGCTCCCCCGAGCGCGAGCACAGCGAGCATGGTGATGAGTCGTCTTCTCATGGTCGTCCCCTTGCAGTCACCGGTCCCCAGAACCGGCCCGTCAGCGGCATTGCCGGCGAGATGCCGCCAACACTAGACCTGCCGCTCTGCGGGCACCAGAGCAATCGTGCGGGCGGATGCAGACTCGGCGGCGGGCGGCGCGCGGATCCTGCGGTGGGCGGCGCTGCTCAGCCGGAAGCGATCACGGCGAGCACGCCCTCGCCGTAGGCCTCGCGCTTCTTCTCGCCGATTCCGGTGATGCCGTCGAGGCCCGACAGCGAGGTCGGGCGATGCTCGGCGAGAGCCCGCAGCGTCGCGTCGCCGAAGACGATGTACGCAGGCACGCCCTGCTCCTTCGCCGTCGCCGCCCGCCAGGCGCGCAGCGCTTCGAAGAGCGACCGGTCGCCGGCATCCAGCGCGTCCGCGGCCGATGCCTTCCGAGCGCGGGTCGTCGTGACCCGCCCGATCGTGTCCTTGCGCAGCGGCACCGGCATCTCGCCGCGCAACACTCCGGCTGCCTGCTCACCGGGGGCGAGGGTGCCGTAGTCGCCCTGGGCGACGAGGATGCCGCGGGCGAGGAGCTGCCGGACGACGCTGCGCCAGTCCTGGTCGGAGAGGTCGGCGCCGATGCCGAACGTCGAGAGGCGCTCGTGGCCCTGCTGCCGCATCCGCTCGGTCGATGCGCCGCGCAGGATGTCGATGAGGTGGCCGGCGCCGAACGACTGGCCGCGCTCGCGCTGCAGACGCACGATCGTCGACAGCAGCTTCTGTGCGGGGACGAGTCCGTCGAACGTCTCGGGGGACTCCAGGCAGGTGTCGCAATTGCCACAGGGCTCGGAGTCCTGCCCGAAGTAACCGAGCAGGTTCTGCCGCCGGCATTCGACCGTCTCGCAGAGCGCGAGCATCGCGTCGAGATGCTGCCCGAGGCGCATCTTGAAGGTGCGATCTCCCGGGCTCTGATCGATGAGGCGCCGCTGCTGCACGACGTCGCCGAGACCGTATGCCATCCAGGCGATCGCAGTCTCGCCGTCGCGGCCGGCACGGCCGGTCTCCTGGTAATACCCCTCGACGGATTTCGGCAGGTCGATGTGTGCGACGAACCGGACATCCGGCTTGTCGATGCCCATTCCGAAGGCGATGGTCGCGACCATCACGACGCCGTCTTCGCGGAGGAAGCGCGACTGGTTGGCCGCGCGCACCTCGGCGGGAAGCCCCGCGTGGTACGGCAGGGCGTCGAGCCCCTGAGCTGCGAGGTAAGTAGCGGTCTGCTCGACCGACTTGCGGCTGAGCGCGTAGACGATGCCGGCTGCGCCCTCGGTCTGAGACTTGATGAACGCCACCAGCTGCTTGCGCGGATCGATCTTGGGAACGATCCGGTACTGGATGTTCGGGCGGTCGAAACTCGCGACGAAGTGCTTCGCCGCCGGCAGCTGCAGTCGCTCGGTGAGCTCCTTGTGCGTCTCGCGCGTGGCTGTGGCGGTGAGCGCCATGCGCGGCACACCGGGGAAGCGCTCGGCCAGGTCGCCGAGGGCGAGGTAGTCGGGGCGGAAATCATGACCCCACTGCGACACGCAGTGAGCCTCGTCGATCGCGATGACGCTCAGCGTGCCGCGCTGCAGGAGCGCAGTCGTCTGCGGGCTGGACAGCCGCTCGGGCGCGACGTAGATCAGGTCGAGTTCGCCGGCCAGGTACTCGCGTTCGACCCTGGCGCGCTCCTGCGGCGCCTGGGTGGAGTTGAGGTACGCCGCACGCACGCCGTTTGCGCGGAGGGCGTCGACCTGGTCGTGCATGAGCGCGATCAGCGGGCTGATCACGAGCCCGGTGCCCTCGCGCACGAGCGCGGGCACCTGGTACGTGACGCTCTTGCCGCCACCGGTCGGCATGAGCACGACGGCGTCGCCGCCGGCGACGACGTGCTCGACGATCGCCGCCTGATCGCCGCGGAACGCGTCGTAGCCGAAGACCGTGTGCAGCGCCTCGCGCGGGGTCGCATACTGGCTCGGCGTGGCCTTGCGGGCGGTTGCCGGTGCGACTGACGTCACGGGGCCAGGGCCCCAGTCGAGAGGCGGCTCGTAGCCGGGCCCCTGCGGCACCCAGTCCATCTCCTCGGGCGGAGCGTCGTCCCACGGCTCGTCGGGGTACGGCACGTCCTCGTACGGGTCACGAGGAGTCTGCGGCATCCGTCCAGCCTAACGACCGGCACCGACGTCGGCGGGCGCTGTCCACAGGGCGAGCGGTCGGCGTGGGCTCGCGGGCTTTCATACCGGGGCATTCCGGTGGCGCCTGTGGTCGCTTTCGGGCCGGCGAAGCGGCGATTGGTGCCACCTCAACCGGGGGCGCGGATGCCGAGGACCGTAGCGCGGAATTTGGTCAGAAAGTTTCTCTGATCTGCTGGTTTTCGGGGTCGGAATGTCGGTGGCCCCCTGTTGTATGGAGGCATGAACAACCCCGTCGCCCTCCTGGATCAGGTCGTCTCCGACCTCGACCGGGTGCTCGGTGCGGACGGGCTCGGATCGTTGTCGGATGCGGAACGGATGGACGTGCTCCGCGTCGCGGGGGACGCGTTCCGGCGCATCGAGGCCGTCGTCGTGGAGACGACCGCCGGTGCCGAGCCGGGGTTTGCGGATCAGTTCGGATGCCGGAGCATGAACGAACTCCTGCAACGGGTGCTCCGCGTCGATTCGCCGGGGGCGGCGCGGGTGGTGAAAGCCGCGGACCTCGTGCATCAGGACGTGGAACTCACGTCCGGAGCACCGCTGCCGGCCCGGTGGCCGGCGTTGCGGGAGGCGATGCGGGACGGGACGATCGGGATCGCCGGATTGCTCGCGGCGACCGGGCCGATCGACCGGGCCGGGGTTCGGATCGGGCTCACCGATCGGCTGCGCGCGGATGCGGAGCTGGCGCACCAGGCTCGCGGGTACGTCCTCGCTGACGCTGACAGCGCCGATGCCGATGCCGCTCCTCGGGTCCCTGAGCTTGTCGAAGGGCCCGGACCCGACGCTGCTCCGCCGGCGACGCCGGAAGACTTGAAGCAGTTCGCGCAGCTGGTCGCGATGTATCTGGACCCGGACGGGTCCGCCCCATCGGCGGCGGAAGCATCGCAGGGGCGCTCATTCACCGTCGGGAGGCTCCGCAACGGGACGTATCCGGTCCGCGGGAACCTGCTCCCCGAGGTGTACGCCCAGTTGCAGCTGCTCTTCGACGCGCAACTGAACCCGAAGACGGCGGGCCCGACCGATTTAGGCGTGGTATTCCGTCCGTCCGACGAGATCGACAGCAACGGGGATCCCTTTAATGACGATCCGCGGAACGTGATCGACCAACGCACCCGCCCACAGAAGCAGCATGACGCCCTCGCCACCGCTCTCGGCATCGCCGCCCGGCACGACGAGATGCCGAGCCTGGGCGGC